>NZ_CP041040.1:1206262-2412524 GCF_006385575.1 Microbacterium foliorum | reverse complement strand
CGAGCTGACAGGCGCGCACGCCGCCCAGCGAGTGACCGCCGATCGCCCACTCGTCGATGTCAGGGGCCGCAGAGGTGAAGGAATCCAGGCCGCGCAGGTCGAAGAACGCGAGGTTCAGCCACGGGCGGGTGATCACGACCGTCACGCCCTCCTCGGCGAGGCTCTGCAGGATGGCTGCGTACGCCCACGGGTCGACCTTCGCCCCGGGGACGAACACGAGACCCGTCTCGGACTCGCCGTCTGCGGGTGTGAGGACGATGCCCTGATCGGCGTCCTCGACGTGGATCGCGGGGTTCTCGCGGACGCTCGCCAGCGGTGCCTTCTCGGCGGGCATCACCCCGATCTGGCTCCAGGCGACGATGCCGCCGATTCCGAGCACGAGGACGGCGACGAGTCCCCAGACGATCACTTTCAGGACACGGCGTTCACGCTTCTTCTGCACGGGATCAAGGCTAGGGCCTGTGCATGTGAACGACCCCGGCGCCGGGCATCACGGACGCCGCCCCGTCGGGTCGTCCAGCGCGTGCTTCTCTCGGCGGACGGCGCCTCGGTAGGCGTCCTTGTTGACGTAGTAGGCCATGCGGTCGATGCCGAGGTAGCGATAACCGCCGGTGAGATCGGGCCACGGTTGCGATGTCACCCGGTCGCGGAACCGCGCCGCGGTGGCCGGAGCGTGCTCGACGGCGTCGAGGTAGGTCGCCAGCAGGTCGGCCTGCTCGTATCGTCCCTGCCATCCGATCCCGGACGCCTCGATCATGCCCATGACGTAGAGGCCGTTGAACGAGGCGGGGAAGATGTTCAGGAACAGCCGAGGAGCCGCGCCGCGCCAGTGCAGGTGCGTGCGGTCGACGAACGGATAATCGAGCGTGTAGCCGGTCGCGAGCAGGACCAGGTCGTAGTCGTCGGCTGTACCGTCGCGGAATCGCACGGTCGACCCGTCGAACCGGTCGACGTCCGGGCGGATGCGCAGGTCACCCTGGCCGAGGTGGTTGAGGATCATCGTGTTCACGATCGGATGGGATTCGTAGATGCGGTAGTCGGGCTTCGGGAACCCGAACCGCACCGGGTCGCCGGTGAACGCCCGCAGCACGCGACTGTCGACGGCCTGCTTGATGCGCGCGGGCAGCGGACGACCCTGGTTGAGCGTGTCGCTCGGTCGGCCGACGAGATAGCGCGGCACGAAGTAGTAGCCGCGACGCACGCTCATGTCGACCGACGCGGCGTGATGCACCGCATCGACTGCGATGTCGCAGCCCGAGTTGCCCGCGCCGATCAGGAGTACGCGCTTGCCGGCGAGCTGGGAGGGCGACCTGTAGGCGCTGGTGTGCATCAGCTCACCGATGAAGGCGCCCGCGAAAGCGGGGATGTTCGGCTCGGCCAGAGTGCCGTTCGCGAGCACGACGCCGGCGTACCACCGGGTCTGCTCGCCCTCGGGTCCGTCGCTGGTGAGGTCCCAGCCGCCGTCGCGGGGCTCGAGGCGGGTGACCCTCGTCTCGAACCGGAAGCGGCCGGTGAGCCCGAAATGGTCGGCGTAGTCGCGGAAGTACTGCCGTAGCACGCGGTGGCCAGGGTAATCGACCGTTGATCGCAGAGGGAACTCGGTGAACTCGGTGGTGGTGCGTGACGAGATCAGATGCGCCGACTCGTACATCGTGCTGCGCGGATTGTCGATGTCCCAGAGACCGCCGACCCCTGCGGATGCCTCGTACCCGTCGATGCTGATTCCGCGCCGCGTGAGCGCGCGGGCGGCAGCGAGTCCTGACGGCCCCGCGCCGATGACGGCGTATCTGTTCATGCTGCTCCCGCACCTCGCTGTGCACGCACCTGCGCCCTCCGCCGATCGTATCGGCAGAGGGCGCGGGTGATGCGTGCAGCGTAGCTCAGGAGGCGTGCAGAGCCGTCTGACGTGAGATCACGGCGTCGAGCACCGCAGGGAAGAGCGGATGCTCGGGATCCAGCCCCGTCGTGCGCGATGTGAAGGCGAGAGCGTCTTCGGTGCGCAGGGCCTCCTGCATCTCGACCGCCTGCTCGTCATCGGGCGCCTCGAACTCGAGCGCGGCGGTCACGGCGCCGACCAGGGCGATGGTCGACAGCCCTCGCTCGGCGGCCATCGCCGCGGGCCCGATGAAGCGTTCGTGCCGCGAGATCTTGCGCAGCGGCTGACGCCCGACGCGCTGCACGGTGTCGACGAGTGCGGGGTTGCGGAACCGCTCGAGGATCGTCGAGCGATACTGCGCGAGCTCCGCAGGGTCGAGGCCGTGTTCGGCGACCAGGACCGCGGAGGTCTCCTCGAGGGTGGCTGACACCCGAGCGGCGATGTCGGGATCCGCCAGCGCATCCGAGATGCGCTCGATCCCGGCACGAGCGCCGAAGTACGCCGTCGCGGCGTGCCCCGTGTTCACCGTGAAGAGCTTGCGCTCGATGTAGGGCGCGAGGTTCTCGACGAAATGCGCTCCGGGGATCTTCGGCAACGCGCCACCGAAGGCCTCCGACTCGATCGCCCACTCGAAGTACGGCTCGACGGTGACGTCCACTCCGCCGTCTGCGGGCTGCCCGGGCACGATACGGTCGACCGCGGTGTTCGCGAAGACCGCACGGGAGAGCAGCTCCTCCGCATCCACCCCTGCCGCCTTCTCGATCTCCGCACGGAGCGTATCGGTCGCGCCGATCGCGTTCTCGCAGGCCATCACCTGCAGCGGGGCGGCGCCGGCGGCGCGGCGGGCGAGACCCGCGACGATCGTCGGAGCAACGAAGCGCAGCACCGTCGGCCCGACGGCCGTCGTGACCACGTCGGCGGTCGCGACCTCGTCGGCGACGGCATCCGGATCGGTCTTGCTGTTCACCGCGCGGAAGCCCGTGACCACGTGATCGGTGCCGCCGGGGCCCGCCTCGTGCACGGTGTAGGAGTCGACGGCGTTGATCGCGTCGACCAGGGCGTCGGCGACGTCGGAGAACACGACCTCGTAGCCGCCCTCGTGCAGCAGCAGTCCGACGAAGCCTCGGCCGATGTTGCCGGCGCCGAAGTGGACCGCCTTCATCAGTCGTTCACCGCCGAGAGCAGGGCGAACAGCTCGTCGGGGGTCTGTGCGGCGTTGAGCTTCGCGACGTCGTCGTCATCGGAGAACAGGATCGCGATCTGCGAGAGGATCTCGAGGTGCTCGTCGCCGCGTCCGGCGATGCCGATCACGAAGGTCGCGGGCTCACCGGCCCAGTCGACACCGCCGTCGTAGCGCACGACCGAGAGACCCGATGCGAGGATCGCATCCTTGGTGTCGTTCGTGCCGTGCGGAATCGCCAGACCGTTGCCCATGTAGGTCGACACGGTCTCCTCGCGCTGACGCATCGCGTCGACATAGGCGGGAGTGACGGCGCCGACGGACACGAGGATGTCGGTCGCCTCCTGCAGAGCCTCCTGCTGAGTGCTGGAGCCTGCGTGGATGCGGACCTGGTCGAGGGTGAGAACGCTCATGGTGATTCCTTCTTTCTGAGAATGTGGGGGCGGGGCGGATGCCGTGGCATCCGCCCCGCCCGGTCTGTCACGCGTCGGAGTCGCGCTGCTCGCGCACCATCTCGACGACCTCTTCATACTTCGGAGAGTTCATGAAGTTGTCGACCGACACGTGGATCGAGTTCGGCGACTGCGCCTGCGCCCGGTCGGTCAGCTGCTGCTGGGTGATGACCAGGTCGGCGGTGCCGTCGAGGTTCGCGATGGCCTGGTTCGTGACGGTGACGCCCTCGACCCCTGCCTTCTTGAACTTGTTGCGCAGCACGCTCGCGCCCATGGCCGACGAGCCCATGCCGGCATCGCAGGCGAACACGATGTTCTCGATGCGGCGGTCGGTGGCGACACCTGCACCTGCACCGGCCGCACCCCCGGCCGCACCCGCGCCCGAGGAGGCACGCAGGGCGTCCATCGCGGCGGAGGACTTGCCCTTGTTCGCCTCGGTCTGTGCGATCGCGTCGCCGAAGCTGTCTCCCTCGGCCTCGAGGTCGCGCTTGCGCGAGGCGCGCAGGATGACTCCCGTGATGAGGAACGTGACGACGGCGGCGATGACGACCGACAGGTACACGACCAGCAGGTTGCCGACGCCCGGCCCGATCGCTGCGGCGGTCACGGCGATGATGCTGCCGGGAGCTGCCGGGAAGGCCAGGCCGCCGCCGAGCACCATGTTCGTGGTCACACCGGCTGCGCCACCCGCGATCAGAGCGAGGATCGTGGTCGGCTTGCTGAGGGCGTACGGGAAGTAGATCTCGTGGATGCCACCGAAGAACTGGATGATCGCCGCTCCGGGGGCGGATGCCTTCGCAACGCCGACACCGAAGAAGGTGAACGCGAGCAGCAGGCCGAGGCCGGGGCCGGGGTTCGCCTCGATGAGGAAGAGGATCGACTTGCCGGTCTCGGTGGCCTGCTCGATGCCGAGCGGGGTGAACACACCGTGGTTGATGGCGTTGTTGAGGAACAGCACCTTCGCCGGCTCGACGATGATCGACACGAGCGGGAGCAGGTTCAGCGCGACCAGCCAGTCGACCGCGCCGCCGAGGACCGCACTGATGCCGAGCATCACGGGACCGAAGGCGAAGAAGCCGAAGATCGCGAGGAGCATGCCCAGGATGCCGGCGGAGAAGTTGTTCACCAGCATCTCGAAACCGGGGCGGATCTTGCCGTCCCACAGCTTGTCCATCTGCTTGGTGATCCAGGCCGCGAGCGGTCCCATGATCATCGCGCCGAGGAACATCGGGATGTTCGTGCCGACGATGACACCCATCGTCGCGATGGTCGCCACGACTCCACCGCGCTCGCCGTAGACCATGCGGCCGGCGGTGTTGGCGATCAGGAGGGGCAGCAGGTAGGTGACCATCGGGCCGACGAGGCCGACATAGCCGAAGAAGTTGCCGTCGGCACCCTCGGCCACGGCGGTCATGGCCCCCTGCCAGCCGATGATGGCGGAATCGCCGCCACCGCCCACGAGCTCGGCGACCGGATACCAGTGCCACCCGAACGGACTGTCGACGCCGAAGAACCCGGCCGGGATGAACAGCATCGTGATGAATCCCCACGCGATGAACGCGGCGATGTTGGGCATGATCATGCCCGAGAGGAACGTGCCGAAGCGCTGCACGCCCGTTCGGAGGCCGCCTGCCTTCGTGGCTGCGGGTGACGTCGTCGTCATGATGTCGTCTCTTTCTGGTGAGGGGGATGGGTTGCCGCGGCGTCAGCCACGGCGAGGCGAGCACCGGCGGCGTCGTCGGCCGCCAGTGCGAGTTCGGCGAAGTTGCGGGCTTCGTCGAGAGTGTGCTGCGACAGGGTGTGCCGCACGTCCGCGAGGGCCGACGGCGCCATCGAGAGACTCGTCGCGCCGAGCCCCACGAGCACGACCGCGAGCATCGGGTCGGCGGCAGCCTCGCCGCAGATCCCGACCGGCTTGCCGAGTCGTGCTCCTGCCGCGCCGACCTCTCGCACGAGACGGAGCACGGCCGGGTGCCACGGGTCCTGGAACGAGGCGACCGAGCCGAGCATCCGGTCTGCGGCCATCGTGTACTGCGTGAGGTCGTTGGTGCCGATCGAGGCGAAGTCCGCGTGCGCGAGCACGCGGTCGGCGAGCAGAGCGCTCGCCGGAATCTCCACCATCACACCGGCGGTCTTCAGCCCGTACTCCCGGGCGAGAGAGGTGAAGTACTGGGTCTCCTCGACGGTCGCGACCATGGGCGCCATGACCCACAGGTCGGCCTCGGTGGCGGCATCCGCCTCAGCCAGCGCGGTGAGCTGCTCGCGCAGGATGTCCTCGCTCGCTCGGAGCGCACGCAGCCCGCGGAGCCCGAGCGCGGGATTCTCCTCGTGCGCGTCGTTGAGGAACGCCAGCGGCTTGTCGGCACCGGCGTCCAGCATCCTCACGACGACCTTCTGGCCGGGGAAGGCTGCGAGCAGCTCCCGATACGACTCGCGCTGCTGCTGCACCGTCGGTGCCTGCGCCGAGGAGAGGAACAGGAACTCGGTGCGGAACAGCCCGACGCCCTCAGCCCCACGTTCGACGGCATCTGATGCGTCTGCAGGTTTCCCCAGATTCGCCAGCAGCGGGATCCGAGTGCCGTCGGCGAGGGCGCCGGGGGTCAGTGGTGCGGCGTCCGCCGAGCGGCGGGCGGCTGCGCGCTGCTCGGCGCGCGCCTTCTCATCGTCGGACGGATCTAGGGTCACGATTCCGGCGGCGGCATCGACGATGACCGTGCTGCCGGTCGCGAGCCCGTCTGCGGCGGCCGCGCCGACGATCGCGACGATGCCCTTCTCGCGGGCGAGGATCGCCGTGTGCGAGGTGGGCCCGCCGTCGAACGTGACCAGGGCGAGCACCTGATCGAGGTTCAGCAGCGCGGTGTCCGCCGGGGCGAGGTCTCGGGCGACCAGGACGAACGGGTGCCCCGGATCGGGGACTCCCGGTGCATCGACGCCGCGAAGACGCGCGAGCACCCGCTGGGCGATGTCATCGAGGTCGGCTGCGCGCTCGCCGAGGTAGCCGCCGACGGCTTCGAGCGTCGCGCGGAAGCCCGCGAACGCATCGTGCACCGCCCATTCGGCCGTCGCGCCGTCATCGATTCGGGTGTCGACCTCGTCCTGCAGCGTCGGGTCCTCGGCGATCATCGCCTGAGCCTCGAGCACCTCCTGCGCCGAACCGCCCGCGGCCTCGCCGCGTGCGGTGAGCTCCTGGGCGACGGCGGCGACGGCCTCACGCACCCGTGCGCGCTCGGCGTCGACGCCCTGGGCGCTGGGAGTGTTGTCGGGAGCGGGCAGCGGCTCGGTCATCCGGACGACGACGCCCTGGGCGACCCCGAGACCGATCCCGACTCCTCTGAGCTCGCTCACGCGCCGGCGTCCTGGTCATGGTCGGTCGTGAGCAGCTCGGTGAGCGTGTCGAGCACGCCTTCGGCGGTGTCGCCCTCGGCGGTCAGCGTGACGTAGTCGCCGTGTTCGATCGCGAGCGCGATCACGCCGAGGATGCTGGCCGCGTTGACCGCCTTGCCCGAGTCCTTCGCGATGGTCACGGGAATCCCCGAGTCCTTCGCCGCCTGCGCGAACAGCTTCGCCGGACGAGCGTGGAGTCCATGGGATGAGCCGATGCGGACGGTGCGGGAGACGGTCATGATGTTCCTTTCGGGGTGTTCCTGGCGTCGGCGACGATCGACCGCGCCAGCGCCAGCGTGCGGGTGCCGTCGCGGTCGGCGAAGACGTCGTCGGGGAGCACGGCCACCCGAGCGGGGGCGGCCTGGCGGATCGCTTCGAGGCGATCGGCGAGATGAGGACCCACGAGGATCAGGTCGTGGTCGCTGCCGGCGACGGACTGCTCCATGCCGGCTGCGGCGTCCCAGTCGAGGCCGGCCTCGGAGGCCGCCCGGCGGAGTCGTTGCGCGACGAACGTGCTCGACGCACCGGCGCCGCACACCACGAGGATCTTCATCGATGCTCACCTTTCCTGAGAACAGTCTGGGAAGAGTTCGGGTGCGGTCGCCAACAGGTTCCTTTCCGCCCCTGCGGAACATCGGTTTCGGAGCGGGGCACCCTGCTTCCTGACATCATGGAAGTCACGTCAGGACAGTGCAGTCGGCACGGAGGAGGGAGCATCATGTCGCGACAGCGCCAGGACCAGCTCCTGTCATCCCTGATCCGACAGGAGAAGTGGGTGACGGCGGCGAATCTCGCCGACCAGCTCGGCGTCACCCCGCGCAGCATCCGCTCGTACGTCGCCGCCCTGAACGCCAGGACCGGAGCCGCGGATGCCGTCGAGTCGGGCCCCGCCGGGTACCGCGCCGGGTCGGGGGCTCGCAACGCGCTGCGCGCCCGGCAGAGCCGTGAGTCCGCTCCGCGCGACCGCCTGCACGGTCTCGTGCGCACCCTGCTCGATGTGCCGGACGGCGTCGACGTCTTCGCGACGGCCGATGCGCTGCACGTGAGCGAAGCGACTCTCGAGGCTGACCTCGCCCGCGTGCGTGCGCTGCTCGACGGCACCGATCTCACGCTCGAGAGAGACCGCGAGATCGTGCGTCTGCGCGGCAACGAGGCCGCACAGCGACGACTGCTGTCGCGGCTGGCGCACGACGAGATGGACGCCGCGTCGTTCCACCCCGAGACGTTCCGCCGCGCGCTCGCCGGAGGGGTCATCGCCGCGGATGCCGTGGGACCCTTCAAGTCCGAGCTGGTGCGCGAACTCGGCGAGCAGGGCTACTACGTCAACGAGCTCGCGATCTCCGACGTCCTTCTGCACATCGCCATCGCCGCCGAGAGGGTCGCCGCAGGGCATGCGCTCGAGTCGGGGCCCGCCGGCGCACGTGAGGAGATCCCGCGGGTCGGCGCCGTGATCGCCCGCCTCGCCCAACAGCACTTCTCGGTCACGCTCGGAGACGGTGACAGCGGCCATCTCGCGTCCCTCGTGCTCACCCGCATCGTGGCCCCGGGAGAGGATGCCGCGGGTGACGTCGCCCGCAGCGGTGTGGACCCGCGGGTCGAGGCCGCCGTCCGAGCCGAGATCGCGAGGGCGGCGGAGGACTTCCAGGTCGATCTGGTCGACGAGACGTTCGTGCTGCGCCTCGCCCTGCACGTGCAGAATCTGATGCGCCGAGCCGAGGAGAGCGCGCTGACCCGCAACCCGCTCACCCGCTCGCTCAAGACCTCGTATCCGATGATCTTCGAGGTCGCCGTCTCGATAGCCAGTGGACTGCACGACCGACTCGGCACGCCGATCCACGACGACGAGATCGCGTACATCGCCATGCACGTCGGCGGCCGGATCGAGCGCAGCCGCAAGGCGGAGTCGATCCTCACCGCGACCATCGTGTGTCCCGGCTACTACGAGCTCCACGAGCTGCTGCGCTCGAGCGTCGACCGCTCGCTGGGATCGGCGATCGAGGTGACCAGCGTCATCACCAAGGTCGACCCGGATTGGTCGTCGTTCGACACCGATCTGGTGCTCAGCACCATCGAACCGGGAGCGGCAGGCGATCGCTTCGTGCGCATCCAGCCGTTCCTCACGGATGCCGATGTCGATCGGATCCAGCAGGCCGCCGCCCGCGTCAGACGCGGCAGACGCCTGACCAGGCTCCGCGCCGAGCTCGCGCGCTACTTCGTCGCCGATGCTTTCGTCTACCCGCTGCCCGATGAGGGCGAGGACGCGATCATCCGGCGGCTGGGCGGGCTGCTCGTCGATGCCGGTCTCATCGGCGACGACTACGTCGACAACACGATCCTCCGCGAACGGATGTCGTCGACGGCGTTCACCGATGCCCTCGCGGTGCCGCACGCGCTCCAGATGACCGCGACGCGCACCGCGATCGCGATCGGCGTCGCCGACGGGTCGGCGGCCTGGGGGGAGGGGCGAGTGCAGGTGGTCGCCCTCGCCGCCTTCAGCGAGAGCGACCGCGCCGCTTTCCAGACCGTGTTCGAGCAGCTCGTCGAGGTGTTCAGCGAACGAGAGAGCGTGCAACGGATCCTCCGTCGAGGAACGACCTTCGAGGCGTTCCTCGATGAGCTCGTCGCCGTCATCGACGGCTGACGACCGCCTCAGGCCCGAGGATCCAGCACGCCGGCCAGAGTGTCGAGGACCGATTCGGCATCCGTCGACTCCGCAGTCTCGAGCACCACCGCGTCGCCGGGCGCGAGAGCGAGGTCCATCAGTGCGAGAACGCTGCTGAGGTCCACGACCGCGCCCGACGACGTGCGCAGAGTCACGGCGTGCGGGTGCGCCTGCACGAGCCTGACGAGCTCGGCGACGGGGCGCGCGTGCACCCCGTTATGGGCGCTGATCACGACATGTCTTCTCGGCATGCGGCCTACGAGCGTTCTTCCAGGAGCACACGCACCGCGGCCTCGAGCTCGCCGACCGTCGCACTGGCCCGCTCCGCGGAGTCGGCGGTGGCGTCGATGTAGACCTTGAGCTTCGGCTCGGTGCCACTCGGACGCACGATGATGCGCGAGCCGTCTGCGAGCCTGTAGCGCAGCACATCGCCCGACGGTCGACCCTCGTCGGCGTGCAGCAGATCCTCCGCCGAGGCGATGAGGTGGCCGCCGAGCTGCTGCGGCGGGAGGGTGCGCAGCGACAGCATCACACTGCCGATGACCGAGAGGTCGTCGACGCGAACCGACACCTGTCCGCTGGCGAAGTGGCCGTAGGTGTCGCCCAGTTCCGACAGCAGGTCGGCCAGCGACTTGCCCCGCTCGTGCGCTTCGGCCGCGAGACCGAGAACCGCCACGGCGGCCGAGATGCCGTCCTTGTCGCGCACGGTCTCGGGGTTCACGAGGTAGCCGAGGGCCTCCTCGAATCCGAACACGATGCCGGGGGCCCGCGAGATCCACTTGAAGCCCGTCAGCGTCTCGTGGAAGTCGAGCCCGTGGTGCGCGGCGACGGCGCCGAGGCCGGGGGAGGACACGAGCGAGCACGCCAGCGAGGCGCCGGGAGTGCCCGCCGCCGCTCTGGCGGCTCGAGCGCCGAGCAGCAGCCCGACCTCGTTGCCGGTGAGGCGTCGCCATCCGTTCTCCGACGACGCATCCGGAATGGCCACGGCGAGGCGGTCGGCATCCGGATCGTTCGCGATGATGAAGTCCGCCTGCACCCGACGCGCCCGAGCGAACGACAGGTCCATCGCCCCCGGCTCCTCCGGGTTGGGGAACGACACGGTGCGGAACGTCGCGTCGGGCTTCAGCTGCTCCTCGACGACCATGGGCTGCGGATATCCGGCGGCCGACACGATCTTCGACAGCGTCTCCCAGCCGACCCCGTGCATCGCGGTGTAGACCCACCGCAGGTCCGAGGCGCCCGCAGGCGCCGGAGCGATCGCGGCTGTCGCGGCCACGTACGCCTCGACGACGTCCTCACCCGCCGTCTCGTAGTCGGTGGAGCGAGGCAGGGCCGAGACGTCATTCGCGTCGGCGACGCGCTGGATGTGCGCGGCGATCTCGGCGTCGGCGGGTGCGACGATCTGCGAACCCTGGTCGGCGCCGCCCAGGTAGACCTTGTAGCCGTTGTCGTTCGGCGGGTTGTGCGACGCCGTGACCATGACACCGGCATCCGCTCCCAGGTGGCGCACCGCGAAGGCGAGCACCGGCGTCGGCAGCAGCCGCGGAAGCAGGATCGCGCGGAGTCCGGCACCGGCGAACAGCTCGGCGGAGTCGGTCGCGAACACCCGGGAGTTGCGGCGTCCGTCATAGCCGATCACGACCGTCGGCGTGCCGCCGTGCGACTTCTCGCGCAGGTAAGACGCGAAGCCCGCGGCCGCCTGCGCGACGAGCACGCGGTTCATGCGGTTGCTGCCGGCCCCGAGCGCCCCGCGGAGCCCTGCCGTGCCGAATGCGAGCCTCGTGCTGAAGCGGTCGTCGAGGTCGGAGGCAGCCGCCTCGTCACCGGCCGCCGCTCTCGTGATGACCGCGGCCAGTTCGTCGCGGGTCTCGTGGTCAGGGTCCTGTCTCATCCAGGCGCGCGCCTGCGCGAGGCGCTCGTCGTTCACAGCGCCTCGACCACTCGTGCCAGCAGAGCCGAGATCACCGGCTCCGCCTCGCGGCCCGCCTCGATGACCTCGGCGTGGCTGAGCGGCGTCTTCTGGATGCCGGCCGCGAGGTTGGTGATGAGCGAGAACCCGAGGATCTCCATGCCTGCCTCGCGCGCGGCGATCGCCTCGAGGGCGGTGGACATGCCGACGATGTGGCCGCCGATGTGCTTCGCCATCTGCACCTCGGCGGGCGTCTCGTAGTGCGGGCCGCGGAACTGCGTGTAGACGCCCTCATCGAGCGAGGGATCGACGCCGCGGGCGATGTCACGCAGACGCTGCGAGTAGAGGTCGGTGAGGTCGATGAAGGTCGCGCCCTCGAGGGGCGAGTCGGCGGTGAGGTTGATGTGGTCGCTGATCAGCACCGGCTGACCGGGGGTCCAGGTCTCGCGGACGCCTCCTGCGCCGTTCGTGAGCACCATGATCTCGGCGCCCGTCGCCGCAGCGGTACGCACCGAGTGCACGACACGACGTACGCCGTGGCCCTCGTAGTAGTGGGTGCGGGCGCCGATGACGAGCACGTTCTTGCCATCGGGGGTGCGGATGCTGCGCAGGGTGCCGACGTGGCCCTCGAGAGCGGGCTTCGAGAAGCCGGTGACCTCGGTGGCGGGGATGGTCGCTGTGGTCTCGCCGATGATGTCGGCGGCCTTGCCCCAGCCGCTGCCGAGGGTGAGGGCGATGTCGTGCTTCTCGACTCCGGTCAGGCGCGCGATGTCGGCGGCTGCGGCGGCTGCGATCTCGAACGGGTTCGCATTCGGGTCGTCGAGGGGGTTGCTGTGTGTTTCGGACATGGATCCACTCTAGGAAGGTGCAGGCTCGGGGGCCAGGATTGCGGAAGAATGGAGATCATGTCTTCCACCCCTTTTGAGCGCACTCAGCGCGTCGCCGTGCTCGGCGGCGGTCCCGGCGGCTACGAGGCGGCACTCGCCGCCGCCCAGCTCGGAGCCGAGGTGACCCTGGTCGAGCGCGTGGGCGTCGGCGGCGCGGCGGTCCTCACCGACGTCGTGCCCTCGAAGAGCCTGATCGCCACGGCCGATGCGGCCATCGCGATTTCGGAGGCATCCGACCTCGGTGTGCAGTTCTACGCGAAGGGCGAGCACGGCAAGCCGCTGAAGCCCGAGATCGCCATCAACCTCGCTGCCGTGAACAAGCGCCTCATCGCTCTCGCCGGCCAGCAGTCCGAGGACATGCGATCGGCGCTGCTCGAAGCCGGCGTGCGCATCCTGTCCGGGCACGGGCGCCTCGAGGGGCCGAACGCGATCATCGTCTCGACCGGTCACGGCGGCACGGATTTCGACCGCATCGAGGCCGACACGATCATCGTCGCCGTCGGAGCGTCGCCGCGCGAACTGGATTCGGCCAAACCCGACGGCAAGCGCATCCTCACCTGGACGCAGCTGTACGACATGAAAGCTCTCCCCGAGCACCTCATCGTCGTCGGATCCGGTGTGACCGGTGCCGAGTTCGCCTCCGCCTACATGAACCTCGGCGCCAAGGTCACCCTGGTCTCCAGCCGTGACCAGGTGCTGCCGGGGGAGGACCAGGATGCCGCGCGCGTGCTCGAGAAGGTCTTCAAGCGCGGCGGCATGACGGTGCTCTCCAAGGCCCGCGCCGAGAAGGTCGAGGTCACGAAGGACGGCGTGACCGCGACGCTGTCGGACGGGCGCACGGTCGACGGCAGCCACTGCCTCATGGCCGTCGGATCGATCCCCAACACCGCCGGCATCGGCCTCGAGGATGCGGGTGTCGAACTCGACGATACCGGGCACGTCCGCGTCAATCGCGTGGCTCGCACGTCGGTGCCCAACGTCTACGCCGTCGGCGACTGCACGAACTTCTTCCCGCTCGCCTCCGTCGCGTCGATGCAGGGCCGCACGGCCGTGTTCCATGCACTGGGCGACATCGTGATCCCGCTCGAGCTCATCAAGATCACGTCCAACATCTTCACCGCCCCCGAGATCGCGACGGTCGGCTATTCCGAGAAGGACGTCGAAGACGGTGTGGCCGACGGTCTCGTCTACAAGCTGCCGCTCGCCGCGAACCCGCGCGCGAAGATGATGGGCATCAAGGACGGCTTCGTGAAGCTCATCGCCCGCAAGGGCTCCGGCACCGTGATCGGCGGCGTGATCGTCGGACCGAAGGCCTCCGAGCTGATCTACCCGATCGCCGTCGCTGTCGAGCGTCGCCTCACGGTCGACCAGGTCTCGCGCGTGTTCGCGGCGTACCCGTCGCTGTCGAGCAGCATCACCGACGCGAGCCGGGCCATGCACCTCGTCAACGCCAAGATCTCCTAGTCATCGGTGGCCATGCCGCCTGCTGTCGCTGAACTGTCGCTCGTCCTCGAGGCGGGGGCGCGGTGACTGATCCGTTCACATTGCCACCGCTGCAGGAATGGCCGGCGAAGTGGGGCGAACGTCGCCCCCGACGCAACACCGGCATGCTCTGGCTCGGCGTGGTCCTCTTCGCCGCCGCGGCCGCCATGGTCGGATTCTCCGGCGGCGCCGCCGGGCCGCTGTGGTCGGGGGCGTTCGTCGCGCTGTTCGGTCTCACGGCCCTCGCCGTCGCTGCCCGCAGGCCTTTCGCCGCAGGGAGCGCGCGTCTGGTCGACGCGGCGACGCTGACGCGCGGGCGGATAGGAAGCCCTGATGCACGCGTGCACTTCGTGCCGGAGCGGCGCCCGGGCGTCGTCACCCTGATGCTGTGCGTCGTGTGGGCCATCGTGCTCACGGCCGCGACGATCGTGGCGGTCGGGATCGGGCTGACCGGCCGACCGGAGGCCTTCCTCGGCGTGGCGGTGCTCGCGGCGACCGCCGCGCTGTTCGTCTACACGGCGGTGCGCGCGGCCCTCACGCAATACCGCTCCGATTCCTTCGGCCGTCGACCGATGGGGCTGGGCATCGGCCATGACGGGGTGCTCCTGATGCGTGCCACCGAGACCCTGTACGTGCCGTGGAGCGCGATCCGTCGCGTGGAGCCGGACACGACCGAACCCCGTCGAGCAATGGATGAGCTCCCGCTGATCCGACTCCGCGTGGACCCCGGTCGCGTGACCGCGTCCGACGGGATGCGTGTTCCCGCCACGGTCACCGTGGCCCCTGCGATGCTGAAGACGCACCCGCAGTTCGTCTGGTCCGCGCTGCGTGAATTCCACGATTCGCCGGCGGCACGCGCCGCCCTCGGCACACCGACGGGGCAGCGGCTGTTCGACGAGTGGTGCGCGACTGCCCCTGCGGACTGAGGGAACGACGAAGGCCCCTGCCTCGAGGCGGGGGCCTTCGTCGTGAGGCGTGTGGTCAGCTGATCGTGAGCAGCTGGTGCCCGGCCGAGACCGTCGCACCGGCGACCGCGCTGATGTTGGCGATCGTGCCGTCCTTGTGGGCCTGCAGCGGCTGCTCCATCTTCATCGCCTCGAGGACGACGACGAGGTCACCCTTGACGACCTGCTGCCCCTCCTCGACGGCGATCTTGACGACGGTGGCCTGCATGGGCGACTTCACGGCGTCGCCGGAAGCGCCGGCGCTGACCGAGGTGGCGTGGTTGCGGCGAGACGGCGGCACGGCGGCCGGACGTCCGGCGGTGCCTGCAGCCACCGCGACGCGGTCGGGAAGGCTGACCTCGAGGCGCTTGCCGCCGACTTCGACGACCACGGTGTGGCGGTTCTCCGATGCCGCGGGCGACTCCAGCTCGCCATCCCACGCGGGGATGTCGTTCACGAACTCGGTTTCGATCCAGCGGGTGAAGACGCCGAACTCGCCGTTCTCGGCGGTGAAGGCCGGGTCGTTGACGACCTTGCGGTGGAAGGGGATCACGGTCGGCAGGCCGGCGACCTCGAACTCGTCGAGAGCGCGGCGCGACCGCTCGAGAGCCTCGGCGCGGTCCTTGCCCGTGACGATGATCTTCGCGAGCAGCGAGTCGAACGCACCCGAGACCGAGTCGCCGGCGGTGACGCCGGAGTCGAGTCGGATGCCGGGGCCGCCGAAGGTCTTGAAGACGTGGATGGGGCCCGGCTGGGGGAGGAACCCGCGCCCGGGGTCTTCACCGTTGATCCGGAACTCGATCGAGTGTCCGGTCGGCTTCGGGTCGTCGTAGTCGATGGTGCCGCCGGCGGCGATGCGGAACTGCTCCCGCACGAGGTCGATGCCGGTGACCTCTTCGGAGACGGGGTGCTCGACCTGCAGGCGGGTGTTGACCTCGAGGAACGACACGGTACCGTCGGCGCCGATCAGGAACTCGCAGGTTCCCGCACCGACGTAGCCGACCTCCTTGAGGATGGCCTTGGAGGCCGAGTAGAGCAGGTCGTTCTGCTCGTCCGTGAGGAACGGAGCCGGCGCCTCCTCGACGAGCTTCTGGTGGCGGCGCTGCAACGAGCAGTCCCGCGTCGAGATCACGACGACGTTGCCCTCTGCATCGGCCAGGCACTGGGTCTCGACGTGGCGGGGCTTGTCGAGGTACTTCTCGACGAAGCACTCGCCGCGACCGAAGGCCGCGACGGCCTCGCGGGTGGCGGACTCGAACAGCTCGGCGACCTCGTCGAGCTCGCGGGCGACCTTGAGGCCGCGGCCTCCACCGCCGTACGCGGCCTTGATCGCGATCGGCAGGCCGAACTCCTGGGCGAACGCGATGACCTCGTCGGCTCCGGCGACCGGGCCGGGCGTGCCCGGGGCAAGAGGTGCCCCCACCTTCTCGGCGACGTGACGGGCGGTGACCTTGTCGCCGAGCGCCTCGATGGCCTCGGGGGACGGGCCGATCCAGGTCATGCCTGCGCCGATGACGGCGCGGGCGAACTCGGCGTTCTCCGCGAGGAAGCCGTACCCGGGGTGCACGGCATCTGCGCCGGCGCGACGGGCGATCGAGAGGATCTTCTCGATCTGCAGGTAGGTCTCGGCGCTCGTGGCTCCGCCGAGGGCATAGGCCTCGTCGGCGAGGCGGGTGTGCAGAGCGTCGCGATCCTGGTCGGCGTACACGGCGACGGAGGTGATCCCCGAGTCACGAGCGGCACGAATGATGCGGACGGCGATCTCGCCGCGGTTGGCGATGAGCACCTTGGCGATATCAGGCATGCTTGCCAGCCTAGCGAGAAGGGTGGCGTTCTCTTTGACGACTCTCCACAAGAAAGAGGAGGAAACGTCGACGAGACTCTACGACCAGAGGTCGGTCCACGTCACGCCGAGATCCGCAGCGAGGCGGCGCACTGTCGACAGCGACATGCCGACCACGGTCGACGGGTCTCCGTCGACGCGCGTGATGAACGCGCCGCCCAGGCTGTCGACCGTGAACGCGCCGGCGACGAGCAGGGGCTCGCCGGAGGCGACGTAGGCGGCGATCTCGGCATCCGTGATGTCCTCGGCGAACGTCACCGAAGCCTGCGCGGTCGCGGTGGCCTCGACCGGCGCGGCACCGGGCGAGACCCGGAAGACCGAGTGGCCCGAGTGCAGGATGCCGGTGGCACCGCGCATCTCCTCCCAGCGCCTCGTCGCTTCCTCGACGGTGTAGGGCTTGCCGTAGACCCGGCCGCCGAGCTCGAACATGGAGTCTCCGCCGATCACGATGCCGTCGAACGACCCGTCTTCCGCGAGCCGCTGAGCGACATCCGCGGCCTTGGCGCGAGCGAGCAGGAGCACGAGGTCGGCGGGAGCGAGCTCGGCGCCCCGTTCGGCTGCGGCGGCCGCGGCGACGGCATCCTCGTCCACCCCCGGCGACTGGGTCAGCGGTTCGATACCGGCCTGACGCAGCAGCATGAGACGGGCGGGAGAGGTGGAGGCGAGGCAGACGCGCATGTTCACCACCGTATCCTCGAAGGATGACTTCCTCCCCAGCCCTGCTCGATCTGGACATCACCGGCATCGCGCACGGCGGCACGTTCATCGCCCGACACGAAGGCCGGGTCGTGTTCGTCTCCGACGCCATCCCCGGTGAGCGGGTCCGCGCGCGCCTGAGCGAGGATTCGACCGGTGACTCGAAGAGCTTCTGGCGCGCCGAGACGGTCGAGGTCCTCGAGGCTTCGCCGCACCGCCGGCCGCACATCTGGGCCGAGGCCGACGTCTCGCGCGCCCCGGAGGATCGGCCGGGTGGCGCCGACCTCGGACACATCGACCTCGCCCAGCAGCGCGTGCTGAAGCGCCAGGTGCTGACCGAGGCGCTCGATCGCTTCGCCGGCCCAGGACTCGACGCCCCCGAGATCGAGGCCGTCGACTCGACAGACGGCACCGGGTGGCGCACGAGGGTCACCCTCCACGTCGATGACGAAGGCCGAGTCGGACCCTATGCCGCACGCAGTCACAGGGTGATCCCGGTGCGCTCGCATCCGCTCGCCCGCCCGGCGGTCGCACGGGCGGCGCTGCGCCTTGCCGGCGGCGAGGTCGGAAGCGTCGACCTCGTCGAGCCCGGCGACGGTGAGGTGCGGGTCATCCGCCGGGACCGCCTCGCAGAGCGCCCGGCGCGGGGCCAGCATCGTCGACCTGCACCCGAGGTCGTCTACGAGCAGGTGGGCGACCGTCGGTTCCAGGTCGATGCCGGTGGATTCTGGCAGGTGCACCCGCGTGCCGCCTCGGTGCTCGACGGCGCCGTCTACGGCATTCTCGACGGTCATGTCGACCCCGAGAAGAAGCACTTCGATCTGTACGGAGGCGTCGGGCTCTTCGCCGCGTCGCTCGCAGATCTCGGCGGCACGGACATCGTCACGGTCGAGTCGAGCAGGCGCGCGACCGCCCACGCCCAGCAGAACCTCGCACCTCTCGCCGTGAACGCCGTCACGGCCAGAGTCGACCGCTATCTCGCCGGTATCCCGGCGGGCACGCGCGCAGGAGCCGTCGTCCTCGACCCGCCGCGCGCGGGTGCAGGCCGCGCGGTGGTCGACGCGCTGAACACGCTCGCTCCCGAAGCCATCGCCTATGTCGCGTGCGACCCCGTCGCCCTCGCCCGCGACCTCGGCACGTTCCGCGAGCACGGGTGGAACGTGGGGACCCTGCGCGGGTTCGATCTGTTCCCGCACTCGCATCACTTCGAGGTCGTCGCGCTGCTCACGCGGTGACCGATGATCTGCGAACGCTGACTACTCAGTAGGCTGGGCGGATGAGCAGGGTCGCACTCATCGACGATCACGAATCCGTCCGCCTCGGTCTCGAGGCGGCGTGCGCTCGGGACGGAGCGCAGACCGTCGTCTTCTCCGGCAGCACCGTCGTGTCGTACCTTGAGTGGAGGTCGGCGACGTCAGCGCAGCCTGCCGATGTGGTGGTGCTCGACCTGACGCTCGGCGACGGCACCACGGTTACCGAGAACGTCCGCTCGCTCGTCGCGGACGGCGCGAGCGTCGTGATCCACAGCGTCGCCGATCGACCGGCAGCCGTGCGCGAGGCGCTCGCCGCCGGAGCCGCGGGAGTCGTGAGCAAGTCCTCGGCGCTCGACGACGTGCTGGATGCCATCCGCACCGTCGCTCAGGGGGAGGCGCTCAACAACGTCGAGTGGGCGAGTGCGGTCGACGGCGATCGCGACTTCGCCGATGCCCAGCTGTCGACCCGTGAGCGCGAGGTTCTGCGGTTGTACGCCGCCGGCCTGCCGCTGAAGGCGGTGGCCGAGCGACTCGGCGTCGCATACTCGACCGCGAAGGAGAACATCACCCGCATCCGGGTCAAGTACGTGGAGGTCGGGCGACCGGCCCCGACGAAGGTCGACCTTCTGCGTCGCGCGATGGAGGATGGGATCGTCGCCGCAGACGGGGCACCGAGTGGCCGCTGATCCGCTCAGCATCCGCGAGGCCTGGAGCAAGATCCCGTCTCCTGGTAGCGTCGAGACCGAGTTCGAGCGCTTCACCGGCAAGCGCATGGAGCGCATCCTCGCCACTGTCGTCGCGATCGGATCGGGCGTTCTCGGAGCGCAGGCCCTGATCGCGGGCATCACGACCACATCGGGGCCGGATACCGCACGCATCGCGATGCTGCTCGTGGTCTTCATTCCGCTGATCGTGATGCTCATCGCGTGCATCATCGGTCGTGGCGTCAGGACGGCGTCGGGAGCGTTCGCGATCGTCTACACCCTCGCGCTCGGTGCGTGGCCGAGTTTCGTCGACCCGGTGGGCGAGGCGGCCGACCAGCCGTGGATCTTCTTCCTCGTCAACGTCGGCGTCGTGGCTGCGATGCTCGCATTTCCGCTCTGGCTCCAGTTCGCGTGGGCCCTGTGCCTGCCGTTCGTCTACGGCTACGTCCGTCTCGTCGAGGGCGACTTCTCGCGCGACTTCTGGGTGACGACGGCCTTCGACGTGTCGTTCACCCTGATTCTCGGGTTCGTCATCATCGCGCTGGGGTGGATGTTCCGTTCCGTCGCCGCGGGCGTCGACGAGGCCCGTGCACGGGCGGTCGCCTCGTACGCCGGGGCAGCGGCCGCAGCCGCGGCGGAGGAGGAGCGCGCGGCCATGTCGGCCCTCATGCACGACAGTGTTCTCGCGGCACTGATCGCCGCCGAGCGTGCGGAAGGCGAACGAGCGCAGGACCTCGCCGTGGGCATGGCCCGCGAGGCGCTCACGCGTCTGGCGAACACCGAGGCCGCTGTCGCGCAGGAAGGGAGTGACGAGCCGGTCGGCGCGGCGCAGATCGTCGTCGAGCTCCGGCGGGCGCTCTCGGAGCTCGGAGCGGATGCGATCGTCGAGGAGCGAGGCGGGATCGGCCTGATCCCCGGGCGCGCTGCGAGAGCACTCGTGCTCGCCGCCAGACAGGCGCTCGGCAATGCCGTCACCCACGCGGGCGGGCGCGGCCTGCACATCCTCGTGGAGGGCCGAGGCGAAGAGGGCATCACCGTGACGATCTCGGACACCGGCCCCGGGTTCGATCCTCGGGCCATCGGTGCCGACCGCCTCGGAATCAGAGCATCGATCTTCGCGCGCATGGCCGGAGTGGCCGGCACGGCAGAGATCGACTCGAGCGAGTTCGGCACCACTGTGACTCTGGGGTGGGAGCTTCCATGAACCGCACCGTGCGCAGTGTCGCGACCTCGCTCGCCGTCGGCTTCGCGATGTACTTCGCCGCCAGAGGTGTCTGGTGGATCGAGCAGCCCTCCGCGCCGCTGCTGATGGTCGCGGCGATCGCCCTGTATCTCGTCGTCGTCAATGTCGCGATCCTGTGGGACTCGGCGATCTCCGTGCGAATGCCTCTCTGGGCGGCGTTGGCGACCCTGGTCTCGAGCCTCCTGATCCCGGTACTCGTGACGCTGTCTCTCGATCCGCTCACGCGCACGGCGCCGTTCGCGACCTGGTACATCGGCGCGCTCGGTCTGATGGGCGTGGTGTGCATCGTGCGACGTCGGTTCGTGATCGGGTGGCTGGTGGTGGCCGTCCTCCTCGTCACATCGTCGGCGTATCTCGGATTCTTCGTCGCTCTGTCGCTCGGTCTCGTCGGCTCGCTCATGTGGGTCGTGATCGCTCACCTGCTGGTGATCTTCTGGGACAGAGCCGTGCGCGACACCGAGCGTCTCGCGGGGATCCAGCAGGCAGTGTCGGCGTGGCACGCGACTCAGCAGGTGCGCCAGAAGGAACGTCGCCTGCGCACGCAGTTCGCGCTCGCGGTCGCCGGGCCCGTGCTCAGTCGCACGGTCGCATCTCGCGGTTCGCTGACCGACGAGGAGCGCCTGCAGGCGCGCCTGGCCGAGGGGCGCCTCCGGGATGAGCTTCGCGGTGCTGATCTGCTCAACGACGCGGTGCGGGATGCGATCGAGGACGCGCGTCGCCGGGGTGCCGTGGTCACGGTCTTCGATGAGGGCGGCCTGGCCGATGTCGACGAGGAGAGGCGCGCGACGATCCGCGACGAGCTCGCGCGAGTGCTGCGTGACGCCGATGCGGAGCGGTGGATCATCCGTGCGGCCCAAGATCCGCTCACTGCGGTGACGGTGGTCGGGCGGGCAGGTGCAGGTGGGCAGAGCGATGACGACGCCGTCGACGTGTGGCACGAGATCCCACGAGACGCGCCAGAGGCCTGACACATCGCCCCTGCCCTCGGCTCTGGCCGGGGGAGGAGGTCAGAGTCGAGGTCAGACAGAGTGGGCGAGGGGCGGCGAATCCGCCAGCCCCTCGCCAAGCGGACAAGTTACCCGAAAACCGTCCGCTGGTGGCCGGTCTGCGTCTATCTACCCTGGGACAGAGAGACCAGCCGAACGCTGAGCGTCTTACTCAGTTTCACGGTTGTTCAAGTCGTTGTCTGTAGGTATTTTGGGGGACACGGATTCGACCCCGGTGCGAGAAGATGGGGCATGGGAATGCGTCGAGGAACAAATCTCCCCCGAATGGGCGACTTCAATCAGTCGGTCATCCTCGAGGCCATCCGCCGGTCCGGTGAAGGACTCAGCCGGATCGAACTCGTCGAGGCGACGGGCCTCTCGGCGCAGACGATCACCAACATCACCCGCCGTCTTCTCGACGAGGGGCTGATCGCCGAAGCCGGGCGGACCATCAACGGGCCGGGTAAACCGCGGGTCACGCTGCGCCTGGTGGCGGAGAGCCGTTTCTCGGTCGGCGTGCATCTCGATCCTGCGGTGATCACATTCGTGCTGCTGAACATGACCGGTGCGGTCGTGGGTCGGCGGGTCGTGCGCACGCAGGACTCGGACCCGAGCCGCATCGTCGAGACGATGGCGCAGACGATCGACGTCCTGATCGGCGAAGCGGGCATCGATCGGGACCTGGTCGCCGGGGTCGGCGTCGCTGCGCCCGGCCCGCTCGACGCTGAGAAGGGCACCGTGATCGACCCTCCGAAGCTCGACGGATGGCATCGGGTTCCGCTGCGATCGGTGCTCGCGACGGCGACGGGCTTCGAGGTCACCCTGGAGAAGGACACCACCGCAGCTGCGGTGGGGGAGCTGTGGACCGGCGATGCGACGGACGAAGGCTCTTTCCTGTTCGTCTACCTCGGTACGGGGCTGGGGGCAGCTGCGGCGCGCGATGGCGGCGTGATCGCCGGCAGCACCCACAACTTCGGTGAGATCGGCCACATCATGGTCGACCCGGAGGGGCCGGCGTGCGCGTGCGGCTCGCGCGGATGCGTCGAGGTGATGTGCACGCCGCAGGCGATCGTCGAGCAGGCAGAGGCGGCCGGCGTGTTCGACGACGACCCTGACGGTGGCGCCGCGAACGAGTTCGAGAAGCGATTCCTGCGTCTGTGCGAGCGGGCGTCGGCGGGCGAGACGACAGCGCTCGGCGTGGTGCGTCGATCCGCCGGCCATCTCGCAGTGCTGATCTCGGTGCTCACGAACGTGCTCGACGTCGATCGGGTCGTCCTCGGCGGTCCGTTCTGGGGGCCGCTCTCCGACATCTACCTGCGCGAGATCCCCGAGCCGTTGCATCGGAGGAGCGCCACTCGCGCGGTACGCACACTGACCGTCGACAGTGCTGTCGTGGGAGACGACGTCGGCGCGGTGGGCGCAGCCTGTGTCGTGCTCGACGCCGTTCTCACACCCCGGGCGTCGGACCTCTACCTGGAAGACTGAACGAGCCGTCAGTTTGCATACCGGTATATCGGTTGCGTCCTGGAGCGATAACTCCAATCGATGTACTATCGATGAGATGCGCCGTCTGGGGTGACAAGGTGCCAGGGGCGACGGCCCCGCATCAATCGGAGGGTCGTCTGCGTGGCCCGGTAGCTGGGGGGCTCCGGGTCTCGCAGGCACTCCGTGCCCTCCGAGCTCAGCCGGCGAAGCGGCCCCACGGGATGTCACGCCGCAGCGGACGTCGCAGCGGTCTCTGCGTGCGAGCCCATGCCGAGACGCGAGGCTCGTCGGCCACAGCCTCGGAAGCCTCCTGAGTGTAGGCGTCGGTCACCACCGCGATGAGAGCCGCGAGCTCCTCCTCGGTCGCAGCGCCCCGGGTGATCTCCATCGTCGGCAGCTGGTGCTCCTCCGACATCGCGTCCTGCGTCGCACGTACGGTCACAGCGGGATGTTCCCGTGCTTCTTGGGCGGCAGCTCGGCGCGCTTCCCGCGGAGGGCGCGGAGCGCCTTGGCGATCGAGACCCGGGTGTTCGCCGGTTCGATGATCCCGTCGATCTCGCCGCGCTCGGCGGCGAGGAACGGCGAGGTCACACTGTAGGTGTACTCGTTGGCGAGACGGGTGCGCACGGCGGCGACGTCCTCACCGGCCTCCTCGGCGCGCTTGATCTCGCCGCGGTAGAGGATGTTGACCGCACCCTGACCACCCATCACGGCGATCTCCGCTGTGGGCCAGGCGAGGTTGACATCCGCGCCGAGCTGCTTCGAGCCCATCACGATGTAGGCCCCGCCGTAGGCCTTGCGAAGGATGACGGTGACCAGCGGAACCGTCGCCTCGGCGTAGGCGTAGATGAGCTTCGCGCCGCGGCGGATCACACCGGTCCACTCCTGGTCGGTGCCCGGCAGGTACCCGGGCACGTCGACGAGCGTGACGATCGGAATCGAGAAGGCGTCGCAGAATCGCACGAACCGGCTGGCCTTCTCGCCCGCCTCGATGTTCAGGGTTCCCGCCATCTGCGACGGCTGGTTGGCGATGATGCCGACCGACCGGCCCTCGACGCGGCCGAAGCCGATCACGATGTTCGGCGCGAAGAGCGGCTGGACCTCGATGAAGTCTCCCGCGTCGACGACGTGCTCGATGACGGTGTGGATGTCGTACGGCTGGTTCGCGGAGTCGGGGATGATCGTGTTCAGCGAGCGATCGGCATCCGTCGTCTCCCACTCGAAGCCGCTCTCGTACGCCGGGATCTCCGCCATGTTGTTGTCGGGGAGGAACCCGAGCAGCGTGCGGGCGTAGTCGATCGCGTCATCCTCGTCTTCAGCGAGGTAGTGGGCGACGCCCGAGCGGGTGTTGTGCGTGAGGGCTCCTCCGAGCTCCTCCATGCCGACATCCTCGCCGGTGACCGTCTTGATGACGTCGGGACCGGTGACGAACATCTGGCTGGTCTTGTCGACCATGATCACGAAGTCCGTCAGTGCCGGGCCGTACACGGCGCCACCGGCTGCCGGGCCCATGATGAGTGAGATCTGCGGGATGACACCGGACGAGCGCGTGTTCAGCCGGAAGATCTCGCCGTACTTGCTGAGCGCGAGCACGCCCTCCTGGATGCGGGCTCCGCCCGAATCCAGGATGCCGATGATCGGCATGCCGCCCGACAGCGCGAACTCCATGATCTTGATGATCTTGTCGCCCGAGACCTCGCCCAGCGAGCCGCCGAACGTGGTGAAGTCCTGCGAGTACACCGCCACCGTGCGTCCGTGGATCGTTCCGACGCCGGTGACGACCGAGTCGCCGTACGGGCGGTTGCGATCCATGCCGAACGAGGTGGTGCGGTGCCGCACGTACTCGTCGAACTCGACGAAGCTCCCTGGATCGACGAGCAGTTCGATGCGCTCGCGGGCGGTCATCTTGCCCTTGGCGTGCTGCTTCTCCTGCGCGACCTTCTCAGCGTCGACAACGGCTTCGTTGTAGCGAGCGCGGAGGTCTGCGATCCTGCCGGCGGTGGTCGAGAGTTCGGGCTTGTCCGTCACGGATTCCACCCTATCGTCGGGTCGGCCCCGTCCGTTGGATGCTCGCCACAACGGGTCGCCGGATCCTTTGGCGGCTGTCGTGCAGTCAGCGATGGCGGCTGCGGGTGTCGGACGGCGTCAGTCCTTGGCGACGTCCGAGGCGCCGGATCCGAGTTCGCCCGGAAGATCGTGCGTTCCCGACGGTCCGATCTCATCGAGGCCGCTCCTGCGGCCCCGCCCTACGGATGCGATCTTCCGCCCCGCCCAGCCGACGCCGCGTGCTGCCGACCCGGCCGCGCCCGCCACGGCGCCCCCGACGAACTGCGCACCGTGCAGCATCCGCAGTTCGAGCTTCTCTGCCCCGTCGATCGGCTCGAGCTCGAGAGGCAGGTCCATGGGAGGTGCGCCGAAGGCGTGATGCGACGTGGTCAGCACGCGGCGCCCGAGGATGTGGTTTCCCGCGCCGCCGACCGCGGCGCCCACGCCGAAGGGCAGCGCCTTGCCGATGAAGGAGGCTCCGCCCTTCGCGGCGAACTGCTTGATGAACATGCTCTTGAGTCGGTCGACGAGGGGCCCCACGGCTGCCCGGGGAAGAGATTTCGTGACCATCTCACCCCAGTACGACGATCGTGTGCCTCCGCGACCCGTCGCCTGCCCCGCCAACTGTCCGACGAGCGCCACACCCTCTTTGCCGAGCATCAGGGTCATGACGAGCGCCCTGGCCCTGTCGGGGTTGGAGACGGCGATCCCATGGACCTCGGCGACGGACTGCGCGAAGAGTGCGGTCGATTCGACGAACCCCACGGTCTCCACGCCCGAGAGGGCGAGGGTGATGCCTGTGCCGATGCCGGGAACGACGGCGGTCGCGCCGACGGCTGCGCCGCCGGTCGTGACAGCCGCGAGATAGCGACGCTCGAGGATGCGGATGATCTGCTCAGGTGACGCGTGGGGGTTCCTCAGGCGGATGCTGCGGATATGCGCCAGGACGAGAGGGCGCTGGATGGCGAGGACGCGATCGAGGCCTCGGACCATCAACGGGTGCTCCGTCGAGCCCACCGGCGGCACCCCCCTGTCCCACGCGGCATCGTCGGGGAGGGAGTGGATCTTGTGCACCTTGGGGGCCATGGAACGATCCTAGGAACCCGGGCCGCGAAAACGCCGAAAGCCCGGCTCCCCTTGACGGAGCCGGGCTTTCGTGAAAGACGATCAGACGAACAGGTTCGCCCGCTCGAGGTCCTCGGCGAAGTCGACCTCGACCGCGTACAGGTCGGAGACGTCCATCGGCTCGAGCAGCAGGCCGTCTTCGGCGATCGCGAGCTCGAGGCCTCGCTCGAAGTAGTCCTGGTCCTCGACGCGCTGCAGCTGGCGCATGAACGCCTTCTTGTTGGCGGACGAGATGTAGTTGATGCCGACGGCCTCGCCGAGACCGCCCTTGACGGTCTTGGAGAGCTCGTTGATGAAGCCCTCGGCCGTGACCGTGTACTTGACCTCTTCGTCGCTGACCTTGGAGGTGTTGACGGTGACGAACGACTGGTCGCGTTCGATGTACGCGGCCGCCCGACCGAGGATCATCGGGTCGAAGACGACGTCGCCGTTCATCCAGAGCACGCCTGACTTGCCCGTGGCGCCGAGGGCGCGCAGCAGGCTCTTCGAGGTGTTGGTCTCGTCGTAGCGCTCGTTGTGCACGTAGTTGACGTTCGGGAACGCCTCGATGATGGTCTCTGCGCGGTATCCGACGACGGCGGTGATCCGGGCGTCCGATCCGAATGCGGCGCGGATGTTGTCGTGCTGCTGGCGCATGATCGTGCGGCCGTCGCTCAGCTCCGTGAGCGGCTTCGGCAGCGCGCGGCCCAGGCGAGAGCCCATTCCTGCTGCGAGGATGACGGTCTGAAGAGTCACGAGTGCTCCTAAATGAAGTATGTGTTCATGGTCGGTACACCGACCGGACACTTCGTCGTGCCGAGATTCATGCTAGCGATCAAGCCTGGGAAGCCCCGGGGGTTGACGTCGCTGTTGCCAATTCGTGATCCAGTACACACCCAACACTCAGATTCGCCCGTATTCGGGCGAAGAGAAGTCGTTGAGAAGATCCTATGGGCGATTTGTTGCGGCGACCCGAAGAAAGTCGGAACCCGTTGATACCGTAGGACGGTGACTGCTTCTTCCTCCGACGACCGCACCGATCAGGTGGCTGACGCCGCGCCCGCCGCCCCGAAGAAGACCCCCGCTCGCAAGACGACCGTCAAGAAGACGACCGGCACCCGTACGCCGTCCAAGGCTGCGGCCGAGAAGGCGGCAGCGACCGTCGAGGTGGTCGCCGAGCCGGCTCTGAAGATCGATCGGAGCCCTGAGAGCGCCGGTCCCCGAACTGCAGCACCGAAGAAGACGACGACCGCCGCGGCGCGCGCAGCCGCAGCGAAGAACTCGACGCGCGACACGACGGCGCGTGCGGCTGCGGCGAAGACCGCTTCGGCGCGATCCGCGGCGACCAAGACGGCGGCGGCCAAGGCTGCTGCGGCAAAGGCGGCGGCTGCAAAGACCACTGCCGCTGCGGGGTCGGAATCGACCGCATCGGCAGCGAAGGCCGCTTCGGCGAAGACCGCAGCAGCCAAGGCTGCTGCGGAGAAGAGTGCCGCGGCGAAGTCCGCGGCGCGCACGTCGGCCGCGAGGGCAGCGGCTGCGAAGGCTGCTGCGGCGAAGACGGCCGCGGCCAAGGCCGCTGCAGCGAAGGCTGCCGCAGCCGAGGCCGAGGAAGCCGAAGCTGCGGAGGTCGGGGGCGTCGCTGTCGACCCCGTGGCAGCTGATGCGAACACCATGGAAGCCGATGCACGCGAGTCCGACGTCTCAGGGTCGAACACGACAGAGGCGACTGTCGAAGAGCCGGTCGAGGTCGCAGTCGAGACGCGCGTCGAGCCCGAGCCGCAGCCGCTGACGACCGAGTCATCGGCATCCTCGGATGTGCTCGCCGTCGACGGTGAAGACGAAGCGCCCACCCTCGAGTCGGCACCGCTCGAAGACACCACGACGGAAGCCGCGATGGTCACCGAGTCCACTGAAGAGCCGTCCGTCGACGAGAACGCGACATCCGGGGTCGTCGATGCCGTGTCCGATTCTGACGAGACAGACGAGGCCATCGGCGAAGTCGGAGCGGCATCCGGATCCGAAGCCATCCGCATCCGCGGGCTCGTGAAGAGCTTCGGCGACCACACCGCGGTCAACGGCATCGATCTCACGATTCCCGCGGGGTCGTTCTACGGCATCGTCGGTCCCAACGGGGCCGGCAAGACGACGACCCTCTCGATCGTCGCGGGCCTTCTGCGTGCCGACGCGGGCGACATCGCGATCTGCGGCGTCGATCAGTCGGCGAAGCCGCTCGCCGCGAAGCGCATGATGGGCGTGCTGCCCGATCGCCTCCGCACGTTCGACCGGCTCACGGGGCGGCAGCTCCTCTATTACTACGGGCTCCTGCGGGGGCTCGCATCGGCGGTGATCGAGAAGCGCGTCGCCGACCTCGCACGAGCCTTCGACCTAGGGGAGGCGCTGAACCGCGTCGTCTCCGACTACTCGGCCGGTATGACCAAGAAGATCATGCTCGCGGGCGCGATGATCCACTCGCCGCGGGTCCTGGTGCTCGATGAGCCGTTCGAGGCCGTCGATCCGGTGTCCTCCGCGGTGATCCTCGACATCCTGCGCGCCTATGTCTCGCACGGAGGAACCGTGGTTCTGTCGAGTCACGGCATGGATCTCGTCGAGCGCGTCTGCTCGCGGGTCGCGATCATCGTCGGGGGAGAGGTTCTCGCCGAAGGGACGATCGACGAGGTGCGCGCAGGGCAGACGCTCGAAGCGCGGTTCGTCGAGCTCTCCGGTGGTATCGGCGAGGTGGAGGGGCTCGAGTGGCTGCACACGTTCTCCGACTGAGGGCGGCGCTCCTGATCGGATCGCTTCGCGACGAACGTCGGGTGCGCACCCTGGTCATGCTCGCTGTCGTGGTGATCCTGACGGCAGTGGTCTGCGCTGCGGTCCTCAGTCTCGACGACGCCCCCGTCGCTGTCGCACGCACGGTCATCGTGCTCGGCAGTGCCGCTCTGCTCTTGGGGTTCCTGGTGGGCCCGATCCTCGTGGGGGCCGTCGACCAGCTCGATCCCCGGCGATTCGCCGTGTTCGGCGTCGACGAGCGTCAGATGCCCTGGATCCTCGCGCTCGCCTCATTCATCAGCGTTCCGAGTCTCGCTCTCGTCGCGGTGAACATCAGCGTGTGCATCGTGGCCATCAGGCTCGGCGCACCCTGGTTCATCGCAGTGCTGGTGACCTTCGTCAGCCTGCTGTCGACGATCCTCTCGGCGCGCATCGGCATGGCGGTGAACGCGCTGCTGCTGCCCGAGCGTCGGTCGCGCGAGCTCACCGCACTCTTCGCACTGGCCGTGATCGTGATCGCGTTCCCCGTCGCCGTGTTCCTCGCCTCACTCAAGTGGGACGGACAGGTTCCTGCGGCCGTCGCGTCGCTCACAGCGACGATCGGCTTCACTCCCTTCGCCGCGTCGTCGCGGTTCCTCTTCTCGTTCGCGACGGACGACGTCACCGGAAACTGGATCAGCGGCATCGTGGCGCTCATCACAGCAGTGGCTCTCTGGGCTCTGTGGTCATGGCTCGTGCGCAGACTGCTCACCACCACAGAGCGGCCCGTGACCTCGCGGGAACGCTCTGGCCTCGGCTGGTTCGGTCTGCTCCCGTCCAACGCCTTCGGTGCGATCGCCTCGCGAAGCCTGGTCTACTGGCTGCGCGACCGCAGGTACATCATGAACCTCATCGTCGTCCCCGTCGCCGGCGCGCTCACCGTGCTGCCGCTCCTGGTGGCCGGCGTTCCGCTCGAGATCGCTGCGCTCGTTCCGGTCCCGGTGATGGCTCTGTTCTTCGGGTGGCTCCCGCACAACGATGTCGCCTACGATTCCACGGCGCTCTGGACGCATGTGGCCAGCGGCGTCCGCGGCATCCCCGATCGTCTGGGACGACTCGTCCCGGTCATTCTCGTGGCCGTTCCGGTGCTCGCCATAGCCGTTCCCCTCACTCTGCTGTGGATCGACGACTGGCGTCTGCTTCTTCCGCTCACGGGCCTCGGAGCCAGCCTGCTGCTGTCAGCGCTCGGGTTCTCGAGCATCGTCTCGGTGATCGCTCCCTACGCGGTGTCGCGCCCCGGCGACAGCCCGTTCCAGCAGCCGCAGCGGCCGACGTCACGCGGCGCATACGGCCCAGCCGCGGCCTTCCTCGGCGCGATCGTCGTGAGCGTGCCGACCATCTGGCTGCTCGTGCTCACGATGCTCGAGGGGTCGCAGTTCGCCCCCGCGACGTTCTGGGCCGGACTCGCGACCGGCGTCGCGGTCTTCGCGATCGGTGTCGGTGTGGGGGGACGGATCTTCGAGCATGAGGGCGAGCGGCTCATGGAGTTCGTCGAGACCGCGTGACAGCCGCCCTAGCGAGCCCTTCCGCGGCTAGACTCTCGGCATGAGTACTCCGCTGGACAGCCCCGATCAGGGCGGCGTGGCAACGCTTGATCGCGAACTGGAAGAACTCCTCCGCGAGGAGAACCTCGAGCCGGGCGATCACGAGCGCTTCTCCCATTACGTCAAAAAGGACAAGATCCTCGAGTCGGCGATCACCGGCAAGCCGGTGCGTGCGCTGTGCGGCAAGAAGTGGACGCCGGGTCGCGACCCGGAGAAGTTCCCCATCTGCCCCACGTGCAAGGAGATCTACGAGACGATGGTCGGCTGAGCCCTCTCGAGCTCAGCGACACTCAGTTCGCGTCGACGAAGACGGTGGGGATCGCCGGGTCCGATTTGCTGAGCGCGAGCGCTCGCACAGGGAGCTCCTCACGCACCCGAAGGTGATGCGCACGCGCGGAGGCGGTGCCCTCGGGGCCCTCGAACGCGGTGTCGATCTCGCCACCCTCGACGAACGTCGTCTGCAACGCGCGCCCGTCCGCGTGCTCCGCCGGAGTGTCGAGCTCTTCGAAGCCATCTGAGACCACGACGGTCTCGGCCTCGGCGACGCCGTCGACGAGGGTGCGGAAGGCGGCCTTGCGCCCGCCGTGCGACGCCTTGTCGGACGAGGCCTTCGCGACGCCGATCCATGCTCCGCTCGGGTCCTGACGAGCCACGAGCTTGTAGACCATGCTCGCCGTGGGGTATCCGGAGCCTGTGACCACCGAGGTGCCGACGCCGTACGCGTCGACCGGTGACGCCGCCAGAGCGGCGATCGCGTACTCGTCGAGATCGCTGGTGACCGTGATGCGAGTGCCTGTCGCACCGAGCTCGTCGAGCTGTGCCCGCACCTCCGCGGCGACGATCGGCAGGTCGCCGGAATCGATCCGCACTCCGCCCAGGCCCGTGCCGGTGACGCGGATCGCCGTCTCGACGCCGGTGCGGATGTCGTAGGTGTCGACGAGCAGGGTCGTGTCGGTCCCGAGGCTGTCGATCTGCGACCGGAAGGCCTCCTCCTCGGTCTCGTGCAGGAGGGTCCACGAGTGCGCGGCGGTGCCCATCGTCGGGATGCCCCACCGGCGTCCGGCCTCGAGGTTGCTCGTAGCGCGGAAGCCCGCGATGTAGGCGGCGCGTGCGGCGGCGACGGCGGACTGCTCGGCGGCGCGACGGGAACCCATCTCAGCCAGCGGGCGCTCGCCCGCCGCGATGCTCATGCGAGACGCGGCGGTGGCGACGGCCGAGTCGTGGTTGAGGACGCTGAGAGCCAGCGTCTCGAGCACGACGGCGTCGGCGAAGCTGCCCTCGACCGTGAGGATCGGGGATCCGGGGAAGTACAGCTCGCCCTCACGGTAGCCCCGGATCGATCCGGTGAAGCGGTAGTTCTCGAGATAGGTGAGCGACTCGGCATCCACGACGTGGTTGTCGCGGAGGAACCGCAGCTCGTCCTCTCCGAAACGGAACTCGCGCAGCAGCGTGAGCAGACGTCCGGTGCCGGCCACGACGCCGAAGCGGCGCCCCCCGGACAGTCGCCGGGAGAACAGTTCGAACACACTCGGTCGCGATGCCGTGCCGTCGCGAAGCGCGGCGGCGAGCATGGTGAGTTCGTAACGATCGGTCAGAAGCGCCGTGGACGTCGTCATCCGCTCAGCTTAGTGACGACACCCGCACGGGTTGCTGAGCATGACGCGGTCGCGCGCAGGTAGGCTGGGTAGTCATGAACGACGCCCCGATCGGAATCTTCGACTCCGGTGTCGGCGGACTCACGGTGGCTCGTGCCATCCGAGCCCAGCTGCCCCGGGAATCGTTCGTCTACATCGGCGACACGGCCCATTCCCCGTACGGCCCGAAGCCCATCGCGGACGTGCGGCGCTACAGTCTCGAGGTCCTCGACACGCTGGTCGATCAGGGTGTCAAAATGCTCGTGATCGCCTGCAACACCGCATCTGCAGCCATGCTTCGCGACGCGCGGGAGCGGTATGACATCCCTGTCGTCGAGGTGATCGGTCCGGCAGTGCGCCGAGCCGTCTCGACCACCCGCAACGGACGTGTGGGAGTCATCGGCACAGTCGGGACGATCGGCTCACGTGCCTATCAGGACATGCTCGAGGTGAATGAGCGCCTCGAAGTGTTCACCGCCGCGTGCCCTCGTTTCGTGGAGTTCGTCGAGGGCGGCATCACCGGCACTCCGGAGGTGCTCGCCACCGCCGAGGAGTACCTTGCCCCGCTGCGCGACGCCGGCGTCGACACCCTGGTGCTCGGGTGCACGCACTACCCGTTCCTCCGCGGTGCGATCAGCTACGTGATGGGGGAGGGCGTCACGCTCGTCTCCAGCGACGACGAGACCGCGGGCGATGTGTACCGTCAGCTCGTGCGCGGCGACCTGCTCGCATCCTCCGACGCCACGGCGTCGTATGTCTACGAGGCGACCGGTGATTCCACGACCGAGTTCACCGCCCTCGCCAACCGTCTGATGGGCCGGGAGGTGCGCGACGTCCAGCTCGTGCAGACCGGCGTCATCACGCTCCCCGCTACGGCCCCCGGCTCGTAGCTCTCCCGCAGCACCCGCAGCACCCGCTTCATCCACCTCCACCCGAAGGAACCCCATGACCAGCATCGTCCGCGCCGACGGCCGTTCCACCGACCAGCTCCGCGAGATCACGATCGAGCGCGGATGGAGCAGCCACGCTGAGGGATCGGCACTGATCAGCTTCGGCGGCACGAAGGTGCTGTGCACCGCGTCGTTCACGAACGGCGTGCCTCGCTGGCTCACCGGCAAGGGCAGGGGGTGGGTCACGGCCGAGTACTCGATGCTTCCTCGCGCGACCAACAGCCGCAACGACCGCGAGAGCGTCAAGGGCCGCATCGGCGGACGCACGCACGAGATCTCCCGTCTGATCGGACGCGCGCTTCGCGCCGTGGTCGACACCAAGGCGCTCGGCGAGAACACGATCGTCATCGACTGCGACGTGCTGCAGGCAGACGGAGGGACGCGCACCGCCGCGATCACCGGAGCGTACGTCGCGCTGGCGGACGCCATCGAGTGGGGCCGTGAGAAGAAGTTCATCGGCAAGAACGCGACGCCGCTGCTCGATTCTGTGGCCGCGATCTCTGTCGGCATCATCGACGGCGAGCCCATGCTCGATCTGGCATACGTCGAGGACGTCCGCGCCGAGACCGACATGAACATCGTCGTCACCGGTCGTGGACTCTTCGTCGAGGTGCAGGGAACCGCAGAGGGGGCGCCTTTCGACAAGCGCGAGCTCGACGCCCTGCTCGATCTGGGCGTCGCCGGGTGCGCCGACCTGAAGGACCACCAGCTGAAGGCGCTCGCCGGCTGATGAAGGTCGTCCTCGCCACGCACAACGCGCACAAGGTCGCGGAGTTCCAGCAGATCGTCGCGGCGACGCGTCCGGATCTCGAGATCATCGCGTACGACGGCCCGGAGCCGGTCGAAGACGGCGTCACGTTCGCGGAGAACGCCCTCATCAAGGCGCGCGCTGCCGCGCACCACACGGGGCTCGTCGCTCTCGCCGACGACTCGGGCATCTGCGTCGACGTGCTGGGCGGGTCGCCAGGAGTGTTCTCGGCCTATTGGGCGGGGCAGAAGAAGGATGCCACGGCCAACCTCGAGCTGCTGCTCGACCAGCTGCATGACATCGCAGATCCGCACCGCGCCGCGCACTTCAACTCGACGATCGCGATGGTCTTTCCGGATGGTCGCGAGCACGTGGTCGTCGGGAACTGGCCCGGTCGTCTGGCGCGGGAGGCGTCCGGCGGCGGTGGATTCGGGTACGACCCGATCTTCATCCCCGACGGCCAGCCTGACGGGCGCGAGCGCACGGTCGGCGCTTTCTCTGACGTGGAGAAGCAGGCCCAGTCGCATCGAGCGCGTGCGTTCGCCGAACTGGTGCCGCTGCTCGCAGGACTCTGACTCGCTTTCACCATAACCACTACGCTTGACGTACTGCATGCGTAGTGGTTATCGTGGTCGGCATGCGAGATCTCACCTACTACATCGGAGTCACTCTCGACGGGTTCATCGCCGGCCCTGATGACGAGGTCGACTTCTATCCCGTGACTCCGGCCTTCGCCGAGACGCTCGGCACCGAGCTCGCCGACCTCCAGCCGGCACGCGTTCGCGCGGCGCGCGGAGGCGCGGACGACCCGCTGACCCGGTTCGACACGGTCGTGATGGGCCGACGCACGTTCGAGCCTGCGCTGGAGGTCGGCATCACCGACCCGTACTCGCACCTGCGCACGGTCGTGTTCAGTCGCTCGCTCGAAGACCCGGGTGAAGCCAACGTCGAGGTCGTGAGCACCGATCCCGTCGCGCGGGTGCGGGAGCTCAAGGCGGAGGATGGGCTGGGCATCTACCTCGCGGGCGGAGCCTCGCTCGCGGGCGTGCTGCTCGACGAGATCGATCGCCTGATCGTCAAGAAGTACCCGGTGATCGCCGGGTCCGGCATCCCGATGGCGAGGCATGAGTTCTCGCCGACGCAGTTCGCCCTCGACCAGGTGCGGTCGTTCGACAACGGCTGCGTCATACTCGAGTACTCCCGCTCCCGCTGAGCATGGACTACTGAGAATCATCACCATTCCCGACTAAGCCCATCGCCGCCGACGCGCGTGATCGCCGGTCTAGCCTGGAGGCATGCACGATCACGCACCCGCCGCCGGCGGCATCCGCTCGGCCAGCCATCGTCGGCTTCTGGCGATCTCGCTGACCCTGACCGCGACCATCATGGTCGTGCAGGTGGTGGGTGCGATCCTCACCGGGTCTCTCGCGCTGCTGGCGGATGCGGCCCACATGTTCACCGATGCGTCGGCTCTCGTGATCGCCCTCATCGCCGCGGCGGTCGCCGCGCGCCCGGCCGATGACCGGCGCACATTCGGGTACCAGAGGGCCGAGGTGTTCGGAGCCCTGATCAACGCGATCATCCTGATCGTGCTCGCGGGTTGGGTCGCGTTCGAGGCCGTCGGACGACTGCTGAATCCGGGCGAGACCGAGGTCGTGGGCGGGCTGATGCTCATCGTCGCCGTCGTGGGCCTCGTCGCCAATGCGATCTCGATGTGGTTGCTCAGCCGCGCGCAGCGCACCAGCATCAACGTGCGAGGTGCGTATCTCGAGGTGATGGGCGACCTGATCGGCTCGGCGATGGTCATCATCGCCGCGATCATCATCGTGACCACCGGATGGATGCCGGCCGATGCGATTGCATCGATGATGATCGCCGTGCTGATCATCCCGCGGGCGATCTCGCTGCTGCGCGAGGTGTTCTCGGTGCTCTCGGAGTCAGCGCCCGCTGGAACCGCGGTCAGCGACATCCGTCAGCACCTGCTCGACTACGACGGCGTGGTGGGGGTGCACGACGTGCACGTATGGCAGCTCACCCGTGGAGCCCCCGTCTTCAGCGCACACGTCAGCGTGGAACCGGCTCTCCTGGCCGACGGACGCTCGACCAGGCTGCTGAACGATCTCCAGTCGTGCCTCGCGCACCACTTCGACGTCGAGCATTCGACCTTCCAGATCGAGCCGGCCGAGCAGTCGGACTGCGAGCCGCATCACGCGTGAGTCGTCAGGCTTCGACGACGACCTCTGCGGGCGTCTTGTCGGGGCGCAGGCCGCGCCAGCGCGAGTGTCGCAGCACTCCGTCGGGAGTCCAGTTCGCGAACTCGACTTCGCCGACGAGCTCCGGCTCGACCCACAGCGCGTCTGAGGCATCGAGCGCGGGGACGCCGTCGAGAGGCGCCGCGTCGACCCGCAGCGGGGCGAGGCGCGCGAGCAGGTCGCGCAGCATCCGGTCTGTGAAGCCCGTGCCCACGCGGCCGACGTACCTCAGCCGGCCGCCGTCGGGCACCGCGAGCAGCAGTGAGCCGAACGTCCCCTCGCGGTCGCCCTTGCCAGGGCGGATGCCGACGATCACGACCTCCTGCATCCGGGTGTGCTTGATCTTGAGCCAGGAGGGTGAGCGCTGACCAGGGCGATAGCGCGACGACGGATCCTTCACCACGACACCCTCGAGGCCGAACTCGTCGCTCGCAGCCAGCGCCGCATCGAGGTCGTCGAACACGGGCGGCACCTGCACAGGCGCATCGAGGTCGGAGATGACCTCCTCGAGCAGGGTGCGTCGCTGCGTGAGCGGCATCGAGCTGAGGTCGTGGCCGTCGAGGCGCAGCAGATCGAAGGCCATGTAGACGATCGGAGTGCGCACGACCTCGCGTTCGATCTCGCGCGGCCGAGTCAGGTGCATGCGGTTCTGCAGCATCGAGAAGCTCGGTCTGCCGTGTGCATCGAATGCCACGATCTCGCCGTCGATGATCGCGTCGGTCACAGGGAGGAACGGCGCTCCGTCAGCTGTCAGCTCGGGGTAGCGGGCAGTGATGTCGGTGCCGCTGCGGGCGTGGATCAGCATCCGTCCGTCGCCCCAGGTGCCGATCGCGCGAATGCCGTCCCACTTGACCTCGACCCACGAGGGCGAACTGAGGCTGCGCGCGATGGCAGGGGTGCCGTTCTCGGCGAGCATGGGGGAGACGGATGCCGGGGTGACTGGTGCGGATGCACTCGGGGCCGCGGCGATTCGAGGGCGGTGGCGCGAGGCGGCCGATCGGGTGACGGTCGCTTCTGCGGGTGTCTGCTCCGACTTCGTCTCGACAGAGTGGGGGCGCTCGTGGGGGTGATCGCTGCGCAGAGGTGCAAGCGGATCCAGCCCCGATTCCGCGCGCTCGAGCACGGTCGCGAAATCGAGCTGCGCCAGGTCAGGATCGTCGAGTTCCTCCCAGGTGCGGGGCGCAGCAACCCACGGCTGCGCACGGCCGCGCATCGAGTACGGCGAGATCGTGGTCTTCTTGCCGTTGTTCTGGCTCCAGTCGAGGAAGACCTTGCCTCCGCGTGCGGCCTTGGCCATGATGCTGGTGGCGAGGTCGGGGTGCTCCGCCTCGATGAGCCGTGCGATCTCCTTCACGACCAGCGAGATCTCGTCACTCGTCTGCTGCTCTGGCAGGGCGGCGTACAGGTGGATGCCCTTGCTGCCGCTGGTCACGGGCACGGGGTCGAGCCCCATGTCGGTGAGCAGACCGCGTGCGATGCGTGCGACCTCGGCGCACTGCGCGAGCTCGACGCCGGGTCCTGGGTCGAGGTCGAGCACGAGGCGGTCTGGTCTGCCTGGCAGACCATCCGCGGTGAAGCGCCACTGCGGCACGTGGAGCTCGATCGCTGCGACCTGGGCGAGCCAGACCAGGGTCGGCACGTCGTCGACGAGCGGATAGTCCTTGGGCCCGTCGGAGTGCTCGATCGCATGGCGGGGGATCCAGCTCGGAGCGCCCGGTTCGAGCTGCTTCGTGAAGAACGCGTCGGCGGGAGCATCCGCGGTTCCGACCCCCTCGACCCAGCGCTTGCGGGTGACCGGACGCCCGGCGAGCAGCGGCAGGATGTGGGGCGCGATCGCCGTGTAGTAGGCGATGATCTCGCCCTTGGTGGTGCCGGTCTCGGGGTAGACGACCTTGTCGAGGTTCGTGATGCGCAGTCGACGACCGTCGATCTGCACGTTCTGAGCCTCTGCGACCATGACGCCAGCGTAGTCAAGGTACTGGCCCCCACCGGCGCGGCTGGTGTTCACTGGGGGCATGAGAACGATCTGGAAGGGCGCGCTGACCTTCGGCCTCGTGAACGTGCCGGTCAAGGTGTACTCCGCGACCGAAGACCACGATGTGCCGCTGCATCAGGTGCACGAGAAGGACGGCGGGCGCATCCGCTATCAGCGCACGTGCGAGGTGTGCGGCGAGACCGTGGCCTATGCCGATATCGATCGCGCGTACGTCGACGAGGGGCAGACAGTCGTTCTCACCAAGGACGATCTGGCGGCGCTGCCGGCCGAGAAGAGCCGTGAGATCGATGTCGTCGAGTTCGTGCCCTCCGACCAGGTCGACCTGCTGACGCTCGACAAGCCCTACTACCTCGAGCCCGACTCGAAGTCCCCGAAGGCCTACGTGCTGCTGCGCAGGACGCTCGAGCAGACCGATCGCACGGCGATCGTGCGGTTCACGCTGCGTCAGAAGACCCGCCTCGCCGCCCTCAGAGTGCGTGGCAAGGTGCTCGTGCTGCAGACGCTGCTGTGGGCCGACGAGGTGCGCGAGGCCGAGTTCCCGGCACTGGACGAGGACGTGCGGATCTCGAAGAAGGAGCTCGAGCTCTCAGCATCCCTCGTCGACAGCTACTCGGCCGACTTCGACCCCGAGTCGTTCGTCGACGAGTACCAGAAGGAGCTGCGCACGCTGATCGACGCGAAGATCGAGGCGGGCGACACGTTCGATGTCTCGGACACGTTCGCCGAGGCCGAGGGCGATGGCGACGCCAAGAGCGGCGAGGTCATCGACCTGATGGAGGCGCTGCGCGCCAGCGTCGCGCGCACGAAGGCCGCGCGATCGGAGTCGTCCGAGGCGAAGGCGAGCACCAAGAAGAGCCCGGGCAAGAAGAAGGCGGGCTGAGTCCTCAGCCCGCCTGTCTCACTCGTTCGAGATCAGTGCTTGCCGTCGCCGTCGAAGTCGGGAGCGCGGTCGAAGACCTCGGGGTCGAGGGCGAGCGCTTCGGCCTCGGCGGCGTCGGTCTCTCCCTCGCCTGCCGCGGCCTCCTTCTTGGCCTTGTGGCGCTCCGAGAAGTAGTGCCAGACGGTGATCAGCGCGGTGCCGCCGACGGCTGCGAGCAGGATCAGGTCGATGTAGCTCTCGACGAAGTGCGCGACCGGCGGGATGAACCCGATCGCGTAGCCGAACATCGTGAGGCCGAAGCCCCAGAGGATCGCACCGATCAGGTTGTACAGCGTGTAGCGCCGCCACGGCATGTGGCCCACACCGGCGGCGACCGGCGCGAACGTGCGCACGATCGGCACGAAGCGGGCGAGGATGACGGTGATGCCGCCGAAGCGCTCGAAGAACGCGTTGGTCCGCTCGACGTTCTTCTTGCTGAACAGGCCCGATTCCTTGCGTTCGAAGACCGCAGGACCACCCTTGTGCCCGATCAGATAGCCGACTTCACCACCGACGAAGGCGGCGAGACCGATGAGCAGCGCGACGATCCACACGTTGATGCCGAAGACGCCGTGCTCGGAGCCGGCGATCGGGTGCGACAGCAGACCGGAGATCACCAGCAGCGTGTCGCCCGGCAGCAGGAATCCGACAAGCAGGCCCGTCTCGGCGAAGACGATGAAGCACACCACGAGAAGCGCCCAGGGGCCGGCCGAACCGATGATGGTGGCGGGGTCGAGCCAGGGGATGAGAGCGGCGTGATGCATGGATTTCCCGTCGTCGTGCGCTGTGCGGCGGTCAAGTCGTCGGTCGCGGGGGATGCGACAGATCGGTGCGGAAGGTGGGACTTGAACCCACACGCCCTAGGGCACAGGAACCTAAATCCTGCGTGTCTGCCAATTTCACCACTCCCGCGCGGTGAAATCAGTCTACTGATCGGGGGATCGTGCGTTGCTGAGGATCCGCCCGCAGCCCGAACTCGGCTGTGGATAACTCCGACGGGCGGTGCTCGATCCTTGCGAGGATGCTCGGGTGATCCAGCCTTCCGTCCTCGTCGCAGAGCGCGTCCGGCAGCGACTCCGCGCTGAGGGCACGGATCCGACCTTCGACTCCGCGGCCGCGCGCACGGTCACGCTGGCGGAGGTGCGCAGGTTCAACGATCTGGCGCTCGCACGGGGTGCGGCGATGATCGACGACGAAGCCGCATGCGTGCGCGACGTGCTCGCAGCGGTGAGCGGCTTCGGGGCTTTGCAGCCGCTTCTCGACGACCCGGAGATCGAGGAGATCTGGCTCAACGGTCCCGAGAGCATCCACATCGCGCGCGGCGGAGTCGCAGAGCGCATCGAGTTGCGTCTCACGGAGTCGGCCCTGCGCGATCTCGTCGAACGGATGCTGCAGTCGACCGGCCGCCGTGTCGACATCAGTCAGCCGTTCGTGGATGCGTCTCTTCCCGACGGGTCTCGCCTGCATGTCGCCATCGCGGATGTCGTCCGGGGCGCCTGGTCGGTCAACATCCGCAAGTTCCTGCCCCGTTTTCGCACCCTCGATGCGCTGGTCGAGCACGGCGCCCTGACCGCACAGCTCGGCGATCTGCTGCGCGAGGCGATGCGCGCGGGCAAGAGTGTCGTGGTGTCGGGCGCCACCCATGCGGGCAAGACCACGTTCCTCGGGGCGCTGCTCGCCTCGTGCGCCGACCGTCAACGGATCATCACCGTCGAGGAGACCTTCGAGCTCGCTGTGCAGGGTCCCGATGCCGTCTCCTTGCAGGGGCGTCAGGCGAGCCTCGAAGGAACCGGCGAGATCACGCTGCGCAGGCTCGTGAAAGAGGCGTTGCGGATGCGGCCCGATCGCCTGGTGGTGGGTGAGGTCAGAGATGCGGAGGCGCTTGACCTCGTGCTCGCGCTGAACACCGGTGTGCCGGGCGCTGCGACCGTGCACGCGAACTCCGCTGCCGAGGCGCTCGACAAGCTCACGCTGCTCCCGCTGCTCGCCGGACGGAACATAGACAGAGCATTCATCGTGCCTGTGCTCGCGAGAGCGGTCGATCTCGTCGTGCACTGCGTGCGCGGCGATGACGGAGTCAGACGGGTGCACGAGGTCATCGCGCCGACCGGCGAGGTGATCGAGGGGCGGATCGTCGCGCGAGAGGTCTACATCCGCGGCGCCGCCGTCGCAGGCGGTGCGGTGTGGCGACGCGGCGAGCCGCAACCTGCGGGAGGCACACGATGACGGTGTTGCTCGGAGCGATGCTCGCCGCCGGCGTGCTGCTGTGCGCGTCGCCCTGGCTGTGGCCTCCGCGTCCGGAGGAGGAGAAAGTCAGACGCCGCGGGCGTCTGGCTCGGTTGCTCGAAGAAGGCGGCCTCGCCTCCGTCAGCGCGCGCACACTTCTGCTGGTGATCGCGACGGTGGCGCTCGCCGCAGCCTCCGTCGTCTGGCTCCTCACTGCGATTCCGATTCTCGCCGGGCTGGCAGGTGCGGCCGCAGGCGTGGCGCCGATCGTCTTCGTGCGATCGCGACGCACGCGGCTGCGCAAGCTGCGGCGACAGCTCTGGCCCGACGTGTGCGACCTCCTGATCGCATCGATCCGCGTGGGGCTGTCGCTGCCGGATGCCGTCGCGAGCCTGGCTGAGTCATCGCCCGGGATGATCCGGCCCGCCTTCGTCCTGTTCGCCAGAGACCTGCGCGCCACGGGTCGGTTCGAGACGAGTCTCGACCGGCTGAAGTCCTCGCTGGCCGATCCCATCGCCGACCGCATCATCGAGACGCTGCGCATGGCAAGACAGGTCGGCGGTACCGAACTCTCCGGCGTTCTGCGCGCGCTGTCGTCGTCGGTTCGTGCGGATGCCGTGTTGCGCGGCGAGGTCGAAGCCCGACAGTCGTGGATCCGTGGCGCCGCAGTGCTCGGGGCGGTCGCGCCCTGGGTGATCCTCGGTCTGCTCGTTCTGCGCCCCGAGGGCGCTGCCGCCTACGGCACCGCAGAGGGGATGTTGGTGATCTGCCTCGGCGCTGGCGTGTCGGTGATCGCATACCGCATCATGATCCGCATCGGTCGTCTGCCCGAGCCGGGAAGGTGGTTCGGGTGAACCCGGTCTCCGCGGTCGCGGTCGCGATTCTCGGCGGCGTCGCGGTCGGATCCGGACTTCTCTGCATCCTCGCCGCGATGCCGCACTGGTCAGCATCGCCGCTGACACTGCGTGTCGCACCGTACGTGCGAGACGTGGTGCCCGATGGCGACCTGCCCGACGGAGCACTCCCACGCGTCGGAGTGCTGTCGGCAGGTGACCGGACAGTGTGGCGCCGATCGCTGGCGATCTTCGAGCGCCTGCTCGGTGGTGGTGAAGCCCTTCGCCACAGGATCGAGCAGGCCGGGCTCCCGCTGGAGCATGGCGCCTTCCGCGGGCGTCAGCTCGGGTGGGTGCTTGCAGGCATCGTGACCGGTGCGATCGCTGTCATCGTGCTCGCGCTCGCGGGGCGCATGAGTCCGCCGGTCGCGCTGCTGCCCGGCATCCTGGGCGCGGCTGCGGGGTTCGGATACGACATGCAGCTGACGGCACGTGTCTCAGCTCGTCGGGCTCGACTGACCGACGAGCTGCCGACGACCCTCGAGTTCCTCGCTCTGTGCCTGTCAGCAGGGGAGGGGTTCCTCGACTCCCTGCGTCGGGTGGCCGCAGTCGGATCCGGGGAGCTCGCCGGCGAGCTCCGCCGTGTGGTTCTCGCTGTCGGCACGGGATCACCGCTCGCCGATGCCCTCGCCGAGATGGCCGCTCGACTGCAGCTTCCCGGGCTCTCACGTGCGATCGACCAGGTGATCGCCGCGCTCGAGCACGGTGCCCCGCTCTCCGCAGTCCTACATGCTCAGGCCGGCGACGCACGTGAGGACGCCAAGCGGGTCCTCATCGAACAGGCCGGACGCAAGGAGATCCTGATGCTCCTCCCGCTCGTGTTCCTCATCCTCCCGCTCTCCGTTCTCTTCGCCATCTACCCGGGCCTCTTCATTCTGCGACTCGGCATCGGCTGAGTGATCACGAAAGGACGACATGAAAACTTCTCGACTCCAGAGGATGCGCTTCGCGGACCGCCGCTCTCAGGATCTCCTCCAGGACCTCGTCGACGACGAAACCGGAGACGTACCCGGATGGGTGCTCGTCACACTGATGACGGCGGGTCTCGTGGTGCTGATCTGGGCGGTGGCAGGCCCGGCGCTCAGCGCGCTGTTCGAACAGGCCATCCAGCGTGTGTCGGGGCTCTGACGGGGGTCACCCGATGTCCGTCAGATCGACACGGCCCTTCGTCGCGGACGAGGGCGGATCGAGCCCGGTCGAGTTCGTGCTCGTGGGGACTCTGCTCACTCTCCTCACCCTCGGCGTGATGCAACTCGCGCTCGCCGTCTACGTCCGCAACGTCGTGCACGACGCGGCAGTCGACGGCGCCTATCACGCCGCTCTGGCGGACACCTCGACAGATCAGGGAGCCGAGCGCGCACGGGAGATCATCACCCGAGCGATCGGTGAGGCGTACGCCGAAGATGTGACGGTGGTTCGCTCGACGGCGCTCGCTCAGCCGACGATCGAAGTTCGCATTCGCACCACACTTCCGGTGATCGGGCTTCTCGGTGTGCCGTTCGCGTTGGAGGTGCAGGCGCATGCACCCGAGGAGTCGTTCGACGATGGATGACGACGGCTCGGCGGCCCTCGAGTTCATCGCCGTCGGCGTCATTCTGCTCGTACCGCTCGTGTACTTGATCACCGCGCTGGGCGCTGTCCAGGAGCAGACGCTGGGCGTCGAGGCCGCCGCACGTCACACGGCGAGAGCGATCGCCCTGGCCCCGGATGCTGCCGCGGCAGCCGTGCGGAGCGAGCGAGTGCTTGCGAGCATCTCCGATCAGTACGGCATCGACGCGGAATCGACCGAGGTGTCTGTGACCTGCGTGCCCGCCGAGGTGGCATGCCCATCGGCCGGCGCGACCATGACCGTCACGGTCGCGACGTCGGTGTCCCTGCCCCTCATCCCCTCGGTCTTCGGATGGGACGAGGCCGCTTCCATCGGGGTCGAGGGGTCCGCCGTGCAGAAGATGTCTCGTCTGTGGGGCGGAGGGTGAGGCGGGCAGGCGACGACGGAAGCGTGCTGCTCCTGACTCTCGGCTACGCGATGCTCGCCCTCGCCCTCATCCTCGTGAGCGTCTGCGCGACAGACCTCTACATCTCTCAGAAGAGACTCGATGCGATCGCCGACGCGGCAGCGCTCGCCGGAGCGGACGGTTTCACGCTGGCAGTCGACGGCGACACTGCTCGCGCCGATCTCACCGATCAGGGCGTCAGAGATCAGGCCGAGGGGCTGCTCGCAGCACTTCCGGCAGCGGTGACTCTGGAATCGGCGTCGAGCCCCGACGGCCATTCGTCACGGGTGACCGTCGCGATCATATGGAGTCCGCCGCTCATGTCCCTGTTCGTTCCCGACGGGGTGCGGCTGGAAGCGACAGGGACGAGTCGCACGGCGCTGCGCTGACTGCCGTTCGCGAGCTCGTCGACGTCAGCCGACCAGACGATCCCGCAGCCTGCGCACCCGCCCCTGGAAACCGTCCGGCACATGCTCAGGCAGTGCGTCGATCGGCCACCAACGAACGTCCTCCGACTCCTCGCTCACGACGAGCGCGAGATCGTCGTCGACGACGACAGCCACCCCGATGTCGAGGTGCGAAGTGCAGCGGCCGAAGGCGGAAGACAGCCCGTGATGATCGAGGTCGTAGACGAGGGGCTCGAGGAGAGCGGGCAGGTCGACGCCGGTCTCCTCGCGCAGTTCGCGCAGAGCGGCCTCCGCGATCGATGCGTCTTCAGGTTCGAGATGCCCGCCGGGCTGCACCCAGAACCGTCCTTTGGCGTGGAAGACCAGCAGCGTGCGAGTGAGCGAAGGGTCGAACACCAGTGCGGAGGCCGTGGCGTGGTCCGGCCCATCATCGCGAGATACCGGCCCATGATCATCGCGGAAGAAGGTCGCGAAGTCCGCGACAGCATCCCGCTCCTGATCCGTCGACGACGCGGCTCCGATGACCAGGCGACGCACGTCGGCACCGAGGGCGGTGATCATGAGCCCTCCTCTTCGGCACGGGGGACGAAGCGAGGGATCCACCGGATGAAGCCACCCGCACCGACGAGGCCGATAACTCCCATGGCCGCTGCCGCGATCGGCAGTGAGGCGATCGCCACGATCGCCGAGACCAGCAGGGGAGCGACGGCTCCTCCCGCATCCGTCAGCGTGCGCCACGAACCGAGGAACGCAGCAGGCTCGCTCTTCGGGGCGACATCGGCGCCCAGCGTCAGCAGGATGCCGCTCGAGAGGCCGTTGCCGACCCCGAGCACTGCGGCGAACATGCCGAACCACAGCACTGCCGCATCCAGGTCATGCGTGAAGGAGAGCGCGAGGAACCCCGCTCCCATCAACACCATCGCCGGCATCGCCGCCCAGAGGCGTCCGAACCGGTCCATCACCTGGCCGCTCGCGTAGAACAGTGCGAAGTCGATCGCACCTGAGATGCCGACGACCAGCGCGATCGTCGAGGCGTCCAGGCCGAGCGAGAGACCCCACAGCGGCAGCACCACCTGCCGGGCCGACCGCACGGCCGACAGGGATGCGGCGGCGAGCCCCAGTCGCCCGAGCACGCTGCGCTGTTGCCACATGGTCCGGAAGATGCCCGTGCGCGCGGCGGTGGGAATCGAACCGGTCACGGGCTCGCCCGAATCATCCGCAAGCGCGGCGGTCCGCACGGAGGTGGTCGGCGCGATCGTCTTCTCCGGATCCGGGCCGAGAAGCACGAGCAGCACCATGACGACGAGGCAGCCCAGGAAGAACCAGATCGCCGCCGACTCCGAACCGAACAGCTGCAGCAGACCGGCGGCGACGAAGGGCCCGATGAAGATGCCGAGCCGGAAGCTTCCGCCCAGCAGCGAGAGGGCCCGCGCGCGGAAGGCGATCGGGACCCTCGTCGTCATGAATGCATGGCGGGCGAGCCCGAAGGCGGCGGCGCAGAAGCCCAGGAGGAACACGGATGCCGCGAGCACCCCGAGCGTGGGGGCGAAGACCATGCCCACGCCCGCACCGATCGCGATCACGCCGGCGATCACCATCGTGAAGCGTTCGCCGATGCGGCCGACGGCCCAGCCCGCAGGGAGGTTTCCGCAGAGCTGTCCGACCACGAGCGCGGATGCCACGAGAGCGGCGAACGCGATATCGGCGCCCATTCGCGCGGCGATCACGGGGATCAGCGGGATGACGGCGCCTTCGCCGAGCGAGAAGAGCACGGTCGGGAGATACACCATCGGTCCGAATCGCCTCAGGACCGTGGATGCGTTGCTCACTCGTTTCACGCTACTCCGGTTCGAACGCCGTTCCCGCCCGTGCAGGCGGCACGTTAGGCTGGACGAGACATGCTCGAACTCGATCTCTCCGCCGACATCCAAGCCCTGCGACTCACCTACGGTGACATCCGCGAGGTCATCGATGTCGAGACCCTCCGCTCCGACATCGCGCGCCTCAGCGAGGAAGCCGGCGTGCCGGACCTCTGGGACGACCCCGAACGCGCACAGAAGGTGACCAGCGCGCTGAGCCACCGGCAGTCCGCGCTCGCCAGGGTCGAGGGCATCGGCCGTCGACTCGACGACCTCGAGGTTCTGGTCGGCCTCGCGAACGAGATGGGCGACGAGGAGTCGGCTGTCGAGGCTCGCGTCGAGCTGAACGCGCTCACCGAGATCATCAACCAGCTCGAGGTCCAGACGCTCATGGACGGCGAGTACGACGAGCGTTCAGCCATCATCACCATCCGCTCGGGTGCCGGCGGCGACGACGCCACCGACTTCGCTGAGATGCTCATGCGCATGTATCTGCGCTGGGCCGAGCGCCACAAGTACCCCGTCAAGGTGCTCGACACCTCGTACGCCGAGGGCGCCGGCATCAAGTCGGCCACGTTCGAGATCGATGCGCCCTACGCGTTCGGCACTGTGTCGGTCGAGGCCGGAACGCATCGTCTCGCGCGCATCAGCCCGTTCGGCTCTGCCGACAAGCGCCAGACGTCGTTCGCCGCGGTCGAGGTCATTCCTCTGATGGAGGAGGCGACCGAGGTCGAGATCCCCGAGAGCGACATCCGCGTCGATGTCTTCCGCTCGTCGGGCCCCGGTGGACAGTCGGTCAACACGACTGACTCCGCCGTGCGGCTGACCCACCTCCCGACCGGCATCGTCGTGTCGATGCAGAACGAGAAGTCGCAGATCCAGAACCGCGCGGCGGCCATGCGCGTGCTGCAGACCCGGCTCCTGCTCCTCCAGAAGGAGGAGGAGGCCGCGAAGAAGAAGGAACTCGCCGGCAACATCACGGCGAGCTGGGGCGATCAGATGCGCTCGTACTTCCTCTACGGTCAGCAGCTCGTGAAGGATCTCCGCACCGGACACGAGTCGGGCAACCCCGCCGCCGTCTTCGATGGCGATCTCGACGGGTTCATCTCGGCCGGCATCCGCTGGCGCAAGCGCAAAGACGAGGACTGAGCGTACTTTCGGCTCTCAGCGGGCAGCGCCTTCGAGCGTGCCGGTGACCTCGTCGTAGCTGATCACGATGCACTGAATGGCTCGATCGTGCAGGCGATTCCACGACGCCTCGGTCGGGACGAACCAGTAGTTGTCGAACTCCGAATCGGCGTAGGGTATGCCGACGAACTCCTCGAAAGCGGCATCACACCCGTCGGTCGCCAGAGTCTGCAACCCGTCGTCCCCGGGGTAGTCGCCCTCTGGCGCCTCGAAGATGAAGTAGACCTCGTCGGTGTGCGGCTGGTCGCAGGGGACGACCGGCAGCTCGTAGACCTCCTCCTCCCACTCGACCAGGGGAAGGCAGTGCCCGACCGCCAGCTCGTTGACGGGAACGTTCTCGGCGCCCTCCACAACCGGTGACTCCTCGCCGCTCGCGCCGGCATCGCCTGGCACTGAGTCCTGAGACGGCTGCGGGCTCGCACTGGGTGTCGTGGCGATCGACGACTGGCTCGTGGCGCCGAGCGACAGGAACAGCACGGCGACCGCGATGATGCTCCCCAGCACAGCGACCACCAGGCCCACGGCGCCCGGCCACTTCGCACCGCGGAGGAAGAGGGAGATCAGCGAGAGCACGAGGCCGACCCCGAGCAGTACCCAACCTGCCGCCGCGATCGGCGGTATGCAGGAGAGCACCACTCCGAGCCCGGCCACGCCGAGTCCGATGATGCCGAGAACAGGCACCTTCTTCGTCGGCGGAACGGGTGCGTATGACTCGTACTGCGCCGGCGGGAAGAAGGCCGCAGAAGTACCGGGCGTCGACGTGTAGCCGACCTGTGATGCGTTCGCGGTGGGGCCGAGATTCGGGCCGGTCGGATTCGACGAGTGCCAGGCGTAGGGCGGTTCGAAGACCGGTTCACCGGCGACGGCGGCGACAGGCTTCTCCGGGGGCTGCTGCCCGGCCGCGTCAGACGGCATCCCCGTCGAGGATGCCTCGGTGGCGACGGTGTGCTGCGTCCAAGCCACACCGTCCCACCAGCGCTGACGGCCGGAACCATCGTCGTACCAACCAGCCGGGATCGTCATGATCGCCGTTCCGCTCCTGGTCTCAGCCGGCTGACGGGACGACGGTGATGCGGGTGACCTCCTGCAGCAACTCGTCGGTGAAGATCACGTCGTAGGACTCGCTCTGCGCGACGTCGAAGGTGATCTTGCCGTCGATCGTGTCGCCGGGCTCGAGTTCTTCAGCCACGATCCCGTCGACGTAGTAGTCGTAGGTCCCTTCGACGCCCTCAGCGGTCTCGATGCCGAAGTTGAACGCGCTCAGGTAGCTCGTGCCCGAGACGCCGGTGAAGGTGACGTCGAGGATCACATAGCCGCCGTTGGTCGAGGGGATGCTCGAGCCGTCGCTCGTCGCCCACGTGGCCGAGTGGATGGTCACCTCGCTGGTGGCGGTCATCTGGTTGATCGCCACGGGGGAGCCCATCTCGCCTTCGACGACCTCGGGCGTGCCCGTGCCCTGTTCTTCGGTTCCGGTGCCGGTGTCCGAATCGCTCGACGGGGGTGCCGTCGGCAGATCGCGGACGGCTTCGGACACCGTCGCGAACACGATGACGAAGAACATGACGACGGCGATGATCGCGCCGACGACCGAGAGGATGAGGCCTGAGATTCCCGGCCACTTCTTGCCCTTGAGGAACAGCGAGATGAGCGAGACGATGAAGCCCACGCCGAGCAGCAGCCAGCCGAGCCAGAAGATCACGGGGATGCAGGACAGGATCGTGCCGAGCGCCGCGAGCCCGAGTCCGACGAGACCGAGGATCGAGGGACCCGACGGGGCTGCGGGAGCCGTCGCTCCATACGCGGCCGGGTAGCCCGTGGGGGCACCGTACTGCTGACCTGCAGGCGCGTAGGCGGCGTTGCCCGGGTAGCTCGGCGCTGCCGCCCCCGGATACCCGGGTGCCACAGGGTACTCCTGGGGCTGCGCGGGAGCAGCAGCTCCGGGGTAGGAGGGTGCGCCCCCGGCATACGGCGGCACGGTGTCGTCGGGCGGCGTCGCGCCTCCCGGAGCGGTGAACTCAGGTTCCGGCGCGTTACCGGGCGCTTCCGCGGGAGTCTCCGAGGCCGACCAGGAGGATTCAGGCTGAGGAACTACGGCGTCGTCGGCAGGCACCTCGACCGGGGGCTGTGCGTCGGCATCCGAGTCGGACGGCGCGGGGGTGTTCCATGACTGGCTCTCGACGGCGGCGACCGACTCGATCGACGCGGCGGTCTCGGCGTCGGCCGCGGACTCCGGGAACCCGGCGGACGAGGCGTGGTCTGCGCTCTCCGCAGACTCGGAGCCGATGCTCGTCGCCTGGTCTTCGGCAGAACCCCCGGCGTGCTCGTCTGCCGCGGACTCCGCAGACTCGACGACGGGCGCGAAATGCTCGGTCCACTGGGTGCCGTCCCACCAGCGCTGGCGTCCGGATCCGTCGTCGTACCAGCCTGCAGGCGTCGTCATGGTTCCCCCTCGGAGTATCGTCCACACGGCGGCATGGATCGGCACCTCCATGTATAGCAGTGCCGTGCGACACTCAGGGGGGCCGCGCGGGGTGTCGCTCGCGAGCAGATGAACGGGCGCGCTTAGGCTCGAACCGCCATGATTCGGTTCGAGAACGTCACGAAACGCTATCGCGGGACCTCACGGCCCGCTCTGTCCGATGTCGACTTCGAAGTGCAGCGGGGGGAGTTCGTCTTCCTCGTCGGTGCTTCAGGGTCGGGCAAGTCTTCCTGTCTGCGGCTCATCCTCCGCGAAGACGTGCCGACGACCGGACGTGTCGCCGTGCTGGGGCGTGATCTGCGCTCGCTCGCCAACCGCAAGGTGCCCTATTTCCGACGCCACATCGGATCCGTGTTCCAGGACTTCCGACTGCTGCCGTCGAAGACCGTGTACCAGAACGTCGCCTTCACTCTGCAGGTGACGGGCTCATCGCGCGGTTTCATCCAGCAGGCCGTCCCCGAGGCGCTCGCGCTGGTCGGGCTCGACGGCAAGCAGAAGCGGATGCCGCACGAGCTCTCCGGCGGAGAGCAGCAGCGCGTCGCGATCGCTCGAGCGCTCGTCAACCGCCCCCAGGTGCTGCTCGCGGACGAGCCGACCGGAAACCTCGATCCGGCGACGTCGGTCGACATCATGCAGCTTCTCGCGAGGATCAACGCGGGCGGCACGACCGTGCTCATGGCGACTCATGAGGCGGGCTTCGTCGACCAGATGCAGCGCAGAGTGATCGAGCTCCGCGATGGCGTGATGGTGCGAGACGAGGTGCACGGTGGCTACGGCGACACGTCGAAGATCCCTCGCCTGGTCCCCGAGGAGGTGCGCGGCGCAGCAGCTGCGGCCGCCCTCACCGCGGTGCAGGAGGTGCAGCGCCAGACCGCCGATCTCTCCCTCGTCCGCGCGGCGCTCGCTGAGGAGCTCACTGCGCAGCGCAAGGCCGCAGGAGCATCCGCGGATGCCGTGCCGACCGCTTCCGAGACACCGGAGGCGCAGGCAGCCCCGATCGAACCGCCCATCATCGAGGAGCAGCCGGCCGTCGTCCAGGCTCCTGGCGCGCCTCGAACGCATCCCATCGTGATCCCGCAGGTCGACGTCGCGGAACTCGGCGTGGCCGATCGCCTCGGCTTGTCCGATGACGGCTCGGAAGAAGTGGGGCCGACGTCATGAGAATCGGACTCATCCTCACCGAGGCACTCGGGGGCCTTCGTCGAAACATCTCGATGGTCATCTCGGTCGTGCTCGTCACCTTCGTGTCGCTGACGTTCGTCGGCGCCGCGATCCTCATGCAGGCGCAGATCGGCACCATGCGCGGCTACTGGACCGAGCGGGCCCAGGTCGCCGTGTACATGTGCTCCGACATCTCCGAGCAGGACACCTGTGTCGACGGGGGCGCTTCGGAGGAGCAGGTGAACGCCGTGCGAGCTCAGCTCGAGGGCGAGGCGCTCGCCCCTCTGATCAGCGAGGTCAGCTTCGACTCCAAGGAAGACACCTACGCCAAGCTCGTCGAACAGCTCGGCGAGGATCAGGCGAGCGTGATCACCCCTGAACAGGCGTTCGAGGTCTTCTTCGTCACGATGAAGGACCCCGGGCAATCCCAGGTGATCTCCGAGGCGTTCAACGGCGTCGCCGGTGTCGAGCAGGTGCAGGACCAGCTGCAGTACCTCGAGCCGCTCTTCTCGGCGTTGACGGTCGCGACCTACATCGCGGTCGGTATCGCCACGCTGATGCTGATCGCCGCGATCCTGCTGATCGGCACGACCATCAGGCTCTCCGCCTACGCCAGGCGCAAGGAGATCGGGATCATGCGTCTGGTGGGCGCCTCCAACCGCTTCATCCAGACGCCGTTCGTGCTGGAGGGCGTGTTCGCGGCGTTCCTCGGCTCGGCGCTCGCGAGCGCGGCGGTCGTCGCCGGAGTGCATTTCGGCGTCGACGGTTACCTGCGAGGACGCGTGCCGTTCATCACGACGTGGGTGACGATGCAGGATGCTGTCGTCGTCGTCCCGGTGCTGATCGGCATCGGCGTCGTGCTGGCCGCACTCTCGGCCGGCTTCGCGATCCGGCGCTGGCTTCGCACCTGACCGGCTCGCCGGTATAGACTGACAGGCTGTCGTGCGCCCGACCAGGGCTCTGGAACCACTGCACGACGCGGATCAGGAGAGAATCATGCCCAGGGAACGCGGGGAGAAGGTCATCGCGACCAATCGTCGCGCACGTCACGACTACAACATCGAGAAGTCGTACGAGGCGGGGATGGTGCTCACCGGCACCGAGGTCAAGTCGCTGCGCCAGGGGCGGGCGAATCTGAGCGACGGATATGCGTTCGTCAAAGGGAACGAGGTTTTCCTCGATTCCGTGCATATTCCGGAGTATTCGCAGGGGCACTGGACCAACCATTCCGCGAAGCGCGTCCGCAAGCTGCTGCTGCACCGCGAGGAGATCGCGAAGCTGCAGCATGCCGTGTCCGCGGGTGGGTACACGCTGATCCCGCTGAAGCTGTACTTCTCCGACGGTCGCGCCAAGGTCGAGATCGCCCTGGCCAAGGGCAAGAAGGAATACGACAAGCGTCAGACACTGCGCGAGCGTCAGGACACCCGCGAGGCCGATCGAGCCATGCGGCTGCGCAATCGCGTCGGAGAGTGATCAGCGCGCGGGCGTGAAGCCGAACACACGCCCGAGAAAGGCGAGCTCTCTTTCGAGAGCGTCGACGATGGTCTCGCTCGCACGGAACCCGTGGCCCTCACCCGTGTAGAGCACGTACTCGTGCTCCACGCCGCGCTGGGCCAGCGCATCGCGGATCGCCTCGGACTGCGACGGCGGCACCACGCGATCCTCCGCGCCCTGCATGAGCAGCACCGGCACGTCGATCCGGTCGACGTGGGTGAGGGGCGAGCGGTCGATGTAGACGGCCTCCGCGTCGGGCAGCGGCCCCACCAGCCCCTCGATGTAGTTCGCTTCGAAGTCGTGCGAGTGCTCGCTCAGCATCCGCAGGTCGGCCACGCCGTATCTGCTGATGCCCGCGGCGAACGTCCCGCCTCGCACCAGCGATGAGAGCACCGTCCAGCCGCCCGCGGAGCCTCCCCGGATCGCGATGCGGTCGGGGTCGGCGAGTCCGGCGTCGGCGAGGCCGTGCGCCGCGGCGACGACATCGTCGACGTCGACCACACCCCATCCGCCATCGAGTCGCTCTCGGTAGGCACGTCCGTAACCTGTCGATCCGCCGTAGTTGACGTCGAGCACGCCGATGCCGCGGCTCGTCCAGAAGGCGATGGCCGCTGATGCGGCGCCCGTGACGTGGGCGGTCGGGCCGCCGTGCACGAGCACGATGTACGGAGGGAGCTCGTCGTCCGCGGCTGCCGTCGACGGATTCACCGGCTCGTAGGCGAAGGCGTGGACGGGCCCGTGCGCGCCATCGAGCAGGATCTCGGATGCTGGGCGCATCCACGTGGGATCCGACGGCGTCGCTCCCGCGACCACCTCGATGTCGCCTGAGTCGACGTCCACGCACCAGACACCGGGGGCTGCCGACGAGCTGTTGCCGGAGAGCAGCACCCGGGATCCCGCGACATCGTCGACGCTCACATGGCCGTCGGCGGGGACGGGGATGAGGCGGGCGCTGCCGTCCCGTTCCATGACGACCACCTCGTCGCGTCCGTTCGTGCGGACGGCGACGATGCGGCCGTCGGTGAGCGGTCGGTACCAGCGGTTGCCGAGCACCCAGAGCCCGTATCCCGTGTCGGCGTCCGCGTCGTCGATCTGCTCTGCAGAGCTGACCGCTCGTAGCCCCTCGACGCGCTGTCGGTGCAGGGCCCAGCGACCCGAGGGGTCATCCGAGTACAGGATCTCGTCGTCGTCCGTCCACTCCGGCTGGAGGGCGGCCCGTGTGGGCAGCTCCGTGCGCCGGGTGCCGTCGGAGAGCACCAGAGACGCTCGCTGCCACGGCATCCGTTCGCCCGACCACTCGACCCATGCGGTGCGAGTCCCGTCCGGAGAGAGCGCGGGATGCGCGTAGAACGACTCGCCCTGCACGATCACCGTCACCAGCGCCGGCTCATCGGCGGCTGATCCGTCGGTCGGGATCTCGACGATCCCGCGCTGGTGGGGGTCGACCGAGAGGTCCTCCCGCACAGCGAACAGTCGACCGTTCTGCAGGCGCAGACCGCCGTGCGCCGCCCCTGCAGGGGTGAGGGGCACCGGGTCGTCCCCGCGCCGCATCCGATACACGCGCTGATCCTTGGCGTCGACGAAGAACAGCGTGCCCTCGGCATCCGCCGTCCACGACCCGCCGCCGTACTCGTGCACCCGCGACCGGGCGCTCCAGGGGGCGGGGAGGATCTCGGCGCCGCTGGAGCTGCGCACGGTCAGGCGCCCACCCTCGGAAGGCACCGACTCGCCCCACCAGATGTCCTCGCCGACGAAGGCGGCGCCGTCGATCCTCGGAGACGACGCGGCGATCAGGTCGGGAGCGAACGGGGAGGGCCAGGTACCGAACGGCGACGACATGATTCGAGCCTATGGTGCGCGGGCGCACGGCGTCACACGGGGCGTGGTCGAGAGGGAGGGCCCCAGGTCTCCGGGAGCGCGCGGTTGACGAGTCCCGCGCGGCAGAGTCAGACGGAGCGCAGCACCGCGACGATCTTCCCGAGAACGACCGCCTCGTCGCCGAGGATCGGCTCGAACGCGGAGTTCCGGGGGAGCAGCCACGTGTGGCCGTCGCGTCGACGGAGCACCTTGACCGTGGCCTCGCCGTCGAGCATCGCGGCGACGATCTCGCCGTTCTCAGCGCTGCTCTGGGAACGGACGACGACCCAGTCGCCGTCGCAGATCGCGGCGTCGATCATCGACTCGCCCGACACCTTGAGCATGAACAGGTCACCCTTGCCGACGAGCTGACGGGGGAGCGGAAAGATCTCCTCGACCTGCTGGTCGGCCGTGATCGGAACGCCGGCGGCGATGCGCCCGACGAGGGGAACCAGCGCGGCGTCTCCGACGGGCGTCGCCACGTCGGCGGGGTTCTCGCCGCTCGTGCCGGGGAGGTCGATGAGCACCTCCATCGCGCGGGTCTTGCCCGGATCGCGACGCAGGTATCCGCTGAGCTCGAGCTGCCCCAGCTGGTGGGTCACGCTGGAGAGCGACTTGAGCCCGACGGCGTCGCCGATCTCGCGCATGCTCGGCGGGTAGCCGTAGTGACTGATCGACGTCTGGATGACCTCGAGGATCGCCATCTGCTTGGGGCTCAGGCTCTTACGGCGACGAGTGCGCGGGGCATCGGCCTCGGGGGCGGAGTTGTCGCTCATGGTGCTCCTCAGGTGTGCGATCCGGCGTCTCAGTTCGAATGTCGGAGGCCCGTGGTGGGGTGTTCCTATCGAAACCGTATCCGAGAAACGCGCCGATGTGGAAGATCTGTTCGAGCGTGTCGGCCGATTCTCGCACTTCTGTTTCGAAGAACGCTTGACAGATATTCGAATTCGAAGATAACTTCGGTACGTAGCTTCGCATCCACGGCTCCCGGCCGAGGCGCGGATGCGAACGCTACGCCAACTTCACCGCCCACGCGGTAGATGCAGAGGAGCACGACATGAGCACCATCACCTTCAGCAGTGCAGCAGTCCTTCCGGCTCGTCCGGCGACGCGGCTCCGGCTGACGGCGCGTGGTCGACGCGTCGTGCTCGCCGTCGCGGCGGTGCCCCTCGCCGCCGGGATCGCGTTCGCAGCACTCAGCGGCGGCAGTGCGATGGCCTCGGGGGAGCAGACAACCGCGGCGTCGTTCGCGACCGTCACCGTGATGCCCGGCGACACGCTCTGGTCGATCGCCGAGGGCATCGCACCCGGGGCCGACCCGCGTGAGGTGATCGGTGACATCACGCGCCTGAACCTCCTCCGTGGCGGGGAGCTGCAGATCGGTCAGGAACTCGCGATTCCGACGCAGTACTCGGAGTGAGCCTCGCTTTCACCGGTCGACCCAGTGAAGCGAGAGTGTTCGTCTTCATACTCGGTCGTCACGGGCATCCGTGAGGCGAACGCGGCCTACCATGGGAAGGGTGACTGCATCACTTGACGACCTGCCGCTTCGCGACGACCTCCGAGGGCTCACGCCGTACGGAGCACCTCAAGCGCCGCTTCCGATCGCGCTGAACGTCAACGAGAACACGCATCCGGTTCCGGATGCCGTGGCCAGCGACATCCTCGACGACATCGCGGTCGCGCTCCGAGACGTCAACCGTTACCCGGATCGCGAGTTCACCACTCTGCGCGAGGGCTTCGCCGAGTACCTCGGCCACGGGCTCGAAGCCGGCCAGATCTGGGCGGGCAATGGATCGAACGAGGTGCTTCAGCACATCCTCCAGGCTTTCGGCGGGCCAGGCCGCACAGCGTTCAGCTTCAGCCCGACCTACTCGATGTATCCGCTGATCTCGAAGGGGACCGGAGCCCGGTGGGTCGCGGGCACCAGGCAGCCCGATTACACGATCACTCCGGAAGAGGCGGCGGCGCAGGTCAGGGACGTCGACCCCGATGTCATCCTCCTGTGCTCCCCGAACAATCCGACGGGCACTCCGCTCGGTCTCGACGTGGTCGAGGCGGTCTACGAGGCATCGACGGGAGTCGTGGTCGTAGACGAGGCCTACCAGGAGTTCGCGCCGCGAGACGCGGTATCCGCCCTCAGTCTGCTCGAAGGACGCCCGCGGCTCGCGGTCTCTCGCACCATGAGCAAGGCGTTCGCGTTCGCGGGTGCGCGTGTGGGCTATCTGGCGGCGGACCCTGCGTTCATCGACGCCCTGAGGCTCGTGCGTCTGCCGTACCACCTCAGCGCTCTCACTCAGGCGGCGGCCGTGGCCGCGCTGCGGAACTCCGACGTGATGCTGGGTATGGTCGAGGAGATCGTCGAGCAGCGCGACCGCATCTCCGCGACGCTCGAGGCCCTCGGCTACACGCCTCACGAGTCGTGGTCGAACTTCGTGCTGTTCGGTGGGGTCTCAGAACCTGCAAAGGTCTGGCAGCAGCTCTACGATCAGGGCGTCCTCATCCGCGACGTCGGAATCCCCGGTCACCTACGCGTCACCGCGGGCACCGAGGCCGAGACCACCGCGTTCCTCGATGCTCTCGCCTCGATAGGATCGGCTTCATGAGCACCCCCGCCCAGACCCCGCGCACCGCCACGCGTGTGCGCAGCACGTCCGAGTCCACCGTCGAGCTAGAGCTGAACCTCGACGGCACCGGTGCAAGCAGCATCGACACGTCGGTGCCGTTCTTCGATCACATGCTGACTGCGTTCGCGAAGCACTCGCTCACCGACCTCACCGTGCGCGCCTCCGGCGACACGCAGATCGACGCGCACCACACGGTCGAGGACATCTCGATCGTCCTCGGTCAGGCCATCCGCGAGGCGCTCGGAGACAAGTCGGGGATCTCCCGCTACGGCGATGCGCTCGTGCCGCTCGATGAGGCTCTCGCCCAGGCGGTGGTCGACATCTCGGGTCGCCCCTACCTCGTGCACACGGGGGAGCCTGCGGGCTTCGAACACCACCTCATCGGAGGCCACTTCACCGGGTCTCTGGTGCGCCACTCCTTCGAGGCGATCACCTTCAACGCGGGGCTGACGGTGCACGTGCGCGTGCTCGGAGGACGCGACCCCCACCACATCGCCGAAGCCGAGTACAAGGCGTTCGCGCGGGCATTCCGCCAGGCCAAGGCGCTCGACCCGTTGGTCGACGGCATCCCCTCGACGAAGGGTGCGTTGTGAGCTCGGCACCCAGGGTCGCCGTCTTCGACTACGAGTCGGGCAACGTCCACTCGGCGGTGAAGGCTCTCGTCGCAGCGGGAGCTGACGCGGTGCTCACGCGCGATCGCAAGGAGGCGCTCGAGGCAGACGGTCTCGTGGTGCCCGGTGTCGGTGCCTTCCAGGCCGTCCGAGACGCGCTCTACGCGCACGGCGGCGACGAGATCATCGACCGTCGTCTCGCCGGTGGACGCCCTGTGCTCGGCATCTGCGTCGGCATGCAGGTCCTCTTCGCGCACGGCGTCGAACGCGGCCACGATTCCGAGGGCCTCGGCGAGTGGCCGGGAGCGGTCACCGAACTCAATGCGCCCGTACTGCCGCACATGGGGTGGAACACGGTCGAGCCGGGCACCGACTCGGTGCTGTTCAAGGGCATCGAGAACGAGCGATTCTACTTCGTGCACTCCTACGCCGCGCAGTCGTGGGAGCTCGATGTCATCCCGCCGTTCCCGCAGCCGGTGCTCACGTGGTCGACCTACGGAGACCCGTTCCTCGCCGCCGTCGAGAACGGGCCGCTCTCAGCGACCCAGTTCCACCCGGAGAAGTCGGGAGAGGCCGGAATCCAGCTGCTCCGCAACTGGGTCGACAGCCTGCGAGCCTGACGGGCGCAGCTGTTCAGAACCCGCGTGCGACGGCCGCTGCGGCCGAGAGCCAGGATCGCTGCGTCGGCGCTGCGAGTGCACGGAGACGAAGGTGGCCGTCGACCATCTCGCGGTCGAAGGGGATGCCGACGACCTCGCGCGCGAGGGGCTGGTAGCCCGCGATCACGTCTGTCACTTCTGCGGGCGATGCCTTCGGATCCGCCTGGCTGACGACGACCACCGACTCTCGCGCGAGGCGGGCTGAGCGCTCATCGCGGTCCTCGAGAGCCTCCAGCAGCAGAGCTCCGGCTTCGGCATGGTCGTCGCGCGTCGTCGTCGCGACGACGATCTGGTCGGCGAGGTCGATCATCCGCAACCACATGGGATCGGACTCGTCGTTGCCGGAGTCGATGATGATCAGGCGATAGAACTTGGCGGCGATCGCGTGGATGGAGTCGACATCGGCGGGCCGGAGTCGGTTCTCGTGCGCGAGCCGGATCGGCTTCGAGCGCAGGACATCGTATTTCTCCTGCGGCTGGTGATGCACGAAGTGCGCGAGGTCCGCCGACTGCCCCTGGGCTCCCAGCAGGCGCTGAGTCTGCGGAAGCAGCTCGAGCAGCGTGCGGTCGTGCGCTCCGGTCTCGGTGCGCCAGCCGAGCGTGCCGCGGGTCTGGTTGTTGTCCCAGGCCAGAACTCCGGCCCCGCCGTACTGGGCGAAGACCGCTGACAGCAGCACGGTGGCGGGTGTCTTGCCCGCCCCGCCCTTGCCGTTGACGACCGCGACGGTGCGCGGCCCAGGCCAGTGACGACTCACCGCATGCTCGTCGTCGCGGACGGCTCGCTCACGGGCGTTGGGTCCGAGGGAGAATCCGACGCGATTGAGCAGTCCGCGCCCGCCCTGACGTGCGGGCTCTTCCCGCCGCTCCTCCTGCAGGAACGAGCGGCGGCCCACGCCCTGCTCGCGCTGCTGGCGACGCGATGACGCCGAGGACGCAGACTCGGCGGCGGCCGCGTTCGGGGCCGCCGTAGCAGTGCCGGTCGACTGCGGCAGCGGTGGGGCGGGCGGCACGCCGGGAATCTGGTTCTGCGGCACGACGTTCGTCGGCGCAGGCGTCGGCGGGATGTTCGGGGGCGGGGTCGGGGCCGAAGTTCTCGCCGCGGGCTGGGCTTCAGCGCCGTGAGCGACGACGGGGGCCTGCGGCTCCGACCACGCTTCGGAAGGGGGGCCCGGATTCGAGGGCGTCGCCGGGGCTGCGGAGGCTGCGGGCGGCCGGGAGATCGGGCTCGGGGGGTTGACCGCTCGAGGAGTGCCGGTCGGCGGAGTCGTGGCGGATGCTGCCGCCCATGCTGCCGCCGCGGCCGCGCGCGTCCCTGGCACGGGTGGGCTCGGCGGTGTGTCACCGGTCAGCGGCCGTTGCCGCGCGTCGACGGGGAGCTCGTCCGGTGCGACCGGCGGCTGTCCGCCGTCATCCGGAGTCTCGGGAGGCAGCGCATTGCCGCGCCGCAGGGGTCCGCCTCCTCGCGTTTCCGCATCGCGAACCATGCAACATCTCCTCACAGACCGAACAGGGGCGTCATCGAGGCTACCGCGTGGCACGCGGTGTTCTCTGCTGTCATCGTTTTGGAGCGGGCGGATACGCGGGCTAGTGTCGATTCTCGTGCCGGCGAATCGGCTATCCATCTCACCTGAGGACGTCATGAACGACTTCGCGCAGTCTCCTTCTCTCACTCTGCTCCCCGCCGTCGATGTCGCCGGGGGCAAGGCAGTCCGTCTCACCCAGGGTGAGGCCGGCACCGAGACCAGCTACGGCGACCCGCTCGACGCCGCGGGGGAGTGGGTCGCGCAGGGCGCGAAGTGGATTCACCTCGTCGACCTCGATGCAGCCTTCGGTCGCGGCAGCAATGCGCCGATCCTGCGCAAGGTCATCAAGCAGTTCAAGCACGTCAACGTCGAGCTGTCGGGCGGCATCCGTGACGACGCGACGCTCGAGGCGGCGCTCGAGAGCGGCGCGAGCCGCATCAACCTCGGCACGGCCGCGCTCGAGAACCCCGAGTGGGCGGCTGACGTGATCGGCCGCTTCGGTGAGGCGATCGCCGTGGGACTGGACGTCCGTGGAACCACGCTCGCCGCGCGCGGCTGGACCAAGGAGGGCGGCGACCTCTGGGAGGTTCTCGAGCGCCTCGAGGATGCCGGCTGCAGCCGCTACGTCGTGACCGACGTCACGAAGGACGGAACACTCAAGGGTCCGAACCTCGAGCTGCTCCGCGAGGTCGCATCGCGCACTCCCAAGCCTGTCGTGGCATCGGGCGGCATCTCGAATCTCGATGACATCGCCGCGCTGCGCGAACTGGTTCCGCTCGGGGTCGAGGGTGCCATCGTCGGCAAGGCGCTCTACGCCGGAGCGTTCACGCTGGCTGAGGCGCTGGATGTCGCAGGGGACTGACGACGCCTGCGGCCATGGCCCACAGGGTCATGGCTCGCACGATCACGCCGCCTCGAACCATGCTCTGCCGAACCACGGCGACTCCGCAGGGGTGCCCTGGGAGGGGCGCAGCTTCGAGTCGAATCCGCACGCGGCCGACGATGGCTCCGCCGACCCTGCGCTTCTCGATGCTGTTCTGCGCTTCCGGGCGGGGGAGGGCGCTCAGTCCGAGGTCGTGGATGCCTTCCGCACGGCGCGGGTGCTGATCCCGCTCGTCGCCGAGAAGGGCGAGGAGGGCTTGGCTCCCAGCGGTCTCACGGTCGACAAGACGCAGGAGCTCTCCATCGTCACGGTGGCCGCCCCGGATGGCCGTCGCGTGCAGCCCGTGTTCTCCTCGGTCGAGGCGATGCAGCGCTGGGACGCCACGGCTCGACCGATTCCGGTCGAAGCCACCCGGGCTGCACTCGCGGCGTCTGCCGACGACACCGACCTCATCGTGCTCGATCCGACGTCCGACACGGAGTTCGTCCTCCGTCGTCCGGCAGTGTGGGCGATCGCGCAGGGGCATGGCTGGGAGCCGAGCTTCCTGTCGCCCGAGGTGTTCGGCGCGCTGCAGGCGAGCGTCGCGCACGAGCTCGCTGTGATAGACGTGTCCGTTGCAGCGGGAGACCCCGATGCGCGCCTGCGGGGCCCCGAGCTGATCGTGATCCTCGAGCTGGTCGACGGCCTCGAACGCGAGGTGCTCGACGCCGTGCTCGCGCGTCTCGCTCAGCGCTGGGCGTCGGATGACCGCATCGCCGTGCTCGTCGATTCCCTCACCGTGAAGCTGCGACGCTCGGCCTGACCGGCGCGGCGATGTCGCCGGCCGGCCAGCCGGAGCAGGGTGGGCCGGCTAGTTGACCGGCCCGGTCCACTTCTCGCCCGGACCTTTGCCGATCGGGTCGGGGATGCTCGATGCCTCACGGAACGCGAGCTGCAACGAGCGCAGCCCGTCGCGCAGCGAGCGTGCGTGCATGTCGCTGATCTCCGGCGCGCCGGCGGTGATCAGACCTGCCAGGGAGTTGATCAACTTGCGAGCCTCGTCGAGATCGAGCTGCTCTGCCGCCTGCGGGTCGTCGGCGAGGCCGAGCTTCACCGCTGCCGCGCTCATGAGGTGCACGGCCGCGGTCGTGATGACCTCGACCGCCGGAACGTCTGCGATGTCCCGAGTGGCGGAAGATGCCGCCTCCTCCTGCCGTGCCCAGCGCTCTTCGCGCTCGCGTGCAGCCTCATCCGATGCCTGGTTCGTCACTTCGCCTTGCCTTCTGTTAGACTGTGTCGGGCTCCGGAGCGTCATGCTCCGGTACGAAAGAGGATTCACTTCCCACCCGCGCTTGCCGTTCCAGGCTACCGGGTCTTGCACTCCACCGGATCGCGTCGTCAGACTCATCCGGCAGGCAGGGTGCGGAGCCGGCGTCTGAATGCCGGTGGGTGGGGGACGATTCTGATTTCGCCCGGGATGCTGACTGCGTCCTGGTGGCTGAATCCCATCGTCTAAGGAGTTACGCATCAGCGATCCCCGCACCAATGAGCGCATCCGCGTCCCCGAGGTCCGCCTCGTCGGCCCCGCGGGTGAGCAGATCGGCGTCGTCCGCATCGAGGCGGCGCTGCGCCTTGCGCAGGAAGCCGACCTCGACCTCGTCGAGGTCGCACCGAACTCGAAGCCGCCCGTGGTCAAGATCATGGACTACGGCAAGTTCAAGTACGAAGCCGCCCAGAAGGAGAAGGAGGCTCGCCGCAACCAGGCGAACACCATTCTCAAGGAGGTCCGCTTCCGCTTGAAGATCGAGGCGCACGACTACACGACCAAGCTCAAGCGCGCCGAGGGCTTCCTCAAGGCGGGCGACAAGGTCAAGGCGATGATCCTGTTCCGCGGTCGCGAGCAGTCGCGTCCCGAGCAGGGTGTGCGACTTCTCCGCAAGTTCGCCGAGGATGTCGCCGAGCTCGGAACCGTCGAGTCGAACCCGACCATCGATGGTCGCAACATGGTCATGATCGTGGCTCCGCTCAAGAGCAAGTCCGAAGCCAAGCAGGAGCAGAACGCGGTTCGCGACGCCCAGCGCGCAGCGAACAAGCAGGCTGCCCGCGAAGCCAAGAGCGACACTGACGCACCGGCCGAGGCCGCAGCGGAGTAACTCCCGCCCCCAGACTCCCGCACCGCGGGTTGACACCGTCGCCTGAGAAGGCGCCATACGAAGGAAGAGAAGATGCCGAAGCAGAAGACCCACTCGGGTGCTAAGAAGCGCTTCAAGATCACCGGCAGCGGCAAGCTGAAGAAGCAGCAGGCCGGTATGCGCCACAACCTCGAGCACAAGTCGAGCCGGCGTACCCGTCGTCTGAACCAGGACCAGGTGCTCTCGAAGGCTGACACCAAGACGGCCAAGAAGCTTCTCGGCCGCTGACGCGCCCGACGCACGAATAGGAACACAGGAAAATGGCAAGAGTCAAGCGGGCGGTAAACGCCCACAAGAAGCGTCGGGTCATCCTCGAGCGCGCAAAGGGTTACCGCGGTCAGCGTTCGCGCCTGTACCGCAAGGCCAAAGAGCAGGTCATCCACTCGCTCGTCTACTCGTACCGTGACCGTCGCAAGCGCAAGGGCGACTTCCGCCGCCTCTGGATCCAGCGCATCAACGCCGCTGCACGCCAGCACGGCATCACGTACAACCGCTTCATCCAGGGCCTCGGTCTCGCGGGTGTCACTGTCGACCGTCGTATGCTCGCCGACCTCGCGGTCAACGACGCAGCGACCTTCACGACGCTGGTCGAGACGGCGAAGAAGGCTCTGCCCTCTGACGTCAACGCTCCGAAGTCCGCTGCGTAAGCAGCTCTTCACCACAGAGGACGCTCTCCTTCGGGAGGGCGTCCTCTGTCGTTCGTCCGACGTTTGCGCAGGAACAGCTCTGCCGTTCTCTAGACTGTGAACGTGCTGGAGAACCCCCGTTCGCCCCGAGTCCGTGCCGTCGCCAAGCTGACCAAGCGCAGCGCGCGAGCAGAGACAGGGCTCTACCTCCTCGAAGGACCTCAGGCGGTTCGAGAGGCATTGACCTACAGCCCCGAGGCGATCGTCGAGCTGTTCGCGACGCCGACGGGCTGGGAGAAGCATCCGGACATCCGCGCCAAGGCATCGGATGCCGGCATCGATGTCGAGCACGTGACCGAGTATGTGCTCAACGCGATGGCCGACACGGTCACGCCTCAGGGACTGGTCGCGGTCGTCCGGCAGGCACCCACCTCGGTGCGCGACATCTTCGCGGGCTCTCCGCGTCTCGTGGCGATCTGCGAGGAGATCAGGGATCCGGGAAACCTCGGCACGATCATCAGAGCGGCCGACGCGGCGGGGGCGGATGCGGTCGTGCTCACCGGACGCACGGTCGACCCGTACAACCCGAAGGTCGTGCGTGCCACGACCGGGTCTCTGTTCCACCTGCCCGTGTCGGTGGGAGCCGAGCTCTCTGATGTCGTCGAGAAGGCGCACGCAGCCGGTCTGCAGATCCTCGCTGCGGACGTGAAGGGCGAGGATCTTCTTCGCGCTCGCGCCGACGGAGTCCTCGCGGAGCCGACGGCCTGGCTGTTCGGCAACGAGGCGCGCGGGCTCGAGGAGGATGCGCTCGCCCAGGCCGACCAGGTGCTGAAGCTGCCGATCTTCGGTCGAGCCGAGTCGTTGAACCTGGCCACAGCGGCGAGCGTCTGCCTCTATGAGAGCGCTTTCGCGCAGCGGGCGGCATCCTCGGCCTGATCGCGGTCGGCCAGGCGGTCTCTCGCCCTGCTGGTAGGTTTATCCCAGCTCGAGCGGAGAAGGGGATCCAGGGTCGATGCAGATTCTGATCGTGGAGGACGACGAGCGAGTCGCCGCCGCACTCGAGGCATTCCTCGCGCGATCCGGATACGCGACCGTGCGCGCGGCAGACGGCGCGTCCGCCCTGCATATGCTGGGTGCGGACACCGAGGTGGTACTCCTCGATCTCGGTCTGCCCGATGTCGACGGCATCGATCTCTGCCGCCGGATCCGCGGTCGCTCAGAGGTGCCGATCATCATCGTGACAGCGCGCAACCAGGTCACCGAGCGCATCAGAGGGCTGCGGGCCGGAGCCGATGACTTCGTCGTCAAGCCGTACGACGTGCACGAGCTCCTGGCTCGCATCGAGGCCGTCACCCGACGTTCGCGGCCGGTGAGGCCGGAGTCCGAGGCGCGTGTGCGGCTGCAGGACGGCGACGTGGAGATCGACCTCGTCGCTCGACAGGTGCTCATCGAACGGGCTCCGATCGAGCTCACTCGCAAGGAGTTCGACATCGTGGCGGTGCTCGCGCGATACCCCGGAGTGGCCGTTCCGAAGGAGCGCCTCATCCGCGAGGTCTGGAACACGGACTGGCGGGGGTTCGGACACTCTCTCGAGGTGCATGTCGGCGCGATCCGCAAGAAGGTGGGCCAGCGTCATCTGATCGAGACCGTCCGTGGTGTCGGTTACCGGCTGGCCGGGTAGTCGTCGATGCGCAGGCGTCTGGTCGTCGTGTTCCTCGTGCCGCTCGTCGCGATCCTCCTGTCGCTGGGCGGCGCGACGGCCTGGAGTGCGACCCGCAGCATCCAGCAGGCGTTCTACACCGAGCAGCTCGGTGATCTCGGGTACTTCGTGACGAGCGCGCGACAGGCACTCCGATCGGGGAGCGCGACGGTGATCGATGCCGAGGTCCAGCGCTTCCACCAGGTGTACGGAATCGACGTCGTCGTGTTCGATCTCACCGGCGGCGTGTGGGCATCGGGAGAAGACGCAACCGAGGTGCTGCCTGACGACGATGCCGCACGCGTCGCCCTCGCGCTCTCGGGGCGGCGGGCTGAAGCTCCCGAGCCGGTGTTCCCGTGGATCGCGGCGGAATTCTCTCTCGTCGAGCCGGTCTTCGACGACGGCGACGTCATCGGCGCTGTCATGCTCTCCGCAGACGTCGAGGCACCGAGGACGGAGATCCTGCGTCAGATCCTCGTGCTGACGGCCGTGTCGACGGTGTCGATCGGGCTGGGAGTGCTGCTCGTGTTCCAGCTCGCCCGGTGGGTGCTCTCGCCGGTGCGTCGTCTCGATGAGGCGATGGTCGCCATCGAGCGAGGCGAGATGGACGCCCGGGTCGCGGAGGACACCGGCCCACCCGAGCTGCGCCGCATGACCCGCGTCTTCAACGGCATGGCGGATGAGATCGAGCGCGTCATGACACGGCAGCAGGAATTCGCGCTGAACGCCTCGCACGAACTCCGCAACCCCCTCAATGCTCTGCTTCTGCGCGTCGAACACCTCTCGACCGGCCTCGACGACGACTGGAAGGACGACGTCGAGGAGACGAGGGAGGAGGGGCGCCGCATGGCTCGCATACTCGAGACGCTCCTCGGGCTCGCGCGAGGCGGGCGCTCCGACACCACGATCTCGGTCGTCGACCTCACGACGCTCGCGGCCAGACGCGCCGATGCCTGGAGTGAGGTGGCCTCTCAGCGGGGGATCACGACGCTCTCGACCGGAGCCGACCCGGTGATGAGCGTCACCGACCGGACGATCGTCGAGAGCGCGCTCGACGCGGTCATCGACAACGCGGTGAAGTTCTCTCCTGCCACCGCGGTCGTCGAGATCGGAGCGCACCGCAGCGAGGGGCGCTGCGTGCTGACGGTGCGCGATCACGGCCCGGGGCTGACACGCGAGCAGGCCGAGAACGCCGCCGACCGATTCTGGCGCAGCGACGACAGCGGCGGGGTGCCTGGTTCCGGTCTCGGCCTCGCGATCGCGACCGACCTCCTGGAGACGATCGGCGGGGAGCTGAGAGTCGACACGCCGGAGGACGGCGGGCTGCTGGTCTCGCTGCTGCTGCCTGACGGAGCTGCGGGATGATCGTGCGGGGCGGGCGCCACCCAGTCTGGCGCAGGATCGCAGCGGTGGCGGCGGTGCTAGTGGTCGCGGGCGCGAGCAGTGCATGCAGCACTCGATCGAACGACTGGGAGGACTCTCAGTACGCGATCGCCGGAGGCGGATCGAATGGGGTGTACTACGCCTACGGTGCGGAGGTCGCTCGCGAGCTGTCTGAGGCGCTGGGCGTCCGTGTGGCGGTCGCCGAGACCGCCGGGTCGGTCGACAACCTTTTGCGGGTGAGTTCGGGGGAGGCTCTGCTGGGCTTCGCTCAGGGGGATGCCGCGGCCGACGCGGTCGCGGGGGCAGGGGCATTCGACGAGCCGCTGCCGGTCCAGGCCGTCGCCCGGCTGTACGACGAGTACCTTCACGTGGTCGTGCGCGCCGACTCCGACATCGTCGAGCTCGGCGATCTCGCGGGCAGGACCGTGTCGCTGGGTGCGGAGAACTCGGGTGTCAACGTCATCGCCGCACGCGCCCTGGATGCCGCAGACGTCGACATCGCGTCGATCGCGGATCCGCAACTCGACCTCAGCGAGTCGATCAGTGCGCTCGAGCGGTCGGGGATCGACGGATTCTTCTGGGTGGGCGGCATCCCGACGCCCGGCATCGCCGAGTTGGCGACGACGACGCCCGTGCGGCTGGTGCCCGTGGAGCAGACCTGGGTCGCCGCGATAAACGCGCGCTACTCCGACGCCTACCGTCCATCGGACTTCCCGGTGGGGCTCTATGGACTCGAGGAGTCGGCGCCGACGATGGCGGTCCCGAACTACCTGGTCACCTCGTCCGACACTCCGGACGGCGTCGTGCGAGACGTCCTCACCAGCCTCTTCGACGCGCGCACCGAGATCGCGCAGCGGGTACCGGTCGCTTCTCTGCTCGACCGAAGACAGGCGATCTTCACGGGGCCGGTCGACCTGCATCCTGGCGCGGTCGAGTACTACCGGGACCAGCGCGACTGAGGCCTCAAGAAATCCTCAAGAAGTCTCATGCCGGCATGCCGCTCTGCCAATGTGGTGGTCGATCGCACTCGATTCGACGGAGAATTCAGATGCCACTGAGCCCACGCCCTTCACTCGGGCGCGCTTTCGGTCATTCTCCGGGAGCGTCCTGCGGTCGGATCCGGTCGGAGGCTTGCTGCGACGTTCTACTCGGGGGAGGGACGGAGCAGCAGGGACGCCCCCACGGTCCGCGGGGGCGGACCGTGGGGCACTCCGGCTCTCGGGTGGGATCGGCCTCTCTGCGTGGTTACGAACGTGTAAATGTCGACGCGCCTGTGTGGAGCCACGTGTTCGACCTGGCTAGTTTGGAGAAATGATGACCACCGGTAAGCCTCTCGTCGTTGTCGACAACGTCCAGAAGCACTATGGCGACTTCCAGGCGCTCACGGATATCGACCTCACGGTGAACGCCGGCGAGGTCGTGGTCGTGATCGGCCCTTCCGGCTCGGGAAAGTCGACCCTGTGTCGCACGATCAACCGCCTCGAGACGATCACGAGCGGCACGATCAGCATCGACGGCAAGGCGCTCCCCGCCGAGGGCAAGGGCCTCGCTCACCTGCGCGCAGATGTCGGCATGGTGTTCCAGTCGTTCAACCTCTTCGCGCACCTGACGATCCTCGAGAACATCACGCTCGGCCCCATCAAGGTCCGTGGGCTGAAGAAGGCGGATGCCGAGAAGGAGGCGATGATGCTGCTCGAGCGTGTCGGCGTCGCCCAGCAGGCCTCGAAGCTCCCCGCTCAGCTCTCGGGCGGACAGCAGCAGCGCGTCGCGATCGCACGAGCCCTCGCGATGCAGCCCAAGGTCATGCTCTTCGATGAGCCGACCAGTGCGCTCGACCCCGAGATGATCAACGAGGTCCTCGACGTCATGGTCGAACTGGCCCGCGACGGCATGACCATGATCGTCGTGACGCACGAGATGGGCTTCGCCCGCAAGGCCGCGAACCGCGTCGTCTTCATGGCCGACGGGAAGATCGTCGAAGAGGCGACGCCCGAGGAGTTCTTCACCAACCCGAAGAGCGACCGCGCCAAGGACTTCCTCTCGAAGCTCCTCACGCACTGACCGGCTTCAACAGACCTTTGCACACACAGCACACGAAGGAGACGCACATGCGACGTACACGGACACTGGCAGGAATCGGGATCGCGACAGTAGCGCTGTTCGCCCTGACCGCCTGCAACAGCGGCAGCCCGTCCAGCCCCGGCGCCGGAACCGGCGGCGACGAGGGCGAGGACTCGACCTGGTTCGAGGTCGCTGAGGACGTCCAGCTCGAAGGCAGCCCGACGTTCGACGCCATGCAGGAGCGCGACGGAGTCGTCGTCGGCGTCAAGGAGGACCAGCCCGGTCTCGGCTACCTCGATGTGACGACGGGTGAGCGCACCGGCTTCGACGTCGACATCGCGCGTTGGATCGCCGCGTCGCTCGGATACGACGAGGACCAAATCGAGTTCAAGCCGATCGCCTCCGCCAACCGCGAGCAGGCGATCACGAACGGTGACATCGACTACTACGTCGGCACCTACTCGATCAACGACAAGCGCAAGGAGCTCATCGACTTCGCTGGCCCGTACTTCATCACCGGCCAGGGACTTCTGGTCGCCGCTGATGCAGACGAGGCCGAGGCGCTCGAGGACTTCAACGGCAAGACCGTCTGCTCTGCGACCGGCTCGACGCCGATCCAGAACATCAAGGCGAACTTCCCCGACATCAAGACGCAGGAGTACGACCTGTACTCCGCCTGCGTCCAGGACCTCATCGACGGCAAGGTCGACGCGGTGACCACCGACCAGGCGATCCTGATCGGCTACGCAGCTCAGTACCCGGATGACGTGAAGGTCACCGGCGGACTCTTCACCGAGGAGCGCTACGGTGTCGGCCTCACCAAGGGTGACGACGCCCTGCGGACGCACATCAACGAGCTCTTCACCGACAACGGCGACATCTGGCAGGCGATCTTCGACGCGAACCTCGGTTCCAGCGGCATCGAGGTCGAACAGCCCGAGGTCGACGCGTACTGATCGACATGGGCGGCCTCCTCAGGGAGGCCGCCCACTCATTCTGAAGAAGGGAGGGTGGCGTGGACGTCATCTTCGGCAACCTCGACCTGTGGGGGCAGGCGATCGGCAACACGCTGATCGTGTTCTTCGCCGGCGGGATCATCGCGCTGGTCCTGGGCCTGATAGTCGGGGCGATGCGTGTGGCCCCGGTGCCCATCGCCCGCGGCGTCGGCACGGCGTACGTGAACATCGTGCGCAACACCCCGCTCACCCTCGTGTTCTTCTTCTTCATCTTCGGGTACCCGCAACTCGGACTGCCCGACCTTTCGAACCTCACGCTCGGCATCCTCGCCATCGGCATCTACACGGCGACGTACGTGGCCGAGGTCCTGCGGGCGGGGATCAACACGGTCCCCGTCGGACAGGCTGAGGCCGCGCGGGCGATCGGGCTTCCGTTCGGGCAGGTGATGGGCCTCGTGATCCTGCCGCAGGCATTCCGCTCTGTCGTGCCGCCGATGATGAGCGTCTTCATCGCCCTGCTCAAGAACACCACCGTCGCCGCCGGATTCTCGGTCGCCGAGCTTGCGGCCCTGCGATCGACGATCAACGACTCGGCCGACCGTCCGGGCAATCCGATGGAGGTCCTCCTCTGGGTCGCCGTCGTGTTCGTCGCTCTGGTGCTGCTGTTGAGCTGGCTGCAGCGATATCTCGAGAACCGTTGGAGGATCGCGCGATGAGCTCTGTACTGTACGACGTCCCCGGACCCAAGGCGATCGCCCGCAACCGGATCCTCGCGGCCGCCACCATCGTCCTCGTTCTCGCTGCGGTCGGCTTCATCGTGTTCCGCATGGTCGAGACGGGCCAGTTCTCGGCCGAGAAGTGGTTCGTGTTCACGTTCTCCAACGTGTGGATGGGAATCTTCAAGGCGCTGGGCAACACCCTCGCCGCCTTCGCGCTGGCCGCTGTCCTCAGCGTCATCCTCGGTTTCGTCCTGGCGATCGGTCGGCTCTCCGACCACGCGTGGGTGCGGGTCCCGGTGACCGTGATCACCGAGCTCTTCCGCGCCGTCCCGGTGCTGGTGTTCATGATGCTGCTCTACTACGGGCTTCCCGTGGTCGGCATCAAGATGGAGCCGTACTGGGCCGTCGTGATCGCCCTCATGGCGTACAACGGATCCGTCCTCGCCGAGGTCCTGCGGGCCGGCATAGAGTCGTTGCCTCGCGGGCAGAAGGAGGCCGGCTACGCGATCGGACTCCGCAAGAGCGGCGTGATGCGTCTGATCCTGCTGCCGCAGGCGATCAGGGCCATGCTGCCCGTCATCGTCGCCCAGCTGGTCGTGACCATGAAGGACACCGCTCTCGGCTTCATCATCACCTATCCGGAACTGCTGTACTACGCGAAGCAGCTGACGTCACAGCAGGGACGCCCCATCCTGCAGTCGGCCTTCGTCATCGGCGGCATCTACATCGTCATGTGCCTCATCCTGTCGGGCATCGCCAAGTGGGTCGAGGTCCAGACTCGGCGTTCGCCCAAGGTGAAGGCGATCCACGCGGCCGAGGACCCTCGCCAGCACGGCGACGGCACCGACACCGAGCTGATCACCCTGCAGCGCGGAAGCAGCGGCTTCGGGGGTGGCGGCGGTGTCGGCGGCCTCGGTGGACCTGAGGGCGGCGGAGACCCGGGCAAGGTCTGAGGCACTGTCGTGACGCAGATCGAAAGGCCTGCGTGAGATCGTGATCCGCGACCCCCGGTAGACTCGTGTCTCGTGTCTGAGTCTCCCGAAATCACCCCGGAAGCGGTCGAAGCCGCCGTCGCGGCTGCGCTCGAAGCGATCAACGCTGCCGCCGATACCACCGAGCTGAAGGCGGCGAGAGCCGCTCATGTCGCAGACGGTTCTCCGCTGGCCGTCCTGAACGCGTCGATGCGTCAGGTGGCCCCTGAGAACAAGGCGTCCTTCGGCAAGCTCGTCGGCCAGGGCCGCGGACAGGTCACGAAGGCCCTCGCCGCCAAAGAGGAGGAGCTCGCCGCCGCAGAGGTCGCAGCCCGTCTCGAATCAGAGCGCGTCGACATCACCGCCGTCCCCTCGCGCACGCGCGTCGGGGCGCGGCATCCGCTGACTCTCCTCAGCGAGCAGATCTCGGACATCTTCGTCGGCATGGGCTGGGAGATCGCGGAGGGGCCTGAGCTCGAGCACGAGTGGTTCAACTTCGACGCTCTGAACTTCGATGTCGATCACCCCGCTCGCCAGGAGCAGGACACGTTCTACGTCGACCCGCCGTCGCGTCACCTCGTGATGCGCACGCACACGAGCCCCGTGCAGGTGCGCTCGATGCTCGACCGCGACGTGCCGATCTACGTGCTCTGCCCCGGTCGCGTGTACCGCACCGACGAGTTCGACGCGACGCATCTTCCGGTGTTCACGCAATTCGAGGGCCTGGTCGTCGACAAGGACATCTCTATGGCGCACCTCAAGGGCACTCTCGACCACGTCGCGCGTCAGCTCTTCGGCCCGGAGGCCAAGACGCGCTTCCGCACGAACTTCTTCCCCTTCACCGAGCCGTCGGCCGAGCTCGACCTGTGGCACCCGACCTTCAAGGGCGGCGCCCGCTGGATCGAGTGGGGTGGCTGCGGAATAATCAACCCCAACGTGCTCCGCGCCGCGGGAATCGACCCCGATGTATACAGCGGCTTCGCTTTCGGTATGGGTGTCGAGCGAGGACTCATGTTCCGCAGCGATGTGCAGGACATGCGTGACATGGCAGAGGGCGATGTCCGATTCAGCGAGCAGTACGGGATGGTGGTGTGATGCGCGTCCCGCTTTCGTGGCTGCGTGAGTACGTCGATCTGGCAGCGGATGCGACGCCCGAGGATGTTCTGGCGGCGATGGTCACCGTCGGCTTCGAAGAGGAAGACGTCCACCGCTTCGAGATCTCGGGTCCCGTCGTGGTCGGACAGGTCGTGTCTCTCGAAGCCGAGCCGCAGTCCAACGGCAAGACGATCAACTGGTGCCAGGTCGACGTCGGCGAGGCGAACGGCGGCATCCGCGGAATCGTCTGCGGAGCGCACAACTTCGTCGCCGGAGACAAGGTCGTCGTGACCTTGCCTGGTGCGGTGCTGCCCGGGCCGTTCCCGATCGCCGCACGCAAGACCTACGGTCATGTATCGGACGGCATGATCGCCTCGGCGCGTGAGCTGGGCCTCGGCGACGAGCACAACGGCATCCTCGTGCTCGCCGATCTCGGAATCGACGCCCCTGTCGGCACCGACGCGATCAGCCTGCTCGGACTCGACGACGTCGCTGTCGAGATCAACGTCACCCCCGACCGCGGCTACGCGTTCTCGCTCCGAGGTGTCGCGCGCGAGTATTCGCACGCCACCGGAGCGACGTTCCGCGACCCCGCGGATCGTGACTTCGCCGAACTCCAGCCCGGCACCGGTCACACGGCGATCGTCGACGACGTGGCGCCGGTCCGTGGGCGCGTCGGGGCGAGCGAGTTCGTCACCCGTGTCGTCCGTGATGTCGACCCGTCGCGTCCGACTCCGCCGTGGATGATCGCCCGACTCTCCCTCGCAGGCATGCGCTCGCTGGGGATCCTGATCGACATCACCAACTACGTGATGCTCGAGCTCGGCCAGCCGCTGCACGGATACGACCTCGACAAGCTCGCCGGAAGCATCACGGTCCGCCGCGCGACCCCCGGTGAGAAGATGACGACGCTCGACGGCCAGGAGCGCAACCTGCACGTCGAGGATCTGCTCATCACCGACGAGTCGGGCCCGATCGGTCTCGCCGGCGTCATGGGCGGCGGCACGACCGAGATGAGCGACACCACGAAGAACGTGCTCATCGAGGCGGCGACGTTCGACCCGATCACGATCGCCCGCACCGCTCGTCGTCACAAGCTGCCCAGCGAGGCGTCCAAGCGCTTCGAGCGCGGAGTCGACCCGCTCGTGCCGTTCGTCGCAGCGCGGCGTGCGGCTGATCTGATGGTCGAACTCGCCGGCGGCACTCTCACCGAAGAGGGCGGCGCCCTGTTCGCCGAGGTGTTCGTCTCCGACATCGACCTGCCGAAGGGCTTCGTGCAGGGGCTCATCGGCGTCGACTACAGCGACGACGAGATCGTGGGAGCCCTCACGACGATCGGCGGCGAGGTCACAGAGGCGGATGCCGGTTGGACCGTCATCCCGCCGACCTGGCGCCCCGACCTCACCGACAAGTGGTCCCTCGCCGAAGAGGTCGCACGCATCCACGGACTCGACCGCATCCCCTCGGTGCTGCCGACGCCTCCCTCCGGCCGCGGGCTCACCCCGCACCAGCAGGGTCGTCGCCGAGTGTCCGATGCGCTGGCTGCCGCCGGTCTCGTCGAGACGCCCTCGTTCCCCTTCACGACCGAGGCTGACAATGATCTGCACGGATCGGCGTCGGGCGAGCATCTGCCCAGCATCCGACTCGCTAACCCGCTCGACGGCTCGGCCCCCTTCCTGCGCCGCTCGCTCATTCCCGGCCTGCTGCAGACCGCGCACCGCAACATCTCGCGCGGCCTCACGGATCTCGCTCTGTTCGAGACCGGGGTCGTGTTCCTGCCCGAGCCGGGTGTCGAGTACGGCACCGATGAGGTTCCGCCGCTCGGCGTGCGTCCTTCGGACGAGACCCTCGCGGCGCTGAACGCGTCGATCCCGCCGCAGCACCGTCACGTCGCGGCACTGTTCACCGGAAATGTCGTGGCACGCCAGCCCGGCCGTGCGGCTGAAGCGGCGGGTCTGTCGGAGGCCCTGGATGCGGCTCGCGTCATCGCCGCGGCTGCCGGGGTCGACATCGCGGTGGCACAGGGTCAGCGTGCGGCGCTGCACCCGGGGCGCACCGGCGTGCTTTCGGTCGGTGGCGTCGAGGTCGGCTATGTCGGAGAACTCCACCCCGACGTCGCAGCGGGCGCAGACCTGCCGGGTCGCGCGACCGTGCTCGAACTCGACCTGGATCAGATCCTTGCGCTCGGGGGCGGCCGAGCTGTCGCCGCCTCGCTGTCGACGTTCCCCGCCGCCACGCAGGACGTGTCGCTGGTGCTGGGGGCTGACGTCCCCGCCGGCGAGATCAAGACCGCGCTGGCCGAGGGTGCAGGTGCACTTCTCGAGGCGATCCGTCTCGTCGACGACTATCGCGGCGACGGAGTCGCCGACGGCGAGAAAAGTCTGACCTTCGCGCTGCGGTTCCGCGCCGGCGATCGCACGCTCACCGCGGCGGAGGCGACCGAGGCGAAGCTCGCGGGTGTCGCTGTCGCCGCCGCGCGCTTCGGCGCGACGCTGCGCGACTGACGCAACACGGCGCGGACTGCATCCCACTATGGGATGCAGTCCGCGTTCGACCTGGATGTGGTCGACACCGCCGAGCCGACCTGAACCCGTCGAGACCCGGGGGTACCGTGTCGTGATGAGCATCCTTCCCCACAGCACGCCTGCGGCGGTTCCCGAAGGCGTCCGACCGATGGGCGAGGCGCCGTTCCTCGCACCGGGTGATCAGATCTCCTGGCACTACCGGAAGCCGGGGTGGCAGCCCGGAGACGCCTCGACGATCACACCCGTGCGAGTGGTCCGCGACGACGAGCGCGGCCTCGTCGCCTGGCTCGCCCCGGGCACGCTGCAGGAGGGGCAGGGCACTCCTGCCGGCGAACGGGTCCGGACGGTTCCGCTCGAGCGGCGATGGCTCGAACCGCGGTCGCGGATCATCGAGGAGTGGTGGGGCAACGGCATCCTCCGCATCGCCCCTGCGGGTGCTGCATGGTCGGTCTGGCTCTTCTGGAGCGAGGCCGACGGTTCTGACTGGCAGTTCGCCGGCTGGTACGTGAACCTCGAGAACGCCCATCTGCGCACCGACCGTGACACGTACTCGTCGGACCACATCCTCGACGTCGAGATCGAGCCGGACGGTCGAGTGCATCTGAAGGATGAGGACGAGCTCATCGCAGCCGTCGAGCAGGGCCGCCTCACGTCCGAGCAGGCGGCGCAGATCGAGCGGCACGCAGATGCGGCGATCGCCTCTTTCCGTGATGGAGACTGGCCGTTCGCCGAGGAATGGCGAGACTGGCGGCCTGATCCTTCCTGGTCCGTCCCGGAGCTGATGGGGCTGTCCGACCTCCGCACGCGGTGAACCGGCATCCGCCGTGAGCGGATGACACTTCCCCTTGCGCGGCGAAGATGGTGGCATGGGTGCATGACCGACGTTCTCATCCTCGGCGGAACCGGCTGGCTGTCCGGCCGCATCGCCAGACGCCTGCTCATGAACGGGGCGACAGTGATGTGCCTCGCGCGAGGTGGGCGGCCGTCACCTGAGGGCGCGAGCCTGGTTCTTGCCGATCGCGACGGCGCTGACGCGTACGACGCCGTCCGGGGTCGCGACTGGGACCACGTGGTCGACGTCTCGTCGAATGCGGCGCACGTCGCGGGGGCGGTCGAGGCGCTCGGTGAGAGAGCCGCGCGGTGGACCTACGTGTCGTCGGTCTCGGCGTACTCCGATGACGAGACGGTCGGGGCGGACGAGTCCGCGCCGCTGCACCAGCCCGCCGACCCGGGAGACGAGTACGAGTACGGGGCGCAGAAGGTCGCCGCCGAGAATGCGGTTCGCGCCCTCGGAGAGCGCACGTTGATCGTGCGTCCTGGCCTGATCGTCGGCGAGGGCGACCCGAGCGATCGCTTCGGGTACTGGGCGGCCGCGTTCCTGCGTGCCGAAGACGGCCCCGTGCTGCTCCCTCCCGCTGAGGGGCGGGACGCACAGGTCATCGACGTCGACGATCTCTCGGAGTTCATCGCCACGACGGCGGCGACCGGCGTGATCAACACGATCGGCGACAGGCATCCGCTGAGCGAGGTCCTCGACGCCGTGCGCAGACACTCCGGACACCGTGGACACACGGTGACGGCGGCGGATGACCTGCTCGTCGCGAATGACGTGGAGTACTGGGCGGGGGAGCGATCGCTGCCCCTGTGGCTGCCGAGCGAGATGACGGGTTTCATGACGAGGTCGAACGCGCGCTACCGGGCGGCCGGGGGCGAGCTGCGCCCGCTCGACGAGACGATCGCTGCCGTGGTCGAAGATGAGCGAGTGCGCGGCATCGATCGCGAGCGGAGGGCCGGTCTGACACGGGCCGAGGAACTCGCACTGCTGCAGCTGCTCGGCTGACGGCGGCCTCGCTAGACTGCGATCAGTGACACGGGGTGCCGCATCCGCGGCTGAGAACAGACCCGTCGAACCTGATCTAGTTCGTACTAGCGAAGGGATGTCGCATTGAGCGATCGTCTGCGTCCACAATCCGAATCGACCCTGGCGGCGTCGGCCACCGAGCTGCTGTCCGTGCTCCGCGAGAGACCGCCGCTGACCCACTGCATCACGAACAGCGTCGTCACGGGGTTCACCGCCAACGTGCTGCTCGCCCTCGGCGCGGCCCCGGCGATGGTCGACATCGTCGGCGAGTCCGGCCTCTTCGCGGGGGTGGCATCCGGACTGCTGATCAACCTCGGCACGCCCACGCCAGAGCAGCGGGCCGCGAGTCTCGAGGCCGTCGACGGTGCGGCGACGGCGGGGACCCCCTGGGTCCTCGACCCCGTCGCGATCGGAGCCCTGCCCGTGCGCACTGCGCTGGCGCACGAGCTGACCGCGTCGCGCCCCACCGCCATACGAGGAAACGCGTCTGAGATCCTCGCCCTGGCGGGGCTCAGTGCGGGCGGCCGAGGCGTCGATGCCACCGACAGCACGGATGCCGCTGAGGAGGCGGCGCTGGCGCTCGCCGCCCGGCACGGATCGGTCGTCGCGGTCTCGGGGCCGGTCGACCTCATCACCGACGGCCTGCGCGTGGTGCGCATCGCCAACGGACACGAGATGCTCACCCGGGTCACCGGCGGCGGGTGCGCGCTGGGCGCCGTGATGGCGGCCTTCCTCGGATCGGCGCGCGAGTCGCGCACCGATCCGCTCACCGCAGTGGCCTCGGCGAGTCTGATCTACACGGTCGCCGCCGAGCACGCCGCGGCCCGTGCGGCAGGGCCGGGGAGCTTCGCGGTCGCGCTGCTCGATGCGCTCGCCGCCATCACATCGGAGCAGGTCGCTGCGGCCGCACGGGTCGAGGAGCGCACGCTGTGATCGCGGATCTCTCGCTGTATCTCGTGACGGATCCCGGACTCTGCGGTGATCGGGGCATCGTGGAGACCGTGCGGCAGGCCGTCGACGGCGGTGTGCGGATCGTGCAGCTGCGCGACAAGACCGCGGCGGATGCCGAGATCGTCGCTCAGCTCGTCGAGCTCTCGCAGATGATCGACGGACGAGCACTGCTCGTGGTGAACGACCGCCTCGATGCTGCTCTCGCGGCGCGTGAGCGGGGCGCAAGGGTCGACGGGGTGCATCTCGGACAGGGAGACGCCCCCGTGCTGCGGGCGCGCGCAGCCCTCGGGCCCGAGGCTCTCATCGGCCTGACCGCGAACAGCCAGGAGCACTTCGACGCTGTGCGTGCGCTGCCGCTCGGCACGGTCGACTACCTGGGCGTCGGAGTGATCCGCCCCACCCACACCAAGCCCGACCACCCGCCGGCCCTCGGTGTCGAGGGCTTCCGTGCCCTCGCCGAGACGACGACGCTCCCGTGCGTCGCGATCGGTGGAGTCGGCATCGATGACACCGAGTCGCTTCGCGATGCGGGTGCCGCAGGACTCGCCGTCGTGTCGGCGCTGTGCGCGGCGGAGGATCCGGCCCGCGCCGCGGCCGACTTCGTGCGCCGCTGGCGGGCATCCGGCACGCCGCGGGTGCTCAGCATCGCAGGCAGTGATCCCTCGGGCGGTGCGGGGATCCAGGCGGATCTCAAGTCGATCGCCGCCAACGGCGGGTACGGCATGGCCGTGCTCACGGCCCTCACCGCCCAGAACACCGTCGGGGTGCGCGGAGTGCACGTGCCACCGGCGACATTCCTCCGGGAGCAGCTCGACGCGATCTCGGACGACATCATCATCGACGCGGTGAAGATCGGGATGCTCGCGAACGCCGACGTCATCCGCACCGTCGCAGACTGGCTCGGCGCCGTGCGCCCGCCGATCGTCGTGCTCGACCCGGTCATGGTGGCCACCAGCGGCGACAGGCTGCTCGATCAGGATGCGGAGGCCGCGCTGCGCTCGCTGCTCGAACGCGCCCATGTCGTGACGCCCAACCTCGGAGAACTCGCGGTGCTGGCAGGACGCTCGATCTCGGGATGGGACGACGCGCTCGCCGCGGCAGAGGAGCTGTCATCGCGTATCGACGCCGCGGTGCTCGTCAAGGGCGGGCACCTCGAGGGCGACGAGGTGCCGGACGGGATCGTCGACGTCGCTCGGGGAGTGCGAGAGGAGTACCCGGGCTCGCGCATCCGCACCGCGAACACGCACGGCACCGGCTGCTCGCTGTCTTCCGCGCTGGCCACCCGTCTCGCCCGCGGCGAGACGCCCATCGAGGCCGTCGACTCGACACGGTCGTGGCTGCGCGAGGCACTGCGGGAGAGCGAGAGCCTGCACGTCGGCCGAGGTCACGGACCGATCAACCACTTCGCAGGTCTCTGGCAGCGCGGTGGAGTCGAGACGCGCACGACGCCGGAGCAGATCCGCGCAGAGTGGTGGCAGCGCACGGCTGGCGTGCGGTCGGGGATCGACGGCCTGCCCTTCATCCGGGGACTCGCCGACGGAACCCTCGAGCGGGAGCCGTTCCTGTTCTACCTCGCACAGGATGCGCTGTACCTCCGCGACTACTCCCGCGTGCTCGCCGAGGCCTCTCGGCTCGCTCCCACGCCACACGAGCAGGCGTTCTGGGCGCATTCGGCCGACGGTGCGATCGTCGGCGAGCTCGAACTGCACGCATCCTGGCTGACGCCCGGTGCGGGGGTGGATGCCGGCACCTTCGCGGCCGTACCCGCGCCGGCGACGGTCGCCTACCTCGACCATCTGCGATCCGTCGCCTTCGGCGGCGACTACGCCGAGCTGATCGCGGCCGTGCTGCCGTGTTTCTGGCTCTACACCGATCTCGGTCGACGTCTGCATGCGGGGGAGTTCGGCGAGTTCGCCCGTGACCCCCGGCATCCGTACGCCTCATGGCTCGCGACCTACGCCGACCCCGCGTTCGTGGCGGCGACCGATCAGGCGATCGCCTATGTCGCGGCGACAGCGGCAGCGGCGTCCTCCGCTGTTCATGCGCGGATGCTCCGGGCATTCGAGACGTCGAGCGCTCACGAGCTCGCCTTCTTCGCCGCGCCGTTCGGCACCGCGATCTCTGCATGACGGAGCGGATTTGCGCATGCCGCGACGAGCGCGCTATCGTCGCGGCATGCCTTCGGCCGCCACCGCTCCTCTGACGCTCGCTCCGAGCGTCATCGCCGTGCGCCGACGCCGCAGCGGCCGCCGACTCTAGGCGACCCTGCGCTTCTGCCTGCGTACGCACGGCGGTCGAGTGCCGGTGTCGCCGCCCCGGTTCCCGACACTGCACCCCGCGTTCGATACGGGGTCCGACCGTTAAGGTAGAAGAATGACGTACTCCGTCGCCGTCTCCGGCGCATCCGGCTATGCGGGCGGCGAGATCCTGCGCCTCCTCGCGTCTCACCCCGACATCGAGATCCGCACCGTGACGGCGCACTCGAACGCCGGTCAGCCGCTCGTGCAGCATCAACCGCACCTGCGGTCACTCGCACACCTCACGCTGCAGGAGACCACGCCCGAGACGCTCGCCGGGCACGACATCGTGTTCCTGGCTCTGCCGCACGGCCAGTCCGGTCAGTACACGGATGCGCTCGGCGACACTCCGCTCGTGATCGATGCGGGGGCCGATCATCGGCTGACCTCGCGGGATTCCTGGGACGCCTTCTACGGAGGGGACTTCCACGAGCCCTGGGCCTACGGCGTCCCCGAGCTGCTCGTCGGCGGGATCAAGCAGCGCGAGACGCTGCGAGATGCGAAGCGGATCGCCGCCCCCGGGTGCAACGCCTCGACCGTGAGTCTGAGCCTTGCTCCCGGCGTCGCCGCGGGAGTGATCGACGCGGGGGACATCGTCTCGGTGCTCGCTGTCGGCCCGTCGGGTGCAGGCAAGAGCCTCAAGACCAATCTGCTCGCCGGCGAGATCCTCGGCAGCGCCAACCCGTACGCGGTCGGCGGCACGCACCGGCACATCCCCGAGATCCGCCAGGCGCTCGCCGCGGCATCCGGAGCGGAGCCCGACGGCATCCGCATCTCGTTCACCCCGGTGATCGTGCCGATGTCGCGGGGCATCCTCGCGACATCCACCGCGCCGATCGTCGGCGATGTCAGCGATGCCGAGATCCGGGCCGCGTGGGAGGACGCGTATGGAGACGAGACCTTCGTGCAGCTGCTGCCCGCAGGCCACTTCCCTCGCACCGCCGATGTGCTCGGCGCCAACACCGCGCTGATCGGACTTGCGATCGACCGCGCGGCGAACCGTGTGACGGTGGTCACCGCGGTCGACAATCTCGTCAAGGGCACCGCAGGCGCTGCCATCCAATCCATGAACCTCGCGCTGGGACTGCCAGAGTCCCGCGCCCTCTCAGTGAACGGAGTCGCGCCGTGAGCGTCACCGCCCCCGCAGGATTCGAGGCGGCCGGAGTCGCCGCCGGTCTCAAGTCGACCGGAAAGCCCGATGTCGCCGTCGTCGTCAACCGAGGCCCCCGCAAGGTCGGTGCAGCCGTGTTCACGAGCAACCGCGCCAAGGCCAACCCGATCATCTGGTCGCAGCAGGCGGTCGCCGACCGTGTCGTCGAGGCCGTCGTGCTGAACTCCGGCGGAGCGAACTGCTTCACCGGCAGCTTCGGATTCCAGACGACCCACCAGACCGCCGAGAAGGCGGCCGAGCTGCTCGGTATCAGCGCCGGTGATGTGCTCGTCTGCTCGACCGGCCTCATCGGGGTCGGCGACGAGGTCTTCCGCGGCAAGGTGCTCTCGGGCACCGAACAGGCGATCGCCGAGCTGTCGACCGACGGCGGCCAGGTCGCGGCCGAGGCCATCATGACCACGGACAGTGTCTCGAAGACCGCGGTCGTCAGCCGCGACGGCTGGACCATCGGAGGCATGGCCAAGGGGGCGGGCATGCTCGCTCCCGGCCTCGCGACGATGCTCGTCGTCATCACGACGGATGCTGTGCTCGAGCCTCTCGAGGCGGATGCCGCGCTGCGGTTCGCGACCGGCACGACCTTCGACCGCCTCGACTCCGACGGCTGCATGTCGACCAATGACCAGGTGACCTTGCTCGCCAACGGCGCCTCCGAGGTGGCCCCCGACCTCAAGGACTTCTCGGCGGCGCTCGCAGAGCTGTGCCAGGAGCTCGCGGTCAAGCTGCAGGGCGATGCCGAAGGTGCGAGCCACGACATCACCATCGAGGTGCGGCACGCCGCGACCGAGGGCGAGGCCGTCGAGGTCGGCCGCTCCGTCGCGCGCAACAACCTCTTCAAGGCCGCGATCTTCGGCAACGACCCCAACTGGGGCCGGGTGCTCGCCGCGATCGGCACGACCAACGCGCAGTTCGACCCGTACGACGTCGACGTCTGGATGAACGGCGTCCGGGTGTGCAGCGAGGGCGGTCCCGACCGTCCGCGCGAAGAGGTCGACCTCACCCCTCGCGCCACGCACCTCGTGATCGACCTCAAGGTCGGCGAGGCCACTGCGACGATCCTCACCAACGACCTGACCCACGACTACGTGCACGAGAACAGCGCCTACGCCTCATGACCGACATCCAGGACACCACGCCTGACGTCGCCGCCGTCAAGGCCGCGACGCTCATCGAGTCGCTCCCGTGGCTGAAGAAGTTCCGCGACCAGATCGTCGTCGTCAAGTACGGCGGCAACGCGATGGTCTCGGACGAGCTGCAGGAGGCCTTCGCGCAGGACATCGCCTACCTGCGGTACGTCGGTGTGTTGCCGGTGGTCGTGCACGGCGGCGGGCCGCAGATCTCCGACATGCTGCAGCGCCTCGAGATCCCGAGCGAGTTCAAGGGCGGCTACCGGGTCACCAACACTGAGGCGATCAGCGTGGTGCGCATGGTGCTCACCGGCCAGGTGAACCCGCAGCTGGTGTCGAAGATCAATTCGCACGGCCCGATCGCCACCGGGCTCAGCGGTGAAGATGCGGGGCTGTTCGGCGGGCGTCGTCGCGGTGTCGTGATCGACGGCGAGGAGATCGACCTCGGCCGTGTCGGCGATGTGGTGGAGGTCGACCCGACGCCGGTGCTCGATCACCTCGCGGCCGGTCGGGTTCCCGTGGTGTCGAGCATCGCCCCCGACCTCGATCACCCGGGTCAGTCGCTCAACGTGAACGCGGATGCCGCGGCGGCCGCGCTCGCGGTGGCCCTCAAGGCGCGCAAGCTCGTCATCCTCACGGATGTCCCCGGACTGTACGCCGACTGGCCCAACCGCGACTCTCTCGTGTCGCACCTCACGTCGGAGGCTCTCATCGAGATGCTGCCGACCCTCGAGTCAGGCATGATCCCGAAGATGAAGGCCTGCCTGGACGCGATCGAAGGCGGCGTCGACGCCGCCGCCATCATCGACGGACGCGTGCCGCACTCGGTGCTCGTCGAACTCTTCACCAGCAAGGGAATCGGAACAGAAGTGGTCATGGGAAGCGCAGGAGTGACGGCATGAGCAACTGGCAGGATGACGCAGCGAGCGATCTGGTCCTCAACGCAGGGCCCCGCCTGGCGATGCTCACCCGAGGGGAGGGGTCGTACCTCTGGGACTCCGAGGGCAAGCGCCACCTCGATTTCCTCGCCGGCATCGCGGTGACCTCGCTCGGGCACGCGCATCCGGTGTTCGTCGAGGCCGTGTCGACGCAGGCCGCGACCCTCGCGCATGTGTCGAACTACTTCGCGACCCCGTCGCAGCTTGCGCTCGCCGCACGGTTGAAGCGCCTGGCCGGTGCCGGGATCGACGGACGCGTGTTCTTCTCGAACTCCGGCGCCGAGGCGAACGAGGCCGCGTTCAAGCTCGCCCGCCTGCACGGCGGAACGGAGAAGCCGCGGATCATCGCGCTCGAGAACGGATTCCACGGCCGCACCATGGGATCCCTCGCGCTCACGGCGAAAGCGGCGATGCGTGCACCCTTCGAGCCGATGCCCGGCGGAGTCGAGCACATCCCGGCGACGATCGAGGCACTCGAAGCCGCGATCGACGACCGTGTCGCCGCCGTGATCGTCGAGCCGATCCAGGGCGAGGCCGGCGTCGTCGAGCTTCCTGAGGGGTACCTCCAGGCGGCTCGGTCGCTCACCCTGAAGCACGGGGCGCTGCTCATCGTCGACGAGATCCAGACCGGCGCGGGGCGCACGGGTGCCTGGTTCGGATTCAGCCACGAAGGCATCACGCCTGACGCCATCACGCTCGCGAAGGGCATCGGCGGCGGCTTCCCGATCGGCGCTCTCGTCACCTATGGTGCGGCGAGCTCGCTCTTCACGCCCGGCTCGCACGGCTCCACGTTCGGCGGTAACCCGCTTGCGACGGCCGTGGCCGACGCGGTGCTCACCGAGATCGAGAGCGCAGGCCTCGTCGACAACGCGGCGCGCCGTGGCGAAGAGATCCGCGAGATCATCGCCGATATCGACTCGCCTCTCGTCACGGGAGTGCGTGGCCGAGGACTTCTGATCGGGGTGGCTCTGGGCGCCCCCGTCGCGAATGACGTGGTCGCGGCTGCTCAGGAACGCGGTCTCATCGTGAACGCCGCGAACCCCGAGACCGTGCGCATCGCGCCCGCCCTCACCATCGGAGACGCCGAGCTCGCCGAGTTCCGCGAGCTCTTCGCCGCGTCGCTCTCCGACGTCCAGACATCCCTCGCCGAATCCGGAAAGGCCCTCGCATGACCCGCCATCTGCTGCGTGACGACGATCTGACCCCCGCTGAGCAGGCGGAGATCCTCGATCTCGCCATCGAGCTGAAGAAGGACCGCTGGGCGAACAAGGCCCTCGAGGGCCCCCAGACGGTCGCGGTGATCTTCGACAAGTCCTCCACTCGCACCCGCGTCTCGTTCGCCGTCGGCATCGCCGACCTCGGCGGATCGCCCCTGATCATCTCGACCGCCAGCAGTCAGCTGGGCGGCAAGGAGACCCCGTCCGACACCGCTCGGGTGCTCGAGCGTCAGGTCGCGGCGATCGTCTGGCGCACGTACGCGCAGGCGGGGCTCGAGGAGATGGCCGCTGGCACGACCGTGCCGGTCGTCAACGCGCTCTCCGACGATTTCCACCCGTGCCAGCTGCTCGCCGACCTGCTCACGATCCGCGAGCACAAAGGAGAGCTGAAGGGGCTCACGCTGACGTTCTTCGGCGATGGGCAGAGCAACATGGCCCACTCGTATGCGCTCGCCGGCGTCACCGCGGGAATGCATGTGCGCATCGCCTCGCCTGCCGACTACGCGCCGCGCGCGGACGTCGTCGAGGCGGCCGACCGCCGCGCCGCGGAGACCGGCGGCTCGATCACCCTGTTCACCGATGCGGTCGAGGCAGCGGCCGGGGCCGACGTCGTGGTCACCGACACCTGGGTGTCGATGGGCAAGGAAGAGGAGAAGCTCGCACGCATCCGCGATCTCGGTGGCTACAAGGTGACGCCCGAGACGATGGAGATCGCCGACTCGGAGGCCATCTTCATCCACTGCCTTCCCGCCGACCGAGGCTACGAGGTCGACTCCGAAGTCATCGACGGACCGCAGAGCGTCGTGTGGGACGAGGCGGAGAACCGCCTCCACGCGCAGAAGGCCTTGCTCGTCTGGCTGCTCGACAAGAAGGACGCATGATGGTCGACGCGAAGAACGACGGCACGAACGAGGGCGCGCTGTGGGGTGCCCGCTTCGCGAGCGGACCGTCTCCCGAGCTGGTCGAGTTGAGCCGGTCGACGCATTTCGACTGGATCCTCGCACCGTACGACATCGCGGGCTCGCACGCGCACGCGAAGGCGCTGGAGGCCGCCGGATACCTCGAACCCGACGAGGCGGCGAGGATGCACGAGGGGCTCGATGCCGTGGCGCGCAAGGTCGCCGACGGCACGCTGCTGCCCGTCCCCTCGGACGAAGACGTGCACGGGGCTCTCGAGCAGGCTCTTATCGCCGAGCTCGGGCCTGAGCTCGGCGGGCGTCTTCGTGCCGGCCGCAGCCGCAACGATCAGATCGCCACGCTCGTGCGGATGTACCTGATCGACCACGCTCGAGTGATCGCGCGAGACCTCCTGCGGGTCATCGACGCGCTCGTCGCACAGGCGGAGGCTCACCCTGACGCGATCCTCCCCGGACGCACGCATCTGCAGCACGCGCAGCCAATGCTCCTCGCGCATCACCTGCAGGCCCACGGGTGGCCGCTCGTGCGCGAGCTCGAGCGTCTGGTCGACTGGCGTCGCCGTGCCGGCGTCTCGCCCTACGGCGGGGGAGCCCTCGCTGGTTCGACGCTCGGACTCGACCCCGCGCTGGTCGCATCCGAGCTCGGACTCGACCGCCCGGCCGAGAACTCGCTCGATGGAACCGCGGCGCGCGACGTCGTCGCCGAATTCGCCTTCATCACGGCGATGACCGGGGTCGACATCTCGCGCCTGAGCGAGGAGATCATCCTCTGGAACACTCGAGAGTTCGGCTTCGTCACTCTGCACGACGGGTACTCGACGGGCTCGAGCATCATGCCGCAGAAGAAGAACCCCGACATCGCCGAGCTCGCTCGCGGTAAGTCCGGGCGCCTGATCGGCAACCTCTCGGGGCTGATGGCGACGCTCAAGGGGCTTCCGCTCGCCTACAACCGCGACCTGCAGGAAGACAAGGAGCCGGTCTTCGACTCGGTGCAGACCCTCGAGGTCGTGCTGCCGGCTTTCGCCGGGATGATCGCGACGCTGCGCTTCGACACCGAGCGCATGGCCGCCCTCGCACCTCAGGGATTCTCGCTCGCGACTGACGTCGCCGAGTGGCTCGTGAAGCGCCGCGTGCCGTTCCGCGATGCCCATGAGATCTCCGGCGCGCTGGTGCGTGCCTGCGAGGAGCAGGGGATCGGCCTCGAGGACGCATCCGACGAGCTGCTGATCTCGGTGTCGCCCCACCTCACGCCCGAGGTGCGAGAGGTGCTCACGATCGAAGGATCCGTGGCCTCCCGCACGGGCGTCGGTGGAACGGCTCCTGTCCGGGTCGCCGAGCAGCGTGCTGAACTGGTCGCCAGAGCGCAGGCGGCCGCACACGCCCTGGGTCTCTAGTCGGACGCCCCGGCGGATGTCGGGTGACAGCCGTCCGGATCTCGGACACCTGACCTCGGGTGGGGCACGATTCACGGACGAACGGACGCATCGCGGAGATTCTGAGCAAGTTTCTCCGTGATCCGTCCGTAGGTCCGTGATCCGTCCGATCCTGTCCGTCGTCCGATCCTGTCCGTCGTCCGTGATCCGTCGTCATGGCGGCACCTCGAGGCGATCCAGAGCGCCGAGGATCGCGGCTTGCACCGTCGCCCAGTCATGGACGATCCGGGCATAGTCGAACCGCAGCGTCTCGTAGCCGAGGCGTGACGCGGCAGCATCCCGCACGAGGTCCCTGTGTCGGAGTTCGCCCCCGTGGTTGCCTTTGCCGTCCGCCTCGATGATCAGCCGTCCGGCGATGACGAAGTCGGCTCTTCCGATGCCGTGGATCGTGATCTGGCAGTCGAGTCGGATGCCGAGTAGATGCAGCCGCAGCCGCAACGGCGATTCCAGGCCGCTTTCGGCATCCGGTTGCGCGAGATCGACGAGCCAACGAACCCGATTCGGCAGCGCGGCTCTCACCCTCATTCGGCTCCGCGTCGAGAGCATGCCGAGATTCCAGGCGGACTCGAATGCGGCGAAGAAGGCCTCGGCGCCAGCGCACTTGTACAGGTGCACCAGTGCGATCTCGATGCTCGCCTCACCGAGGGGAGGGTCGCCGGAGTAGTAATGGGAGGTGCAAGTGCAACCACGGTGCGAGAGCGCATGCTGCCCCGGGGCGAGCCACACGTGAAGTCCGTCGGCGGGAGGGAGAACCCAGACTCCGTGTGCTCTGAGGACGCTCGCGCAGGTCAGAGCGCCTCCGTGCGCGATCGCCTCCCGAAGCGGTGGAGCCACCGGAGGGACGTCGAAGACGCCGGGACACAGCCTGACGATCGCACCGGCCTTCACTCGATTCGCGAGCGATTGGCGACTGATCCCGAACTGCTGAAGTCGGGTGCCCCGGGCGATGCCGCCGAGGCTCGAGATGGTGTCTTTCGGAGGGAGCATCCGACCACCGTGCCGCAGCGCCGGACCGTGCGTCGAGCGTGACGCGGGGAATGTGGATGAACGCAACCAGTCTCTGATTGTGGATGAGGCGGCGCGGCCGACGATCAGCGGAGGGGCGGACGAATCACGGAAGATCTTCGACAGATCCTCCGTGATTCGTCAGGTCCTCCGTCAACCGTCAAGTGAAGCCGACTCAGTGCAGTGCGGTGTCGGCGGCCGAACGCGTCCAGCGGGTGAAGCGAACGACGAGTCCGGAGCGAGTGGGCCCGGCGAGGAACGGACCGGCGGATGCTGCGGCCTCACCGTCGAACGGCGCCACCCGCACCAGGCGCCATTCGCCGTCGTCGGCACGTGCGCGCACGATCACGGCATCCGGCCAGCGGCTCACACGAACCGTGATCTCGCTGCCGTGCCAGTCGTCGACGTAGCCGACCGACCAGTCCGAGCGGATGTCGGTGACGACGGCGCCGAGACCGAGATGGTCGTCGGCGTACTCGACGCCCGCCTTGATCCAGTGCTCGTCGTCGATGCGCACGAAGACTCCGGCCTGGTCGAACTGTCCGTCCCAGGGGGCACGGAACGACACATCCATCGCCTCGCCCACGGCCAGGGGAGCGAGCAGCGCATGCTCGGTGTCGTGCACGAACCCATAGGCGGTGTGCCGCCAGGCGTCACTGCCTTCCACAGCTGTCACGTCGAGATGGTCGTCGCCTGGGGCGAGGTGGGCGGGAGCGTGGGTCCAGGATCCGTCGGACCAGGGGATGATGTCTGATTCAGGCATGTTCTCAGACTATAACCAAATAGGGCATAAATGAAAGTTATTCGTGATATGGTTATCACATGGTCATCGCCGTACTCGCCGACATCGTGGGCTCTCGCAAGCTCGACGATCGTTCGGCGGCGCAGCGCATCCTCGACGACACCATCGCTCGTGTCGAGAAGCATCTGCCCCTCGCGCACCACGCGCTGACGCCCACGGTAGGGGATGAGCAGCAGGGCGTCTACCTCGAACTCGAGGACGCTCTGGTGTCGCTGCTGATGATCCAGCTCGCACTTCCCGACGGCATCGCCTTCCGCTTCGGGATCGGTATCGGAGACGTGCGCTCTGTCGACTCCGTGCACGGCGCACTCGCCGACGGGCCGGGGTGGTACGCGGCGCGTGCCGCGATCGAGACCGTGCATGCGCGGGAGAGTCGCACCGTGCCGCGCACGCGCACGTGGATTGTCGGAGCCCCGGGGCAGGATGAGGTCATGGACAGCACCATCGCCGCGTCGAACGCCTACCTCCTCGTCCGTGACGAGCTGGTCGGGGCGATGAACGAGCGTGAACGTCGGCTGACCTACGGTCGCCTGGTCGGCAGATCGCAGCACGACCTCGCCGCCGAAGAGGGCATCTCGCAGCCCAGCGTCTCGAAGTCGCTGCGCAGTGCCGGCAGCGCCGCCCTCATCGAAGGAGTGGTCGCATTGAGAGGGTCGAGCGCATGATCCTCGCCGGATTCATCCTGCTGGCCGTGGGCTCGGCCGACCTCGTCCGCCAGTTCGCCCCGCGTCGATGGGTCGGCTACCTGACAGTGGCAGTGATCCTCCTTCTGCTCGGCAGTGTGAGCGACGCGCTGCTGCCGATGATGCTCGGGCTCGTGGTGGGCGCGCTCTGGGTGTGGTGCATGCCGGCAGAGAGGCCCGCGCCACTCGGTTTCTGGCCCGCCGTGCTGCTCGGTGTGCTGAGCATCGGATCCGTCGTATGGCTGGGCGCCCGCGCGGATGCCGGTCTGATCGGTTCTGTGTGGAGCGTGCGCTCCCCGTTCGGAGAGGTCCCCTTCGATCTGGTGATCCTCACCGTGGGCACGGGGGTGTTCCTCTTGGAGTCCGCGAATCTCGTGGTCCGGGCCGCGCTCGACGGCGAGCACACATGGCGTCCTGCTGAGTTGCGGCGAGCCGCGGTGCTCGACACCGCAGACGCGCAGCCTGCCGATTCCGACGCCGCTGCCGCGCATCCGGTGGTCGCCGGCGCTCAGGGAGAGGACGGCGTGATCGGACTGGTCGGCGTGGGCGGGTCCGACACGACGGCCGGAGTGCAGGCCGAGGAGGCGGGCGACGCCGATGCCGTGCAGGCACGCGATCCCCGGGCAGGCTTCAAAGGCGGTCGACTGATCGGTCCGCTCGAACGCATACTCGTGATGCTCCTCACCCTGGCCGCCGCGTACCCGATTCTCGCCGCGATGCTGGCTGCCAAGGGAATCGTCCGCTTCCCCGAGATCTCGCGCGACGGCGAGACCGGGGCCCGCGCAGAGTACTTCCTCGTCGGCAGCCTCGTGAGCTGGGTCATCGGGTTGGGCGCGGCCTTCCTCGTGTGGTGGGCGGCGCACAGCTGATCGGCTGCGGTCAGGGCGTTTCGCGTGCCCTGACCGCTGATAGCCTGGGGCGCGTGTCGAATTCCGCTCTGACGACAGCCCCGCCGGCGATCGACCCCACGTTCGAGAACGTGTGGGACGAACTGCTGTGGCGCGGCCTCGTCCACGTGTCCACTGACCAGGAGGCGCTGCGCGCCCTTCTCGCCGGGGACCCGATCACGTATTACTGCGGCTTCGACCCGACAGCTGCCAGCCTGCACCTCGGAAACCTGGTGCAGCTGCTGACGCTGCGTCGCATCCAGCTCGCCGGTCACAAGCCCCTCGGTCTCGTCGGCGGCTCCACCGGTCTGATCGGTGATCCTCGGCCCACCGCCGAGCGCACGCTCAACACCCGCGAGACGGTCGAGGAGTGGGTGGGTCGTCTGCGGACGCAGGTCGAGCGCTACCTGAGCTTCGAGGGTGACAACGCCGCGCGCATCGTCAACAACCTCGACTGGACGGCGCCGCTGTCGGCGATCGACTTCCTGCGCGAGATCGGCAAGTACTACCGCGTCGGCACGATGCTGAAGAAGGATGCTGTCGCCGCGCGTCTGAACTCGGATGAGGGCATCAGCTACACCGAGTTCAGCTACCAGATCCTGCAGGGGATGGACTTCCTCGAGCTCTACCGGCAGTACGACTGCGTTCTGCAGACGGGCGGCTCCGATCAGTGGGGCAACCTGACCAGCGGCACCGACCTCATCCGTCGCGCCGAGGGGGTGTCCGCGCACGCGATCGGCACACCGCTGATCACCAACAGCGACGGAACGAAGTTCGGCAAGAGCGAGGGCAATGCGATCTGGCTCGATGCCGAGATGTGCAGTCCCTACCGGATGTACCAGTTCTGGCTCAGCACGGCGGACGCCGACGTGATCGAGCGGCTCAAGGTGTTCACGTTCCTGACGCGCGCCGAGATCGAGGAGTACGAGGCTCTCGTCGACTCAGAGCCGTTCCGGCGTGCTGCCCAGAAGCGTCTGGCGCTCGAGGTCGTGGCGACCGTGCATGGGATCGATGCGACGGCGGCCGTGATCGCGGCATCCGAAGCGCTGTTCGGTCAAGGCGACCTGACCGCTCTCGACGCGTCGACGCTGCGCACCGCCTTGGAAGAGCTCCCGCACGCGACAGTCGACGCCGGTTCACCGGTCGTCGATGCGCTCGTCGCCACGGGGCTGGTCTCCAGCCTGTCCGAAGCACGCCGCGCCATCAGCCAAGGCGGGGTGTCGCTCGACGGCGCACGCGTCGAGGACGACTCGGCCATCGTGCAGGGCAGTCTGCCGGGCGGGGTCTCCGTGCTCCGTCGCGGCAAGAAGACGCTCGCAGGTGTCTTTCTCGCCTGAAGATCCGTCTCTGATCGTGTGACGGCGGCCGCCCGAGCAACCCTCGGGTGACCGCCGTCGCGCGTCTCACTGCCCAGCTCGTCAGGAGAGCCGATGCCGTTCACGCCGAGTCACGCGCTGGTCGCCCTGCCCTTCATCCGCACCCCGCTCGTGCCGGCCGCGATCGCGATCGGCGCCATGACGCCGGACCTTCCCCTGTTCCTCCGGGGAATCGGCCTCCCGTACTCGTTCACCCACACGTTCGGGAACGTGCTCTGGACGGCGCTGGTCGCGTTCGTGCTGTTCCTGCTCTGGCGCGTGGTGCTGCGCCCGGCGGTCGGAGAACTCTCACCGCTCTGGCTGGCTCGGCGACTGCCCGCCGACTGGTCTGAGTCCGGCATCGGGGCCGCGCGAGCGGCCGTCGGCGTGGGCGCAGAGAATCGGCTGTATCCGCTCATGCTCGCGGCGTCGCTGGTGCTGGGCGTCCTCACGCACATCGTCTGGGATCTCTTCACGCACGAGGGGCGATGGGGAGTGGATGTGCTTCCCGCACTCGAAGACATGTGGGGACCGCTCACCGGCTACAAGTGGCTGCAGCACGGCTCGAGCGTGATCGGGCTGGTCATCATCGGCATCTGGGCCATCCGCCGGCTGCACCGCGCCGATCCGCGCGAAGACGTCGAGCGCTCGGTGCCAGGAGCCGTCCGACTCGCGTGGTGGCTGTCGCTTCCCGCAGTGCTGGTCACTGCGTGGATCCTGGGATACGCGGCATACGGACCCTTCACCGAAGGGTTCACGTATCAGCATCTGGCCTACCGGATGCTGCCTCCGGCGTGCGCGCTGTGGGGAGTCCTCACACTCGTGCTCTGCCTCTCGCTGCCGCTGTTTCGCCGTCTTCACCAGCGCGGCTGATCGGATCCCCAGCGATGGGGAGCGGCGAACTCGAGGCCGGGGAGCACCGACGCGGCGGTGGTCACCGTCTGGCCCGCGACCTCGAACGCGGAGGTATGGGCGGTGAGGTCCAGCTCCTGCCCTGCTTCCGGCCGGGAGGATCGCGGCATTCCGAGGAGCTCGGCCGCGACCCGACGCAGTGAGGTTCGCACCACCCAGCCGCCTCCCTCTCGCCGACGTCGTCCGAGAAGCGAGACGACCGCGGCCGCAAGAAGATACCCTGCGCTGTGGTCGAGGGCCTGTGCAGGCAGCGCCCCGGGGCCATCACCGTCGCGGGTCTCGATCATGGCTACCCCGGACTCGGCCTGCACCAGGCTGTCGAAGCCGGCACGGGACGGCTCGTCGATGCCCCACGCGCTGAGCTGGGAGACCACCAGACCGGGATGGCGTTCGAGCAGTGCGGATGCCGAGAGGCCGAGGCGATCGAGGGATTCCGGCCGATACCCCAGCACGACGACGTCAGCTGCTGCGAGCAGTTCCTCGAACCGATCGGTTCGAGCGTCGAGCAGCGCAGTCCTTTTGCCGTGGCCGGTGTCGAGGTGCTGCCACTCGGGTTCGAGCAGATGCGGCGGATCGATGCGAATCACGTCGGCGCCCAGAAGAGCGAGGGTGCGAGAGCACACGGGACCGGCGATCACTCGGGTGAGGTCGAGCACCCGTACACCGGCGAGTGGCGCGCCATCGTCTCGATCGCCGGCCCCCTGTCGTCCGCCACGAAGTGGGGAATGGATCCGCTCGACATGCAGCAGGGGAGTGGCGCGCAGCTTCGCATCGTGTTCCGGGTTCTCGTCCAGAACGCGCACAGCCAGCCCGCGCTCGGCCGTGATGCGATCGACCGCGTCCGCAGCTCTCAGCGGCAGGATGGCCGCCCGCACATCCTCGGCGTCGGCGTCATCGGCCAGAAACAGTCCGGCGCGCAGGCGCGTCGCGTGGTGCGGATAATTGCCGTGAGTGCGGATCCACCCGTCGGATGCGCGGAAGAACCCCGAGTACGGCGACCAGACATAGGGGGAGAGGCCACCGATGGTGAGAGCCCGATCACTCCGGTAGGCGACGGCTATGCGGTCGGGGTCGGGAAGGCTACCGATGCCCGCCGCCAGGCCGACGGCGCGGACGCTCGCCCATGCCAGCTCACCCGTAGCGAGGCGCGACGGAAGAGGCACTGCCTTAGGCGGCGGGGTGCCGACATCGGCGGACTTCGCCACGAAGCCGAGCTCTGTCCTCACTCGGAACAGCAGAGCGGCAGCGGCGGCGTGATTCGTGGGCTCGTTCACGCTGCGATCGTACTCGTGGCGGCGATCTGAGACGAATACCTGCGCTGGACTGGGAAAAGATCCCTCGACGGTTGCAGCGACACGCCCGGCGGACAGCCTGGATTTGCCGGAACCCCGGAACCCACGTAACTTATTACTTGTTCGCCCCACAGGGAAGCGGAGAGGCCAGGCGCCTTACCCCCCTCAAGCGGAGAACCACCTCCCGATCCCCTCACTTGTGAGAACAGACGCCTGCGTCTAGGATGGGAGATCCACCCCATCTGCGGCTGTCACAGGCTGCGCACCGGATCCAAGATCCGCACGGCGCGCTGATTTGACAAGCGGGACGGGATGGCTAAGATAGAGAAGTTGCCCTTCGGGCCTGGTTGTGATGACTGGGTCGTGGGAGCATCCGATCCTTGAGAACTCAACAGCGTGCACTTGTCAAATGCCAAATTATCCTCGTCTAGCTTCGGCTGGGTGAGAATTCCTTTGGATCAAAGACCAACCTCCTTGTGGGGTTGGCATTCGGATGAAGTCAGCAATGAATTTGTCTCTTTGGTCAGCATCAAACTCGCTGCGTCACCGTTTTCCCGGTGTCGTATGCATTTCTTTTTTACGGAGAGTTTGATCCTGGCTCAGGATGAACGCTGGCGGCGTGCTTAACACATGCAAGTCGAACGGTGAACACGGAGCTTGCTCTGTGGGATCAGTGGCGAACGGGTGAGTAACACGTGAGCAACCTGCCCCTGACTCTGGGATAAGCGCTGGAAACGGCGTCTAATACTGGATACGAGTAGCGACCGCATGGTCAGTTACTGGAAAGATTTATTGGTTGGGGATGGGCTCGCGGCCTATCAGCTTGTTGGTGAGGTAATGGCTCACCAAGGCGTCGACGGGTAGCCGGCCTGAGAGGGTGACCGGCCACACTGGGACTGAGACACGGCCCAGACTCCTACGGGAGGCAGCAGTGGGGAATATTGCACAATGGGCGCAAGCCTGATGCAGCAACGCCGCGTGAGGGATGACGGCCTTCGGGTTGTAAACCTCTTTTAGCAGGGAAGAAGCGAAAGTGACGGTACCTGCAGAAAAAGCGCCGGCTAACTACGTGCCAGCAGCCGCGGTAATACGTAGGGCGCAAGCGTTATCCGGAATTATTGGGCGTAAAGAGCTCGTAGGCGGTTTGTCGCGTCTGCTGTGAAATCCGGAGGCTCAACCTCCGGCCTGCAGTGGGTACGGGCAGACTAGAGTGCGGTAGGGGAGATTGGAATTCCTGGTGTAGCGGTGGAATGCGCAGATATCAGGAGGAACACCGATGGCGAAGGCAGATCTCTGGGCCGTAACTGACGCTGAGGAGCGAAAGGGTGGGGAGCAAACAGGCTTAGATACCCTGGTAGTCCACCCCGTAAACGTTGGGAACTAGTTGTGGGGTCCATTCCACGGATTCCGTGACGCAGCTAACGCATTAAGTTCCCCGCCTGGGGAGTACGGCCGCAAGGCTAAAACTCAAAGGAATTGACGGGGACCCGCACAAGCGGCGGAGCATGCGGATTAATTCGATGCAACGCGAAGAACCTTACCAAGGCTTGACATATACGAGAACGGGCCAGAAATGGTCAACTCTTTGGACACTCGTAAACAGGTGGTGCATGGTTGTCGTCAGCTCGTGTCGTGAGATGTTGGGTTAAGTCCCGCAACGAGCGCAACCCTCGTTCTATGTTGCCAGCACGTAATGGTGGGAACTCATGGGATACTGCCGGGGTCAACTCGGAGGAAGGTGGGGATGACGTCAAATCATCATGCCCCTTATGTCTTGGGCTTCACGCATGCTACAATGGCCGGTACAAAGGGCTGCAATACCGCGAGGTGGAGCGAATCCCAAAAAGCCGGTCCCAGTTCGGATTGAGGTCTGCAACTCGACCTCATGAAGTCGGAGTCGCTAGTAATCGCAGATCAGCAACGCTGCGGTGAATACGTTCCCGGGTCTTGTACACACCGCCCGTCAAGTCATGAAAGTCGGTAACACCTGAAGCCGGTGGCCTAACCCTTGTGGAGGGAGCCGTCGAAGGTGGGATCGGTAATTAGGACTAAGTCGTAACAAGGTAGCCGTACCGGAAGGTGCGGCTGGATCACCTCCTTTCTAAGGAGCATCTGACTCTTCGGAGTCCAGAACCCAGATCGAGGACGTTCGTTTCTCGCTGGGAGCTCATGGGTGGAACATTTGACATGGTGCGAAGGAAGAAGCTCTCGCTTAGTACACCGCTTGCGGTGGGAACGGGGAGGGTTTCGGGTGTCGTGCCTGCACGCTGTTGGGTCCTGAGGGACCGGATGCGATCTTCGGATCGTTTCTGTACCTCTGGGCCTCTTGTTGTTTCCCTTGTGGGGGAGGCGAGAAGGGGTACCGCCCGTACTTTGAGAACTACACAGTGGACGCGAGCATCTTGCAGCCGGCTTCGGTCGGTTGCACAAGATGATCTTAAAGATCATTAGTCAATTTCAAGCCAGGCCTTGTGTCTGGTGTCGATTCTGATTCAAACTCATGTGATTTATCAAGTCTTTAAGAGCAAACGGTGAATGCCTTGGCATCTGGAGCCGAAGAAGGACGTAGCAATCTGCGATAAGCCTCGGGGAACTGATAAGCAAGTTTTGATCCGAGGGTGTCCGAATGGGGAAACCCCGCTGGGCGGCGTGCCGACCTAGTGACTCCCGCCTGAATATATAGGGCGGGTAGAGGGAACGTGGGGAAGTGAAACATCTCAGTACCCACAGGAAGAGAAAGCAACCGCGATTCCGTTAGTAGTGGCGAGCGAAACCGGAACAGGCTAAACCTAGCGTGTGTGATAGCCGGCAGGCGTTGCACGTTGGGGGTTGTGGGACTTTTCAGTCATCTCTGCCGAGATGGCGGCGTTACAAGATGGTATAGACGAACGGTCTTGAAAGGCCGGTCATAGAGGGTGACAACCCCGTAGTCGAAATGCCTCCCTTGGCGCGAAGAGTATCCCAAGTAGCACGGGGCCCGTGAAATCCCGTGTGAATCTGTCAGGACCACCTGATAAGCCTAAATACTCCCAGATGACCGATAGCGGACAAGTACCGTGAGGGAAAGGTGAAAAGTACCCCGGGAGGGGAGTGAAATAGTACCTGAAACCGTTTGCTTACAAACCGTTGGAGCAGCCTTAGTAGCTGTGACAGCGTGCCTTTTGAAGAATGAGCCTGCGAGTTAGCGATATGTGGCGAGGTTAACCCGTTGAGGGGTAGCCGTAGCGAAAGCGAGTCTGAATAGGGCGATTCAGTCGCATGTCCTAGACCCGAAGCGAAGTGATCTATCCATGGCCAGGTTGAAGCGACGGTAAGACGTCGTGGAGGACCGAACCCACTTAGGTTGAAAACTGAGGGGATGAGCTGTGGATAGGGGTGAAAGGCCAATCAAACTTCGTGATAGCTGGTTCTCTCCGAAATGCATTTAGGTGCAGCGTTGCGTGTTTCTTGCCGGAGGTAGAGCTACTGGATGGCCGATGGGCCCTACAAGGTTACTGACGTCAGCCAAACTCCGAATGCCGGTAAGTGAGAGCGCAGCAGTGAGACTGTGGGGGATAAGCTTCATAGTCGAGAGGGAAACAACCCAGACCACCAACTAAGGTCCCAAAGCGCGTGCTAAGTGGGAAAGGATGTGGAGTTGCCTTGACAACCAGGAGGTTGGCTTAGAAGCAGCCACCCTTGAAAGAGTGCGTAATAGCTCACTGGTCAAGTGATTCCGCGCCGACAATGTAACGGGGCTCAAGCACGCCACCGAAGTTGTGGCATTGACATTATTGGTAGGCCTTCGTGGTCCAGCCGTGTTGATGGGTAGGAGAGCGTCGTGTGGCCAGCGAAGCGGCGGTGTAAACCAGCCGTGGAGGCTACACGAGTGAGAATGCAGGCATGAGTAGCGAAAGACGTGTGAGAAACACGTCCTCCGAAAGACCAAGGGTTCCAGGGTCAAGCTAATCTTCCCTGGGTAAGTCGGGACCTAAGGCGAGGCCGACAGGCGTAGTCGATGGACAACGGGTTGATATTCCCGTACCGGCGAAGAACCGCCCAAACTAATCCAGTAGTGCTAAGTGTCTGAATCCCAGTGACTGATCCCTTCGGGGTGACGCGTTGGGCCTAGCGCACGACCCCATTCTGGTGCGGTTAGCGTATTAACAGGTGTGACGCAGGAAGGTAGTCCAGCCGGGCGATGGTTGTCCCGGTGCAAGTGCGTAGGCCGAGAGATAGGCAAATCCGTCTCTCACAGAGGCTGAGACACGATGCGGATAGAAAGTGGATGATCCTATGCTGCCAAGAAAAGCATCGACGCGAGGTTCAAGCCGCCCGTACCCCAAACCGACTCAGGTGGTCAGGTAGAGAATACCAAGGAGATCGAGAGAATCGTGGTTAAGGAACTCGGCAAAATGCCCCCGTAACTTCGGGAGAAGGGGGGCCTTCGACGTATTAGGACTTGCTCCGAAAGCGTTTGGAGGCCGCAGAGACTAGTGGGTAGCGACTGTTTACTAAAAACACAGGTCCGTGCCAAGTCGCAAGACGATGTATACGGACTGACGCCTGCCCGGTGCTGGAAGGTTAAGAGGACCGGTTAGCCGCAAGGCGAAGCTGAGAATTTAAGCCCCAGTAAACGGCGGTGGTAACTATAACCATCCTAAGGTAGCGAAATTCCTTGTCGGGTAAGTTCCGACCTGCACGAATGGCGTAACGACTTCCCAACTGTCTCAACCGCGAACTCGGCGAAATTGCATTACGAGTAAAGATGCTCGTTACGCGCAGCAGGACGGAAAGACCCCGTGACCTTTACTATAGCTTTGTATTGGTGTTCGGTGTGGCTTGTGTAGGATAGGTGGGAGACTGTGAAGCATGGACGCCAGTTCATGTGGAGTCATTGTTGAAATACCACTCTGGTCACTCTGGATATCTAACTTCGAACCGTAATCCGGTTCAGGGACAGTGCATGGTGGGTAGTTTAACTGGGGCGGTTGCCTCCCAAAAAGTAACGGAGGCGCCCAAAGGTTCCCTCAACCTGGTTGGCAATCAGGTGTCGAGTGTAAGTGCACAAGGGAGCTTGACTGTGAGACTGACAGGTCGAGCAGGGACGAAAGTCGGGACTAGTGATCCGGCAGTGGCTTGTGGAAGCGCTGTCGCTCAACGGATAAAAGGTACCTCGGGGATAACAGGCTGATCTTGCCCAAGAGTCCATATCGACGGCATGGTTTGGCACCTCGATGTCGGCTCGTCGCATCCTGGGGCTGGAGTAGGTCCCAAGGGTTGGGCTGTTCGCCCATTAAAGCGGTACGCGAGCTGGGTTTAGAACGTCGTGAGACAGTTCGGTCCCTATCCGCTGCGCGCGTAGGAAATTTGAGAGGATCTGACCCTAGTACGAGAGGACCGGGTTGGACGAACCTCTGGTGTGTCAGTTGTTCCGCCAGGAGCACCGCTGATTAGCTACGTTCGGGATGGATAACCGCTGAAAGCATCTAAGCGGGAAGCCGGCCTCAAGATGAGATTTCCATACCTTCGGGTGAGAGGCTCCCAGCCAGACTACTGGGTTGATAGGCCAGATGTGGAAGTGCAGTAATGCATGCAGCTGACTGGTACTAATAAGCCGATGACTTGATAACACACCGTTTGTTGGTGCTACGCGTCCACTGAGTGGTTCTCGATGTACGGTCGAGAACCGCATGACAATGACTTTGTTATGTGTTTTGATTGAAACATCTATAGTGTTTCGGCGGCCATAGCGTGAGGGAAACGCCCGGTTACATTCCGAACCCGGAAGCTAAGCCTCACAGCGCCGATGGTACTGCAGGGGGGACCCTGTGGGAGAGTAGGACACCGCCGGACTTCTTTTAAGCAAATGGCCACCCATCGTTGGGTGGCCATTTTGCGTTAACAACAATAACAACTAGAACAGGGAGCATCATGCCGGAAGAGGAAGAGCGCCGTCCGCGTCGCAACGACGACAATGGATCGCGCGGTCACCGACCTTCCGGAGGGCGCTCGGACCAGAACCGAAGCAGCGGTTCGCGTCGCGATGACGCGCCCCGACGCGAGGGCGGCTACAACCGTGATGGTGGCGCCCCTCGTTCTGGTGGCTATAACCGTGATGGTGGTGCTCCTCGTTCGGGTGGGTACAACCGTGATGGTGGTGCACCTCGTTCTGGTGGCTATAACCGTGATGGTGGCGCCCCTCGTTCGGGTGGCTATAACCGTGACGCTGGCGCTCCGCGCCGCGACAACGACGCGCCCCGCTCCGGTGGGTATAGCCGTGATGGTGGCGCACCGCGCTCCGGTGGGTACAACCGTGATGGTGGTGCACCCCGTTCGGGTGGCTACAACCGTGATGGTGGTGCTCCGCGCCGCGACAACGATGTGCCCCGTTCGGGTGGCTATAACCGTGACGGTGGTGCTCCCCGTTCGGGCGGGTACAACCGTGACGGTGGCGCCCCTCGCTCGGGTGGGTACAACCGTGACGCTGGCGCTCCGCGCCGCGACAACGACGCGCCCCGCTCCGGTGGCTACAACCGTGATGGTGGCGCACCGCGCTCCGGTGGGTACAGCCGTGATGGCGGTGCTCCTCGTTCTGGTGGCTACAGCCGTGATGGTGGTGCTCCTCGTTCGGGTGGGTACAACCGTGATGGTGGCGCTCCTCGTTCTGGTGGGTACAACCGTGATGGTGGCGCTCCTCGTTCGGGTGGCTATAACCGTGATGGTGGTGCTCCGCGCCGTGACAACGACGCACCCCGTTCCGGTGGCTACAACCGCGACGGTGGCGCACCTCGCTCGGGTGGGTACAACCGTGATGGTGGTGCTCCGCGCCGCGACAACGACGCACCCCGCTCCGGTGGCTACAACCGTGACGGTGGTGCTCCGCGCCGCGACAACGACGCACCCCGCTCCGGTGGCTACAACCGCGACGGCGGCGCTCCGCGCCGTGAGGGTGGTTACGGTCGCAACGGCGGACAGGACCGCGACTCGTCGCGTTCGTACCCGCAGCGCGGGGGAGCGGGCCGCGAGCGTCCGATTCAGGCAGACGGCGATCGGCCGCGCTTCAACGACCCGCACATCCCGGATGAGGTCACGGCCCGTGACCTGCACACCTCGGCCCGCAACGAACTGAAGACCCTCAGCAAGGAGAACGCGGAGCTGGTCGCGCGTCACCTCGCCATGGCGTCTCAGCTCATCGACGAGGATCCGGCCCGTGCGCACGAGCACGCCCTTGCGGCTTCCCGCCGTGCAGGTCGCATCGCGATCGTCCGCGAGACCCTCGGTATCACTGCATACGCCACTGAGGACTTCGCGCTTGCCCTTCGTGAGTTGCGCACCTACCGTCGCATCTCCGGCAAGGACGACCAGATCGCGCTCATGGTCGACAGCGAGCGTGGCATCGGTCGCCCCGACCGTGCCCTCGAGACCGGTCGCGCCGTGGACCGGGCTGCTCTCCCCACACCCGTGCGCGTCTCTCTGGCGATCGCGATGTCCGGAGCGCGCCTGGATCAGGGGGACCTCGAGCTCGCGCTCGGCGAACTCGAGATTCCTGAGCTCGATCCCGACCGCGCTTTCGAATGGAGCCCTGCGCTGTTCGCTGCTCGTGCAGCCGTGCTCGAGGACCTCGGACGAACCGACGAAGCCGAGTTCTGGGCGCACCGTGCAGAGGTCGCCGCCCAGGCACTCGGTGTCGACGAGGCTGGCGACGAGGAGATCATCATCGAGGACGGCCTCATCGAAGGCGACTTCGACGACGCTGACGCTGACGCTGACGCTGACGCTGACGCTGACGCTGACGCTGACGCTGACGCTGACGCTGACGCTGACGCTGACGCTGACGCTGACGCTGACGCTGACGCTGACGCTGACGCTGACGCTGACGCTGACGCTGACGCTGACGCTGACGCTGACGCTGACGCTGACGCTGACGCTGACGCTGACGCTGAGGGTCACGATGTTGCTGACGTCGAGGATGCCGCCGACGCTGATGACGTCGAGCCTGAGCCGTCCATCGACGACGAGGTCCGTGAGCTCCTCGGCGAAGACGACGCCGACTCCGACGACGAAAGCGCCGACTACGTGGCCGAGGACTCCGCAGCATCCGAGACGTCGAAGGAGGCGTAGTGGGGCTGTTCTCCAAGAAGCCTGCATTGCGCACCCCGCTCGACGGCGTGGACGCCGTGCTCGCGGACCTGGATGGTGTCGTCTACGCGGGTCCTGGCGCGCTGCCGCATGCGGTGGAGAGCCTCAACGCGGCAGCGGCGACTGCTCGGCTCGGGTACATCACGAACAACGCGTCTCGTACGGACGCGTCGGTCGCCGAGCACCTGAGCAGTCTGGGTCTCGACGTCGCGCCCGCTGACGTGATCACCAGCCCGCAGGCTGCGATGCGGCTCCTCGCCGGAATCGTCCCGCCACCCGCCACACTTCTGATCGTGGGTGGAGCGGGACTCGTCGACGAGGCGGAGAAGGCGGGCTACACCGTCACCCGCAGCGCCGAGGATGGGCCGGATGCCGTCGTGCAGGGTTTCGCTCCGGAGGTCGCTTGGACGGATCTCGCCGAAGCCGCCTTCGCGCTGAAGGTTCCCGAGGAGGAGGGTGGCATCCCGTGGATCGCCACCAACACCGACTGGACGATCCCGCGCGAGCGCGGCGTCGCCCCAGGGAACGGGACGCTCGTGTCTGCGGTGCACACCGCGATCGGCCGGCTCGCGACCGTGGCAGGCAAGCCTGAGACTCCGATCTTCGAAGAGGCCACAGAGCGCTTCGGTGCTAAGAAGCCGCTGTTCATCGGCGACCGCCTCGACACGGACATCCTCGGGGCCGTCCGCGCGGGCATCGACTCCGCGCTCGTGCTCACCGGAATCGACCGACCGAAGCACGTGCTCGCAGCTCCCGAGGGGTCTCGTCCGACGTACATCCTCAGTGACCTGCGCGAACTGCACCAGCCGTATCCGGAGGTCACGTCGAAAGACGGTGTCCACTCGGTGAACGGCGCATCCGTGCGGGTCGTCGGCGCCGACGTCGAGATCGTCGCTGAAGGAGACTCGCAGATCGATCTGCTGCGCGCCGGCGCCTCCGCGATCTGGGCCTCCGGTACTCCGGTGTTCGTGCTGCGGGTGCCCGAGCGTCTCTACGACGACCCGTTCCACCGCCCCTGACCGGCGCCCTGCATCGCCGTGGCTCCGCCGACGTGTCGGCGGAGCCACGTACAGTAGAAGCGTGAGCGACGAGACGACGAACGCACCGGCCGATGGTCTGTGGAGTCGGCTGCGCCTGATCGAGGGGCAGCCGCTCGCTGCCAGAGCAGACGCATACTCCGGACTGCACGACGAGCTGTCCCGCCGCCTCGACAGCGGCGCGAAGCTCGACCAGCGCGACGCGCCGGGTCCGCGATGACGCGACTCGACGCCGCCCTCGCCGCCCGAGGACTCGCTCGTTCGCGCACGCATGCGGCCACGCTCATCGCGGACGGCCTCGTGAGCATCGACGGACGCCCCGTCGTGAAGGCCTCGACTCCGGTCACGGACGCCGCGGAGATCACCGTCGCGGGCGCCGATCACTACGTCGGTCGTGGGGCGCACAAGCTGATCGCCGCTCTCGACGGATTCGGCATCTCCGCCGAAGGCCGCCTCGCGCTCGACATGGGCGCATCCACCGGCGGCTTCACGCAGGTGCTTCGTGAGCGCGGAGCGCGACGCGTTCTCGCCGTCGATGTGGGCCACGAGCAGATGGCCGGCGCTGTGGCATCCGACACCGGGGTCGTCGTCGTCGAGGGCTACAACGTCCGTCACATGACTCCCGAGAACCTGCAGGAGGTCACGGGTGAAGTTGAGGCCCCCGACCTCATCGTCGGCGACCTGTCCTTCATCTCCCTCGAGCACGTGCTGCCCGCTGTCGCCGGGGTCGCTGCGCCCGGCGCAGATATCGTCCTGCTCGTGAAGCCGCAGTTCGAGGTCGGTCGCACCGCGGTGCGCGGCGGACTCGTCACCGACCCTGCCACGCGCGCGGATGCGGTCGCGCGCACAGCGTGGAGCGCCTGGGACTCCGGTCTGGGTATGCTCGGCATCCTCACCTCGCCGATCCTCGGGACGCACGGCAACTCGGAGTATCTCCTGCACCTCGCTCCGGGGCGCGGCAGCGATCCGTCAGAATGGTCGGACCGCATCAACGCACTGGCAGGGAGACGATGAACGAGCGCAACATCCTGGTCGTCGCCCACGCCGGCCGGGAAGCCACCGTCGAGGCCGCCCGCAAGGTCGTCGATGAACTCCGCGATGCCGGCGCACGCCCTGTGCTTCCGCCCGACGAGAGCGGCGACCTGCGTGCCGTCGATCCTCACTTCGCCGACGTCGACATCCTCGGCGAGACGGTGCAGCAGGACGAGCTCGAGCTCGCGATCGTCCTCGGCGGCGACGGCACTATCCTCCGCGCCGCCGAACTGGTGCGCGGCTGCTCGGCTCCGGTGCTCGGCATCAACATGGGCCACGTCGGATTCCTCGCCGAGATCGATCGAGACGACATGGATGCGGCAGTGCGGCGCGTGATCGACCGCGATTACGAGGTCGAAGAGCGCCTGGCGCTGTCGGTGCGCGTCAAGGATGCCGACGGTGCCGTCGTGTACGAGACCTTCGCGCTGAATGAGGCGACGGTCGAGAAGGCCAGCCGTGAACGCATGATCGAGGTCGTGCTCGAGATCGACGGTCTGCCTCTGTCGAGCTTCGGGTGCGACGGCATGGTCGTGTCGACGCCGACCGGATCGACCGCCTACAACTTCTCCGCCGGGGGACCGGTCATCTGGCCCAGCGTCGAGGCCATCGCGGTCGTGCCGCTGTCGGCTCATGCGCTGTTCGCCAAGCCGCTCGTGGTCAGCCCCGACGCCGCTGTGGCGATCGAGATGCTCGAGGGCACCTCGGGTTCCGGCATCCTCTGGTGCGATGGTCGCCGCTCGCATGACCTGCCTCCGGGCGCGCGTGTCGTGGTGCGCAAGTCTTCGCGTCCGGTGCGCCTCGCGCGCCTGCACCCCACAGAGTTCACCAACCGACTGGTGCGCAAGTTCCAGCTGCCGGTCGCCGGATGGCGCGGACAGGGGGCGGCCTCGTGATCGAGGAGATGCGGATGCAGGGACTCGGCGTGATCGCCGACGCCGTGCTGCCGCTCGGCGCCGGGTTCACCGCGATCACCGGCGAGACCGGTGCGGGCAAGACCATGGTCGTGACCGGCCTCGGACTGCTGCTCGGCCAGCGGGCAGACTCCGGTGCTGTTCGAGCCGGTGCGGCTCAGGCGTCCGTCGCGGGAGTGTGGATCGTGCCCGAGACGGGCGACGTCGCCGACATCGTCGCAGACGCCGGTGGAGAGCTGGAGCCGGCAGGATCGGGTTCCGCCGAGCTGTACGTCTCTCGCACGCTGAGTGCTGAGGGGCGCAGCCGCGCGAGCGTTGGAGGACGCGCGGCGCCGGCCGGAGTGCTGTCCGCGCTGGCCGAGGAACTGGTCGTCGTGCACGGTCAGTCCGAGCAGCTGCGGCTGCGCTCGTCCGCGGCGCAACGCGATGCCCTCGATCGCTTCGGAGGGGTGCCGATCGCCGAGGCGCTCGACGCCTACTCATCGTCGTTCACGCGGTGGCGCGAGCTGGATGCCGAGATCGCCGACATCACCGAGAACCGAGATCGCCGAGCCGAGGAGGCGTCGCGCCTCCGTGAGGCGTTGGCGCTCATCGAGGCCGCAGCCCCCGAACCGGGGGAGGACGTCGAGCTGGCGGCACGGGCCGAGCGTCTCGCGAACGCCGAAGAGCTGCGCCTCGCCGCCGCGCTCGCGCACAGCGCTCTCTCGAGCGAAGAGGGCGAGCCGGATGCATCCGCTCTGGTCGCCGAAGCCCGTCGAGCACTCGAGCGCGTCTCCGACTCCGCACTCACCGACATCTCGGCTGCTCTCGCGGACATCGGCTATCGCATCGCCGATGTCGCCGCCCAGCTCTCGGCATACCTGGCCGATCTCGATGAGACGGGACCGCACGAGCTGGCGGCCGTCGAAGAGCGACGTGCGGCTCTGGGCACGCTGATCCGCGCGCACGGTTCGCTCGACGAGGCCCTCGAGCTCTGGCAGACGGGGTCGACGAGGCTCGCTGAACTCGATGACGACGGTGAGAGGCTCGATCGCCTCGAAGCGGAACGTGACGCCGCCCGCGCAGCGCTCGATGCACATGCTGACGCCCTGACGGCGGAGCGCACCGCCGCCGCCGCGCGGCTCGGCGTCGCCGTGAGCGAGGAGCTGCATGCCCTCGCGATGCCCGACGCGACCCTCGAGGTCGCGGTCACGCCGGGCACGGAGAGCGCTCACGGTCGCGACGACGTCGCGATCCTGCTCGCACCGCACCCCGGAGCCGAACCCCGATCGGTCGGCAAGGGTGCGTCCGGCGGTGAGCTCTCGCGTGTGATGCTCGCGATCGAGGTCGTCATCGCCGGAACCGACCCCGTGCCGACCTTCGTGTTCGACGAGGTCGATGCCGGCATCGGCGGCGCCGCGGCGATCGAGGTCGGCCGGCGACTCGCCCGACTTGCAGAGAAGTCGCAGGTGATCGCCGTCACTCATCTGGCTCAGGTCGCCGCCTTCGCCACCAACCACCTCTCGGTCGTCAAATCCAACGACGGAGCAGTCACCGCGTCGAGTGTCCGCCGTCTCGAGGGGCAGGAGCGCGAGGCTGAGATGGCTCGACTGCTGTCCGGATTGACCGATTCGGATGCCGCGATCACCCATGCCCGAGAACTTCTCAGCCTCGGCACCTCCACCTCCTGATAGGATCGAAGCCCGTGATGAACTCTTCTTCTGCGGGGCCCAAGAACGACACGACCAAGCACATCTTTGTGACGGGTGGTGTCGTTTCGTCTTTGGGTAAAGGGCTCACTGCCGCAAGCCTCGGCAACCTCCTCACGGCCCGCGGACTCCGCGTCGTGATGCAGAAGCTCGACCCGTATCTGAACGTCGATCCGGGCACCATGAACCCGTTCCAGCACGGCGAGGTCTTCGTCACCGATGACGGTGCCGAGACCGACCTCGACATCGGACACTACGAGCGCTTCCTCGACATCAACCTGTCTGAGGCCGCCAACGTCACGACCGGTCAGATCTACTCGCAGGTGATCGCCCGCGAGCGCCGCGGCGAGTACCTCGGCGACACCGTGCAGGTCATTCCGCACATCACCGACGAGATCAAGCGCCGCATGCGTCTGCAGGCGACCGAGGACCCGCGACCTGATGTGATCATCACGGAGGTCGGTGGCACGGTCGGCGACATCGAATCGCAGCCGTTCCTCGAGTCGGCACGCCAGCTGCGTCACGAGCTCGGCCGCGACAGCGTCTTCTTCGTGCACGTGTCACTCGTCCCGTTCATGGGTGCGTCCGGCGAGCAGAAGACCAAGCCGACGCAGCACTCCGTCGCCGCGCTCCGCCAGGTCGGCATCCAGCCCGACGCGCTCGTGCTGCGCAGCGACCGTCCGGTGAGCGAGAGCAACCGCAACAAGATCGCTCTCATGTGCGATGTCGACGCCGAGGGCGTCATCAACACGGTCGACCTGCCGAGCATCTACGACATCCCGTCGACGCTCAACGACCAGGGTCTCGACTCGTACATCGTGCGCCGCCTCGGTCTCGACCAGAAGGCCGCAGACGAGGTCGACTGGACCCGCTGGAGCAAGGTGCTGCACGCCGTGCACAACCCCAAGCACGAGGTGACCATCGGTCTGGTCGGCAAGTACATCGACCTGCCCGACGCGTACCTCTCCGTGACCGAGGCGCTCAAGGCCGGCGGGTTCGCGCAGGAGACCAAGGTCAACATCCGCTGGATCCCGTCGGACCGCTGCGAGACTCCAGAGGGCGCGAAGGAGCAGCTCGGCGAGCTCGACGGCATCTGCGTTCCCGGTGGATTCGGCATCCGCGGCATCGAGGGCAAGCTGGGCGCGTTGAAGTTCGCGCGCGAGCAGGGCATCCCGACCCTCGGACTCTGCCTCGGCCTGCAGTGCATGGTCATCGAGTACGCCCGTGATGTGGCCGGCATCGCCGACGCGTCCTCGAGCGAGTTCGACCCGCAGACCTCCGAGCCCGTCATCGCCACGATGGCCGAGCAGGTCGAGATCCTCGACGGCGGCGACCTCGGCGGCACCATGCGTCTGGGGCTCTACCAGGCGGCACTCGCCGAGGGGTCTCTGGCGCGGGAGCTGTACGGTGCGCCCGAGGCGTCGGAGCGCCACCGTCACCGCTATGAGGTCAACAACGCCTACCGTGCGCGTCTCTCCGAGGCCGGTCTCGTGTTCTCGGGCCTGAACCCCGAGCTCGATCTGGTCGAGTACGTCGAGCTGCCGCGCGATGTGCACCCGTACTACATCGCGACGCAGGCGCACCCGGAGCTCCGCTCGCGCCCGACAGCCCCGCACCCGCTGTTCCGCGGGCTGGTCGGAGCCGCGATCGACCGTCACCGCTCCAGCGAGCTGTTCGACGTCGAAGCCGATGCCTGAGTTCGTCGAAGCCGATGCCTGAGTTCGACGACCTGCGTGACGAGCCCTTCGAGCCGGAAGTCCTGCAGAGTGACCTCGCGTACGAGGGTGCGGTCTGGAACGTCCGCGACGACCGGGTGCGCTACGGCGACGGAGAGATACGCCGCCAGTACGTCGCGCACACCGGCGCCGTGGCGATCCTCGCTCTGGACGACGAGGGGCGGGTGCTGCTGATCCAGCAGTACAGGCATCCGATCCGCCACCGTGACTGGGAGCTGCCTGCCGGTCTGCTCGACGTGGCAGGGGAGGAGCCGCTCGGGGCCGCTCGACGCGAGCTCGCCGAAGAGGCCGACCTGGTCGCAGCGCACTGGGAGCCGCTCGTCTCGACGTGGACCACTCCCGGCGGAAACGACGAGCTCATCCACGTCTTCCTCGCGACCGGTGTCTCGGCGGCGCAGAACGCGCACGCACGCGAGGATGAAGAGGCCGACATCCGTGTGGAGTGGGTTCCGCTCGACGCCGCGGTCTCAGCGGTTCTCGACGGGCGGATGCGCAACGGCATCCTCGGCATCGGCGTGCTCGCAGCCGCCCAGAGGCTGCGCGACCGGAGCTGAGCATGCAGCTCGATCGTGCGTTGGACACGTATCTGCGCCACGTCACGATCGAGCGCGGTCTCAGCGAACACACGATCGCCGCCTATCGACGCGATCTCGGTCTCTACCTCGAGTGGCTGGATGCCGAGGGGATCACCGACACGGCGGAGATCAGCACGGCCGTCGTCGGACGGTTCATCGCCGATCGATCGGGCGCCGAGCCGGCTCCTGCCGCGACCAGCCTTGCACGGCTGCAGTCGTCCGTGCGCGGGTGGCACCGATTCCTGGCGCGCGAGGGCATCGAACAGGACGACCCGAGCGGCCGTCTTCGTCCGCCCAAGGCCCCTCGTCGGCTGCCCAAGGCGCTGACGATCGATCAGGTCGAGCGCCTGCTCGGCGCGCCCAGCGCGGAAGAGCCGATAGGGATCCGTGACAGGGCGCTGCTCGAGCTGCTCTATGCGACCGGTGCTCGAGTGTCCGAGGCGGTCGGACTCGACGTCGACGACCTCGCTCACGGCGATGTGCTGCGCCTCCGGGGCAAGGGGTCGAAGGAGCGCATCGTGCCGATCGGCTCGTTCGCCCGTGACGCGGTGGATGCGTATCTCACCCGCGTCCGGCCAGGACTCGCGGCCAAGGGGCGGGCATCGGCGCGACTCTTCCTGGGTGCGCGCGGCGCTCCGCTGTCACGGCAGAGCGCATGGCTCGTCATCCGCTCGGCGGCAGAGCACGCGCACATCACCGCCGAAGTATCGCCGCACACGCTGCGGCACTCGTTCGCGACACACCTGTTGCAGGGCGGTGCCGACGTGCGCGTCGTGCAGGAGCTGCTCGGACACGCCTCGGTCGCGACGACGCAGATCTACACGCACGTATCGGTCGACACCCTACGGGACATCTACGCCACTTCGCACCCGCGCGCCCGCTGAGATCGCGGCTCACGGGTCGAAATCGCGGGATCGCCGGGGCTGAGGCGGTGATCCCCCCGGGCGATCGGTAGACTCGACCGAGCACGAAAGAGCAGGAGAATCGGTGGCTGAGAACGCGGCGAAGTCCAGGGCGAAGACGTCGAAGAACGACGACACCCCCATGGGACCCACCGGGCGTCCCTATCACGGCTTCGCGACCCCGGAACCGCTCGCCTCGCACGGGCCCGCACGCATCATCGCACTGTGCAACCAGAAGGGTGGCGTCGGCAAGACGACGACCGCGATCAACCTCGCCGCGGCCCTCGCCGAATACGGTCGCAAGGTCCTGGCCGTCGACTTCGACCCGCAGGGCGCGCTGTCGGCCGGCCTCGGCATCCAGACGCACGACGTGCCGACCGTGTACGACCTGCTGCTCGACACCAAACGCGACGCGCACGATGCGATCGTCCCCTCCGGGGTCGACGGTCTCGACGTGATGCCGGCGAACATCGACCTGTCCGCCGCCGAAGTTCACCTCGTGAACGAGGTCGCGCGCGAGACGATCCTCGCCCGTGTTCTCCGCCAGGTGGCGGGGGAGTACGACGTCATCCTGATCGACTGCCAGCCCTCGCTCGGCCTGCTCACCGTGAACGCGCTGACCGCGGCTCACGGCGTCATCATCCCGCTCGAGTGCGAGTTCTTCGCGCTTCGCGGTGTGGCTCTCCTGATCGAGACCATCGACAAGGTGCGAGACCGGCTGAACCCGTCGATCACGATGGACGGCCTTCTCGCCACCATGTACGACCCGCGCACGCTGCACTCGCGCGAGGTTCTCGAGCGTGTGGTCGAGGCGTTCGGCGACGATGTCCTGGAGACCGTGATCGGTCGCACGGTCAAGTTCCCCGACGCATCGGTCTCGGGTGTTCCGATCACCGAGTTCGCTCCGGAGCACGCTGCCGCGCAGGCATACCTGCGGCTGGCGCGGGAGCTGGTCACCCGTGGCGCTGTCGCCTGAGCTCGAGCCGTCAGACACACCGGCTCTGTCCGTCTCACCAGCTCAGTCCGTCTCATCAGCAGAATCGGCGGCACCTGCCGAGGCCGCGCAGGAAGCGCCTGTTCCGGATGCCGGCTTCCGCGTCTCCCTGTCGAACTTCGACGGCCCGTTCGATCTGCTGCTGAACCTCATCTCGAAGCACGAGATGGACATCACCGAGGTGTCGCTGAGCGCGGTCACGAACGAGTTCATCGCGTATCTCAGAGAGCTCGACGACGACGAGGAGCTCGACCAGGCGTCGGAGTTCCTGGTGGTCGCGGCGACGCTGCTCGACATGAAGGTGGCAGGTCTGCTGCCGCAGGGTGAGCTGGTGGATGCCGAGGCCGTCGCGCTCCTCGAAGCCCGAGACCTTCTCTTCGCGCGTCTCCTGCAGTATCGCGCTTTCAAAGAGGTGTCGGCCTGGTTCGCGCGGTGCCTGCAGCGCGAGGATCGACGTCACGTGCGTGCGGTCAGGCTCGACGAGAAGCACCGGCGGAAGACGCCTGAGCTCGTCTGGTCGCTCAACGTCGACGATTTCGCCGCTCTCGCGCTCCTGGCGTTCGCACCGAAGGAGATCCCGCATGTCGGTCTCGATCACCTGCACGCTCCGCTCGTCAGCATCCGCGAGCAGGCCGCGATCGTCGTCACCCTGCTTCGCGCCGCGGAGTCGGTGAGCTTCCGCGAGCTCGTGGCCGGTGTGAGCGAGCCGGGCATCGTGGTCGCGCGGTTCATCTCCGTGCTGGAGCTCTATCGGCACGCCGCCCTCTCGTTCGAACAACTGGAACCGCTCGGTGAGCTGACGTTGCGCTGGGCCGCCGACTCCTGGTCGGATGAGACACTCGCATCGCTGGGAGCCGACTATGACCGATGACGTGACCGAAGCTGCGACCGGTGCCGCGACCGACGGGGCCGTGCGCGAGTCGCCGCTGTCCGAGCGCATCGAGGCGATCCTGCTGATCATCGACGAGCCGATCGGTCTCGTCGCCCTCGCGGCAGCCGTCGGCTCGCCGGTGGCGGCAGTGCGGCAGACGATCGAGACGCTGGTCGACGACTACGACGGCAAGGGCCAGGGCCCGCGTCGTGGCTTCGAACTGCGCGAGGTCGGCGGCGGATGGCGCCTGTACGTCCGCGAGGATCACGACGATGTCGTCGCGGAGTTCGTCGGAGGACAGGCGCCTGCCCGACTCTCGCAGGCGGCGCTCGAGACCCTCGCCGTGATCGCGTACAAGCAGCCGGTCACGCGCAGCCAGGTGGCATCGATCCGCGCGGTGAACGTCGACTCGGTCGTGCGCACGCTGCTCGCTCGAGGCCTCATCACCGAGCTGTTCGCAGACTCCGAGACCGGCGCGATCAACTACGGCACCACCGACGCGCTCCTGCAGCACCTGGGCATCAACACGCTCGATGAGCTGCCACCGATCTCTCCTCTGCTCGACGACGGCGCAGATGGTTTCGACGAAGGGACCATCCGATGACCTCGGTTGAACTCGCTCGTCCGATGACGTCCGGTCGCGCGGACTCGATGCACAGATTCAGTTTCAACGAAGGGACCATCCGATGAGCGGCTTCGAGACACCAGAGGGCATCCGCCTGCAGAAGGTGCTGTCGGCGGCGGGCGTGGCCTCACGACGCGTGATCGAGCAGTACATCGTCGAGGGACGCATCCGGGTCAACGGAGAGACCGTCACCGAGCTCGGCCGCCGCGTCGACCCGGAGACCGACCTCATCGACGTGGACGGCACGGCGGTTCAGCTCGACGTGTCGAAGCGATACGTCATGCTCAACAAGCCGACCGGAGTGGTCAGCAGCCTTCGTGACGAGAACGGCCGGCCCGATCTCCGCGTCTTCACCGACGAATACGAGGAGCGCCTGTACAACGTCGGGCGCCTCGACGCCGAGACCAGCGGACTGCTCGTCCTGACGAATGACGGCGACCTCGCACACGTGCTCGCTCACCCGTCTTTCGGCGTCACCAAGGTGTATATCGCCAAGGTCGAGGGAGAGGTCACCGCGCAGACGATCTCGAAGCTCACCAAGGGCATCGACCTCGACGACGGTCCGATCGCGGCAGACAAGGCGCGGCTGCTCGACACCTCTCGCGGGTCGAGTCTCGTCGAGCTGACACTGCACTCGGGGCGCAACCGGATCGTCCGAAGGATGCTGGCTGCGGTCGGACACCCGGTGAGCGAACTCGTTCGCCGTCAGTTCGGCCCTCTTCACCTGGGAACCCTCCCGGTTGGGAAGACCCGTGAACTGACTAAAATCGAACTCGGCGCACTCTTGACTCTGTCGCGCCGTGATTCCGGTGTCGCCGAGGCGCCAGGCGAGCAACAGGAGAACGAGTGACCGATACGACGAGTGCGCCCACGGGGGCTCGGAGTTCTGTCGCGCCGCGAATCGCCGCCAGACTCTCCGGCACCGTTCGGGTCGTCGGCGCCGGTCTGCTCGGTGCGAGCATCGGCCATGCGCTTCGCGCCAAGGGCGTCGATGTGGTGCTCGCCGACACGTCACCGGCTCAGCTGCGCCTCGCGATCGACTACGGAGCCGGTCGCTCGGCTGCCGACGATGACTCGCCGGTGCTGATCGTGGTCGCCGTGCCGCCGGACGTCACCGCGGATGTCATCGAGTCGGAGCTGGCTCGTTTTCCGCACGCCGTCGTCACAGACGTGGCGAGCGTCAAGCTCGAGCCCTTCCACAGTCTGCAGAGACGCGGAGTCGATCTGACCCGCTACATCGGTTCGCACCCTCTCGCCGGACGCGAGCGCGGTGGGGCGATCTCCGCTCGCGCAGACCTGTTCATCGGACGCCCCTGGGTCGTGTGCCGCGACGCCGACACCAAGGCAGCAGATCTCGCGCTCGTCGAAGCGCTCGCTCTCGACGTCGGGGCGATGCCTCTCGAAATGACCCCCGAGGAGCACGACCGCTCGGTCGCGCTCACCTCTCACGTTCCTCAGGTCGTCGCGAGCCTGCTCGCCGGACGGCTCGCGGAGGCCGATGAGGGTGCGCTGCGGCTCTCCGGCCAGGGCGTGCGCGACACGACCCGCATCGCCGCCTCCGCTCCTGAGCTCTGGGTGCAGATCCTCGGCGCGAACGCCGGGCCGGTGGTAGAGATCCTCGACGCCCTGGCATCCGACCTCCGGGAAGTGTCCGACGCGCTGCGTGCGCCCGAAGCTCCCGGCGCTCGGCGCGTGGTCGCCGAGACGATCCGACAGGGCAACGACGGCGTCGAGCGGCTCCCGGGAAAGCACGGACAGAACCGGCGGTTCGAGTCGCTCATCGTGATGATCGACGACACCGCCGGCCAGCTCGGGCGACTGTTCGGAGAGCTCGGAGAGCTCGGCGTCAACGTCGAGGACCTGCGTCTCGAGCACTCACCGGGCGCACAGTTCGGCCTCGCCGAGATCAGTGTCGAGCCCGCAGCGCTGCACGGCGCGATCACCGGACTCCAGGAACGCGGCTGGCGGATTGCAGGTACGACCAATGACTGATTTCATCGCGATCGACGGGCCCGCGGGTTCCGGCAAGTCCAGTGTGTCCAAGGCGGTCGCCCGCACTCTGGGCTTCGGCTACCTCGACACCGGGTCGGCCTATCGCGCCCTTGCCTGGCATGTGCTCGATCGTGGGGCCGACACAGCGGATGCTGCTGCGGTGCTCGACGCCGTCGCCGACTTCCCCGTGCGCCTCGGTCTCGACCCCGATGATCGGACCGTGCGCGTCGGCGACGTCGACGTCACGGACGCGATCCGCGAGCCCTCCGTCTCGGGCGCCGTCAGCGGCGTGGCTCGTGTCCCCGAGGTGCGCGACCGGGTCAACCGCCTGTTCCGCACCCTCGTGGCCGAAGCGCCCTACCCGGCGGTCGTCGTCGAGGGGCGCGACATCACCACCGTGGTGGCTCCAGACGCCCCGGTGCGGATCCTTCTCACGGCTGCGCCCGAGGTGCGCGCCGCACGACGTGCCGGCGAGCTCGCCGGCGAGAACGCCGAGACCGTCGCGGCCGCACTGCACAAGCGCGACGCTTCAGACAGCGCCGTCGTCGACTTCCTGAACGCCGCAGAAGGCGTCGAGGTCGTCGATTCGACGGAGCTCGATTTCACACAGACCATCGACGCCGTCCTCGCGGTGATCGAACGAACCCGAGGAGTACACCATGGCTGACGACGAATACGAAGGCGGCCCCGACCAGCTCGCCGAGAAGATGGCGCAGCTCGACGAGCAGCTCGCCGAAGCACGTGCCGAGACACTGCGCGCGGGCCTCGCCGACTACGACCTCGACGATGAGGATGCCGCGCTCCTCGCCGGCATCACGATGGGCGAGGACGGCATCCAGTTCTTCCCCGCTCTGCCGGTCGTAGCGATCGTCGGTCGCCCGAACGTCGGCAAGTCGGCGCTCGTGAACCGCATCCTCGGACGCCGTGAGGCCGTCGTCGAGGACACCCCTGGTGTGACCCGCGACCGCGTGACGTACAAGGCCGAGTGGGCCGACCGTCGCTTCTCGCTCGTCGACACCGGAGGCTGGGAGCCCGACGCACGCGGCATCGACCGCTCGGTCGCCGCGCAGGCGGAGGTCGCGATCGACCTCGCCGACGTCGTGCTCTTCGTCGTCGACGCGATGGTCGGCGCCACGTCGACCGACGAGCACGTCGTGAAGATGCTGCGCAAGAGCGGCAAGCCCGTGTTCCTCGTCGCGAACAAGATCGATGACGCCCGTCAGGAGCCCGAAGCGGCAGCCCTCTGGAACCTCGGTCTCGGCGAGCCGCACCCGGTCTCGGCCATCCACGGTCGCGGTGTCGCCGACCTGCTCGATGAGCTGCTGAAGACGCTCCCCGATGTCTCGGCCGTCGCGAAGGCCGAGATCGGCGGACCGCGTCGCGTCGCGATCCTCGGTCGCCCGAACGTCGGCAAGTCGTCGCTGCTCAACAAGGCCGCGGGCGAAGAGCGTGTGGTCGTCAACGACCTCGCCGGCACGACCCGCGACCCGGTCGATGAGATCGTCGAGCTCGGCGGCAAGCTGTGGCGTCTGGTCGACACCGCCGGCATCCGTCGTCGGGTGCACATGGCGCAGGGCGCTGACTTCTACGCCTCGCTGCGTACGTCGGCCGCGCTCGAGAAGGCCGAGGTCGGTGTCGTCGTGCTCGACGTGTCGGAGTCGATCAGCGAGCAGGATGTTCGCATCATCGACCTGGTGCTCGAGTCGGGTCGTTCGCTCGTGCTCGCGTTCAACAAGTGGGATCGTCTCAACGACGACGACCTCGAGAACGCGGATCGTCGTCGCTACCTCGAGCGGGAGATCGAGAAGGACCTGGCGCACGTCGCCTGGGCCCCGCGCGTGAACATCTCGGCGAAGACCGGCCGTCACCTCGACAAGCTGGTGCCCGCGCTCGAGACTGCTCTCACGAACTGGGACCGTCGCATCCCCACCGGCAAGTTCAACGCGTTCCTCGCTGAGCTGGTCGCGGAGCACCCGCACCCGCTGCGTGGAGGCAAGCAGCCGCGCATCCTGTTCGGCACTCAGGCGTCGACTCGTCCGCCGACGTTCGTGCTGTTCACGACCGGCTTCCTCGACCCCGGCTACCGTCGATTCATCCAGCGTCGCCTTCGTGAGCTCTACGAGTTCGACGGAACGCCGATCGTCATCAACATGCGAGTGCGCGAGAAGCGCCAGCGCTGATCCGCTGCCGGGTCGCACGTGCGGACACCTGTTCCCGCGTGTGACCCGGATGCGTGCCGATGCCCCGATGCTGTGATAGGCTGAAGGGGTGACTGTCGTACCTCCTGCCCCAGGTGAGCCTCGCCGCCCCGATGGGCCCCGGAACCCGGGTGACGCCTGGGTGGTCGCTCCGTCGGGGGAGAAGTACTGGGGGCGTTTCGGTGCCGCGGGCCTGCTTGCATTCGACGCCGAGCGCGGAATCCTGCTGCAGCACCGCGTCTCATGGAGCCACTTCGGTGGCACATGGGGACTGCCCGGCGGCGCGATGCACGAGGGCGAGAGCGCGATCGTGGGTGCTGTGCGTGAGGCGCAGGAGGAGGCGGGCGTTCCCGATGGTGCCGTGCGGCCGCGGTTCACCAGTGTGCTCGATCTCGATGTGTGGTCGTACACGACCGTCATCGCCGACGTCGTGCGCCCGTTCGAGCCCGTGATCAGTGACCCTGAGAGCGTGGCGCTCGAGTGGGTGCCGGTCGATGAGGTCGACTCGCGACCTCTGCACCCCGGTTTCGGCAGTGCATGGCCGGCTCTTCGCGCGCTGCTCGAGGTTCGTCCGTCGCTCGTCGTCGATGCCGCGAACGTGGTCGGCTCCGTGCCCGACGGCTGGTGGAAGGACCGCGCGGCGGCGGCAACTCGACTGTCTGGGCGGCTGAACGGGCTTGCCGTGCCGGCGTCTGACCTCGGCGTCGGCGGAACGACCTGGTTCCCGCAGATCGCTCTGGTGGTGGAAGGGCAGGCGCGAGGGATCGCGACTCCCTCATCGGATGCTGATGCCGAAGCGCCCGAGTTGCTCCCCGCGGGTGGCGTCTCGATCGTGCGCGCCGACGCGGCGGGAGACGATGCGATCGTCGCGGAGGTCGAGCGTCGAACGCGAGCCGGACAGCATGTCATTGTCGTCACCAGCGACCGAGAGCTGCAGCATCGCGTCGAGGCGGCAGGCGCCGCGCAGATCTATTCGGCCGGCTGGCTGCTGGACGTGCTGCCGCAGTAATCGTTTCTGCCGCACGAAAGCAGGGCAACGCGAGGCGGAGTCGTGTATCGCCTGGAGCACGAGGCACTGCCTCGATGGAGCACGTCGCTGAGATCAGACGAACATGACTCGTCGACGAGGTGGATCGACGTAATCTCTGCCGAGTGGACTGGTCCAGGTGATGCTCCCGTCAGGAGTCTGACGGGCCCTCCACCGGTGCCGCTCATCGATGTCGGGATGTTTGAGCGAATGATGCGTCGTGCAGAAGTGACTGAGGTTGTCGATGCGTGTTCTTCCGCCACGAGCGTGGTCGTGGTTGTGGTCGATCTCGCAGCGGTGCACCGGCATCCGGCATCCGGGGAATCTGCAGTGCTGATCGCGCGCTCGAAGGAAGCGCCGCATCTGCTCCGTGGGGGAGTAGGAGTCGGTCTCTGTCACCAGGCCGGTCGCGTCGAGGAACAGGCGTGACCATCCGGTGCAACGCCCCGCGAGTCCGCGCGCGACATCGGGATCGAGTGGGCCGTGTCCGTCGAGCTCGGCGGGTCGATCGTCATCTCCGGCAAGGGTGCTCGCAGCGACCGTCACCTGAATGCGGGCCGAGACGTTCTCTAGTCCTGTGCCGTTCGCTTCGCTCGGATCAGAGGAGAGCAGCAGATCGGACAGCAGATCGGCGCGGATCTGATCGAACGTGCGGGTATCGCCGGAAAGATGCTCGATGTCGGGACTCGCCGGATCGGTCATCGGGTCGATCAGGCCGGCGAGCGGATCGGTGACGAAGGTACCGTCGGCGGCGATCACTCCGGCCTCGAAGTAGGCACCGTACCGGGGGTCTTCGGGCGAGAGATCGGAGAGGTAGAGCGAGTTCTCGGAGTCGTCGTCGAGTGGCTCGAGGATCGGCTCTCGCTCGTCGCGGGTGCGGGCGATGTGTCGCGCCATCTGCGTGAGTCGGTCGGAGATTGCCACGGCGACCCACTCGGGGAGGATCGCCGTGAGCGCAGCCAGACCGTCGCCGACCGACCTGACGGTGACGCAGCGTTCGGCTGCCGCACGCCGCTGGGCCCCGACGACGGTCTCACCGACGAGACCGGCGGCGACCGTGCGAGCATGGATCTTTGTTCGTTGTGCGGTGTCCTGCTCGGCGACCACCAGAACAGCCGTCTCGTAGAGGCCCATCGTGGCGGGCTCCACTCGCCCGTCGCGGATGGCATCGTCGACGATCTCGCTGGCCCGCACGATCTCACGGACGTGCCGCGCGGTGATGGCACCTGCGGCGAAGCTGGCGTGCACCGCGGGAAGCGCGCGCGTGAGGGTGCGCGCGTCGGTGAAGGCGTACTCGACGGAACCCTTCGGGATGTGCCCTGCCGCGGAGTACTCCGCGATCATCGATCTGTAGATCGCATCACGGTGGTGGGGGCTCTCGGAGACGTCGGCGTCGTGCACTTTGATGCGCTCGACGAGGAGCGCGTACGACTGGGCTTCGAGAGCAGCGATCTGGCGCCGTGTGGCGACCCACTCGTCGAGCAGGCGGCGGCGCTCGTCGAGATCGAGGTCGAGATCGGTGCGCTGAGCCATGACCTCAGTTTAGAAGATATGTTCGACTATGTTCCAGCGTCAGCCATGGAATATGCCGTCATCCTCATATCCTCGACCCCGCAGCTTGTCGATGTCGCGTCGCTCGCGCTTCGTGGGTCGCCCCGCGCCCCGATCGCGCAGCCCGAGAGCGGCCTGAGGCTCGCGCTCGGGCGTGCGATCCTCGTAGGCGAGGGCCGCGACTGGTGCACCGACGCGCTTGACGAGCAGCTGGCGAACGATGAGGATCCGATCGAAGCCGGCGATCCGCACACGCAGCTCGTCGCCGATGCGCACGTGCTGTGCGGCCTTCACCCTGTCGCCGTTCACGCGCACATGCCCTGCGCGGCATGCGGTCGTCGCGGCCGAGCGCGTCTTGTAGACGCGGATCGCCCAGAGCCAGCTGTCGACCCGTGCGGCATCGGCCATCAGGCACCTCGCTTTCTCAGTGCGATCAGGGCGCCGGCGATGATCAGGCCCTGTCCGATCGTGTAGGTGGCCATGATGGCAGGGCTGCTCCAGGCAGGGAGCGAGTCGGGAAGGAAGAGTCGAAGGGCCAATACCGTGTCGCTCGCGAGGAAGAAAGCACCGCCGATCGCGACGCGCGGATGGCACCGAGTGGAGAATGCGGCTGTGGCACCGAGGACGAGTCCGTAGAAGGCGACCGCGATCAGCAGCCCACCGGCATGTGGCCCAACGAAAGCCACCATCGCCACCCACCATCCGGCGTAGACGAGCGCCCACCGCGGCATCCGACGCTGCGCGAGGTGACGGATGAAGAGAGTGATGTATGCCAGATGCGCGATGCCGAAGAACATCAGCATCAGCGGTACTTCCGGCGCGGCGGGGAAGAGCGCACCCGCGCTGTCGCCGAGCCATGAGAACGCAAGGGCCCCGAGGATCAATGCCTGAGCGGCGCGCTCCCGGATCCGGCGCAGCGACACCAGCACCGGCGCGGCGAGCAGGGGCATCAGGAGCAGCTTGGTCGGCCCGGCCGCAGGGCTGTCGAGGCTCAGCAGCACCACGTGGGTCACCGAGACCGCGATGTAGGGCAGGAATGCCCACAGAAGCGGATCAAGCTGACGGCGGCGCTGCATCTCCCCATCGTAGGGCGGGATCGAACGTCGCCAGACGCGGTCAGGACTCGACGGTGACCTGGGTGATCTGACCGTCAGTGCCGAGGTGCACGGCGGGCCAGTATCCCTCGGGGAAGTGCTGGCCGCAGGTGTCGATGAGGTGGAGCACGACGGTGCCGTCGGCTGAAGCCTCGAGCGTCTCGAGGCTGAGGTCGGATGCCGCGTCGTCGAGCTCGTACTGCTCGGGGGTGACGTTGCTGAACGCGGCCACAACGGCATCCGTGGCCAGACGCCGCAGAACTCCGAGGGCTGCGATCGTCTCATGCACGTGGGGGAGCAGAGCGGCCGCCTCGTCGGCGTCGGTTCCTTCGATCATGAGATCGAGGGGAGCACCGTTGACCACCGTACCGCCGGCGTACCAGTCGTGGGTCAGCACGGTTCCATCAGACAGCTCCGTCGTCGCGCGCGTGAGGGCTCCCAGTTCCGGGTCTTCGATGGTCGGGTACTTGTCGCTCATGTCACCCACGCTAGCGGTCGCTCACGGTCGGAGAGCCGAGCCGAGGGATTCGAGTTGTTCGCGCAGGATGCGGATGGCTTTCGGGCCCACTCCGTGAATCGCGAGGAGCGTGCTCTCGGACACTCCGTCAAACTGCTCGAGACGGGTGAATCCCTGCAGAGCCAGCTCTCTGCGAGCGACCTTGCCCATGGATGCCGGCAGCTCTGTCTCTTCGGTCACGCGGAGAGCTCCAATGCCACGAGAGCTCGTCCCGGCTTCATCTCGGCTCTCTCCTCGAAGCCGGCGGCCAGGAATGTGGTGAGCATGCCGTGGAACAGGTCGTTCGTGCGCTTCTTCTCGCCGCGGGTGTCGACAGGATAGCCCTCAATGAGTCGGGCTCCCGAGGTTCGCGCGAAGTCGACCGCGGCGCGCAGAAGTTCGAGGTTGAGGCCGGAGCGTCGATGTTCGCGACGGACCACGAAGCATGTGACTGCCCATACCGAGTCGTCGTCGAAGGGCTCGGCGGATGCTGCCGCGATCATGCGCGTGCGCGGCACCCGCTGCTGTTTCGTGCGCGGCCCGATCCGGATCCACCCGGCCGCGTCGCCGTCGACATAGGCGATCAGGCCAGGGGGAGGGCCCGCCTCGATCTCATCGCGCAACATCTCGGTGCGCTGCGGCGTGGTCGTCTCATTCCACTCCTTGTTGCTCAGCATCGGCCAGATGCACTGGCAGCTGGCACCATCGCCGCCGCCGGTGAGCGCATGCTGAACGTCGTCCCACCGGGCGGTCGTCGCCACCTCTGTCGTGATCGTCGCCATGCAGGTGACGGTACGCCGTGCCTCCGACACCACGCAACGCCCGGCGCTCACCCGGTTCGCGAAGGGCGGGAAAGTGGGGCTAAGATAGGGGAGTTGCCTGCGCGAGAGTGCAGAACAACGGGCTGTGGCGCAGCTTGGTAGCGCACTTGACTGGGGGTCAAGGGGTCGCAGGTTCAAATCCTGTCAGCCCGACCACAAAGCCCCGGAGAACCGCAGAAATACGCGGAACTCCGGGGCTTTTTTCATGCCCGAACCGGCAGCCCGAAATGCACCACCCTGCGACGTCACCACGTCAACCCCCTCTCCGGCAACGGACGAACGGCATACCGTCGCCTCATCACCGACAGAGGAGATGCAATGAGCGATCTGCAGAACACGCACGGAACCAGCGACGGTCATGAAGAGGCCGACACCGCCTCGGGTGGTGCACCCGATGACTCGACGTCCAAGAGCACGGACGAGATCCTCGAAGACGAGACCACCGACGAAGACGGCGCGCCTCTCGAGAACCCGTCGGGCGGCTGAAACGGCCACGCCCTGAAGAGCGAAGACCCCCACCCGGCGCTGAGCCGGTGGGGGTCTTCTTCGCCGTCGGCTGGCCTCTCGACCTAGGCGGTGCGCACCGTCAGCATCCGCCATCCTTCTGGCACCTTCGCCTCGAGCGATGCCATGTCGTCAGCCTCGATCTCCTGCACGCCGTCGACGCGTGTGAAGGTGCCCGTCGCCTCCATCTTCGCCACGCCCTTCAGCATGCGCACGGGCGCCGACGCCAGCTCGAAGCCCGGCTTGCGGTGCTGTTCGAGCTCGACGAGCACCTCGGCGAGCGTCGTTCCGATGACGTCTGCAGTGCTGGTCTCGACGGGACGGATCAGAGCGATGAGCATGACGCCAGCCTATGGCGCGGCGGTCGCCGAGCCGGGGTACCGCTCCGCAGGGCATCAACCGGCCGTCGTCGCGAGCGGAGGAAGGTGCGGGATCGTGATCGGCGCCGTGGACCGGCTCGGCGGGTTGTGGAACCGCTGCAGATCGCTGAGCACTTCTTCGGCCGACATGTACGAGCTCGCCAGGGGGAGATTGCGCAACCAGAGCACATCGACCTCGACGGCATCCACCTGGTAGATGCAGGCGACGGTCTGACGTGCGTCGTGCGGCTCGTACTTGTGGTCGACGATCAGCCACTCGGTCTCAGTCACCCTGCGGAGCTCGAACCTCGGATCGGGCATCGCGGACATCTCAACACTCCAATCAGTCGTATTCGCCATCGGCTGACAGGGGGAGCGCTCCGCGTCCGGGCGATGACATCACCGCCTGATCGACGGGCGCCCTCTGCCCGCCAGAGTTCACCAGAATTATAAGAACAGACCGGTATATCGCTCAAGAGGACGGTCGACGGATGCCGCGGTGCGACGCCTCAGGCCTCGTACGCGGTGTGCCCCGCGATCACCGTGCGCAGGACGCGGGCTGTGAGCAGCGAACGGCTGCCCTCCGAGAACGGATCGACGTCGAGCACGGCGAAGTCCGCGGCCTGTCCCACCGCGATGCGGCCACGCCACGCCCCGTCGCCGATCGACTGCGCCGCGTCACGCGTCGCATGAGCGATCGCGCGTTCGAGGGGGAGGGCGAACTGCGGATGCACCGCAGGCACATCGGGGTCCAGAGCCGACGCCCGTGTCGTGGCCACGTACATGTTCGCGAGCGCCGCGTGCGGCGCGGTGGGAGCGTCCGTCGAGAAGGCGAGCAGAGCACCGGCATCCTCGTACTCCGGCCACGCGAAGGCCCGATCCGCTCGATCATCGCCGAGTTGGGCCGACCAGTTCGCGAAGATCGCCGGATCCGCGTGCACCGGCTGCATGGAGGCCGTCACACCCAGGCGCGCCATCCGCTCGGCCGTGCCGGGAGCCGCGTACTCGAGATGCTCGATCCGATGGCGACGAGGACGATCGCCGTTGACGGTGATCGCGTGCTCGATCGCATCCAGTGCGAGCGTGCTCGCCTCATCGCCGATCGCGTGCAGTGCGATCTGGAGTCCCGCAGCATCCGCAGCCGCGACGACGGGGAACAGTCGTTCGGCCGGCCAGATCGGCGCGGCGTTGGAGCCATCCGCATACGGGGCACGCATCGCAGCGGTGCACGCGTCGATCGTGCCGTCGAGCACGAGCTTGATCCCGATCACCCGAACAGCGCTCGAGGCAGCCTCGGCCCGATCCGCCGCCTCGGCGACCTGAGCCAGGTTCAGCGTGTCATCGCCCGTGTTCGCGACGAACCAGTGCCCGGCTATCCGCAACGGCAGTTCGCCTCGCTGCTCCGCCCGCTCGAGCGCCGCGAGCGCGAGCCCGTCGAACGCCATGTCGACGGCGCCGGTGACACCCGCCGCGAGATACGCTTCCACGACGCGCTGCACAGCTGCATCCCGCTGCTGGTCGGTGGTCGTGGCATCCCGGTGCGCCCATGCGTACTGCTGCGCGGCCGTCTCGTAGAGCATCCCGGTCGGTTCGCCGTCGGCATCCCTCTCGATCCGGCCGCCGATCGGATCAGGAGTCTCCCGGGTGATCCCGAGCTCCTCCAGCGCCGCAGAGTTGACCCAGCAGGAGTGGTAGTCGTTGGCGTCGAGATAGACGGGGACGTCCGCGACGACGGCGTCGATCATCGCGGCCGTCGGCGATACGCCCGGGATCGCGTCGAAGAGCCATCCGCGCCCGCGCACCGTGCCGGTGGACGTCCCGCGTGCCTGTAGCACCCTGCGCTGGATCTCGTCGAGAGAGCCGGCATCCGTGAGCCCGATCTGGCCCAGTGCCTCGCCCATCATCAGCAGATGAGTGTGCGCATCGGTGAATCCGGGAAGAACCACCCGTCCACCGAGATCGACGACGGCATCGGTCGGCGGTGCGTCGGCCTCGGCCCCGACGAAGGCGAAGTCCGCGCCGTCTACGACGACGGCTTCGGCCCAGGCGGTGTCGTCAGCGGCGAAGAAGCGGGCATTGCGATAGAGCGTGGTGGGCATCAGAGCGTCTCCTCGGTGGTGGCTGCACGCTCGAGGCGTGTCGAGAGCAGGGCGATGGCACTCGTGGGCACGGCGAGCACGAAGCTCGCGATGCCCAGCGCGACGGCGAACCCCTGGAACCCGAGCAGGCCGACGAGTGCAGCGCCGATCACGGGGGTGAGTGCCGACCCGACGAGGTACACCGCAAGCAGGGGCCCGGACCAGCGGCCGTCGGCATCGAGAGCAGCGGAGGTCGACACGAAGTACATGAAGGCGATCGCGTAGACAGTGTTCCAGGCGATGAAGACCACGATGAACGCGGTCGGATCAGACGTGAAGCCCTCGACGATCTTCAGCACTCCTCCGGCGATCAGCAGCACCGCGAGTGGCACTGCTCGGCCCAGCCTGGATCCGACGATCATCAGCAGCACCGACCCGACGAGGCCGCCCGCCGTCGCACCGCTGAGTGCGAGGCCCAGCCCTTCGGGCGTGAGGCCCGTCTGCTCGGCACCCATGATGCCGGCCATGGCCCAGAGCGAGTCCTCGCTCACCGCCCACAGTGCGAACACGACGAGGAGGCTGAACCCGGCGATCGTGACGGTTCGCGAGCGTGCCGGAGAGAGGCGCACCGTGCCTGTCGACGGCACGTCGATCGGCATCGCCTCGGCGACAGCGGCCCCGGCCTGAGGATCGATCACGGGGGCCGCAGGCAACCACGCTGAGACGAGCAGTCCCAGGATGCTGAACAGCGCGAGCGCACCGAAGACATCGATCGGTGCGAGCCCCACGAGAGGGATCACCGCCAGCACGATCGTGATCACGCCACGGTTCGCGAGACCGTTGAAACCCGCGACCCTGTCAGGATTCCGGAACGCGGCCAGCGCCGCCCCGGACGCCGCGACGGCACCGCCGGCTCCCGCCCCGCCGACCAGCAGAGCGGGAAGGATGAGCGCCGGGACCAGCGCTGCGGTGGCGAAACCGACGGACGCGATGGCGAGTCCAGTGCGGGCCACTTCTCGCCGGTGACCGCCGGCGCAGAGCGGGGCGATCGCGAGTCCGGTGACCGCGGTGAGCAGCAGCGTCGCGGTGACGAGCCAGCTGGCGGCGAGCACGTCGATGCGGAGGCCCGTCTGCGCGGCGGTGATCATGTAGGGCGACAGATTGACGCCCAGATACCCCGCGATTCCGATCGCGAAGGTGGCGGTGGCGGTAGGCACCCGGAGCGGAACCCGGGTGCTGAGGTCGATGGCGGTCATGGTTCTCCCACTGAGAGGGGCACGGCGATGTGCGCGAAGGTCCTGCCGAAGCGCATCGGGTGGGGCGCGGATTCAAAAACGAATGGTGTTCGTCAACGAATGGTGTTCACTATTATGCACAGGAGGGATGCCGGAGGGAAGAGATTTCTCGACGGTCCCGCGAACAGAGAGTGAGCGTGTGATGCCCAGGCCATCGAGTCCATTGCTGTCGCCGGAGATCATCGGTGCGGCCGGCCTCGAACTGTCGAGGGCCGGAGAGCCGTTCGGGGTGAACGCGATCGCGCGTCGGCTCGGAGTCAGGCCGTCTTCGCTCTACAACCATGTGGACGGCATGGACGGCATCATCGAGCTGATGCGAGGCCGTTTGATCGAGGACTATCGGGTCGGGCCGGGGGAGGGCACGTGGGATGACTTCCTCGTCGAGCTTCTGAGACGGCAGCGCCAGATGTATGCCGACCACCCGCAGCTCGTGCCGCTGCTCATCGGGAAGACGATCACGCATCCGGCGGTCATCGCCGCGTACGACGATCTGGCGACCGTTCTCGTCGACGGCGGCTTTCCCGAAGACGAGGTGCTCACGGTGATCGCGATCATCGATGCCTTCGCGATCGGCTTCGGCCTCGACCTGGCATCGCCCGATGAAGTCTGGGAGCCGGGGGAGGGAACTCGCACACTCGGTCGCGTGCTCGAGGGGGCGGAGCGAGGCACCGCTCGGGCGGATCGGACGTTCGAGCTCGGTGTCGGACTGCTGGTCGACTCGCTTCGCGCTCGCCTCCGCAGGTGAGACCGGAAGTGGTTGCCCTCTCGAGTCATCCAACCCCATTTGGATCACTCGAGAGGGCTCACCGTCCGTCCCGGACGGTAGGGGAGGCGGCGAAGATTTTCGCTGCTCTCTCGACTGATATATCCCCAGATGTTCAGCCGGTAGCCCCCGCTACTTGCAGCAGAATATCGCTTAATCGTCTTGTCCGCCATTTGGGGGACAAAGAAATCTACGAATGTTTCTTCCAGGACTGGGGCTTGCCGTGAGAACGTCCACTCATAGAGTGGTTGCATGGACAGAAAGCTCGTGCTGAACGCGCACCTCGCCATCGCTCACGGGCACCGCATCGAGGTCATGGAGCGCATCGACGAGCTGACCGGCGAGTCCCTGATCCTGTCTGTCAGTGACCTCGACACCGGCATCCGGTATCGCCGCGTGGAAGAGCCACGGGGTGAGCTCATCCGGTGGCTGGGTCGTGTCCTCGACTGCACGGTGACGATCGGCGGCCACTCGTCGCTCACGACTCTCACGGTCGATGCCGAGGGGAACGGTTCGGGCGCGACGAGTGCCAGGGCCGCCCTGCACGGCGCCGATGCGGCGGTCGACGCGGCGAAGGCCGAAGCGGACCGTTGGGGCGGTGGCGATCGTGTGCCGGAGCCGGAGCCTGAACGCTTCTGGTGACCCGCTCAGCGGAAGTCCCTCGATCGATGCGTCACTCCGGTGCGGAGGTCTTCGAATGCGTCGGCGAGGACGTTCACGACCCCCTCTGCTGAGCGCTCGAGAATGCCGCGGATGATCAGAGCAGGAGAATCCCGCGCCACACGGTGATAACGACCCCACACCCCCGTCGAGCAGATGACGTTGACGAGGCCGTTCTCGTCTTCGAGATTGAGGAAGGTGACACCCGCTGCGGTCGCGGGGCGCTGACGGTGAGTCACGAGGCCTGCGACCTCGATGCGCCTGCCCGTCTCGTGGCTCTGGAGATCGGAGGAGGTGAGCACGCCTCGCTCGCGCAGAAGTCCGCGGAAATGCGCCATCGGATGGTCGTCGGTCGAGACACCTGTCGCCCAGAGATCCGCGGAGAGCCGTTCGTAGCTGGACTGATCGCTGAACAGCGGTGGCTGCACGGCGATCGTCGTGCCGGGAAGGAATCGCGAACGATCCTCAGCGGCTGCCCCGGACAGCCAGATCGCCTCTCTGCGCTGCAGCCCGAGGCACTCGAACGCGCCGGCGGTCGCCAGGGACTCCAGCTGCGCGGCGGTGGCGTCGGTGCGCCTCACCAGGTCGTTCAGATCGCGGAACGGGCCGGCGGCCTCGCGCTCGGCGACGATCCTCTCCGCCAGCGGTGTGCCGATGCCGCGCACACCCCTGAGCCCCATGCGCACCGCGTAGGCGCCATCCCGGCGGTGCGCCGCCGACTCGTCGGGCTTCGACCGGTCGAAGCGCGGCACTCGAGGCTGCAGTGGATCGCCGCAGGCGTCCAGACCTGTCGGCATCCGCAGCGGTGCGCCCTCGAGGGGTTCGAGGGTCTCGGTGACGCCCGAGGAGTGCAGATCGGGTCGGCGCACCTCCACACCATGCCGTCGCGCGTCTGCAGTGAGCGTCGAGGCGGAGTAGAAGCCCATCGGCTGCGATCGGAGGAGCCCTGCGAGGAACGCCGCCGGATAGTGCAGTTTGAGCCAGGAGCTCGCATAGACGAGGAGCGCGAAGGACAACGAGTGCGACTCCGCGAATCCGAAGTTCGAGAATGCTTGGATCTGCGCGTAGATGCGATCCGACTGCTCGGCGGAGAGTCCGCGCCTGGACATGCCCGCGTAGAGCTTGTCGCGCACCTTCTCGATCTTCTCGAGCCCGCGCTTGGATCCCATGGCACGTCTGAGCAGATCGGCCTCGTCGGCGGTGCAGTCGCCGATGGCCGTCGCCATCTGGATCAGCTGCTCCTGGAAGATCGGGATGCCCAGAGTCCGCTCGAGAATCGGCTTGAGGTCATCATGCGGATACGGGATATCGAGCACCACGGGGTCTTCTCCACGAGCGGCTCTGGCGCGGTTCTCCTCGTCGAGCGCATCTTTGGCCATCTTGCGGCGGACGAAGGGATGCACGGCCCCGCCCTGGATGGGCCCGGGGCGGATGAGTGCGATCTGGATGGCGAGGTCGTAGAAGGCGCGTGGCTGCAGGCGGGGGAGCAGACCGATCTGTGCCCGGGATTCGACCTGGAACACCCCGATCGAATCAGCGCGGCAGAGCATGTCGTAGACGGCCGGCTCTTCTTTCGGAAGAGTCTCGAGCGTCCACCGCTCACCCGTGGCGTCGTCGATGAGATCGAAGCAGTGCTGGAGCGCTGCCAGCATGCCGAGCCCGAGGAGGTCGAACTTCACCAGCCCCATCCACGCAGCGTCGTCTTTGTCCCACTGGATCACGGTGCGGTTCTCCATGCGAGCATGCTCGACGGGGACGACCTCGCCGACGGGGCGTGCAGTGAGCACCATGCCACCCGAGTGGATACCGAGGTGCCGGGGAGCCTTCAGGAGCTCGCCCGCGTACTCGAGCACGTTCGCGGGGATGTCATGCTCGTCGGCCACCTCGAGCCCGGTGCTCCACCCGTCGACCTGCCTGGACCAGGCGTCCTGCTGCCCGGGGGAGAAGCCGAGAGCCCTCGCCATGTCGCGCACCGCGTTCTTCGGACGGTACTGGATGACGTTCGCCACCTGTGCCGCGCGCTCTCTTCCGTACTCGCGGTACACCCACTGGATGATCTCCTCCCGGCGATCGGAGTCGAAGTCCACATCGATGTCGGGTTCTTCCTGGCGGGTCGTCGCAAGGAACCGCTCGAAGGGCAGACGGTAGAGGATCGGGTCGACGGCGGTGATGCCGAGCAGATAGCAGACGGCGCTCGCCGCGGCAGAACCACGCCCCTGGCACAGGATGCCGCGACGGCGCGCCTCTGTGACAATGCCGTGCACGATGAGGAAGTAGCCGGGGAAGTCCTTCTCCTCGATCACATCGAGCTCGCGCCCGATCCTGCGGCGGCCGTCGGCATCGAGGTGCGGATACTTCGTCGGCACGGCCTCCCACACCAGGTGGCGCAGCCAGCTCATGGGGGTGTGACCGTCTGGCACCTCCTGCTTCGGCAGGGCCGGTCGCGCTCGGCGGAGCGAGAAGGCCGACGCGGCGGCGAGCTCGAGCCCGTAGGAGATCGCGCCGGGGTGGCGCCGGAAGCGCGATGACATCTCGGCACCGCTGCGCAGATGTGCTCCTCCGTGGGTCGGAAGCCAGCCGTCGAGCTCGTCCATGCTGCGCACGGCACGAACAGCGGCGACCGCCTCGGCGAGTGATGCGCGTTCGGGAGCGGCGTAGTGCACGTTGTTCGTCGCCACCACCGGCAGCCGCATCCGTCGGGCGAGATCGGCGAGAGCGTCGTTGCGACGCGTGTCCTGCGGGTCGCCGTGGTCGAAGAGCTCGACGGCGACGTGATCCTGGCCGAACAGATCGACCAGGCGGCGCAGCGGCGTCTGCGCGTCTCCGGCTTCGAGCCCACGACGGACACCGCCCTTGCGGCATCCGGTGAGGATCGTCCAGTGCCCGTCGGCGGTGGCCGCCAGCTCATCGAGGTCGTACACGGGGCGGCCCTTCTCTCCGCCGCGCAGGTGAGCAGCCGTCATGGCTCCGGAGAGACGGTGATAGCCCTCCAGGCCGTCGGCGAGCACCAGAAGATGGTCGCCGACCGGATCGGGGGTGCCCCGCTGCGGTGAGTCGAGACCGAGCGAGAGCTCGGCGCCGTACACAGTCTGGACACTCACATCCATCAGCTCTGCGACCTCGGCGAAGCGGGCCGCCCCGTAGAAGCCGTCATGGTCGGTGAGCGCGAGCGCGGTGAGCCCCAGGCGCTCGGCCTCGGCGAGCAGGTCTTCCGGTGAGGAGGCGCCGTCGAGGAACGAGTACGACGAATGCGCGTGCAGCTCGGCATAGGGAACGGCATCCTCAGGCCGATGCACGGAGGTGGGGGGATTCCGCTTGCGTTTGGTGCTGACGGGCCCTGGGTCCGGTCGGCTGCGGGGTGGCATGCCTCCGGTCGGGTAGGGCGATTCCTCGCCGCTGAGAGTGCGCTCCAGTTCGTTCCAGGACAGGGGAGGATTGTGCCAGCCCATCAGCGGTACCTCCCCTCGGCCCACCAGCGATCTCCGGTGCAGAAGACGAGCCAGGCCCGATCATGGTCGTCGATGATCTGCAGGCGATGCCCCTTCTTGCCGCCGGAGGCATCCCACCGGCGTTCATGGATCGGCCACGGGCCCGCCCAAGCCTGCACATCGTCGCCGTCGATACGAGCGGGTGTCGCCGAGAGAGACCCGCGGTCGTCGACGAGGACGGTCTCGCCGTCGGGGGAGAGCACTCCGATGGGACGAGGCGGACGGAACACCTCGGCGGGAAGAGGATCGGGAAGGCTTCCCGGCCAGGGGTGCCCGGGGTCTCTGGGGGCGACGGCGCGTTCGCCCCACGGAGTGAGCACCTGTCGATCGGCGAGCCAGCGTCCGCCGGAGAGAGCGGCGGTGACGACGCCCTCGTGGCCGAGCATCGTCTGCACGCGGGAGATGGCGTGGTGCAGACGCTCATCCGTGCCCGACCCGAAGAGTCCGGGCTGGTGATGGGCGGCATCATCGACCGCCACGGGGATGATGCGCACCAGGGCTATTCCGCCGAACGCGCGAGCCTCATCGATCGGCTCCTTCGCGGACTCCGCTCCCAGCGCCTCGAGCTGCCAGCGCACCCGGTCGACGAGGTCAGCGGCATCGAAGCAGGTCGGATGGAGCCAGGGGCGGGAGAACACCTTGCCGTCGTCGTCGATCAGGTCGATGCGGACCTCTGTGCACACCACCGAGGCTTCGCCGAGAGCGAGCATGACCGCATCGGCCGTCTGCCGCACTGCGAAGGCCACCTGATCGGCTCCCGCGAGCGGCGGTTCGAACTCGACGGAGCGCACGAGTTCGGGGTCGGGCGGTCGTGCCACCACGGCGCGGGAATCGGAGCCGGCGGCGAGGGAGTGCAGGCGGGCGCCGCGCTCACCGAAGCGATCGCGCACCTCGATTTCGTCGAGGGCGGCGAAGTCGCCGAGCGTGCGCACCCCGAGCCGGACGAGCAGACCGGTGAGCTGTTCGTCTCTCAGCACCCCCACGGGGAGCGGGGCGAGGAAGTCCTTCGCGAGACCCGCCGGCACGACGGTGAACGGGGCGCTTCCTCTGGCGGCGAGCTCTGCTGTGAAAGGGCCGTCGGCGATACCCACGCGCACCTCGGGGAAGCCCGCCTCGGTGAGGACGTCGATGAGGGCCTGCCCCGCCTCAGCCTCGCCGTCGTGGTAGCGGGAGATGCCCCGTGCCCGCACCGCCGCGAGTCCTGGACGCAGCAGCGCGGCGCCGGGGGCGTGCTTCTCGATGAGCTGCAGCACCGGAAGGAAGGCTCTCTCGTCGCGGGCGGTATCGTGCGGCAGCACGCGCAGCGACGAGATGTGCCCCTGAGCGACGCGGCGGCGCTGGCCGGCGCGCACACCGTGCTCCCTCGCCGAAGCGGTGCATGCGACGACGGTGTTCGCATGCACCAGCGCCGTCGGCGGATGAGGCGGCGGCCCGCCCAGGGCGGCGCGCAACGGCCAATCGGGAAGCCACAGGACGAGTACCCGGAGCGGAGCAGCGGTCATCCGGCCACCGCCAGACGTGGGTACTCGTGCGGAGCGGACTCGGCGCCGCGCAGGCCGGGCAACGTCGTCATCTCAGCCATGGTCTCGACGGCGATGTGCTCGGCGGGCAGCTCTTCGACCGCGCCGTGGGCGCCGGGAAGACGCACACGCACGCTCGACGACAGCGGACTGTGCCGCGTGCGGGCCGACACCGTCGCCGTGGAGCCTTCGATCAGTCCCCACCCCTCACCGACGCCGAGCCAGTGCTGGTCGTGCAGTCGGATGGAACCCTCGCTCTGCGGCCAGGCGCCGGACGCTGTCGACTCGGTGATCAGCAGGGTGCTCCCGCGGTCTCGCAGGCGTGCGCTCAGTCGTGACACATCGGCATCGCGTGCCCGGCCTCCCGGCTGCACGGCGATCAGCGGAACCACCTCGGCGAGCGCAGAGGTCACGGCGAGCCAGCGGTCTCCGGGCTCGGGGACGAGGATCAGTCGGGGCAGCTCGATTCCGAACGCGGCTGCGGCTTCGACGCCCAGCGTGGGCATGCCCACCACCGCACACCAGTGGCCCTTGCGCGACGCCGCAGCGAGCAGCGCGAGGACGAGGCTGGGCGAGGGGGAGACGGTGTAAGTCGCTCCCGTCTGCAGTCCTTCTTCGGGGAGCAGGGAGGAGAAGGCGGGTTCGAGGGGGAGCAGCGGATGCTCGCTGCGTCTGCGCTGCATGCGGCTGATCTCCCGGCGCAGCCGAAGAACCTCTCCGGCGCGGGAGTCGCCAGCCGGAGAGAGCGCGGTCACCGCATCGAGCCCGATCCCCATGAATCCATCCTCGAAGATATGTACTAATAAAGCAACTGGAGTAGATGACGATAGTTCGAACCTCAGACATCCGGGGGCGGGGGTTATCCACACGCCGTCCTCACCGGCATCCGCCTTCTCCTAGCCTTCCGGCATGGATCTCCGCACCGTGGTCGTCGTGACCGTCCATCTGGCGCTGTTCGTGATCGCCTGCCGACTCGTCGTCATCGACATCCGCACCCATCGACTGCCGAACCGGATCGTGCTCCCCACCCTTGCGGCACTCGTCGTCGTCGGGGGCGTCGACGCCATGATCACAGGTGACAGCACTGCGATGATCAGAGCCGCATGGGGGATGCTGATCCTCGGCGGTTTCTATGCGGCCCTCCGTCTGCTCAGCCGCGAGGGCATGGGCGGAGGCGACGTCAAGCTCGCCGCCGTCATCGGCCTGATCCTCGGGTGGCACAGCTGGCAGGCGCTCGCCGTGGGAGCAGCATCCGCCTTCGTCCTGGGGGCGCTGTTCGCAGTGTCGCTGATGATGCTCCGCAGGGCGAACGGCTCCACACGCATCGCCTTCGGGCCGTGGATGATCCTGGGCGCGCTGCTCGGCATCGTCATGCGATGAGTCCCATCTGCGGTGACGGGGATAGGGTGAGCACATGGCACTCGCACGACTTCACGGCGGCCCGCTGGACGGGCAGATCATTCCTCTCGGCGACGCGGACGACAAACTGATCGTCCCCTACAGCGAGACCCAGGTGGTGTACAACCGGCGCGGTGACGCGCAGAACACCGGCGACACCGACGGTCCCACCGAGATCGACTACTGGTACGACGAAGCCCTCGAGGACATCAGCCCGTCGGATGACTGAGCACCACAACGCTCCGCGGTCCGACTCCGAACCCTCCAGGGTCGTCGAGGTCGAGCGCAAGTACGACGTCGACGATGCCACTCCGCTTCCGGAGTGGGTGGGGATTCCCGGAGTGGATGCCGTGTCATCCGGTGAGGTGCGCGAACTCGACGCCCGCTACTTCGACACCGCAGATGCCGAACTCTCCCGCTCGGGGGTGGCTCTTCGCCGCCGCACCGGCGGCCCCGATGCCGGTTGGCATATCAAGGGACCGCGTGAGGGCGACGGCCGTCTCGAGATCGGCTGGCCGCTGGGCGACGATGACAGGATCCCGGATGCGGTGACCGAGACCGTCTCGCGATGGACGACGGGCCCGCTGACGCCCCTCGCCCGGATCGAGAACACTCGGACGGCATATCTGCTCACCGGAACCGCCGGCGTGGTCGCCGAGTTCGTCGACGATCGCGTTCGCGCGACCGACCTCCGACACGACGTACAACGTGAATGGCGCGAGTGGGAGTTCGAGCTCGGGCCCGCTGCACCCGCCGATGCGGCGGGGCGAGCAGCCCTGTTCGAGGCCGTGGAGACGGTGATCTTCGCCGTCGGGGGTCGCGATGCGTCATCCGGCTCCAAGCTCGCTCGCGCTCTGGGTTTCTGACTCCCTGCGCAAGCCCCTTCCACGCGGACGCGGGGTCATGCTTGAGTGACAGCATGACCCGCTCCGCCGTACTCCGCTCGCTGCGGACGATCGTTCCAGACACCGTCATCGAGCAGCACGAGGTGCGCGACATGTTCGCCGCACAGCCCGACGTCGGGCGCCTCGCACAGCGGATCATCGGAGCATCCTTCAACGGATCCGGAATCGACACCCGTCACACCGTCATCCAAGAGCTCTCACCCACGGCGAGCACCGATGAGACGCTCTTCTTCGATCGCGAGTCCGGCCTTCTGCAGTCTCCGGGAACGGCCGCACGCAACGACGTCTACATACGCGAGGCGTCGCGTCTCTTCGTCGAGGTGGCGCGCAGCGCGCTCGACGCCGACCCCGACATCGTCGCCGCCGACGTCACGCACGTCATCACGGCATCGTGCACGGGTTTCCATGCACCGGGCCCCGAGTACGAGATCGTGCGGGGGCTGGGCCTCTCCGACAGCGTGCAGCGCTACCACCTCGGGTTCATGGGCTGCTATGCCTCGCTGCCCGCGCTCCGAGCGGCGAGCCAGTTCTGCGCGGCCGATCCCACTGCGGTGGTGCTCGTGGTCAGCGTCGAGCTGTGCACCGTGCACCTGCGCTCGTCGGAGGACCCGGATCTCATCGTCGCCAACTCGCTCTTCGCGGACGGCGCGGCCGCCGGCATCGTCACCGCACGCGACCTCGCGACGCCGGTGCCGGCCGTTCGTCTCGACGGCTTCCACACGGCGATCGCCGCCGAGGGTGAGAAGGACATGGCCTGGACCATCGGTGATCACGGCTTCGAGATGATCCTGTCGACCAAGGTGCCGCAGATCATCGGCGAGACCATCATCGGCGCCATCCGTCCGCTCTACGCCCGCGAGGGCGAGCTGGCGGCCGCGTTCGACGAGGGGCGAGTGGGGGAGCGCGTGCAGCACTGGGCGATCCACCCCGGCGGACGCAGCATCCTCGACCGTGTGCAGGAGCGACTGCAGCTGAGCGACGCGCAGCTGCACCCGGCTCGGGAGACGCTGCGCGAGAACGGCAACATGTCGAGTGCGACGGTGCTCTTCGTGATCAAGCGGATCCTCGACGACGGCGCGACCGAGGAGTCGCGGGTCGCCGCCATGGCGTTCGGCCCGGGGCTGACCGCCGAGAGCGCGCTGATGACGGTCACCACCGGCGTCTCGTGAGACACGACCTCTCGATGCGCGCCGCAGAGGCGCGCGAGCTCATGGATGATCCGAATGCCGACATCGGGATGCTGGAACAGACCTACACACGCTTCCGTCTCGTGAACGCGCTCGTCTCGCGCCCGGGGCTGCTCTATCGCCGTGAGATCCGGCCGCGCGCCCGCCGCGGTCCCATCCGCATCCTGGACATCGGCGCGGGCGGCGGAGACGTGTGCCGGATGATCGCGGGGCGGTTGCGGCGCGCCGGGCTGGATGCCGAGATCACGGCGCTCGACGCCGACGCGCGGGCGATTCGCTGGGCTGCGGATCACGACGGCGGATCCGGCATCCGATATCGATGCGCCTTCGCGGCAGAGCTCGTGGCGGAGGGGGAGCAGTTCGACGTGGTCTTCTCTAATCACCTGCTGCATCACCTCACCGGGGCGGAGCTCGACGGCCTGCTGCGCGACTCCGCGGCGCTCGTCGGCGACGGCGGAGTCGTGGTGCACCGCGACATCGCCCGCACCCGATTCGCCTATGCGCTGTACGACGCCGCGACCTGGGTCTTCTCGGGCACGCTGTTCCGCGGCTCGTTCATCCGGCAGGACGGCCTCATCAGCATCCGTCGCTCGTATACGCGGAGAGAACTCGCCTCTCTCGTGCCGTCGGGGTGGACGGTGCGCTTCGGCCTGCCCTCCCGACTGGAGCTGCGCCGGGAGCCTGAGTCGGCGTCATGACGCACGAAGGCCCGACACGCGTGAGCGCATCGGGCCTTCGAGATCTGATCGTCGGATCAGAAGTTGATCATGTGACCTGCGAGGCCGTGGAAGCCCTCCTGCAGCGCCTCCGACAGCGTCGGGTGGGTGTGCACGTTGCGAGCCAGCTCGAGAGCGGTGAGGTCCCACTTCTGGGCCAGGGTCAGCTCGGGCAGAAGCTCGGAGACGTCCGGTCCGATCATGTGCGCGCCGATGAGCTCGAGGTGCTCGGCATCGGCGATCAGCTTGACGAATCCGACCGGCTCGCCGAGGCCGTGCGCCTTGCCGTTGGCCATGAACGGGAAGGTCGCGACCTTGATCTCGCGTCCCTCGTCCTTCGCCTGCTGCTCGGTGAGGCCGAACGAGGCGACCTGCGGCGAGCAGAACGTCGCACGAGGCATCATGCGGTAGTCGCCGAGCGTCTGGGTCTCTGCTCCGCCGATGGTCTCGGCAGCGACGACACCCTGTGCCTCGGCCACGTGGGCGAGCTGCAGCTTGGCGGTCACGTCACCGATCGCGTAGATGCCCTCGACGTTGGTGCGCATGTGGTCGTCGATGTCGATCGCGCCGCGCTCGGTGAGCTTGACGCCGGTGGCCTCGAGGCCGAAGCCCTCGATGTTCGGGGCGAATCCGACCGACATGAGCACCTTGTCGGCTTCGATCGACGACTGCTGCCCGTCCTTGCCGGTGTACGACACGGTGACGGAGGAGCCGTTGTCGACGACGGACTCGACCTTGGTGGAGGTGAGGATGTCGACGCCGTAGTTCTTGTACTGCTTCGCGATCTCCTTCGACACATCGGCATCCTCGTTGGGAAGCGCGCGGTCGAGGAACTCGATGATAGTGACCTTGACGCCGTAGTTGGTCATCACGTATGCGAATTCCATGCCGATGGCGCCGGCTCCGACGATGACGATCGACTTCGGGAGCTCACGGCTGAGGATCTGCTCCTCGTAGGTCACGACGTTGTCGCTGAGCTGCACGCCCGGCAGCAGTCGGACCTTCGAGCCGGTCGCGATGATCGCGTTGTCGAAGGTGACCTCTTCGGTCGAGCCGTCGGACTTGGCGACAGAGATCGCCTTCGGGCCCGTGAAGGTGCCGCGACCGTCGTACTCGGTCACCTTGTTCTTCTTCATCAGGAAGTGGATGCCCTTGACGCGGCCGTCTGCGACCACACGGCTGCGGTCGAACGCCTTGCCGTAGTCGATCGTGAACTCACCCGAGATGCCGAAGAAGTCGGCCTTGTGGTTGAGCGTGTGCGCGAGCTCCGCGTTCTTCAGGAGAGCCTTGGAGGGGATGCAGCCCACGTTGAGGCACACACCGCCCCAGTACTTCTCTTCGATGATGGCGGTGGACAGACCGAGCTGCGCGCTGCGAACCGCAGCGACGTATCCGCCAGGACCTGCACCGAGGATGACGACATCGTAATGTGGCATGCCTTAAGCCTATCGCTCTGATGGGACGTCGGAATCGGTGGAAGCCGGGTCGCGGCGACCGCGGACCACGAGCCAGACGACGATGCCGCCGATCACGAGAACTGCGGCGATCGCGAGCACCCAGATCAGAGTCGTGGAGGCGGATGAATCGTCGCTCTCGGGCGCAGGCGTGGCGTCGGTGCCGGGGCCCGCGGTCGCGATCGGAGCGGGAGCGGCCGTGGGGGTGTCGGTGGGTTCGGCGCTCGGCTCCGCTGTCGGGGCGGCCTCGGTGCTGTTCGCGACCGTGAAGTCGAACTCTCCTGAGGTCGGGTGGCCGTCGCTCGAGACGACCTTCCAGATCACGTGGTAGGCGCCGGCGGGGGCCTCCGTGGAGAGCTGCTGCGTGACGATCGCGCCCTCGACGGTGGCGGCGCCCTCGGTGACCGAGTCGCCGGAGGGATCCGTCACGACCACCTCGGTCGCGCCGGTCTCGTCGATGAGCTTCGCGCTGAAGGTGAGCGTCAGCTCGGCCGGGAGAGTGTCGACGGTGCTGTCGGCCTCCGGTGAGGACGCGAGCAGACTGTCGTGGGCTGAGGCGGAGAGAGGTGCGAACAGCACCAGGAACGCGGTCAGAAGGGCGGCGGCGAGTGCGACCGGAGCTGCAGGGAGGCGACGAGCTGTGGTTTTCACATCCTCAGCCTATGAAGTGTCGGTATGCGATGCCTGAGTGTGAAGCGAGCTCCCGCGAGCGGCGTCGGATCAGTTAGTCTGGACGCTTAGGAGGGCATAGTGACAGACAGCCAGAATCGATCGGGCGGAGACGCCGCGATCCACCGTCCCGGCGAGCAGAGGCACGACGTGACGCAGACGTTCGGGCACGACTCGGACCTCTCCTTCGTGCCTTTCGGCGTGGAGCTCACCGACGTGGAGCAGGGCGCCATCGCGGCTCTTCCTTCCGGTTCCGCACTGCTTCTGGTGCGCTCCGGAGCTCTTGCGGGGGCCCGCTACCTGCTCGACACCGATGTGACGACCGTGGGTCGCCACCCCGAGGCCGACATCTTCTTCGACGACGTGACCGTCTCACGCCGCCATGCAGAGGTGACTCGCAACGGCTCGACGTTCGAGATCATCGACCAGCGCTCGCTCAACGGCACGTACGTCAACGGCGAGCGGGTCGACCGCAGCGCACTGGTCGACGGCACCGAGCTTCGCGTCGGCAAGTTCCGGTTGAACTTCTTCGTCTCTCCCGTCGATCGCGTCGCGGCGATCGACTGATGGCGGCTTCTCCCGCCCGCGAACGCTCGGCGTCCGCGGGCCTTCTGAGCATCGGTCAGGTGCTCGCTCGGCTCACGCCGGAGTTTCCGGAGCTCACCTCCAGCAAGCTCCGATTCCTGGAGGTGCAGGGGATCGTCAGCCCGTCACGCACGGAGTCGGGCTATCGCAAGTTCTCGCAGGCTGACATCGAGCGACTGCGCCTCGGTCTCACACTGCAGCGCGACCACTACCTCCCTCTCAGCATCATCCGAGAGCAGCTCGACGACGCTGAGGCGAACGGCGACTCAGCCGCGCTCGCGCCGCCGCCGTCGATCACTCCGACGCCTCGCCGCTACCGCCGCAGCGAGCTGCTGTCGGCAGCCGGGGCTGGCCCGCAGCTTCTCAACGATGCGATCAGCACCGGTGTCATCGTCGCCCAGGAGAGCTATCCCGAGTCGACCGTCACCCTGCTGCGCGGCCTGGTCGCGCTCGACCGTCACGGCATCGAACCACGCCACCTGCGATCGCTGAGGCAGGGCGCTGAGCGCGAGGTCGCGCTGATCGAGTCCGCCATGTCGTCGCTGCTCCGTCGCACAGACGCCGCGTCGCGTGCGAAGGCGAGTGACATGGCGCCCAACCTCGCCGCGAAGATCGACGAAGTGCGCTCGCTCTTTGTCAAGGACGCACTCACCAGGTTGCTTTCGTAACGAACTGATTGCGACACACCTTCGGCGTCCCACGGATGTCATTGCCGGTGCCGGAGGGCTGCTCTAGCGTGGAGGTAACAGCTCCAGGGAGGATTTCAAATGAATGCGGACGAGCGTGCAGGCGACCCGCGGTTCGTGCCAGAACTCCTCTTCACCGACGGCCTGCCGGCCATGGACGACGAGGTCGGCTACCGCGGTGCGGTGGCGGCGCGTGCAGCGGGCATCACCTACCGTCAGCTGGACTACTGGGCACGCACCGAACTCGTAGAGCCCACGGTGCGAGGTGCCAGCGGCTCCGGCTCGCAGCGCCTCTACGGCTTCCGCGACATCCTCGTGCTCAAGCTCGTGAAGAGCCTGCTCGACACCGGGATCTCTCTGCAGCAGATTCGCACGGCGGTCGAAGAGCTTCGCCGCGCCGGCATCCGCGATCTCGCGGGAACGACCCTGATGAGCGACGGCGCGTCCGTCTACCTGTGCACGTCGAACGACGAGGTCATCGACCTGGTCAGTCGTGGCCAGGGCGTGTTCGGCATCGCCGTGGGAAAGGTGCTGCGCGAGGTCGAATCGACCCTCGTCGAGTTCGACGCGACATCACCCGACCCGGTCGACGAGCTGTCGGCACGTCGCACCAAGCGTTCCGCCTGAGCATCCGCGGCTCAGAGCCGCGCCCCACACGAAGAAACGGCCACCCTCGCGAGAGGATGGCCGTTCTGCTGTCTGCTGCGGCGAGTCAGGCCTGAGGCCCGGACTCCGCGACCTGGATGCGCCCGGTGCGGATGATCCGATCGAGCAGCTGGTCGAAGTCCGACGCGAGTTCCTGAGCGGAGTCGCCTGGCCAGATGTGCAGCGGCTTGGCGGCGCCCTGAGCCTGCTGCAGCGACGTGCGCTCGGGAAGCTGGGGGGAGAGCACGAGGGGGCCGAACATGTCGCGCAGTTCTTTGATGCGGAACTGGTGCTCGATCGACTGGGGGCGCACGCGGTTGACGACGATGCCCAGCGGCTGAAGACGGGGGGAGAGGCCTCGACGGATCTCCTCGATCGCGCGCAGCGCGCGGTCGGCAGCGGCGACGGAGAAGAGACCGGGTTCGGTGACGACCATTACGCGGTCGCTCGCCGCCCAGGCGGTGCGAGTGAGGGCGTTCAGCGACGGGGCGCAGTCGACGAGGACCAGGTCGTAGTCGGCTTCGACGGAGGCCAGGGCCTCTTCGAGCTTCCATACGTCGCGCACGCTGGGGTGCGGGCCGTCGAAGTTGATCGCAGACGGGCTGCCGATCAGCACGTCGATGGTTCCGGGGTGCACCTTCGCCCAGCCGCTGGAGGTGATCGCCTGGCGGACGACCTTCTCCTTCGGGTTGGCCAGGACATCGGCGATGTTGAGCCGACCGGCCACCTGGATGTCCATCCCGGTGGACACATCGGACTGAGGGTCGAGGTCGACGACGAGCGTTCGGACACCACGGGCGAAGGCCGCTGAGGCCAGGCCGAGGGTCACTGTCGTCTTGCCGACGCCTCCCTTGAGAGAGCTGACGCTGAGTACGTGCACGAACACCACGTTACCTTCCCCTAGGCTGGGTGCACACTCAGCCCCGCCCCATGCGCGCCGATCAGAAGTGCGCATCGAGCTTCCAGAGGTGTGCATGTTCCAGAAGATCCTTGTGGCGAACCGCGGCGAGATCGCGATCCGCGCCTTCCGTGCGGCATTCGAAGTCGGGGCGAGAACGGTCGCCGTCTTCCCGCATGAGGACCGCGGCTCGGTCCACCGGCTCAAGGCCGATGAGGCCTACGAGATCGGCGAGCGGGGGCATCCGGTCCGCGCATACCTGGACGTCGACGAGATCATCCGTGTCGCGAAGGATGCGGGAGCGGACGCGATCTATCCCGGCTACGGATTCCTGTCGGAGAATCCCGAGCTCGCCGAGAAGGCTGCGGCGAACGGCATCGTCTTCATCGGGCCGCCCTCAAAGGTGCTCGAGATGGCGGGGAACAAGGTCGAGGCCAAGCGCCACGCTATCGAGGCCGGGGTTCCCGTGCTCCGTTCGACCGAGGCATCCGACGATGTCGACGCGCTCGTGGCCCAGGCATCGGAGATCGGCTTCCCGCTGTTCGCCAAGGCCGTGGCCGGCGGTGGCGGTCGTGGCATGCGCCGGGTCGAGTCGGCGGCGGAGCTCGCGCCGGCACTGGCAGAGGCGATGCGCGAGGCGGAGAGCGCCTTCGGCGACCCGCGGATGTTCCTCGAGCAGGCCGTCCTTCGTCCCCGGCACATCGAGGTGCAGATCCTCGCGGACAAGACCGGTGAGACCGTCCACCTGTTCGAACGCGACTGCTCGGTGCAGCGTCGACACCAGAAGGTCGTCGAGATCGCACCGGCGCCGAATCTCGACGACAGCATCCGCACCGCACTGCACGGATACGCGGTCGCTTTCGCGCGATCCATCGGATACGAGAATGCGGGAACGGTCGAGTTCCTGCTCGAGACCGCGGGGGAGCGCACCGGAGAGGTCGTCTTCATCGAGATGAATCCGCGCATCCAGGTCGAGCACACCGTCACCGAAGAGGTGACCGACGTCGATCTCGTGCAGAGTCAGATACGCATCGCCGCGGGTCAGACCCTCGCGGAACTGGGACTGGAGCAGCACCGACTGCAGGTGCGTGGTGCCGCGCTGCAGTGCCGCATCACCACGGAGGACCCGACTCAGGGATTCCGGCCTGATACGGGCAAGATCACCACCTACCGCTCACCGGGTGGCGCGGGCATCCGTCTCGACGGCGGAACCGTGCATCAGGGCGCGCAGATCAGTCCGCACTTCGACTCGATGCTCGCCAAGCTGACCTGCCGTGGGCGCGACTACCCGGCGGCCGTGGCGCGCGCTCGGCGGGCGCTGGCCGAGTTCCGCATTCGCGGCGTCTCGACCAACATCCCGTTCCTGCAGGCGCTGCTGGACGACGACGCGTTCATCGCCGGTGACGTGAGCACGTCCTTCATCGACGAGCGCCCGGATCTCCTCCGTGGTCGTGAGTCGAAGGACCGCGGCACCCGAATCCTCAACTGGCTGGTCGACGTCACGGTCAACAAGCCGCACGGGGCGCACCCCGGTTCGCTGGACCCGGCTGCCAAGCTCCCCGCCGTCGACCTCGCCTCGACCCCGACCGCCGGTTCGCGACAGCGTCTGCTCGAGCTGGGCCCGGAGGGCTTCGCCCGGAGCCTGCGCGCGCAGAGCGCTCTCGCGATCACCGACACGACCTTCCGCGATGCACACCAGTCCCTGCTCGCGACACGAGTGCGCACGAAGGACCTCGTCGCAGCCGGACCGCACATCGCCCGGCTGACGCCGGAGCTGCTCTCGGTGGAGGCCTGGGGAGGCGCGACCTACGATGTCGCACTGCGCTTCCTCGGGGAAGACCCCTGGGAGCGTCTCGACAAGCTGCGGGCCGCGCTTCCGAATGTCGCCATCCAGATGCTCCTGCGTGGACGCAACACCGTGGGCTACACGCCCTACCCGACCGCCGTGACCGAGGCCTTCGTTCAGGAGGCCGCGGCGAGCGGGGTCGACATCTTCAGGATCTTCGATGCGCTCAACGACGTCGAGCAGATGCGTCCGGCGATCGAGGCTGTTCGCAGCACGGGTACGGCGGTCGCCGAGGTGGCGCTCTGCTACACGGGTGACCTTCTGAACCCCGCCGAGGATCTGTACACGCTCGACTATTACCTGAAGCTCGCGGATCAGATCGTCGATGCCGGAGCGCACATCATCGCGATCAAGGACATGGCGGGACTTCTGCGCCCCGCGGCGGCGGCGAAGCTCGTCGCCGCACTGCGCGAGCGCTTCGACCTGCCCGTGCACCTGCACACGCACGACACCCCCGGCGGCCAGCTCGCCACACTGCTCGCTGCGAGCGCCGCAGGAGTGGATGCGGTGGATGCAGCATCCGCTCCGCTCTCAGGCACCACCAGCCAGCCTTCTCTCTCCTCGCTCGTCGCGGCGCTCGCGCATACGGATCGTGACAGCGGCATCTCCCTCGACAGCGTCTCGGACCTCGAGCCGTACTGGGAGGCGGTCCGTCGGATGTACGCCCCGTTCGAGTCGGGACTCCCCGGCCCCACCGGGCGGGTCTACCACCACGAGATCCCAGGCGGGCAGCTGTCGAACCTCCGTCAGCAGGCGAAGGCGCTCGGTCTCGCAGACGACTTCGAGCTGATCGAGGACATGTACGCCGCGGCCGATCGAATCCTGGGACGCGTTCCCAAGGTGACGCCCTCGTCGAAGGTGGTCGGCGACCTCGCCCTGCACTTGGCCGCGGTCAAGGCGGATCCCGCTGATTTCGAGGCGAACCCCGAGAAGTACGACGTGCCTGACTCGGTGGTCGGTTTCATGGCCGGCGAACTCGGCGACCTCCCCGGTGGATGGCCCGAGCCTTTCCGCACGAAGGTGCTGGCGGGGCGTTCGGTGCGCATCGGCACGACCGAGATCTCCGACGACGACGAGGCAGCGCTGGCGGGTGACAGTGCGACCCGCCGTGCGCGGCTCAACACGCTGCTGTTTCCTGCTCCCATGCGTGAGTTCACCGAGAATCGCGAACTGTTCGGCGATCTCTCGGTGCTCGACACCGCTGACTACCTCTACGGTCTCGTGCAGGGCCAGGAGCACGTCGTCGAGATCGACCGCGGCGTCCAGCTCTATGTGGGTCTCGAAGCGATCGGCGACGCAGACGACAAGGGCATGCGCACCGTCATGACGACCCTCAACGGTCAGCTGCGGCCGGTGTTCGTGCGCGACAGATCGGTGGCGGTCGACGTTCACGAGATCGAGAAGGCCGACACCGCGGTGCCGGGTCAGGTGGCCGCGCCGTTCTCCGGCGTCGTGACGCTGAAAGCAGACGTCGGTGACTCGGTGCGCGCCGGTGAGCCGGTCGCATCCATCGAAGCGATGAAGATGGAGGCGGCCATCACCGCCCCCGTCGACGGCGTCGTGGAACGCCTCGCGATCGGCGCGACGCAGCAGGTCGAGGCCGGGGATCTTTTGGTCGTCATCCGCCCCGCGCACTAATCTTGTGCGGGCGAGGCCGCGTTCGACGCAACGCACCCGAGGCCCGCACAAGCTTGGAGCGACACAGTGACCCCGAAGAACGTGGCAGACAACCCGGACGACGAGTCCAGAGGGGTCCTCGACGACGCTACGTCGTTGGACACCTCGGCCATCGGCATACTCGGCAACACGGCACAGGTGAGCGTCGTGCTCCCGAAGGACGATGACGACGACCTGGAGGACGACGGCGTCGTCGAGGGCGAGGTCGTCGCCGATCTGATCATCGACGAGCCGGTCGCCGCGGCGAAGGCTGCTGCTGAGATCGCACCCGCACCGCTCGGCGCGGCCCCGATGATCATCGAGCTGCCACCGGAGCCTGCTGCGGACGACGAGCCGGCCGGGTCGATCGAGAAGCCGGAGCCCGAGGTGGTACCGGACCCTGAGGTGGAAGCCTCTTCCGAGCCCGAGCCCGAGCCCGAGCCCGAGCCCGAGGCGGAGCCCGAGCCCGAGCCCGAGCTTGAGCCCGAGGCGGAGCTTGAGCCTGAGGCGGAGCTTGAGCCCGAGGCGGAACTTGAGCCGGAGCCCGAATTGGAGCCCGAGCCTGAACTCGAGCCTGAACTCGAGCCTGAACTCGAGCCGGAGCCGGACCCCGAGCCGGAGCCCGAGCCGGAACTGGAGCCCGAGCCGGAGCCGGACCCCGAGCCCGAGCCGGAGCCCGAGCCCGAACCGGCACGCATGCGCGAACGCGCACCCCGAACTGCACCCGTGACAACCGCCGACACGGCCGCCTCGGCTGCGTCGCACGCTGCGCCCACCGATGCGGCCGCAGCAGCGGAAGCCGCCGCTGCGGCAGCGTTCATCGCCAGGGCGAAAGCAGACCTCGACGCCGCGCCCAGCTCACGGAGATCATCGGCAGCATCGTCCCTCGCCAAGAAGGAGAGTTCGGTCATGAACGCTGACAAGCCCCGGCGGGCCGCGACACCGGCCACCCGATCGGGTCGCGCAGACGCGCAGCTCTCTGCGAAGCGTCTGGACGATCTCGGCGACTCGTCTCGCGAGAGCGCGGATCTGCTCACCGCAGACCGACTGCTCGATCCGCACCGCATGACCAAGCCTGAGCCTGAGGGCGCCTGGAGTCACTTCCTCTACGCGATCTCCGGTCGCCGCATCAACATCGGAGACGGACGACGAGCGCGCGAGCGCAAGGCGCTGAGTGCCAGGATCGCCGCGCCGATCGTCGGCGGCGCACGATTCGTTCCGGTGCTGTCTCGCAAGGGCGGAGTCGGCAAGACGACGATCACCGCTCTGCTGGGTATGGCCCTCGCCGATGCCCGTGACGATCGCGTGATCGCGGTCGACGCCAACCCCGATCGCGGCACCCTCGCCGAGCGCGTGGTTCGCCCGAACCACAACAAGTCGGTGCGCGATCTCGTCCGGATCCATGACGAGGTCAGGGGATATCACGACATCTCCGCGATCGTCGCACGAGACGCCACCCGCCTCGACGTGCTCGCCTCGGATTCCGACCCGCGGATCGCAGAGGCCTTCAGCGACAGCGACTACCGGGACGTGGCCGGCGTCGCCGCGCACTATTACTCGCTCGTGCTCACCGACACCGGCACCGGCATCGTGCACTCGGTGATGTCGGCCACGCTCGATCTCGCCGATCAGATCGTGATCGTCTCGGGGCTGAGCGTCGATGAGGCGCGCCTGGCGTCGGAGACTCTGACCTGGCTCGAGAGCAACGGATACGCCGAGCAAGCGCGTGAGGCCGTCGTGGTTCTGAACCAGTCGACTCCCGGTGCCCCGCTCGTGCGTCTCAACGAACTCGAGGCCCACTTCCGCACGAGGGCGAAGCATGTCGTGCGGATGCCGTACGACGCTCAGATCGCCGGGGGCGGGACCATCGTCTTCGCCAACCTGCAGCCGGAGACCCGAGTGGCGGCGCGCGAGCTCGCTGCGCTGCTCGTCGAGGGACTGCGAGCGAAGGTCGACTGATGGCGGTGCGTGAGATCCGGGTCTTCGGAGACCCCGTGCTTCGCTCCGTCTGCGCACCGATCGACACTGTCGACGACGGTGTTCGTGCGCTCGTGGCCGACCTGATCGACACCGTCGAGCTGCCGGGGCGCGCCGGCGTCGCCGCTCCGCAGATCGGTGTCGCGCTCCGCGCCTTCAGCTACAACATCGACGGCGACATCGGCTATGTGCTCAATCCCGTACTGACCGAGGTCCGTGGCGACCCCGTGCCGACGGGGGAGGGCTGTCTGTCCGTCCCCGGCCTCTGGCATGACGCACTGCGCCACCCCTGGGCGAGGGTCGAAGGCATCGACCTCGACGGCCAGCCGGTGGTCCTGGAAGGAAGCGGGCTGATGGCGCAGGCGCTTCAGCACGAGACCGATCACCTCGATGGCAGGCTCTACCTCACGAGACTCGACGCCGAGACGCGCAAGCGTGCGATGCGCGAGGTCAGAGAGAGCGCCTGGTTCTGAACCTCGGATGGATATGAGAAAGGCCCCGCCGAAGCGGGGCCTTTCTCATATCTCGCGGCGGTCAGCCTCCGAGGGCGACGTTGGTCGTGGTGACGGGCTCATCGTAGATGGCGGCGATCTCATCGGCGAAGTCGCTCATGATCACGTTGCGCTTGATCGACATCTTGGGCGTGAGATGACCCGATGCCTCGGTCCACTCGCTGTCGAGCACCGTGAACTTGCGGATCGACTCGGCGCGGGACACCCGGGCGTTGGCGGCATCCACCGCCTTCTGGATCTCGGCCCGGACCGCATCGTTCTTCGCCGCCTCAGCGAGCGACATCTCCTTGGGGAGTCCGGCGTTGGCGAGCCAGGTCGGCAGCATCTCGGGGTCGAGCGTGATGAGCGCCGAGATGAACGGACGCTGGTCTCCGACGACCACCACCTGTCCGATGATCGGGTTCGCGCGGATCGGGTCCTCGAGGGCCGCGGGCGCGACGTTCTTGCCGCCCGCCGTCACGATGATCTCCTTCTTGCGACCGGTGATCGTGAGGAAGCCCTCGGAGTCGAAGCTGCCGATGTCGCCGGTGCGGAACCAGCCTCCCTCGCTGAACGCGTCGGCGGTGGCCTCGGGGTTGTTCCAGTACTCCTTGAACACGTTGATGCCTCGCACCTCGATCTCGCCGTCGTCAGCGAGCCGTACGCCCACACCGGGGAGTGCCGGGCCGACGGTGCCGATCTTCGACTTGTCTGCGAGGTTCACTGTCGCGGGAGCGGTCGTCTCGGTCAGGCCGTAGCCCTCGAGGATCACCACGCCGAGACTGTGGAAGAAGTGGCCGAGTCGCGCACCGAGGGGAGCCGAACCCGACACGGCGTAGACGACGTTGCCGCCCATCGCTTCGCGCAGCTTGCTGTACACGAGCTTGTTGAACAGCGCGAACTTCAGCTTGGTCCCGAACGGGATGCTCTTGCCCTCTTCGAGGAGCTTCGAGTGCTGGATCGCGACGTCGGCGGCCGCTCGGAAGATCTTGCCCTTGCCGCCTGCTTCGGCCTTCTGCTCCGCCGAGTTGTAGACCTTCTCGAACACCCGCGGCACCGCGAGCAGGAACGTCGGCTTGAACGAGCCGAGCGCCGGGAGCAGCTGTCGCGTGTCGGGCTGGTGCCCGGTGCGGACACCCGCGTGGATGTTCAGGATCGAGATGAACCGGGCGAACACATGCGCGGTGGTGATGAACAGCAGCGTCGATGCGCCGGGCGTCTGAACGACCGCGTCCAGCGCCTTGGCGGAGTTGCGGCAGAGCTCGACGAAGTTGCTGTGCGTGAGAACGCAGCCCTTCGGGCGACCCGTCGAGCCGGAGGTGTAGATGAGCGTCGCGATGTCGGAGCCCACGGCGATGCTGCGCAGGCGCTCGATCTCGGCATCCGGCACCGATGCGCCCTGAGCGGTCAACGAGTCGATCGCGCCGAGGTGCAGCTGCCAGACCTCGCGGAGCAGGGGGAGGTCTCCGCGAACCTCGTCGAGACGCGCGAAGTGGTCGGGGGACTCGACGACGAGAGCGATGGCTCCCGAGTCCTCGAGGATCCACTGGATCTGCGACGGCGAGCTGGTCTCGTAGATCGGCACCATCACGGCGCCCGCGTAGAACAGGGCGAAGTCGACGAGCGTCCAGTCGTACGTGGTGCGGGCGAGGAAACCCACCTTCTCGCCCGGCTGGATGCCGGCGGCGACGAAGCCCTTGGCCAGTGCGATGACGGCGGTCTCGAAGTCGGCAGCGGTGATGTCGCGCCAACCCTCGCCTTCGGGCACCGAGAACAGAGGACGATCCGGCGTCGCCTTGACGCGCTGTGCCAGCAGGTCTGAGACGTTCGCTTCTGGGTCGGCGGGGATGACGGCAGGGACTTCAAACTGGACCACGGCAGCTCCTTCGGTACCGGTCGGGCACTGGGTTGCACACGAGTCTAGAGCATGGGACTCAGTCGCACATGAGGTGGGACTCGGTCGCCAATCACGTGTCGTTCGTGCGACGCGCTGGCGGATGCCGATTGCGGCGCTAGACTTCACCTCGATGTTCTACTGGCTGATGAAGTACGTGGCGATCGGTCCCGTGGTCAAAGCGATATTCCGACCTTGGGTGGTCGGGCGTGCGAACATCCCCGCAAACGGTGCCGCGATCCTCGCCAGCAATCACCTGTCGTTCGCCGACTCGATCTTCCTCCCGCTGATGATCGACCGCCCGATGTCGTTCCTCGCCAAGAGCGACTACTTCACCGGACGCGGACTCAAGGGCTGGGCGACGAAGTTCTTCATGAAGGCGACGGGGCAGATCCCGATCGATCGCTCGGGCGGCAAAGCCTCGGAGGCATCTCTGAACACCGGCCTGCAGGTGCTCGGACGCGGAGACCTGCTCGGCATCTACCCCGAGGGCACGCGAAGCCCCGACGGGAGGCTGTATCGAGGTCGCACAGGCATCGCGCGCATGGCCATGGAGGCGAAGGTCCCCGTGGTTCCCGTGATCATGGTCGACACCGACACGGCGATGCCGATCGGGCAGCGTCTGCCTCGCGTGGTGAGGGTCGGGATCGTCATCGGCGAGCCGCTGGACTTCTCCCGATACGCGGGCATGGAGAACGACCGCTACATCCTGCGGTCCGTCACAGACGAGATCATGGTCGCCCTCCAGAGGCTGGGCGAGCAGCAGTACGACGACGTGTATGCATCGAGCGTGAAGGACAGGCTCCCAGCCCGCGTCACACAGCGCTCCTGAGGCATCTCGACTTCGCCGCGCGCACTAGGCTGGATATCATGCTCCAGCACGACATCGACGCGCTTGACGCGTGGCGCTCGCTCCCGATCAAGCAGCAGCCTCAGTGGCTCGACGCCGAGCGCGTCTCCGAGGTCTCCGCGCAGATCTCGACGCTTCCGCCCCTGGTGTTCGCCGGCGAGGTCGACAACCTCCGCGATCGCCTCGCGCGCGCGGCGTCGGGCAAGGCGTTCCTGCTTCAGGGCGGCGACTGCGCAGAGACCTTCGCCGGCGCGACCGCCGATCAGATCCGCAACCGCATCAAGACCGTTCTGCAGATGGCGGTCGTGCTGACGTATGGGGCGTCGATGCCGGTCGTCAAGATGGGGCGCATGGCGGGTCAGTTCGCCAAGCCGCGTTCCAGCGACACCGAGACCCGTGGCGATGTGACGCTCCCCGCGTACCGCGGCGACATCGTGAACGGCTACGACTTCACCGAGGCCTCCCGCCGAGCCGATCCGGGTCGCCTGCTGCAGGGGTACCACACCGCTGCATCGACGCTCAACCTGATCCGTGCATTCACACAGGGTGGCTTCGCCGACCTGCGCGAGGTGCACTCGTGGAACAAGGGCTTCGCGCAGAACCCGGCCAACCAGCGCTACGAGCGCATGGCAGCCGAGATCGACCGGGCCATCAAGTTCATGGAGGCGGCCGGCGCCGACTTCGACGAACTCACTCGCGTCGAGTTCTTCACGGGCCACGAGGGCCTGCTCATGGACTACGAGCGCCCGATGACCCGCATCGACTCCCGTACGGACACGCCGTTCAACACCTCGGCGCACTTCCTGTGGATCGGTGAGCGCACGCGCGAGCTCGACGGCGCGCACGTCGACTACTTCTCGAAGATCCGCAACCCGATCGGCGTCAAGCTCGGTCCGACCACGACGCCCGAGACCGCTCTCGCGCTGATCGACAAGCTCGACCCGAACCGCGAGCCCGGGCGTCTGACGTTCATCACGCGCATGGGTGCGGGCAAGATCCGCGATGCCCTGCCGCCGCTGCTCGAGGCCGTACGTGATTCGGGCGCGCAGCCGCTGTGGGTCACCGACCCGATGCACGGCAACGGGATCACGACGCCCACCGGGTACAAGACGCGTCGTTTCGATGACGTCGTCGACGAGGTGCGTGGCTTCTTCGAGGCGCACCGCGCTGTGGGAACCTTCCCCGGCGGCATCCACGTCGAGCTCACCGGCGACGACGTCACCGAGTGCCTCGGAGGATCCGAGCACATCGACGAGGCCGCCCTGGCCACCCGCTACGAGAGCCTCTGTGACCCTCGCCTCAACCACATGCAGTCGCTCGAACTGGCCTTCCTCGTCGCGGAAGAGCTCGAGAAGCGCTGACCACCGAACCTCCGAGAATGACGGCCCTTCCCGCGTGCGGGGAGGGCCGTCATTCTGCATGCCGCAGCCGTAGGCGCACGGCGAGTGGACCAGCGGTCCTGGACGGCTTCGCCCTAGAACGCGCTGCTTCGAATCTGAAGCGTGATCTCCGTGCCCTTCGCGCGCTGAGAGCCTGCCCCAGGGTCTGAGCCGGTGACCTCGGTGAAATCGTTCGGGAACGCATTCCAGATGCCGTTCCAGGTCGGTTCGAAACCTGCATCGCGGATCGTCTGGGCCGCCTCGTCCCGGCTGAGTCCCTCGACCTCAGGCACCGGGAACAGCTCGGGCCCCTTCGAGACGATCAGCTGGACAGTGTCGCCGGGGCGTCGGTTGCCCTCCTCGGCGCGGTCGGTGACTCCGATGACGATGTCCTTCGCGACGGAATCGCTGAAGACGAACTGCGAATCGGAGTTGACCTCGACGCCTTTGTCGCGGAGCGTGTTCGTCGCCTGGTCCACGCTCATCCCCGCGACATCGGGGAACGCGCCGGCCGAGACGTAGAGTTCGACGGTGTCGTCCTCGAAGAGCTCGCAGCCCTCGGCGCATGCATACACCTCGCCGCCGGCGCGGGGTGTCACGAAGGCATTGATCACTCGCCCGGCCTCGGCATCGGAGAAGAGAAGCAGGGGAGTCTCGGTGACGTTGACCTTGATGTCCGCGAGGTAGTCGCGGGCCTCCTGCTCGGTCTTGCCGTTGAGGGTCTCCGCCGTGTGCGATGCGGGGCCCGAGGAGACGAAGACCGTGACCTCGGTGCCCTTGTCGAGTCGTTCGCCCTCATCGGGATCCGTCCGGATCGTCTCCCCGCTGGGGACGTCGATGGAGCTCTCCTCACCGCGCACAGGGACGAACCCCTCGGCGGTCAATGCCGAGGCGGCATCGTCGTACGACAGTCCGACGACTCCGGGCACGGCGACGAGGGAGCCCGGGCCGGATCCGAACCACCACCCGACACCGCCGGCCACCGTGGCGAGGAGAAGCACCAGCGTCAGCAGGAATGCACCACGTGCGCGGCGTCGCGATGAACGACGCCGCAGGAGCGTGGCGTTGTCGACCGCGGCCTGCACCGGGGCGGTGGGGTCGGCGATGACCATCGTGCTCGGCATGACCTTGGTGAGGTCAGCGGAGTCGGCCTGAGAGCGTTGCGAGGCTGTGGCGGCCGCGACGGCGGGGGCGATGCCCAGACCGCGCTCGATCTCACGCAGACGCTCCAGCATCTGACCGGCGTCGTCGGGGCGCTCGTCCGGTGACTTCTCCGTGGCCCAGAGCACGAGCTCATCGAGCTGCTCCGGCACGCCGGGGTTGCGGACGCTCGGACGCGGCACCGACTCGGTGGCGTGCTGGAAGGCGATCTGCATCGGCTGCTCGCCTTTATAGGGCTGTTCGCCGACGAGCATCTCGTAGAGCATGATGCCGAGTGCGTAGATGTCGCTCCTGGCATCGGCCGTTCCTCGTGTGACGAGCTCGGGTGCGAGGTAGGCGATGGTGCCGAGCAGCTGCTGGCCTGTGGCCGTGTTCGCGGTCGTCGCCCGGGCGAGACCGAAATCGCCGATCTTGATGCGACCGTCTTCGGCCAGCAGCACGTTTTCGGGCTTCACGTCACGGTGCACGATTCCGGCGCGGTGCGCTGCCGACAGCCCGGCGAGCACGGCATCCATGATCGTGATCGTCTGCGGGACCGTGAGACGCTTCTGCTCGCGAAGGAGTTCGCGCAGCGTGATGCCGGGGAGATACTCCATCACCAGGTAGGCGAGCTCGCCGTCCTGGCCCTGATCGAACACGTTCACGACGTGCGGGTCGGCCAGTCGCGCCGCCGCGCGAGCCTCTTGGATGAACTTGCTCTGGAAGGCGGAATCGTCACTGAGGTGAGCGTGCATGACCTTCAGAGCGATGCGCCGCTCGAGTCGAAGATCCGTCGCGACGTACACCGTAGCCATGCCTCCGCGGGCGATCCGGGCCCGCACGCGGTATCGACCGTCGACAAGCCGCCCGATGAGGGGGTCGGCCTGCTGATTGGTCGTCACGTCAAGATTCTATGGAGAACTGCCTGAAAGCCCGGGGAGCGGCTCGCCCCTTGCACCTGCGGGTTTGCCCGAAAGGCGATCAACCGTGTTGGCTGAGCCACTGATGGGCCTGGGTCTCCCACTGGCCGTATCGCTCGGGGTACGCCGAGATCTGCACTGCCTGCGCGGCATCCGTGAATCGCAGGCTCTCCCAGCCGGGGATGTCGAGAAGTCCGCGAGAGGCTGCTCCATTCGGGTCTGCGGAGCCGCCGTAGAAGACTCGGGTGCTGCGGTCGGGGTCGACGGCCTGCTCGGGGGTTCCCCAGCCCATGCTCGGACGCTGCTGGAAGAGCCCGAGCGAGTCACGGTCGCCCCACGACAGATTGCGCATGCTGGATTCGACCATCGCGGTGGCGAGGGCGATCGCGATCGCGCGGTCGGGCACGCCGAGATCGCGGCCCACGCGGATGATGATCGAGGCGTTGCCGGCCTGTTCGGCGTCGAGGTTCGCGAACAGCTGAGCCGGTGGTGCGGTGGTGACCGCAGCGGGCGCCGGAGCAGTGACCGGCGCTGCGGCGACGACCAGATTCTGACCGGCGTAGATGATCGCGCCCGAAGCCAGTCCGTTGAGCGCGTAGAGCTGCGCGACGGTCGTGCCGTACTTCTTCGCGATCGCGAACAGGGTGTCGCCTGCGGCCACAGCGTGGGTCTGGCCGCCGGCCGCCACTGGAGCGGGTGGGGTCGCAGGGGCCGCCGCCGCGGGTGGGGGAGCGGAAGATCCGGTGAGTGCGAGCTGCTGACCGGGGTAGATGACGGATGCCCGGGTGAGGCCGTTCGCGGCGAGCACGGCATCGACGCTCGTGCCATGCCGCTGCGCGATGCTGAACACGGTGTCGCCCGCGGCGACCGTGTGAGTGGCGGCCGAGCCCGTCGGGGCCGGTGCCGCGGGAGCCGTGGGGGCGGTGCCCGCCGTCAGCGAGAGGGTCTGACCCGGGTAGATCACCGAACGCCAGCTGAGCCCGTTCCAGGTGAGCACGTCGACCGTCCGGAGCGCGAAGCGGTTCGCGATCGATGAGATCGTGTCACCCGGCTGCACGGTGTAGGAGGCGGGAGGCGCTTCGGCGGGGGCGAGGCGCGTCGGGGTCGACTGGAGCCGCTCGATCGGCGATGAGACGGCCTCCGCGGCAGCGGGGGTGGCGGCGATCGCAGCCGACAGTGTGCCCAGCACGGCGGCGGGTACCCCGAGCTGGATATAGCGCGTTCGTCGCGCGACAGCATGCGTTGTCAAGGTGGTCTCCCTTGTTCGACGTCCGCCCACGCTGACACGTATGTAAACGGAAGTCAACAGAAGTGACTGATGATGCTGGTGATACGGGTGTGATCTCCCGGGCCGCGACCGGACGGAAATGCGGTCGGCTCCCAGAGGTGAGATAGTTGCAACGTGTCTGTGTCGTCTGAAAGCAATCCCTCCGAAACCCCGCAGTCCGAGGTCGCGTCCGAGGACGCCGTGAGCGCCCCCGGCGTCACCGCCACCGAGTGGCTGACCATGCCCGATCTCGTCGACGTGCTCGATGAGACGTTGGGCCGCGTGCGTCGGCTGATCGACGAGCACTACCTGATCGGGTCGCGTCGCTCGGGCGTATTCGCGGTTCCGTCGGTGTTCATCGTCGACGACCACCCGCTGTCCTCGCTGCGCGGCACCATCATCGTCCTGCAGGACGCGGGCTTCACCGATGACGAGGTCATCGACTGGCTGCTCACCTCTGACGAAGAGCTGGGCCGCTCGCCGATCGACGCGCTTCTCGCCGGCCACAAGAGCGCTGTGCGCAGGGTCGCCCGAACCCTCGCCTGAACCGGGCGGTCGCTGCCGCTCGAACCGTCGGTCTCAGGCCGATCGCACCGTCGCCGCGCGCGCGAGATCACGCAGATCGCCGACAGCCGCGTTGTCGAGTCGCGCTCCGGAGAGCGCTCGGTCGGCTTCCCGTGCGTACTCGTCGATCATGCTTTCCACGCGCTCGAGAGCGCCGGAGGCCGTGATGGTCGCCTGCAGGAACGCGACCTGCTCGCCCGTGAGGTCGGGGTCGCCCAGCATCTCATCGAACAGAGTGCGGGCGGACGTGTCGAGCGTCTGTCTCGTGAGGGCGACGAGCACCGTGCGCTTGCCCTCGCGCAGGTCGTCGCCTGCAGGCTTTCCCGTGACGGCGGCATCGCCGTAGACCCCGAGCAGGTCATCGCGGAGCTGAAATGCCATCCCGACCGGATGGCCGAACCTGCGGAGGGCCAGGAGCTGGTCGGCATCGGCATCTGCGATCGCCGCGCCGAGCACCAGTGGCTGCTCGATGCTGTACCGCGCAGACTTGAACGAGACGACCCGAAGGGCACGCTCGACGTGCGAGTCGGTGGCATGGACGCTCCATGCGGATTCCTCGGCGATGTCGAGGAACTGGCCCACGGTGACGTCGCGGCGCATGCGGCCGTACTCGCGGCGGACCGCCGATGCATGCGGGAGCGGTTCGATCGCGTCCTCGAGCAGGTCGTCGCTCCAGGCCACCAGTAGATCGCCGAGGAGGATCGCCGACGAGCGGCCGAACGCCGCCGGGTCGCCGCGCCAACCGGCCCCGACATGGGCGCTCTCCAGCGCGCGGTGAGCGGCCGGCCGGCCGCGTCGGGTGTCGGAGTTGTCGATCAGGTCGTCGTGCACCAGCGCGGCGGACTGGAAGATCTCCAGCGCGGCGCAGACATCCCAGAGGGCCGCGGACTCCTCTGCGTCGCGATCACGGAAGCGTGCGACGGCCTGCCAGCCCGCATGGCAGAAACGGGCACGCAGTCGCTTACCGCCCACGAGCGTGTCGGCTGCCGAATCGATCAGGCCCGCGGCGTCGGCGCCGTAGTCGATCGACTCGCCTCGCATCCGGTCGAGGAACAGCCGCAGGCGTGCGGCGACGGCGTCGGAGACGAAGGAGGGGGTCGGCACGACTCCCAGCATACGTAAAGCCAACAGAGGCCCTTGCTGCTAGCCCGCAGCGGCATACCGCGAGTAGAATGGACGAACGAATACCCGAGGGGGACGAAATGCCACTCTCCGAACAGGAGCAGCGTCTGCTCGATGAGATGGAACGCCATCTCCTCCACAACGACGCCGATGTCGTCAGTGCGCCGTCAGGCGATCGAGCTCTCAGCTACCGCAACCTCGTCTACGGAGCGCTCCTGCTCCTCGCAGGGGTGGGCGGGCTGATCGTCGGAGTCGTGCTCGGAGACGTCTGGGGCGTCGTGGTCGGCGTCATCGGATTCGTCGCCATGCTCGGGGGTGTCATGATCGCCGTGACTCCCGTCCGCAAGCCGCTCTCTGCCGTTCCTCGCGAGCGCGCACCCAAGCAGCGGAGTTCCGCATCCTTCATGGATCGCATGAACGATCGATGGGACCGCCGCCAAGACGGCAACTGACCCCACCTCTTCCTCGAAGGCCCGGATGCTCTGAGCATCCGGGCCTTCGTCGTGTTCGGACCCTGAATAGCCGCATGGCTGCGCGCTGATGCCGGTCTGCTGACGCGCCACTGGCCCTCCACTCGCCCTCCACTGGCCCTCCACCTCCCTCCACCCGCGTCAAGCCGCTAGATCACGCGGTTTTTCGGCGCGCTCTGAAACGTTCACCGCGCTGAGCTGCGGATTGACCGTAGGTTTGTGGAGGAAAGTGGAGTAAAGTGGGGCGCACCTCGAGTTGGCCGGACGGAGAGGGGGTGATGGCTGATGTTGCTGGGAACGCATTCTCCGAAGTTGGACGACAAGGGGCGGGTCATCCTTCCCGCGAAGTTCCGCGAAGACCTCGGTGGCGGCATCGTCGTCACCAGAGGGCAGGAACGCTGCCTCTACGTCTTCAGCACGGCCGAATTCGAGACGATGCACGAACGGATCCGTCAGGCGCCGCTCGCGAACAAGCAGGCGCGTGACTTCATGCGACTGTTCCTCTCCGGTGCGAGTGCGGAGATGCCAGACAGCCAGAACCGCATCACCATCCCCGTGCACCTTCGTCAGTACGCGGGCCTGCAGAAGGAACTCATCGTCACCGGAGTCGGCGCCCACGCCGAGATCTGGGATGCCGAGAGCTGGAACAGCTACCTCGCAGCCGGCGAGGAGACCTACTCCGAACTCGAGCAGGAGGTGATTCCGGGACTCTTCTGACCACGGCTGTGATGCCCCGCCGCTCCTGCCCCGACACACTTCCCCGGTGCCGGGTCGTGAAGCGGAGGGGGATCAGGGCCCTGGTCACCGAGATACAGAGGTCACCCGAGAAAGATCATGAACCTCCGCGACATCCACACCCCAGTTCTGCTCGACCGCTGCGTCGAGCTCCTCGCTCCCGCCCTGCAAGCCGACGGAGCGGTGCTCGTCGATGCCACTCTCGGCATGGGCGGTCACTCCGAGGCACTGCTCGAGCGGTTCCCGAACATCCGTCTCGTCGGACTCGATCGCGACACCGACGCCCTGCGCATCGCGGGGGAGCGGCTCGCTCGCTTCAAGGACCGGATCACACTCGTGCACACCGTCTACGACGAGATCGGGCTGCACGCCCAGGGCGCGGCCGGCATCCTCTTCGACCTCGGCGTCTCGTCTCTGCAGCTCGACGAGGCAGAGCGCGGCTTCGCGTACTCCAAAGACGCCCCGCTCGACATGCGGATGGATCAGACGAAGGGCGTCACGGCCGCCGAGGTCATCGCGACCTACAACGAGGGCAACCTGCGTCGCATCTTCGAGCGCTACGGCGAGGAGAAGCTCGCGGGTCGCTACGCGCGGTTCATCATCGCCGCGCGCGAGAAGAAGCCGATCACCCGATCCGGTGAGCTCGTGGAGATCCTCCAAGCGGCCACGCCTGCAGCGGCTCAGCGTTCCGGTCACCCGGCCAAGCGCGTCTTCCAGGCGCTGCGCATCGAAGTGAACGCCGAACTCAACGTGCTGGCTGATGCGATCCCGTCCGCGATGGACGCGCTCGCGGTCGGCGGGCGCATCGTGGTCATGTCCTACCAGTCTCTCGAGGATCGACTCGTGAAGCAGGCCTTCGCTGCCGGCGCCGCCTCCACCGCGCCGCGGGGCCTGCCCGTCGAACTGCCGGAACACGCACCTCGATTCCGCATCATCACCAAGGGAGCCGAGCTCGCCGACGACGACGAGCGGGCTCGCAACCCCCGAGCCATTCCGGTCAGACTGCGTGCCGCAGAGAAAGTGCGGGAGAACTCATGAGCCTGAACGTCGCAGCTCCGAAGTCCAGGGCGCTTCCCGACGCGCCTGAGCGCGCTCCTCGGCGACGTCTCGAGCCGGTGACCGGCATCCCGGTCCGCCGCAAGCCGAAGCTCGCCTACGCGATCGCGGCACTCGCCGGGGCGATGATCATCGGAGCCGTGCAGATCGGACTCTCGCTGGCGATCACGCAGGACTCGTTCGTGCTGGCAGGTCTCTCTGCGCAGCAGCACGAGCTCGACCTGCACGCCAACGCGCTGCAGGAGGATCTCACGGGAACGAGCTCGCCTCAGTCCCTCGCTGCCAGCGCCGCCTCCCTCGGCATGGTCGTGGCAGGGGCTCCGTCCTATCTTCGGCTGAGCGACGGAGCAGTCTTCGGTCAGGGAACCGGTGCGACCGGCTCGTCGACGATCGATCCGAACGGCGCGGGCGCGGTGAGCAACTCCCTGCTTAACGATGTGCCGGTGAACCCCTCGACGGCAGACGACGCCGTGCCCGAAGGGACCGCGGGCCAGTCCGCGCAGGAGCTCCCGCCCGCGATCACCGACGGGCTCCCGAGCCCCAGCACCCGCTAGCCGAATCCGCCCACCACCGAGACCTGACGGAGAGAGTCCATGACGACACGAGCAACACGGACGCCGCGGCGCCGCACGGTCGTCGCGCTCGCGGTGATCCTGGCGGTCCTGGCGGCATTCGTCGTGCGTCTCGTCGACATCCAGGTTGTGAAGGCGGATGAGCATGTTGCCCAGTCGCTCGAGTTCATCGCGCACCGCACCTCCATTCCGGGCGAGCGCGGTTCAGTGGTCGACAGCGAGGGATCGGTGCTCGCCGAGAGCGTCCTGGTCTACGACGCGCAGCTCAGCCCCCAGGTCATCCGGCTGCTGGAGGAGGACGAGAAGAATCCGCCGAAACTGCCGTGGGCCGAGGCATCGACCCGCATGGCCGAGATCATGGGCATCGATGCAGACGAGCTGCGGGCCGAGGTCGCAGCGGAGCTCGCGGAGAACCCTGATTCGCAGTACCTCCCGCTGGTCAAGGGCCTCAGCACCGAGAAGTACATCGAACTCCGCGAACTCAAGGTGTCGTCGTACCTCGAGATGAAGCCGCGCGAGGTTCGGGTCTACCCGAACGGCGCTGTGGCGGGAAACCTGCTGGGATACCTCGACGGAACGGGCGCCGCGCAGACCGGGGTCGAGAAGATGGACGAGAAGTGCCTCGCTCCGACCGACGGCGAAGAGTCGTATCGCACGGGCAAGAACAACGTCGTCATCCCCGGCAGCGAGAGCAGGGTGGATGCCGTCGACGGCGGCACCGTGCAGCTGACGGTCAACAGTGATCTGCAGTGGTACATGCAGCAGATGATCGCCGAGGAGGCGCAGGCCCAGGGCGCCAAGGGCGGCACTGTCACCGTGGTCGAGGTCGGCACCGGAAAGATCCGTGCAGCCGCCGAATGGCCGACCATGGACCCCAACGATCTCGACGCATCGTCGCCGGAGACCTGGACCAGCAAGCTCTTCACCTACCCGTTCGAGCCGGGGTCGACCTTCAAAGCGGTGACCGCTGCGGCCGTCATGGAGAACGCCGGCGTGACCATGACGAGTCCGACCGTGTCGGCGTCCTCGCATGAGAAGTTCGACAACGGTGCCGTGATCAACGACGCGTTCGTCCACCCCACGTTCCAGTACACCCTCGCCGGCGCGCTGATCGACTCCTCGAACGTCGCACTGTCGAAGTTCGGCACCATGGTGAGCCCCGACATCCGGCACGACTACCTCGAGCGCTTCGGCGTGGGCGACACGACGATCGGGTTCCCCAACGAGACGTCCGGGGAGATCCACCCCACGAGCGACTGGGACAACCAGTCGCTCTACACGACCACGTTCGGTCAGTACTTCACGGTCACCGCTCCCCAGCTCGCCGGCGCGTATCAGGCGATCGCGAACGGCGGCGAGAAGATCGGCCTCTCGCTGGTCGAGTCGTGCACGGCGCCCGACGGCACGGTGGTCACACCCGAGGCGCCCGAGTCAGAGCAGATCGTCAAGCCCGAGACCGCAGCCGACCTGACGCGCATGCTCGAGAACGTCGCCGTTCAGGGAGGCAACGCCGACCGCATCCAGGTGCCCGGCTACCGTGTGACGAGCAAGACGGGTACTGCGCAGATCCCTGACGGCAAGGGCGGATACAAGTCGGGCGTGTACTACACCAGCATGGTGGGCTTCGCGCCGGTCGACGATCCGCAGTACGTCGTGGTGGTGACTCTCGATGAGCCGACTAGAGTTACATCGTCTGCTGCTACCGCTTCTGCCTTCCAGAAGGCGATGACCCAGACCATGAAGACCTACCGCGTGATGCCGTCCTCCAGCCCGATGGACGCACTGCTTCCCAAGTTCGAATAGACGGCGCCCTGCCGCGCCTGGAGACGTCATGATCGCCCTGTCGCTTGCTGAGATCGCCGCCGTCGTCGGGGGTGATCTCCGCCTCGCCGGTTCTTCGACCGCCGACACCGTCATCGACGGTGTGGTCGACACCGACTCGCGCAACATGGCGCCCGGATCCGTCTTCGTCGCGAAGCCAGGAGCCGAGACCGACGGACATCGGTTCGTCGGGTCGGCGCTGGCCGCCGGTGCCGCTCTCGCGATCGTCGAGCACGAGGTCGATGAGGAGATCGCGCAGATCGTCGTGCCCGACGTCGTCGTCGCTCTCGCCGACCTCGCGCGCGAGGTGGTCGCGCGCGTGCGCGCGGCGGGAGATCTGAAGATCGTCGGGATCACCGGATCGAACGGCAAGACGACGACGAAGAACTTCCTCGCCCGCATCCTCGCCGACGAGGGTGAGACCGTCGCGCCGATCAACTCGTACAACAACGAGGTGGGCGCACCGGTCACCATGCTGCGCGTCACGGACGGCACGCGCTTCCTCGTCAGTGAGTTCGGCGCGGATGCGCCGGGGAGCATCGCCCGTCTCGCCGGACTCGTGGAGCCGGACGTCGCGGTGGTGCTGATGGTCGGAATGGCGCATGCCGGCGGATTCGGCGGCATCGAGGCGACAGCCAAGGCCAAGTCCGAGCTCGTGGCCGCTGCACGCCCCTCAGGCACAGCTGTGCTCAACATCGACGACGCCCGCGTGGCCGCGATGGGCGAGCTCGCCGAGTCGCGGGGCATGCAGGTCGTCAGCTTCGGCCAGAGTGCCACCGCAGACGTGCAGGCCCACGACCTCGAGGTCACCGCATCCGGCACCTCGTGCATCATCGAAGCGGCGGGGGAGAGCCTGCCCCTGCGCCTGCAGGTGCTCGGCGCGCACCACATCGGCAATGCGCTGGCGGCCATCACCGCCGCGGGGGTGCTCGGAGTGTCAGCGGCCGACGCCATCGCGCGTCTCGAGACGGTCGAGATCGCGGAGCGCTGGCGCATGCAGCCGATGGGCAGCGACCGAGTGCGCATCATCAACGACGCCTACAACGCCAGCCCCGACTCCATGGCGGCGGCGCTGCGCACTCTCGCCCAGATCACCGGCCCGGATGAGCGGACGGTCGCGGTGCTCGGCGCCATGAGCGAGCTCGGTGAGACCGCCGGCGAGGAGCATGACCGCATCGGACTGCTGGCCGTGCGGCTGAACATCCAGCGGATCGTCGTCGTGGGCCCCGAGGCCCGCAGGCTCTACATCTCGGCCATCGGCGAAGGGTCCTGGGACAGCGAGGCCATCTTCTTCCCCGACCAGGACGCGGCGTTCGACTACCTGCGCACCGAACTCCGCGACGGCGACCGCGTGCTCGTGAAGTCCTCCAATTCCGTGGGCCTCCGGCACCTCGGCGATCGTCTGGGAGAATTGTTCTCGTGAGATCTCTCATCATGGCGGCTGCCATCTCGCTCGCCTTCACTCTCTTCCTGACTCCCGTCTTCCTCCGGCTCTTCCGCAAGTGGGGCTGGGGGCAGGTCATCCGCACGCCCGAGGCGATCGAGAACCCGAACCACGAGGCGAAGCGCGGCACACCCACCATGGGTGGCGTGATCTTCATCGTCGGCACGATGGTCGGCTACTTCACCGGCACGTACGTCGGTGGCGGCACCCCCGCGCTGTCCGCGCTTCTCGTCATCTGGCTGATGGTGGGCTTCGGAGCCGTCGGCTTCATCGACGACTACATGAAGGTGCGGAGCCAGCGCAGCCTCGGGCTCTCGGGCTGGCGCAAGATCATCGGCCAGCTCGTCGTGATCATCCCGTTCGGCATCGTCGCCCTGAACTTCCCGAACGCGTTCGATCAGACTCCGGCATCCGGGTCGATCTCGCTGTTCCGCGACATCCCCTGGCTGAACCTCTTCGCCTTCACAGCGATCCTCGGGTGGGCGCTGTATCTGCTCTGGATCTCGGTCATCGGCGTCGCGACGTCGAACAGCGTCAACCTCACAGACGGCCTCGACGGTCTCGCCGCGGGCGCCGGAGTCATCGTCGTCGGTGCCTACAGCCTGATCGCGTTCTGGCAGTTCAAGCAGTCGTGCGTCGGAGAGGGCGTCGAGACGGCGGCTCTGGGCGGATGCTACGAAGTGCGCGATCCGTTCAGCCTGGCTATCATCGCCGCGTCGTTCGCCGCGAGCCTGATCGGCTTCCTCTGGTGGAACGCGCCCAAGGCGAAGGTCTTCATGGGTGATGTCGGATCCATGGCGATCGGAGGCGTCATCACCGCCATGGCGATCCTCACCCGCACAGAGCTGCTGCTTCTCGTGATCGCCGGCGTCTTCGTCCTCGCCTCCGGGTCGGTGATCCTCCAGCGCGCATACTTCAAGATCACCCGCGGCAAGCGGCTGTTCCTGATGAGCCCCTTCCACCACCATCTCGAGATGCGCGGGTGGTCCGAGGTGACGATCGTGGTCCGCATGTGGATCATCGCGGGTCTCCTCGCGATCTCGGCGGTCGGCCTGTTCTATGTGGAGTGGCTGACACGTGTCGACTGAGGCGAGGCTCGCGACGCTCACGAGCTGGAGCTCCGACTGGTCGGGTCTGCGTGTGGCGGTTCTCGGACTCTCCATGACCGGCTTCTCGGTGGCCGACACGCTGACCGAACTCGGTGCGGATGTGCTGGTCCTGTCCGAATCCGCGGAAGAGGAGTATGCCAAGCTCCTGCCGGTGATCGGCGCCCGGCTCGAGCTCGGGCCTCTCGATCAGGTTCCCGAGACACTGGCGGAATTCGCGCCCGAGGTCGTCATCGCGTCTCCGGGGTTCGCTCCCTCGCACCCCGTGATCCGCTGGACGCAGGAGTCCGGCATCGCGCTCTGGGGTGACATCGAGCTCGCCTGGCGAGTGCGTGACAAGGTGCCGCGCCCTGATGGCACTCCGGCCGACTGGGTGCTCATCACCGGCACCAATGGCAAGACCACCACGACGCAGCTCACCGCCTCCCTTCTGGTCGAAGGCGGACTGCGTGCGGCGCCCTGCGGCAACATCGGAGTGCCGGTGCTCGACGCGGTGCGCGACCCGGCGGGCTTCGATGCGCTCGTCGTCGAGCTGTCGAGCCATCAGCTCTGGTATCTCGGGCTCTCCCGAGCCGAAGGCGAGCTGTATCCGCATGCCTCGGTGTGCCTGAACCTCGCCGACGACCATCTGGTGTGGCACGGGAGCGCGCGGGCGTACCGCGACGCGAAGGCTCTCGTCTACCGCAACACCCGCGTCGCCTGCGTCTACAACAAGGCCGACGAGGCGACCAGGATCATGGTCGAGGAGGCCGAGGTCGTCGAGGGCGCGCGCGCGATCGGCTTCGATCTCGGCATCCCCGGTCCGAGCGACCTCGGTGTCGTGGAGGGGCTGATCGTCGATCGCGCGTTCCTGGACGACCGGACCAGCAGCGCCCTCGAGCTCACGACCGTCGCGGACCTCCGGGATGCCGGCCTTGCCGCGCCGCACATCGTGCAGAACATCCTCGCGGCGAGTGCGCTCGCGCGCTCGCTGGGCGTCGCGCCCGAGGCGATCCACGCCGCGCTGCAGTCCTTCCGGCTCGACGAGCATCGCATCCAGATCATCGCCCGACACGGCGGCATCACCTGGGTGGACGACTCCAAGGCGACCAACCCTCATGCGGCCGCTTCGTCGCTCCGCGCGTACCCCGGTGCGGTCTGGGTCGTCGGCGGCGACCTCAAGGGCGTCGACATCGGCGATCTGGTCGCGACGGCCGGCACGACCGCCCGTGCGGCCGTGGTCATCGGAGTGGAGCGCGCGGCCGTCGTCGCGGCATTCGAGCGACACGCGCCGCAGGTGCCGGTGTTCGAGGTGGATGCTGGCGAGACTGGTCAGGTCATGAATCGCGTGGTGGAGATCGCCGCGGGGATCGTCGAAGACGAGGGCACAGTTCTGCTGGCCCCCGCAGCGGCCTCCTTCGATCAGTTCTCCAGCTATGCGGATCGAGGACACCGCTTCGCCGAAGCGGTGCAGGACTGGATAGACCGGGGGAGCGCCGATGACGCAGGTCGAACGCCCCCACCGCTCTGACACCGGCAGCACCCGCTCAGGGGGCCTCGCCGCCAGAGTGTCGCTCGGGCGTCGATTCACCCCTGTCTCGACCGAATTCCTGATGATCGCATCGGCCGCGCTGATGCTGACCATCTTCGGTCTCGTGATGGTGCTGTCGGCGACGAGCGCGACCGCCGTGTCCAACGGGGAGAACCCGATGGACGGCGCGCTGCGTCAGGGGATCTTCGCCGTGCTCGGCGTGCCGCTGATGTTCCTGATCTCACGACTTCCGATCGCGTTCCTCAAGCGCATGGCCTGGCCCGCGCTATTCGGCGCCATCGCGCTGCAGCTTCTCGTCTTCACGCCGCTCGGCATCGAGGACGGCGGAAACCGCAACTGGATCATGATCGCGGGGTTCACCCTGCAGCCGTCCGAGTTCCTCAAGCTCGCACTCGCACTGTGGATCGGCTTCGTTCTGATGCGCAAGCAGACCATGCTCGGCACCTGGCACCAGGTCTTCATCCCGGTCGTGCCTGTCGGCGCGCTGGCGATCGGAACGGTCATCGCGGGCAAAGACCTCGGCACCGCGATGGTGCTCGTCATCATCCTGCTCGGCTGTCTCTTCTTCTCGGGCGTGAAGCTCCGGCTGTTCATCCTCCCGGTGCTGCTCGGGGTGGTCGCCGTCATCGCCCTGGCCATCACGAGCCCTGACCGCATGCGGCGCATCACCGCGACATGCTCGGACATGTCTGCCTACACGGGTGACTGCTATCAGTCGATCCATGGTGTGTGGGGCATGGCCTCCGGCGGTGTCTTCGGAGTGGGCCTCGGCAACTCGCAGGAGAAGTACGGGTGGCTGCCCGCCGCGGGCAACGACTTCATCTTCGCCATCGTCGGCGAAGAGCTGGGACTGATCGGCTGCATCGTCGTGCTGGCGCTGTTCACCCTCTTCACGGTCGGCGCCTTCCACATCATCCGCAAGACCGCAGACCCGTTCATCCGCGTCGCAGCCGGTGGCATCACCGTCTGGATCACCGGGCAGGCCGTCTTCAACATCGGCGTCGTGATCGGGCTGTTCCCCGTCATGGGTGTGCCGCTGCCCTTCATGTCACAGGGTGGCACGGCGCTCCTGGCTGTTCTCATCGCCTGCGGAGTGCTGCTCTCGTTCGCGCGCACCATCCCCGTCGCCGAGGGCCGTTCGCCTGGACGGGCCGCTTCAGCAGGGCGGGGTAAGGTCACACGGTGACCACGTACCTTCTCGCCGGCGGTGGAACCGCCGGTCACGTCAACCCCCTGCTCGCCGTCGCTGACGCACTGCGCGCCCGCGACGCGGATGCGACCGTGCTGGTGCTGGGAACGGCCGAGGGACTCGAATCCCGTCTCGTCCCGGAAAGGGGCTATGAGCTGCTCATCGTCGACAAGGTCCCGTTCCCCCGGCGGCCCGACAAGCAGGCAGCCATGTTCCCGGCTCGGTTCCGTCGAGCGGTCGCTCAGGTGCGCGATCACATCCGCGCTCATGACGTCGACGTCGTCGTCGGATTCGGAGGCTACGCCTCTGCCCCGGCCTACGTCGCCGCAGGCCGCGAGAGGGTTCCCTTCGTGGTGCACGAGGCCAACGCGAAGCCCGGCCTCGCCAACGTCCTCGGTGCTCGTCGGGCAGCTGCCACGGGAGTCGCCTTCGCGGGGACACCCCTGCGAGGTGGCGAGGTGGTGGGCATGCCGCTGCGGCGCGAGGTCATCGAGCTCGACCGCGCAGCCCTGCGCGAAGAAGCTGCCGCGAGCTTCGGGCTCGACCCCGCGCGCCCCGTACTTCTCGTCTTCGGCGGCTCGCTCGGCGCTCAGCGGCTGAACGAGGCCCTCGCCGACTCGTGGGGCGACGTCCTGGCCGCCGGATGGCAGCTGCTGCACGTGACGGGTGAGCGCAGCGATCTCGCAGACCCCGAGGTGCCCGGTTACGCGATGCGGCGCTATGTCGACCGGATGGATCTCGCATTCGCCCTGGCCGACCTCATCGTCTCGAGATCCGGCGCCGCCACCGTGAGCGAGATCAGCGCGCTCGGAATCCCCGCGCTGTACGTGCCTTATTCGGTGGGCAACGGCGAGCAGCGGCTGAACGCGGCCTCGGCCGTGGCCGCCGGCGCTGCGCGTCTCCTCGACGACGCGACGTTCGACGGCGATGCGGTGCGCCGACTGGTGATCCCGGTCATGGAGGATCCGCAGCAGCTCGCAGCCATGCAGGCGGCCGCAGGACAGGTCGGCACCCGCAGCGGCACGGAGAACCTCATCGCCCTGGTGGATCGCGCGCTCAGGGCCTCCTGAGATCGCCATAGACACGCCTCCGCGACGCCGCAACGTCATCACCGAAAAGTAGACTGAACCCGACATGATCAGACCTGACCTCTCCCTCCCGATCCCCGAGTCGATCTCCTCCGCGCACTTCATCGGCATCGGCGGGTCCGGCATGAGCGGGCTCGCCAAGATGTTCCTCGATGCGGGCATCCGCGTGTCCGGCAGCGACCGCGCCGACAGCGACAACCTGCGCGCACTCGAGGCGGCCGGAGCCGTCGTGCACGTCGGGCATGACGCCGCCCATCTCGGCGACGCAGACACAGTGGTCCACACGGGGGCGATCTGGCCGGAGAACCCCGAGTTCGTCACCGCCAAGGAGCGCGGGCTGCACGTCATCCACCGCTCGCAGGCGCTGCACTGGCTGATCGGCTCGCGGCGACTCGTCTCGGTCGCCGGCGCCCACGGCAAGACCACGTCGACCGGCATGATCGTGACCGCGCTTCAGGCGCTCGGTGCCGACCCGAACTTCGTCAACGGCGGCGTGATCGAACAGCTCGGCGTCTCCAGTGCGACGGGGTCGGGCGAACTCTTCGTGATCGAGGCCGACGAGTCCGACGGCACCTTCCTGCTCTACGACACCGCCGTCGCTCTCATCACGAACGTCGACCCGGATCATCTCGACCACTACGGTTCCGACGAGGCGTTCCACGATGCGTTCGTGCGCTTCGCCGACGCGGCCACGGAGGCTGTCGTCATCTCGAGCGACGACCCCGGCGCGCTGCGCGTGGGAGCAGGCCTCTCGCACCCCAACGTCATCACCTTCGGACAGGCGGAGGGCGCGGATGTCAGGGTGACCGACATCGTGACGGACGGACCCGTCTCGGCCACGGTGAGCCGGGGGCCCGAGAGCGTGCCTCTGCAGCTCGCCGTGCCCGGTGTGCACAATGCGATCAACGCGGCCGGTGCCATCACGGTCCTCCTCTCAGTCGGCTTCGGCCTGGCCGAGTCCGCGCGCGCCGTCGAGGGGTTCGCCGGCACTGTCCGTCGCCTCGAGCAGCACGGTGTCGAGCGCGGTGTCACGGTCTACGACGACTACTCCCACCACCCGACAGAAGTGCGCGCGGCGCTCGAGGCGATGCGATCGATCGCCGGCTCGGGCAGGATCATCGCGATCCAGCAGCCGCACACCTACTCGCGCACGCAGCACATGTTCCGCGAGTTCGCCGACGTGCTCGAGACGTACGCCGACCACACGGTCGTGCTCGACGTCTACGGTGCTCGGGAGGACCCGGTTCCCGGTGTCACCGGCGAACTGGTGAGCGGCGCGTTCCGTGACCCCTCGCACGTGCACTTCGTGGCCGACTGGCAGCAGGCGGCCGATTACACGGCGTCGGTAGCCCGCGACGGCGACTTCGTCGTCACGCTGGGCTGCGGCAACGTGTACCAGATCATCCCGCAGGTGCTCGAGTCGCTGCGGACCACCGAGGTCTAGCAGATGCGTCGTCCGCCTCCGCTCCCCACGCCTCCCGCGGGTCCCGCGGAGGGCGCGCCCCGACGACGGGCGCAGCCGGGAACCAGGGGCCGCGCGCGAGACGTCGAGCATGACGAACAGGCAGGCGGTCGGGTCGCCCCGCTGAGGCCGGAGCCCGAGGTCGCTGCGGAGACGGCTGAGGATGCCGCGGTGCGGCCGACGTCCACTCGCGACGTCTGGCGCGCGGCAAGAGCGCGGCGCAGGGCGCTGCGGGCGGAGATCAGGCGGTTCACGCAGCGTTCGCGTCGGCGACGCATCGTCTGGCTGAGCGCGATCGGCGCCGTGGTTCTCCTGATCGGCGGCACGACCGCGGCCGCGTACAGCCCGCTGTTCGCCGTCGAGAAGATCACGGTGCTGGGTGCGACGACGCTGGACGCCGCCGCTGTGGAGGCGGCTCTGACGGAGCAGGTGGGCACCCCGCTGGCTCTGGTCGACTCGAGCGAGGTGAAAGCCGCTCTGCTGGCGTTCCCGCTGATCGAGACCTATGCGCTCGAGGCGAAGCCGCCTCACGACCTCACGGTGCGGATCGTCGAGCGCACGCCGGTCGGCGTCATCCGCTCGGACGCCGGTTACACCCTCGTGGACGCCGCGGGCGTCGCTCTCGCCACGACCTCCGACCAGCCGGCAGGTCAGCCCCTGCTCGAGATCGACGGGGGCACCGACTCGGTGGCCTTCGAGAGCGCGGGTCTCGTGGTGCGTTCGGTCCCCGCTGAGGTGCGCGCCCTGCTCACGGGAGTGAGTGCGACGACGGCCGATGACGTGACGCTGACACTGAGCAGCGGCTTGACGGTCGTCTGGGGCAGCTCCGAGGACTCTCCGATGAAGAGTGAAGTGCTCACGAAGACCCTGCTGAGCAACCCCGAGGCGTCGACGATCGACGTCACTTCGCCGCATGCGGTGGTCGTCGGATGAGGTTTCGACGGCAAACGGGCGACACGCCCGTGTCGCTGCGAGTGCACGGGTGCGTGACGCTTACCTTCGAACAAGAGAAACCAATACCGGGAAATACTTTACACCTCTAGTTGAGGTTTAAGGTTCAACCCGGCGGAATCTCCCCTAAGACAGGTTCGACTATTCGGAGGCCGGCCATGAGCCAGAACCAGAACTACCTCGCCGTGATCAAGGTCGTCGGCGTCGGCGGTGGCGGCGTCAACGCCGTCAACCGCATGATCGATCTCGGTCTCCGCGGAGTCGAGTTCATCGCCGTCAACACCGACGCTCAGGCGCTGCTGATGAGCGACGCCGACGTCAAGCTCGACGTGGGTCGTGAGCTCACCCGTGGACTCGGCGCCGGTGCCGACCCCGAAGTGGGTCGTCGCGCCGCCGAGGACCACGCCGAGGAGATCGAGCAGGCGCTCACGGGAGCCGACATGGTCTTCGTGACGGCGGGTGAGGGAGGCGGAACCGGTACCGGTGGAGCCCCAGTCGTCGCTCGCATCGCGAAGTCGATCGGCGCGCTGACCATCGGTGTCGTCACCAAGCCGTTCTCGTTCGAGGGTCGTCGTCGTCAGAGCCAGGCGGAAGCCGGCGTGGTGAAGCTCAAAGAAGAGGTCGACACGCTCATCGTGGTGCCGAACGACCGTCTCCTCGAGATCAGCGATCGCGGCATCTCGATGATCGAGGCGTTCGCCACCGCAGACCAGGTGCTCCTCGCGGGTGTCCAGGGCATCACCGACCTCATCACGACCCCGGGTCTCATCAACCTCGACTTCGCCGACGTGAAGTCGGTCATGCAGGGCGCGGGTTCCGCGCTCATGGGAATCGGATCCGCTCGCGGCGCCGATCGTGCGATCAAGGCCGCCGAGCTGGCCGTCGAGTCGCCGCTTCTCGAGGCCAGCATCGAAGGCGCTCACGGAGTCCTGCTCTCGATCCAGGGTGGCTCGAACCTCGGGATCTTCGAGATCCACGATGCAGCCGATCTCGTCAAGGAGGCCGCGCACCCCGAGGCGAACATCATCTTCGGTACGGTCATCGACGACACGCTCGGCGACGAGGTGCGCGTCACCGTGATCGCCGCCGGCTTCGACAGCGGCGAGCCCTCGCTGCGTCTCGACCCGATGGTCGTCTCGCGTCCGGCCGCGGCCAGCACGCTGCCCGAGGTGGCGCTCTCGAACGACGAGGAGAGCAAGCCCGCAGCCGAGACGCCTGCGCCCGAGAAGGCGCAGCAGCGCGTCGCGGCGACGAGCATCGAGCCGGCCTTCGCGGATGACGACATCGACATCCCCGAATTCCTGAAGTGACTCCGGCGCAGGGCCAGACCGAGTCCGGTCTGGCAGCGCGGCTGTCGGCGATCGATCGACGGATCGCCGACGCCGCGCGCCTGGCAGGCAGGGATCCGGGGGAGATCACCCGGATCGTCGTGACGAAGTTCCACCCCTCGTCGCTCGTCCGCGAACTGCATTCGCTCGGCGTCCGCGACGTGGGGGAGAACCGTCAGCAGGAGCTCTCGTCGAAGACCGGCGAGCTCGGTGACCTCGATCTGCGCTGGCACTTCATCGGCCAGGCGCAGACCAACAAGGCGTCCGCGATCCGCCGCGGTGCGGATGCCGTGCACTCGGTCGACCGAGACAGGCTGGCCGATGCGCTCCACAGGGCCGCAGAGGACGATGACATCCTCGACGTCCTCGTCCAGGTGAACCTCACCGACGATGCGGGCCGGGGCGGAGTCGAGCCCGACGATGCCCGGTCGCTCGCGGAGCACATCCTCGCCCTTCCGTCGCTGCGCCTGCGCGGTGTGATGGCGGTCGCACCACTCGACGAGGAACCCGCCTCGGCATTCGCGCGCCTGCGCACGGTCGCCGAGAGAGTGCGCGAGGTCGAGCCTTCCGCCGACTGGATATCCGCAGGAATGACCGGCGACTTCGTCGCGGCAATCAATGCGGGCGCGACACACCTGCGGATCGGGTCCGCAATCACGGGACCCCGCCCCGACCGGGGTTAACCTCTAAAAAGACCACCCGACACGTTCGAACCGGAGGACACGATGGGTAACCCGCTGAAGAAGACCATGGTGTATCTCGGCCTCGCTGACGAGGAAGAGGTCTACGAGGAGGAGCCGGCCCCGGCCCGCTCCCACCGAGAGCGTGATCGCGACCGCGAACGCGAGGAGCCCGCTCCGGCGCCCGTGACCCCGCTACGGCGCCCCGTCGCCGTGCGCCAGCCCGCAGGAGGGGCAGTGAACGAGATCCTCACCGTGCACCCGAAGCAGTACCGCGATGCTCAGCTCATCGCGGAGAGCTTCCGCGAAGGTGTGCCGGTCATCATCAACCTGTCGCAGATGAGCGATGCAGATGCTCGCCGTCTGATCGACTTCGCCTCCGGACTCTCGCTCGGCCTCTACGGCCGCATCGAGCGGGTCACGTCGAAGGTCTTCCTGCTGTCGCCGGAGAACATCGCGGTCTCGGGCCACGGGGGAATCGCGCACGCGGATGCAGAGTCCGCGGGCTTCGACCAGTCGTAGACCGTGGGGTTCGTCGTCTCCATCGTCGCCAGCATCGTACATCTGGCTCTTCTGCTGTACCTGCTGGTGCTCTTCGCGCGGCTCATTCTGAGCTACATCCCGCTGTTCAATCGTGAGTGGCGACCCAAGGGCGCCGGGCTCGTCGCCGCCGAACTCGTCTACACGGTGACCGATCCGCCGGTCCGGTTCTTCCGGCGGATCATCCCACCCCTGCGAATCGGCTCGCTGTCCCTGGATTTCGGGTTCTCGATCACCATCCTGATCGTGCTGATCCTGATGAGCATCGTCCGAAGCTTCATCTGAGACCTGTGCGACTTCGACACCCTGGGGTGTCGTGGCGTCGCGACTGACAGGCTCGGGGACTATGCTTGGCTCCCAGGTGCGCGCCCCGGGTTCGCGCCGAATCTCGACCACGCCATTCTCCAAAACTGGCAACCGAACTCATCGAAGGAGCCACCATGGCACTTACCCCGGATGACGTCGTCACCAAGCAGTTCCAGCACGTCCGCTTCAAGGACGGCTTCGACCCGGACGAGGTCGACGACTTCCTCGACGAGATCGTCATCGAGTGGCGCAAGGCCCTCGAAGAGAACGTCGAACTCAAGGCCAAGCTGGCCGCGTACGAGTCCGGCGACGCGCCGGCCGCTCCCGCAGCCGCTGCAGAGGCACCCGCTGCGGTCGTCGAAGAGGCTCCGGCTCCGGCCCAGGCGCCCGCTGAGCCCGCTCCGTCGGGTTCCGCCACCGCGACTGCCGGCATCATCGAGCTCGCGCAGCGCCTGCACGACGAGCACGTCGCCGAGGGTGAGGCGAAGCGCGCTCAGCTCATCGCCGAAGCCGAAGGCGAAGTCAACCGCATCCGCACCGAGGCCGAGGCCAAGCAGCGCGAAGAGTCGGCACGTCTCGAGCGCGAGCGCAATGCGCTCGAGGCTCGCATCACCGAGCTCCGCAACTTCGAGCGCGACTACCGCTCGCAGCTGCGCGGTTACATCGAGGGCCAGCTCCGCGACCTCGACGAGAAGTCGGCGTCGACGGACTCGACCCCGGTCTCCGCGATCGGACTGTAGGTCGTCCCTTTGCCAGGACGCCCTGCCCTTCGTCGGTCGGCGGCCGGCGCGATCGTTGCGGTTCTCGCAGCGATCGTGCTGGCCGCCGATCAGTTTGTGAAGTACCTCACCACCGAGAACCTGCCGCTGCAGGAGCCCGTCCCGGTGCTGGGTGAGTTCCTTCAGCTGTATTACGTGCGCAACCCCGGTGCGGCGTTCTCACTCGGATCCGATGTCACATGGATCTTCACCATCGCTCTCGCGGTCGTCGCCGGAGTGATCGTGTGGAAGGCCTTCGGGCTCCGCTCTCGCCTCTGGGCCGTTGTCCTCGGCTGCCTGCTCGGCGGGGTTCTCGGTAACCTCACCGATCGGCTCTTCCGCGACCCTGGCTTCCCCATGGGACACGTGGTCGACATGATCTCGATGCCGTGGATGATGCCCGCGATCTTCAACGTCGCCGACATCTTCATCGTCAGCGGAATGATCTCCGTGGCATTGCTCGTCGTGCTCGGGCTTCGTTTCGACGGCACGCGCGAGCGAGATCATGCTCCTGTCGAGACCGACGAGGAAGCCGAGGCCGCCGCCTTGGCCGAAGAAGCCGGCGCGGATCCTCGCTCCGAGGTGTCCCGCCCGGACGGAGCATCTCCCGATGCGCCGGCCTCGGCGTCGGACGGACGCTGAGCGTGGAATCCCGTTCCCTCCCGGTTCCTGACGGTTTGGAGGGCTCACGCGTCGACGCGGCGCTGGCGAAGTTGATGGGCTTCTCGCGCACCTTCGCCGCCGATGTCGCCTCCGCCGGAGGCGTGCGCCTCGATGGAGTCACCCTCGACAAGTCCGACCGCCTACGTGGTGGAGGGTGGCTCGAGGTGGAATGGCAGCCGAAGGAGGAGCCGCGGATCATCCCGATCGCGGTTCCCGAACTCGGAATCGTCTACGACGACGACGACATCGTCGTGGTCGACAAGCCCACCGGCGTCGCTGCGCACCCCTCACTGGGGTGGGAGGGGCCGACCGTCGTCGGGGCTCTCGCCGCGGCGGGGTTCCGAGTGTCCACCAGCGGGGCTTCGGAGCGCCAGGGGGTCGTGCATCGTCTGGATGTCGGTACCAGCGGACTCATGGTCGTGGCCAAGAGCGAGATCGCGTACACGAGGTTGAAGCACGCGTTCAAAGAGCGCACGGTCGAGAAGATCTATCACGCGGTGGTTCAGGGCCACCCCGACCCGCTGACGGGAACGATCGACGCGCCGATCGGTCGGCACCCGAACCACTCCTGGAAGTTCGCCGTGGTGCCGGACGGCAAGCCGTCGGTGACCCACTACGAGACGCTCGAGGCTTTTCCCGGGGCGTCGCTGCTGGAGATCCACCTCGAGACCGGGCGCACGCACCAGATCCGCGTGCACATGGCGGCGCTCCGCCACCCGTGTGCGGGCGACCCTCTCTATGGCGCCGACCCGACGCTGTCGGCGCGGCTCGGCCTGACCCGTCAGTGGCTGCACGCACACAGGCTTGCGTTCTCGCACCCGACGACGGGGGACTGGGTGCAGTTCGAGTCGCCCTACCCCGCAGATTTCGACCATGCACTGGAGATCCTGCGCGGCGAGTGAATCGTCAGCGGCGGATGTCGGCGTCGTGAGCCAGACTGAGCGCATGAGCATCGAGGTGCGACCGGCGACCGAGTTCGACGACGTGGCGACCCTCGTCGGTCCGAAGAAGCCGACGTCGAACGTGTGCTTCTGCCTGAGCTACCGCATAGGCAGCAAGGAGAACAACGCGCTGCGGGGCGCGCAGCGCGCCGACCGCGTACGCGAGCTCTGCCATCAGGACCCGCCGCCCGGAGTCATCGCCTATCTCGACGAAGAACCCGTGGGCTGGGCCGCGGTGCACCCCCGCAGTGCGACGAGCTTCGCCCGCAATCGGCTGATCCCGCATATCGATGACCTCGAAGTGTGGTCGCTGTGGTGCATCCGCATCCGCCCCGGATATCGGAAGCAGGGCATCTCGCACGCACTGATCGAGGGAGCCGTCGCGTACGCCGAGCATCGTGGGGCGCCCGCGATCGAGGGGTACCCGGTCGACAACCGCGGCGAGAAGGTGAATCAGACGATGGCGTATGTCGGAACCAGGCGACTGTTCGAAAACGCGGGGTTCGAGAAGGCCGCCGACACCGGTTCCACCCTCGACGGCTTTCCCCGGGTGCTGATGCGCCTCGATCTGCGGTGACCGCACCGCTCCACCCGGCCTGCGATGTCGGATGCCGAAAGTAGACTCGAAGGCATGGCATCCGACTCCTTCGTCCACCTGCACGTGCACAGCGAGTACTCGATGCTCGACGGGGCGGCGAAGATCGCGGCGATGACCCAGGCGGCGGCCGATTACGACATGCCGGCCATCGCGGTGACCGACCACGGCAACACGTTCGCGGCCTTCGAGTTCTACAAGGCGGCGAACGCGGCAGGGGTCAAGCCGATCATCGGACTCGAGGCGTACGTCACGCCCGGCACGCATCGCAGTGACAAGACGCGCGTGCAGTGGGGGTCTCCCGATCAGAAGAGCGACGACGTCTCGGGCTCCGGTGCCTACACGCACATGACGATGTGGAGCGAGAGCACGCAGGGGATGCACAACCTGTTCCGCCTCAGCTCCCTGTCGAGCATGGAGGGCTACTACTTCAAGCCCCGCATGGACCGCGAGCTGCTCCAGACCTACGGCAAGGGACTGATCGCCACCACCGGATGCCCCTCGGGAGAGATCCAGACACGTCTGCGCCTCGGCCAGTACGACGCCGCCCGCGCCGCGGCCGCGGAGTTCCAAGACCTGTTCGGCAAGGAGAACTACTTCGCCGAGATCATGGATCACGGTCTCTCCATCGAGCGCAGGGTCATGACGGATCTGATCCGGCTCGCGAAAGATCTGAGCATCCCGCTCGTCGGAACCAACGATTCGCACTACACGCATCAGCACGAGGCCGACGCGCACGAGGCCCTGCTGTGCGTGCAGTCGGGCTCGACACTCGACGACCCCAACCGCTTCAAGTTCGACGGCGACGGCTACTACATCAAGACCGCCGCCGAGATGCGCCAGCTCTTCCGCGATCACCCTGAGGCCTGCGACAACACGCTGCTCATCGCGGAGCGCTGCGAGGTCGAGTTCAACACGGCGGCGAACTACATGCCGCGCTTCCCGGTGCCCGACGGAGAGACCGAAGACAGCTGGCTGATCAAAGAGGTCGAGGCGGGTCTCCACTACCGGTACCCGAGCGGGATCCCCGACAAGGTGCGCAAGCAGGCCGAGTACGAGACCGGCATCATCCTGCAGATGGGCTTCCCTGGCTACTTCCTCGTCGTCGCCGACTTCATCAACTGGGCCAAGGACAACGGCATCCGCGTGGGGCCCGGTCGTGGATCCGGAGCCGGTTCCATGGTCGCCTACGCCATGAAGATCACTGATCTCGACCCGCTCGAGCACGGCCTCATCTTCGAGCGGTTCCTGAACCCTGACCGCGTCTCGATGCCCGACTTCGACGTCGACTTCGATGACCGGCGCCGTGGCGAGGTCATCGACTACGTGACCAGGAAGTACGGATCCGAGCGCGTCGCGCAGATCGTCACGTACGGCACGATCAAGTCCAAGCAGGCGCTGAAGGATGCGGGCCGCGTGCTCGGGTTCCCGTTCAGCATGGGGGAGCGGCTGACCAAGGCGATGCCGCCGCCCGTGATGGGCAAGGACATGCCCCTCGACGGAATGTTCGACTCCGCGCACCCCCGCTACAAAGAGGCGAGCGAGTTCCGCGCCCTCATCGAGACCGACCCGGAGGCGAAGACGGTCTTCGACCGCGCTCTCGGTCTCGAGGGTCTGAAACGCCAGTGGGGCGTGCACGCGGCGGGTGTGATCATGTCGTCCGAGCCGTTGATCGACATCATCCCGATCATGCGCCGCGAGCAGGACGGCCAGATCGTCACGCAGTTCGACTACCCCTCGTGCGAGTCGCTCGGCCTTATCAAGATGGACTTCCTGGGGCTGCGCAACCTGACGATCATCTCGGACGCGCTCGACAACATCCGCACCAACCGCGGAGAGGAGCTCGACCTCGAACACCTCGCACTCGACGACCGCGGGGCCTACGACCTGCTCGGACGAGGCGAATCGCTCGGCGTCTTTCAGCTCGACGGCGGTCCGATGCGATCGCTCATGCGCCTCATGCGTCCGGACAACTTCGGTGACATCTCGGCACTCATCGCGCTGTACCGTCCAGGGCCCATGGGGGCGAACTCGCACACGAACTACGCGCTGCGCAAGAACGGTCAGCAGCCCATCACGCCGATCCATCCGGAGTTCACCGAGTCGCTCGCCGACATCCTCGACGAGTCGTACGGTCTGATCATCTACCAGGAGCAGGTGATGGCCATCGCCCAGCGCGTGGCCGGGTTCTCGCTCGGACAGGCCGACATCCTCCGCCGCGCGATGGGCAAGAAGAAGAAGTCGGAGCTCGACAAGCAGTTCGAGGGCTTCCAGGCCGGCATGCACGCGAACGGGTACTCCGACGGAGCCGTCAACGCGATCTGGGAGATCCTGCTCCCGTTCTCGGACTACGCCTTCAACAAGGCGCACTCGGCGGCCTACGGCGTCGTGTCGTACTGGACCGCCTATCTCAAGGCCCACTATCCCGCCGAGTACATGGCTGCGTTGCTCACCAGCGTCGGCGACTCGAAAGACAAGATGGCGCTGTACCTCAACGAGTGCCGTCGCATGGGCATCAAGGTGCTCCCGCCCGACGTCTCCGAGTCGATCAAATACTTCGCCGCCGTCGGCGACGACATCCGCTTCGGGTTGGGTGCCGTCCGCAACGTCGGCAGCAACGTCGTCGAGGGCATCATCGCGGCACGGAAGGACGAGCGATTCACCTCGTTCCACCACTTCCTCGAGAAGGTGCCGCTGCATGTCTCGAACAAGCGCACCGTCGAATCGCTGATCAAGGCCGGTGCGTTCGACTCGATGGGCGACTCCCGCCGCGCTCTGCTCGAAGTCCACGAGGACGCCGTCGAGGCGGCTGTGGATCGCAAGCGGAACGAGGCGCAGGGCGCGATCGGCTTCGACTTCGACAGCCTGTACGACGACATGGAAGAGGCGCCACCTGCGAAGGTGCCGTCGCGGCCGGAGTGGATCAAGAAGGACAAACTCGCGTTCGAACGCGAGATGCTCGGGCTCTACGTGTCCGACCACCCCCTCGCAGGGCTCGAGGTGCCGCTTGCGAAGCACGCATCGATCTCGATCCACAACCTGATCAACTCCGAGGACATGCAGGACGGCGAGCAGGTCACCGTCGCCGGTCTCGTCACGAGCGTCCAGCATCGTGTCGCGAAGGCCAGCGGAAACCCGTACGGCATGATCACGGTCGAGGACTTCAACGGCGAGGTGACGGTCATGTTCATGGGCAAGACCTACACCGAGTTCCAGCACATCCTGCAGCAGGACTCCATCCTCGCGGTGCGCGGACGCGTGTCGAAGCGCGATGACGGACTCAACCTGCATGCGCAGTCGGCGTTCGCGCCGGATGTCGGCTCCTTCGACGCCGCGGGACCCCTCGCGCTCGTCCTGGCGGAGCAGAGGGCGACCGAGCGGGTGATGACCGAGCTCGCCGAAGTGCTGCGACGCCACAACGGCGACACCGAGGTGGTGCTGCGCGTGCACCGCGGAGGCACGGCGAAGGTCTTTGACGTGCCGATGCCGGTCAAGGTGTCAGCCGATCTGTTCGGCGATCTCAAATCGCTGCTCGGGCCGACCTGCCTGGGCTGAGCATCAGCGAAGCGTCGCCGCTCGATGGGTCCTCACGGGCGCACCGGGTAGTATCAGGACGCGTTCGGGTGCACGACGCAGAGGCTCTGCACCGTGGCGAAAGGACCCTCCCCATGAGCACGGAATCACCCTTCCTGAACAACGACGACTCAGATGCAGACCGTTCCGCGGCCGCATCCGACGTCGCGATCGAGGAGGACTTCTCCGATGACGATGGCGTTCTCTATGACGATGAGGTGACGCCGGAGTACGGCATCCTCGGGTTCACGCTGCGGGAGCTGCTCATCGTCGGCGTGTGGCTCATCGCCTTCATCGCCTCGTTCTTCCCCTACGTCGGCGACGCATCGATCTGGGGCGCCGGCATCCAGTGGATTCTGCCCATCGGCGTGCCGACGGTCGCCGTGTTCCTGCTGATCCTCCGCCGCTTCTCGCCCGACGGTATCCGACGCGTCGGTTCGCTGGGGATCGATCAGTTCGCTTCCGTGGCGTTCTCCGTCTCGGCCGTCTTCTGGCTGGGAGCCCTCTGGAACGCGGTCGCATTCGTGATCGAGTTCGGCGTCTTCGGGCTTCCCTGGAACGGTGTCGTCCAGCTTCTCGCGGCGCTCGCGCTCGTCGTCTTCACCGTGTTCGCTCCGCTGGTGCCCGGACTCAAGGAGGACTTCCAGGGCCGACTCGTCACGCTCGCGCACCGCAACGCGAATCCGGTCCGACCGGTCATCGCGCGCCCGCGCCCCGAGCCTGCCCCTGCGGAGAGCGACACACCCGAGGCCTCCGAGTCAGACCCTGCGCCGCACGCGGAGACAGCACCTGCTTCTCACCTCGCGTCCGTTCCGTCCGCCGACGTCGGTCACGAGTCCCACCCCGCCCCGGCGGCGAACGCGACGGACGCTGTCCCGGCCCCGACCGCCTACGTGACGGACGCCGCCCCGCCGGCGTACACGGAGGATCCTGCCCCCGCGCCGCACACGGTGGAGTCGGCCCAGCCGGCGTACACGACCGTGGCTGCTCCGTCGGCCGGTATCGACGTCGAGCTGTCCGACGCGCAGGCGACCGATGAGGTCGCCCGTCTCGATCTCGCCGAGCAGGTGCCGCTCTCCTCGCACGCCTCGGGCGGAGGCACGGGAACCGAGGACACGACCTCTGATGAGGCGTACGCTCCCGCGTACTCGCGCCGATCACGCGGTCAGGAGCCCGAGATCGTCTCCGACACCGGAAGCATCGAGTCTCTGCTGGGAGCGACCGCACGCGACGTGTCGTCCGCCGAGACCACCGCGTTCCCCGCCATCGACGACGAGACCGACTTCGCCGCGACGAACCCGCAGCAGGATTTCTCGGCCCCACAGCCCTTCTGGATCCTCGCGCCGACCGAGCGTGACGTGCACGACGAGCGCGGCGAGAGCATCTTCCGGGTAGGTCCGAACGCCTGGGCTCTCGTCATCGAGGACCGGGGCGGTGCGTACGTCATCAGACACGATGACGGTCGCATCGGCTACCTGCACGACATCGCAGACATCACGAGAGGCTGATCTTGCGCACGATCGATCTGCGGGGGCAAGAGCTCTCGCCGGCTGACATGCTCGCGGCCGTGCCGCGCGCCACCCAGGCCCGGGCCGAGGCTCTCGACACCGCGGCACGCATCGTCGACGACGTGCGAGAGCGAGGCGAAGAGGCACTACGCGAGCAGGCGGAACGTTTCGATCGTGTCTCCGGGCACGAGATCCGTGTGCCCGCCGAGCACATCGCCGACGCCCTCGAAGTCCTCGCGCCTGACGTCCGCGTCGCTCTCGAGGAGGCGATCCGCCGCGTGCGCATCGCCTCGGCGGCGCAGGTGCCCGAGCGCCAGATCACGCGGATCGGTGCCGGCGCGACGATCACCCAGCGCTGGCAGCCCGTTCACCGTGCAGGGGTCTACATCCCCGGAGGCAAAGCGGTCTATCCGTCCAGCGTCATCATGAACGTCGTCCCGGCGCAGGTCGCGGGAGTGCAGCAGATCGCACTCGCCTCACCGCCGCAGGAAGACCAGGGCGGACGCGTCCACCCCACGATCCTCGCCGCAGCGGGTCTGCTCGGCATCACGGAGGTGTACGCGATCGGTGGGGCAGGGGCGATCGGATCCTTCGCGCACGGCGTCGCGGGGATCGGGCTCGATCCGGTCGACGTGCTGTCAGGGCCGGGCAACAACTACGTCGCATCCGCGAAGCGCGCTGTGGCGGGCGTCGTCGGCACCGACTCCGAGGCGGGGGCCACCGAGATCCTGGTCGTCGCGGACTCCGCCGCCGACCCGCGACTCATCGCCGCCGACCTCGTCAGCCAGGCTGAGCACGACGAGCAGGCGTCGGCTGTGCTCGTCACCGACTCCCCGCAGCTGGCCGACCGCGTCGCCGCCGAAGTCCAGCGACAGGCTGGCGCCACGCGCCACGCGACGAGGGTGGCGGCGGCTCTGGACGGGCCGCAGTCGGCGATCGTCCTGGTCGATGACCGTGAGATGGCCACGGCGTTCAGCAACGCGTACGCTCCCGAACACCTCGAACTGCACCTCCAAGACGCCGAGGCCGCGGCCGACGCATTCACCAGCGCAGGGGCCGTGTTCGTCGGAGACCACACCCCGGTGAGCCTCGGCGACTACATGGCGGGCAGCAACCACGTCCTGCCGACCGGGGGACAGGCGCGTTACGCGCCCGGACTCGGTGCATACACGTTCCTGCGTCCGCAGCAGGTCATCTCTTACGATCGCGCCGCACTCGCCGATGTGCGTGAGGGAGTCGTCGCCCTCGCGGAGACCGAGGTGCTTCCCGCACACGGCGAGGCGATCGAGGCGCGTTTCACCGCGTAGGATCGGTCAGATGCACTGCCCCTTCTGCCGTCACTCGGACTCCCGGGTCATCGATTCCCGCACCAGTGATGACGGTCTCTCGATCCGTCGTCGACGTCAGTGCCCTGAGTGCGGAGGCCGTTTCACGACGACGGAGACGGCGAGCCTCAACGTGATCAAGCGATCCGGCGTCATGGAGCCGTTCAGTCGCGAGAAGGTGATCTCGGGCGTGCGCAAGGCCTGTCAGGGCCGGCCCGTCACCGAGGCCGATCTGGCGATCCTCGCTCAGCGAGTCGAGGAGGCCGTTCGACAGACGGGTGTCTCGCAGCTCGACACGAACGAGATCGGTCTGGCGATCCTCGGGCCGCTCCGCGACCTGGACGAGGTCGCGTACCTGCGGTTCGCGAGCGTGTACCAGGCTTTCGACTCGCTCGAAGACTTCGAGAGCGCCATCACCGACCTCCGTGCCGACCACGTCAAGCCGGAGCCCGTCGACCGGTAATCTGGCAGGGATGTATCCGCTGCTCTTTCGCGCTGTCCTCTCGCGCTTCGACCCTGAGTTCGCCCACCACGCCGGTATGGCGGTGATCCGCGTGCTCGGGGCGCCGCCGTTCTCCTGGGCGACGCGGGCGCTGACGAGGCCCGACCCGTCCCTGCAGGTTCAGGCTCTCGGCCTGACCTTCTCCTCTCCCTTCGGGATCGCGGCCGGATTCGACAAGAACGCCGTCGGCGTCCGTGGTCTCGCCGCGCTCGGTTTCGGACACGTCGAGGTGGGCACCGTCACGGCGATCCCGCAGGACGGCAACCCGAAGCCCCGGCTGTTCCGTCTGATCGCCGATCGAGCGGTCATCAACCGCATGGGGTTCAACAATGAGGGCGCGGATGCCGCCGCTCGGCGACTCGCGCGACTGCGGCGCGGTGCACCCGACACGGTCATCGGCGTGAACATCGGCAAGAGTCGTGTCGTCGATGTCGAGAACGCCACAGCCGACTATGTGGCCTCCGCGACGAGGCTGGCCCCGCTCGCCGACTACCTGGCGGTCAACGTCTCATCGCCGAACACTCCCGGACTTCGGGGGCTTCAGGCCGTCGAGACGCTGGCTCCGCTGCTCAGGGCGGTGCGAGCAGCATCCGGAGAGACTCCGCTGCTCGTCAAGATCGCCCCTGATCTCTCAGACGAGGAGATCGTCGCCATCGCGAAGCTCGCGGTCGATGAGGGGCTCGCCGGAATCATCGCTCACAACACCACGATCAGCAGGGACGGTCTCACGACCGATTCAGCGACGGTCGCGGAGATCGGAGCGGGTGGACTCTCGGGCGCTCCGCTCAAGGAGCGTTCCCTGCAGGTGCTTCGTCTCGTGCGCTCGGCCGTGCCCTCGGAGTTCTGCGTCATCGCCGTCGGGGGAGTGGAGACGCCGTCCGACGTTCAGGAGCGGCTCGAAGCCGGAGCGACGCTCGTGCAGGGCTACACGGCCTTCCTGTACCGCGGTCCCTTCTGGGGTCGCGAGATCAACCGGGGTCTCGTAGCTCGCTGAGCCGCCGCGCCCGCATAGGCGAAAGGCGCCTCGTGCTCGGGGAGCAGGAGACGCCTCTCGTGGAAGTCCTGGGATCAGGCGGGGTAGTCGCCGCGCTTCACCTGAGGCTTGGGCAGGCGCATGAACCGCATCTGCAGCGACCGCATCGCGGCATACCATCCGAGGCCGCGCTCCATGCGCTCCTTGCCGAACTTCGCGGCGATCTTGCGCTTGACTCGCATGCCCAGCAGCACCATGCCGCCGATCGCGAGGATCAGGTACGCCATCATCACGAGGTAGGCCCAGCCGGCGATGGCGAACCCGCCGATGGCGAGGTTCGCGGGCAGAAGCGAGACCAGGATGACGAGCACCATGACGCCCATGACGAACTCGGCAGGGTGCCAACCGGCGTCGACGTAGTCACGGACCCAACGGCGCTGCGGCCCCTTGTCGCGAGCCGGCAGGTACTTCTCTTCGCCGGCAGCGAGGCCGGCCTGTGCCCGGTTGCGTCGCTCGTTGAGCTCTGCGCGCGCCGCGGCCTTCGCTTCTTTGGTGTTCGCGACCAGAGGTCGACGGCGAGCAGCCTCCTGCTCGGCCCGGGTCGGCGTCGCGCGTCCCTTGCCCGACGCAGGCGTCTCGGGGGCGTCGTCGTTCGTCGAAGGGGGGACAGGGGTAGTGGCCACGAGGTTCCTCGGTTCAGTGAAGGCGGATCACCTTAAGATTACTCGCATGACATCTCCTGCCCAGCCCGGCGAACAGAATCTGTCCAGCGAACGCGAACCGGCCGTCCTGGAGGCGGTGTCGACGGGGTTGCCGGCGGCGCTGAGCGACCTGGGTGCGCTCGTCCGCATCCCCGGCATGGCGTGGCCCGCGTTCGACCAGACGCAGCTCGAGCGCAGCTCCGAGGCCGTCGCCGCACTCGCCACGGCCACCGGGGTGTTCGACGATGTGCGCGTTCTCCGTGCCGCGATCCCGGGCACCGACGAGCACGGGCAACCGGCGGTGCTCGCGACACGCGCGGCGCGCAACGGCAAGCCGACCATTCTGCTCTACGCACACCACGATGTGCAGCCTCCGGGTGACGACGCTCTATGGGAGACGCCGCCGTTCGAGCCCACCGTGCGCGACGGACGTCTGTACGGTCGGGGCGCTGCCGACGACAAGGCGGGGATCATGGCCCATATCGCCTCGATCCGTGCCGTAGCCGAGGTCGTCGGTGACGACCTCGAACTGGGCATCGCGATGTTCATCGAGGGTGAGGAGGAGTACGGCTCCCGTTCCTTCGCGCAGTTCCTCTCGGACAACAAGGAGGCACTCCGTGCCGATGCCATCGTGGTCGCGGACTCGGGGAACTGGGATTCGGTGACACCTGGTCTCACGGTCTCGCTGCGCGGCAACGCACGATTCACCGTGCGCGTGCGCACGCTCGATCACGCGTCGCACTCGGGGATGTTCGGCGGCGCCGTCCCCGACGCGATGATGGCCACGGTCAAGATGCTCTCGACGCTCTGGAACGAAGACGGCTCCGTCGCGGTCGACGGGATGACCGAGCGAGAGGCGCCCACGCCCGAATACAGCGAGGAGACGCTTCGAGATGAAGCAGGCCTCCTGCCCGGCACGTCGCCGATCGGCGGCGGCAGCATCCTCGGCCGGATCTGGAACAAGCCGTCGGTGACCGTCATCGGCATCGACGCGACCAGTGTCGCTGCGGCGTCGAACACCCTCCTCCCGGAGGTGACGGTCGTCGTGAGCGCGCGGGTCGCGCCCGGCCAGACCGGTGAGGAGGCGTACGCCGCCCTCGAGGCGCACCTGCGCGCGAACGCGCCGTACGGCGCAGAGTTGACCTTCTCCGACGTCGATCTCGGCAACGGCTTCCTCGTCGACACCAGCGGCTGGGCCGTCGCGCTCACCCGCGATGCCATGCGGGACGGCTACGGAGTGCCGCCCGTCGACCTCGGTGTCGGCGGTTCGATCCCGTTCATCGCCGATCTCGTGCGCGAGTTCCCCGATGCGCAGATCCTCGTGACCGGCGTCGAGGACCCGCACTCGCGGGCACACAGCCCCAACGAATCACTGCACCTCGACACGTTCCGCCACGCGGTGGCGACGGAGGCGCTGCTGCTCTCGCGGATGAACGACATCATCATCTGAGCCCGATCGTCGAGGCTGAGGGTAAAATCGAGTTACCAGCCGTGCGAGCACGGCCCGTCCGAAGGAGCGACATGAGCGACACCACACTGACTTCCGCAGAGACCACCCAGGCGCACGGCGTGAAGCTGACAGACGCCGCGGCCATCAAGGTCAAGAACCTCCTCGAGCAGGAGGGCCGTGACGACCTGCGTCTGCGCGTCGCCGTCCAGCCCGGAGGATGCTCCGGCCTGATCTACCAGCTGTACTTCGACGAGCGATTCCTCGAGGGCGACGAGACCGTCGACTTCGACGGCGTCGAGGTCATCATCGACAACATGAGCGTCCCGTATCTCGACGGCGCATCGATCGACTTCAAGGACACGATCTCCGAGCAGGGCTTCACGATCGACAACCCCAACGCCGCGGGCAGCTGCGCCTGTGGAGACAGCTTCCACTGATCCGGACCCTCTCGCCAACCTGCGTGGTTGGCATGAATCAGGTGTGAGGTTGCCCTAGACTTGGGTGTGCCCTGTCCGCAATCTGAAAGGTGCATCGTGCCCTCGAAACGCCGCCTTCGTTGGGCCGCTCTCCCCCTGGGAGTAGCGGCAGCCGTGGCCCTGGCGGGATGTACTGCCACTGAGCTGAACGGTTACCTCCCGGGCTTCGTGGAGGGTGAGCCTGCGGCCACCAACCAGACCGAGCGCGTGTCCTCGCTCTGGGTCAACTCCTGGATCGTCCTCCTCGCTGTCGGCGTGATCACCTGGGGCCTGATGGCCTGGGCCGCGATCGCCTACCGTCGTCGCAAGGGCCAGACGGGTCTGCCGGTGCAGATGCGTTACAACATGCCGATCGAGATCTTCTACACGGTCGTGCCGCTGATACTCGTGCTGGGCATGTTCTTCTTCACGGCTCGTGACCAGTCGGCGATCGAGGCGAAGTGGGAAGAGCCCGACGTCGAGATCACGGCGATCGCCAAGCAGTGGGCGTGGGACTTCCAGTACGACGGCGACGAGGAGGACAACTCCGACGCCGTCTGGACCATGGGAATCCAGGCTCAGCCCGATGCAGAGGGCAACATCGACCAGGCGCAGCTTCCGACTCTGGTGCTGCCGGTCGACCAGAAGGTCACGATCAACCTCCAGTCCCGCGACGTCATCCACTCCTTCTGGATCATCGACTTCCTCTACAAGAAGGACATGTACATCGGGAAGGACAACTCCTGGTCCTTCATCCCGACGCGTGTCGGCGAGTACGCCGGCAAGTGCGCCGAGCTGTGTGGCGAGTACCACTCGATGATGCTCTTCAACGTCAAGGTCGTCGAGCAGGACGAGTACGACGCCTACCTCCAGTCGCTCGAGGAGGAAGGCAACACCGGAGACATCACGGACGCCTACGACCGTCTGTCGAACTACCCCGGGACAACCGCCCCGACCTCCGAGGAAGGAGAGGAGTAAGCCATGTCGACCACTGAAGCCCCCCGCACCGACGAGGCCCCTCGCTCTCGACCCACCACTCTGCCCGCGCGCCAGGCCGCTCTCATGAGCACGTCGCGCGTCGAGCAGAAGGGCAACATCGTCGTCAAGTGGATCACCTCCACCGACCACAAGACGATCGGGTACATGTACCTCATCGCCTCGGTGCTGTTCTTCCTCCTCGGTGGCGTGATGGCCCTCGTCATCCGCGCAGAGCTGTTCGCTCCCGGGATGCAGATCATCCCGACCAAGGAGCAGTACAACCAGCTCTTCACGATGCACGGCACGATCATGCTCCTCATGTTCGCGACGCCGCTCTTCGCCGGGTTCGCGAATGCGATCCTGCCGCTCCAGCTCGGCGCACCGGACGTGGCGTTCCCGCGTCTCAACGCGTTCGCGTTCTGGCTGTTCCTCTTCGGATCCACGATCGCGGTCGCCGGCTTCCTCACCCCTCAGGGTGCGGCCTCGTTCGGCTGGTTCGCCTATCAGCCGCTCGCCAGTGCGTCGTTCTCGCCGGGTGCCGGTGGAAACCTCTGGATGCTGGGTCTCGGAATCTCGGGCTTCGGCACCATCCTCGGCGCAGTGAACTTCATCACCACGGTGATCACGATGCGTGCCCCGGGTATGACGATGTGGCGCATGCCGATCTTCTCGTGGAACACGCTCATCACGAGCCTCCTCATCCTGATGGCCTTCCCGGTGCTCGCAGCGGCGATCTTCGCCGCCGGCGCCGACCGCGTGCTCGGCGCTCACATCTATGACCCGGCCAACGGCGGTGTCCTGCTCTGGCAGCACCTCTTCTGGTTCTTCGGTCACCCCGAGGTGTACATCATCGCCCTGCCGTTCTTCGGCATCGTGTCCGAGATCTTCCCGGTCTTCAGCCGCAAGCCGATCTTCGGATACAAGACCCTCGTCTACGCGACGATCGCGATCGCCGCACTGTCCGTCGCCGTGTGGGCTCACCACATGTACGTGACCGGCTCGGTGCTGCTGCCGTTCTTCGCGCTGATGACGATGCTCATCGCGGTGCCGACGGGTGTGAAGATCTTCAACTGGATCGGCACGCTCTGGCGTGGGTCCGTGACGTTCGAGACGCCGATGGTGTTCGCACTCGGCTTCCTGGTCTCCTTCGTGTTCGGAGGTCTGACCGGTGTGATCCTCGCGGCTCCGCCGCTCGACTTCGCGCTGTCGGACTCGTACTTCGTCGTGGCACACTTCCACTACGTCGTCTTCGGCACCGTGGTCTTCGCGATGTTCGCAGGCTTCTACTTCTGGTGGCCGAAGTGGACAGGACGCATGCTCAACGAGCGTCTCGGCTACGTGCACTTCTGGATGCTGTTCATCGGCTTCCACATGACCTTCCTCATCCAGCACTGGCTGGGTGTCGACGGCATGGTGCGTCGCTACGCCGACTACTCGGCGGCTGACGGCTGGACCTGGCAGAACCAGGTCTCGACGATCGGTGCGATCATCCTCGGTGCGTCCATGCTGCCGTTCTTCCTGAACGTCTGGATCACGGCTCGCAAGGCACCCAAGGTCACGGTCAACGACCCGTGGGGCTACGGAGCTTCGCTCGAGTGGGCGACCTCCTGCCCGCCGCCGCGCCACAACTTCACGTCGATCCCGCGCATCCGCAGCGAGCGTCCTGCATTCGACCTGAACCACCCGGAGGCGGCGGAGTTCACACATGCCGCACCCGGCGAGCGAGAGGGCCACTGAGCCATGCGCGACAACGTCATCCTCTGGTGGGTCCTGACCGCCTTCTTCGCCCTGGTCGGAGTCGTCTACACCGGCTGGCACATCCTTGCCACGCCGTCGGACAACTTCGCCATGCGGATCGAATGGGTCGGAACCGTTGCGCTGTTCTTCGCGGCGTTCATGGGCGCGATGATCGCGTTCTACCTCGACCGCACCCACAAGGCTCAGAACGGTGAGCTGCCCGAGGACATCCTGACGAGTGACATCGATGACGGTGACCCCGAACTCGGCGAGTTCAGCCCGTGGTCCTGGTGGCCGATCGTGCTGGCGGGATCCGCCGGCATCTTCGTGGTGGGCCTCGCCGTCGGACAGTTCCTGCTCCCGATCGGTCTTGCGATCTTCGTGGTCGCGATCATCGGCTGGGTCTACGAGTACTACCGCGGCAACTTCGCCCGCTGACATACAGTGAGAAAGCCCCTGGGACCCGGTCCCAGGGGCTTTCTGCATGTAGCGGTTACGCCCGCGAGCGGATGCGGGCGATGCCGGTCAGCGGGTCGACAGGGCGTCGGTGCACGCCGTCGGCATCTTCCACGGGATAGCCCTCCCTGACCCAGTACTCGAAACCGCCGATCATCTCCCGAACCGCGTATCCGAGCTTCGCGAACTCGAGAGCGCCTTTCGCGCCGGCATTGCACCCTGGGCTCCAGCAGTAGACCACCACCGCGGAGCCTGCCGGTATCTCAGCCGGCGCGCGACTCGCGATCTCGCTGTAGTGCATGTGCGTGGCCCCGGCGACGCGTCCCTGCGCCCATGCCTCGTCGGAGCGGACATCGATGATGACGACGCTGTCTCCGGCCTGGAGCGCGGCGTACACATCGCTCGCATCGGTCTCGTAGGCGAGTTTGGCGGCATAGTACTCAGCGCGATCGATCATGCCCTCAGCCTAGGGACGCGTGGGTGCATCCGCCGTCGTCTTCCCGACGACGACAGGTCTGATCCCGCCAATCTCGATGCGCGAGTCAGAGCTCGACGGTCATCTGCACCCGACGGCCGTATCGGTCGAGCCCGAGAGAGGTCTCGGTGTCGACCAGGCCGCGCTGGAACGGCGTCTCAGGGATGCTCTCGAGGAAGCCGCACGACGAGTAGAACGGACCGTTCCAGGGGATCTCTGCGTACGTCCGCAGGGTCATGCGAGTGTAGCCACGCTCGCGTGCCGCATCGAGGGCGGCGCCGACGAGTCGGCGCCCGAAGCCCTGACGTGTGGAAGACGGAAGCACGGAGAGCTGCTCCAGGTGCGCATGGCCGTCCGCGTCGAGCACGTGCACGAAGCCGACGGGGGAGGAGCTGCTGGGATCTTCGAGCACGAGGACGAACCCCGCAGCTGCGAGTCGCGCACCTCCGTCGCCTGCGGGTGGCCATTCCGGCGCACCCAGGCTGCTGATCAGGAGGGCGTCGGCCTGTGTCTCGATGGCATGCAGCACCTCCGCGTCTTCGGCGACTGCCGGTCGGATGAGTTCGCTCATCGCGCATCCTCCGTGACGGCCGCGACCGCTTCGATCTCCACCAGCTGATGGTCGTACCCGAGCACGGTGACTCCCATCAGGGTGCTCGGCACATCGTGGTCACCGAAGGCCGCGTGGACGACGTCCCAGGCGGCCACCAGGTCGTCCTGGGACGAGGACGCCACGAGGACGCGTGTGTTGATGATGTCTGACCGCGTGGCACCACTGGCACGCAGGGCGATGTCGAGCGTCTCGACGCAGCGTGCGGCCTGTGCGGAGTAGTCACCAGGGGCTGTCGTGCTGCCGTCGTCTTCGAGCGGGCAGGCCCCGGCGAAGAAGATGAGCCGAGACCCGGCTGGGGCTGTCGCTGCATACGCGTATGGTGCGGCGGCGAGGTCGGCGGAACGGATGAGTTGGACTGCTGAGCTCATGTCACGATCCTGCCACGCGCACATGGATGGCTCCCGAATGCGAAAGGGCCCTGTCCGAGAATCGAACAGGGCCCTTTCGCGGGATGGGAGATATTACTCGCCGTCCTCAGACTTCTTCTTGCGAGGCTTCTTCACCGGCTCGGTCGAGATGACCGTGCTGGGAGTGTTCGCGGTCTCATCGACGTGGGTCTCGCTGGCGGTGAGAGGAGCATCGGGGACGCCGGCGCGCTCGTGAGCGCCCTGGATCTCGGCCGCTTCGGTCTCGTCGTTCTGTGCGGTGACGTGATGCTGGTGCGCATCCGCAGCCTCGATCTCGGCCTGAGTGAGGGGAGCGAGACGGTCCTCGAAGAACCAGCGCGAGATGGAGGAGCGCAGGTTCTCGGTCCACGAGATGCGTCCCTTCGCATTGGGGCGCACGACCAGCGGCTCGTAGCCGTCGACATCGATGAGCTTCCAGCGGTCGTACTTGTCGACCGGCTGGTGGACCTCGATGAACTCACCGCCGGGAAGGCGGACGATACGGCCGGACTCGAAGCCGTGAAGCACGATCTCCCGGTCCTTCTTCTGCAGAGCGAGCGCGATCCGCTTCGCGATGAAGTACCCGAGAACCGGTCCGACGAACAGCAGTGCCTGAAGCGCGTGGATCACGCCCTCCATCGTGAGCATGAAGTGCGTCGCGATGAGGTCGGACGATGCTGCAGCCCACAGGACGGCGTAGAAGATGACGCCGGCGACGCCGATGGCGGTGCGGGTCGCTGCGTTGCGAGGGCGCTGAGCGATGTGGTGCTCGCGCTTGTCTCCCGTGACCCAGGCCTCGATGAACGGGTAGATCGCGACGAGCACGATGAACAGACCGAGAACCACCAGCGGCAGCAGGATTCCGAACGACCAGGTGTGATCGAGGAAGACCACGTCGAGGTTCGACGGCGCCAGACGCAGTGCACCGTCCGCGAAGCCGATGTACCAGTCAGGCTGGGTACCGGCCGAGACGGGGGAGGGGTCGTACGGGCCGTAGTTCCAGATCGGGTTGATCTGGAAGAACGTCGCGATCAGCACGATCGTGCCGAACACGATGAACAGGTAGCCACCCATCTTCGACATGTACACGGGCATCATCGGGTAGCCGACGACGTTGTCGTTCGTGCGGCCGGGGCCGGCGAACTGCGTGTGCTTGTTGACGATCATCAGCATCAGGTGCACGGCGATGAGGCCGATCACCAGCAGCGGAAGCAGCAGGATGTGCAGAGTGTAGAGGCGGCCGACGATGGCGGTGCCGGGGAACTCGCCACCGAAGAGAAGGAACGACGTCCATGTGCCGATCAGCGGGATGCCCTTGATCATTCCGTCGATGATGCGCAGGCCGTTGCCCGAGAGGAGGTCGTCGGGGAGCGAGTAGCCGGTGAAGCCCTCTGCCATCGCGAGGACGAACAGCACGAAGCCGATCACCCAGTTGAGCTCGCGAGGCTTGCGGAACGCACCTGTGAAGAAGACGCGCAGCATGTGCACGCCGATTCCGGCGACGAAGACCAGTGCGGCCCAGTGGTGGATCTGGCGCACCAGAAGGCCACCGCGGAGATCGAACGAGATGTGCAGGGACGACTCGAGAGCCGCCGACATCGCGATTCCGCGCATCGGTGCGTATGCGCCCGTGTAGTGCGTCTCGACCATCGAGGCGTCGAAGAAGAAGGTCAGGAAGGTTCCCGAGAGGAACACGACCACGAAGCTCCACAGCGCGATCTCGCCCAGCATGAACGACCAGTGGTCGGGGAAGATCTTGCGACCGAGCTCCTTGACGAAGCCGGAGATGCTGGTGCGCTCATCGATGTAGTTCGACGCGGCGCCGACGAATCGACCGCCGAGAGGCGCCTTGTTGTCCTTGTCCTCTTTGGACAGCGTTGCGGTGCTCAATGGCGCTCCCAGAAGCTCGGGCCGACGGGCTCGGTGAAGTCACTGCGTGCGACGAGGTAGCCCTCGTCGTCGACGGTGATGGGCAGCTGCGGCAGCGGACGTGCGGCCGGTCCGAAGATGACCTTGGCGTGATCCGTGACGTCGAACTGCGACTGGTGACAGGGGCAGAGGAGGTGGTGGGTTTGCTGCTCGTAGAGCGCCACGGGGCACCCGACGTGCGTGCAGACCTTCGAGTACGCGACGATGCCGTCGTACGACCAGTCCTTGCGGTCTTCGGCCTCGGTGAGCTGCTCGGGGCGGAGGCGCATCATCAGAACGATGGCCTTCGCCTTCTCCTCGAGGTAGCCGTCGTGGTGGCTGAGCTCGGCGAGGTCCTCGGGGATCACGTGGAATGCGGATCCGAGGGTGACATCCGCTGCGCGGATCGGCGTGCCGTCGGGGTCGCGCACGAGGCGCTGACCTTTCTCCCACATGGTGTGCTTCAGCAGCGTCACCGGGTCGCCCGCGGTGGGGTCGTCGGGAGTGCTGTGCGGGGCGAGACCACGGAAGAGCGTGACTCCGGGGATGATCGAGGCCACGATCGCCGCGAACAGCGAGTTCCGGATCATCGTGCGTCGTCCGAAGCCGGACTCCTCGTTCGCGGTGGCGAACGCTTCGACGACGGCCTCTCGCGTCGAGTCCTTGCCCCGGGTGGGGTGGCGGTGCTCGATGTGCTCCTTGTCGCTCATCAGCGCCTTGGACCAGTGGATCGCGCCGATGCCGATCGAGAGCAGCGCCAGCGCGATTCCCAGACCGATGAAGAGGTTGTTCTGACGGATGTCGATGAGCGCGCCGCTCTCGATCGGGAAGAGCATGTAGGCGGCGACCGCCCAGATGCTTCCTGCCAGCGAGAGATAGAACAGCGTGTAGACCGTGCGCTCCGCAGCCTTCTCAGCGCGCGGGTCCTTGTCGGTCATCCGCGCGCGGTGCGGCGGCAGCCCCGGGTTCTGCACGGGATCGCTGACTGCGACACCCAGCCCTGGAGAGGGCTGGTAGGCCCTGTCAAGAGCCTGCGAGTCGTCGTCGTGTGCCATGGTGCTCCTCGTACGTTCCTCTTCGATGAATAAGCGTCAGTTGGACTTCGCCGTGATCCACACGGTGATGGCGACGAGCGCGCCGATTCCGAAGATCCAGACGAACAGGCCCTCGGAGACGGGACCGAGCGAACCGAGCGAGAAACCGCCGATCTGCACGGACTGCTGCTGGTAGAGCAGAGCCGAGATGATGTCGCGCTTGTCTTCGTCCGACAGGTTCATGTCGCCGAAGACGGGCATGTTCTGGGGTCCCGTGACCATCGCCGCGTACATGTGCAGTGCGCTGGTCTCGGTGATCGCCGGGGCGTACTTGCCCTCGGTGAGTGCGCCACCGGCTGCTGCCACGTTGTGGCACATCGCGCAGTTCACGCGGAACAGCTCGGCACCGTTGGCGACGTCTCCGCCACCGTCGAGGATGTGATCCTCGGGGAAGGTGGGACCAGGAGCCGATGCCTGCACGAAGGAGGAGATCGCGAGGATCTGCTCTTCGGTGAACTGCGGCTCCTTCTGGGGAGCCTGCGGTCCCTGCATCTGCAGCGGCATGCGGCCCGTCGACAGCTGGAACTCGGTCGCGAGCTCGCCGACGCCGTAGAGGCTCGGTCCGTTCGCAGTCCCCTGCAGGTCGAGACCGTGGCAGGTGGCGCAGTTGGCCGTGAACAGCTTCTCGCCGTCCTCGACCGTGAGCGTGCTCGCAGCAGTGGTCTGGGTGTCGGTCGCAGCGAAGGCTGCGGACGTTCCGGCGTATACCGCGCCGGTGATCATGAGGCCTGCTCCGATGAGCGCTGCCGCAGCCAGTGGGCTGCGACGGCCATTCGAACGGCGCTTCTTCTCTCGTGCCATCTCGGGGATCAGCTCCGCTCTTATTTCAGGAAGTAGATAACGACGAACAGCACGATCCAGACGACGTCGACGAAGTGCCAGTAGTAGGACACCACGATCGAGGACGTCGCCTCTTTGTGCCGGAAATTCTTGACGGCGTATGCACGCCCGATGACGAGAAGGAACGCGATCAGACCGCCGGTGACGTGCAGGGCGTGGAAGCCCGTCGTGATGTAGAAAGCGGAAGCGTAGGAGTCTGCGCTGATCGGCATGCCCTCGGCGACGAGCGTCGCGTACTCCCAGACCTGACCGGCGACGAAGATCGAGCCGAGTGCGAAGGTGAGGAAGAACCACTCGACCATGCCCCAGCCGAACAGGCGGCGGCGGCCTGCACCGTTCTTGAGGCCCTTGGCGAGGCGGTAGGGCTGCAGGTCCTCTGCCGCGAACACGCCCATCTGGCACGTGAAGGAGGAGAGGACCAGGATGGCCGTGTTGACGAACGCGAACGGAACGTTCAGCAGTTCGGTGCGGTCGGCCCAGAGCTCGGGGGAGGTGCTGCGGAGCGTGAAGTAGATCGCGAAGAGTCCCGCGAAGAACATCACCTCACTGCCGAGCCACACAATGGTGCCGACAGCTACCGGGTTGGGGCGCTTGATCGTTCTTGCCGCCGGGGCATACGTCGCTGAGGTCGTCACCCTTCCATTATGGCCGATCCGCGGGCATGATTCTCGCACCGGAGGCCGTCGTTTGGCCCTATTTCGACTTAGGTGACCCTAAGAAAACGCTGCGAATCCTCGGTGAATCCGCGGGAAACGAGGGATGGCGCGCGCCCGTGCGTCTGTCGCGAAGATCCTGCACGTTTTCCCGGCGCCGATAGGATCGCACACATGGCTGATTCCCTGACCTGGTCCGACGTGCTCACCACTCTCCTGGAGCGTCGCGATCTCAGCGTCTGGGAGTCGACATGGGCCATGCGGCAGATCATGCGCGGCGACGTCACGCAGGCCCAGCTCGCAGGCTTCCTCGTCGCTCTCCGCGCCAAGGGAGAGACGATCGACGAGATCGTCGGCTTCCGTGACGCCATCCTCGAGGCGGCGGTCCCGCTGCCCGTGTCGCCTGACGTCCTCGACATCGTCGGCACCGGGGGTGACCGGGTCGGCACGGTCAACGTCTCGACCACTGCAGCGGTCATCATCGGCGCCACCGGAATCCCGGTCGTCAAGCACGGAAATCGTGCCGCCAGCTCGGCCTCCGGGTCGTCCGACGTGCTGAGCGCACTCGGGTTGGAACTCACCCTCGACCCCGCAGCGGTCTCGTCGATCCTCGACCGCACCGGCATCACCTTCGCATGGGCGGGCGCCTTCCACCCCGGCTTCAAGCACGCGGGTGCCGTGCGCGCCGAACTCGGAGTTCCCACCGTCTTCAACATGCTCGGACCGCTCTGCAACCCTGCGCGCGCGGAGGCGAACGCCGTAGGCGTCGCCCAGCTCGAGCGCGTCCCGCTGATCACGGGCGTGTTCCGCACGCGCGGGGCGACGGCGCTGGTGTTCCGCGGCGACGACGGACTCGACGAGCTGACCACCACGGGGCACAGCCGCATCTGGGAGGTCACGCGCGGCGACATCCACGAGCACGACCTCGACCCTCGTGACCTCGGCATCCCGATCGCCGACCTCGCAGATCTGATCGGCGGAACCCCTGATCACAACGCCGCAGTGCTGCGCAGAACCCTCGAAGGCGAGAAGGGGGCAGTGCGAGACATCGTCCTGCTCAACGCGGCCGCCGGCATCGTCGCGTTCGAGCTCTCCCAGGACGCGACTCAGGTGCAGCGCCCGATCCTCGAGCGCCTCCGCGAGGGATACGAGCGCGCAGCTGCCGCCGTCGACGACGGCAGCGCCATTGCCAAACTCGACCAGTGGATCGGCGTGAGCCGCGAGCTGGCATCGGCATAGGCACCACGATGGACCCCGTAGCCGCTCTGCTCGAGATCGCCTCGCTGCTCGAGCGCGAACGGGCATCTCGGTATCGGGCGAAGGCCTTTCGTCAGGCCGCGGCGACTCTGGAGCAGCTGCCCGAGGATGTGCGCGCCGACCCGACGAGGCTGCGTGCGTCGAAGGGGATCGGCGAGTCGACGTTCGCGGTCATCCGCCAGGCGCAGAGCGGAGAAGTGCCCGACTATCTGGTCGAGCTGCGCGGCGACGTCGAGCCGGAGCGGGTGTCCGCGCTGAGGGCGAAGCTGCGCGGAGATCTGCACGCGCACACGGACTGGTCGGACGGGACCACGCCCATCCCCGTGATGGCGGCGGCGGCGCGAGCCCTCGGACACGAATACCAGGCGATCACCGACCATTCACCGCGCCTCAGGGTCGCCCGCGGGCTCTCGCCCGAGAGGCTGCGCGAGCAGATCCCGCTCGTGCGGGCCGAGTCGGGGGAGGGGCTCACGCTCCTTGCCGGCATCGAGGTCGACATCCTCGAGGACGGTGCGCTCGACCAGGAGGATGCGCTGCTCGGCGAGCTCGACATCGTCGTCGCCTCCGTCCATTCCAAACTGCGCATGGAGGCGAGGCCTATGACGGCTCGGATGATCGCCGCCGTCTCGCATCCGCGCGTCAATGTCCTCGGCCATTGCACAGGCCGCCTCGTGCAGGGCGAACGCGGCACGCGGCCGGAATCCCGGTTCGATGCGGCGGCCGTGTTCGCGGCATGCGCGGAGAACGGAGTGGCCGTCGAGATCAACTCTCGACCCGAGCGCCAGGATCCGCCAGACGAGCTGATCGCGATCGCCCTCGACTCGGGGTGCCTCTTCTCCATCGACTCGGATGCACACGCGCCCGGTCAGCTCTCGCTCCTCGACCATGGCGCGGAGCGCGCGGAACGGGCCGGGGTGCCCGCATCCCGCATCATCACGACCTGGGGGCTCGACCGGCTGCTCGCCTGGGCGAGCTGAGTCAGCCGTCGATTGTCGCGATCGCAGCGACGGCGCGGGTCATCGAGCCTCCGAGGTTCCACTTCTCCGCGAGCTCGGTAGCAGCGTCGACCTCGGCCGGGTCGAGCGGGCGGAGCGGGTCGCTCGGCGCCACGATGTCGAGGTCGGGCGCCACCGCGACCACCGTCGGGGCGACATCGAGGTAGTCCGCCGCGGCGAGGATCTTCGAGCGGACCCCCGCGCTCATGCCCTCTCCGGCTTCGGCCGCCTGTCGGATGCCGACCAGGTCGCCATGCGCCTGCAGAAGCGTGGCTGCGGTCTTCTCCCCGACCCCCGCAACGCCGGGCAGGCCGTCGGACGAATCACCGCGCATCGTCGCGAAGTCGGCGTACTGGCCGGGCAGCACTCCGTACTTCGACACAACGACGGCATCCGTGACGATCTCGAGGTTGCTCATTCCCCGAGCCGTATAGATGACGCGGATGTTCCTCGAGTCGTCGACGAGCTGGAACAGATCCCGATCGCCCGTCACGATGTCGACCGGCATGGTGGCGTGGGTCGCAAGGGTGCCGATGACGTCATCGGCCTCGTGCTCGGCGACACCGATGATCGGGATGCCGAGTGCACCGAGCGTCTGACGGATCAGCGGTATCTGCGCCTCCAACGGGTCCGGAACCTCTTCGACGTCGGGTCCGGCGGGAACGACCTCGACGACTCGATGCTCCTTGTAGCTCGGGATCAGATCGACGCGCCACTGGGGTCGCCAGTCGTCGTCCCAGCACGCGACCACGTGGGTCGGCTCATACAGCGTGACCAGCTTGGCGATCATGTCGAGCAGCCCTCGCGCGGCGTTGATGGGAGAGCCGTCGGGTGCCGTGACCTTGTCGGGTACTCCGTAGAAGGCTCGGAAGTAGAGGCTTGCGGTGTCGAGCAGGAGAAGCTTGTCGGCGCGGGGCATGCAGACAGTCTGTCAGCGCGGCGAACGCGGATGGTATCGAGTCCGTCATATCGCGCTGCGATCTGATAGCCTTGATTGTCACTCGTGGCGTGCCTATGCATGCCTGCGTGGCAGAAACCAAATCAATCGCTGCAGAGCTCGTGATCGGTCGTGCGCGACCGGAGCCTTCAGCCCGAGTCTCCATTCACAAGGACAACCCACTACATGACTACCGCAACGACCGCCCCGGCCACCAAGCAGGTCGCCATCAACGACATCGGATCTGCTGAGGACTTCCTGGCCGCGGTCGAGAAGACCCTGAAGTTCTTCAACGACGGCGACATCATCGAAGGAACGATCGTCAAGATCGACCGCGATGAGGTCCTCCTCGATGTCGGATACAAGACCGAGGGCGTCATCCCCTCGCGCGAGCTCTCGATCAAGCACGACGTAGACCCCAACGAGGTCGTCAAGGTCGGCGACGAGGTCGAGGCCCTGGTTCTCCAGAAGGAGGACAAGGAAGGCCGTCTCATCCTCTCCAAGAAGCGTGCTCAGTACGAGCGTGCCTGGGGAGACGTCGAGAAGATCAAGGAGAACGACGGCGTCGTCACCGGTACGGTCATCGAGGTCGTCAAGGGTGGACTCATCGTCGACATCGGCCTCCGTGGCTTCCTTCCGGCTTCGCTCATCGAGCTCCGCCGCGTCCGCGATCTCACGCCGTACCTCGGCCAGGAGATCGAGGCCAAGATCCTCGAGCTCGACAAGAACCGCAACAACGTCGTGCTCAGCCGCCGTGCGCTGCTCGAGCAGACGCAGTCGGAGTCGCGCACCACGTTCCTGAACAACCTGCACAAGGGTCAGGTTCGCAAGGGTGTCGTGTCGTCGATCGTCAACTTCGGTGCATTCGTCGACCTGGGCGGCGTGGACGGCCTCGTGCACGTCTCCGAGCTGTCCTGGAAGCACATCGAGCACGCCTCCGAGGTCGTCGAGGTCGGCCAGGAGGTCACCGTCGAGATCCTCGAGGTCGACCTCGACCGCGAGCGCGTCTCCCTGTCGCTGAAGGCGACGCAGGAGGACCCGTGGCAGGTCTTCGCCCGTACCCACGCGATCGGTCAGGTCACGCCGGGTAAGGTCACCAAGCTCGTTCCGTTCGGTGCGTTCGTTCGCGTCGCAGACGGCATCGAGGGCCTCGTCCACATCTCCGAGCTCTCCAGCAAGCACGTCGAGCTGGCCGAGCAGGTCGTGTCGGTCGGCGAAGAGGTCTTCGTCAAGGTCATCGACATCGACCTCGAGCGTCGCCGCATCTCGCTGTCGCTGAAGCAGGCCAACGAGGCTGTCGACGTCAACGGCACCGAGTTCGACCCGGCGCTCTACGGCATGCTCGCCGAGTACGACGAGGCCGGCGAGTACAAGTACCCGGAGGGCTTCGACCCCGAGACCGGTGCATGGAAGGAAGGCTTCGACACCCAGCGCGAGGCATGGGAGCAGGAGTACGCTGCAGCCCAGGCTCGCTGGGAGGCCCACAAGGCTCAGGTTGCCAAGGCAGCCGAGGCCGAGGCAGCCGCTGGCGACGACTTCGGTGGCCAGGTCTTCTCGAGCGAGGTCGCAGGCGCGGGCACGCTCGCTGACGACGAGGCTCTCGCCGCTCTGCGCGAGAAGCTCTCGGGCGGCAACGCTTAAGCATCACGCTCTGAACGGGCCGTCATCCTTCGGGATGGCGGCCCGTTCTGCATTCTGGTCCCGTGCGGCGGCTCCGTGACCGAACATTACGGCGGCATTCGTAACACGGGGCCGGCCCCGCCAGCATGGGGATATGACATCCCTCCTCTCCACCACGCGCGTCGACGAGTCGGCCGACGCCGGCGCGGCGCAGCGCGTGCGATTGCGAGAGGTCGGACGGAGCTTTCCGCTCGCGCGAGGACGCCGTGACGTTCTCCGCGGGGCCGACATCGAGGTGGCTGCCGGCGAGATCATCGCCGTCGTCGGACCGTCAGGATGCGGCAAGTCGACGCTTCTCCGACTGATCGGCGGTCTGGACGCGCCCTCCAGCGGCAGCATCCTGCTCGACGACTCGGGTGTCGCGGACGTCGATGAGCGCACCGCCGTCGCTTTCCAGGAGCCACGGCTGCTGCCCTGGCGGACGATCTCGCAGAACGTCGAGCTCGGCCTTCCGCGGGGCACGGCACGCCGTGCTGGCCGCGAACGCGTGCGCGAGCTGCTCGAACTGGTCGGCCTCGAGAATGCCGCCGACCAGCGCCCACGCGAGGTGTCAGGCGGCATGGCGCAGCGTGCCTCGCTCGCGCGCGCCCTCGCTCGGAACCCCGGAGTGCTGCTGCTGGATGAGCCGTTCGGCGCGCTCGACGCTCTCACCCGCCTGCGGATGCACGATCTGCTGCTGAAGATCCACGCGGCAGAACCCACCACCGTCCTCCTCGTCACCCATGACGTCGAAGAGGCCCTCTACCTGGCCGACCGCGTGCTGCTGCTGCGCACGCTCGACGCCGACGGCGGCCCGGATGAGCACTCGATCGTGCGTACGATCACCGTGCCCGGCATCCGCCCCCGCGACCGCGCCGATCGCGGCCTCGCGGACCTCCGCGCCGAGCTCCTCGAAGGACTCGGCGTCGACACCCACCACCGCACTGCCACCGAGGAGACCCGATGAGCACCATCACCCGCCGAATCATCCCCGCGATCGCTGTCGCCGGGACGATGATGCTCGTCGCCACCGGGTGCGTCGCCGGTGAGAACGCCACTGCCTCGGACGCGTCGACAGACGATGCGGCCGCGACGGGCGAATGGTCCGCAGACACGCTCTCCATCGACTTCGCGACGTACAACCCTCTGAGCCTGGTGATCCGTGACCAGGGCATTCTCGAGGAGATCCTCGGCGACGACGTCGCGGTCGAGTGGGTGCAGTCCGCCGGCTCCAACAAGGCGAACGAGCTGCTCCGCTCCGGATCGATCGATGTGGGCTCGACGGCCGGCTCGGCCGCGCTGCTGGCCCGCTCGAACGGCTCGCCCATCCAGGTCATCGACATCTTCTCGCAGCCCGAGTGGTCGGCGATCGTCGTGGGGCCGGACAGCGACATCGCGTCGGTGGAGGACCTCGCCGGCAAGTCGGTCGCCGCGACGAAGGGAACGGACCCCTATTTCTTCCTGCTCCAGTCGCTGGAGGAGGCGGGGCTCTCGATCGACGACGTCGAGGTGCAGAACCTCCAGCACGCCGATGGCCGTGCTGCTCTCGACGGCGGTTCGGTGGATGCCTGGGCGGGCCTCGACCCCATCATGGCAGCCGCCGAGGTGGAGTCGGGTGACCAGCTGATCTACCGCAACGTGGACTTCAACACCTACGGTTTCCTCAACGCCACAGAGGACTTCATCGATAACCACGCCGACCTCGCTCAGGCGGTCGTGGACGCATACGAGCAGGCGCGCGAGTGGGCGCTCGAGAACCCCGAGGAGACCGCAGCCCTGTTGGCCGAGGTCGCAGGGATCGACATCGAGGTCGCGACGACCGTGATCGAGGAGCGCTCGAACCTCGACGTGAGCGGCATCCCGGGCGACGCGCAGCTCGACGTGCTCGAGAAGATCGCTCCGGTGCTCGTCGAGTCAGGCGACGTGCAGGGCGGCGAGGAGTCGGTTGAGAAGGCCCTCGACTCGATCGTCAACTCCACATTCGCAGAGAAGGCGGTCGGGGGCGAGTGACTCTTCCCGACCAGCGCTTGGCGGTGCCCGCGGACGGGCGGGATGCTCTCGACGCCGCTCGCGGGGTTCATCGCAGCCCTGTGGTGGGAGCGCGGCATGCGTGGGACCGCCCGGCGGTGCGGATCGCCGGCGGATTCCTGCTGCCCGTCGTCATCCTGATCACGTGGCAAGTGGTCACGTCAACCGGCATGGTCGAGCCGTACCGCCTGCCGTCTCCCGCGTCCGTCCTCACCGCAGGGGTCGAGCTGGCCGAGCGTGGCGAGCTGTGGACCCACATAGCGATCTCCGTGCAGCGCGTACTGCTCGGGTTCGCGATCGGGTCGATCATCGGGCTCGCCGCAGCGGGCATCGTCGGACTCTCGCGGATCGGCGACGTGCTGCTCAGTCCCACACTCTCGGCGATCAGAGCCGTGCCGTCGCTGGCCTGGGTGCCGCTGCTCATCCTCTGGATGCAGATCGGCGAGGAGTCGAAGGTCACGCTCATCGCGATCGGTGCCTTCTTCCCCGTCTACACCACGGTCGCTTCGGCGCTGCGCCACGTCGATCCGCTGCTGGTCGAGGCCGGGCGCTCGTTCAGTCTGAGCGGCTGGTCGCTGTTCCGCACCGTGCAGCTGCCCGCAGTCGTCCCGTCGGTCATCGCGGGTCTGCGTCTCGCTCTCGCGCAGGCGTGGCTCTTCCTGGTCGCGGCGGAACTCATCGCATCGTCGATGGGACTCGGATTCCTGCTCACGGATTCGCAGAGCAACGGCCGTGTCGACAGGATTCTGCTCTCGATCGTGTTGCTCGCTCTGCTCGGGACGATCACGAACGGTGTGCTCGCTATCGCAGAGAAGTACCTGCTTCGGAGGTGGGCGTGACGGCGTCGGAGGTGCGCCTGCAGGAGACCAGATCGTATCCCGCGCCTCCGGCGTTCACTGAGCAGGCGAACGTGACCGAGGAGGCCTATGCGAGGGCCGCGTCCGACCCGACCCTCTTCTGGGAGCAGGCGGCGGCTCGACTCGACTGGGTCGAGCCGTGGCACGCCGCGCACGAGTGGGATCCGCCTGTGGGGGATGCCGTTCCGGCCGCGCGCTGGTTCGTCGGAGGGCGACTGAACGTCGCATACAACTGCGTCGATCGGCACGTGGCGGCGGGGAGTGGCGACAAGGTCGCCCTGCACTTCGAGGGGGAGCCCGGCGATCGCGTGGCGGTCACCTACTCCGACCTGCAACGCCGCGTCTCGCAGGCGGCGAACGCGCTGATCGCACTCGGCATCCGACCGGGCGACCGCGTCGTGGTCTACCTCCCCGTGCTGATCGAGACGGTCGTCATCACGCTCGCCTGCGCGCGCATCGGCGCCGTGCACTCGCTCGTGTTCGGCGGTTTCTCCGCCGAGGCCGTGCGATTCCGGCTCGCTGACACCGGTGCCAAGCTGCTCGTCACGAGTGACGGCCAGTTCCGCCGTGGCACCGCGACCGAGGTCAAGTCCACCGCCGATGTCGCAGCCGCCGACCTCTCCGACCTCGAGCACGTCCTCGTGCTCCGGCGCACGGGGCAGGACGTGCCCTGGACGCACGGACGCGACGTCTGGTGGCACGACGTCGTCGACACCGCCTCGCCGGAGCATGAGGCGGAGGCATTCGACGCCGAGCATCCGCTCTTCATCATCTACACGTCGGGCACCACGGGCAAGCCGAAAGGACTGGTGCACACCTCGGGCGGATACCTCACCCATGCGAGCTGGGCGCACTGGGCGCATTTCGACGCGAAGCCCGACGACGTGCACTGGTGCACGGCCGACCTCGCGTGGGTCACGGCGCACACTTACGAGATCTACGGCCCGCTCTCGAACGGGCTGACGCAGGTCATCTACGAGGGCACGCCGGACACCCCGAACCGCGAGCGCCACCTCGAGATCATCGAGCGCTACGGCGTGACGGTCTACTACACGGCTCCGACCCTCATCCGCACGTTCATGACCTGGTTCGGCGCCGATCTGCCCGAGGGGCACGACCTCTCGACACTGCGTCTGCTGGGCACCGTCGGTGAGGCGATCAACCCCGAAGCCTGGGTGTGGTTCCGGCGCAACTTCGGACGCGACGAACTCCCGGTGGTCGACACCTGGTGGCAGTCCGAGACCGGGGCGGCGATGATCGCCCCGCTGCCGGGTGTGACGACGCTCAAGCCCGGGTCCGCTTCCGTGCCGCTGCCGGGAATCGACGCGACGGTCGTGGACGCGAACGGCGCCGAGGTCGCCCCCGGGCGATCGGGGACGCTCGTGGTGCGCCGCCCGTGGCCGGGGATGGCGAGGACGGTGTGGGGCGACCCGCAGCGGTATCGCGACGCGTACTGGTCGACCTTCGCAGGGCACGGCGAGCATGGCGGCTACTACGTCGCCGGGGATGGGGCGACCCGAGACACGGACGGGTACATCTGGATCCTCGGCCGGCTCGACGACGTCGTGAATGTGTCGGGCCACAGGCTCTCGACCATCGAGATCGAGTCTGCGCTCGTGGCGCACGACACGGTCGGAGAAGCAGGCACGGCGGGAGTCGCAGATCCGGTGACCGGGCAGGCGGTCGTCGCGTTCGTGACCGCATCGGGTCGCGCTGAGGTCTCGACCCCGGTGCTGCGGGCAGAAGTCGCGAGGGCCATCGGCCCCATCGCCAAGCCGAAGCACATCATCGTCGTCCCCGACCTCCCGAAGACGCGCTCGGGCAAGATCATGCGCAGACTGCTCGCTCAGCTCTGGGAAGCAGAGCAGGACCGTCGGGCCGGGCGCGCACCGGCTCAGCTCGGAGACACGACATCGCTGCAGAACCCGTGGGCCGTCGACGACATCGCCGCCGCGCTCGAGACCGCAGAACTGAGGACATCATGACGGAAGAATACCGCTTCGGATTTCGCACGAGGGCACTCCATGCCGGCGGCACTCCCGATGCCGCCACCGGCGCCCGCGCCGTGCCGATCTATCAGACGACGTCATTCGTGTTCGAGGACGCGGCGGACGCAGGGAACCTCTTCGCTCTGCAGAAGTACGGCAACATCTACTCGCGCATCGGCAACCCCACCGTCGCCGCGCTCGAGGAGCGCCTCGCGTCGTTGGAAGGCGGCATCGGCGCCGTCGCGACCGCTTCGGGGATGAGCGCGGAGTTCATCACGTTCGCGGCCCTCGTCGGAGCCGGTGACCACGTGGTGGCCTCCGCCCAGCTCTACGGCGGCACCGTGACGCAGCTCGACGTGACGCTGCGCCGGTTCGGCGTGCAGACGACCTTCGTCGCCTCCACCGACCCCGCAGATTACGCGGCAGCGATCCGTCCCGAGACCAAGGTCGTCTACGTCGAGATGATCGGCAACCCCTCGGGGGAGATCGCCGACATCGAGGGACTGGCAGAGGTCGCCCATGCCGCAGGGGTGCCTCTGGTCGTCGACGCGACGCTGGCCACGCCGTATCTTGCGCGTCCGCTCGAGCACGGTGCCGACATCGTCATCCACTCGGTCACGAAGTTCCTCGGCGGTCACGGCACCACCCTCGGCGGCGTCGTGATCGAAAAGGGCACGTTCGACTGGGGCAACGGGCGGTTCCCGCAGATGACCGAGCCGGTCGAGTCCTACGGCGGGATCAAGTGGTGGGACAACTTCGGCGAGTACGGGTTTCTCACCAAGCTCCGCACCGAGCAGCTGCGCGACATCGGTCCGGCGCTCAGCCCGCAGTCGGCGTTCAACCTCCTGCAGGGAGTGGAGACGCTTCCGCAGCGCATCGATGCGCACCTCGCGAACGCACGGATCGTCGCCGAGTGGCTCGACTCGGACCCCAGGGTCGACTACGTGACCTGGGCGGGTCTCGCTCATCACCCGCACCACGAGCGTGCGGCGAAGTACCTGCCCCTCGGCCCGGGGTCGGTGTTCGCCTTCGGGGTGAAGGCCGACGACGGCCGCGCAGCGGGGGAGACGCTCATCGAGAGCCTGCAGCTGGCGTCGCATCTCGCGAACATCGGCGATGCGCGCACGCTCGTCATCCACCCTGCATCCACCACCCACCGGCAGCTCACGGAACCGCAGCTCGTCGCCGCGGGCGTGCGCCCCGACCTCATCCGCATCTCGGTGGGACTCGAGGATGCCGAAGACATCATCTGGGATCTCGATCAGGCCCTCACGACAGCGACAGGAGCGACCCGATGAGCGGAATCGAGACAACGGGAGCCGACGCCTGCGCGCTTCCGACTGCGCAGGACGCTGCGGCCTGTGCCTTGCCCGGCTCCGCACCGGTGCACCCCGGGCGCACCTGGACCGGCCCCGGCCAGCAGCAGCGCTTCGGCATGCTCCGACGCGCGAAATCCGTCGCCATCGTCGGAGCATCGAACAATCCTGCGCGTGCGTCGTACTTCGTCGCGACCTACCTGCTCTCGAGCACCGCTTACGACGTCTACCTCGTGAACCCTCGGGAATCCGAGATCCTCGGCCAGACGGTCTACGCCTCGCTCGCGGACCTGCCGGTCGTGCCCGACATCGTCGACGTGTTCCGTCGGCACGACGATCTGCCGGGGGTCGCTCAGGAGGCGATCGAGGCCGGCGCGCAGACGCTCTGGCTGCAGCTGGGGTCGTGGAACGAGGATGCCGCAGCGATCGGCGAGAGCGCAGGACTCTCGGTGGTGATGGACCGGTGCATCAAGATCGAGCACGCCCGGTTCCACGGTGGACTCCACCTCGCCGGATTCGACACCGGCGTCATCAGCTCGCGTCGGCAGCTGCTGGCGCGCTGATCCGAGTTCGCGGCCGAGCTTAGACTGGCGAGATGCCTCTCATCGCGCTCACCGGCGGCATCGCCTCGGGAAAGTCGACCATCGCACGACGACTCGCAGAGCTCGGCGCGGTCATCGTCGACGCCGATCAGATCGTGCGCGACGTGCAGGCTCCGGGGTCTGCGGTGCTGGGACGGATCGAGGAGGTCTTCGGTGACGACGTCATCGCAGAGGACGGCGCACTCGACCGTGCGGCGCTGGGTGCCAAGGTCTTCGCCGATCCCGAGCAGCTGGCACGGCTGAACGCGATCGTCCACCCCGCGGTCCGCGCCGAGTCGCAGCGTCGATTCGAGGCGGCCGCCTCTGCCGACCCCGAGACGGTCGTCGTCTACGACGTCCCTCTCCTGGTCGAGGCGCGGGTCGATGACCCGTGGGATCTGATCGTCGTCGCGCATGCACCCGCGGACGAGCGCAGGCGGAGGCTCGTCGAGCTGCGCGGCATGGCGGAGCAGGCGGCGCAGGAGCGGATCGACGCGCAGGTGTCGGACGAGCGTCGGCTGGCGATCGCCGACGAGATCATCGACACCTCCGGCTCTCTGGAGGAGACGATCCGGCAGACCGACTCCCTGTGGGAGCGGATCCGCTCGTCGTGACCTTCACCGGTCACTCACCGGGGTCTCCCGCCTATCGGCGTCTCATCGTCGGGCTGTTCTTCGCCGGCGTCGCGACGTTCGCGCAGTTGTACTCGCCCCAGGCCGTTCTGCCGCAGCTCTCATCGAACCTCGGGATCACACCGGCGACCGCGGCACTCGCGGTGTCGGCCGCAACGCTCGGCCTGGCGGCGGCGGTGATTCCGTGGTCGATGGTGGCGGATCGCATCGGACGGGTTCCCGCGATGGGGGTCGGCATCCTCACGGCGACCGCGCTCGGGCTTCTGGCGCCGTTGAGCACCGGGATGGAGATGCTGTTGGTGCTGCGTCTGCTCGAGGGAGTGGCGTTGGGGGCGGTGCCCGCGGTGGCGCTCGCATATCTCAGCGAGGAGGTGAGCGCACGCGATGCCGCGACTGCAGCGGCGAGCTATATAGCCGGGACGACCGTGGGCGGCCTGCTCGGTCGTGTCCTGTCGGGATTGGTCGGCGAGCCGTGGGGGTGGCGTGCGGGCATCTGGACCGTCGCCGGTGTGTGCGCGGTCGCGGCGGTGCTGTTCCTCTGGCTGACGCCGAAGGCCCAGGGGTTCGTGCCCGGTCGCTTTCGCGACGATGCGACGCCGGGAATGCTCGACCGCCTGGCGATGCCGCTGCGCTCCGGGCCCCAGCTCGCGCTCTACGCCCAGGGCTTCCTTCTCATGGGGGCTTTCGTCGCGGTGTACAACTACCTCGGGTTCCACCTCATCGACCCGCCGTTCGCTCTTCCGAGCTGGTTGGTGACGCTGCTGTTCCTCGCTTATCTCGCGGGTACCGTGTCGTCGCCGACGGCCGGCGCCCTCGCCTCCCGCTTCGGACGGTATCCGGTGCTGCTGGTCTCGATCGCCGTGATGGCCGCCGGCGCCCTCGCCATGCTCAGCCAGATCCTCCTTGTGGTGATCCTCGGGCTGCTGCTCTTCACCGGCGGCTTCTTCGGCGCGCATGCGGTCGCCTCAGGGTGGGCTCCCGCAGCAGCCGCTCGTGACAGCAGGGCGCAGGCATCGTCGCTGTACTACTTCGGCTACTACGCGGGGTCGAGTCTCTTCGGCTGGATGCTGGGGATCGTGTTCGGGAGGGCTGATTGGGCGTGGTTCGTCGCGGCGATCGTGGCCATGTGCGCGGTGTCCGCGGCGCTGGCGGCACGCGCGCTGCGGCTGACGCCGACCGGGCGCGTATGATCGCGAAGCGGCACCTCGTGATCGTCACTCGCCGCCACTGTCGTCCAGGAGGATCGCCCTCGGCCGATCCTCGAGCGCGCAGACTCGTCAAGGCAGGGTCTCGACCACCCCTCCCTATGGGTGGACCCGGCCGGCTGACGGACCGCCACCGCCCTCTCGACGCGCGCGCGCCAGGCGGCGCACGCCCACGATGGCGACGATGACGAGGCCCACCAGCAGCAGTGCCGCGACGATGGGGATGACGATCGCGGTCGCGGCGAGCATGAATGACGCCCCGTCCTCAGCCGTGCTCAAGACGGGAGCCGCAAGGCCGCCTGTCACGGTGTTGGCGGCGACACGCGCAGTGGCCTTCACGATGTGCACGACCAGGGCGATCGCGATGCCCACGACCACCGGCACCCAGGCGTTGTCGGTGAAGAACGCCGCGGGGTCGTCGACCGCGATCGTCTGGGCACCCGAGCCTGCGCCGAAGGCGATGCCTCCGGATGCCGGGCGCAGAATGCTCTGGATCACGTCGTTCACCGAGTCGAGCGCGGGGATCTTGTCGGCGACGATCTCGAGCAGCAGGAGAGCGCCGAGGATCCAGAGTGCGAGGTCGCTCGAGAGCCACGACCACGAAGGCGGCAGCACCACGGCGGGAAGCAGTCGATCGGTGAGACCGAGCAGGAACAGCGGCATCCAGGCGTTGAGGCCCGCGGACGCGGCGAGGCTGGTGCCGATGAGGAACTCGATCACGCCCCCACTCTAGGCGGAGGCCGCTCGTGGCCCCGATGTCGGTGGCCCGGCTTACGCTGGAGGTATGCAACCCACGCGCAGCGTCCGCCCTTTCGAGGTCATCAGCGAGTACGCGCCCGCCGGCGACCAGCCCAAGGCCATCGCAGAGCTCGCATCGCGTATCAACGCGGGTGAGACCGATATCGTCCTGCTCGGAGCGACGGGCACGGGAAAGTCCGCCACTACTGCCTGGCTCGTCGAGCAGGTGCAGCGTCCGACGCTCGTCCTCGCGCACAACAAGACGCTCGCCGCGCAGCTCGCCAATGAGTTCCGCGAGCTGATGCCGAACAATGCCGTCGAGTACTTCGTCTCCTACTACGACTACTACCAGCCTGAGGCGTACGTGCCCCAGACAGACACCTTCATCGAAAAGGACTCCTCGATCAACTCCGAGGTCGAACGCCTGCGCCACTCGACTACCAACTCCCTGCTGAGCCGGCGAGACGTGATCGTGGTCTCGACCGTGTCGTGCATCTACGGCCTCGGCGCGCCCGAGGAGTACCTCAGAGCGATGGTCGCGCTCCAGGTGGGGGAGCGGTACGACAGGGACGCGCTCATCAGACAGTTCATCTCGATGCAGTACAACCGCAACGACGTCGACTTCTCCCGCGGCAACTTCCGCGTGCGGGGCGACACCATCGAGATCATCCCCGTCTACGAGGAGCATGCGATCCGCATCGAGCTCTTCGGCGATGAGATCGAGGCGCTCTACTCGTTGCATCCCCTCACCGGGGAGGTCATCGAGAAGCTCGACTCCGTGCCGATCTTCCCCGCCTCGCACTACGTGGCTGGCACTGACGTGATCCAGCGCTCCATCGGCACGATCGAGCACGAGCTCGAAGAGCGGCTCAAGGAGTTCGAGCGTCAGGGGAAGCTGCTCGAGGCTCAGCGGCTGAGGATGCGGACGACCTTTGACCTCGAGATGCTGCAGCAGCTCGGGTTCTGTTCGGGAATCGAGAACTACTCCCGGCACATGGACGGCCGGCAGCCCGGCGAGCCGCCCCACACGTTGCTCGACTTCTTCCCCGACGACTTCATGCTCGTCATCGACGAGTCGCACGTCACGGTGCCGCAGATCGGCGCGATGTACGAGGGAGACGCCTCCCGCAAGCGCACGCTCGTCGAGCACGGCTTCCGACTGCCGAGCGCGATGGACAACCGGCCGCTGCGATGGGATGAGTTCAAGAACCGGATCGGGCAGACCGTGTACTTATCGGCGACCCCCGGCAAGTACGAGATGGGGATCGCCGACGGTGTCGTCGAGCAGATCATCCGCCCGACCGGTCTCGTCGACCCGCACATCATCGTGAAGCCGTCGAAGGGACAGATCGACGACCTTCTCGAAGAGATCAGGCAGCGTGTGGAGCGTGACGAGCGCGTGCTCGTGACGACGCTCACCAAGAAGATGTCCGAAGAACTCACGGACTTCCTCGGCGAACACGGCGTGCGCGTGCGGTATCTCCACTCCGATGTCGACACCCTGCGACGAGTCGAGCTGCTCAGCGAGCTGCGAGCAGGCGTCTACGACGTCCTCGTCGGCATCAACCTGCTGCGTGAAGGACTCGACCTGCCCGAGGTGTCGCTGGTAGCGATCCTCGACGCCGACAAGGAAGGGTTCCTGAGATCAGGCACGTCGCTGATCCAGACGATCGGCCGTGCGGCGCGCAACGTCTCGGGCGAAGTGCACATGTACGCCGACAGGATCACGGACTCGATGGCAAAGGCGATCGAAGAGACCGATCGACGTCGCGAGAAGCAGGTGGCCTACAACCTCGAGCACGGGATCGACCCGCAGCCGCTGCGCAAGCGGATCGCCGACATCACCGAGGTGCTCGCGCGTGAAGGCGCCGACACTGCTGCGATGATGTCCGGCCGCGGGCGCGCGACCGGCAAGGGCAAGTCGCCGACGCCCAACCTGCGGCGCACCGGGATCGCCGCCGAGGGCGCCCAGCAGCTCGAGGCTGTGATCCAGGACCTCTCCGACCAGATGCTCGCGGCGGCCGCCGAGCTCAAGTTCGAACTCGCCGGACGGCTGCGTGACGAGGTGCAGGACATGAAGAAGGAGCTGCGCGCCATGGAGAAGGCCGGCCACGCCTGACGACACGGGAGCGACGAGCATGGATGCAGCAGGAGAAGAGCTCGCAGATCGCGTGAGAGCGCTTCTCACCCTTGACGGGAACATCGAGGAGAAGCGGATGTTCGGCACGCGTGCATTCCTCCTCGACGGCCACATCCTCGTGGGAGCACGCGCAGGCGGGGTGCTGCTGGTTCGCGTCGATGAAGAGCACGGCGTCTCGCTGATCACGCGGGCAGGGGTCGCGTCCGCAGTGATGGGTCCGCGGACGATGGGGACCGGCTGGCTCGATGTGTCGCCGAGCGTGCTCGTCGACGACGATGACCTCGCATCCTGGCTCGACATCGCCCGTGAAGACGCGAAGCGAGATGACTGAGGCCGAGCCTCAGGGGCAGTGAACGAGAGTCTTCGGACCCGATCGATCGATCTCGTGCTCGCTCATCGGTGATCCGCACAGCGGACAGGCGCGCTCGGCACGTTCGGACGGACTCGGCGGGGGAGTCTTCTCGTAGGGTCCGACCGAGGCCGGACCGGCGAAGCGGATCAGATTCGAGTTGAACCAGGCATAGAGGCCTCCTGCCTCGCGGATCCGAGAGCGGAGCGGAGGGCGATCGTCAGAACTGGCCATGTTGCTTAGTGTACTAACTATTAGTGTCAATGTATATTCGGATTCGTGACCGCATCCGACGACCTGCTCAAACTCGACAACCAGCTCTGCTTCGCTCTGGTGACAGCAGCGCGCAACGTCGTGGCGATCTACAGGCCGATACTCGAGCCGCTCGGGCTCACTCATCCGCAGTATCTCGTGATGCTGGCGCTCTGGGAACGCGCTCCGCGCCCACTGAACGACCTGGCGGCCGATCTCGCGCTCGAGCCCGCGACGGCGTCGCCGCTGGTGAAGCGGCTGGAAGCCGACGGTCTGGTGGCGAGACAGCGCAGCGTCGAAGACGAGCGGCGTCTCGACATCACGCTCACGGACGCCGGTCGGGCTCTGCGTGACCGAGCCCTCGACGTTCCCCGACAGGTGATGGCCGCCGTGGGGATGGACCTGCAGCAGATCGCGACGCTGCGTGATGGGTTGTCGGCGTTCGCGGGGCGCCGTCCGGCCCCGGAGTGACCGCGTCATAGGGTGTGGGCATGCCGATCGATCACCAGACGCGTCCTGCGCGCCGGAGTGTCGATCGGCTGGTCGTTCCTTTCGTCGTGGTGGTCCTCTTCGTCGTGGCGATGACCGCGTCGGCGGTCCAGGGACAGCCGACGTTCCGTCCCGCCGAGCCGATCCCCGCTGGTACGGCTGAGCCGCTGCCCACGGCGTCGCCGGGTGGGACAGGCCTCCCCGAGCCGTTGGAGAGCGAACCCACGAATGCCGCGGTCGCGCAGATGCTCACCGTGATCCTGATGGTGTTGGTGGCGGCCGGGATCATCGTTCTCCTGGTGATCGCCGCCAAGGCACTGCTCCGAGCATGGCGAGATCGCCCGCTCAGACGCCGCGATGCAGCCGTTGTCGCGCCCGAGGTCGAGCAGTTCGAGTCGCCGCCGACGGCGGACATCGCAGTCGGGGTGATGCGACGAGGGATCGCCGGGGCGCTGGCCACGATCGATGAGCGTGTCAGAGCGACGGATGCCATCATCGCGGCCTGGATCGGGCTCGAAGAGAGCGCCGCAGACGCCGGGGTCACGCGAGCGGCGAGCGAGACTCCCGGGGAGTTCGTGGTGAGGATCGTCACCCTGCGGCCGGGCGTCGCGGACGAGGCTGTGGCGCTGCTGCGCCTCTATGAGAGCGTCCGCTTCGGAACCCGGGTTGCCGACGAAGATGATCGGTCCTCGGCGCGACGGGCACTGCGGCGCATCGAGGAGGTGTGGCGATGAGCGCGCGGAGAACACTCCTCGCGGTGGGCGTCGCGGTCGTCGCGGCTCTCGCCCTCCTCGGATTCGGCTTCACCTGGGCGTTCGTGATCGGCTGGAGTCTGCTGATCTGCTCGGTCGGTCTGCTCGGACAGCTCGTGATGCCGCTCGAACCGGGCTTCGACGCCCCGCGCATCGACACGGAACCTCATCGTCGGCCGACCGAGATCTCCCGGATGGCGTGGGCGCTGAACACGCATACCGGCATCGCCGGACAGCAGATCACCCGACGCGTCAGCGCGATCCTGCGCCATCGGTTGCTGCGCCAGGGAATCGATCCGGATGACCCGGACGACAGCGAGCGCCTCATCGCGGTGATCGGACCCGACCTCTGGGATCGGCTCACCGGTCGCGCCCCGACCATCGTCGACATCGAACGGGCGTTGGATGCCGTCGACCGACTGGACCCCGCAAAACCCGGCGAGCCGTCGCTCGCGCCGCACGCCCCGGATCCAGACCTGGGGCGGCCCTCACTGTTCCGTCGATCAAGGAGATGACATGACGAGCCCCGCAGAGATCGCCGACACCGGAGCCAGGATCCTCGCCGCAGTGAGGACAGTCGTGGTGGGCATGGATGACCCCATCGAGATCGCGCTCGCGACGATCCTCGCGGGTGGTCACGTGCTGTTCGAGGATGTGCCGGGGCTGGGCAAGACCCTCGCCGCGCGTAGCCTCGCATCTGCCCTGGGGCTGTCGTTCCGCCGCTTGCAATGCACCCCCGACATGCTCCCCGGCGACGTGACCGGATCGTACGTGTACGCACCGGACTCGGGGGACTTCGTCTTCCGCCCGGGGCCTATCTTCACCGGTCTGCTGCTCGCCGACGAGATCAACCGGACCACGCCGAAGACCCAGTCCGCGATGCTCGAGGCGATGGCGGAGCGGCAGGTGACCGTCGAGGGCAACAGTTTCGCGCTGCCGGCGCCGTTCCATGTGATCGCGACGTCGAATCCGATCGAGTACGAGGGCACCTACGCGCTTCCCGAGGCGCAGCTCGACAGGTTCATGGTGCGGCTGTCCGTCGGCTACCCGGGGCCGGAGAACGAGGCTCGGATCCTGGAGAATCGGGTGAGCAGGCGCCAGGAGGCGACCCACGTCGCCCCGGTGATCGACGCCGCTCAGCTCGTCGCCCTGCAGGACGCGGTCGAGGCCATCCACGTCGATCAGGACATCTCCCGCTACTGCGTCGAGATCACGCGCGCCACGCGGAATGCGCCGAACGTCGAGGTCGGGGCCTCGCCACGAGGTTCGCTCGGTCTGCTTCTGCTCGGACGAGCTCTGGCGGCACTGGACGGCCGCGACTTCGTGCGCCCGGATGACATCAAGCGCATCGCCGTGCCTGTGCTGGCGCATCGGCTCACCCTCACCCCCCAGGCGTGGGCTCAGGGGGCGTCAGCGTCCGACGTGGTGCGCTCGGTCGCCGGGCAGGTCGCAGTGCCGTCGACTGTCGGGGCGCTCGGATGACGGATGCTCCCGACGTGGGGCGTCGCGGGCCGGTGCTGTCCGTGGCGATCGGGGGTGCGGTGATCCTGGCCGTCGTCGGCCTTCTGTCGGCTCGGCCGGACGTCGTGGCCATGGGGCTGCCTCTCGCCCTCTGGAGCGGGTTCGCGATCGCGCGCGGTGCTGCCGGGGGCGTGCCGAAGGTCACGATCGATCCGCTGCCGGGGCCCGAGGGTGAGCTGCTCAGCGCGGTCACTGTCGTGGCCGATTCGGAAGCCGTCGAGATGGTGATCGTGCAGTCGGAGCGTCGCACCAGGCGCGTGATCGTGCCAGGCGACGGATCGTCCGTGACGGCACGCAGCAAGGTCCTGCACTCCGGGCCGGCGATTCCCGTCCAAGCGGCTGCGAGAGGGTTCTCGCTCGAGGGAGCAGCGCTCTCGAAGAGATCAGAGGTCGTCTCCGCCAGGCGCCAGGTCGCGCCGCCCCGTACAGCGCTCGATGCGCTGCCGCTGCCCCGACGGCTGACCGGGTCGCACGGTGCTCACGAGGGTCGCCGCCAGGGCCAGGGCGGTGACTTCAGGGACATCCACGCCTTCGCTCCCGGAGACGAACTGCGCCGCGTGGACTGGCGGGCCACGGCGCGGATGGCCCGCAGGCCAGGGGATCTGCTGGTTCGACGCACCAACACCCTCAGCGACTCCTCCGTCGTGATCGCGATGGACACGTCGGAAGACCTCGGCGAGGTCGTCTCGTCGTGGGGGAGCGGCGACTTCGAACGCAGCGGAGTGACATCGCTCGACCTCGCGCGCGAGGCCGCCCGTGCGATCGCCGACTCGGCCATCGGCGCAGGCGACCGCGTCGCGCTGCACGTGCTCGTGCACGGGGGCAGGTCGCTGCGCAGCGGCAGCGGATCGCGGCATCTCTCCCGCGTCGTGGCGGCCATCGCCACGACCGGCCAGGCGCGAGACGATGCGACCTTCCGCCGCACTCCTCCCGTGCCGCACGGCTCTGTCGTCTTCGTGCTGTCGACCTTCTTCGAGGGTGCGGCGGCACGGACGGCGCTGATGTGGAGGGCGAGCGGACATCGGGTCGTCGCCGTCGACGTGCTTCCGCCGCTCGACCGCACGCGTCTCACCCGCGCGCAGCTCATCGGGCTTCGAACGGTGCTCGCCGAGCGGGAGAACGTGTTCGCCGATCTGCACGGCGCCGGAGTCGATGTGGTCTCCTGGGCCGATGATCCGTCGTCGGCGCTGCTCGCGATCGCGAGGGCGCGCCGATGAAGGCGAACGACTCCCTGCAGACCGGCCCTGCCGTCTCCTGGCTCGTCGTGCGGGGCGCGCTCATCGTCGTGGTCGCGGTCGGGGCCGTCGCCCTGTGTCCGCTGATCGGGTGGCAGGCGGCCGCGGTCGTGCTCGCGATCCTCGCCGCCGCCCTTCCGCAGACGTTCGCGGCGTGGGGATCCATCGGCTGCCTCGTGATCGGGATGCTGATCTCCGAGCCCGATCTCGGGCGCGCGATGATCGCGGTGCTCGTCGTGCAGCTCATCCACGTGCTGATGTCGCTCTCTCTCGTGATCCCCGCGGGGTCCCGCGTGGTGATCGCCGCACTCCGGCCCAGCGCGCTGCGGCTGCTCGCCGTCCAGGCGATCGCCCAGCCGGTGACGGTTGTGTTGATGATCGTCGGCGGAGTCGCCACCCAGGGATCGGCGCAGACCGTGCCATGGGCCGCCGTGGCGGGAGCCGGAGCCGTCGTCGCGCTCACGGCGACCCTGCTCGTGCGGGCGAACCGCCGTGCACCGTGATTGGTGAGGTCTTCCCTGTGAGCCCTCACGGAGCCAATGTCCGTGGCCCCTCGTAGACTTGATCAGTGCCTATCGTCCCGGTTGCAACCCCAGGAAAACTCAGCGTTCGCGGTGCCCGCGTACACAATCTGAAGAACGTCGACATCGACATCCCACGCGACTCCCTCGTCGTGTTCACCGGCCTGTCCGGTTCGGGAAAGTCGAGTCTCGCGTTCGACACGATCTTCGCCGAAGGGCAGCGTCGCTACGTCGAGTCGCTGAGCGCGTACGCGCGTCAGTTCCTCGGCCAGGTCGACCGACCGGACGTCGACTTCATCGAGGGGCTCAGCCCCGCGGTGTCGATCGATCAGAAGTCGACCAACCGCAACCCGCGGTCGACGGTCGGCACGATCACCGAGATCTACGACTACATGCGTCTGCTCTGGGCGCGCATCGGCATTCCGCACTGCCCCGAGTGCGGTGAGCGCATCCAGCGACAGACGGTGCAGCAGATCGCCGACCAGCTCATGGAGCTGCCCGAGCGCACGCGCTACCAGATCGTCGCGCCCATCGTTTCTCAGAAGAAGGGCGAGTTCGTCGATCTGTTCCGCGAACTGGGTGCCAAGGGGTACTCCCGTGCGATCGTCGACGGAGAGCTGATCCAGCTGGCCGAGCCGCCCACGCTCAAGAAGAGCTACAAGCACGACATCGCGGTGGTCGTCGACCGCCTGGTCGCGGCCGACGACATCCTCGGTCGCGTCACCGACTCGGTCGAGACCGCACTCGGTCTCGCGGGTGGCGTCGTGCAGGTGAACTTCGTCGACGAAGAGGGCGACGACGCCTGGCAGTCGTTCTCCGAGAAGCTCGCGTGCCCGAACGGGCACGCTCTGTCGCTCACCGAGATCGAGCCGCGCACCTTCTCGTTCAACGCGCCGTTCGGTGCCTGCCCCGCCTGCTCGGGTCTCGGCACCCGCATGTCGGTGGACATCGACCTGATGCTCGGCGACGAGGAGCTCTCCATCCGCGAGGGCGCGATCGTTCCCTGGACCACCCAGGGAAAGGGACTCTTCCAGTACTACGAGCGCCTGCTCGAGGGTCTGGCCGACGACCTCAACTTCTCGCTCGACACCCCGTGGCAGGATCTCAGGGTCGACGTGCAGGATGCGATCCTCCGCGGCGACAACTACAAGGTCACGGTCAAATTCAAGAACCGGTACGGGCGCGAGATGCGGTACGCATCCGGCTTCGAGGGCGTCGTCCCTTACATCGAGCGGCAGTACGCGCAGGCCGAGTCCGACACGCAGCGCTCACGCTGGGGCGAGTACCTCCGCGAGGTGCCGTGCCCCGTGTGCGATGGCAACCGGCTCAAGCCCGAGGTGCTCGCGGTGCAGGTGCACGGCCACTCGATCGCCGAGGTGTCGCACCTGAGCCTCGCCGACGCACGCTCGTTCATGGAGACACTCACTCTCACCGATCGTGAGGCGAAGATCGCGGCCCAGGTGCTGCGCGAGATCCGCCTGCGACTCGACTTCCTGCTGCAGGTCGGGCTCTCGTATCTCAACCTCAGCCGCTCGGCCGGGTCGCTCTCGGGCGGTGAGGCACAGCGCATCCGCCTCGCCACGCAGATCGGCTCGGGTCTCACCGGTGTGCTCTACGTGCTCGATGAACCGTCGATCGGCCTGCATCAGCGCGACAACCGTCGACTGATCGACACTCTTCTGAAGCTCCGTGACCTCGGCAACACGCTGATCGTCGTCGAACACGACGAAGAGACCATCGAATCGGCGGACTGGGTCGTCGACATCGGGCCGGGCGCGGGAGTGAACGGCGGCGAGGTCGTGCATTCCGGTTCATACGAAGCACTCCTCGCCGAGCCGAGCTCTATGACAGGACAGTACCTCTCCGGTCGTCGCGAGATCCCGACGCCGAAGAAGCGCCGCAAGCTCGACAAGAAGCGCATGCTCAGCGTCGTCGGCGCTCGCGAGAACAACCTGAAGAACGTCAGCGTGAACTTCCCGCTGGGTGTTCTGACGGCGGTCACCGGAGTGTCCGGCTCGGGAAAGTCCTCGCTGGTCAACGACATCCTGTACCAGGTGCTCGCCTCGCGGCTCAACGGCGCCCGCACGGTTCCCGGAAAGCACACACGTGTCTCGGGTCTCGACAATCTCGACAAGGTCGTGCACGTCGACCAGGCGCCGATCGGTCGCACGCCGCGCTCGAACCCGGCGACCTACACCGGCGTCTTCGACCGCATCCGTTCGCTCTTCAGCGAGACTCCCGAGGCGAAGGTTCGCGGCTACCAGCCCGGACGCTTCAGCTTCAACGTCAAGGGGGGTCGCTGCGAGGCGTGCTCGGGCGATGGCACGATCAAGATCGAGATGAACTTCCTGCCGGACGTCTACGTCGACTGCGAGGTCTGCCACGGCAAGCGCTACAACCGTGACACGCTATCGGTGCACTACAAGGGCAAGAACATCGCCGAGGTCCTCGAGATGCCTATCGCCGAGGCGGCGGAGTTCTTCGAGCCTATCCAGGCGATCCACCGCTACATGAAGACCCTCGTCGACGTGGGTCTCGGCTACGTGCGTCTCGGTCAGTCGGCGACGACCCTGTCCGGCGGCGAGGCACAGCGCGTCAAGCTCGCCACCGAGCTCCAGCGTCGCAGCAACGGTCGCAGCATCTACGTGCTCGATGAGCCGACCACCGGTCTGCACTTCGAAGACGTGCGCAAGCTCCTCGAGGTGCTGAACGGACTCGTCGACAAGGGCAACACGGTGATCGTCATCGAGCACAACCTCGATGTGATCAAGTCCGCCGACTGGGTGATCGACCTCGGGCCGGAGGGTGGCTCCGGTGGCGGTGAGATCCTGGCGACCGGCACCCCCGAGCAGATCGCGCGAGTCGAGGACAGCCACACCGGCCAGTTCCTCGCCGAGATCCTGGGTGAGGGGCGCTCTGCGCGGAAGGCCAGTTGATGGCCGACGTCCTGCCGTACAAGCCGCGGGCTGGTGAGATCCCCACCAACCCCGGCGTGTACCGCTTCCGCGACGCCGATGGACGCGTGCTCTACGTCGGCAAGGCGAAGAACTTGCGTCAACGCCTGTCGAACTACTTCGCTCCGCTGCGCACGCTCCACGAACGCACCCGGCGCATGGTCACCACGGCGTCTTCCGTCGAGTGGACGGTCGTCTCGACCGACGTGGACTCGCTCCAGCTGGAGTACATGTGGATCAAGGAGTTCGATCCGCCCTTCAACGTGCGCTACAAGGACGACAAGTCCTACCCGTTCATGGCCGTCACCCTGGGCGATGAGGCGCCACGTGTGATCGTCACCAGGAACCGCAAGATTCCCGGTGCGCGCTATTTCGGTCCCTACCCGAAGGTCTGGGCCGTGCACGAGACGATCGACCTGATGGTCAAGGCCTTCCCGATTCGCACCTGCAGCGACTCCAGTTACAAGCGCGCCATGCAGACGGGGCGTCCGTGCTTTCCGGGGCAGATCGGCAAGTGCGGCGGACCATGCTCGATGACGGTCAGCATCGAAGAGCACCGTGCGATGGTCGACGACTTCGTCGCGTTCATGGCCGGAGGAGACGAGCGCTTCACCCGAGAGCTGACCAAGCGGATGCTCGCCGCCTCCGCGGCGATGGATTACGAAGCCGCAGCCCGATTCCGTGACAAGCTCACGGCGATCGAGGCGGTGCTCGGCAAGAGCGCGCTGGTGCTGGCCACCGACGAGGACGCCGACCTGTTCGGAATCGCGGAAGACGAGCTCGCCGCGGCCGTGCAGCACTTCGTGATCCGTGGCGGACGCGTGCGAGGCGTCCGCGCGATGACGATCGAGAAGGAGATCGACATCTCGACGGCCGACCTCGTCGATCAGGTGCTGCAGCGTGCCTACGGCGATGCGCAGGACGTGCCGCGTCGGATCATCGTGCCGACGCTGCCGGACGATGCCGCCGAGCTCGAGGTGTGGCTGCGTGAGCGGCGAGGCAAGAAGGTCGAGATCGCCGTCGCCCAGCGCGGTCAGCGCGCCGACCTCATGCGCACCGCGACGCTCAACGCGCAGCAGGCGCTGATCCGCTACAAGACCCGTCGCACGAGCGACTACATCGCACGCACGCAGGCTCTCACGGATCTGCAGGAGGCACTGGGGATGTCGGAGGCGCCGCTGCGCATCGAGTGCTTCGACATCTCGCATCTCGGGGGCACGAACGTGGTCGCGTCGATGGTGGTCTTCGAAGACGGGCTGCCTCGAAAAGACCAGTACCGTTCGTTCAACATCGCCGAGACCACAGACGACACCGATTCGATGTACCAGGTGCTGCGCCGTCGCCTCGCCTACCTCGACCGCCCGGAGGAGGCCGACGAACCCGCAGCGGTCGCGCCGGCCGTCGCGGCCACGACAGAGGGTGGCGACGAGCTCGCCGAGGTCGTGGTGGAGGTCAAGCGCAGGCCGCGCTTCGCCTACCCGCCGCAGCTGCTGCTGGTCGACGGCGGGCAGCCGCAGGTCGAGGCGGCCGCGCGCGCGCTCCGAGACGCCGGTCACACAGAAATCGCGGTGTGCGGCATAGCCAAGAGGCTCGAGGAAGTCTGGCTTCCCGGCGACGACTTCCCGGTGATCCTGCCGCGCACGAGCGAGTCGCTCTACCTGCTCCAGCGGCTGAGAGACGAAGCCCACCGATTCGCGATCACTCACCAGCGCAAGCGGCGCAGGAACGACATCACGTCGATCCTCGCCGAGGTGCCCGGGCTCGGCGCATCGCGGATCAAGGTGCTTCTCAAGCACTTCGGATCCGTCACCGCACTGCGGTCCGCTGCTCCTGAGGAGATTCAGGAGGTGCAGGGGATCGGGCCCGTGCTCGCCGAGAACATCCATACGCATCTCTCCACTCGCTAGGCTGGGTCAAGCGGGGGAGAAGGAGTAACCATGACTGACGGGGACAAAGGCGAGTTCCTCATCGTCACGGGCATGTCGGGCGCGGGGCGCACGACGGTTGCCAACGCGCTCGAGGACCTCGGGTGGTACGTCGTCGACAACCTGCCGCCGCAGATCCTCCGTCCGCTTCTCGACCTCACCGACATGGGCGGCAATGCTCTGCCCAAGGTCGCAGCGGTCGTCGACGTACGAGGTCGCAACCTCTTCGACGACTTCCCGGGCGTGGCGAGGGCGCTGCGATCACGCGGTTCCGTGCGCGTTCTGTTCCTGGATGCGTCCGACGACGTCCTCGTGCGTCGATTCGAGGCGGTTCGCAGGCCGCATCCACTCCAGGGCGACGGCACGCTGCTCGACGGCATCCGCATCGAACGCCTCCGCCTCGCGCCGATCCGCGAGTCGGCCGATCTCGTGGTCGACACTTCGGCGCTCAACATCCATCAGCTCGCCACCCAGGTGTCCGACCTCTTCTCAGAAGAGGGTGCAGCGCGGCACCGCGTGACGCTCCTGAGCTTCGGATTCAAGTACGGTCTTCCGACAGATGTCGACATGGTCGCGGACATGCGCTTCCTGCCGAATCCGTTCTGGAACGAGGATCTTCGCGGCCTGACAGGTCAAGACGAACCGGTGAGGGACTACGTGCTCTCCCGTGAGGGCGCCGCAGGTTTCCTCGATTCGTATTCGGCGGCTCTCACACCGGTGCTCGAGGGGTATCAGCGCGAGAACAAGAGCCATTCGACCATCGCGATCGGCTGCACGGGCGGCAAGCACCGATCCGTCGCCATGGTGGAGGAACTCGCTCGTCGGCTCGCGTCCGTGCCGGGAGTGGCCGTCAACGTGCGTCACCGGGACCTCGGCAGGGAATAGCAGGAGCCTCCGTCAGAGTAGGCTGGAGGTTTGCGCCGCGATCCGGCGCGTGAGCGTAGAGGAGTGTCGTGGCACTAACCACCGACGTCAAAGCTGAGCTGGTCAGCATCCGTAATGCACCCCCGACGGTGCGTGTCGCGGAGGTCACCTCTATCCTCCGGTTCGCCGGCGGACTGCACTCCATCGCCGGGCGGGTCGCCGTCGAGGCAGAGGTGGATGCCGAGATCCTCGCGCAGCGCGTCGCGCGCGACCTCGCAGAGATCTACGGGGTTCGGCCCGAGATCGCCCAGGTGCAGTCGAGCACGGCGAACGACGGAGCGCGGTGGGCTGTCAGGGTGATCGCGTCGGGGGAGACCCTCGCTCGCCAGACCGGTCTGCTCGACCAGCGCCGTCGTCCGGTCCGCGGACTCCCGAACCGCCTCACCACCGGCTCTCGCGCCGAGGTGGCCGGTCTGTGGCGCGGAGCGTTCCTCGCCGCAGGAACCCTCAGCGAACCGGGCCGCTCCGCCATGCTCGAAGTCGCCTGCCCGTCGTCTGAGGCCGCCATGGCGCTCGTCGGCGCCGCTCACCGCCTCGGAGTCGCTGCGAAGGCACGCGAGGTGCGCGGCATGCCCCGCGTCGTCGTCCGCGAGGGCGAGGCGATCCGCACGATCCTGAGCGAGATGGGCGCGCAGAAGACCGCCGTCGCGTGGGAAGAGATGCGTCAGCGCCGCGAGGTGCGCGCGGGTGTGAACCGACTCGTGAACTTCGACGACGCCAACCTGCGTCGCTCCGCGCAGGCTGCTGTCGCCGCCTGCGCCCGTGTGGAGCGCGCACTCGAGATACTCGCCGACGAGGTGCCCGACCACCTCAAGGTCGCCGGCGAGCTGCGCCTCGCGCACCGGGACGCGAGCCTCGACGAGCTGGGCCACCACGCCGACCCGCCGATGACGAAGGATGCCGTCGCCGGCCGCATCCGCCGCCTTCTGGCGATGGCCGACAAGCGCGCACAGCAGGAGGGCATCCCGGGCACTGAGGCCGCCGTGCCCGCAGGGCTGGACGTCTGACGACAACCGGACTCCCATGAGCGAGGCGGCCCCGATCAGGGGCCGCCTCGCTTCGTCATACGGAGGAAGGATCCAGGACAGCCGTGCGTTGTCGTCACTAGGATGAGTTACGTCCGCTCTTCGCCGCACATCGGCGGCGCAGAGGATCGGCAAGCGCCGCGGCGCGGCGCGGATTGGATGAAAGCGACATGGCGACTTACACGCTCCCCGACCTTCCCTACGACTTCGCAGCCCTTGAGCCGCACATCAGCGGCAAGATCATGGAGCTGCACCATGACAAGCACCACGCGACCTACGTCGCCGGCGCCAACACCGCCCTCGAGCAGCTCGCCGAGGCGCGCGACAGCGGCAACCTCGCGAACGTGAACAAGCTCGAGAAGGACCTCGCGTTCAACCTCGGCGGTCACGTCAACCACTCCATCTTCTGGACCAACCTCTCGCCGACCGGCGGCGGACAGCCCGAGGGCGAGCTCAAGGCAGCCATCGACGAGTTCTTCGGCTCGTTCGAGAAGTTCCAGGCGCACTTCACCGCGAACGCCCTCGGGATCCAGGGCTCCGGCTGGTCCGTCCTCAGCTGGGACTCGATCGGTCAGCGTCTGATCATCCAGCAGCTGTTCGACCAGCAGTCCAACACGGCGCAGGGCACCGTGCCGCTGTTCCAGCTCGACATGTGGGAGCACGCCTTCTACCTCGACTACCTCAACGTCAAGGCCGACTATGTCAAGGCCGCGTGGAACATCGCCAACTGGGAGAACGTCGCGCAGCGCTTCGAGGTCGCCCGCGAGAAGACGAACGGCCTGCTGGTACTGTCGTAATCGGGTCGCGTCCCGACGGGTCAAGTCTCGTCGGGACGCCATCTCAGCCAAAAACCCCCGCGCATCGCGTAAGCACTTTTGCTGCGCACAGCGCACGAGAAACAGGGAGACCTGAGTGTCTGTCAAGATCGGTATCAACGGCTTCGGCCGCATCGGACGCAACTACTTCCGCGCGGCTCTCGCGCAGGGAGCGGACATCGAGATCGTCGCGGTCAACGACCTCACCGACAACAAGACCCTTGCCCACCTTCTGAAGTACGACTCTGTGGGCGGCGTCCTCGACGCTGACATCAGCTACGACGACGAGAGCATCACGGTCAACGGAAAGACGATCAAGGCGTTCGCAGAGCGCGACCCCGCGGGTCTCCCGTGGGGCGAGCTGGGTGTCGACATCGTCATCGAGTCGACCGGCTTCTTCACCAAGGCCGAGCTCGCCAAGAAGCACATCGAGGCGGGTGCCAAGAAGGTGCTCATCTCGGCTCCCGGCACCGGCGTCGACGGCACGTTCGTCATGGGCGTGAACGAGGACACATACAACCCGGAGACGGATCACATCATCTCCAACGCCTCGTGCACGACCAACTGCCTCGCGCCGCTGGCCCAGGTCTTCAACGACGCATTCGGCATCGACCGCGGCTTCATGATGACCGCCCACGCCTACACCGCAGACCAGAACCTGCAGGACGGCCCGCACAGCGACCTGCGTCGTGCACGCGCCGCTGCGATCAACATCACCCCGGCCTCGACCGGTGCAGCCAAGGCGATCGGCGAGGTTCTGCCCGAGCTCCAGGGCAAGCTGAGCGGCTCGTCGTACCGCGTCCCGGTTCCCACCGGCTCGATCGTCGACCTGACGCTGATCACCGACCGTGAGAACCTCACTGTCGAAGAGGTCAACGAGGCCTACAAGAAGGCAGCTGCCGAGGGGCGCCTCGCCGGCTTCCTGCAGTACAACGAAGACCAGATCGTCTCGAGCGACATCGTGCACAACCCGCACTCGTCGATCTTCGACGCGACGCTGACCAACGTCAGCGGCAACCTGGTCAAGGTCTCCAGCTGGTACGACAACGAGTGGGGCTACTCCAACCGTCTCGTCGACCTGACCGAGTACGTGGCCGAGCGTCTCTGAGACACCTCCCATGACTCTGCGCACCCTGGATTCACTGGGTTCGCTCGAGGGCAAGCGCGTCATCGTCCGTTGTGATCTCAATGTCCCCCTCCGGGACGGGATCATCACGGACGATGGCCGTGTCCGCGCCTCGTTGCCTACCCTCAACGCACTGATCAACGCGGGCGCCCGCGTCGTCGTGTGCTCGCACCTCGGACGCCCCGACGGTGCGCCCGACCCGCAGTACAGCCTCGCGCCGGTCGCTCAGCGACTGTCTGAACTGCTCGGCAAGCCGGTCGCGTTCGCGCGCGATACCGTCGGCGAGTCGGCACAGGAGGCCGTGGCCTCGCTCGAAGACGGCGACATCGTCGTCATCGAGAACCTGCGGTTCAACCCGGGGGAGACCTCGAAGGACGACGCCGAGCGCGGCGCCTTCGCGGCTCAGCTCGCAGAACTCGGCGACGTGCTCGTCTCCGACGGATTCGGTGTCGTGCATCGCAAGCAGGCGAGCGTCTACGACCTCGCTGAGCTGCTGCCGTCGGCTGCCGGTCTGCTGATCGCGGCAGAGCTCGATGTGCTCGACCGTCTCACCGAGAACCCCGAGCGCCCGTACGCGGTCGTGCTCGGCGGGTCGAAGGTGAGCGACAAGCTCGGTGTCATCTCGCACCTGCTGCCTCGCGTGGATCGCATCCTCGTCGGTGGCGGAATGCTGTTCACCTTCCTGAAGGCGCAGGGCCACGCCGTGGCATCCAGCCTCCTCGAAGAGGACCAGCTCGAGACGGTGCGCGGCTACATCGCCGAGGCCGAGAAGCGCGGCGTGGAGCTCGTGCTCCCGACCGACGCCGTCGTCGCCTCCTCGTTCTCGGCGGATGCCGACCACGAGGTGACGGCTGCGGACGCGATCGAGGACACGGCGTTCGGCGCTGCCGGAATCGGCCTGGACATCGGTCCCGAGACCGCCGCGCGGTTCGCGGAGGTCATCCGCGAATCGAAGACGGTGTTCTGGAACGGCCCGATGGGCGTGTTCGAGTTCCCGGCTTTCGCCGGCGGCACCAAGGCCGTCGCGCAGTCGCTCACCGAGGTCGACGGCCTGAGCGTCGTCGGCGGAGGAGACTCCGCAGCAGCCGTGCGTCAGCTCGGCTTCACCGACGACCAGTTCGGTCACATCTCGACCGGTGGCGGCGCCAGCCTCGAGTTCCTCGAGGGCAAGAAACTACCCGGGCTCACGGTCCTGGGATGGGAGTGAACTCTATGACCTCGTCTGCTGCGCAGAACCGGCGTACCCCGCTGATCGCGGGAAACTGGAAGATGAATCTCGACCACCTGCAGGCGGTCGCGTTCGTGCAGAAGCTGCACTGGACTCTCAAGGATGCCAAGCACGAGGACGGATCGGTCGAGGTCGCGGTGTTCCCGCCCTTCACCGACATCCGCAGCGTGCAGACGCTGATCGACGCGGACAAGATCCCGTTCGCGCTCGGTGCGCAGGACATCTCGGCTCACGACTCCGGTGCCTACACCGGTGAGGTGTCGGGAGCGTTCCTCGCCAAGCTCGACGCGAAGTACGTCATCATCGGCCACTCCGAGCGCCGCGAGTACCACGCGGAGTCGGACGACGTCGTGGCGGCCAAGACGAAGGCCGCGCTGAAGCACGGCCTCTCGCCGGTCATCTGCGTCGGCGAGACCGCCGAAGACCTCGAGAAGTTCGGCGCCAGGGCGGTTCCGGCGGGGCAGCTCGAAGCGGCTCTGCAGGGGCTCTCGAAGGATGCCGACATCGTGGTGGCGTACGAGCCCGTCTGGGCCATCGGCTCGGGGCAGGCGGCGACGCCCCAGCAGGCGCAGGATGTCTGCGCCGCGCTGCGCACGGTGATCGCCAAGGTCCTCGGGGACGACGCTGCGGCGCGCACCCGGATCCTGTACGGCGGATCGGTCAAGGCGGCCAACATCGCCAGCTTCATGCGTGAGCCCGATGTCGATGGCGCACTCGTCGGAGGCGCGAGCCTCGTGGTCGACGAGTTCGCCGCGATCATCCGCTTCGAGAAGCACGTCGGCGTGTGAGTGTGGCGGGGCTCCGGCCCCGCCGCACCGTATACTTGACCGTTACCGGGGCAATCCTGCCCCAGCGAAAGGCTCTTCCTCGTGGAAATTCTCGAGTTCGTCCTGCAGGTGGTGCTGGGCATAACCAGCGTCCTGCTGACTCTCCTCATCCTCCTCCACAAGGGTCGCGGTGGCGGCCTCTCCGACATGTTCGGTGGCGGAATGACGTCGGCTGTCGGCTCGTCGGGTCTCGCTGAGCGCAATCTCAACCGCTTCACCGTGGTCCTCGCTCTGGCGTGGTTCGTGGCGATCGTGGCGCTCGGTCTCATCACGAAGTTCGAGGTGATCTGATGGCTACCGGCGGCAATGCGATCCGAGGGACCCGTGTCGGTTCCGGCCCCATGGGCGAGCAGGACCACGGCTACCACGCCGACCGCATCGCGGTCTCGTACTGGGACGGTCTCGGCAACGAGACGGTCCGCTACTTCGCCGCGGGGCTTCCTGAAGAGGAGATCCCCGAGACGATCGACCACCCCCAGTCCGGTCTGCCGGCGGGTCGTGACAAGGCGAACCCGCCCGCGCTCGCGAAGCCGGAGCCGTACAAGACCCACCTCGCGTATGTGAAGGAGCGCCGCACCGACGCAGAAGCCGTCCAGCTTCTCGAAGATGCGCTCACCCAGCTGCGCGAGCGTCGAGGTCAGTGACCTCGATCTGATCTGTCGACAGAAGCCGCCGCGATTCGATCGCGGCGGCTTCTCTCGTCTGCCGTATGCATGCTCACCGGCATCCGTACGCGGCGTCGATGTAGGACTGTGGCGGGTATCCGTAGGCCCAGACGCCGTTCGCGTCGTCACTGAAGCCCATGCTGATCGCCCAGGCGGTGGCCCACTTCTCAATGCTGTCCTGGGTCGACGAATCGTACATGTCCTCGCACTTCACGCTGATCGCATGACCCACCTCATGGGCGACGAGAGCCTTGCTGCGGTCGGCGGGCCACTGCTCGGCGACAGAGTTCGACAGCTCGATGACCGCGCGGTCCGGGTCATCCCACCACCAGGTCGTGAGGCCTCCCATGCTGCCGTTGTAGCCGGCGTTGTTGACGACCTGATTCCAGTCGAACTCGAGCAGCACGCCGGGGGCGAGTGAGCGGGCGAACGCCTCGACCTCCATCCGCGCGGCCTGCAGAGGGCCGTCCTTCTCGGCGAGCTCGGCCTGTTCGGTCGCCACGACCTGCGCTGCCGCATCCTGCAGCGACACGAGTGTCTCGACGGCTGACGCGTCGAGGAGGGTCGTGCCGGATGCTTGCGACGCCGCGTCGCGCAGTGCGATCACCGCGTCGTTCTTGGCCGAGAGGTGCGCGGACTCGAATGCCGGTGCGGCGTCGGCCGCCGAACGGAGGACGGCCGCGCCCGCGTCGGTCACCGTCGTGTCGGCAGTGGTCAGCGGGGGCGTCGCGCTGTCGAGGTCGGCCGCCAGATCGTCGAGATCGCGTGTCTGCGCTGTCAGTTCGCCGGATGCTGCGAAGAGTTCCCAGAAGGCCCCGGGTTTCGCTTCTGCGGCGGGCAGGTCCCGGGCGAGGAGATCCTCCGCGGGGGTCACGATCTCGCGGGCATCGGTCGCGGCAACGGACAGGGCTTCTCTCGCTGCGGGAGCGACGAGCACACCGGAGTCGGTCTGCAGGAGGAGATCCGCGTTGCCCAGGGTGGATGCGAGCGTGTCGAGCTCCTGTCGGAGTGCAGCTCCGGTGCTATCGGTCGTGGCTCGGCCGGCGTCGAACTCGGTGCGAGCCTCGTCGTAGCCGAGGTTCGCGGTGATCTGGAGGACTCCCACCGTCGCCGCAGCGACCATCAGCGCGACGATGCCCGGAATCAGCCCGCGGCGTCGTCTCCGGCTTCTCGGTGTCGCTTCCGGCGCGCTGGCGAAGCGCGGGGGGAGCGCGTGTCCTCCGATGGCGGAGGAAGCCACGTCGACGGGTGCAGTCATGGGGTGGGGACCTCCGTGGGGAACCGGCGTACCACGACTCTAATGAGTGCACCGCTCCGTGGGAGAACCCCCGCGGAAGAACGAAGGCCCCCGCTGATCGCGGGGGCCTTCATCGAGTGAGGGGCTGACGAGAATCGAACTCGCATCATCTGTTTGGAAGACAGAGGCTTTACCACTAAGCTACAGCCCCGATTTCGGCGAGAACGTCTCGGTTCGTTGCCGACTCATCGATCATAGCGGACTGACGCGGGTGCTCGTGTCCGTTAGACTCGGTGGGGCTGAATCTGCAAGCGGATTCCCCGGGGCGTAGCTCAGCTTGGTAGAGCGCCCGCTTTGGGAGCGGGAGGTCGCAGGTTCAACTCCTGTCGCCCCGACATGGCTTCAACGGCCTGACAGCCGCGATTCAGCGCGGAAATCACAAGGAGAGCACACCAGAATGGCGAACAGCACCGTCGAGAAGCTGACCCCGACCCGGGTCAAGCTCAGCATCACGGTCACCCCCGACGACCTCAAGCCCAGCATCGCGCACGCCTACGAGCACATCGCTCAGGACGTGCAGATCCCCGGCTTCCGCAAGGGCAAGGTCCCGGCTCCGATCATCGACCAGCGCATCGGGCGCGGTGCGGTCATCGAGCACGCGGTCAACGAGGGCCTCGACAAGTTCTTCCGCGACGCGACCGTCGAGCACAAGCTCCGTGTCGTCGGGCGTCCGGCCGCAGACATCACGCAGTGGCCGAACGAGAAGGACTTCTCGGGCGACCTGCTCGTCGACATCGAGGTGGACGTCCGCCCCGAGATCGAGCTTCCGTCGTACGACGGCATCACGGTCACCGTCGACGCCGTCGAGGCTGACGACGCCGCGCTCGACGCCGAGCTCGAGAACCTGCGCGCCCGCTTCGGCACGCTCGTTCCCGTCGACCGCCCCGCAGCGAAGGGCGACTTCGTCGAGCTCGACCTCGTCGCCACGATCGATGGCGCCGAGATCGACCGCGCAGAGGGCGTCTCTTACGAGGTCGGCTCGGGTGAGCTGCTCGAGGGCATCGACGACGCGATCGAGTCGCTCACCGCCGGTGAGGACACCACGTTCCGCTCCGCACTCGTGGGCGGCGACCACGCCGGCTCCGAGGCCGAGGTCGCCGTGACCGTCAAGGCCGTCAAGGAGCGCGAGCTTCCCGAGGCTGACGACGACTTCGCGCAGATCGCCAGCGAGTTCGACACGATCGCCGAGCTCCGTGCGAGCCTCGCCGAGCGCGTCTCGCAGCAGGGCGTGTTCGCGCAGGGCTCCGCAGCGCGCGACAAGCTCGTCGAGGTCCTGCTCGAGCAGATCGACATCCCTGTGCCGCCGAAGCTCATCGAGGACGAGGTGCACAACCACCTCGAGGGCGAGAACCGCCTCGAGGACGACGTGCACCGCGCCGAGGTGACCGAGGCCAGCGAGAAGCAGTTCCGCACGCAGGTGCTGCTCGACACGATCGCCGAGCAGGCTGACGTGCAGGTCTCGCAGGAGGAGCTCTCGCAGTACCTCATCCAGTCCGCATCGCAGTACGGCATGGCTCCGCAGGAGTTCGTCGAGGCGCTGCAGTCGTCCAACCAGCTTCCCGCTCTCGTCGGCGAGGTCGCCCGCAACAAGGCCCTCGCGATCGCGCTCGGCAAGGTCAAGGTCGTCGACACCAACGGCAAGCCGGTCGACCTGTCCGACTTCGTCGTGACCGACGACGAGGCCGAGGCGGAGTCCGACGCAGCCGCCGACGAGAAGCCGGCCAAGAAGGCTCCGGCGAAGAAGGCCGCTGCGAAGAAGTCTGACGACGACGACGCGGCTGAGAAGCCGGCTGCGAAGAAGCCTGCGGCCAAGAAGGCCCCCGCGAAGAAGGCCGACGACGCTGACGCCGCTGAGAAGCCGGCCGCGAAGAAGCCCGCAGCGAAGAAGGCTCCGGCCAAGAAGGCTGCCGACAAGGCCGAGTGATCGAACACGATCTCGATGAGAGGGGCGGATGCTGCGGCATCCGCCCCTTTTCTCGTGAAGACGAGACCCCGTGAGCGAGGACATGATGAAGACCTGGGACGAACGCATCGATGAGGTGTGGGATGACGCATCGGGCGAAGAGGTCGGCGACGACACGATCGCCCGGATCGACGCTCTGGCCGCAGAGCGAGGGGTCGACGACGCACGAGCGCAGTTCGAGCGTGCCGGCGCAAGGGACTCCGCGGGGCGGCCGACCGAGGCCGTGGAGCTCTACCGGCATGCTCTCGCTCTCGGGCTGGACGACGAACACCGCCCGCAGTGCGTCATCCAGCTGGCGAGCTCACTGCGCAACCTCGGCGAGTACGATGACGCGATCGCGGTCATCCGCGCCGAGGAGGAGCTGTCGGCCGAGGGACCCTACCGGGATGCCGTGGCGACCGTGCATGCGCTGATCCTGGCGAGTTCGGGCCGGCCCGCGCAGGGGCTCTCGGTCGCGCTCCTGGCGCTCGTGCCGCACCTTCCGCGATACCACCGCTCGATGACCGCATACGCGCATGAGATCGCCGAACTCGACCGCTGATATGCCGACGGCGAACACGGCCTGAGCGCTGCGTTGTCGCCGGTAGATTCGAATCACTGAAACACGGAATCAGGAGCTGACATGGCTGCAGAACCCCTCCTCGCTACGAGCGTCTTCGACAGGCTGTTGAAAGACCGCATCATCTGGCTGGGATCGGAGGTGCGCGACGAGAACGCCAATGAGATCTGCGCGAAGATCCTCCTTCTCGCCGCCGAGGACTCCGAGAAGGACATCTACCTCTACATCAACTCGCCTGGCGGATCCATCACCGCGGGCATGGCGATCTACGACACGATGCAGTTCGTTCCGAACGACATCGTCACCGTGGGAATCGGCATGGCCGCATCGATGGGTCAGCTGCTGCTGACGGCCGGCACCAAGGGCAAGCGCTACATCACCCCGAACGCCCGCGTGTTGCTGCACCAGCCGCACGGTGGCTTCGGCGGCACGTCGAGCGACATCCAGACGCAGGCGCAGCTCATCACCTCGATGAAGAACCGCCTCGCCGAGATCACTGCCGCCCAGACCGGTAAGTCTGTCGAGCAGATCAACGCCGACGGTGACCGCGACCGCTGGTTCACCGCTGACGAGGCGCTCGAGTACGGCTTCGTCGACCACATCCGCGACTCGGCCACCGACGTCGTCGGCGGCGGCGGAACCGACCAGGACAGCAAGTAACGGAAAGCGAAAGGACTCTCATGTACACACCCACCTTCCGCGCTGCCGGTGACCTGCCCTCCAGCCGCTACGTGCTCCCTCAGTTCGAGGAGCGCACCGCTTATGGCTTCAAGCGCCAGGACCCCTACAACAAGCTGTTCGAAGACCGCGTGATCTTCCTCGGCGTCCAGGTCGACGATGCGTCGGCCGATGACGTGATGGCGCAGCTGCTCGTGCTCGAGAGCCAGGATTCCGAGCGCGACATCACGATGTACATCAACTCGCCCGGTGGTTCCTTCACCGCGATGACGGCGATCTACGACACGATGCAGTACGTCGCGCCGCAGATCCAGACCGTCGTGCTCGGCCAGGCGGCATCCGCTGCCTCCGTGCTGCTCGCGGCGGGCCACCCCGGCAAGCGTCTCGCTCTGCCCAACGCCCGTGTGCTGATGCACCAGCCGGCGATGGGTGAGGCCGGACACGGTCAGGCGTCCGACATCGAGATCCAGGCGGCGGAGATCCTCCGTATGCGCACCTGGCTCGAGGAGGCCATGGCCCGTCACACCGGCAAGCCGGTGGAGCAGGTCAACCGTGACATCGACCGCGACAAGATCCTGTCCGCCGCCGAGGCGCTGGACTACGGACTCGTCGACCAGGTGCTCACGTCGCGCAAGCGCATGTAAGTACTTCGCTGCGAAAAGGACGTCGACCCCTCGGGGTCGGCGTCCTTTCGTCGTCTCCGGCGAATGTGCGACGATCGCGAGCAGATTGCTCATATGAGCAGATGGATGCGCGAACGGTGACACCGACGTAAACTGAGGCGAGGAAGGAGGATGCCATGGAAGAAGAACTGATCATGGTCCGCGTCGCCGAGCTGTATTACGACGAGGACAAGACACAGGACGAGATCGGCGCCCTCCTCAAGCTCTCCCGCTGGAAGGTGGGACGGCTTCTCACCCAGGCCCGAGAGCGTGGCATCGTCCGGATCGAGATCGTGCACCCGCGTGCGCGCAGGCTCGGACTCGAGCGCCAGCTCGTGGAACGTCACGGGCTCACGGCCGCGGTGGTCGTTCCCTCTCCGGACGGCGATGACGGAACACTCGAGCGCGTAGCTCAGGCCGCCGCCGACTACCTCACCGCGATGCGGCCGGTGCCGCGCACTCTCGGCGTCAGTTGGGGACGCACTCTACGCGCCGTGGCCGAATCGCTGCCGGACGGCTGGGCGACCGGCGTCACGGTCGTGCAGCTCAACGGGGGAGTGAGCCTCAATCGGCGCTCCGGTGGAGCCGCAGGCCTCGCCGTCACCATCGCCCAGCGGGCATCCGGACACGTATCCCTTCTGCCTAGCCCGGCGATCCTCGAGCGCGTCGAGACCAAGCAGGCGATCGAAGCAGACCGCACCGTCGCGGCTGTTCTCGTCGAAGCAGCCGAAGCTCAGGCGTTCCTGTTCACCGCGGGGCCATGCGATGCGACTTCCGCGCACGTCGAGAACGGGTACCTGTCGGCATCCGATGTCGAGGAGCTCGCACGCCGAGGCGCCGTGGGCGATGTCCTGGGGCGCTACATCGACGCCGACGGCAACATCGTCGACCCGCAGCTCGATGCCCGGACGGTCGGAGTCGACCTCGGGCGCCTGCGCGCGGCGAAGCGCTCGATCTTCGTCACCGCCGGTGACGCCAAGCATGACATCGCGCGCACGGTCGTGACCAGCGGCCTGTGCAGCGTTCTGGTGACAGATGAGACCACAGCACGAGCATTGTTGGAGGAACGATGACGACCCAAGAACTCAGCCGCAGAACGGCGGTGGACGTTCTCGGCGGTGAGCCGGATGACGCCACACTCCGCCGTTTCCTGCACGGACTCCCCGGCGTCGACGCCGTCGGCCTCGAGCAGCGCGCTGCCGGCCTCGGCACGCGGTCGATCAAGACGACGTCGAAGGCCTGGGCCCTCGACACGATCATCAAGCTGATCGACCTCACGACCCTCGAAGGCTCGGACACCCCGGGCAAGGTGCGGTCGCTCGTCGCCAAGGCCAAGAACCCGGATGCCGCTGATCCGTCGACTCCGAAGGTCGCCGCCGTGTGCGTGTACGGCGACATGGTGGGCGACGCGGTCGAGGCGCTCGGTGCGCTGCATGGTGACCCCGATGACGGACTGATCTCGGTCGCAGCAGTTGCCACGGCCTTCCCCAGCGGTCGGTCGTCGCTGGCGATCAAGCTCGCCGACACCGCAGAAGCGGTCGCGGCAGGCGCCGACGAGATCGACATGGTGATCGACAGAGGAGCGTTCCTCTCCGGCCGATACGGGCTCGTCTACGACCAGATCGCCCAGGTCAAGGAAGCCTGCCGTCGGGCGGACGGCTCGTACGCCTCGCTCAAGGTGATCCTCGAGACCGGCGAGCTGAACACCTACGACAACATCAAGCGCGCGTCGTGGCTCGGCATCCTCGCAGGTGGCGACTTCATCAAGACGTCCACCGGCAAGGTGCAGCCGGCGGCCACGCTGCCGACCACTCTGCTCATGCTCGAGACGGTGCGCGACTGGCACCGCGGCACGGGCGAGCGCATCGGCGTGAAGCCCGCAGGCGGCATCCGCGCGTCCAAGGACGCGGTGAAGTATCTCGTCACGGTCGCCGAGACCGTGGGGGAGGAGTGGCTCCAGCCGCACCTCTTCCGCTTCGGAGCCTCGAGCCTGCTGAACGACGTGCTTCTGCAGCGTCAGAAGCTCACCACCGGCCACTACTCCGGCCCCGACTACGTCACGATCGACTAGGAGCCCCGCATATGTCATTCCTGGAATACGCTCCGGCCCCGGAGTCGAAGGCGGTCCTGAACCTCAAGGACAGCTATGGCCTGTTCATCGACGGCGAGTTCGTCGACGGCTCGGGTGCGAGCTTCGCGACGATCTCGCCGGCGGACGAGAGCCACATCGCCGAGATCGCCTCGGCGAACGATCAGGACATCGATCGAGCGGTCGCCGCCGCGCGTCGTGCCTACGAGAAGACCTGGTCGAAGATGAGCGGCCGCGATCGGGGCAAGTACCTGTTCCGCATCGCGCGCCTCGTGCAGGAGCGGGCCCGGGAGCTCGCCGTCGCCGAGAGCCTCGACAACGGCAAGCCGATCAAGGAGAGCCGCGACGTCGACGTGCCGCTCGTGGCGTCCTGGTTCTTCTACTACGCGGGGTGGGCCGACAAGCTCGATTACGCCGGCCTCGGCGCGAACCCGCGTGCGCTCGGCGTCGCCGGACAGATCATCCCGTGGAACTTCCCGCTGCTGATGCTGGCGTGGAAGCTCGCTCCCGCTCTGGCAGCCGGCAACACGGTCGTGCTCAAGCCCGCGGAGACCACGCCGCTGACGGCATTGATTTTCGCGGAGATCCTGCAGCAGGCCGACCTTCCGGCCGGTGTCGTCAACATCGTCACGGGCGCCGGTGCCACCGGCGCCACCCTCGTGCGCCACCCCGATGTCGACAAGGTCGCGTTCACCGGTTCGACCGGTGTCGGTCGCGACATCGCTCGTGCCGTCGCAGGAACCGACAAGAAGGTCACTCTCGAGCTGGGTGGCAAGGCAGCGAACATCGTGTTCGACGACGCGCCGATCGATCAGGCCATCGAGGGCATCGTCAACGGCATCTTCTTCAACCAGGGCCACGTCTGCTGCGCAGGCAGCCGACTGCTCGTGCAGGAGTCGATCCACGACGAGGTCATCGACCGACTGAAGAACCGTCTGTCGACCCTGCGCCTCGGCGACCCGCTCGACAAGAACACCGACATCGGTGCGATCAACTCCGCGGCGCAGCTCGCCCGCATCCGCGAGCTCAGTGACATCGGCGAGGCCGAGGGCGCGGAGCGCTGGACCGCCGATTGCGCTATCCCCGACAAGGGATTCTGGTTCGCTCCGACGATCTTCACCGGCGTCGAGGCATCGCACCGGATCGCGCGCGACGAGGTCTTCGGACCCGTTCTCTCGGTGCTGACGTTCCGCACTCCGGCTGAGGCGATCGCGAAGGCGAACAACACCCCGTACGGTCTGTCCGCAGGTATCTGGTCGGACAAGGGATCCCGCATCCTCGCCGTGGCCGACCGCCTTCGGGCGGGCGTCATCTGGGCGAACACCTTCAACCGATTCGACCCGTCGAGCCCGTTCGGCGGATACAAGGAGTCCGGATACGGCCGCGAAGGCGGACGCCAGGGTCTCACCGCATACCTGAAGGGGGCATCCGCATGAGCAAGCGATTGACCGTTCCGAAGACCTACAAGCTCGCCATCGGCGGGGCGTTCCCCCGCAGCGAGTCGGGCCGCACCTACGAGGTGCTCTCGGCCAAGGGCGAGTTCCTTGCGAATGCCGCCCAGGGCTCTCGCAAGGATGCGCGGGATGCCGTGGTGGCAGCCCGCGCCGCCGTGAAGGGCTGGTCGGGAGCGACCGCGTACAACCGCGGGCAGGTGCTCTACCGCGTCGCCGAGGTGCTCGAGGGGCGCCGCGCGCAGTTCATCGACGAGATCGCCGCGCAGGAGGGTGTCTCGTCATCCGCTGCCGCCGCGCAGGTCGATGAGGCGATCGACCTCTGGGTCTGGTACGCCGGATGGTGCGACAAGTACTCGCAAGTCGCGGGCAACGCCAACCCCGTGTCCGGGCCGTACTTCAACATCTCGGTGCCGGAGCCGACAGGTGTGGTCGCGATCGTCGCGCCTCAGGACTCCGCACTTCTCGGCCTCGTATCGGTCGTCGCTCCCGCATTGGTGGCAGGCAACACGGTCGTCGTGGTCGCGAGCGAGCGGTTCCCGCTCTCTGCGATCAGCCTCGCCGAGGTGCTCGCCACGAGCGACGTGCCGGGTGGCGTCGTCAACGTGCTCACGGGGTCGCCCGCCGAGATGGCGCCGTGGCTCGCCTCGCACCAGGACGTTAACGCCCTCGATCTCGCGGGTGCCGGCGACCTCGAGTGGATCGACATGCAGATCGCCGCGGCCGAGACGCTCAAGCGAGTCCTGTCACCCGGCGCGGTCACCGCCTCGCCCGAGCGCATCGGAGCCTTCACCGAGATCAAGACGGTGTGGCACACCAAGAGCATGGTCTGACGTACGTCGGCAGCAAGAGGCCCGTCATCTGCGACAGCAGGCGGCGGGCCTCGATGCATGAGGGCGATGCGGACACGTGATGCGCGACCCCGCGCCAATGCGTCCCGGTGTCGGATGCAGCGGTTAGGCTCAGTAGACGATCTCAGGATCCCCCCTAGGAGGACGCGCATGGCCCGTATCGGCGAAAGCGCTGACCTGTTCAAGTGCTCATTCTGCGGAAAGAGTCAGAAGCAGGTGCAGCAGCTCATCGCAGGACCCGGTGTGTACATCTGCGACGAGTGCGTCGAGCTGTGCAACGAGATCATCGAGGAGCGGATGGCGGAGTCCTCCGCCGACGGCACGGCGGACTTCGAACTGCCCAAGCCGCGTGAGATCTTCTCCTTCCTCGAGGAGTACGTCGTCGGGCAGGAGCCCGCCAAGAAGGCTCTGGCCGTCGCGGTGTACAACCACTACAAGCGCATCCGCGCGCACGGCACTCTCCAGACGGCCGAGCAGAAGGCCGAGAGCGTCGAGATCGCGAAGAGCAACATCCTGCTCATCGGCCCCACGGGCTGCGGCAAGACCTATCTGGCGCAGACGCTCGCGAAGCGACTGAACGTGCCCTTCGCCGTCGCAGACGCCACAGCGCTCACCGAAGCGGGGTATGTCGGCGAAGACGTCGAGAACATCCTGCTCAAGCTCATCCAGGCCGCCGACTACGACGTCAAGCGTGCAGAGCAGGGCATCATCTACATCGACGAGGTCGACAAGATCGCCCGCAAGGCCGAGAACCCGTCGATCACGCGTGACGTCTCGGGCGAGGGCGTGCAGCAGGCTCTCCTGAAGATCATCGAGGGCACCGTCGCCTCGGTGCCTCCTCAGGGCGGGCGCAAGCACCCCCACCAGGAGTTCCTGCAGATCGACACGTCGAACGTGCTGTTCATCGTCGCCGGCGCGTTCGCCGGCCTCGAGGACATCGTGTCGGCTCGCGTCGGCAAGCACGGCATCGGCTTCGGCGCCCCGCTGCACGACAAGGGCAGGGATCTCGACCTCTTCAGCGAGGTGCTCCCGGAAGACCTGCACAAGTTCGGCCTGATCCCCGAGTTCATCGGTCGTCTTCCTGTCGTGACCTCGGTCTCACCGCTCGATCAGAGTGCGCTCATCGACATCCTCACGGGGCCGCGCAATGCGCTCGTGAAGCAGTACCAGCGCATGTTCGAACTCGACGGCGTTCAGCTGGAGTTCGAAGCAGAGGCACTGCGTTCGATCGCCGACCTCGCCGTCGAGCGCAAGACCGGCGCTCGCGGACTCCGTGCGATCCTCGAAGACGTGCTCGGTCCGATCATGTTCGAGATCCCCTCTGCTGACGACGTCGCGAAGGTCATCGTCACTCAGGCGGCCGTCGACGAGGGCGCTCCGCCGACGATCGTGATGGAGCGCAAGCGCAAGAGCGCGTGAGTCCTGCTCCCTCGCCCTGGCGAGTGGTCGACAGTGAGCTGATTCATGCCGATCGATGGATCCGCGTCCGCGCAGACGACTGCCGCGACGCGAACGAGCGATCCATCGCCCCGTATTACGTGCTCGAGTACGGGGACTGGATCTCGGTGCTCGCGCTGGATCGCGAGGGCAGCGCCATCGTCGTCGAAGAGTATCGACACGGAGCCGGGATCGTCGCGGTCGGCACGATCGGCGGCGGGGTGGAGGCCGGCGAATCACCGGAAGCCGCTGCGATCAGAGAGCTGCGCGAGGAGACCGGATACGAGGCCGATGAGCTGATCGGCCTCGGGGCCACCTGGGCGAACTACGGCAATCACACCAATCGCGTGCATCACTTCCTCGCCCGCGGCTGCGTGCGCGTCGCCGAGCAGTCCCTCGATGAGAGCGAGGCGATCGCAGTGCAGGTCACGTCTCTCGACGGTCTCGGAGAGCATCTCGCGCAGAGCTACCACCAGCTCACGTGGTACAAGGCGATGGAGCACCTCGGCCGCTGACCTCAGGCGGCGGCGCGCGGCCTGATCAGGCCTCGAGTCCGCGGCGCTTCAGGAGCGGCGCGATCTCCGCATCCCGGCCGCGGAAGTCGCGGTAGGCGTCGAGGGGGTCCTTCGAACCGCCCACGCCGAGGAGACGGGAGCGGAACCGGTCGCCGTTCTCACGTGTGAGCCCGCCGTTCTCGCGGAACCAGTCGACGGTGTCGGCGTCGAGCACCTCGCTCCAGATGTAGGAGTAGTAGCCGGCGCTGTATCCGCCCGAGAAGACGTGCGCGAAGTAGGTCGACGAGTAGCGGGTCGGGACGACGGGGTCGTCGAGTCCGATATCGGCGAGGGCGGCAGTCTCGAAATCGGCCACGTCGTCGACGGCGGTCTTCGTGTCGAGGCGATGCCATGCCTGATCGAGCCATGCCGCGGCGAGGTACTCGCTCGTCGCGTGGCCCTGATCGAATGTCTCGGTGGCGCGAAGGCGCTCGACGATCGCGGGGTCGAGCGGTTCGCCGGTCTCGTAGTGACGCGCATAGTTGTCGAGCACCTCGGGCCAGAGGATCCACATCTCGTTGACCTGGCTCGGGAACTCCACGAAGTCGCGGAACACGTTCGTGCCGGCGAAATGCGGGTAGGTGACGACCGCGAAGAGTCCGTGCAGCGCGTGCCCGAACTCGTGGAACAGCGTCGTCACCTCGTCGAGCGTCAGCAGAGTCGGCTCGCCCTCACCCGGAAGCGGCACATTGAGGTTGTTGACCACGACGGGCAGGGTTCCGCGGAGGCGGGACTGGCTGACGATGGGATTCATCCACGCGCCGCCGCGCTTGGAGTCGCGGGTGTAGAGATCGAGCACATACAGGCCGACCGCGCTGCCGTCGGCATCGCTCACCTCGAACACGCGCGCACCCGGGTGGTAGGCCTGGAGATCGTGCCGCTCCGCGAAGGTCACTCCGTAGAGCTGCGTGGCAGCGAAGAACACGCCGTCCTGCAGCACCCGTTCGGCCTCGAACCACGGGCGCAGCGCGCTCGTGTCGATCGCATAGCGAGCAGTGCGCACCTTCTCGGTGTAGAACGCCCAGTCGTGCGACTCGACAGCGAACGGGGCGGCCTCGGTCTCATCGATGATCGCCTGCAGGGTTTCGCGCTCTGCACGGGCGTTGCGCGCAGACGGGGCGGCGAGCTCGCGCAGCATCCGCTCTACGGCAGCAGGGGTGCCGGCCGTCTCATCAGCTGTCACGTACGCGGCATGCGAGGCGTAGCCGAGCAGCGCGGCGCGCTCGGCGCGCAGGCGCACGATCTCTGCGAGCACCGGCCGGTTGTCGTTCGCGTCGGGCCTGGACGCCCGCGACCGCGAGGCTGCCATGATGCGGCGGCGCGACTCCCGGTCGCGGAGTTGAGCGAGATACGGATGCCCGGTGAACAGCGGGAGAGAGATGACGAACCGCCCGTCGAGGCCGCGATCGGCCGCCGCCCGAGCTGCGGCGGAGAGCTCGCCACTGCTGAGGCCGGCGAGTTCATCGGAGGAATCGAACACCACGGCCAGATCATTCGTGTCGTTGAGCAGGTTGCGCTCGAAGGTGTTGCTCAGCGTCGACAGCTGCTGGTTCAGCGCGGTGAGTCGGCTCTTCGCGTCGTCGTCGAGGGCGGCACCCGCATGGGTCATCTCGCGATGATGCCGCTCGACGAGATACCGCTGCTCGTCGTCGAGCTCGAGATCGTCGAGACGTGCGTGCACCTGCTGAACGCGCCAGTACAGCGCCCCGTCGAGAGTGACGGCATCCTGATGCGCCGCCATGAGGGGAGCGAGCTGCTCGTCGATCGCCTGGATCTCGGGCGTCGCATCGGCCGATGTCACGGTGTAGAAGGTGTGCGCGACGCGGTCGAGCAATTCTCCGGAGCGCTCCAGCGCCTCGACCGTGTTCTCGAAGGTGGGCATGGAGCGCACCATCGTGATTCGCGAGATCTCCTGAAGGTGCTCGTCGAACGAGGCCTGGAACGCGGGCAGATAGTGCTCGGGGCTGATCGCCGCGAAGTCGGGGAGACCGTAGGGGAGCGTGGACGGCTGCAGCAGCGGGTTCGAGACGTCGGTCATCCTCTGAGCCTAGCCATGACCTGCTGCAGGGCCTCGACGACGAGGCGCACGGACTGTCGCCTCAGGTTCTCCGGCCTGGCGAGGACATCGATCATCCGGTGGGTGCTGACTCCCCGCAGCGGAAGACGGACGATGTCGCGGTCGTCCACGGTGCGGGACGTATAGCGCGGCAGCATCCCCAAGACACCGCCCGCCGCGACGACGGCTGCGACCGCGCCGTAGTCGTTGATCCGGTGGCGGATCTCGACAGGGCGTCCGGCCACGGCCGAGACGGCGCGCAGCACGTCATCGGGCGAGTATCCGATGCGACTCGTGACCCAGGGACTGTCGACGACGTCGAACGATGTCACCTGTCCGCGTGAGGCGAGAGGGTGGGATGACGCGACGGCGACGTCGAGTGGTTCTCTCACGAGCGCCAGGTTGCGCACCCCGTCCGTGGGCCAGGGCGGCGAATGCTCCATGCGGTGCGCGAGAACGAGGTCGTACCTCGAGGTCAGGGCGGGGAACTCGCTCTGTGCCACGTCCTCGTCGGTGAGCTTCACGGTCGGCGGCGCGGCGGAGTCGTCGAGCTCACGGATCAGTGGCCCGAACAGCGCCTGTCCGACGCTGTGGAATCCGCTGATCGTGACCACGCCGGTGCTGTCGTTCTCGAAGTCGTCCAGCGCGCTGCGTGCCGCAGCCATCGCGTCGATAGCCTCTGCCCCCGCTGCTGCGAGCGCCTGCCCGGCCGCGGTCAGGGCGAGGCGGCGACCGTCTTTTCGGGTGAGCGGCGTGCGGAAGCTCCGCTGCAGGGCTGCGAGATGCTGGGACACGGCCGACGGGGTGACGCTGAGCGTCTCGGCGACGGCGGTGACGCTTCCCAGAGCGCCGAGCTCTCTCAGAATCTGCAGCTGATGGAGTTCCATCCCTTCAGATTAGCGTGCGCTAAATAGTTGATACAGAGAATAGCGATTGCTCTACATGGTCGAGTGCGATGAGATCGACGTATGAAGGCACTGTTCAAAGCCGAACGCGCAGCGGGGCTCGAGCTCATGGAACGTCCGGATCCCACAGCGGCGGCCGACGAGGTCGTGATCCGAGTGCTGCGTACGGGCATCTGCGGCACCGATCTGCACATCCACCGCTGGGACGACTGGGCCGCGTCCGCCATCGACGCCCCGCTGATCCCCGGCCACGAGTTCTATGGCGAGGTCGTCGAGGTCGGGCCCCTGGTGCACGACATCGCTGTCGGGGATCGGGTGTCGGGCGAGGGGCACATCGTCTGCGGCACGTGCCGCAACTGTCGGGCGGGACGCCGGCAGATGTGCATCCGCACGATCGGCCTCGGGCTGCAGCGCGACGGAGCGTTCGCCGAGTTTCTGGCGTTGCCCGCCGTGAACGTCTGGGTGCATCACGCCGACGTCGCGCCGGAACTGGGCGCGATCTTCGATCCGCTCGGCAACGCCGTGCACACGGCGCTCACGTTTCCGCTCGTCGGCGAGGATGTGCTCGTGTCAGGGTGCGGCCCGATCGGTCTCATGGCGATCGCCGTCGCTCGGCATGCCGGCGCCCGGTTCATCGCGGCGACGGATGTGAGCGCGCCGCGCCTCGAGATGGCACGTCTCATGGGAGCCGACGAGGTCGTCGACGTCTCAGCCCGAGAGATCCGCGATGCCCAGCAGGCGCTCGGTCTGCGCGAGGGATTCGACATCGGCTTCGAGATGAGCGGCGCGACGTCGGCTCTCCCGGCGATGATCGACAACATGAACCACGGCGGGCGGATCGCGATGCTCGGGCTGCCCAGCACCGGATTCGAGATCGACTGGGGCAAGCTCGTCACGCACATGCTGACGATCAAGGGCATCTACGGACGGGAGATGTTCGAGACCTGGAACGCGATGGGTGCGATGCTGCAGACGAGCGCGACCCTGCGCGACTCGATCGGACGGGTGATCGCGGATGTGATCCCCGCCAGGGATTGGGAACAGGGCTTTGCCGCGGCCGAGTCCGCCGGCACGGGAAAGATCATCCTCGATTGGACGGAGCTGTGATGTACGGGACATTCCAGAAGCATGTGGCTGACGAGCTCGCGGGGATCGAGGCTGCGGGGCTCACGAAGCACGAGCGCGGCATCCGCGGACCGCAGAGCGCCGAGATCACCGCCGACGGCGCAGAGGTGCTCAACTTCTGCGCGAACAACTACCTCGGCCTCGCCGACGACCCGCGGATCCTGGATGCTGCGACTGCGGCGCTGCAGGAATGGGGCTACGGACTCGCCAGTGTCCGCTTCATCTGCGGCACGCAGGAGCAGCACCTGGAGCTGGAGCGACGACTCGCCGGGTTCCTCGGCACCGACGACTCGATCCTGTACTCGTCGTGCTTCGACGCGAACGGGGGAGTGTTCGAGACGCTCTTCAGTGCAGAGGACGCGATCATCTCAGACGAGCTGAATCACGCGTCGATCATCGACGGCATCCGCCTGTCGAAGGCTCGTCGGCTCCGCTACCGCAACCGGGACATGGCGGATCTCGAGATGCAGCTGCAGGCGGCATCCGATGCGCGCTTCCGGGTGATCGTCACCGACGGCGTCTTCTCGATGGACGGCTACATCGCGCCGCTCGCGGAGATCTGCGACCTCGCGGAGCGCTACGACGCGCTCGTCTTCGTGGACGATTCTCACGCGGTGGGCTTCGTCGGCGAGAACGGACGCGGCACTCCGGAACTCTGCGGCGTCGCCGACCGGGTCGACATCTACACCGGGACCTTCGGCAAGGCGCTCGGAGGAGCATCCGGCGGATACGTCGCCTCGCACGCCGACATCGTCGCGCTGCTGCGCCAGCGTTCGCGCCCTTATCTCTTCTCGAACACGCTCGCCCCCGCCATCGTGGCCGGTACTCTCACTGCACTCGACCTCGTCGAGGGGTCGGCCGACCTCCGTGCGCGCCTGCGGGACAACGCCGCGCTGTTCCGAGAGCGGATGACGGCGGAGGGCTTCGACCTGCTGCCGGGGGAGCACCCGATCGTCCCCGTCATGTTCGGCGATGCCGGCCTCACTGCTCGCATCGCGTCCGAGATGCAGGAGCAGGGGATCTACGTCACGGCGTTCAGCTTCCCGGTCGTCCCCCGAGGGCTGGCGCGGATCCGCGTGCAGCTGTCGGCCGCGCACGCGGCCGAGCAGATCGAGCGGTGCGTGGCGGCCTTCGTCACAGCGCGGGCCGCCGTGGACTGAAGCCATATCGTCGCAAAGAGTTCTTTGCAAAACTTTACTTGCAAAGAACTCTTTGCAAGAGTATCGTCGGAAGCATGGAAGAAGAACAGCAGTTGCGGCGGCTCGATTCGGGGGCCCTCAAGGCCCTCGCTCACCCGCTGCGTGTGAGGATCTTCGATCTGCTCAGCGCTCATGGGCCGCAGACGGCGAGTTCGCTCGCCTCGATGCTGGGGGAGACCTCCGGGTCGACGAGCTACCACCTGCGCACGCTCTCAGCGCATGATCTGATCCACGAGGTCGAAGGGCGCGGCACGGCTCGAGAACGCTGGTGGGAGCTCCCGCAGGGGCGCATCGACATCCCCGGTCCGAGCCAGAGCATGTCGCCCGCCAACCGTGCCGCGGCGCAGATCGTCTCGTCAGAGTTCTTCCGCCTGCGTCACGAGACCCTGATGGCCTACGTGAATCGTCCTGACACGGAGGTGCCCGAGGGGTGGAAGGACGCGGGGCTGATCGCCACGACACTCCTCGAGATGACCCCCGCGCAGATGGAGGACCTCAAAGACGAGCTCATGGCCGTCATCGACGGAGCGGTCGAGCGCTATCGCGGCCAGACCGGCCCGGACGTGCGACGCGTGTCGATGCGCACCGAGCTCTTCGACCTCGCCGCGTCGGGGCCGGTGCTCCCCGATGCCGCCGATGCGGGTGCGGAGCAATCATGACCAGCGCGACCATCCGTCTCGTCGCACCGACCCAGGTCGAGCGGAGGCTTCTCCGTCTCGCCGACCTGCTGAGAGCGCTCGTCGAGCATCGCATCGAGCGACGCGCTCGCACGCGGACGCTCGCGCTCGATCTGCTGCGCGAGCAGCAGGCCAGGCGCCAGGATCCTCGCGCAGTCGACCATATGCTCGCGCAACTCGGTCTCTCGAGGCGCTGACGGTCTCCGGTGCGACGAAGCCCCCTGCCGCAGATGCGGACAGGGGGCTTCGTCGTCGACGACCGTTCAGTCCTCGAAGGGGCGGGCGATCACGTCGCCGGACGCGGTCTGCACGACCTCCCAACCCGCATCGAGTTCAGCGATCGCGCGACCCTCGAGCCACGTGAGCGTCCAATGCCCGGAGAGACCTCGTGACTCGACCTCGGCGATCGCCGGCCGGTGCGAAGCAGGAACGGATGCCGGCGGCTCGGAACCGGTGGCCCACCGCGTGCCCAGCTGCATCAGGCGCCCTCGACCGGCGCGAGCTCGATCGCAGTGACCGCGAACTCATCACCCACGGCGAGTTCCAGCTCTGCGATGCGCCCGACCGCCGAGAGGTCGGCGGCGGCTGCTCGCAGCGCCTCGTACTTGTCTGCCGGTGCCGTGATCATGGCGCTCGCGACCGGGGTCTTCTGCGACGCCTTCGCCTCGGTCTTCGCGCGACGGATGCTGATCAGAGCCTCGCTGGCCACGGTCAGCACCGCAGGGTCGCCCTCGATGCCGAGCGGCTCCGGCCAGGATGCCGTGTGCACGGAGCCCTCCTCGAACCACGACCACACCTCTTCGGTCGCGAACGAGAGGACCGGGGCGAGCAGACGCAGCAGGGTCGACAGGGCCAGGCGCAGCGCGAGTGCGGCCGAGGCCTGTCCGACATCGTTCTGGTTGTAGGCACGCTCCTTGACGAGCTCGAGGTAGTCGTCGCAGAAGGTCCAGAAGAATGCCTCGGTCACTTCCAGCGCCTTGGCCTGGTCGTAATTCTCGAACGCCTTCGTCGCCTCGACGATCACCGAGTCGAGAGCGGTCAGCATCGATGCGTCGAGCGCATGGGTGACCTGCGCGCCCTCGGGCACCGGGAACGACAGCACGAACTTGGCGGCGTTGAGCACCTTGATCGCCAGACGGCGACCGATCTTGACCTGCGTCGGGTTCTGCGGGTCGAAGGCGGCATCCATGCCCAGGCGGCTCGAGGCGGCCCAGTAGCGCACCGCATCCGATCCGTGGGTCTCGAGGATGTCTGCCGGCGTCACCACGTTGCCCTTGGACTTCGACATCTTCTTGCGGTCGGGGTCGACGATGAAGCCCGAGATCGCGGCGTTGCGCCACGGCGAGCGCGCGTCTTCGAGGGTCGAGCGCAGCATGGTCGAGAAGAGCCAGGTGCGGATGATGTCCTGACCCTGCGGGCGCAGGTCGAACGGGGCCGTGAGCTGCCACAGTTCCTCGTCGCGCTGCCATCCGCCGGCGAGCTGCGGAGTGAGCGACGAGGTCGCCCAGGTGTCGAGGATGTCGGCCTCGGCCTCGAAGCCGCCGGCCACGCCACGCTGGTCCTCGGTGTATCCCGCGGGCACGTCGGTGGTCGGGTCGATGGGAAGGCTGGCGTGGTCGGGAGCGATCACCCGGTCGTAGTCGCGCTCGCCGTTCTCGTCGAGCCCGTACCAGAGCGGGATCGGCACGCCGAAGAAGCGCTGGCGCGACACGAGCCAGTCGCCGGTCAGGCCGCCGACCCAGTTCTCGTAGCGCACACGCATGAAGTCGGGGTGCCACGCGACCTGCGCGCCGCGCTCGAGCAGCTCGTCGCGCAGCTTCGCGTCGCGCGCGCCGTTGCGGATGTACCACTGACGGGTCGAGACGATCTCGAGCGGGCGGTCGCCCTTCTCGAAGAACTTCACCGCGTGGTTGAACGGCTTTCCGACGGCTGTCATGTCGCCGGTCTCCTGCAGCTTCTCGACGATCGCCTTGCGGGCCGAGAACACCGTCTTGCCGGCGAGCTCCGCCTCGTACCAGGCGATGGCCGAGGTGTCGGCCACGATCGACGGGGCGGTGGGCAGGAAACGACCGTCGAGACCGATGGTCGTCATGTTCGGGAGGTGGTCGCCCGCGGCCGTACGCAGCTCACGCCACCAGATGATGTCGGTCACGTCGCCGAAGGTGCAGACCATCGCGGCGCCGGTGCCCTTGTCGGGCTGTGCGAGATGGTGGCCGTGGATCTCGATCTCGGCGCCGAAGAAGGGCGTGCGCACCTTCGTGCCGATCAGGTGCTTGTGCGGCCCCTCGGGGTGGGTCACGATCGCGATGCACGCCGGCAGCAGCTCGGGGCGGGTGGTCTCGATCGTGATCGAGCCGGATCCGTCGGCGAACGGGAAATCGATGGTGTGATAGGCGGCCTGCTGATCGCGATCCTCGAGCTCGGCCTGCGCGATCGCCGAGCGGAAGTCGATGTCCCACAGGGTCGGTGCGAGCGACTGGTAGGCCTCGCCGCGCTCGAGGTTGCGCAGGAACGCGAGCTGGCTCTGGCGGATCGTGTCGTCCGAGATCGTGCGGTAGGTCTGGGTCCAGTCGACCGAGAGGCCGAGCTGGCGGAACAGCGCCTCGAACTGCTTCTCGTCTTCGATCGTCAGACGCTCGCACAGCTCGATGAAGTTGCGGCGACTGATCGGCACCTGGTCGGCGGCGCGGCTGGACTTGTTGTCGCCGCCCTCGAACGGCGGCGTGAAGTCATCCTGGTAGGGAAGGGAGGGGTCGCAGCGCACGCCGTAGTAGTTCTGCACCCGACGCTCGGTGGGAAGGCCGTTGTCGTCCCAGCCCATCGGATAGAACACGTTCTTGCCGCGCATGCGCTCGAAACGCGCCTTGACGTCGGTGTGCGTGTACGAGAACACGTGGCCGATGTGCAGGCTGCCGGATGCGGTGGGCGGGGGAGTGTCGATCGAGTAGACCCCGTCGCGGCCCGACTCCGCGGCACGGATGCGGTCGAACAGGTACGTGCCCTGTGCAGACCAGGTCTCACCCCACTTCGCTTCGAGACCTTCGAGTACGGGCTTGTCGGGAATGGCGGACATGAAGGTTCTCCTCGAGCGATGTATGCGGCACTGTGTGAGCGTGCCTGAGTGTGGATTGTGTCCCACAGTCTAATCGCCCTCGACATCGACGCCCGGGCCGCCGAGGAGGATCTAGAATTGGATCGAGTCCAAGAACTGATGCATCCGCGTCATCCCCCGCATTCCCTCCCGAGGAACAGCATGCCTATCTCCCTCCTGCGCCGCGCGATCCCGCTCGGTGCGACCGTCGCCGTGAGCGCACTCCTGCTCAGCTCCTGCGCTGCGCCCTCATCCGATTCCGACGGCGGTGAACTCGTCTGGTCGATCGAGGGTGCGAACCTCTCGGCGGGGCACATGGACCCGCAGGTCAGTCAGCTCGACGTCTCGGGCATGGTGCAGCGCGCGGTGCTCGACTCTCTGGTGTTCCAGGAGGATGACGGCTCGTTCACTCCCTGGCTGGCGAAGGAGTGGACGGTGTCCGACGACAGCACCGAGTACACCTTCGTGCTGCGTGACGACGTCACCTTCACCGATGGCGAGCCGTTCGACGCCGAGGCCGTCAAGGCGAACTTCGATCGCATCGTCGACCCTGAGACCGAGTCCGCCCAGGCGGCCAGCATGATGGGGGCCGACTTCTACGAGGGCACCGAGGTCGTCGACGAGCACACGGTGAAGGTGAGCTTCACCCAGCCGTACGCGCCGTTCCTGCAGGCGACGAGCACGCCGCAGCTCGGCTTCTACTCGCCGGCCGCTCTGGAGGAGTCCGCCGACCAGCTCAAGGCGGGCGGCCCGGGGATCACCGTCGGAACAGGGCCGTTCGAACTGACGGAGTACACACCCGATCAGGAGATCGTCTACACGCGCAACGACGATTACGCCTGGGGGCCGCACGGAGAAGCTGCTCCGAAGGTCGAGACGCTGCGCGTCGAGATCCAGCCCGAGGCGTCCGTGCGCACGGGGGTCATCGAGAGCGGTGAGGCCGATCTCGCGAGCAACGTCCCGCCGAACCTCGCGGGTGACCTCGGCGACGGCATCACCGTCGACTCGATCGAGTACCCGGGTCTGCCCTACTCGCTGTACCTCAACGAGAAGTACGGCGTCTTCGCCGACGAGAAGGTGCGCCAGGCGTTCGCACTGGGCATCGATGTGGACGCGGCCGTCGAGGAGATCTTCTTCGGGCAGTTCCCCCGCGCCTGGAGCGTGCTCGGCTCGACGACCCCTGGATACGACGCCTCTCTCGAAGGCGTCCGACCGTTCGACGCGGACGCGGCGAGCGCGCTCCTCGACGAGGCCGGCTGGACGGAGCGCGACTCCGACGGCATCCGCATGAAGGACGGCGAGCGCCTCTCCGCTCGGTGGATCGCGTGGACCCCGGTTCCTGACGACCGTGCCGCTCTCGCGAACGCCATCCAGTCGGATCTCAAGACCATCGGCTTCGAGGTCGTCCGCGAGACGCTCGAGCCCGGCGCGTACAACGAGCAGTACGAGCCGAAGACCTTCGACCTGACCGACTGGGGATTCTCGGGTGTCGACCCGGACTTCCTCCGTGCACACCTGCACACCGAGGGGTTCCAGAACGCCTCGCAGGTCACCGACCCCGAGATCGATGCGCTGCTCGAGCAGGCGGTCGCGTCGAACGATCAGGATCAGCGCAACGAGATCTACACCCAGCTGCAGGAGTGGAACGCCGACTACACGGCGATCGTCCCGCTCTACAGCCCGTCGGCGATCACGGCTGTCGGAGAGCGCGTCGACGGGCTCACGTACGACCTCTACGGTCGTCCGCTGTTCTACGACGTGAGCGTGGGCTGAGACCCGAATCATCGAGCGCCCCTCGCTCGCGCACTGCGATATCTTCGTGAGCGCGCGCCGTGAGCCGAGGGGCGCTCAGGATCCGTCGAGAGGGCGTCAACGGTGAAGGCAGTGCTCACCCGGATCGCCGGACTCGCGGCATCCGTCGTCATCGTCCTGTGGGGTGCTGCGACGCTGGTGTTCCTCGCTTTCCGGGTGATCCCGGGCGATCCGGTCTCCGTCATGCTCGGACCGCAGGCGCAGGTGAGCGACGAGGTCAAAGACAGCATCCGCGCGGAACTGGGGCTCGATCGTCCTCCCCTCGAGCAGTACGTCACGTTCATCGGACAGCTCGCTCGCGGAGACCTCGGCGAGTCGTATCAACTGCGGATGCCGGTGTCCGAGGTCATCGGCCGACAGCTGGGGTCCACGCTGCAGCTCGCCGCGCTGGCGCTGCTCATAGCGGTGGTGCTCGCCCTGGCCGTCGCGCTGCTCGTGCGAGGGCGTGCCGGGCGCACTGTCGCCGCGGCTGTCGAACTCGTCATCCTCTCTTCACCCGCCTTCTGGATCGGTCTGATCCTGCTCAGCGTGTTCGCGTTCGGGCTCGGCTGGTTCCCGGTGTCGGGTGCTCGCAACCCGGCGACGATCGTGCTGCCGGCGATCACGCTCGCCCTGCCGGTGGCCGCTCTGCTCAGCCAGGTGCTGCGAGACGGCCTCGCGCAGGCCGAGCGGATGCCGTTCGCCGAGACCGTGCGTGCGCGGGGTGCGAGCGCATCCTGGTTCACTCTGCGGCACGGTCTCAGGCACGGAGCGGCCAATGCGGTGACGCTCGCCGCGTACCTGACCGGATCCGTGCTCGGAGGAGCGGTCCTCGTCGAGACGGTCTTCGCGCGGGCAGGTCTCGGACGAGTGACCCTCGCCGCCATCACCAATCGTGACCTGCCGGTCATCACCGGCATCATCCTGCTCAGTGCGCTCGTCTTCGTCGTCGTGAACGTCGTCGTCGAGCTGCTGCATCCGCTCATCGATCCTCGTCTGCGCATCGATCGAGGGAGCGTCCGATGAGGCGGGCGCAGGTCGTGCTGCTGTGGTGCGCCGCCGCGGTGCTTCTCGTGCTCGCCTTCGCCGCGGTGTTCCCCGGGGTGCTCGCCACGCACGACCCCCTGCAGACGGATGTGCGGGCTTCCCTGCTGCCTCCGAGCGCAGACCACCTCTTCGGCACCGACCAGAGCGGACGTGATGTCTTCTCACGGGTGGTCTACGGAACCGGGCGCTCCATCGGGATCGGAGTGCTCGCCACCGGCGTCGCCCTCGCGGCCGGACTCATCGTCGGATCTCTGGCCGGGCTCGCGCCCCGTGGCGTCGACGCCGCGATCATGCGGGTGAACGACGTGCTGATGGCTTTCCCCGAGTTCCTGGTCGCGCTCGTGGTGGTGGCGGTGCTGGGGCCGGGTCCCGTGAACATCGCGATCGCCGTCACCCTCGCGGCCGTACCCGTCTACATCCGCCTCGCCCGCGTGCAGACGCGCACGCTGCGCGGCGCGGAGCATGTCGAGGCCGCACGCATCCTCGGGGTGCGCCAGGTGCCCGCCTTCGTGAGGCACGTCGTGCCCGGCGTGCTCGGTTCGCTCAGCGTCCTGGCGACGATCGGCATCGGATCGAGCATCCTCGCAGCGGCCGGACTCAGTTTCCTCGGTCTCGGACCGTCGGAGCCGACGCCCGAGTGGGGGCTGATGCTCGCCGGTGGACGCAATGTGCTCGGTCAGGCCTGGTGGATCGCCGTCTTCCCCGGCATCGCCATCACGATCACCGTCATCTCGGCCACGATCGTCGGTCGTGTGCTGCGAGCCAGAGCAGAGGGGCTGACACCATGACCGCCGCGCTGGAACTCGAGGGGCTGCGCATCGACTTCGGCGGGACGCCCGTGGTCGACGGTGTGTCGCTGTCGGTCGCGCGAGGCGAATGCGTGGCGATCGTCGGAGAGTCCGGAGCAGGCAAGACGCTCACGGCGAGGGCTCTGCTGGGGCTCGCTCCGCAGGGAGCGCGCGTCGCCGTCGATCGACTCGTCGTCGACGGGACGGACGCCGCCCACCTCGGTGAGCGCGGATGGCGGTCGTTGCGCGGCGCCCGCATCGGACTCGTGTCGCAGGATGCACTGGTGTCTCTCGACCCGCTGCAGCGGGTGGGGTCGGAGATCGCCGAGCCGCTCCGGCTGCACGGTCTCGCGTCCGGGCGGGCCGCGCTGCGCGGACGGGTGCACGACCTGCTGCACCGGGTCTGGATGCCGGATGCGGCTCGGCGGGCCCGCCAGTATCCGCATCAGCTCTCCGGAGGGCTCAGGCAGAGGGCGCTGATCGCCTCGGCCATCGCAGCAGACCCCGCAGTCCTCGTGGCCGATGAGCCCACCACCGCGCTCGATGCCACCGTGCAGGCGCGGATCCTCAGGCTCCTGCGAGACATCGCCGACGCCGGCACTGCCATCGTGTTCATCAGCCATGACTTCGCGGCCGTGCGCAGGATCGCGGATCGGGTGTTGGTGATGCGCAACGGCATCGTGGTCGAGGCCGGGCCCGTCGATGAGGTGCTCGAGAAGCCCCAGCATGAGTACACCCGGCAGCTCATCGCCGCCACGATCCACGAGCCGCGCGCAGAGCGTGACGGGGCGGCCGAGCCGGTGCTCGTGGCCGACGGCGTGACGAAGGCGTTCGGCGACCTCGTCGCAGTGCAGGACGCGACATTCGCCGTGGCCGCTGGACGCACGCTCGGCATCGTCGGAGAGTCGGGGTCGGGCAAGACGACCCTCGCCCGCATGATCGTGGGTGTCGAGGAGGCGGATGGCGGTGGCCTGCGGTGGATCGGACAGCACCGGGTGCAGCTCGTGCACCAGAACCCTCTCGGCGCCTTCGATCCGCGGTGGACGATCGGGAGGTCATTGAGAGAGGCGCTCGCCGCCGGGGGTGTGCCTCGTCAGCAGCGAGCGGCTCGAGTCTCGGAGCTTCTCGCCGAGGTCGATCTCGATCCGGTGCTCGCGAGCCGCAGGCCCATCGCCCTCTCCGGCGGGCAGCGTCAGCGCGCGGCGATCGCGCGGGCGCTCGCCGCCGAACCAGAGGTGCTGGTTCTCGACGAGCCGGTGTCGGCTCTCGACCCTTCTGTGCGCGAGAAGGTGCTGCAGCTCCTGCTGCGCCTCCAGCGCGAACGGGACCTCACGATGATCTTCGTGTCGCACGACCTCGATGTCGTCGGCGCGGTGGCCGACGAGGTGCTCGTGATGCAGGACGGCCTGATCGTCGAGCAGGGAGCGGTGAGCGACGTGTTCGCCGCGCCGCAGCATCCGTTCACCCGGGAGCTGCTCGAAGCGAACCGTCCCGTCAGTCCATGACCTGGATGCCGATCCCGCCGGCGAGCAGCGGGGCGAGCTGCTGCACCTGGAACTCGGTGAGAGTCGTGCCCCGAAGGCTGTTCGCATCGAGGAACGCCGAGGCGTCGAGCCCACGGAGGTCGACGTGCGTGGCGCGCATCGCCCTGGTGTCGACCTCGTCTGACCGAGTGCCGGTGAAGCGGACGCGCGTGAGCTCGGCCTGAGGCATGTCGAGGGTGCGGATGCCGCAGTCGCGGATCTCGATGTCGGTGGCCTTCGCTGCCCCGAGGTTGAGGTAGTCGATCCGCACGTCGCTGAGCAGCAGCTCGTCGATTCGAGCGCTGCTCAGATCGAGCGTGCCGATGCGGCCTCCGCTGATTCGCACCCGGCGAATGCTCGCATCCCGCATCTTGAGTGACGCGATCCGCACACCGGTGAGGTCGACGTCGATGAGCGTCGAACCGGTCAGATCGACCGTGTCAGCATCGGCGGCGACCGTGCACTGCTCGAGCGAGGCATAGGCGAGGTCGACGGTGCCGTCGAGTTCGAGGCTCGCTGCGATCAGATCGGCGCTGCGGCGCGCTGCGGCAGGTGCGAACTCCCGGGGAAGATCGGGCGGCGAGACGCGGGGAGACGCGGGGGATGCGGGGGAGCGGGCCATGCTTCGAGGGTAGGGGGTGGGTGTGACAGCCGGCTGCTCCGGTTGTCTGCGTGCGCTTCCCAAGTCCATGTGCGCTTCGGAAGGCCGAATAGCCCGAAAACGGGCTAGGGAAGCGTAAACGGACTTCGGAGGCGTACGGCTCACGGTTCCTGCACGGACGGAGCACGACAGGCGGCTGTCCACCTCTTACGTGAGATGAGTGCGCGATTGGCGGAGCCAGCCCAGCGGACCCGGAGACTGAGCGGATGAGGACCGTCGACGAGCTGATTCGCCTGCTCTCGGATCGCGGTGGCGTGGTGCGCACCGTGGTCGTCACCGAGAGCGGATTCTCACGCAGGGCCGTCGACAGGGCAGTGCGTGACGGGCTCATCACTCGGCCCCGGCGCGGCTGGCTCGCGACGAAGGATGCCGAGAGGACGCTGGTGACTGCTGCTCGGCTCGGCGTCGTGCTGACTTGCCGCACTCAGGCGGGACTCCTCGGTCTCTGGGTGCACGACTCCACCGGCGCGCCGCACTTCGCGGTTCCCCGTCATGCGGCTGTGCGGATCCCGTTCGAGGCGCGAGTGCACAGGGGAAAGCCGATCGTTCCCCGGCATCCGGATGCGCTCGTCGATCCCATCGAGAATGTGCTCGCGTACGTAGCGGAGTGCGAGCCGTTCGAACATGCGCTGGCGACGTGGGAGTCAGCGTTGAACAGATCGCTGGTCACGCTCGAGGCGCTACGGGGGTACTCATGGAAGCCTGCCGCTCGGAGGGTTCTCGACCACGCCGTCCCCTTCTCGGATGCGGGGCTGGAGACGTATCTTCGCGTTCGCCTGCGGTGGCTGCGTATCGGCATCCGGGTGCAGATCTGGATTGCGGGCCATCGCGTCGACGGGTTGATCGGCGATCGACTCGTGATCCAGATCGACGGGTCTCATCACGTCGGCGCGCAGCGCTCGGAAGACATCCGGCATGACGCCGAGCTCAGGCTCATGGGGTACCACGTGGTGCGTCTGTCGTACACACAGGTCATGTTCGACTGGCCCGCCGCGCAGGACCTGATCATGCGCGCAGTCGCCCAGGGGCTTCATCGCGCTGCCTGACCGCGCGCGGGGCAAGTCCGTGTGTGCTTCACAAGTCCAAATCTCCCGAGAACGGACTTCGGAAGCGCACATGGACTTCGGAAGCGCACGCCCGCTGCCGCGCGTACAATGGAGACACGAGCATCGATCCGGACATCACCGGGGAGCTCTCGGAAGAACACCTCGGCAGGCTCAGTGCAGGCGGGGGCAAGTAGAACCGAGCGGGGCAGGCCCGTCACAGCCGCAGTGAGAGTGGCTCCGCCGAGAGGCGCGGCACGCGAGGTGGTACCGCGGTTCCCCGGGATGAGATTCCGGACGGATCGTCCTCGCAGCAGCATCCGCCACGACTCCTGCGAGACGACATGACCTACCCGCGTTCCTCCTTCGGCCCCGCCGCCGACCAGGCTGCCTCCGTCGCACCGAGCCCTCGGTTCCCCCAGATCGAGCGAGAGGTGCTCGACTTCTGGGAGACCGACCAGACCTTCCGCGCCTCGATCGAGCAGCGCGAGGGCGATGACGAATGGGTCTTCTACGACGGCCCGCCGTTCGCCAACGGCCTGCCGCACTACGGACACCTGCTCACGGGATACGCCAAAGATGTGTTCCCGCGCTTCCAGACCATGATCGGCAAGAAGGTCGACCGCGTCTTCGGCTGGGACACCCACGGTCTGCCGGCCGAGCTCGAGGCCATGAAGCAGCTCGGCATCACCGAGAAGAGCCAGATCGAGGAGATGGGCATCGACGTCTTCAACGCGAAGGCGAAGGACTCGGTGCTGAAGTACACGCACGAGTGGCAGGACTACGTCACGCGTCAGGCGCGCTGGGTCGACTTCGAGCGCGGCTACAAGACCCTCGACCTCGGGTACATGGAGAGCGTGCTCTGGGCGTTCAAGACCCTGTACGACAAGGGTCTCGCCTACGAGGGATACCGCGTGCTGCCGTACTGCTGGCGCGACGAGACCCCGCTGTCGGCGCACGAGCTGCGCATGGACGACGACGTCTACCAGAACCGACAGGATCCGTCCGTCACCGTCACGTTCCCGCTGACCGGGGCCAAGGCGGAGGCCCTGGGACTCACCGCGGTGCGGGCACTCGCCTGGACGACCACTCCCTGGACCCTTCCCACCAACCTCGCGCTCGCCGTAGGACCCGAGATCGAATACGTCGTGCTCCCGGCCGGCCCCGGCGGTGCGGCTGACGTGCACCAGATCGCCGGAACGACGGAAGCTGCTGTCGAGTCGTCCGCCCACCGCTACCTCCTGGCGCGCGAGCTCCTCGGCGGCTACGTCAAGGACCTCGGCTACGAGAGCCTCGACGACGCGCTCGCCGCAGTCGATGCCACGGTGCGGGGCGCTGACCTCGCGGACGTCACGTACGACCGGCTCTTCGACTACTACGCCGACACCGACACCTACGGCACCGAGAACGCCTGGCGCATCCTGGTCGACGACTACGTCACCGTCAGCGATGGCACCGGCATCGTCCACCAGGCTCCCGCCTACGGTGAGGACGACCAGCGGGTCGCGGGCGCCGCCGGCATCCCGACGATCCTGTCGCTCGACGACGGCGGACGCTTCCTGCCGAACGTCACCGACGTCGCCGGCCAGCTCTGGATGGACGCGAACACGCCGCTCATCCGCCTGCTCCGCGGAGAGGGACGCCTGCTGCGCGAGCAGAGCTACGTGCACTCGTACCCGCACTGCTGGCGCTGCCGGAACCCCCTGATCTACAAGGCCGTCTCGAGCTGGTTCATCCGCGTCACCGACATCAAGGACGACCTGCTCGCGAACAACGAGCAGATCACCTGGGTGCCCGAGAACGTCAAGCACGGCCAGTTCGGCAAGTGGCTCGAGGGTGCGCGCGACTGGTCGATCAGCCGCAACCGCTACTGGGGCTCTCCGATCCCGATCTGGAAGAGCGACGACCCCGAGTACCCGCGCGTCGACGCATACGGCTCGCTCGAGGAGATGGAGCGCGACTTCGGCACGCTGCCGCGCAACCCCGAGGGCGAGATCGACCTGCACCGTCCCTACATCGACGACCTCACACGTCCGAACCCCGATGACCCGACAGGCCAGAGCACGATGCGCCGCATCGAGGACGTCTTCGACGTGTGGTTCGACTCCGGCTCGATGCCGTACGCCCAGGTGCACTATCCGTTCGAGAACCAGGAGTGGTTCGACACGCATGCGCCCGCCGACTTCATCGTCGAGTACATCGGGCAGACGCGTGGCTGGTTCTACGTCATGCACGTGCTCTCGACGGCGCTGTTCGATCGACCGGCGTTCACGGGCGTCAGCTGCCACGGCATCGTCCTGGGCAACGACGGCTACAAGATGTCGAAGTCGCTGCGCAACTATCCGGACGTCTCCGAGGTGCTCGACCGCGACGGCTCCGACGCGATGCGCTGGTTCCTCATGTCGAGCTCCGTGCTGCGCGGCGGCAACCTCGCAGTGACCGAAGAGGGCATCCGCTCGGGCGTCCGCGAGTTCCTGCTCCCGCTGTGGAACTCGTGGTACTTCTTCGCGACGTACGCGAATGCGGCGAAGCCGGGGGGCTACGAGGCGACCTGGCGCACCGACTCGACCGATGTGCTCGACCGCTACATCCTGGCCCGACTCGGCGATCTGGTGCGCGACGTGCGGGCAGACCTCGAAGGACTCGATTCGACGACGGCATCCGCTCGTCTGCGCGACTTCGCCGAGGTGCTCACCAACTGGTACATCCGCCGCTCGCGCGACCGCTTCTGGGAGGGGTCGAACGCCGATGCCTTCGACACGCTCTACACCGTGCTCGAGACCCTCACCCGGGTCGCGGCTCCGCTCGTGCCGCTGATCAGCGAGCGCGTGTGGCAGGGCCTGACGGGCGGACGCAGCGTGCACCTGCAGGACTGGCCGGACGACACCGCCTTCCCCGCCGCCGACGAGATCCGGGATGCCATGGATGCCGTCCGCGAGCTGTCGAGCGTCGGCAACGCGCTGCGCAAGAAGGAGAAGCTGCGCGTGCGCCTGCCGCTCGCTCGTCTCACGGTCGTGTCTCCGCTGGCGGGGACGCTCGGCCAGTTCGAGGACATCCTCCGTGAGGAGCTCAACGTCAAGTCGGTCGAGCTCGTCGAGGCGACCGAGACGACTGCCGCCGAGTACGGAATCGACCACCGCCTGAGCGTCAATGCCCGCGCAGCAGGTCCTCGTCTGGGCAAGGACGTGCAGAAGGCCATTCAGGGTGCGCGGAACGGCGACTGGTCCGAGACCGACGGCGTCGTGACGGCCGGCGGCATCGCGCTGGAGCCCAGCGAGTACGACCTCGTGCTCGAGACCACCGGCCGCCCCGAGGGGGAGGCGCTCGCGATCGTGCCGTCGGGCGGGTTCGTGCTGCTCGACACGCAGACGACCCCCGAGCTCGAGGCCGAGGGACTCGCGCGCGACGCGATCCGCGTCGTGCAGGAAGCCCGCAAGAACGCTGACCTCGACGTGAGCGACCGCATCGTGCTCGCGCTGAACGTGAGCCCGGACGACGCCGAAGCGCTGCAGGCGCATGCAGAGCTGATCGCGGGGGAGACCCTGGCGGTGGCATTCGCGGTGCAGGCCACCGACGACATGAGCACTCTCGTGCAGGACGTCACCAGCCCCGGGGACGGCGTCTTCCGCAGCGGGGCGACTGCGCTGGGCGCCGACAAGCGCCCGATCATCGTCACGATCGACGTCACGATCAAGGAGCCCGTCGCATGAGTGCACGTGACAAGGCCGATGCCGTCTACGACACGCTGCTGAGCCGCGCGGGTGAGCGCTGGGTGCAGCCGCGCAAGGAGCGCACCGCGCGCATCCTCACGTACCTCGACGACCCGCAGCGCACCTATCGGGTCGTGCACATCACGGGTACGAACGGGAAGACGTCGACCGCCCGCATGATCGAGACGCTGCTGCGCGCCCACGGTCTGCGCACCGGCCTCTTCACCAGCCCGCACCTCGAGCGCTTCACCGAGCGCATCATGATCGATGGCGAGCCGATCGGCGATGCGGCGATCGTCGACGCCTGGAACGAGATCGAGCCCTTCGTCGAGATCGTCGACGCCGAGCTCGAGGCGGCGGGCGAAGAGCCGCTCACGTTCTTCGAACTGCTCACCGTGCTCGCCTTCGTGGCCGTGGCCGATGCTCCGGTCGACGTGCTCGTGCTCGAGGTGGGCATGGGAGGCGAGTGGGACTCGACCAACACGGCAGACGGCGATGTGGCGGTCTTCGCGCCCATCGACATCGACCATGCAGATCGTCTCGGCGGCACGATCGCCGAGATCGCGAAGGTCAAGGCAGGAATCATCAAGGAAGGCGCGGCCGTCGTCTCGGCACAGCAGCCCGCGGAGGCCGCTGACGTGCTGCGTCGCGTCGCCGCCGAGAAGAACGCCACGATCGCTTTCGAGGGCGAGGAGTTCGGACTCGCCGACCAGAAGCTCGCCGTCGGAGGTCAGCTGCTGACGATCCGCGGACTCGCGGGCGCCTACGTCGAGGAGTACCTGCCGCAATACGGCGCGCACCAGGGGCACAATGCGGCGCTCGCGGTCGCCGCCGTGGAGTCGCTGATCGGAGGCGCCGAGCAGCCCATCGCCGCCGACATCATCTCTGAAGGGCTCCAGGGAGCGACCTCGCCCGGACGCCTGCAGCTGCTGGGGATCGCCCCGACGGTGATCGTGGATGCCGCGCACAACCCGCACGGCGCCACCGCTCTCGTGCAGGCGATGGACGACAGCTTCGACTTCGACGAGTGGGGAGTCGTGCTGGGGGTGCTCGCCGACAAGGACGCCGCCGGAATCGTCGCGAAGCTCGCACCCGCAGCGGCGCATGTCTTCGCCACGGCACCGGAGTCCGACCGAGCGAGCGACGCAGATCTCATCGCCGACCTCGTCGAGGCGACGGGACAGCGAGCGACCGTGCATCCGACCCTTGCTGAGGCCGCTGATGCCGCACGGGAGTGGGCGGCATCCTCCGACCGCCGAGCCGTCGTGATCGCAGGGTCGGTCGTGCTCGCGGGCGAGGCGATCGCCCTCGCCGAGGCAGAGGACTGGAAGTCCGGGTGGCACGCGTGACCGCCGCCTCCCCGGCTGCGCGTCCGCCGCGTCCGCCTCGCACGCTGGTGCAGAAGCTGGCGCCGATCGTGCTCGGATTCGAATCGATCGTCGTCTTCCTCGCGGGTCTCACGGTCTTCGGACTGAAGACGCTGCCTGCCGGCATCCCGCAGTGGTGGGGGATCGTCGGCGGCGCGGTCGTCGGACTCGCCTGCATCGCCGTGGCCGGGATGATCACGAAGCCCTGGGCGATCACCGCAGGGTGGATCCTGCAGGTCGTCATCGCGCTGGCCGCTATCCTGGTGCCCGCTATCCTGCTCGTCGTCGTGGTTTTCGGCGGCATGTGGGGATATGCGACGATCATGGGGGCCCGATTGGACGCACGACGTCCTGACGGGCCCACGACTCAGACTCAGACAGAGAGTGAATGACATGGCCACCGAAGAAACCCTCGTCCTCGTAAAGCCCGACGGTGTCGCCCGCGGCCTCACCGGCACGATCCTGGCGCGCATCGAAGCGAAGGGATACTCCCTCGTCGACATCCGCCTGGTCGAGCCCGACCGCGACCTGCTCGCCGAGCACTACGCCGAGCACGAGGGCAAGCCGTTCTACGAGCCGCTCCTCGAGTTCATGCTCTCGGGCCCGTCCGTCGCGATCCGCCTCGCGGGCAACCGCGTGATCGAGGGCTTCCGATCGCTCGCCGGCACGACCGACCCCACCACGGCCGCACCCGGCACGATCCGGGGTGACTTCGGTCGCGACTGGGGCCTCAAGGTGCAGCAGAACCTCGTGCACGGTTCGGACAGCCCGGAGTCGGCCGCACGCGAGCTCGGCATCTGGTTCGACTGACCGATCCCGCTCACGACGAAGCCCGCCGCACGAGATCGTGCGGCGGGCTTCGTCGCAGGACCGTCGGCTCGTCGGGTCAGAAGATGATGCGTGCCATCTCGCCGAGGAAGTCGAGACCCTGCAGCTGAGCCATCATGATGATGACCGCGTAGGCGAGGATGGTCGCCAGCGGTACCCAGACCATGAGCTTGTCCGCGCGCTCTCGGGCCTTCTCATTCTTGGTGAACGTGCCGTTGCGAGTGAGATGCAGCATCGTGGCGAAGAACGTCGGAATCGTCACAGCCCAGGTCACCATGCACCACGGGCACAGCACGCCGAGGTTCGACGCATACAGGCTCTGGCCGATCAGCCAGCAGACGAGTCCGAACGCGAAGGTGATGCCGGCGCCGAACGCAGCCCAGAACCACCGGGGGAAGCGGGCTCCGGCGAGGATCGCGACGCCGATGACGAGCGGAGCCATCCACCCGGTGAGCCCGAGCAGCGGGTTGGGGAAGCCGAAGATCTCACCCTGCCACGAGCCCAGGTTCTTGCTGCACTGGATGAACGGGCTCACATCGCAGGCCAGGGCATCGGTCGGGTTCTCGAGAAGCACGAATTTCTCGACCGTGAGCTGGAAGGCGGCGAACCAGCCGATGACGCTCGCGATGATCAACCACACGGCATAGACGACGGGGCGGGTGCGCTGCTCGCTCATGTGTGGATTCTCTCAGCGATCGCTATGGATCGGGCGTGAGCGCGCCGGAGAAAACGACTCGGACGCCCGACGATGCCGCGAACCGGCGCACTTGGTGCGATAATGGCCTGTGATGCATCGCTCGACCCTGTCGCGGTGGGCATCGACGCAGACTTCGGGGCCGTATGCCCCTCGTGATCAGAGCCATGAGCCGGTCGCACACCGAATGAGTTCGCGGCACCTGCGGGTGCCGCATGAGAGTTAGCGGAACACGAAGTGTCCGCGCGAGGAGCAAGCCAGAGATGGCCGATGACAACAATGACTACGACGCCCCTACCCTCGACTTCTCTGCGGATGCTGATGCACCCGCAGAGGTAGCCGCCGACGCTGCGGAGACCGACGCTCCGGAGGACGGCGCGGGTTCGACCGCCGAGATCTCTCCGGCGGGGGAGGCTCCCTCCGAGGACGCGCCTTCCGAGGACGCGCCTTCCGAGGACGCGCCTTCCGAGGACGCGCCTTCCGAGGACGCGCCTTCCGAGGACGCGCCTTCCGAGGACGCGCCCGTCGAGGCAGCTTCTGCCCAGGACTCTCCTTCTGAGGGACCTGCAGCGGATGCTCCTTCCGACGGCGCGCCTGCCGAGGCTGGCTCCGCTGAGGCAGCTCCCGTCGAGGCAGCTCCCGCCGAGGAAGGGACTGCTGCTGGTGCCTCTGCCTCCGATGCTCCTGCTGCCGAGGAAGCTCCCGCCGCTGACGCTCCAGCTGCTGACGCTGCAGCCGAGGCCGCCTCTGAAGAATCCGCTGCCGAGCCTGCTTCGGACAAGCCCGAGGACGCCAAGCCTGTCACTGCGGTGTCGCTGGGGCTGCTGCCCGAGGTCTTCGTCTCGCAGGTCTCGACGCAGCTGCACTTCTACGCCCCCGAGGTGCTGCCCCTTCCGGCTCGCCCGGGCCGTGAGCGCGTGTTCGACCGCATCGCCGAGCGAGAGCCGGAGGAGCCGGCCGGCCGCCGTGGCCGCCGTCGTCGCGGTGGTTCTGACGATGTCGAGCCGCGCGAGCAGCGTGAGCCCCGGGAACAGCGTGACGAACCGCGCCAGCCCCGCCAGCGCGTCGTCGAGTACATCACCGAGCCCAAGGCGATCAAGGGGTCCACGCGCCTCGAGGCGAAGAAGCAGCGCCGTCGCGACGGACGGGATGCCGGTCGTCGGCGTCCGGTCGTCACCGAGGCCGAGTTCCTCGCGCGTCGTGAGTCGGTCGACCGCAAGATGGTCGTCCGCTCCAAGAACGGCCGGACGCAGATCGGCGTCCTCGAAGACGGGGTGCTCGTGGAGCACTATGTCGCGCGCAACCAGGATGCCTCGCTGATCGGCAATGTCTACCTCGGTCGCGTGCAGAACGTCCTGCCGAGCATGGAGGCCGCGTTCGTCGACATCGGCCGTGGCCGCAACGCCGTGCTCTATTCGGGCGAGGTCGACTGGGACGGCGTCGAGACCGGCAACCAGCCTCGTCGCATCGAGCTCGCTCTCAAGGCAGGCGACCGCGTCCTGGTGCAGGTCACCAAGGATCCGATCGGCCACAAGGGTGCTCGTCTGACCAGTCAGATCTCGCTCCCCGGTCGCTACCTCGTGTACGTGCCCGGCGGATCGATGAACGGCATCAGCCGCAAGCTGCCCGACAACGAGCGCACGCGCCTGAAGCGCATCCTCAAGGAGGTTCTCCCCGAGTCCTCCGGCGTGATCGTCCGCACGGCCGCCGAGGGTGCCACCGAAGACCAGCTCACGCGTGACGTCCAGCGACTGACCAGCCAGTGGGAGCACATCCGCAAGCAGGTCGAGAGCCAGCAGGCGCCGGCGCTGCTGCACGCCGAGCCCGACCTTCTCGTCAAGATCGTCCGCGACGTCTTCAACGAGGACTTCACGAAGATGCTCATCCAGGGCGAGGACGCCCAGCGCACGATCCGCGCCTACCTCGAGAGCGTCGCACCCGACCTGCTGGAGCGCGTCGAGTCGTACGAGGACGAGAGCGATCCCTTCGACGCGTTCCGCATCACCGAGCAGATCGAGAAGGCGCTCGACCGCAAGGTCTGGCTGCCGTCGGGTGGCTCGCTGGTCATCGACCGCACCGAGGCCATGACCGTCGTCGACGTCAACACCGGCAAGTTCGTCGGCTCGGGCGGAAACCTCGAGGAGACGGTCACCAAGAACAACCTCGAGGCCGCGGAGGAGATCGTCCGTCAGCTGCGTCTGCGCGACATCGGCGGCATCATCGTGGTCGACTTCATCGACATGGTGCTCGAGTCGAACCGTGACCTCGTGCTGCGCCGACTGATCGAGTGCCTGAGCCGTGATCGGACGAAGCACCAGGTCGCCGAGGTCACATCGCTGGGTCTCGTGCAGATGACTCGCAAGAAGCTCGGACTCGGCCTGCTCGAGACGTTCAGCGAGGCGTGCGACGTGTGCGCCGGCCGTGGCGTCATCGTGCACCACGACCCGGTCGTGAAGCACCGCTCGAGCAGCAACGGCAACGGCAACTCGCAGTCAAACCGCCGCCAGCGTGGCGGCAACGGCCAGTCGCAGAACTCGGCTCCTGCCGCGGTGACGACGCACAGCATCCCCGAGGGGGCGAAGTCCGCGCTCGCGCAGATCGCCGCCTCGACACGCGCTCCGAACGCCGACGAGCCGACGGAGGTCGTCGCTCCCACAGCGGAGACGACGGAAGCCCCGGCCGCGCAGGAGCGTGCCAAGAAGCCGCGCAAGAAGCGCGGATCCGACCGCAAGTCGCCCAAGTCGCCGGCGGAGGCGCTGCTCGATTCCGTGCTCGACGCTCTCCCCGAGCCGAAGGCGCCGGGTCAGGGCCGCGGTCGTCGCCGTGTCTCGACCGCCGCACTCACCGGTACGCCCATCTCCGTGAACTCGGAGCCGTCAGCGCCGGTCGCGGGCGGGGATTCGCAGCCCTGAGGCGATCAATCGTCTGACCAGCTCCTTGCCGCCGACGTGCTGTGCGCCGGCGGCGAGGAGCCGGGGGATCAGCTCTTGCGGGACGTCATAGTGGTCGAGGTCGAAGGCGCGCGCAGGAACGTCGTGCGACCTCGCGAAGGCGTGCAGCTCCTGCAGGCTGTCATCGCTGACGAGATGAGCCCACAGGCGGCCGTGCGCGGGCCATATGGGGTCATCGACGAGAACGGTCATTCCTCCAGCCTATGACCGGACACACCGGGCGGCGCGTTTTGCCACAGTGTCCGACATCCGGTAAAGTAGTCCCTTGGTGCGTATGCCGCGTCGTCCTGGACGGTCGAAGCGGAGAGTCTTGCGTTCGTGCCCGTCGCCCCGCGATGCATGCAAGCAACAGTCTTCCCGTGAGATATCGGAGCCGTGAGCTCCCCAACGAAACAGGTATGAAGTGGTTTACGCAGTAGTGCGCGCCGGTGGGCGGCAGGAGAAGGTCGAGGTCGGCACGATCGTTCAGCTCGACCGTGTCAAGGCTGCCCAGGGCGAGAAGATCGAGCTGGCCGCAGTGCTGCTCGTCGACGGCGCCTCGGTGACCACCGACGCTGACTCGCTGGCGAAGGTCAAGGTCACGGCAGAGGTCATCGGCAACCTCCGCGGCCCGAAGATCATCATCCAGAAGTACAAGAACAAGACCGGCTACAAGAAGCGCCAGGGCCACCGTCAGGAGCTCACGCGCGTCAAGATCACCGGCATCAAGTAAGACCGAGGAGACCAGGACATGGCACATAAAAAGGGCGCAAGCTCCACCCGTAACGGTCGTGACTCCAACGCTCAGCGACTTGGCGTCAAGCGCTTCGGTGGACAGCAGGTTCTCGCCGGCGAGATCATCGTCCGCCAGCGCGGTACGCACTTCCACCCCGGCGTGAACGTCGGCCGCGGTGGCGACGACACGCTGTTCGCTCTGGCCGCCGGTGCGGTGCAGTTCGGCGCGAAGGGCGGCCGCAAGGTCGTCAACATCGTCGCCGCTGCTGAGTGATCAAAGCACGACAGTAGTCATGCGATTCGGGGCGGGCTTCGGCCCGTCCCGAATTTGCGTTTCAGGCCGGATTCGCGTTTCCCACCGAATCACCGGTCCAATTCTCGGTTCCGGCCGAGTTCTTTATTGAGGAGAGAGACATGGTCAGTTTCGTCGACACCGTGACGCTTCACCTGCGTGCGGGCAAGGGCGGCAACGGCTGTGTCTCGGTGCACCGCGAGAAGTTCAAGCCGCTCGGCGGCCCCGACGGCGGCAACGGCGGTGACGGCGGCGACATCGTCCTCGTCGCTGACACGCAGACCGGGACGCTCCTCTCGTACCACCACTCGCCTCACCGCAGCTCCGGCAACGGCGGACCCGGCATGGGCGACCACCGTGCAGGGTTCATGGGCGAAGACCTCGAGCTTCCCGTTCCCGTCGGCACCGTGGTCAGGAACGCGGCCGGCGAGGTCCTGATCGACATGATCGAGCCCGGCGAGCGATTCGTCGTGGCCAAGGGCGGGCACGGCGGGCTCGGCAACGCCGCACTGGCGACGCCGAAGCGCAAGGCGCCCGGTTTCGCTCTCCTGGGCACCCCGGGAGACGAGGGCGATGTCGTCCTCGAGCTCAAGACCGTCGCAGACGTGGCACTGGTCGGCTATCCCTCTGCCGGCAAGTCCAGCCTGATCGGTGCGATCTCGGCCGCCCGACCCAAGATCGCCGACTACCCCTTCACCACGCTCCACCCGAACCTGGGTGTCGTGCAGGCGGGGGAGTCGCGCTACACCGTCGCCGATGTGCCCGGCCTCATCGAAGGAGCGAGCGAGGGCCGCGGACTCGGACTGGAGTTCCTCCGTCACGTCGAACGCTGCACCGCTCTGCTTCACGTGCTCGACTGCGCGACACTCGAGCCCGGTCGCGATCCGATCTCCGACCTCGACGTCATCCTCGGCGAACTGGCCGCGTACGAGGTCCCCGAGGGGCAGACTCCTCTGCTCGAGCGTCCTCAGCTCATCGCCCTGAACAAGATCGATGTGCCGGAGGCCCGTGATCTCGCCGACCTCGTGCGCCCTGATCTCGAAGCCCGCGGATTCCGTGTCTTCGACATCTCCACCATCTCGCACGAGGGCCTGCGCCCGCTGACCTACGCGCTCGGCGACATCGTCGACAAGCACCGCGCAGAGCTCGCCGCGATCGAGGTTCCGCGCGAGCGCGTCGTGCTTCGTCCCCGGGGCCCCAAGAAGGGCTTCGAGATCCGGGTCGAGGGCGGCAGCTACGGAAACATCTACCGCATCCTGGGCGAGAAGCCGGTGCGCTGGGTTCAGCAGACCGACTTCCAGAACGAAGAGGCCGTCGGCTATCTCGCCGACCGCCTCGAGAAGCTGGGCGTCGAAGACGAGCTCTTCCGCCTCGGTGCTGTGCAGGGCTCCACAGTGGTGATCGGCGAGGGCGAGAGCATCGTCTTCGACTGGGAGCCGACCATGACGTCTGCGGCCGAGCTCATGACGGCGCCCCGCGGCACCGATCCGCGTCTGGCGCCCAACGCCCGTCGCACCACCTCCGAGCGTCGTGAGAACTACTACGAGCGCATGGATGCCAAGGCCGAGGCTCGCGCCGAGGTCGAGGCTCAGCGGCTCGCGGCCTACCGCGAGGACGGGGAGTGACCGCTCGCACGAGGGCGGATCTCGCCACAGCCTCACGGATCGTCATCAAGGTCGGGTCCTCGTCGATCAGCGGCGATTCGTCGTGGCGAATCCCCGTGCTGGTCGAGGCGCTGGCGGCAGCGGACGCACGCGGCGCAGAGGTCATCCTGGTCTCGTCCGGAGCGATCGCCACGGGCATTCCGTTCCTGCGTCTCGACGCACGACCGACAGACCTGGCCACACAGCAGGCTGCGGCCGCTGTCGGGCAGAACATCCTGGTCTACCGCTACCAGGAGTCGCTTCGTCCTTTCGACATCGTCGCAGGACAGGTGCTTCTCACGACGGGCGATCTCGAGAACCCGACGTCGCGGAGCAACGCACGACGGGCCATGGAGCGACTTCTCGGTCTGCGCATTCTGCCGATCGTGAACGAGAACGACACGGTCGCGACGCAGGAGATCCGCTTCGGCGACAACGACCGACTCGGGGCTCTCGTCGCGCAGCTGATCGAGGCCGACGCTCTGGTCCTGCTCAGCGACATCGAGTCGCTCTACACAAAGCCGCCGTCCGACCCGACGGCCGAGCCCATCGACGTCGTCGCCCCCGACGCCGATCTGTCGGGGCTCGAGTTCGGATCGACCGTCGTCAACAGCGTCGGCACCGGGGGAGCCGCGACCAAGGTGTCAGCCGCGCGCCTGGCCGCCGCGTCCGGGATCGGAGTGCTCGTGACGAGCGCCGACCTGGTCGACAAGGCCCTCGCCGGTGCTGACATAGGGACCTGGTTCGAACCCGCGCTCTCTTAGACTGGGCGGATGACCGACCAGACCCCCCAGGTGCGCCTGGAGCTCGCCAAAGAGGCGTCCCGCGCCACGGCCAGGCTGACCAGTGACGACAAGGCTCGTGCTCTCGAGGCCATCGCGGTGGCCCTCGAGTCGAACGCCGCTGGGATCATCGAGGCCAACGGTCGAGACATCGAGCGAGGTCGGTCCGACGGCATCGGCGAGTCGCTGATCGACAGACTGCGTCTCGATGAGAAGCGCGTCGCGGCTCTCGCCGCAGCGGTCCGCCAGGTGGCGGCGCTCCCTGATCCGGTCGGTCGTGTCGTCGGAGGACACCGGATGCCGAACGGCGTGGCGCTCGAGCAGGTGCGGGTGCCCTTCGGCGTGGTCGGCGCGATCTACGAGGCGCGTCCGAACGTCACCGTCGACATCGCCGCCCTCGCGCTGCGCTCGGGGAACTCCGTGGTCCTGCGTGGCGGCAGTGCCGCGCGTGAGTCGAACACGGTGCTCGTCGAGATCATGCGCCGGGCGCTGCAGGACGCGGGCGTGACGTCGGAAGCGGTGCAGACGGTCGACGACTTCGGTCGCGACGGCGCCACGGCGCTGATGCACGGCCGCGGATTCATCGACGTGCTCGTGCCGCGGGGCAGCGCGGGGCTGATCGAGACCGTCGTGACCGAGGCGACCGTCCCTGTGATCGAGACCGGTGCGGGCAATGTGCACATCGTGCTCGACGAGACTGCTCCTGACGACTGGGCGCAGGACATCGTGGTGAACGCGAAGGTGCAGCGACCCAGCGTCTGCAACGCCGTCGAGACGGTGCTCGTGCTCCGTCAGGCCGCACCGAGGCTGGTTCCTCTCGTCGCCAGCGCGCTGCAGAGCGAAGGCGTGGCGATCCACGGTGACGACATGGTCGCGGGGCTCGTCTCGAACGTGATCCCGGCGACGGAGGAGGACTGGACGACCGAGTATCTCAGCCTCGACATCGCGATCAAGGTCGTCGACACCCTCGACGACGCGCTCGACCACATCCGTCGCTACAGCACGGGCCACACGGAGTCGATCATCACCACAGACTCGCGCAATGCGGAGCGTTTCCTGGCCGAGGTGGACTCGGCGGTCGTGATGGTGAACACCTCGACCCGGTTCACCGACGGAGGCGAGTTCGGGTTCGGCGCCGAGGTCGGCATCTCGACGCAGAAGCTGCACGCGCGGGGACCGATGGGGCTTTCCGAGCTGACCAGCACGAAATGGCTGGCGCGTGGGGCAGGGCAGACGCGCGGCTGAGGGCTAGACTAGGGGGCGCTGTGGCTCTCCGTGAGCCATGCCCGCCAGCCACGAAACGGAGTCAGGATGAACCTCGTCGCACAGATCGCGATGGTCGCTGCCGAAGCCGAGCACCACGGCAATGTGCAGCAGGAGACGCTGATCTTCGGCGTCATCGCCATCATCGTCTTCGCCTTCCTCGGCCTGGTCACGCTGTCGTACAAGAACGTGGCCAACCGTCACTCCGCCAAGGCCGACGCCTGGGCTGCGAAGCACGGCAAGGACGGCCACGAGGCAGGGCACGGCCACTAGGCCCGTATGAACGACACGACCTCGCGTCCGGCGCGCATCGGTGTGATGGGCGGCACCTTCGACCCCATCCACCACGGCCACCTGGTCGCCGCGAGCGAGGTCGCTCACTCCTTCGATCTCGACGAGGTCGTCTTCGTCCCCACCGGACACCCGTGGCAGAAGTCGGATGTCACCCCCAGTGAGCACCGCTATCTGATGACGGTGATCGCCACTGCATCCAACCCGCAGTTCACGGTGAGCAGGGTGGACATCGATCGTGAAGGGCCGACCTACACGATCGACACCCTCCGCGACCTGAAGGAGAAGCGACCCGACGCGGAGCTGTTCTTCATCACCGGTGCCGACGCCGTGGCGCAAATTCTCAGTTGGAGGGACCATGATGAACTGTGGGAGTTGGCCCACTTCGTCGCGGTCTCGCGTCCAGGACACGTTCTGAGCACTGACGGCCTCCCCAGCGACAATGTCAGCCAACTGGAGGTGCCGGCGCTGTCCATCTCGTCGACGGCCTGCCGTGCGCGGGTGCGTGACGACGAGCCGGTCTGGTACCTCGTCCCCGACGGAGTCGTTCAATACATCGCGAAGCATCATCTGTATCGGAGCAAGGCATGAGTACATCGGATCAGCAGGGTCACGGTCCGCTGACGCGAAAGCAGCTGCGTGAGATCCGGCTGACGGGATCCACACCGGTCATCTCAGCGGAGGAGGCTGCGGCCGCGGCCGCCGTCCCCTCTCCACCTGTGCCGCCGAAACCAGAAGTGCCCGAGCCGACCAAGGTCGAGCCCGCCCCGCAGGCAGCGTCAACCGCAGCCGAGACGGATGGGGAGATTTCCCAGGCGACCACACGGCTGACGCGTCGACAGGTTCGCGAGCGCGAGCGCTCCGCGACGGGATCCGTTCCTGTCGATGAGTCCGATGCTTCGGATGGATCGGTTGCCGAAGAGACAGTCGAAGAGGCTCCGCTCGTCGCACCAGAGCCCGAGGCGAAGAGCGAGACTCCGGCATCTTCCGCGTCCGCCGATGATGACGATGGCGACACCGACGAAGACGACGTCCCCGCACCCGTCAGCGCCTCGACGCCTCTCGAAGCCTCTGATGACGTCGATGCGATCGTCCCCGAAGGGACCGACACGCATGCCGCGGTGGCCGAGCTCGGCATCGATGCAGAACCGACGGACGCGCACGACGACGTCCTGGCCGATGTGGCCGAGTCCGACGACGACATCGACATCGCCGACGGGGAGCGCCCGACGGTGAACTCCGCCTTCGGGCAGGAGCTGCTCAGCGACGACGCGGAGAACCGCAAGCCTTTCGCTCCCTCGTTCGACGAGCTGCTGACCGTCGGCGACTCGACCGGATCGCAGCATCTCGCTCCGAACACGCTCATCTTCAACCCCTCCCCGGGAGACGGGTCGCTGTCGGGCCCGGTCGCCTCCACGGGGGAGATCCTCGTGACCGGCTCCTACGAACTGCCCAAGGGCCTCGGTTCGCAGGGCCACGCGCACGGCACCACAGACGGCAAGGACGTGGACGCCGTGCTGATCGACGGCGAGCTGCCTCCGGCATCCTCGCCCACGCCGATCGCCGCCAGTGCGGCCGTCAGCACCATCAAGCCCGCCGGTGAGGTCATCCGCCCACCCGCCCCCGAAAAGGGCAACAAACTCATGCTCATCCTCGCGATCGTGGCGGGTGGTCTTGCGCTCGCGCTGGGCGTTTCCCTGATCGTCGCCTTCAACTCGAATGTGTTCTGATGCAGTCACCTGAAACCGCCGAAGAGATGCTCCAGCTCGCGGCAGACGCCGCCGTCTCGAAGGGCGGTGAAGATCTCGTCGCCCTCAACGTCTCCGAGCCTCTGCCGCTCGTCGACATCTTCCTGCTCGTCACCGGAAACAGCGAGCGCAACGTCGCCGCCATCGCCGATGAGATCGAAGACAAACTCATCGAAGCCGGCCACAAGCGGGTTCGCCGTGAGGGTCGTGCGGAGGCCCGCTGGGTGCTCCTCGACTTCGGCGACCTGATCGTGCACGTCTTCCACCAGGAGGAGCGGGTCTACTACGGCCTCGAGCGCCTGTGGAAGGACTGCCCTGTGGTGCCCTTCGAGCTCGCAGACTCCGCCGCCGCAGACCGAGACTGACGTGAGCGTCCACCTGATCACCGGTGCCGGGTCCGGCATCGGTTCCGTCGTCGCGAGCCGTCTGCTCGACCGGGGTGATCAGGTCGTCGTGCTGGCCCGTGATGCGGGGCGCGCGAAGGAGATCACCGCGGCGCTTCCGGGCGCATCGGCGGTCGTCGGCGACCTGGCGCAGCCGGGCAGGCTCTCGTGGGCGCTGTCGAAGCAGGCGCTTCCCGAACGCATCGATTCGCTGATTCATGCAGCGGGTGTCGTCGACCTCGGGCCGGTAGCCGACCTCCCGGCGAACCTGTGGGAGCGTCAGCTCGCCGTGAACCTCGTCGGTCCGGCAGAGCTGACACGCCTGCTGCTGCCGGTGCTGCGTGTCTCCGGCGCACGTGTGGTGTTCGTCAACTCCGGCGCGGGGCTTCACGCGCACGCCGGCTGGTCTGCGTACGCCGCGTCGAAGCACGGGCTCAGGGCTCTCGCGGACGCGCTGCGGGCCGAGGAGGCCGAACACGGGGTGCGGGTGACTTCGATCTACCCCGGCCGCACTGCGACGCCCATGCAGGAGCGTGTACATCAGCAGGAGGGGCGCGACTACGACCCGGAGCGCTTCATCACGGCCGATTCTGTCGCGACCGCGATCCTCACCGCACTCGACCTGCCGGACGACGCCGCTCTCACAGACCTGACGATCCGCCCTCGCGGCTGATTCGGTTCCCTGCAGTCTCTCTTCCAGCTGTCAAGCCCCTGTGTTCTCGGGGCAGCGACGTGGATGATGTGCAGTGGGGAGAGAGTCTTGGAGGGAATCACATGTCCGAAGATCCAGATCCTAGATACGTGCTGCATCGGGTCACGCCATCGGAATGGGTGATCAACGACCGGCGGTACGAGTCGCACGATCCGCGGCACGTGGTGGCAAGCGTGTACGAATACGCCGACACCGAGGTCGAGGTCGTGTGGCTTCGTGATCTGCCCCTGGCAGTGCGATATGCCACTGCCGCCGAAGTTCTTCAGGAGGTGACGCGGGTGCAGGATTCGAGTCGGGCGACGAGGCCCATCCCGATTCCGCACCTGCCTCCGCTTCTCGCGACCTGAACAGACTGCGCGGCAGGACCCGGGGAGGGACCTGCCGCGCACTTCTGCGCTGGGCGAGGACTCAGGAGTCTTCGTCCACCGGCCGCTCTGCGGCCAAGCGGTCGGCAGCAGCACCGTCGACCTGGTCGGCGTCGGCGTCCGTGTCGAGCACGGGCTCGCCGTCGACCTCGCGGTGGGGGACGCCGTCGATCTCTGGGTCGTCGTCCGGGCGGGGAACGAGCGGTGGTATCGGGTTGTTGGTCATCGTTGACTCCTCTCGTGAGATGTGAGCGCCACGCTAGGCCGCGCAGTCAGTGGAGGGGATCGGGTTGACGGTCGCCGTCCGGAGGAGTAGCCGCCGATGCGTTCGACGTCGAGGGAGGAGTCACACGGTCTCCGGGCGCTTCTTGCGGAACGGCTTCGCTGGTGTGTGCGGACCATCCCACACGGTGATGATGCCCCAGGCGACTGCGGCGATGGGCACCGAGAGGACAGCGCCCACGATCCCACCCAGGATCGTCCCGGTGGTCAGGGCGAGCAGGATCACGAGGGCGTGCAGCTTGAGGGACCGAGCCATCACGACCGGTTGCAGGAAGTTGCCCTCGAGCTGGTTCACGAGCACGACGATGCCGACCACGATGAGGGCGGCCACCGGTCCGTGTGTGACGAGAGCCACGAGCGCCGCGAGGATTCCTGCCGCGGTCGCTCCGACGAGCGGGATGAAGGCCGTGAGGAAGACGATCACGGCGAGGGGCAGGGCGAGTGGGATCTGCAGGATCGCCAGACCGATGCCGATGCCGAGGGCGTCGGCCGCTGCGACGATCGAGGTGCCCCGGATGTAGCCCCCGAACACGTCGACCGTCTTGTCGCCGATGCGGCGGGCGCGCTCGTAGCTGGCGCCGGCGAAGGGACGCAGCAGGAACTCCCAGATGCGCGGTCCGTCCTTGAGGAAGAAGAACAGCACCACGATCATCAGCGCGAGGCCCGTGAAGAAGCTCGCGGTGGCTGAGACGCCCGCCAGGGCTCCGCGCCCGAACGAGGCGCTCGTCAGGAAGTCGCCGAGCCCGGCCCACACCTCATCGAGGTCGAACGACGCAAGGTTGAATGGCAGGGTGTCGAGCCACGCCGTCACCTGGGTGATGCCGTCGGTGGCCGAGTCGATGAGGTCGTCCCACTGCGAGCGGACCGTGAGCACGATCACCCAGACGATTCCGCCGAGAATCGCGAGGATTCCGATCAGTGCGATCCACGTCGCCAGGATCGACGGCACCCCGCGGCGGCGCATGAATGCGACGAGCGGGTGGATGGCCGAGGCGAGGATCAGCGCGATCGTCACCGGGATGAACACCAGTGAGAGCTGGGTGATCACCAGGACGCCGATCGCGACCAGGGCGAGCACCGACAGCGTCTGCAGACTCCGGGTGGCGGCGAGTCCGAAGCCGCGCGACCACAGGCCTGGTCCCGCGATCGGCCGTGCGCCGTCTGCTGGCGGGGCGGACATGGTCTCCGGTCGTCGGAAAAGTCCCAGCACGTGCATCCTCCACCTCGTCGAAGACCGTCTCTCTGACGAGGACGGCCTGGCCTTTCTATCCGGCACAGCAGGCGATGGCAAGTCCCTGGCGCTCCGCCTCGTGACGACCTGTCGACGACGCGCGTTCGCCGAGCCTGCACCGACGCCGAGTCAGGACATACGAAAAGAAGGCCCCGCGATCTCTCGCGGAGCCTTCTGTATGTGGACCTGGGGGGACTCGAACCCCCGACCCCCTGCATGCCATGCAGGTGCGCTACCAGCTGCGCCACAGGCCCAGAACTGCTTCCTCACTGCTCGAAGCAACTTGAACAGAGTACTACACGGATCGCGCGCAGCACCAATCGGCGAGAGCCTCCCGGGCGCGTCGCGTTAGGCTCGACGTCATGACGACGATCACCCCGATCACGCAGGCCGATTTCGACGAATGGTCGGGTCTGTGGCGTGGATATCTGACGTTCTACGGCACCCAGCTCTCGGACGAGATCACGGCTGAGACGTTCCGGCGGCTCGTCGAGGACAGGGAGCTGCACGGCGCCATCGCCCGCGACGCTGACGGGCGCGCGATCGGCATCGTGCACTGGCTCACCCACCCGGCGACGTGGAGCAGATCCGCCTACTGCTACCTCGAGGATCTCTACGTCGACGCCGAGTCGCGCGGCTCCGGAGCAGGCAGGCGGTTGATCGCGCATGTGCGGGAGTGGGCCGCGGAGCACGGATGCCAGAAGGTGTACTGGCTGACCCAGGAGACGAACATGACGGCTCGCGCGCTCTACGACAGTGTGGCGACGCACACGGGATACACCCACTACCAGATCGCGCTCTGAGCCCCGCGGAACAACGGCGCGATCGCGGGTGTTGTCACCACCGTGAGCATCCTGGACAGCGTCGTCATCGGCGCGGGTCAGGCCGTTCTGTCGGCCTCCTTCCACCTGACCCGCCTGGGTATCTCCCACGTCGTGCTCGACTCGGATTCCGAGCCAGGGGGCGCATGGCGGCACCGGTGGGATGCGTTGACGATGCGCGACGTGCACGGAGTGGCCGAGCTGCCGGGGGAGTCGCCTCCTCCGCGTGACGGCCAGCGGGCCAACACAGCCGTGCCGACATACTTCGCCGCCTACGAGCGCGCTCATGATCTTCCCGTGATCCGCCCTGTCCGTGTCGACCGCGTCGCCGACGACGACGGGATCCTGGTGGTCCACGCCGGGGAGCGGCAGTGGCGCGCTCGCACGCTCGTCAACGCCACCGGTACCTGGACGCATCCGTTCCTGCCGCACTATCCGGGCATGGAGACGTTCCTCGGCGAGCAGCTGCACACGGCCGACTATCCGGGACCGGAGCACTTCGCGGGCAAGCGAGTGCTCGTCGTCGGCGGTGGTGCGTCGGCCGTCCAGTTCCTCGGAGCCCTCGCACCGCTCACCGACACCCTCTGGGTGACGCGTCGCGAGCCGGTGTGGCGCAACGATGACTTCACCCCCGAAGCCGGAGCAGCGGCCGTTGCTCTCGTCGAGCAGCGGGTCGCCCAGGGGCTGCCCCCGCAGAGCGTCGTGAGTGTGACGGGGCTCATGCTGCGACCGCAGGAGCGCGAGGCCGAGCGTCTCGGGGCATACGCCGCCCGCCGCCCGATGTTCTCCCGCATCGAGCCGGACGGCGTCCGCTGGGCGGACGGCTCCTTCGAGCGCGTCGACGTGATCCTGTGGGCGACCGGGTTCCGCCCTGCGATCGCGCACCTCGCCCCGCTGCATCTGCGCAGTGCCGCCGGCGGGATCCAGCTCGATCGCGAGGGCCGCGGCACGACCGCGGTGCAGGATCCGCGCGTCCAGCTCGTCGGTTACGGTCCGTCGGCGAGCACGATCGGCGCGAACAGGGCGGGGCGCTCGGCCGCGAAGGGTGTGCAGCGAGCTCTGGCGAGGGAATCCCTGCGCACGTCGTAGAGCGAGCGGATCGGACTCGCATCAGGTGCGACATCGGGCGGAGTGCCGTCGCTACGCTGAGGGCATGATCCGCATCGTCCTCCTGGTCATCTGGCTTCTGCTGTCGGCGTGGCTCGTCATCTGGACCGGCGAGGGCCTGTTCGGGGTGAACCAGCGTGAATCGATCCTGCCGTTCTCCGGGGAGGACACCCTCGGCGGACCGATCATCATCGGCGTCGCGTGGGGCGTGATCCTCACCTTCGGAGGCACGCTGTCGGGATTCGGCCGGAGGACGAAGGTGCGCGGCGAGGCCGAGATCGGAGTCGGCCGCATCGTCGAGCTCTCCCGAACGGGCCTGACCGTCAACGACGCCCCGCAGTACGACGTCTTCATCCGGGTCACTCCCCGCGCCGGCGACGAGTTCATCGGAGGATTGCGGATGCTGGTCGAGCCTGACGACCTCGCCTCTCTGCAAGTCGGGCAGCCGATTCCGGTCCGATACAGTGTGAGCGATCAGGACACGGTCGAGCTCGCCGACATCACGGACCCCATGGTGCGAGAGGCGATGCTGCAGTGGCGCATAGAACGGGGTCTGATCGACCCCCGCCAGGTGAAGGCGCGCACGAGTGGCACACAGGTGCCGGCATCCGTGCTCGAGGTGCGTCCGACCGGACGCCGCCTCGAAGGGCAGAGCGAGCTGGCGCTCAAGGTGCTGATGGCTCCGGAGGGCGCTGCGACCTGGGAGGTCGACACGATGGTGTTCGTCTACCCGGAGGCGATCTCTCGATTCCAGGTCGGCGCGCCGATCTGGGCCTTCTACCGACGTGAGGATCCGCACACCGTGGCCGTGACGATCGAGAAGGAGGCCGGACGATGAATGTCCTCGACACCCTGATCTGGCTGATCAACTTCCCGGCCGCGCACGGATACGCGATGGTGTTCATCGCCGGGTTCTCGATCCTCGGGCTGTTCGCCGTGTCCGCACGCGGTGCAGCACCGGGAGTATCGCTGCGCCGCCTCCGCGAGCGTGAGGGCCTGCTGCACGGTGAGAAGCCCGCGCAGGGGAGGGCAGGCAGCACGGCACTGCGGATCGTGTTCCGGATCCTCGCCTTCGTGATGGTCGCGAACCTCGCGATCGGCATCCTGAGCCTCATCGGCGTCCCCATCACGCGCGCGTACATCCACGAGCATGGTCAGCCGACGACGGGAACGCGAGACGGTGACTGGGTCACCTTCACGACATCCTCGGGCGTCGAGTACACGGTGGAGAGCAATTTCTTCACCCCCGCGGTGTACCCGGATCGCGACGCCTACCTGCCGTCCGGCGAGCCGGTCGTCGTCCGGTATCTCCCCGGTCATCCACAGGCCTTCGTGATCGACAGCTCGCAGGGTCCTCGCTGAGAGCATCCCCGAGCCGACGTCGGCGCAGGCGCGTAGGGTGAAGACATGTCGCGAATCATCGTCTTCGGCGGCCACGGCCGCATCGCTCTCCTCCTCGCTCCGCTCCTCGTCGCCCGCGGCGACGAGGTGACCTCGGTCATCCGCAATCCCGACCACGTCTCAGATGTCGAAGCCACGGGGGCGCACGCACTCGTCGCGGACGTCGAGACCCTCGACACCGACGCTCTCGCGGAGATCATCAGCGGACACGACGCTGTGGTCTGGTCGGCCGGGGCCGGTGGCGGCTCTCCTGAGCGCACCTACGCCGTCGACCGCGACGCCGCGATCCGCACCATGGACGCCGCTGAGACCGCCCGTGTGAAGCGCTACGTCATGGTCTCCTGGCTCGGTTCGAAGGCCGATCACGGAGTGCCCGAGAGCGACGGCTTCTTCGCGTACGCCGATGCGAAGTGGGCGGCAGACGAGCACCTGCGATCGACAGACCTCGACGGCACGATCCTCGGCCCGGGCACGCTCACGTTCGACGAGCCCACGGGGCGTATCGTCCTCGACCCCGAGGGCAAGGGAGAGGTCTCCCGCGCCGACGTGGCAGCCGTGATCGCCGAGGCCGTCGGCAACCCGTCGACCTTCGGTCGGACCATCAGATTCGGAAACGGCACGGACGACACAGCGGTGCCGATCGTCGACGCCCTCAGCGCCTGACCTCATGTTGCGGCGTCGCTTCGGGGCAGTCGGTGCGGCGGTGATCGTCGCCCTCGCCCTGGCGTCCGCACCGGCCCCTGCCGCGGCGAACGGCTCTGCGCGAGTCGGCGACGCACGGTCGGACGCCTCCTCCTCCGGATCAGACGAGCACGCAGCGGATCTCGTGTCCGACATGACGACGTCCGAACAGGCGGCGAGCATAGTGATGGGGCATATCCCCACGACGGATGCTGCCGCCCTCCACGCGTACATGCAACAGGGCCTCGGCGGATTCATCCTGATGGGTGCAAACATGCCCGCGGCGGATGACGAACTGCGGACTCTCACCGCTGCTCTCACGGTCGATCCTGCTCTGCCTCCGCTCATCGCGATCGACCAGGAGGGTGGGATCGTGTCGCGCCTCGGCAGCGACGAGTTCCCTGCCTCGACCAGCCTCAAGTCGCAGCCGGCTGAAGACACAGCGGCGGCTTTCTCAGCCCGGGCCGCGCTCGTCGCGAAGGCCGGGATCAGCGTGAACTTCGGCACGGTCGCAGACGTCACGTCCGACTCGTCGTCGTTCATCTACGGCCGGGCACTCGGAACCGATCCTCAGTCGGCAGCAGAGCGGGTCACGGCCGCCACGACGGCGCAGGAGCAGGTGGTCGCGTCGACGCTGAAGCACTTCCCCGGTCATGGAGCAGCACCGGGCGACTCCCATCAGGCCATACCGACGACCGGCGAGACGATCGACGAATGGCGTGCCACCGATGCGGTGCCGTTCGTCGCCGGTGTGGAAGCCGGTGCCTCACTGCTCATGTTCGGCCATCTGGCCTACACCTCAGTGGATCCGGCTCCCGCGTCTCTCTCGGCGCGCTGGCACGAGATCGCTCGAGAGGAACTGGGCTTCGACGGGGTGATCGTGACAGACGACCTCGGGATGCTGCAGTCCTCGGGGGTTCCGGAGTACGCCGACCCTGTGCGCAATGCGGTGTCGGCGGTCTCCGCCGGAAGTGATCTCCTGCTCATGATCGCGGGTTCGACGCCCGATACCGCGGGCGAGATCGTGCGGGGGCTCACGGCGGCGGTCGATGCAGGAACGCTCCCCGTCGATCGCCTCGCCGAGGCGGCGACACGCGTGATGTCGCTGCGCCTGCAGTCGACGTCGGCGACGACGGACTGGGCGCTGTGCCCGGAGTGCGAGCAGGTGGACTGACGCGTCAGCTCGCGACTGCGGCGGGCTGAGCAACGGAGCCGAGCCACGCGTGCAGCAGCTCGCCGCGAAGCCGTGTGCCTCGCTCTGCGAAGACGCGCTGCTGACGCACGTACTCCGCTTTGCCCTCGGCAGTCTCGATCGGCACGGGCACGACGCCCCACGGTGCCAGGTCATAGGGCGCGGCCTGCATGTCGAGAAGGCGGATGTCCCTGGCGAGCTCGAACGCGTCGAGCAGCAGTTCGCCCGGCACCAGGGGGCCGAGTTTGACCGCCCACTTGTACAGGTCCATGCCGGCGTGCAGACAGCCGGGCTGCTCGAACAGAGGCTGGTCGTCGCGCGTCAGCTCTGTGCGGTTGCGGGGCACCGCGTCGGGGGTGAAGAACCGGAAGGCGTCGAAGTGCGTGCACCGGAGGTCATGACTCTCGACGACCAGGTCGGTGCCTGCCTGCCCGAGACGCAGGGGCACCGGGTGCCTGTGCTCGTCGGCTCGGTAGACCATCGCCCACTCGTGCAGTCCGAAGCATCCGAACTGACCGGGGCGCGAGGCGGTGCGGCGCAGCATCCGCTCGATGAGACCGGCGAGGTCGGCCTTCTCGTGCGCGAACACGGCGGCATCCGGGACCGCACCGTCTTCGGTCCGGCCGGGGGAGTACCAGCGCCATGCGAGCCGGTCGTGGGCCTGCTCCAGCTCGACTCCGGCACCAGGGTGCCACCGACGCAGCTGCGCGGGCTTGTAGCTGTAGTAGGTGAAGAGAAAGTCCCACACCGGGTGCTTCTCGCCTCGCGCGGTCCGCTCCCGGTGCTCGGCCGTGAGCGCATCGGCTCTCGCCTGGTGCGCTCGCTCGCGCTCCAGCCAGTCCGTCCGCGGAAGCGACGTGACCATGTCAGCGGAGGATGCCGGCTTTGCCGAGCAGGTCGCGGAGTCCCGCGCCGTCCTCGGCGCTGACCCAGGGGGCGACGCCTTCTGCATGCGGCTCGTGTCCGGCGCGTCCACCGGCGAGAACCGCCTCGGCCGGCAGCAGGCGACGGATGGCGACGCCGGCGACGGAGCTCGGGTGCTCGTCCATGAACTCGGAGTAGATCGACTCGTCATGCTGACCGTCGTCACCGATCAGCAGCCACTTCACGTGCGGGAACTCGGTTGCCAGGCGCCGCAGGTTGGTGAGCTTGTGCTCTCGTCCGCTGCGGAACCAGCGGTCGTGCGTGGGCCCCCAGTCGGTGAGGAGCATGGAGCCTGCCGGGAAGAGGTGTCGCCCGAGGAAGCGCCGGAGCGTGGGGGCGACGTTCCAGGCGCCGGTCGACAGATAGACCATCGGCGCGCCGGGGTACTCGCGGAGCACCTGGTCGAGAAGCACGGCCATGCCCGGCACGGGGATGCGTGCGTGCTCGTCGACGACGAACGAGTTCCAGGCGGCGATGAACGGACGGGGGAGAGCGGTCACCATCACGGTGTCGTCGACGTCGGAGACCACGCCGAAGTGCGTCGACTCTGCCACGATGAACGCGGTCGTCTCGACCGGTTCCTGGCCCTCGACGGAGAACGTGAACGTCTGCCATCCAGGCTCGAGATCGGTGTGCACGACCGAGTCGATCACACCTCCTCGGTCGGCGACGACGTAGTGCGTCGAGTCGCCGATCTGCACGGCGACCTTCGCGAAGCTCACCGGGATGCCGACGAAGCTCCGCCAGCCGCGGACGCTCGCCGGCTCACCGTCTTTCGTGCTCCGCGCAGGCGGGACGATGAGCACGCGTCCGACGACTCGCACCCACCCGGGGCCCCCGTAACCGGGGAACGGGAGGATGGTCGCGGTGCGACCGCGACGGCGCGCTCGTCCCTCGCGCCACACATGGAGGCGGTGTTCGAGGCGCGCGAACCAGTGGATCCGGGGCGCCGGGGGTGACGAAGCCATTGCTTCAGTCTTTCACGTCGGTCGAGTCCTTCGCGTCGGAGATGTCGAGATGACGAGACTCGAGGCGAGAGATCACCTTCTTGCCGACGAACACAGCGATGAGGAAGAGGGCGATGATGCCGACGAAGATGTATCCCGCGTAGTGCACCCGGTCGGCGAGTTCGTCGAAGCTGCCCGCGGCGAGCGAGGTGATGCTCACGTATGCCGTCGCCCACAGCAGGCAGGCGGGTGCCGTCCACGCGAGGAACCGGCGGTATGAGTAGTGGCTCATGCCCACGGTCAGAGGCACGAGAGAGTGCAGCACGGGCAGGAAGCGCGAGAGGAAGATGGCGATGCCCCCGCGGCGGGCGAGGTACCGCTCGGCGCGCACCCAGTTCTCCTCGCCGACCCGACGACCGACCCACGAAGCGCGGATGTGCGGACCGATCCACCGCCCGAGCCAGAAGCCGATGCTCTCGCCGATCAATGCGCCGAGCACGACGGAGACGACCATCGCCACTGCCTGGGGGAGGCTGGTGATGCCGATCGATGCGACGAGCACGACGGTGTCGCCCGGGAAGACGAGGCCGATCAGGACGCTTGTCTCGAGCATCACTGCGAGCCCGGCGACGAGCGTGCGGGCAACCGGATCGATGGACCGCATGAAGTCGATCAGCCACGGCACGAAGTCGTCCACCCCTTGAGAATACGGGACTCCTCGCGGCCTAGGCTGAGAACGTGCCCGAACCTCTGAGCACCCGCGTCTTCCCCGACCGGGTGGCGCCCGAAGCGCTCTTCCTCGCGCTCGAACGGGAGCACTCCGATCTGTTCTGGCTCGATGCGGGGGCCGATGCGCCCGAGGGATGGAGCTTGGTCGGAACCGGTGTTCCGTCGGCTTTCCCCGGCGAAGTCCGACTGGACGTCGCCCGTGCTGCCGCGAGTCCTGCCGCCGACGGGGTTCCGCCGCTGCTGGGCGGGTGGGTCGGATGGTACGACTACGAGAGCGGCGCCCGAGCAGCGGGAGCTCCCGTGGCGGATGCGGCCGAGGTGCCGGGCGGAGCCTGGTTGCGTATCTCTCGACTGGCGGCGTTCGACCACACGACGGGCGCCGTCTGGGTGGCCGCAGCCGAGGCGGACCTCGACGATTGGGAGGTCTCCGTTTCGCGCGCCGCTGCGACGACGGTGCCGGAGGACGGTGCGGCCCTGATCGAGGTAGGGACGAGGCGCGTCGAGGCGCGACACACCCCGACCGAGTACGCCGCACTCATCGAGCGCTGCCGCGAGCTGATCCGCGCGGGGATCGCCTATCAGCTCTGCCTGACGACGCGCTTCACCGTCCCCGGCGAGCACGACGGCGTCGCGGTGTATCGACGACTCCGTTCGGCCACCCCAGCGCACCACGGCGGATTCATCCGCATCGGCGGTCGGTCGCTGCTGAGTGCGAGCCCTGAGCAGTTCCTCCACGCAGCGGGTGGAATCATCCGCACTCGTCCGATCAAAGGGACGCGACCTCGCGGCACGGATGCCGCGCACGACGCCGAGCTCGCCTCGGAGCTCGCCGCCGATGCGAAGGAGCGCGCCGAGAACGTCATGATCGTCGATCTGATGCGCAACGATCTGTCGCAGGTCTGCGAACCGGGGTCGATCCGTGTCGACGCGCTGTGGGCGGTGGAGACCTACCCGGCCGTGCACCAGCTCGTCAGCACGGTCAGTGGCACGGCGTCTTCCGGCACGACGGCCGGTGCGCTCTTCGGCGCCGCCTTCCCCGCGGGCAGTATGACCGGCGCCCCGAAGCTCTCGGCGATGACGCGGCTGCGCGAGCTGGAGGGCGGGCCCCGCGGAATCTACGCCGGATGCTTCGGCTACATCGGCGACGACGGGTCACTCGACCTCGCGATGGTCATCCGCAGCATCGTCATCGGCAGCGCGGATGCGGTCGTCGGGGCGGGCGGCGGAATCACCTGGCGATCGGTCGCTGCTTCCGAGGTCGCGGAGGTCGCGACGAAGGCGCGTGCACCTCTTGCGGCGCTCGGCGCGGAAATGCCCGCGGCCTGGGCTTCCGATATCCTGAACTGACCCCCTTTTCCCTTCAGATTGGTCGTGCGTTCGTTGTCTGAGAACCTGTCCACCTCTCCCGTCGACGAGGAGACCTCCTCGGCGCACGCTATCCAGGCCAAGTGGCAGAAGTACTGGGCGGAGAACGAGACGTTCCTCACCGGCGGCGACGACGACAAGCGGCCTCGCCGCTACGTGCTGGCGATGTTCCCGTACCCGTCCGGCGACCTGCACATGGGGCACGCCGAGAACTACCTCTACTCAGACATCGTGGCTCGCTTCTGGCGTCACCGCGGCCACAACGTGCTCAACCCGATCGGCTGGGACTCGTTCGGCCTGCCCGCCGAGAACGCCGCGATCCGTCAGGGTGCCGACCCCCGGGAGTGGACCTATCAGAACATCGCGCAGCAGAAGCAGGCGTTCCAGAACTACGGAGTCTCCTTCGACTGGTCGCGAGTGCTGCACACGTCCGACCCCGAGTACTACCGCTGGAACCAGTGGCTGTTCCTGAAGCTGCACGAGCGCGGTCTGGCCTATCGCAAGAAGAGCGCCGTGAACTGGTGCCCCAACGATCAGACGGTGCTCGCGAACGAGCAGGTCGTCGACGGGCGATGCGATCGCTGCGGCGCGGAGGTCGTGAAGAAGAAGCTGACCCAGTGGTACTTCAAGATCACGGACTACGCCGACCGACTGCTCGACGACCTGAACCAGCTCGAGGGCTTCTGGCCGCACAAGGTGCTGCAGATGCAGCGCAACTGGATCGGTCGCTCGATCGGTGCGGACGTCGATTTCCGCATCGAGGGACGCGAGCAGCCGGTCACGGTGTTCTCGACACGCCCCGACACGCTGCACGGCGCGACCTTCTTCGTGGTGGCTCCTGATTCCGACCTGGCGTCAGAGCTGGCGGCGGATGCTCCTGCCGAGGTGCGCGAGCGCTTCCAGAAGTATCTGGCCGAGGTGCAGAAGACCACCGATGTCGACCGTCAGGCGACCGATCGTCCGAAGACCGGTGTCTTCCTCGAGCGGTACGCGATCAATCCGGTCAGCGGCGAGAAGCTGCCGGTCTGGGCGGCCGACTACGTGCTGGCCGACTACGGCCACGGAGCAGTGATGGCCGTGCCCGCGCACGACCAGCGCGACCTCGACTTCGCGCGTGCCTTCGACCTGCCGGTCAAGGTCGTCGTCGACACGACGGCGCCGATCACCGGCGCGATGCCCGTCATCGAGGTCGACGAGGAGGGCGTGCCGATCGACACCGGCGCCGCACTCGACGAGCAGAACCCCGCGTCCACGGGCATCGCGCTGACCGGTGAGGGACGGATGATCAACTCCGGTCAGCTCAACGGTCTGTCGAAGCGCAACGCGATCGCCCGCGCGATCGAGCAGCTCGAGGCCTCCGGCACCGGTCGCGCTGCGAAGAACTACCGACTGCGCGACTGGCTGATCTCTCGTCAGCGCTTCTGGGGCACGCCGATCCCGATGCTGCACGCCGAGGACGGCCGGATCATCCCGGTGCCCGAGGATCAGCTGCCCGTGAAGCTGCCCAGTGTCGAGGGACTCGACCTGAAGCCCAAGGGATCGTCCCCGCTCGGTGCGGCGGAGAGCTGGGTGCGCACGGTCGATGCCGCCAGTGGCGACCCGGTGCTGCGCGACCCCGACACGATGGACACGTTCGTCGACAGCTCGTGGTACTTCCTGCGCTTCCTCTCGCCGAACAGCGACACAGTGGCCTTCGACCCTGCTCAGGCCGCACGGTGGTCGCCGGTCGATTCGTACATCGGCGGCGTCGAGCACGCGATCCTGCACCTGCTCTATGCGCGCTTCATCACCAAGGTGCTGTTCGACATGGGGCTCATCGATTTCACCGAGCCGTTCTCCAACCTGATCAACCAGGGCATGGTCCTGCTCGACGGCGCGAAGATGTCGAAAAGCAAGGGAAACCTCGTGCTGTTCGAGGAGGAGCTCGACGCCTACGGTGCCGACGCCCTGCGTGTCGGCCTCGCCTTCGCCGGCCCGGTGGAAGACGACAAGGACTGGGCAGATGTCTCGACCACGGGTGCCCAGAAGTTCCTGGCGCGCGCACTGCGGGTCGCCCGCGAGGTGTCTTCCCCCGTCGACGTCGTGTTCGCCGGTGGCGACGCCACGCTGCGCCGTGCCACGCACAAGCTTCTCGCCGATGCTCCGTCCCTCGTCGAACAGACGAAGTTCAACGTCCTCGTCGCTCGTCTCATGGAGTTGGTGAACGTCGCTCGAAAGACCATCGACGGCGCTCCCGGTGCGGCTGATCCGGCGGTCCGCGAGGCCGCCGAGACGGTCGCCGTGATGCTCGACCTGATCGCCCCTCACACCGCGGAGGAGATGTGGGAGATCCTCGGTCACGAGCCCTCCGTCGGACTCGTGACGTGGCGATCAGCCGATCCGGCTCTGCTCGTCGAAGACACGGTGACCGCCGTCGTGCAGGTGGGCGGCAAGGTCCGCGCTCAGCTCGAGGTCCCGGCGCGCATCGGCGAGGTCGAGCTCGAGGCACTGGCCCGTGCTGACGAGCGCGTCATCCGCTCGATCGGCGACCGCGAGATCGTCAAGGTCGTCGTCCGCGCTCCGAAGATCGTCAGCATCGTCGTCAAGGGCTGATCTCTCGAGTCGTCACCATCGACTCGTCTGCTCTGCACATCCGGCCGCCCATCGGGGATTCTCCCCGATGGGCGGCTGGGCGTCTCCTTGCTTCCGGCGGGATGCTTAGCGTTGTCGGATGTCCGAGTCCCCGTCCAAGTCGCCGCCCCCACGACGACTGAGGCTGGGCGTCGGCGCGGCCATCGTGCTGGCACTCGTCGTGCTCTCGGCCGCTGTCGGTCTCGGGTTGATGCGCGGCCAGGCCGCACCCACGGAATCGGTGCCGCTGTCGACCGGCGCCGGGGCGACCACAGGCTCATCGGGCGAGCTGTACGTGCATGTGCTCGGAGCGGTCGCGAGTCCCGGGCTCTACGTCCTCGACCTCGATTCGCGCTTGGTCGACGCGGTGGCTGCTGCCGGGGGAACGACGGACGACGCCGACCTGACCGCCATCAACCTCGCCCGCGTGCTCTCGGATGGTGAGCAGATCATCGTGCCCGTGATCGGGGCAGCTGCAGAGACGGGAGGAACCACCCCGGGCGATGACCGAGTCGATCTCAACACGGCTGATCAGGCAGCGCTCGAGGGCCTCCCGCGGATCGGTCCCGCGCTCGCGGAGCGCATCATCACGTGGCGAGAGGAGAACGGGCGGTTCGCCTCGGTCGACGACCTTCTCGCCGTGCCCGGCATCGGCGAGAAGCTGCTCGCCGGCATCCGTGACGGTGTGCGCGTGTGACGCTGGACCTCCCCGCGTGTGCGCTGCTGAAGTGGACTCCCGATCACAGCGCCGCCACGCGGGCATGTTCTGCGTCGCACACCGTAGAGCGGCACCATAGGTGACTCGCCGACCTGAGGTATGAGCCGTGGGCGGCGGGGGAGTGACCGTGGCGCGGCACTGTCTCGCTAGTGGCTGCGGTCGAGGGCATTCAGAACGACGGATGCCGCACGAGCCACGAGCGTGTCGTCGAAGGCCGCTTCGGGATCGTTCCGCGACGTCAGCACCGTGATGATGATGGGGTCTCGTTCGGGTGGCGTGACCAGAGCGATGTCGTTGCGGATCGCACCGGCTCCGCCGGACTTGTCGGCGACAGTCCACCCGTCGGGAGCACCGGCCCGAATGAGGGCGTCTCCCGTGCGGTTGTCGCTCATCCAGTCGATGAGCAGCGTCTTGTCAGCCGTGGAGAGTGCGGCGCCGTCGAGGATCGTCGCGAGCGATGCCGTGAACGCGGCCGCCGTGGTGGTGTCCTCCGTACTGCCGGGTTCGATGGTGTTGAGCGTCGGTTCGTCATTGGCGACCTCGGTGGTCGCGTCGCCCAGGCTCTCAAGAGCGCCGTCGAGGGCGGCAGGCCCACCGATGCGGTCGAGGATGAGGTTGAGAGCGGCGTTGTCACTGAATCGAACCGCGGCTTCGGCGAGCTGTGCGTAGGTCAGGCCGCCCTCGACATACTGCGAGGTCACTGGGGCGTGGCCGGCAGAAGCCGCTTCCTCCGCTGTCCAGCGGACGAGCTCGTCGCGGTCCGGGCCGTGCACCGAGCGGAGGAACTCTGCGGCGGCGAAGACCTTGACGGTCGACGCGAAGCCGAATCGGCGATCGCCGCCGTACGAGACGGATTCGCCGGTGGCCGTGTCGAGCGCCACGACGCCGATACTCGCCTCGTACTCCTGCTCGAGGCCGACGAGCTCCTTCTCCACGACGGAGTCGAGGTCGAGGTCGAGGTCGGGCACGGTGACCGTCGGGGTGCCGGCATCGGATTCGGAGGGCGCTGACGTCGCGTCGGCGCAGCCGACGAGTGCTGCCGCAATCAGAAGACAGCCGAGGGCAAGCGGCAGAAGGCGGCGCATGTCCTCAGGCGCTCCTGAAAGCGCCGAGCGGCGCGAGCTCATCCACGCTCTCGACGAGCTCGAGGAACAGCAGCGGAACGACGTGCATCACGGATTCGTAGAGCAGGGAATTCATGCGTCGGGCCACCCACTCGTGACCGCGTGCACCGCGAGACGCAGAGTCTCGTTCTCGGAGTCGACGCGCACCGTCTCGGAAGGCAGCGCGCGTTCGGTCATGATGCCGGTCGTCACTGTCGAGAGGAATCGGGCTCGCGCCGCGATCCCTCCGGCAGGGATCGCGCCTTCGTCGACCAGGGCGCTCAGCCACTGCTCGATGCGGTGGCGCCCCATGCGATCGAGAGCGAGATAGGTGGCGGCTTCATCCTCGGATGGCGCGGTAGCCACATACGCCTCGTAGAGGGCGCCCCACTGCTCCCTGGCGCGAGCGCCGACGCCGACGTGGCTGAGCAGCATCTGCAGGCATGCGAGGAGCCGCTCGTGTGGAGTCAGGGAGTGGTCGTTGATCGGATCGTCAGGAATCTCCAGGTCGTACATCGCCGCGATCACCGTCTCGATGAGCTCCCGCTGGGTGGGGAAGAAGTGCCTCAGAGAGCCGGTGCTCACCTGGGCGCGGGCGGCAACAGCGCGCACGCTCAGGCGCGCCGTGGGGTTCTCTCCGAGCATCGTCGCCGCGGCGATGAGGATCTTCGAGCGGGTTCCCGGTTCCTTCGATTCAGCGTTCATTTCCGTCCTCCGCGTGACACCTGTCTGTCACAGTGTGCTACCTTAGCACCTCGTTGCTATCACGCTGTGCTAATCGAAAGGGGATGGACGAGATGGGGATCGCGAACTGGCGCAGTCGACGTGTCCGTGCCGGATCAGGAGAGCCGCTGCGGCGATACCGCTGGTGGCAGATGTTCGGCCGATCGTTGCGCTCGATCACGCTGAGATCGGCAGATGGCAGAGCATCCATCTATGCCGTCGATGTCCGCCACGCGGGCGACATGAGCGACGGCGAGGTCCGCGCCCGCCTCTACGTCGACGGAGCGCTGCAGTCGTACGCGAAGATGCCCACCCGTTTCGCGGTGCCGGGCGGCCACATCGAGGTGGCGATCACCGGTTTCGGGCTCAAGCGATGCCACTATGTGCGAGCAGACGGTACGGAACAGCAACTGTCACCCGATCCGCGATCGGCCGAAGGGCGTCGCGCCCGCCTGCACCAGCAGCATCCCGGAGTGAGTCAAGCGATCGGCATCCTCTCCGTTCTGTTCGTCGTCGTCGGCCTCTGCGTCGAGGTTCCCCAGATCGTCGAAGCCCTCTCGCAGATTCCCCCGATCGCGGATTCGATCGGTAGCTTCACATCCCCCATCCAGCTCCCACTCCACATCAATCTGCTCGTCGGGCTTGCAGCTGTCGTCGGCAGCACGGAGCGGGCACTGCGGATGCGATCGAGCTGGATCGATGAACTCGCCAGCTGACACCCCACGAAAGGAATCACCATGATGACCCGCTCTCCGATACGCAGCCGAGGGAAGAACGACAAGCGACGGCGATGGGTGACACCGGGCATCGCCGCGACCGCGGCCGTATCGCTGCTGGTGCTGGCCGGGTGCACCGCTGCGACGCCGGACGACCAGGGAGGCTCGACCGAGACCGGTCTCGAGCAGTTCATGGCGCAGAAGCTCGACTTCGGGCCCTGTGACCCCACGATCGTGGGTTCTCAGCCTGACGTGCCGGAGATCATCGATGCGGCAGAGAGCGCCGAGTGCGCCATGCTCACGGTGCCGATGGATCACGAGGATATCCAGGGGGAGACCATCGACCTGGCCGTGACCCGCATCGCCGCCACCGGCGACGACCGCATCGGCTCGGTCGTCCTGAATCCGGGCGGGCCCGGCGCTCAGGCGACGACCTTCGCCCCCTTGGTCGCCGCGCTGTGGACGGGCGGTCGCATCACCGAGCGCTTCGACATCGTGGGCTTCGATCCTCGGGGCGTCGGTCTCAGCCGTCCGGCGGTCGACTGCTACACCGACGAAGAGCGAGACGCCGATGTGCCCCTCGCGGCGCTCGGAGAGTGGACGGAAGAATCGGCGCGCGAGATCGTCCACAAGTGCGCACAAGGCACGGGTAGTGAGGAGGTGCTTGCGCACCTGGGAACCCGCGACACCGCCCGCGACATGGACGTCCTCCGCTCCGCACTCGGCGATGACAAGCTGACGTTCGCGGGTGCGAGCTACGGCACACGTCTGGGATCGGTATACGCCGAGATGTTCCCACAGAACGTCCGCGCGCTCGTCCTCGACGGCGCGGTGGACCCACTCATGAACACCGGAGAGCGCAGGGTCCAGCTCAGCGAAGGGCTCCAGGCGTCGTTCCAGCGCTTCGCCGACTACTGCGCGACCCAGGCCGAGTGCCCTCTCGGTACCGATCCGGCACGGGCGACGACCGAGGCGCAGGAGCTGCTGCGACCGCTTGTCGATGAGCCACTGATCGCCGCTGACGGCCGTGAGGTCGGCTTCCTCGCTGCCGGTGAGGGAATCGTCGCCGGGCTCTATTCCGAAGCGAGTTGGCCTGCGATCATCGCCGGGCTGTCGGAGCTGCAGGCAGGGCGACCGGATGCCCTGCTCGCACTTCGAGACGGATCCTATGGACGCTCCGAAAGCGGCGAGTACACGAACTCGTACGAAGCGCTCTTCGCGATCAACTGCCTCGACGAAGAACGCTTCACCGCCGAGGAGATGGCGCAGCTCGGCGAAGACCTCAACGACGCCGTGCCGTTCCTCGACCCGGGAACTGATCCCGCCACTCAGGACGGCTGCGAGTACTGGCCCGGTGAACCGACACTCGGCTACCCCTACGCGACCGACATCGACGGACTGCCCGAAGTGCTGGTCATCTCGGCCACCGGAGATCCCGTGACACCGCACGAGGGCGGCATCAGCCTGGCCGACACGCTCGGTGCGCGGCTGCTCACCGTCGACGGCAACCAGCACGGCACCGTCATCTCACGCAACGAGTGCATCGACGGGATCGTCGCCGACTACCTCGTCGACCTCGAACTGCCAGATGACGGAGCACGCTGCGCTCTGTGATCTCGCAGTTCTTCAGAGGCTGGTAGGTGCGGTGCTCCTCGAAGATCCCGCGTCAGTGAGGACGGCGCGCGCGGCCCGCTCGCCAGACGCGAGAGCGCCTTGAATCGACGCGGTGTCTCGATGGTCGCCCGCGATGTACAGACGCTCGGCGTAGCGCGGGTATCGCGGTGCACCGAGGGGTGCCGGCTGTGCAGGTAGCGCGTGTTCGATGTCATCGCGCCGTATCAGCTCCCACGCGCTGATGTCTGCACCCCAGATCTCACTCAAGTGGCGGCGGACGTCGTTCTCCGCGGCTGGATCACCACCGCGCGGCAGCAGGCAAGTCGCGGCGATGAGGTGGCGACCGGCCGGGGCGTACGAGGGCACGGTGTGCGTCATCACGACGGTGTTCACGACGGGCCCGCGGTCGCTGCGCCCGTCGACGGTGAGCAGCGCGGACTTGGTCGGTGGTTCGGCAGCGGCGAACCACCATGTCTGCAGGCCGTTCGTCGCGGGAACGGGAAGCGCGGTGAGACCGGCGACATCACCGGGGCCGACTGCGACGACCACTCGACCAGCGCTGACGGAGTCGCCGTCGGTCAGTTCCACGCGGATGCCGTCTCCACGCGCCGAGATCCGCTCCGCTCCGGCACCGAGACGGATGTCAGCACTTGCCGCGCGTGCGTGCGTGGCAAGCTGCTCCGGGACCGCAGCGATTCCTTGTGCGGGCAGGCCAGGGCGGCCGAGCGCGAAGTACCTCACGAGCAGTCGGGCGAACGCGTTCGACGTCTCGCCGCGCCTCTCTGCCAGGACCCCGGCGAGAAACGGTTCGAGCACGGCGGTGCGGAGCGGGCCGCGGAGCCCCACGGCATCCCAACCATCGCGCAGGGTGACATCGTTCCGGGCGAGACGCGAGAGCGAACGCACCAGAGCCGGCGTGGCCCAGCGTGCCAGCGCGACGGCATCTCGACCGTTCACCAGACCGCTGCGCAGCGACGTGCCGATGGACAGCGGGTGCCGCAAGGGATGCCGCAGCTCGGCCATCCCATCCCGCGTGCGCACGCGCACACCGACCGGGAAGCTCCCCAGCGCGAGCGTGTCGAGATCGACGCTGCGGCGGAGCGCCGGGTAGGCCGGGTTGAGCACCTGAAAGCCGCGATCCAGCCGGAAGCCGTCGACGATGTCGGTGCGCTGACGCCCTCCGACGGCATCCGCGCTCTCGAGGACGACGACGTCGAGCCCGCGTGCGGCGAGCAGTCCGGCGCAGCGGAGACCCGCGAGTCCGGCACCGATCACGATCACGTCATGCATTCTGGATCACTTCCCCTCGGCGGTTCGCCGAGCACGATCAACAGAGTGCGCAGCGTCCGCTCCATGGCACCAGCGTACGACGGGATGCGGTGGAGCGGATGCCCGCACGGAGTCGGCGCCGACCGCGCGCTGGCGGCCTGCTGTGCCATGGTCGGAGGACGAGGAAACCGCATCCGACCGCATATCCAGCGCTGCCAGATATCCCCAGGCTTCACGCGGATCCAGTCCAGATCAGCAGCCGCAGATCTCCACCTCTAGGGCGATGGGCGTACATCGCCGGTCTGATGCCCAGACGCCGCGCCCGCGAATACGGTCGAGAGCATGCCCTCCACCACAGTGATCCCCTGCAGGCTCATACCGCTCGTCATCGTGGCTGTGGCGGCCCTGGCGCTGATCGTGGCTCCGACCCCAGGCAGCCTCAGCGTGGTGGGTACGAAGTGGCTGAGTTCTCTCGGCCTGTCCGTCCCGCGAGTCGACCTCGTGTCCGAGATCACGCTGGTGCTTCTCGCGCTGGCTGCGGGCTCGGCGATTGGCCTCGTCTGGTGGAAGCACCCGGAGCAACGGCCGCGCGCCGCGGTCGCATCGATCGGCGTCGTGCTGGCGTACATCACGAGCGAAGGACTGAAGGTGCTGTTCGCGCAGCCACGGCCATGTTCTCGCTGGGTGACGGCGGCGGAGTGTCCGCCGGCAGGGGACTGGTCGCTGCCGTCGAATCACGCCACCCTCGCTTTCGGAGCAGTGGCTGTGGTGTCTGTGCTGCTTGGCAGAGCGACAATCACGTGGGTGATGATCGGCTTCGCTGTGCTCGTTGCGATCGGACGAGTCTTGGAAGGTGTGCACTACGTTCACGATGTCGCGATCGGCGCTCTCCTCGGCATGGGGCTTCCCGTCCTGCTGACGCTCGTGTTCGACGCCGATGCGGAAACGGTCGGCGTTTGGAACGAGCGGCCGTTACCCACACCTACGAAGGTAAGTGTGGGTAGGGCGAGAATCACCCGGCATCTGACGCGGAACTAGCGAGATGGAAGCTGCGCCCGAGATGAGGGGACAATGAGTATGAGTCAGTCACAAGCCATAATCCGCGCTTCCAAGTACACGCTCTGCGGGGCATTCGTCGTTGTTCTGGGTGTTGTGATGACCGTCGTCTTCGCTCTGCAGCCATGGCGGTCGTGCCCGGAAGACGACGTCGCTGCGGGGTGCGTTGCGCTTCCCCAAGATACGGCGGGGATGATGCTGGGGCTGGTTGTCGTCGGCGGAGGACTGGTGCTGTTGTTTGTCGGCGCGCGACGACGCCGACAAGAGTGACCGGCCACCGAACGGCGTGAAGTTGCCACTTCTTCGCAGCGGCCGGACTACTCGTCGAAGCGGGCACCGGCGGGGCGTGCGCTCAGCAGCGTGAAGACGAGGAGCACGATGGCGCCGACGATCGGGACGAAGACGATGAAGAACCACGCGCCGCTGCGATCGGTGTCATGGAGTCGCCGCCATGTCAGGGCAAGTGCGGGAATGAGGATCGCGGTTGCGTAGATGAGGAATGCCGCGCCGACCGGGCTCGCGAACGCGAAGGCACCGCCGGACGCGAACGGAGAGAATACGTCGATGGGACGAGACGTCCATTGTGGGTCGATCAGCGATCCGACGAGATTGAAGGCCGCGGCGACGAGCACGTTCGCCAGCACCCACCACCAGTACTCGCTCCGGCTGGCCCGTCCGCTGAACGTCGCGTACTTGCGGAAGAAGCGCGAGACGGCTTGCGGGAACGAGGCCCCGTAGAGCGGATCACTGAGCGTGATCTGTGTCGTCGTCATACCAGGAACCTATCCATGAACGTCTGCTGGCGCACCGTGCGGGGTCACGACGGCACTCTCTGTCTCTGCACATAGCGAGACCACCGCCGCATGTCCACCGGCGGTGGTTCTCAGTCCGAGAGGCGGCTGCGGTCACCCTTAGGTTCGTCTGATGCATGCACTCGTGTACGGCATCGGCGTTCGATCCCGGCCCTCCGTCTTCATTTGTGACAGCGTGTGCGGGTGAGGCGCGATCTGCGTCTTCTCCCCATCGCCGGGGCGGCATGGGTGGTCGCGCTGCTCGGCGCGTTCATTCCTGTCTCGGCGGGGTGGTGCGCGCTCGCCGGGGGCGTCGGGGCGGCCATGGTGCTGGTGGTGATGCTGAGGCGCTCTGTCGGCCAGCCATCGGCGGCGGGCGTGGCGCTCGTTCTGCTCGCAGCTGTGGCGGCGGTGTCGATCACTGTCATGGTCGCGATGCCCGGTCGCGACAGCGCGGCGTCGTGGGATGGGCGCGTGGTCGAGGTGACGGGGGAGGTCACGTCGTCGGCGTCGGTGGGTCGGGACGGTCGACTGTGGATGGAGGTGCAGCTCACGGGCATCGGGTCGCCGGGGTCGGTGCGGGCGGCGTCGGCGCCGGTGCGGGTCGGCATCGACCCGGCTGACGGGTTCGACCTCGGTGCGACGCTCAGGGTGAAGGGCGAGGCGGCGGCGACGGATCCGGGGGAGAGGTCGGCGCTCGTGGTGTTCGCGAGCACGGCATCGGTCGAGGTTCCGGCATCCGGGGTGTTCGCGGTGGCGGCCGATATGCGCAGCGACTTCATCGAGCGGTCCACACGTCTCCCCGAACCCGGAGCAGGGCTGCTACCGGGGCTCGCGGTCGGTGACACCCGCGCAGTGTCGACCGAGCTCAACGACGACATGCGCACGAGCGGGCTGAGTCACCTGACCGCGGTCTCCGGAGCGAACTGCGCCATCGTCGTCGGCGCCGTCTTCTGGCTTGCCGCGCTGTGCGGGGCCGGACGAGTGACCCGGGTCGTCGCGGCCGCCGTCGCCCTTGCGGGATTCGTCGTCCTCGTGACGCCGGAACCCAGCGTGATCAGGGCCGCGGTGATGGCCGGCGTCGCGATGCTGTCGTTGCTGCTCGGTCGGCCGAGCGCCGGGGCCGGAATGCTGGCGCTCAGCGCGAGCGGCATACTCATCGCCGACCCGTGGCTGGCCTCCACTGCGGGGTTCGCGCTGTCGGTCGCCGCCTCGGGCGCGTTGATCATGCTCTCGCCGTCGCTCGCGCGCGGCCTCGCACGGTGGATGCCGCAGCCTCTCGCTCTGGCGATCGCGGTGCCGACGGCGGCGCAGCTGGTGTGCGGTCCTGTCATCGCTCTGTTCGCCGAGCAGCAGTCGCTCGTAGGCCTGGCGGCCAACCTGCTGGCCGCGCCCGCAGCACCCATCGCCACCATCATCGGTCTCCTCGCGTGCCTCGCGGCTCCGGTGCCTCTGCTCGCCGACCTCCTGGCGGCCTCCGCCTGGCTGCCGGCCGCCTGGATCGCTCATACGGCCGGCATCACCGCCCGGCTTCCGTTCGCGCAGGTACCGGTGGTTCCCGGGGTCGCAAGCGCGGCTCTCGTCGGCATCGTCAGCGCGGCGGCCGGGGTGATCCTGGCCGACGGATGCCGTACACTCCCGATCGTCAGAGGCGCTTCCGCATCCGTTCTCGCTGTGGTGCTCGCCCTGGGCGGCGCCCACGTGGTTCTCAACGGGCCACTCGCGAGCGCGACCAGCCCGGACGGGTGGTCGATCGCCGCCTGCGATGTCGGCCAAGGAGACGCGCTGCTCGTCAGGTCTGAAAACCGGATCGCGCTGATCGACACGGGCCCGGAGCCGGAGCCCTTGGCCGCCTGTCTGCGCAGTCTCGGCGTCGAGCACATCGACCTGCTCGTTCTGACTCACTTCGATCTCGATCATGTCGGCGGCATCGAGGCCGTGCAGGGCAGAGTCGGTGAGGTGCTGCACGGTCCGCCGGGGGAGAGCGGCGACGAGCGGACGCTGCAGCGCTTCGCCGACGGCGGTGCGACGGTCACCCTCGCCGGGGCGGGGATGCAGGGCGAACTCGGCGCCGCAGCGTGGCAGGTGCTGTGGCCGCAGCGTGGTTCAGAGGTGTTCCCGCCGGGCAACGACCAGAGTGTGGTTCTCGAGGTCGAAGGCGGCGGGGTGCCGCGGTCGCTCTTCCTCGGCGACCTGTCGGCGGAGGCTCAGCGGATGCTGGTGCGCACCGCGCATCTCAGAGGCGACTACGCGGTGGTCAAGGTGGCGCATCACGGCAGCGGTGATCAGGACTTCCCGCTGTATCAAGATCTGCGCCCGGTCATCGCCCTGTTCAGTGCCGGCGTCGACAACGACTACGGGCATCCTCGAGCAGAGACTCTCACGTCGCTCGAGGCTGCCGGTGCTCGGGTGCTGCGCACCGATCAGCAGGGCCGACTCCTCGTCGGTCTCGATGGTGATGAGCTGCAGCTCTGGACGGAGAGACAGCCGCCCTGACGACGAGGGCGACGTCGGCGGCCCCCGGTAGTCTGGAAGCATGGCTGCTTCTCGTACCCCCTCCCGCGGCGGAGCGAAGGCAGCCAAGATCGCGCAGGTCTCCTGGCGCGAGCCGCGACCGGCTCCCGTCGTGCTCGTGTTCGGCCCCGAAGAGGTCTGCGCAGAGCGCGCGATCGCCGGAGTGCGCGACTATCTCCGCACCGAAGACCCGGCGCTCGAGGTGACCGATGTCCGCGCTGACGACTACGCACCGGGCACCCTCCTTTCGCTGACGTCGCCGTCGCTGTTCGGCGAGCCCCGTCTCGTACGCGTGTCGGGAGTCGAGAAGTGCTCGGACGCCTTTCTGCAGGAGGCCGTCTCCTACCTGGATCACCCCCAGGAGGGTGCGACGGTCATCCTCCGGCACACCGGAGCCAGCGTTCGAGGCAAGAAGCTGCTCGACGCAGTGCGCGCGGGCACCGGCGACGGCATCGAGATCCCGTGCCCGGCGATCAAGCGCGACGGCGATCGCGTCGACTTCGCCGCGGGGGAGTTCAAGGCGGCCAAGAAGCGGATCGCACCGCCTGCGCTGCGCGCCCTGGTCTCGGCGTTCGCGGATGACCTCACCGAGCTTGCTGCGGCATGTCAGCAACTGATCGTCGACGTCGAGGGCGACATCACCGAAGACGTCGTCACGAAGTACTACGGCGGGCGCGTAGAGGTGTCGGCCTTCGTCGTCGCCGACACGGCGATCGCCGGCCGTTACGGCGAGGCACTGGTCGCGTTGCGGCATGCGCTCGCATCCGGTGCTGATCCGGTGCCCATGGTCGCCGCCTTCGCGATGAAGCTGCGCACGATGGCGCGCGTCGCCGGCAACCGCGAACCCAGTCGTCAGCTCGCCCAGCGGCTCGGCATGAAGGACTGGCAGGTCGACCGCGCGCGGCGCGACCTCGCCGGGTGGAACGAACGATCGCTCGGCATGGCCATCCAGGCGACGGCTCGCGCCGATGCCGAGGTCAAGGGCGCGGCGCGCGACCCGATCTTCGCGCTCGAGCGCATGCTCACGGTCATCGCGACCCGTCAGCCGTTCGGCGAGTGAGCGCCACCGCGGTCGCGCGGCACCGTCACTGACATCCTCGCTTTCGCGATGTCGAAAGAGCACCGTCATGCCTGCCCGACGTGTCGCGGTGTGCATCGAGAGCACGCGAAAGAGCCCGCCCCGCGAACGGGACGGGCTCTTGTCACACCGTCAGGCGTGGAATCAGCTCAGAGAGCGGAGACCTGCTTGGCGATGGAGGACTTGCGGTTCGCAGCCTGGTTCTGGTGGATGACACCCTTGCTGACGGCCTTGTCGAGCTTGCGGGAGGCGGCCTTCAGAGCCTTCTCGGCTGCAGCCTTGTCACCGGAGATGACAGCAGCGCGCGTCGCGCGGATGTGCGTCTTCAGCTCGCTCTTCACGGCCTTGTTGCGCTCGTGAGCCTTGTCGTTGGTCTTGTTGCGCTTGATCTGCGACTTGATGTTTGCCACGTGTGGACGCTTTCTGTACGGAGTTGTTAGGAAATGCCGGCAGAAGAAGAGGGCTTCCACTCGGCGGTCGTGAGGGAAGAACCCACACGCAAGCCAAGAACCAACTCTACCAGCATCCGGCCGGTTCACCCTAAACGGGGCGATGCCCCCTTTTGCGGGTGCAGCGTGAGTGCATGCGGGTGCACAATCATCAGTATCCCGACACTCGCGTCGCGACATCGACGGCAAGGAGCGACATGAGCCCCGCCCTCCCACCTGTCTCGCCGGTGCCCGGCTCGCGCAGGGTCGGACCACGATGGATGACCGTGTTCACCCTCGCCTGGCTGGCCATCTGGACGGTGCAGCTCACGCCCGTGCAGCTTCTGCTGCCCCTCCAGCTCGACACCGCGGAGGACGACTGGATCAGCGGCGTCATCTCCTCGGGTTTCGTGCTCGGCATCGGCGGTCTCGCCGGCATCGTCGCAGGACCCGTGGCCGGCGCCCTGTCAGACCGAGCACGTGTCGGGCGTCGACGCCGGCGCCCGTGGGCGATCGGCGGCGTACTGGTCACCGCGGTTTTCCTGGTCGTCACAGGCTTCAGCGAGGGCCCCTGGGCTGTGGGGACCGCATGGGTCGGAGTGTCGATCGGCGTCTCGGTGTCGTCTGCCGCCTTCACCGCGCTGATCGCCGATCAGCTTCCGACGACGCAGCGCGGTGCGGCAGCCGCCGCCGTCGGATCGAGTCAGGCCGTCGGGATCGTCCTGGGTGTCGGTCTCGTCGTGCTCCTCGGGCTCGGCATCCGGGATGGATATATGCTGCTCGCCGCCGTGATCGCCGTCGTCGGGACGTCCGCGGCGCTGCTTCTTCCCGATCCGCCTGCATTCGCGGGCTCGTTGTCGGGCAAGCGTGACCGTCGTCTACTGGCATCATTGCGCGACCGGGACTTCGCCTGGATGCTGTCGGGCCGCCTCGTGACCAACATCGGCAACGCGCTGGGCACCGCACTGTTCCTCTTCTTCCTGCTGCACGGGTTGCATCAGGAGACGACGGTGGCGCAGGACAATCTGCTGCTCCTGATCGTGGTCTACACGCTCTTCGTGGTGCTCGCGTCGGTGTTCACAGGCCTGCTGTCCGACCGCACCGGCAACAGACGCACGCTTGCGATCCTGGCCACGTTCGTGCAGGCGGCCTCGGGCGTCGTGATCGCCGTCGTGCCGACATTCGAGGCGACGATGGTCGCGGCGGCGCTCATGGGGCTCGGCTATGGTGCGTTCTCGACCGTCGGACTCGCCTTCGCCGCCGATCTGCTGCCCGACGAGAAGGATCACGCACGAGATCTCGGAATCGTCTACGTCACCGCAGCACTCGGTCAGCTCATCGGCCCTGTGCTCGGTGCGGGTCTCGTGGCGCTGGTCGGCGGGTTCTGGCTCGTGTTCGTCGTCGCCGCCGTGCTGTCGGTCGTCGGCGGTGGGCTCACCGCTCTCGCGCGGCAGCCTGCTCGGGATCCACTGCCGCAGTCGTAGCTCCGGACTCGATGGTCGCGACGGCCAGACGCAGCACGGCGTTGAAGATCTGCGGCCGCATCGCGGTGACGAGATGCGTGGTACGAGGCACGACGATCAGCTCGGCGTGCGGCGCAAGCCTTCGGAAGAGGGCTTCGTTGACCCGCAGCTGGTCCCACTGCCCGTTCACGAACCACAGCGGCACGCGGATGCGGGCGACGGCCGTGGCGAGATCGAGGGTGGCGAGGTTCCCGAGAGCCGTGTCCTGGGTGTCCAACGCGTAGCCGCCCGCTGCGAAGTCTCCGCGCGTCTCGATCGGGATCGTCGCCGCGAGGAACCTTCGCGTGAGCCACATCCCACGGTCCGGCAGTCGATCTACGGCACGAGCGAAGACCCGGTAGGCCGCAAGGCCGGCACCCTGGGGGAGCGAGGTGCACGACGCAGCCACCAGCCCGGCGATCTTCGGCGCCTCGGCGCCCCCGACGTAGGCGAGCGAGAGCAGGCCGCCCATCGAGTGCCCGACGAGCAGCACAGGCCCTCGCGTGGCGGCATCGCGCACGGCGACGTCGATCGTGTGCAGCGCCTCGTGCAGGGTGAAGTCCTCGTTCATCCGCGTGCCGTGACCGGGGAGATCGACGGCGACCGCGGGAATGCCCTGCTCGTCGAGGAACTCCAGCTGCGAACGCCACATCGTCGCGGACGTGCGGATGCCGTGCACGAAGACGATCTGGACGCTCACGCCTTCAGCATAGAGAAAAGCGGGGCCGGTGGATGGACCACCGACCCCGCCGCGAAGCACTGACGAGTCAGGCTCCGAATGGATTACTTCTCGTATCCCACGTTCTCCACCGGCGTGATGCCGAAGAGGTCGAGGCCCACGTAGGGCTCGGGCGTGAGGTTGGCGAGGCCTTCCTTGACGGTCCAGATCTCCGGGCCGTTGAGCACCGGGATGACACCCCAGGTCTTCGCGAAGATCTCGGACTCCATCTCCATGGCCTTCTTGGTCTGCTCGACCGGGTCGGAGATCGTCTCGAGCTCCTCGTGGATCATCTTGTCGATCTCCTCGGTGCCGGTACCCGAGAGGTTCAGGCCGCTGTCCGAGCAGTACAGCTGGCAGAACCAGGCAGCACCGAACGGGTCGGACGACGTGAAGTTGAGGAAGAAGATGTCACCGTTCTGCGTGGTGTAGTCCTCTGCGAAGTCGGCCGACGGACGCTGGTCGATGACGACCTCGACACCGGCCTCCTTCAGCTGAGCCTGCACCGCGAGCGTGCGGGCACGAGCGGTCTCGGTGTCGGAGTGGTTCGGGAAGACGAGCGACAGGCGCTGGCCGTCCTTCTCGCGGATGCCGTCGGCACCGGCGACCCAGCCGGCCTCGTCGAGGAGCTTGTTGGCTCCTTCGACGTCGCCGTCCTTGCGGCCGGCCTCTTCCAGCGCGTTGACGTAGTCCGGCTGGAACGAGAACAGCGTGAGCGAGCCGGCAGGCTCCTCGGTGTAGTTCAGACCGTTGAAGACGATGTCCTTGACCTGCTCGATGCTGATCGCCTCGAACACGGCCTTGCGGACCTCGAGGTCCTCCAGCACGGGGTTGGTCGAGTTCAGCGTGAAGATCGCGTTCGCGGTGGCCTGACCCTTGTAGGTCTTGACGCCCTCGAGGCCCTCGACCTGTGCGAGCAGCTCGGCGCTGCCGGTCTCGGCCATGTCGACCTCGCCGTTGCGCAGGGCGTTGACCGCCGCGGTCGGCTCCATCTGGATGAAGGAGACCTTGTCGAGCAGCGGAGCGTTGCCCCACCACTTCTCGTTCGGGACGAGTGTGACGACGCCGCCGGTCTTGTCGAAGTTGTCGACCGTGTAGGGGCCAGCACCCCACTCGGGGTGCCAGTCGCCGAGGAAGGCGGTGTTGAAGAGCTCAGGCGTGTTGACTGCAGGGTGCAGCAGCTGCGAGTAGACCATCTCGGGCCAGGCGAACTCGCCCTTGAAGGTCACGACGACGTCGCGGTCGTTCTCGCCGGCCTCGACGGACTCGATCTCCTTCCAGCCGTCGGTCGCGTTGGGCTGGTACTCCTCGTTCTCGCCGCTGTTGGCTTCCCAGGTGGCTTTGAACGCGGAGACGTCGATCGGGGTTCCGTCGTTCCAAACGGCCTTCTCGTTGACCTTGAAGTGCAGGACGGTCTTGCCGTCTTCGACGCCGAAGGAGTAGTCGTCGAGATATGCGTCGTTCTTCTTGACGGTGCCGTCAGGATCCATGAGCAGGATCTGCGGGCGGAACCACGTCGCGATCTGGGTGACGCGAGCGTCGCCGTCGCTGTGGAAGTAGTTCAGCTGCTCGGCGATGTTCGAGACGGGGATGCGCAGCTCGCCGCCCTCTGCGAGGTTCTCGCGGGGCTGCGGGTTGTAATCCGCGCCTTCGACCGTCTGAGCTTCGCCTTCGCCGCTGTCGCCGCCGCCGTTGCCTGCCGGTGCACACCCGCTCATGACGAGTGCGAAGGCGGCGCCGAGAGCAGCGATGCCCATCAGCTTCTGATGCCGTTTCATGGTACTCCTTAGTGCCTGTCGGCCTTACTTGGGATAGGGGCAGACTAACCCCGCAACTCGCGGGCGAAACCCCAGGGACACGGAACCGTTACCGGACTGTGCACATCGATGTACGGGTCAGCTGGCGGCGACTGCCTCGGCGTCGAAGCCCTCGACGGGGAGGATGATCCGCTCGCGCGTGCGCTCGATGTCGGGGTCGGGAATCGGGATAGCCGACAGCAGCGCCTTCGTGTACGGATGCTGAGGATCGTCGAACACCTGGTCGACGTCACCGTGCTCGACGAACGAACCCTTGTACATCACGGCGACCCTGTCGGCGATGTGCCGCACGACCGCCAGGTCGTGTGCGACGAACAGGTACGACAGACCGAGCTTCGCCTTGAGTTCATCGAGCAGGTTGATCACGCCGGCCTGGATCGAGACGTCGAGCGCCGAGACGGGCTCGTCGAGCACCACGATCTTGGGGTTCGTCGAGAGCGCTCGGGCGATGCCGATGCGCTGACGCTGCCCGCCGGAGAAAGCCTGTGGGAAGCGATCGCTGTGCGCGGGGTCGAGGCCCACGAGCCCCATGAGCTCTTCGACGCGGTCGAACACGTCGTCCTTGCTCATTCCGATCGCGAACATGGGCTCGGCGATGATGTCCCAGACCGTCATGCGCGGGTCGAGTGCCCCCATCGGATCCTGGAACACGATCTGCAGGTCGCGACGGAGCTTGCGCTCCTCCGCACGGTTCTTGATGTCGGAGACGCTCGTGCCGCCGATCCTGATGTCGCCGTCCTCCTGCTCGACCAGGTCCATGATCTGCAGCAGCGTCGTGGTCTTGCCGCTGCCCGACTCACCGACGATCGCGAGGGTCTCACCTTGGCGGATGTCGAAGCTGATGCCCTTGACGGCGTGCACCTCGCCGACCTTGCGCTTGAAGAAGGCGCCCTTCATCAGCGGGAAGATCTTGTTGAGGTTGACCGCCTCCAGCGTGATCGGACGATCCTGGCGTGGGACCTTGGCGAGCGTGCTCTCGGGAATCTCGGGGATCGGGAACACCGGCAGGCCGCCGATCTTCCCATCGTCGTCGATGTCGTTCGCGCGGATGCAGGCGACCGAGTGATCGGAATGGCCGTCCGTGGTGATCGGCAGCAGGTCGGGCTCGCGCTCACGACATGCGTCGATCGCGATGGGGCAGCGCGCCGCGAACGGGCACGCATCCGGCAGGTTGATCAGCAGAGGAGGGTTGCCCTTGATCGGGATCAGCGGCACCTTCTCGGTCTTGTCGACGCGGGGGATCGCTCCGAGGAGGCCGATCGAGTACGGCATCCGGGTGCGGTAGAAGAGCTCGCGCACCGGCGCATGCTCGACCGGCTTGCCCGCGTACATCACGAGCACATCGTCGGCGGTCTTCGCTACGACGCCCATGTCGTGGGTGATGATCATCATCGCGGCGCCGGTCTCCTCCTGCGCCTTCTCCATGAGCTCGAGGATCTGCGCCTGGATGGTGACGTCGAGCGCGGTGGTCGGCTCGTCAGCGATGATCAGCTTCGGATCGTTGGCCATGGCGATCGCGATCACGACGCGCTGACGCATGCCGCCCGAGAACTCGTGCGGGAACGCCTTCATCCGGCGCTCCGCCTCGGGGATCCCGACGAGCTTCAACAGTTCGACCGAGCGGTCCCATGCCTCCTTCTTCGACAGCCGACGGTGCACCGTGAGCGCCTCGATCAGCTGGTCGCCGATCGTGAAGACGGGGGTGAGCGACGTCAGCGGATCCTGGAAGACCATGGCCATGCCGTTGCCGCGGATCACCGAGAGCTGCTTGTCGGACTTGCCGAGCAGCTCCTGGCCGTCGTAGATGATCGAGCCGGTGACCTTGGCGTTGTCGTCGAGCAGGCCCATGATCGCGAGCGAGGTGACGGACTTGCCCGAGCCGGACTCGCCGACGATGCCGAGCGTCTTGCCCGCTTCGAGATCGAATGAGACGCCGCGAACGGCGTCGACGCGACCCGCTTCGGATGGGAAGCTGACCTTGAGGTCGCGGACGGAAAGGACAGTACTCATGCGCGACCTCCAGCCGCCGAGGTCGGATCGAGGGCGTCGCGCAGACCGTCGGCGATGAGAGCCATCGAGACGGTGAGCAGCGTCAGTGCCGCCGCGGGGAAGTAGAACAGCCACGGAGCACTCACGAGAGTGCTCGAGCCGTAGCCGATGAGTGCGCCGAGTGAGACGTCAGGCAGCTTCACACCGAACCCGAGGAACGACAGGGCGGTCTCGGTGAGCACCGCTGAGACGACGCCGAGGGTGAAGTTGATCACCAGCAGCGAGCCGATGTTCGGCAGCATGTGGCGGATCACGATCCGCATGCCCGACAGACCCGCGTAGCGTGCGGCGTGGACGTACTCGCGCTCGCGGATCGACAGCGACAGCGTCCAGATCACGCGCGCGGGGAAGAACCAGCCGACGACGAAGATCATCACGAGCGAGATCACGAGCCAGTTGCCTCCGGCGTCGTTCGAGATCATCGCGAGGATCAGGAAGTTCGGCACGACCATCATGAAGTGGATGATCGCGAGCATGATCCGCTCGTACCGACCGCCGAAGTAGGCGGCGGTGGCGCCGATGAGCGCCGAGACGACAGTGGTGCCGATCGCGACCAGCGCGGCGATCATCATGGAGCGCTGAAGACCCACGGCGACCTGGGCGAAGTTGTCGTTGCCCGATCCGTTCGTCCCGAACCAGTGCTCGGCCGACGGGCCCTTGCGCAGCGCGAGGAAGTCGAGGTCGGTGTGCGAATAGGGCGAGATCAGCGGGCCCACGATCGCGAACACCACCAGCAGGGCGAGGATGACGACGCCGATCAGCGCGCCGCGGTTGCGCATGAAGCGACGCGTGTAGAGCGTCAGCATCGAGGTGCGCTTGCGGTTCTTCGGCTTGTCTGCGATTTCGGGGGAGACCCCGATGCTTTCCAGAGCCATCAGCTCACCCGCACTCTCGGATCGAGGACGACCACGGCGATGTCGGCGAGGATCGCACCGATCGCCGTCATCAGGGCGCCGAACGCCGCGACCGCGACGACGCCGTGGATGTCGTTGTTGTTGAGGGTCTGGATGAAGTAGCGACCCATCCCGTTCCAGTTGAAGATCGTCTCCGTCAGCACCGCACCCGTGAAGACGGCGGGGATGGTGAATGCGACCTGCGTCGTGACGGGGATCAGTGATGTCCGCAGCGCATGCTTGCGGATCGCCTGCTGCTTGGTCAGGCCCTTCGCCCGCGCGGTGCGCACGTAGTCGGCCTTGATGTTGTCGAGCAGCAGAGATCGCTGCAGGAAGTGGATGCCCGCATAGCCCGTCAGCACGAGGGCCAGCGTGGGCAGTGTCAGATGTTGCAGCACGTCCACGAGGACGGGGAAGAAGCCCTCCACCCCCTGACTCGACGAACCCACCACGTAGAAGACGGTCGTGCCGACGGCGTTGTTGAAGTTGATCGCCAGCAGGACCAGAGCGAAGCCGGCGACGACGGTCGGGATGTTCATCGTGATGATGCTGGTGCCCTGACCGATCCGGTCGGCGAGCTTGTACTGCCGCGATGCGGTGTACACGCCGAGGGCGATGCCGAGGATCGTCGTGATGATCGTCGCGCCGAGCACGAGCTCCGCACTGATCCAGACGCGGTAGGCGACCTGCTCGTTGATCGACTCGCCGGTCGGGCTGAGTCCCCAGTTCCAGTGGAAGAGGATGTTGGAGAACCAGGTCCACCACCGCTCGATGAGAGGCACCGACTCGCTGAGGTTGCGAGGACCCAGCAGGCCGTCGATCTGATCGGCGGAGAGAGGCGGACGCCGCCCCACGTAGTTGTTCTCCGGGTCGAGGTACAGCCACGCGAGGAAATAGGTGATGTTCGTCGCGATGACGATCATGAGCACCCAACCCAGCAGGCGGCGCAACAGATACTTGATCAAGGTGATGATTCTTTCTCTTTTACAGGCGCGCGCGGGATCCGCCGACGCAACGCTGAGCCGGGAAGACAGTCAATCACCATCAGCCGATCTGCGCGACACGACGCCTCCACGTGGTCTGTGACGGAGTCTTGTCGCTCACGGGATCCGGTGTCACGGATGGCTCCCGGGCAACCTCGGCAGAATATCACCGGATCGGACGAAGTGAGCATTAGTCGCGCCTCACCGTAGAATCGTCAGGACATGTCACCACGCGCCCTCACCCCGCTTCAGCCTGCCGCGACGCCTTCGGTGCAGATCCGCAATTTCTGCATCATCGCGCACATCGACCACGGCAAGTCGACGCTCGCCGACCGCATGCTCCAGATCACCGGCGTGGTCTCGGATCGAGACATGCGCGCGCAGTACCTCGACCGCATGGACATCGAGCGCGAGCGCGGCATCACGATCAAGAGCCAGGCCGTGCGGATGCCGTGGGAGATCGATGGCGAGACCTTCGCGCTCAACATGATCGACACCCCGGGTCACGTCGACTTCACCTACGAGGTGTCGCGCTCTCTCGCCGCCTGCGAGGGAGCCATCCTGCTCGTCGACGCCGCGCAGGGAATCGAGGCTCAGACTCTCGCGAACCTCTACCTGGCGCTCGAGAACGACCTGCACATCATTCCGGTGCTGAACAAGATCGATCTGCCGGCCGCCGACCCCGATAAGTACGCGAAGGAACTCGCCTCCCTGATCGGCGGTAAGCCCGAAGACGTCCTGCGCGTCTCGGGCAAGACCGGTGTGGGCGTCGAGGAATTGCTCGATCGCCTGGTCAAGGAGATCCCGGCTCCGGTCGGAGACGCCGATGCGCCCGCTCGCGCCATGATCTTCGACTCCGTCTACGACGCCTACCGCGGTGTGGTCACCTACGTCCGCATGATCGACGGCAGCCTGTCGCCCCGTGAGCGCATCCAGATGATGTCCACGGGCGCGACCCACGAGGCGCTCGAAGTCGGAGTCTCGAGTCCTGAGCCGGTGCCGTCCAAGGGGCTGGGCGTCGGCGAGGTGGGTTACCTCATCACCGGTGTGAAGGATGTCCGCCTGTCGAAGGTCGGCGACACCGTGACCACGGCACGGAAGCCCTCGACCCAGGCGCTTCCGGGGTACACGGATCCGAAGCCCATGGTCTTCTCGGGCATCTATCCGATCGACGGCAGCGACTACGCCGACCTTCGCGAGGCGCTCGACAAGCTGAAGCTCTCCGACGCCTCGCTCCAGTACGAGCCGGAGACCTCGGTCGCCCTCGGATTCGGGTTCCGCTGCGGATTCCTCGGACTCCTGCACCTCGAGATCATCACCGAGCGTCTCGAACGCGAGTTCGGGCTCGACCTCATCACCACCGCGCCGAGCGTGATCTACGAGGTCCACACCAGTGACACGGGTGAGACCGTGACGGTGACCAACCCGAGCGAATACCCCGACGGCCGCATCGGCTCGGTGTCGGAGCCGATGGTCAAGACAGCGATCCTCCTGCCGAAGGACTACGTGGGCACCGTGATGGAGCTCTGCCAGTCCCGCCGAGGGACGCTGCTGGGCATGGAGTACTTCTCCGAGGAGCGCGTCGAGCTGCGCTACACGATGCCGCTCGGCGAGATCGTCTTCGATTTCTTCGATCAGCTCAAGTCCAAGACGCAGGGCTACGCCTCGCTCGATTACGAGCCCGCCGGACAGCAGGAAGCGGACCTGGTGAAGGTCGACATCCTGCTGCAGGGTGACAAGGTCGATGCGTTCAGCTCGATCGTGCACCGCGACAAGGCCTACGCGTACGGGACGCTGATGACGGAGCGTCTGCGCAAGCTGATCCCTCGCCAGAACTTCGAGGTGCCGATCCAGGCCGCCATTGGCGCCAGGATCATCGCCCGTGAGACGATCCGGGCGCTGCGCAAGGACGTGCTCGCCAAGTGCTACGGCGGTGACATCAGCCGAAAGCGCAAACTCCTCGAGAAGCAGAAGGAGGGCAAGAAGCGCATGAAGATGGTCGGTCGCGTCGAAGTGCCGCAGGAGGCGTTCATCGCCGCGCTCTCCGGCGACGTCGAGGGCAAGGAAAAGAAGTAGAGTCCCACGAGCCGGGCGTCCTCGGCGCGTGGGGGTGATCGTCCAGGGAACGGGAAGTAGGCTGGAACTCATGCGGCGCGGGACTTTCCGAGACGACACGGTTGACTATGCGGCCGTGGGTGCAACCCACGCGCCCGATCTGATGCAGTACCCGCCGGAGCGCAGCATCCCGGCGGAGAACTCCTGGCGGATCGGCAGCGGTCTCGAGCGCTTCCAGTCTGCGGGAGAGGCACTGCTCACCTGGACGGCGCAGCGCGCCTCAGGGCTCAGCGTCGAAGACGTGCGTCCTGCTCCGGGGCCCGCCTACGCGGGCGTGAGCTTCGATGTCGAGGGCACTCCGATCGCCCCGAGCAAGCACGATGTCGAACAGCGCTTCGATGCAGAGGGCACTCCGTTCGCGGGTCCGGGGATGACCCTGCGCCTGCACGGCCGAGTCGCCGGCATGCGAGCGGATGCCGAGCTGCGCGTGATCTCCGTGACCGAGGAGAAGCGCCGGATCGGTTTCGTGCTCGGCACCGTCGGCGGGTCCGTGGTGCGCGGCGAGGAGTCCTTCGACATCGACTGGCGTGAGGACAACGACGAGGTCTGGTTCTCGGTGCGAGCGTTCGACGCGCCGAACTCGCTGCTCTACCGCGTCATCCCGCCTCTCGTGAAGCGCCGCCGCCGCGAGCTGTTCGCACGCTACCTGCGAGCGATCTCGCCGCTCTACGCGACTCCGGTCTGATGGCCGCACTTCTCTGATGGCCGGCCCGCTTCCCCTCGGCGACCCGGCACCGGCCGACGGCCGTCTTCCCTCCGATCTGTCGATCGACCCCGCTGTGCCCTTCTCCGCGTACCTGCACGTCCCGTTCTGTCGGGTGCGCTGCGGCTACTGCGACTTCAACACCTACACCTCGGGAGAGCTCCGCGGCGCGAAGCAGGAGGATTACGCCTCGACACTGATCACGGAGATCGACCTCGCCAGGCGAGTGCTTGCGGATGCCGGCACGCTGCGCCCCATGGACACGGTCTTCTTCGGCGGTGGCACGCCCACTTTGCTGCCGGCGGGTGACCTCGCCCGGATGCTCGACGCCGCGACAGACGCGTTCGGGCTCGTCGACGGCGCCGAGGTCTCGGTGGAAGCCAACCCCGATACGGTGACGCCCGAGGTGGTTCGAACCCTCGCGGCCGCCGGGGTCACGCGGCTGTCGATCGGCATGCAGTCGGCGGTTCCCCATGTGCTCGCGGCCCTCGATCGCACCCATCGGCCCGAGAACGTGACGACCGCTGTCGCAGCGGCCAAGGATGCGGGTCTCGCAGTCAGCGTCGATCTGATCTACGGAGCTCCGGGGGAGTCGCTGGCGGACTGGGAGGCGTCGCTCGATGCGGCTCTGTCACTCGACTCGGACCATATCTCGGCCTATGCGCTGATCATCGAGGACGGCACCAAGCTCGCCCGTCAGATCCGGCGGGGCGAGGTGCCGAGGCCCGACGACGACCTGCAGGCCGATATGTACGAGCTCGCCGACGCGCGTCTCGCTGCGGCGGGCTTCGACTGGTACGAGATCAGCAATTGGTCTCGCAGCGTGGATCAGCGCTCGCGACACAACCTCGCGTACTGGCGGGGCAGCGACTGGTGGGGTTTCGGTCCCGGCGCGCACAGTCATGTCGCCGGTCTGCGCTGGTGGAACGTCAAGCATCCGGCCGCGTACGCTCAGCGCCTCGCGGCCTCGGAGTCTCCGGCAGCGGGCACCGAGCGACCCGACGAGGAGTCCACGATGCTGGAGCGGGTCCTCCTGCTCAGCCGCATCCGCGAGGGGATCGCGGTTGCCGACCTGCGACCGGACAAGCGCGCCCGCGTCGCCGGCCTGATTGCGGACGGCCTCGTCGACCCCGCCGCCGCTGTGCGCGGACGAGTTCAGCTCACTCTGCGCGGTCGACTGCTCGCCGATGCCGTGGTGCGCGAACTCACCGACTGAGCAGAGAGAGAATCGATAGAGCAGAGACGCGCGTTACGGAAGCAGGTCGAGCGCTTCCATCCGACGCTGCGGCACCGTGGTGCTGTCGGTGTCGAACAGGCGCGTGTTCCGCTCCGTGCCGAAGACCGGCCATCCGGGATCGCCGGTTTTGATGAAGGAGATCCACGCGGCGTGCATCTCGTCGGCGAGTCGCTGCGGGGCATCGGCACCCGCGAGGCGCTGCGCCTCGGAGTCACCGAGACGATCGAAGACGAAGCCCAGCTCGAGTGCGTGCGCGGCACGCAGGTCGCGAACCGGACTCTGCCACGCGAACTCGTAGACGTAGGTCGGTGCCGTGCGCGCCCTGGCGAGCGTGGTCAGTGGCCCTCGCAGCATGATGTCGGTCGCGAGCTGGCCGAAGATCTCGCCCGTGGTCGCGCCGGGGAAGGCCGACCGATAGGCGGCCACCGCTCGGCGGGGGATCCGCAGGGCGAGTCGTCCGAGCAGCAGTTTCATCCTGCTGATCCCTGCGAGCATGGCAGGAGGGAACCAGAGCCGGTACTCGTCGGTGTTGCTCCCGATCAGGAGCGGCACATCGGTGCCGGCGAGGACCTCGTGCGGTGACCGAGGGAGAGACCCGGCATCCACCGCGAACTGGAACCCGGGGGCGCCACCGAGCGGAGACGACCCCGCGGCCTGCTGGCGCCGTGCCTCCAGCAGCCGCTCGGGGGAGACCGCGGCGAAACCCGCTCGGTCGGCTGTGACGCCGAGCCGCTTCGCGAGCTGGGCGGTCACGCGGCCGGCCTTCTTCTCGGTCTGCGCTGCGAGAGGCCCGGACTCGATGATGGCCCGCGCGATCTGCGACCGAGACGACTCGTTCGCAAGGAGTCCCGCGACGAGCGCTCCGCCCGCGGACTCGCCCATGACCGTGATCTGCCCGGGGTCACCGCCGAACGCGGCGATCTCGTTGTGCACCCAGGAGAGGCCCGCCGCGGCATCCTGCAATCCGAGGTTCCGGGGAGCCCCCTCGAGCACGGAGAATCCTTCGGAGCCCAGGCGGTAGTTGATCGAGGCGAAGACGATCCCGGCGCGGGCGAAGCCGGCGCCGTCGTACAGCGGCATCGCCGCGGTGCCCCGTTCGAGAGCGCCGCCGTGGATCCAGAGGACGACCGGGGCGCGGTCGGCATCCTGAGGCGCCCAGATGTTGACGGAGAGGATGTCGTCGCCGGGGATCTCGACCGAGCCCAGCAGCTCGCCGATGGCACCGGGGTACGGAAGCTGAGGCGCGGTCGGCCCGAATGCCGTGGCATCTCGGATTCCGTCCCAGGGCGGTGCTGTCTGAGGCTCGCGGAAGCGGTTGGGCCCGAAAGGCGCCGCCGCGTACGGGATGCCGAGGAACCGGCGGACGCCGTCGACCACCTCGCCGCGCACGATTCCGGTGGACACGGCGACCTGTGGGGCGACACTCATGGGCTCATCGTATGGCGATCAGCATGTGGTCGGCGTCGGCGGGTAGAATTGGCACTCGTAGCCAGTGAGTGCCAAAGGGAGGGAGTTGCGATGGTCAGCGAAAGAGGCCTCCAGGTTCTCCGCGCGATCGTGCAGGACTACGTCGAGACCCACGAGCCCGTCGGCAGCAGATCGATCGTCGATCGCTACTCGTTCGGGGTCTCGGCCGCGACCATCCGCAACGACATGGCCCTCCTCGAAGACGAAGAGCTGATCGCCGCCCCGCACACGTCCTCCGGCCGAGTCCCCACCGACAAGGGGTATCGCGTCTTCGTCGACCACCTCGCACAGCTGCGGCCGCTCTCGGTCGCACAGCGCACGGCGATCGAGTCGTTCCTCACGGCTCCCTCCGACCTCGACGACCTGATGGTGCGCACCGTCCGCGTGCTGACCCAGCTCACGGGCCAGGTCGCGCTCGCGCAGTACCCGTCGTTCGCCCGGGCGCATCTGACGCACCTCGAACTCGTCGCGCTCGCGCCCAATCGACTGCTCATCGTGCTCGTCACCGATGCGGGGGGCGTCTCGCAGCGCATCGCGCCGTTGCCCGTCGACGTCGATGACGCCGACATGGCCGTGCTCCGTGCGCGCCTGTCGGCCCTGATCACTGGGCGGGCGGTGAGTGATGCGGCTGAGCGTCTGCAGACCCTGCTCACCGACGATGAGCACTCGCACGACATCGTGCTCCGTGCACTCGCGACCATCGTCATCGACGAACTCGGCGCGTTCCGCCAGGAGCGTCTGGTGATGGCGGGCGCGGCGACCCTGGCTCGGCGCGAGCAGGACTTCCGCGGCAGCATCCACCCCATCCTCGAGGCGATCGAGGAGCAGGTGACGCTCCTGCGTCTGATGAGCGAGATGGAGGCCGACTCGCACGGCCTCGCAGCCAGCATCGGCACCGAGAACGCGTCTTTCGGACTCGGTGAGGCGTCGATCGTCGCCAGCAACTACGCCGCCCCCAGCGGCACGGCGCGCGTCGGCGTGATGGGGCCGACCCGCATGGACTATCCGAGCAATCTCGCGGCGGCACGGGCTGTGGCCCGCTACCTGTCGCGGATGCTCGATGAAGACGAGGCGGCCCGCTGACGCGGCCGCCCAGATCACAGCACACGCAGAAGGGCCATTGTGGCAGACCACTACGAGGTACTCGGCGTCTCTCGCGACGCCTCCACGGACGAGATCAAGAAGGCGTACCGACGCCTCGCCCGCCAGCTCCACCCCGACGTGAACCCGGGTGAAGACGCTGCTGAGCGGTTCAAGCTCGTGACGCACGCATACGACGTGCTGAGCGACGACGACTCCCGTCGCCGCTACGACATGGGCGGGGGCGACGGAGCGGCGAACGACTTCGGCGGCTTCGGCGGCTTCGGAGACATCTTCGAGACCTTCTTCGGCGCGGGCCAGGGCGGCGGGCGCGGAGCGCGCCCGCGTTCTCGGCGCGAGCGCGGCCAGGACGCGCTCGTTCGCGTGACCCTCGATCTCGGCGATGTCGTCTTCGGCGCGCACCGCGACATCGAGGTCGACACGGCTGTGCTGTGCGAGACGTGCAACGGTTCGTGCTGCCAGGAGGGCACATCGCCCGTCACCTGCGACATCTGCGGTGGTTCCGGCCACGTTCAGCGTCAGGTGCGGAGCCTGCTCGGCAACGTCGTCACGTCTCAGCCCTGCGGCACCTGCGAAGGCTACGGCACGACCATCCCGTACCCGTGCGGCACCTGCGGCGGACAGGGGCGGGTGCGCTCGCGCCGCACCGTCTCCCTCGACATCCCCGCCGGCGTCGAGACCGGACTCCGTCTGCAGTTGCCGGGGTCGGGAGAGGTCGGCAAGGCCGGTGGCCCGAACGGCGACCTGTACGTCGAGGTCACCGTCAACCCGCATCCCTCGTTCAGCCGTGACGGCGACGACCTGCTCGCGACGCTCGAGGTGTCGATGCCGGATGCCGTCCTCGGCACCGAGACCACCATTCAGGGGCTCGACGGCGAGGTCGATCTCGAGATCCGCTCGGGCGTTCAGTCGGGCGACGTCCTGACCATCAAGGGCCGCGGCATCACTCCGCTGCGGGGAAACCAGCGCGGCGACCTGCGGGTCGGCGTGCAGGTGGTCACCCCGACGAAGCTGGACTCGGCGCAGCGCGCGCTGATCGAGGACTTCGCGAAGAAGACCAAGGCGCCGGGTCCGCAGCTGGCGCAGTTCCAGCAGGGACTGTTCTCGAAGCTCCGCGACCGCTTCCGTTCTCACTGATCCGGACGGCGTTCATGGCACTCCACTTCCTCGTCGAGAACTCGGCGGATTCCGCGGTCGGTGACCTCGTCTCGCTCACCGGCGCCGAGGCGAAGCACGCAGCGGTGGTCCGCAGGCTCCGCGTCGGTGAGGCGGTCACCGTCGGCGACGGCGCAGGGGTGTGGCTCACGGGCGTCGCCGAAGAGGTGTCGCCGTCTCGCGTCGAGGTGCGCGTGTCGGCCCGCTCGGAAGAACCCGCACCGAACCCGCGGATCATCCTCGCGCAGGCTCTGGCCAAGGGGGACCGCGATGAGCTGGCGGTGCAGGCGGCGTGCGAGCTCGGGGTCGACGAGATCATTCCGTGGCAGGCCAGCCGCAGCGTGTCGCGCTGGGAAGGGCCGAAGGCCGTGAAGGGACGTGAACGCTGGTCGACGATCGTCCGAGAGGCCGCCAAGCAGGCGCACCGCGCCTGGGTACCCGAGGTCTCGCCTCCGGTGACGACTGCAGACCTCGCCTCACGCGCATCGTCTCAGCGCCTGCTGCTGCTCGACCCGAGTGCCTCGACCCGGTTGTCCGATCTCGAGCCGGACGGGCGCGACCTCGTGCTGGTCGTCGGCCCGGAGGGTGGCATCTCCGACGACGAACTCAGGAAGCTCTCCGACGCCGGCGCCGAACGGGTGCTCCTCGGCAAGACGGTGTTGCGCACCTCCACCGCGGGTCCTGCGGCGATCGCGGTGCTGTCGGTGGCGCTCGGCCGCTGGTGAACACGGCTACGGACCCGGTCGTGCTGCGGTCAGTAGACTGAGAGCATGTCCGAGCCCTCGATCTTCACGCGCATTCTCAACGGTGACATCCCCGGCGAGATCCTGCTCGACACCGGCCGGGTGTTCGCGATCCGCGACATCAACCCACAGGCGCCGCTGCACGCTCTCGTGATCCCGAAGACCGAGGACTACCGAGATGTCACCGAGCTCGCTCAGGGCGACCCGGGGCTTCTCGCCGAGATGGTCGCCGCAGCCAAGCAGCTCGCGGCAGAGCATGCCAACGGCGAGTACCGTCTCATCTTCAACAACGGCGCGAGCGCCGCCCAATCCGTCTTCCACGTGCACGCCCATGTGCTCGGCGATATCGAGGAGAACAAGCTCGTTGGCTTCTGACGAAAACGACCCTGCCACCGCATCCGACACCGCTGTCGAGAAGATCTATGCCGACGGCGTCGCCATGGTGCAGCTGCTCGGCCCGCAGGACCGCCTGCTGCGGATGCTCGAGAAGGAGCACCGCGACGTGCAGGTGCTCGTGCGCGGCAACGAGATCACGCTCACCGGCTCGGCGGATGCCGTCGCGAAGGCGAAGAACCTCGTCGACGAGCTGATGACCATGACGAAGGCCGGCCACGACCTCGCTCCGAGCGACGTCACGAGTTCGGCGCGCCTGCTGCGCAATGACGGAGGCCCGCGCCCGAGCGAAGTGCTCGGCGAGGCGATCCTGTCGACCCGCGGCAAGGTCATCCGACCGAAGACCCTGGGCCAGAAGGAGTACGTCGACGCGATCGAGGAGAACACGATCGTGTTCGGCATCGGTCCCGCCGGAACGGGCAAGACCTACCTGGCCATGGCGAAAGCCGTCCAGGCGCTGCAGCGCAAGGAGGTCACACGGATCATCCTGACGCGCCCCGCCGTCGAAGCGGGGGAGCGGCTCGGCTTCCTCCCCGGCACTCTGACCGACAAGATCGACCCGTATCTGCGTCCGCTCTACGACGCGCTCAACGAGATGATGGACCCCGAGATCGTCCCCCGCCTGATGGCGACGGGGACCATCGAGGTCGCGCCGCTCGCGTACATGCGCGGCCGCACCCTGAACGACTCGTTCGTGGTTCTCGATGAGGCGCAGAACACGACGCCCGAGCAGATGAAGATGTTCCTCACGCGTCTCGGCTTCGGCTCGAAGATGGTCGTGACCGGTGACATCACCCAGGTCGACCTCCCGCAGGGATCCTCAGGGCTCCGCCTCGTGACCCGGGTGCTCGACGGCATCGACGACATCCACTTCGCGCGACTCACGAGCGACGACGTCGTGCGGCATTCGCTCGTCGGTCGCATCGTCGACGCCTACAGCGAGTACGACGAGCGCCGCACGGCTCAGCGCTTCGAGCGGGAGCAGGCGGCGGAGTTCGCCAATCGCGCAGAGCGACGGGGCGCGCAGAGACCAGGACCCCGCGACCGTACGCCGAAACGAGGACTCTCATGATCGAGATCAACAACGAGTCGGCGATCGATGTCGACGAGACCGTGCTGCAGCGCCTGACCGACTTCAACCTGGCGCAGATGCACGTGAGCCCGGATGCCGAGGTCGCGATCGTCCTCGTCGACGAGGCCGCGATGGAGGCCCTCCACGTGCAGTGGATGGACGAGCCCGGTCCGACGGACGTGCTCAGCTTCCCGATGGATGAGCTGCGCCCAGGCACCGAAGACCGCCCCACGGCCCCAGGACTGCTCGGAGACATCGTCCTCTGCCCTCAGGTCGCTGAGGCGCAGGCGCAGGCGGCCGGCCACACGCTGATGGATGAGCTGATCCTGCTCACCACTCACGGACTGCTGCACCTCCTCGGTTTCGACCACGCCGAGCCCGAAGAGGAGCGCGAGATGTTCGGACTGCAGAAGGAGCTCATCCAGGGCTTCGCCGCGGCTGAACGTCGACGATGACCGCCGCCCTCCTGCTCGCAGGCGCAGTCCTGCTCGTCGCGTTCGGCGGACTGATGGCTGCCATCGACGCCGCCTTCGGCGTCACGTCGCGCTCGGACATCGAAGAGATGGGCGCCGAGGGCCGCAACGGTCCTCAGCTGGTGCGGATCGCGGCCGACCCGGACGCACACGTCAACGCCGTCGCGTTCATCCGCGTGCTCGCCGAGACAGCCGCCGCCGTGCTCGTCACGGTCGCGTTCAGCATCCTGTTCGACAACATCTGGTGGGCGATGCTCGCCGCGGCCCTGCTGATGACGGGCATCAGCTTCGTGCTGGTGGGGGCGAGTCCTCGCTCCTTCGGCCGACACCACGCAGAGGGCATGCTCCGCGCGAATGCACGGATCGTCCGCGGGCTGCGCATCATCCTCGGACCGCTCGCCCAGGGACTGGTGGTACTCGGCAACCGGGTGACCCCAGGACGCGGCCGCAGCTCGTTCACCTCCGAGGAGCAACTGCTCAGCATGGTCGACGAGGCCGCCTCGAACGACCTGATCGAGGCCGATGATCGCGACCTCATCCACTCGGTGTTCGACTTCACCGATCAGTTCGTACGCGCGGTGATGGTGCCCCGCACCGAGATGGTGACGGTCGACGCGACCGCGACGACGAGCGAGGCCATGACGCTGTTCCTGCAGCGTGGTGTGTCGCGCATGCCGGTCGTCGACGACGACGCCGATGACGTCGTCGGAGTGCTGTATCTGAAGGACCTCGTGCTGTTCGCCTTCCGTGATGAGAACGCGTGGCGCACCGCATCCATCCGTCCGATTTCGCGGCCTGCGACCTTCGTGCCCGAGTCCATGCGTGCCGAGACGCTGCTGCAGCAGATGAAGCGCGACGCCGTGCACGTGTGCCTCGTGATCGACGAGCACGGCGGCATCTCCGGTCTCGTGACCCTCGAGGACCTCATCGAGGAACTCGTGGGCGAGATCTCGGACGAGTACGATCAGGTATCGGCTGAAGTCGTCGAACTCGGCGACGGACGCTACCGCGTGAGCTCCCGACTCTCGCTGGAGGACGTCGGCGATCTGTTCGGCCTCGAACTCGAGGACGAGGACGTGGACTCCATCGGCGGTCTGCTGGGCAAGGCACTCGGCCAGGTCCCGCAACCAGGGTCCACAGCGACGGTGGAGGGGCTGACCCTCACCGGCGGTGCGTCTCGAGGGCGAGGTCGCGGAATCGCGACCGTGTTCGTCGAACGCGTGGCACACGACGCGGGAGACGCCGCAGATGAGAGAGACGGAAACGATGACTGAGCAGACGCGGAGCGGGTTCGTGACCTTCGTGGGGCGGCCGAACGTCGGAAAGTCCACTCTCACGAATGCGCTGGTGGGCGAGAAGATCGCGATCACCAGCGAGAAGCCGCAGACGACCCGACGGGCCATCCGCGGGATCGTGAACCGACCCCAGGGACAGCTCGTCATCGTCGACACACCTGGCATCCACAAGCCGCGGACGCTTCTGGGTGAGCGCTTGAACGACCTCGTCGAGCAGGTGCTCGGCGACGTCGACGTGATCGGCTTCTGCGTGCCGGCGACCGAGAAGGTCGGACCGGGCGATCGCCGCATCGCAGCCTCGCTCGACGGGTACCGTCGTGCCAAGAAGATCGCCATCGTCACGAAGACGGATGCCGCAGGGCGCGACGAGATCACCGAACGGCTCATCGAGGTCGACGCCCTGCGCGAGGACTGGGACGCTGTCATCCCGATCTCTGCCCTCACGAACGACCAGCTGGAGGTTCTCGCAGACGAGGTCCTCGCTCTCATGCCGGAAGGGCCCGCGCTCTACGGCGAAGGGGTGACGACCGATGAGTCGGAGGAGGATCGCATCGCCGAGATGATCCGCGAGGCGGCGCTCGACGGTGTCCGTGACGAGCTTCCGCACTCGATCGCAGTCATGATCGACGACATCGCTCCCCGTGAGGGCACCGACCTGACCGATGTGCATGCGTCGATCGTGGTGGAGCGCGACAGCCAGAAGGCGATCATCATCGGCCACAAGGGCAAGCGTCTGGCTGACGTCGGACGCCGTGCCCGAGTGGGCATCGAAGAGCTCCTCGGCACGAGGGTCTTCCTGGGTCTGCACGTCAAGGTCGCGAAGGAATGGCAGCGAGACCCGAAGCAGCTCGGACGCCTCGGCTTCTGACATGCGACACCGAGACGCGACGCGGATCGGCTGCTCCAGCGGGCGAGAGAGATGAGCGTCCGCGGTGAGAACCGCGAGCCCCAGAGGAACGAAGCTTTCACTCGGCTCTTCGACGCCAATTGGGCAGCGGTCAGACATCATGTCGAAGGCGTCGTCGAAGACCCCGCGGAGGTCACCGAGATCGTCTCGGAGATTTTCCTCGTGGCCTGGTCCCGACTCATCCCGACGAAGCCGATGGATCGGATCTGGTTGATCCGCGCGGCGGATCGGGTTCTCAGCGGCCGATCGGGGCGATCGACGCTGAGGCGCACGGCCATCGATGCGGTGCATGGTGGGGTGTCGGGTGACGAGGCGCCTCCTGATCTGAGGATGCGTGCCAGAGTTCTTGCCGCACTGGCAACCCTCACCGGGCGTGAGCGGCGTATCATCATGCTGAAGTACTGGGATGGGCTCGCGGTGGGGGAGATCGCTGAGTTGCTGCGCAGCCCGCGTGTCCGAGTGCGGAGGAAGCTGTTGCGCGCTCAAGTGAAGTTGCGCGCGGAGCTCGGACTGGAGGGGCGGGGGGATCATGTTGACTGACGACGCGCTGATCGAACGTGTCCTCACGCAGGCCGATCCTGCCAGGACGCCACGCGATGCGAAGCCGGACGCCGCGGCAGAGTGGACTCGAGACCGGATCATCCGCACCGCCGCGAAGCCTCGGCCCCGACGCAGGCGCGCTCTGGGGTGGGCCTCGGGTGTCGTGATGGCGGCCGCGGCGGCGGTCGTCGCCGTCGCCGTCCTGGTTCCACAGGGTGCGGCCGTCGCAGGCTCGCCTGCACCGCTGGACTTCTCGGGCGGTGAGAGCACTGCTGAGACGTTGGACACGGCGCGGTCGACGCTGAGCGCGACGCCGGGCCCCGCCGAGCCGGAGCGCGTCGTGCGGTCGGCGACGTGGGGACTCGACATCAACGGCAGCACCGGAGCGACGAAGGTCGTGCCGCAGCTCACCACGCTTCGCTGGGAGCCCGATCTCTCGGGTCGGATGGTCTCGGTGAGGGGGGTGCCGTACGACCCCACGGACGCGTCGGCGAACATCGGCGCCGAGATCAGCAGCTCGGGTGAGGTCACCGTCGATCTGTCGATCGAGCCCGGTCAGTTGGGGACCCCCGTTCCCGACGTCTTCGGCGACTCCCGTGAGGAGGTGTCCGCCGTTCTCACCGCCTTCGGAATGCCGACGGATCCGACGGGTTCCGAGGTCGTCGCCGCCGCGACAGCGATGCTCGAGTACTGGACCCTCACGAACGCCCAGGAGTCGCAGGTGCTCGACGTCCTCGCGGAGGCGGACGGGGTGGAGGCGCTCGGCGCCACGACCGACCGCCTGGGACGGCAGGTCGCAGGACTGCGAGTGATCACGTCGGACGGCGCTGCGAGTGACGTCGTGCTCCTGTCCCTCGACACGGGGAGGATCGTCGGCGTCGAACGGACCAACCTCATCGCGAACGACCTGATAGCCGGTGGCGCGATCATCTCGTACACGATGTGGGACGTCGATGAGGAACTCGTGAGATGAGATCGCGGAGGATCCTCCTCGGTGTGGCCGCCGGCCTCCTCGGAGCCCTCATGTTCGGGGGTCCTGCGTTCGCGGCCCCTGCGGTGGACGACGGGGATCGCATCGCACCGCTGATCCTCGAGGTGATGGCAGAGGTCCCCGGCGGAGTCGTCGTCGACTCGCGGCACGCCGTCTGGCCCGAGCTGGGCATGGAGCTCGTCGTCGGTGCTCACGTCCGCGCCGTGTCTATTGCCGCCGTGGGCAGCTGCACGACGGGTCTGGTGTGCGCTTACACCGGCACGGCGCTCACCGGAGCACGGTTGAGCTGGAGCACGTGTGGAATCCTCCCGATCCCGACATCCTTCTCGGTGAGGTCGCTGGCGGACGCGCGGTCGGGGGGATACGCGCAGGCGCGCAACGGCGCGACAGTGCTGGCCACCGCTCCCGCGGGAGGCTGGACCAATGTCAACGGAACCTCGACCAACGTCCGCTGCGTGCTCTGAGGATAGAGTCACGGCATGACACTCGCACAGCACTGGATCGCATCATCCTGGGGTGCCCCTGACACGTGGGAGTTCGTCGAGCACGAGGTGTCGCCACCGGGCCGCGGTGAGGTCACCATCCGGGTGCACGCGGCCGGTGTGAACCCGGCAGACGCGAAGCATGTCGCTTCGGCCCGCTCAGGGGCGCAGCTCCCGGTGCCGATCGGCTACGAGGTCTCGGGCAGGATCAGCGCGATCGGGGCGGACACCCGTGTCGGATCCGGTGAGGCGGCGGTGGGTGACGAGGTCATCGCCTTCCGCGTCCGCGGGGGATACGCGACCGAGCTGACCGTCCCCGCCGAGAAGGTCTTCGCGAAGCCGACGACCCTCTCGCACCCGGAGGCGGCGAACCTGCTGTTGGCCGGCACCACGGCGGCTGAGATGCTCTGGGTCACCGGCGCTGCACCTGGCGAGACGATCCTGCTGCACGGCGCATCAGGCGCGGTCGGCGTGAGCCTGCTGCAGCAGGCCGCCCTGAGAGGAATCCGGGTGATCGGCACGGCGAGTGCTGAGCGTTTCGATGTCGTCCGTCGATTCGGGGGAGTCCCCGTGGCTTACGGTCCCGGTCTGACTGAGCGGGTCAGAGAGGCTGCCGGAGCGGCAGGCGTGTCGGCTGCCCTCGACGCCGTCGGCACGCAGGAGGCCATCGATGTCTCTCTGGGGCTCGTCGGGGACCGCTCGCGGATCGTCACGATCGCCGCCTCCGCGAGGGCAGACTCCGACGGCATCCTCGCGATAGCCGGTTCGATGCCCGCGAGCGCCCGCTTCCGCGACGGTGTTCGTGGTGAGCTCATCGCGCTCGCACAGAATGGAGACCTCGTCGTTCCGGTCGCCCGCACCTTCCCGCTGGAAGACGCGCCTGCCGCGCTCTCGCTGCTCGCCGGCGGCCACCCCGGCGGCAAGCTCGCGCTCATCCCGTCGTCCTAGTCGATCTCGCGCAGCGCTGACGTCACGATGACGACTCCGTGGCCGTACGCCTGATCGACCGCATCCTGCAGCGTGCCGTCATCCCAGACGACATTCACCCAGACATAGCCACGCTCGATCCAGAGCGAGAGGGCATCGAGGCCCAACGAGGCCGAGAGCTCGTCCTGCACGCGGGTGAGATCTGCCTCGGAGCTCGTGCCGTCGACACCGCCTGCTGGGTCCTCCGGCCGGACGGGATCGTAGAGCGCGAGCATGATGGGCGGGTCGGTGACGGTGTACCGCTTGTGGAACACGCGGCGAGACCGAGCACGCCCAGGAGGGCTGCTGCGGCGAGAAGCATGCGACTGCGCGATGTGCTCATGCCTGACAGTGTCTCGGGCCGGTCGATCGTCTCAGCGGCGAGTCAGACGGCTTCCGCATCCCTGCTACCATGGCCGCATGCCTTTCGGCGGTCTGCTTCTTCTTAGCTGCCGCGACGAGTCCTAAAGCTAGGGCCTTCCTCGTCGCGGCGCTTGTGTTGGCCCGTTCACATTTCTGACGAAGAGAAGAAGCCCCATCATGCAGAACACTCAGCGCCCGTCCGCGATGCCGATCCACAAGTACCGGCCGTACCACGAGCAGATCTCCGTCCACCTGCCCGACCGCACGTGGCCTGACGCCCGCATCACCGAGGCTCCCCGTTGGTGCGCAGTCGATCTCCGCGACGGGAACCAGGCGCTCATCGACCCGATGTCTCCCGAGCGCAAGCGCGTCATGTTCGAGCTGCTCGTCAGCATGGGCTACAAGGAGATCGAGGTCGGGTTCCCCTCGGCCAGCCAGACCGATTTCGACTTCGTCCGTCAGCTCATCGAAGAGAACCTGATTCCGGATGACGTCACGATCCAGGTGCTGACCCAGGCGCGTGAGCACCTGATCGCCCGCACCTACGAGTCGATCGCCGGGGCGAAGCAGGCCATCGTTCATCTCTACAACTCGACGAGCGTGCTGCAGCGTGAGGTCGTGTTCCGCACCGACAAGCAGGGCATCATCGACATCGCCCTCGAGGGCGCGCGCCTGTGCCGTCAGTACGAGAAGACGATTCCCGACACCAAGGTCTACTACGAGTACTCGCCCGAGAGCTACACGGGCACCGAACTCGAATTCGCCGTAGACGTCTGCAACCAGGTGATCGAGATCTTCGAGCCGACTCCCGATCGCAAGGTCATCATCAACCTGCCCGCGACCGTCGAGATGGCCTCGCCGAACGTCTACGCAGACTCGATCGAGTGGATGAGCCGCAACCTCGCTCACCGCGAGAACGTCATCCTGTCGCTGCACCCGCACAACGACCGCGGCACTGCGATCGCGGCCGCCGAGCTCGGGTACATGGCCGGCGCCGACCGCATCGAAGGTTGTCTGTTCGGCAACGGCGAGCGCACCGGCAACGTCGACATCGTGGCGCTGGGCATCAATCTCTTCACGCAGGGCATCGACCCGCAGATCGACTTCAGCGACATCGACCAGGTCAAGCGCACGGTCGAGTACTGCAACCAGCTGCCGGTGCCCGAGCGCAGCCCGTGGGCCGGCGACCTGGTCTTCACGGCGTTCAGCGGATCGCACCAGGACGCGATCAAGAAGGGCTTCGAGGCGATGGCCGTCCGTGCCGAGGCCGAGGGCGTCACGGTCGACGACATCGAGTGGGCCGTGCCGTACCTGCCGGTCGACCCGAAGGACCTCGGCCGTTCGTACGAAGCCGTGATCCGCGTCAACTCGCAGTCGGGCAAGGGCGGTGTCGCTTACCTGCTCAAGGCCGACCACGCGATCGACCTGCCTCGCAAGCTGCAGATCGAGTTCTCGGGTGTCGTCCAGACCAAGACCGATGCCGAGGGCGGCGAGGTCACCAGCGAGCAGATCTGGTCGATCTTCAACGACGAATACCTGCCGGCGGCCGATGAGGCAGCCAAGTGGGGCCGCTTCGAGCTGCTGGCCACACAGACCCGCAGCGACATGTCGGGCGACGTCGTGCTCGACGTCGTCCTGCGCGACGACGACCAGCAGGTGGCGGTCTCCGGCAACGGCAACGGTCCGGTGGCGGCGTTCGTCGAAGTGCTGCGCGGTCAGGGCTTCGACATCACGGTCTACGACTACGTCGAGCACGCTCTCAGCGCCGGTGGCGACGCGCAGGCCGCGGCCTACGTCGAGCTGCAGGTCGGCGACCAGCGGCTGTGGGGCGTCGGCATCGACGGCGACATCTCGACCGCTTCGCTCAAGGCGATCGTCTCGGGCGTGAACCGCTCGATCCGCACCCGCCAGCACGAGCTCGCAGCGGTCTGACCTCGGTGTGCACGAACGCCCCGGCCGATCTCAGCATCGGACGGGGCGTTCATCTGCCACGGCACGACGGGCCGAGCAGCTGCGCTCACTCCGCGCTGGGCTTGATGATCGGGATCACACCGGTCTCGGCAGCCACCTTGCGGCGGTAGATGCGGCGCTGCTCGGGGAGCGAGACATCGAAGGTGACGGCGAGGATGCGGATCACGGTGGTGACGGCGATGCCGACCACGGCGGCGATCGTGATGGGCATGCCCAGCGCCACGGCGATCACGATGAACGTGCAGCCGGCGCCGGCGGCGACCGCATAGAGCGAGCCGACGTGCATGATCGCGGTCGGCAGTCCCATGAGCATGTCACGGAGCACGCTGCCGCCGACGGCCGCGCATACGCCGATGAAGACGGCGGGAACTTCGGGGATGCCGAAGGCGAGCGCCTTACTGGTGCCGAAGGCGCCGAACATACCGATCACCACGGCGTCGAGCACGACGATCGCCGTGTTCAGGCGGCTGAAGAGTCCCGCCAGCAGCATTCCCAAGAGAGCTGCGCCGCCCGCGGTGACCAGATACCACTGGTTCTGCAGCGTGGCCGGGGTCTGCCCGAGCAGGATGTCGCGGATGAGGCCGCCGCCCATGCCGATCATGATGCCGATGATCGCGACACCGAGCCAGTCGAGGCGTCGCTGGCCCTGGAATCCCGAGGCGAACATCGCGCCCTGGACACCTCCGAGACCGACGCCGAGCAGGTCCGCCCAGAGCGGAATGATGAAGAGCGGTTCGGTCACGCCTCTATTCTCCCGCACGGAGGATAATCGAACGGTGCCCACTTACCGAGATGAAGCGGTGATCCTGCGCACCCACAAGCTGGGTGAGGCCGATCGCATCGTCACGATGCTCTCTCGGCGGCACGGCAAGATCCGCGCGGTCGCCAAGGGCGTGCGACGCACGTCGTCGAAGTTCGGCTCGCGGCTCGAGCCGTTCATGGTCGCCGATGTCCAGCTGTATCAGGGGCGCTCTCTCGACATCGTGCAGCAGGCAGAGTCGCTCGGGTCGTACGGATCCGACATCGCGGCGCACTACGACCGATTCACCTCGGCCAATGCGATGGTCGAGACGGCTGACCGGCTCAGCGATTCCGAGGCGACGCCCGACCAGTACCTGTTGCTGGTGGGTGGACTGCGTGCGCTGTCTCGGGGCGAGCATTCGCCCCGCAGCATCCTCGACTCCTATCTGCTGCGCGTCATGGCGCTGTCCGGGTGGGCTCCGTCGCTCGGCGACTGCGCGCGATGCGCCACTCCTGGGCCCCACGCGCACTTCGTCGGACAGCTCGGCGGGGCCGTGTGCCCGAACTGTGCGCCGGCGGGCAGCCCGAAGGTCGCAGAGAAGACCCTGTCGCTGCTGCGGTCGCTCATGTCCGGTGAGTGGGAGGCGATCGACGCTGCTCCGCACGCCGACAACGCCGCGGCATCCGGCCTCGTCGCCGCCTACGCCCAATGGCACCTGGAGCGCGGCATCCGATCGCTCGAACACCTGGTGGCCGACATCCCCCGAGAAGGAGCACGGTGAGTCCCAAGCCCTACACGCACAAGGATGCCGTGGCGTATCGCCCGCTCGACTGGACGGGCGTCTATCCGCCGAGCTTCCGATCGGTTCCTGAGCACGTCGCGATCGTCATGGACGGCAACGGCCGCTGGGCCAACCGTCGGGGTCTCAGCCGCGTCGAAGGGCACAAGGCAGGGGAGGAGGTGCTTCTCGACGTCGTCGCCGGTGCGATCCAGGCGGGGGTCAAGCACCTCTCCGTCTATGCGTTCTCGACCGAGAACTGGGCGCGCTCTCCAGACGAGGTTCGCTTCCTCATGGGATACAACCGCGATGTCCTGCATCGCCGACGCGACCAGCTCAACGAGTGGGGCGTGCGCGTCCGCTGGGCCGGCCGTAAGCCGCGTCTCTGGGGCAGCGTCATCACGGAGCTGCAATATGCCGAGCAGCTCACGAAGGACAACGACGTGCTCACGCTCACCATGTGCGTGAACTACGGCGGGCGAGTCGAGCTGGTGGATGCGATGCGGTCGATCGCCGCCGACGTGGCAGCCGGCAAGGTCAAGCCGAACGCGATCAGCGAGAAGATGATCCGCCGCAACCTCTACGTGCCGGACATGCCGGACGTCGACCTGTTCCTGCGCAGCTCGGGCGAGCAGCGCACGTCCAACTTCCTGCTCTGGCAGGCGGCGTATGCCGAGATGGTGTTCCTCGACACGCTCTGGCCCGACTTCTCGCGCGAGGAGCTGTGGCGCGCCATCGAGGTCTACCTGTCGCGTGACCGTCGCTTCGGTGGGGCGATCGATACGCCCGACGCCTCCGCCTGAGCACGCAGCCAACTCTCCGTCTCGCGGGGGTGCCGCAGGCGCACGATCGTGAGGTGGGGGAACCGCCCCTGCTTCTCAGGCATCCGAGTCGGCCAGAACGTCCGCGTCTTCGACTGCCAGGAGAGGATGTTGCGTTCCGGATCGCGCGTGGCCAGCAGTTGCCAGACGGGCTGCTCGACATTGCCGTTGTACATCTCCGTGCGGAGGATGCTGCGGCTGAGAGTGCGCCGCAGCAGACGCGTGCGCACGACGGACCACGGATAGTCGAGCCAGATCGCCAGCTGGGCGCGTGGCGTCATGATCTCGTCGGTGCCCTTGTTCGTGTACTGCCACTCGGTGACCCAGCGGTCCTCGGCAGCGAAGGCGCGGACGTCATCGAGGAAGGACGGGCGTGGAGTCCAGTTCTCGCCGTGGAACAGGCCGTCGATCTCGACGTGGCGCAGATCCCAGAGCTCAGCCACGCGCCGCGCGAGCGTCGTCTTGCCCGATCCGGTGACACCCGCGATCAGCACCCTCTCGGGGTTGAACGGCAGCGGATCGGCGGCGGAGAGCATCCGAGAATCCTACCGACGGAATAGCCCATAGGTGCATACGGTTGGATGTCAGTGTGAGTGAAGCCATCTCGATTGACATCTGGTCCGACATCGCCTGCCCCTGGTGCTACATCGGCAAGCGCAACCTCGAGAAGGGACTCGAAGCCGTCGCCGGCGACGACGACGCCCCGCAGGTGAACATCACCTTCCACTCGTTCGAGCTCTCGCCCGACACTCCCGTCGACTTCGACGGCGATGAGATCGACTTCCTCGCCGGTCACAAGGGGATGCCTCGTGAGCAGGTCGAGCAGATGCTCTCGCACGTCACCGGTGTCGCCGAGAACGCCGGGCTCGAGTACCGCTTCGACCTGCTGCAGCACACGAACACGGTGAAGGCGCATGAGCTGCTGCACTTCGCGAAGGAGCAGGGCGTGCAGCACGAGATGGAAGAGCGGCTCATGTCCGCGTACTTCACCGAGGGCAAGCACGTCGGTCGCATCGACGACCTGGTCGAGCTCGCGGTCGAGGTGGGGCTGAACCCCGACGACACGCGTGAGGCTCTCGTCTCGGCACGCCACCTGGCCGATGTCCGTCAGGATCAGGCGCAGGCCCAGGCCTACGGCATCCAGGGCGTTCCGTTCTTCGTGATCGACGGGCAGTACGGCATCAGCGGCGCCCAGCCGCCCGCAGCTTTCGAGAACGTACTGCGCGATCTCTGGTCCAAGCGCGGCGAGACAGAGGCCGAGAGCGAGACCGCCGCGGTCTAGCGGTCAGGCTCCGCCGGAGCGAGCGCGGTCAACGCGTCGTACCAGGTCTGCTGATTCGTGCCGACGTAGCCGACGACTGCAGACCAGTGCGAGCCGTGGCCATCCGCGAACATGGATGACCACGGCTCGCGGCCGTGTGCATGCGCGGTGGTGAGCAGCTCGAGCATCGCCGCGGCGCGTCGGTGCATCATCGCGGGCAGCCGGGTCCTGAGCTCGCCCGAGGCGCCGTAACCGTCGACGAAGGCTCGAAGGCCCTCGGCGGCGACCTCCGGGGCGACCTCGACGGCCGAGAGCGTGAACGTCTGAGCCGCATAGGCGAGATCCCAGAGACGGGTGCTCGGTGCCGCGGCATCCCAGTCGATGAAGACCCATCGGTCTCCGATGACGAGGTTCCACGGCGCGAGGTCGTTGTGACAGATGATCTCCGCACCCGGCGCAGGGATGGCAGTATCCCAGAGCGCATCAGCCGAAGGAGAGAACGTCTCGCTCGCGTCGTGTATCGCCCGCACGATCGCGCCGACGCGTCGCAATCCGTCTGCGGTCAGAGGCTCGACGTCGACCGCGACAGGCCCCGGTACGAACTCGATGCGCTGTCGTCGTCGCTCGTCCTGACCGCGCGGTGTCGGAACATCGACACCGCGTGCGCGCACATGCGACATGAAGGCATGAACGCTCGGCGTCGAGGCGGCCCACTGCTTGCGGACGGTATCGCCGATTCGGATGACGGTGCCGCTCGCATTCCCGCCGGACAGCGTCTGCTCGTCGTCCATGCCCCGACACTATCCAGCCGACGGAGACGACGCGGCGTTCTAGCGAGTCAGCGCGCCCTCGATCGCTGCGACGATCTCGGGGTCGTTCGGCTTCTGCTTCGGGCGGAAGCGCACGACCTCGCCATCCGGCAGCACGAGGAACTTCTCGAAGTTCCACTCGACGCGGCCGGCCTTGCCACCGGCATCCGGCGTCTCTTTCAACGTCTTGTAGAGCTCGGTGGCGTTCTTGCCGTTGACCTTCACCTTGTCGTTGATGGGGAAGGTCACGCCGTAGGTGGTGGAGCAGAACTCCATGATCTGATCGACCGAACCCGGCTCCTGACCGAAGAACTGGTTGCAGGGGAATCCGACGACGCTGAACCCGCGATCGCCGTACAGACGCTGCAGTTCTTCGAGCTGCTCGTACTGCGGGGTGAGGCCGCACTTCGACGCGACGTTGACCACGAGTACGACGTCGGCACCGAGATCGTCGATCGTCTTCTCGTTGCCGTCGGCGTCTGTGAAGGGGATGGAGCGCACTGCGGGATCGGTCATATTCACAGCTTAGGTCGATGCGCCGATACCGGCTCCGTGTCTGGGAGAATGGGAGGGCCATGACTCTCGCCACCGCCTCCGCTCGCACCCTCAACATCGGTCCGATCGCACTCGACGTACCGGTCGTGCTCGCACCCATGGCGGGCATCACCAACACCGCTTTCCGTCGCCTCTGCCGCGAGTACGGCGCAGGGCTGTATGTGAGCGAGATGATCACGTCGCGGGCGCTGGTCGAGCGCAACGAGACGACGATGCGACTTATCCGCCACCACGAGTCCGAGACTCCGCGGTCGATCCAGCTCTACGGCGTCGACCCGCACACGATTTCTGAGGCCGTCCGCATCATCGTCGCCGAAGACCACGCCGACCACATCGATCTGAACTTCGGCTGCCCGGTGCCCAAGGTCACCCGCAAGGGCGGGGGAGCAGCCCTGCCGTGGAAGAGCACGCTGTTCTCGCAGATCGTCACTCAGGCGGTCAAGGCAGCGGGCGACGTGCCGCTGACCATCAAGATGCGCAAGGGCATCGATCCCGACCACCTGACCTACCTGGATGCGGGTCGCGCCGCCGAAGACGCAGGTGTCTCGGCGATCGCGCTGCACGCGCGCACGGCGAGCGAGTTCTACTCCGGCTTCGCCGACTGGAACGCCATCGGCGAGCTCAAGCAGGCGGTCACGAGCGTCCCGGTGCTCGGCAACGGCGACATCTGGTCGGCCGACGACGCCGTGCGCATGATGCAGCAGACCGACTGCGACGGCGTGGTCGTCGGACGCGGGTGCCTCGGTCGCCCGTGGCTCTTCGGCGAGCTCGCCGCGGCGTTCGGCGCCGAATCCCACCCGGTCAATGCGACTCTCGGTTTCGTGGCGGACGCCTTCCGTCGTCATGCCGAACTGCTGGTCGAGTTCTTCGAAGACGAGGATCGCGGATGCCGCGATGTGCGCAAGCACGTCGCCTGGTACTTCAAGGGCTACCCGGTCGGCGGCGACATCCGCACCGGACTCGCGACCGCATCGAGCCTCGCTGAGATCGACGAACTGCTCGGTCAGCTCGATCACACGGCTCCCTATCCCGGTGCGGATGCCGAAGGTCAGCGCGGTCGATCCGGACGTCCGAAGCGACCGGCGCTGCCGGACAAATGGCTGGAGTCGCGCGAGCTCGCGGCATCGGCATCCGAGATGATGCGAGGGGCGGAGATCGAGAACAGTGGCGGCTGATCCTCAGGCATACCCGGCGCGCGGTCGCTCGGACGGATACGACCCGCGCGACGCCGAGCGATTCTTCGCCGAGACCCATCGATCCGAACGCGACGACTTCGCCCGCGATCGCGCGCGCGTGCTGCACTCCGCGGCTCTTCGACGCCTGGCGGCCAAGACGCAGGTGCTCAGCCCGGCGAGCACGGCGGACTTCGCCCGCAACCGCCTGACTCACTCGCTCGAGGTCGCTCAGGTGGGACGCGAACTCGCGACCGCGCTCGGTGTCTCGGCCGATGTCGTCGACACCGCCTGTCTCAGCCATGACCTCGGGCACCCTCCGTTCGGTCACAACGGCGAGCGTGCGCTCAACGAGTGGGCAGAGCCGATCGGCGGCTTCGAAGGCAACGCGCAGTCCCTGCGCATCCTGACGCGGCTCGAGGCCAAGGCCATCGATGACAACGGTCAGTCGGTCGGCCTCAACCTCACCAGGGCCAGCCTCGACGCGACGTGCAAGTACCCGTGGACCGTCGACAGCCCGGTGCCCGATCCGGGCGGACGCCTCAAGTTCGGCGTGTATCCCGAAGACGAAGCCGTGTTCCGCTGGATGCGCGACGGTGTCCCGGGGCGGCGGCGCTGTATCGAGGCGGAGATCATGGATCTCTCCGACGACATCGGCTATTCCGTGCACGACTTCGAGGATGCGATCCTCAACGGCTACGTCGACGTCTCCCAGCTCGCCGACCCGCAGGCGCACGAGGCGCTGATCGACCGCATCCAGCAGTGGGTGGGATACGACTTCACGCGCGATGAGCTCGCCGATGCTCTCTACCGTCTGTCGTCTCAGCCGATGTGGCTGCAGTCGTTCGACCGGTCTCGTCGGGATCTCGCTCGGCTCAAGAACCTCACGAGTGACTTCATCGGTCGCTTCGCGCGCGCAGCCGTATCGGCCACGCGCGAGGCGTATGCCGGCCCGGCCCTCGTGCGCTACAACGCGCACGTCGTCGTGCCGCGCGTCATCGAGGCCGAGATCGCCGTTCTCAAGGGCATCATGGGGCAGGCGATCGTGACGATCGAGGCCCGCAAGGGCGTCTACAAGGAGCAGCGCCGCGTGCTCAAGCGACTCGCCGATGCGCTGTGGTCGACCGACACCCTCTGGTCGGCAGGCGCCGATGTGCTCGAGCCCGCCTTCTCCGCCGACTTCGTCGCCGCGACGACGGATGCCGAACGCGCACGGGTGATCGTCGACCAGATCGCGAGCCTCACGGATCAGAGCGCGATCGACTGGCACAACAGGTTGGTCGGCGAGATCGACCCCGCAGAGGTCGGCATCTGGACACCACGTCACGCGCGGCCGGGTGCGCGGGAGCACACGCCGCGGCAGGCGGTCGTCGAAGGGGCCGGCTGATGCCCCGCATCCGCCAGGCCGACGTCGACGAGGTCAAGGCCCGCACGAACATCGCCGACATCGTCGGCGAGCGCCTCGCCCTGAAGTCCGCAGGTGTCGGCTCTCTCAAGGGCCTGTGCCCCTTCCATGACGAGAAGAGCCCGAGCTTCCACGTGCGGCCGCAGGTCGGCTACTACCACTGTTTCGGCTGCGGCGAGTCGGGCGACGTCTACTCGTTCCTGCGCGAGATGGACCACGTCAGCTTCACCGAGGCCGTCGAGCGTCTCGCCGGCCGCATCGGATACTCCTTGCACTATGAGGACGGCGGGTCGGCTCCGGAGACGAGTGGTCGCAGCCGCCTGTACGCGGCCAACACCGCCGCCGCGGAGTACTTCCGGGCGCAGTTGCTCACCGCCGATGCCGAGGCTGGACGCCGTTTTCTCGGCGAGCGGGGATTCGACGCGGGTGCTGCCGCGCATTTCGGCGTCGGCTTCGCGCCGCGCGGGTGGGACAAGATGCTGAAGGCTCTCACCGCGCAGGGGTTCACCCGCGACGAGCTGAGTGCCGCCGGCCTGGTGTCGACGGGGCAGCGCGGCGTCTACGACCGCTTCCGCGGCCGTCTCGTCTGGCCGATCCGCGACGTGTCGGGTCAGACCATCGGGTTCGGCGCGCGCAAGCTGTTCGACGATGACCAGGGCCCGAAGTACCTGAACACCCCCGAGACTCCGATCTACAAGAAGGCCCAGGTCCTCTACGGTCTCGATCTCGCCAAGCGCGACATCTCGCGTGGAGACCCTCGTCGGGTCGTGGTGGTCGAGGGGTACACCGATGTCATGGCCTGCCACCTCGCGGGGCTCACGACCGCGATCGCGACGTGCGGCACCGCGTTCGGAACCGATCACATCAAGGTGCTGCGTCGCGTCATGGGCGACGACAACGCCTCGGGAGAGGTCGTCTTCACCTTCGACGGCGATGAGGCCGGGCAGAAGGCGGCTCTCCGGGCCTTCACGGAGGATGACCGCTTCAACGCTCAGACCTTCGTTGCGGTGGCGCCCGACGGGCTCGACCCGTGCGACCTCAGGCTGCAACGCGGCGATGCGGCCGTGCGCTCGCTGATGGAGACGAAGCAGCCGATGTTCGAGTTCGCGATCGACAGGAAGCTCAGCGGATTCGACCTCTCGACGGTCGAAGGTCGTGTGGGCGCCCTTCGTGCGGCAGCGCCGATCGTTGCCGAGATCCGCGATCGTCTGCTGCGACCCGGCTATGAGCGCGTGCTGGCCCGGCGACTGGGCATGGACCCCACCGAGGTGCGCAACGAGGTCGAGCGTGCAGCGCGTGGGGGATCGCAGACGTCGAGACACGAGTCGACGAGGCACGAGAGCGCTGGCGACTCCGCTTCCGGCACGCCGGGCGTGGCGCCGGTCACCCTCGCGAGCCTGCCGCGCACTGCGGATGCGGCCGTGGAACGAGATGCCCTGATGGGCGCTCTGCAATACGGACATCAGATCGATCAGGAACTGCTCACGCGGGCGCTCAGTGCGCCGTTCCGCACACCGGGGCTGGATGCGGTGCGTGAGGCGGTCGCTTCGGCATCCGATCGGACTCGAGCCGGTTGGGTGACGGACACCGTCAACTCCGTTCGCGAGCCCTACCGGTCGCTCGCGGGCGAACTGCTGATGACCCCGTTCCCGGCGCGCAACGAAGAAGGCGCCGTCGCTTCGACGACCGACCTCGCCAAGCGACTCATCATGCGCATTCTGGAGCATGAGAAGCAGGAGCTCCTCGGAGCGGTGCAGCGGGTTCCGGCGGACTCCGACGGCGGGCGTGCGCTGCGGATGCGCCTTCGCGACATCGACGTCGAGCGTCAGCGGTTCGCCGAGTCGTAACGGCGGCTGTCAGGCGCAGCAGGGCAGGATGGAAGAATGTTCTCTCGGCCCGAATCGACCAATGCGATCGACAGCTCAGATCTGGTGATCGACCGCATCGGGCACAGCGGCGCGACCCGCGCCATCGACGGAGTCAGCTTCTCGCTCGCGCCCGGTGAGCTCATCTGCGTCGCCGGCCCGACCGGCTCTGGCAAGTCCACTCTGGTCGCCGCGCTGGCGGGTTCGACCGATCCGTCCGTCCGGGTCGTGGGCGGCAGTGCACAGGTCTGTGGAGTCGACATCCGCCGGCCGGGTCGCAAGCATCGTCTGCTCACCTACCGCACCGGTTTCGTGCCGCAGGGTGCGGGCGCCGACCTTCCTCCGCAGCTCACGGTCAGCGAGGTCATCTCCGAGCCGATCCTGATTCGCGAGAAGCGGGTGAACACCAAAGCTCTGTCCATCCGAGTCGCGACGCTCCTCGATGAGCTGCACCTGCCTCTCGGTTCGGCATCGAAGTTCCCTTATGAGCTGAGTGCAGGCATGCGCCAGCGGGTCGCGATCGCCAGGTCGTTCGTGCTCGAGCCCCGGGTGCTCATCGCTGACGAGATCCTCGCCAACCTCGATCTCGAGGTACGCCCCGTGGTGTTCGACGCGATCACCCGACGCCGCAAGGAGCAGGGGATGGGGGCGCTGCTGGTCACGAACGACGCCGATTTCATTCGCGAGCTAAACGCTGAGACGCTGATGCTGCGCGGCGGTCATGTGGTCGCACGCGGTGTCGGCAAGGACCTGCTGTGGGCCCCGAATGCCGAGGCGGATTCCGGGCACTGACGGGGTCGCCGACGACACGCCCGACCTGCGGCCCGTGTCACGACCACGCTCTGGAGTTTGCTAGGATTGACGAGTTGCCCGCGCAGCGGAGCACATTCCTCGGTAGCTCAATTGGCAGAGCAGCCGGCTGTTAACCGGCAGGTTCTTGGTTCGAGTCCAAGCCGGGGAGCCAATGAAAAGCCCCTCTTCGGAGGGGCTTTTCCCTTTGGGTCCTCATTCCTTGAGGCGTCCTCTTCGAGAGGCACAGTCGCATCCGTGCTCACAGCAGAAAGAGGCCCCGTCGAGTGACGGGGCCTCTTTCTGCGAATCAGAGTCAGATCAGCGTGCAGCGCCCTCGAGCGAGCCCTCGATCTGACCCGCGGGGTCAGAGATGACGCATTGCACCACGCGGTCGTTCAGCTCATCCCAGGTCTGCTGGGTCGGGGTGATCGGGTAGACCTCGAGAGTCGAGGTTTCGTAGGCAACGCCGACGAAGCTCGCGTACGCGTCGCCGATGCACTCCTGCGAAGCGGCGTCGATAGCCTCCTCCGAGAAATCGCCATCGTCCATGGTGATCTCGTAGAAGACTTCCTGGTCGTGCGGCTCAGCGCACGGAACGACGTCGATGTCCTCGAGGAGACCGCTGGGAGCCTCCATCATGCAGTCGCCGACCTTCAGCGCAAAGATGTCGATGTTCGCGCTCTCGGTGACCTGTCCGGTCTCCTCGTCGCGGTCTGCGTCTCCGGCGCCTCCGCCCAGAATGCCGTTCAGCGCGCTACAGCCGGTCAGTGCGACCGACAGCGCCACAGCAGAACCTGCCAGCGCCAGTGCGCGTCGCGTGCGCATTTTCATCATTTCGTCCCCTCCAGAGCCTCGGTGAACGGGTATATCGATATCCCGCCTCAAGCACGCTATCCGGCGCGGAGTCTGTGATGCAACTCGGAGAAGGCTTTGATTGGGCTGAAAGGCAGGTCAGCCTTCCAAGTCGTCGATGCCGGGTACCCAGCTGGCGCCGGGCTTGCCCCATCCGCGCTTCTTGGCGATCTTCTGCACGGTCTTCCAATCGCCGTCCGAGAGGCGATCGATGTACAGGATGCCGTCGAGGTGGTCGAATTCGTGCTGCATGATGCGCGCACGCCACCCGTCGACCGCGATCTCGACGGGGGAGCCGTCGAGATCGGTGCCCGTGACGCGCACCCGCTCGGAGCGACGCAGCGGGAATCGCTCGCCGGGGAACGAAAGGCATCCTTCGGACTCGAGCTCGTCGTCCGGCTCGCCCGGTTCCAGCGGCACCATCCAGAGCTCGGGATTGATGATGACCCCGCGCCACGGCTGGTCGTCGTCGTCCACGTAGGCGTACGTGTAAATGCGCAGAGGCACGCCGACCTGAGGGGCGGCCAGGCCGACACCGGGGGCGGTGTCCATCGTCTCGAACATGTCGGCGATGAGCGTGCGGATGTCGTCGGTGATCTCTTCGACGACGGATGCGGGGGAGTGCAGGACGGGATCGCCCATGATGCGAATAGGAAGAACAGCCACGCCATAACCCTACTCGGCGTGTATCGCCGGGTAGGGTCGTAGGGTGAGCATCTCCGTATGGATGGCTGGGGCGGAAGACGTCACCGACCAGCTGGTAGGCGCGTTCCAGAACCCGGGACTGCTCCTCGGCATCCCCCTTGCACTTGCGGGTGCGGTCTTCATGTCGCTCGGTGCGCAGTACCAGCATCGCGGCGTGGAGAAGATGGAACGGCTCAGCGGTGCCGACGGCGCGTCCGGCCTCTCGATCGCCCAGGTTCGTGGGCTGCTGACGCGTCCGTCGTGGCTCGTCGGGACACTGATGCTCGGCTTGGCCATCGTGTGCCAACTCGCGGCCCTGACCGTCGCGCCGTTGATCGTCGTTCAGCCGCTCGGCGCGATCGCTCTCGTCCTGACGACGCTGCTCAACGCCCGCATCTCGGGGCACTCACCGACCAAGCAGTCGATCACTGCGATCGTCTGCTGCGTCGGCGGAATCTTCCTCTTCGTCTTCTTCGCGGCGATCTTCGCCACAGAGAAAGAGGTCACCGACACCGAGCTCTTCACGATCCTGGCGATCCTGCTCGTCGTGATCATCATCCTCGGCGCATGCTGGCTCGTCCTTCGTCACCGCATGCGCGCGCTCTTCTACATCGTCGGCGCAGGAATCCTCTACGGCTTCGTCGCGACGCTCGCGAAGGTCGTCATCAAGCGCGTCCAGGCGGGCAACTTCGACTGGATCACCATCGTGTGCGTGATCGCCCTGATCGCCGCGGCGGCTGTCGGCGCCTACTTCGTGCAGACGGCGTACAGCTCTGGCCCGCCGGATCTGGTCATCGCCGGCCTCACCGTCGTCGACCCTCTGGTCGCCGTGATCATCGGTATGGTCGTCCTCGGCGAGGCGGCAGCGGCACCGCCGTGGGTCCTCGTGATCTTCGGAGTCGCCGGTGCCATCGCGATCTGGGGCGTCGTCAATCTCGCGCGTTATCACCCACAGGTTCTGAGCGACAGCCAGGACCTGGGAATCCCCCGGGGCAGTGACGAGAAGCCGAAAGACGCCGGGGCCTGAGCGGGCTGACTCAGTACGCCGGATCGATCAGATCAGGCGACACCTCTGAGGCCGCAGCCTCGTCGACGAAGAACACCGTGCGCTTGCGCCCCTTAGCCCCGGCCGCGGGAACGTTCGTGTAGCTCGCACCGGCAAGGGCGAGGCCGAGCGCCGACGCCTTGTCTGCTCCCGTGAGAACGAGCCAGACACGCTTCGAAGCGTTGAGCACCGGGCGCGTCAGCGTGACTCGCTCGGGCGGCGGCTTGGGGGAGTCTCGCACCGGCAGCGCGGCGGCATCCGTCACCGTGACCTCGGGGCGATCGGGGAAGAGCGAGGCGATGTGGCCGTCAGGCCCTACGCCCAAGAAGCAGACGGCGAACGACGGCCACGGGTGGTCGTCGGTGCCGTAGCGAGCGAGCTCTGCCGCGTAGGCCGCGGCAGCCTCGTCGAGGGTCAGGCTCTCGCCCGCTGCAGCGACCTCGTGCACGTTCTCGGCAGGAACCGGGATGTGGTCGAGAAGAGCCTCGCGCGACTGCACAGCGTTGCGATCGGCGTCGTTACGTGCGACGAACCGTTCATCGCCCCACCAGAAGTGCACCAGCGACCAGTCGATCTGAGCCGACCGAGGGTCGTCGCGCGTCGCCCGCAGCACCGCGCCGCCCATCGAACCGCCCGTGAGGGCGATATGAGCGATGCGGCCGTTTCGCGTGCGGGCACGCAGGCGCGTCAGGAACCGATCGGCCACGCTCGCGGCGAGTGCCGCGGGCGTGGACTCGACCACGACCCGCTTCTCAGCGGATGCTGTCTGCGTCGACATCATTCTCCTGTCTCGGGCGGACCCAGCTTCTCCCAGCCCTCGGTGATGACTCGACCGTACAGGACGTCGGGGTCGAGGCGACGCAGCTCCTCGGCGAGGCACTCGCGCAGGGTGCGGCGGGGGAGGTGGAGGTCGTGATCGGGCTGATCAGGCTGCGTCAGCACTGCCACGCCGGGCGTCGGGCGCTCGAGCAGGATGTCACCGGACGAGCGGTGAAGCCGCACCGACTTGATGCCCTCCTGCCAGTGCTCCGGGTCTTCGTACGACCATTTGACCGGGATATCGAGGGCCATCTGCAACCACGCGGCCAGCAGGGCCGTCGACGGCGAGGCGGACCCACCGCGAACCTCGACGGCGGTGACCTCTTCGAACGGGGGCTGGTCGAGCACTGCCGCCAGCTGCTCCCGCCAATGGGTGAGTCGCGTCCACGCGAGATCGGTGTCTCCCGGAGCATGCGTCGCCCCGAGCTGCGCGAGGCGATCGCGCACGTCGGGTGCCGTCGCCGCATCGGTGATGCGTCGCTGCGCGATCTTGCCGAGCGGCGACGCGGCCGGAGACGTCGGTGCCTCTTCGGGCCACCAGGCGACGACCGGGGCGTCGGGCAGAAGCAGTCCGGTGACGAGGCTCTCTTCGTTGCTCGCGGCGTCTCCGTAGGCGCGGAGTACGACCACCTCAGAGGCTCCGGCGTCGCCACCGACGCGGATCTGCGCGTCGAGTCTGGCGTCGCCCTCGCCCGTGGTGAGCACGATGACGCGCATGGGGTGCTCGCGTGACGCGTCGTTGGCCGCGTCGATCGCGGCTTCGGCGACACCGTTGCGGGCCGAGATGATCAGCGTGAGCACACGGCCGAGCGCGACAGCACCGCCTTCTTCGCGCACCTTGACGAGATGCTTGGCGACCTGGCTGACGGTCGTGTCGGGAAGGTCGATGATCATGGGCGTCTCCAGACTCGTCCGTCACGGGCAAGGAGGTCGTCGGCGGATGCCGGACCCCATGAACCGGGTGCGTACTGGTCGACCGGGCCGCCCTCGGCTGCCCAGTACTTCTCCACGGGGTCGAGGATCTTCCAGGAGAGCTCGACCTCTTCGTGACGCGGGAACAGCGGCGGATCGCCCAGCAGGACGTCGAGGATCAGTCGCTCGTATGCCTCGGGGCTCGCCTCGGTGAACGCGTGGCCGTAGCCGAAGTCCATGGTGACGTCGCGCACGTTGGTTCCGTTGCCCGGCACCTTGGAGCCGAAGCGGATCGTGACACCCTCATCCGGCTGCACGCGGATCACGAGCGCGTTCTGGCCGAGCTCCGACGTGTTCGAACGGCCGAACAGGTGCTCCGGCGCCTTCTTGAAGACGACGGCGACCTCGGTCACGCGACGGCCGAGGCGCTTTCCGGTGCGCAGGTAGAACGGCACACCGGCCCAGCGGCGGGTGTCGATCTCGAGCTTGATCGCGGCGTAGGTCTCGGTGGCCGACTCAGGATTCATGCCTTCCTCGTCGAGGAAGCCGGTGACCTGCTCGCCGCCCTGCCAGCCGCCCGCGTACTGCCCGCGCGCGGTCGCGAGGGAGAGGTCGTCGGGCACGTGCACCGCGGCCAGCACCTTCTCCTTCTCGGCACGCAGATGCTCGGCAGACAGGCTGATCGGCTCTTCCATGGCGGTGAGCGCGAGCAACTGCAGCAGGTGATTCTGGATGACGTCGCGCGCGGCGCCGACACCGTCGTAGTAGCCGGCACGGCCTCCGACGCCGATGTCCTCGGCCATGGTGATCTGCACGTGGTCGACGTAGTTGCGGTTCCAGATCGGCTCGTACAGCTCGTTCGCGAAGCGCAGTGCCAGGATGTTCTGGACCGTCTCCTTGCCGAGGTAGTGGTCGATGCGGAAGATGGAGTCGGCCGAGAACGCCACTTCGAGGGCGGCGTTGAGCTCGCGCGCGGACTCGAGGTCGTGGCCGAACGGCTTCTCGATCACGACACGGCGCCAGCGCTCGTCGTCATCGTCGTTCGCTCCAACGAGACCCGAGTCCTTGAGCTGCTTCGCGACGAGAGGGAAGTCCTTCGGCGGGATCGACAGGTAGAACGCGTGGTTGCCCATCGTGCCGCGTTCGACGTCGAGCTGGTCGACGGTCTCACGGAGCTTGCGGAACGACTCGGGGTTGTCGAACTCACCCGAGACGAAGCGGATGCCCTGGAGAAGCTGCGCCCAGGTCTCCTCGCGGAACGGCGTGCGCGCATGCTGCTTGACCGCGTCGTAGACGACCTGCGCGAAGTCCTGGTCCTCCCAGTCGCGTCGGGCGAAGCCGACGAGAGCGAATCCGGGTGGCAGGAGCCCGCGGTTGGCGAGGTCGTAGACAGCGGGCATGAGCTTCTTGCGTGACAGGTCTCCGGTCACACCGAAGATCACGAGTGCACTGGGCCCCGCGATCCGGTTGAGGCGGCGATCATCGGGGTCACGCAGCGGGTTGTGCCCGCGCGAGATGGGAACAGACATCAGTGGGGGATTCTCCTGGCTGTTACTTCTGTGCGGCTTCGAAGAGGGTGAGGACGTCGGCCGACGAATCGGTGATCGTCAGGGAGACGACCGGACGGCCGTGCTCGGCCAGGACGGCGGCATCGCCGGCTGCCTGTGCCTCGATGAGCTGGCCGAACGTGAACGGTCGCTCAGGGATCTCGAGATCGACGTCGGTGCGCTCCAGGATCTGCAGGAACACGCCCTGCGCCGGACCGCCCTTGTGATACTGGCCGGTGGAGTGCAGGAACCGGGGTCCCCAACCGAACGTGGTCGGCCGACCGGAGTCGGCGGCGACCAGCTCGCGGAGCCCCGGCAGCTGCGGGACGTCGAGCCGGTTGACGTATGCCTGGATCGACACGTAGCCGTCTGCCGGCAGCGCCGCCCACAGTGCGTCGAGCACGCCCTCGACGGTTCCGGACGCCGCCAGAGCGGGGTCGGACACGCGAACCTCGACGCCGTTCTCGACGAATGCGGGAGCGGTCGGCGCCGGGCGGGCATCGAGCAGACCTCGAGCCGCCACCTTCGCCGACTCGACGTCGGGCTGATCGAAGGGATTGATGCCGAGCAGGTAGCCGGCGATCGCCGTCGCGTACTCCCAGACGATGAGCTGCGCACCCAGCGAACCGCTGACGAGGATCTCGCCCTCGTGCCGCTCGCGCAGGTGGAACTCGTTCGCATCGTCGACGAGCCGCACGATCTGCAGATCGGACGGCTGGGAGTCGAGCTCGGGCGACACGGGCAGCAGCACGACGGGCAGGATGCCGGTGCCGTCCTTGCCTGTGGACTCGGCGATGAGCTGCTCGATCCAGTCGGGCAGGCCGTTGATGTGCGTGCCGTCGGTGATCAGGCCTAGCTTGTCGCGACGAGGCACCGTGGCGGAGATCGCCGCGGCCAGGCGCAGTGCAGGGTTGTCGGCCGAATCGATCGCGACCTCGAGCAGCGAGGCCTCTGCCTCGTCGAGAAGCTCATCGATGTCAGCTCCGGCGAGGCCGGTAGGCACGAGCCCGAAGGCCGTGAGAGCGGAGTAACGGCCCCCCACGTTCGGGTCGGCGTTGAACACGCGGTAGCCGGCTTCACGAGCGGAGACGTCGAGCGGCGAGCCCGGGTCGGTGACCACGATGATGCGCTCGAGCGGATCGATGCCCACGTCGCGGAACGCAGCTTCGAACGTGCGGCGCTGCGAGTCGGTCTCGACGGTCGATCCCGACTTCGACGACACCACGAGCACGGTGCTCTGCAGGCCCTCGTCGAGCGCGGCGAGCACCTGACCGGGAGCAGTCGAGTCGAGGATCGTCAGCGGGACGCCGGCGGTCTGGGCGATCACTTCGGGGGCGAGCGACGAGCCGCCCATGCCCGCGAGCACGACCCGCGTCACACCCTTCGCGTGCAGATCGGCGCGCAGTGCGACGATCTCAGCGACCAGAGGGCGTGAGACGGATACCGCCTCGACCCAGCCGAGGCGGATCGATGCCTCGGACTCGGCTGCCGGGCCCCACAGGGCCGCGTCGCCACCGGTCACTCGCGAGGCGACGAGGTCGTGGACGAGAGCGGGAACCGTCTCGTCGATCGCAACCCGAGCCGCGCCAGAGGCGTGGATCGCAAAGGTCATCGCTGCGCCTCGAGGCCCTCGGCCACCTGCGTCAGGAGGTCGTGCCACGAGTCGATGAACTTGGCGACACCCTCGTCCTCGAGCACCTGCGTGACGTCGGTGAAGTCGATCCCGAGAGCGTCAAGGCCTGCGAACACCGCGCGAGCATCCTCGTAGCCGCCCGTTATGGTGTCTCCGGTGACGACGCCGTGGTCGAAGGTCGCCTCGAGCGTCTTCTCGGGCATCGTGTTGACGACGTCCTTCGCGACGAGCTCGGTGACGTAGAGCGTGTCGGGCAGTGCCGGGTCCTTGACGCCGGTCGATGCCCACAGCGGGCGCTGGGCGTTCGCGCCGAGCTTGATGAGGTCCTGCGCACGCTTCTCGGCGAACTTCTGCTCGAAGAGCTCGTAGGCGAGACGGGCGTTCGCGAGTCCGGCCTTGCTCTTGAGCGCCTCGGCCTCGTCGGTGCCGATCGCCGAGAGACGCTTGTCGGTCTCGGTGTCGACGCGCGAGACGAAGAACGACGCGACGGAGTGGATGCTCGACAGGTCGAAGTCGGCGCTGTGCGCGCGCTCGAGCCCGGCCAGGTACGCGTCGATGACCTCGGCGTAGCGCTCCAGGCTGAAGATCAGGGTCACGTTGACGCTGATGCCCGACGCGATCGCCTCGGTGATCGCGGGCAGGCCCGCCTTCGTCGCGGGGATCTTGACGAGCAGGTTGGGGCGGTCGACCTTGGCCCACAGCTTCTTGGCCTGTTCGACGGTGCCCTCGGTGTCGTGCGCGAGGTCGGGGGAGACCTCGATCGAGACGCGGCCGTCGACGTGGCCCGACTTCTCCCACACGGGGCGGAAGATGTCGAGAGCGGCGGCGACGTCCTGCGTGGTCGCGGCGAAGACGGCTTCCTCGGCCGTGGCGCCCGATGCGGCGAGCTCGGTGACCTGCGCGTCGTACGACGTGTTGTTCTTGTCGGTGATCGCGTTGGCGAAGATCGTCGGGTTGGTCGTGACGCCGACGACGTTGCGGGTCTCGATCAGCTCGGCGAGGTTGCCGGAGGAGATGCGGGTGCGCGACAGGTCGTCGAGCCAGATGCTGACACCGGCTGCTGCGAGGTCTGCGGTGGGGGTGCTCATGCGTTCTCCTTGATGGTCTCGCGTGCGGCCGCGATGACGGCCTCGGTGGTGATACCGAACTTCTGGAACAGGGTCTTGTAGTCGGCGGATGCGCCGAAGTGGTCGATGCCGACCGAGCGGCCGCGGTCGCCAACGATCCCGCGCCAGCTGAGCACCGAACCGGCCTCGACCGAGACGCGGGCGGTGATGGCCTTGGGAAGGACCGACTCGCGGTAGGCCTCGTCCTGCTCGTCGAACCACTCGAGCGACGGAGCGGAGACGACGCGCACGTTCACGCCTTCTTCCGCGAGGGCTGCGCGTGCGTCGACCGCGAGCTGCACCTCGGAACCGGTCGCGATGATGATCACGTCCGGCGCGCCGTTCGGAGCCTCGGCGAGGACGTAGGCGCCCTTCGCGACGCCGTCGGTCGAGGCGAAGACATCGCCCTCAGCCGAGCCCTGTCCGCGCTCGAACACCGGGATGTTCTGACGCGTCAGAGCGATACCGGCCGGTCCCTCGTGACGGCGGAGGATCTCGAGCCAGGCGGCCGAGGTCTCGTTGGCGTCAGCAGGGCGCACCAGGGTGAAGTTCGGGATGGCGCGCAGCGTGGCGATCTGCTCGACCGGCTGATGGGTCGGACCGTCCTCGCCGAGGGCCACCGAGTCGTGCGTCCAGACGAAGATGCTGGGCACGTTCATCAGCGCGGCCAGACGCACCGGCGGGCGCATGTAGTCGCTGAAGATCAGGAACGTGCCGCCGAATGCGCGCGTCGGGCCGTGCAGCACGATGCCGTTGATGATCGCGCCCATGGCGTGCTCGCGGATGCCGAAGTGCAGCACGCGGCCATACGGGTCACCCGACCACTCGTGCGTCGACCACTCTGCGGGGATGAAGGACTTGGAATCCTTGATCGTGGTGAGGTTCGATTCGGCGAGGTCGGCGGATCCGCCCCAGAGCTCGGGGAGCTCGGCCGCTAGAGCGTTGATGACCTGGCCGGACGCCGCACGGGTCGATACGTCCTTGCCGCTCTCGAAGACGGGGAGAGCGGAGGTGATGTCCGCAGGCAGCTCCTTGGCCTCGAGACGATCGAGGAGGGCCTTGCGTTCGGGGTTGGCCGCGGCCCACGCGTCGAACGACTGCTGCCACGCGGCACGCTCCTCGGCGGCGCGATCGGCGAGACCGCGGGTGTGCGCGATCACATCGTCGGCGATCGCGAAGTGCTCGTCGGCGTCGAATCCGAGGACCTTCTTGGTCGCGGCGAGCTCGTCGCCGCCCAGGGCGGATCCGTGGATCTTGCCGGAGTTCTGCTTGCCGGGCGACGGCCAGCCGATGATCGTCTTCAGGATGATGAGCGACGGCTTCGAGGTCTCGCCCTTGGCGGCCTCGATCGCAGCATGCAGCTCGGCGACGTCCTCGACGTACTCGCCCGTCTTCTTCCAGTCGACGGTCTGGACCTGCCAGCCGTATGCCTCGTAGCGCTTCGCGACGTCTTCGGTGAAGGCGACGTTCGTGTCGTCCTCGATCGAGATCTGGTTGGAGTCGTAGATCGCGATGAGGTTGCCGAGCTCCTGGTGGCCGGCCAGCGAGGAGGCCTCGCTGGTGACGCCCTCCTGGAGGTCGCCGTCGCCCGCGATCACGTAGACGAAGTGGTCGAACGGGCTGGTGCCCGCCTCAGCCTCGGGGTCGAAGAGCCCGCGCTCGTAGCGAGCGGCGTAGGCGAAGCCCACCGCGGAAGCGAGCCCCTGGCCGAGCGGGCCGGTGGTGATCTCTACGCCCTTGGTGTGGCCGTACTCGGGGTGGCCGGGGGTGAGCGAGCCCCAGGTGCGGAGCGCCTTGAGGTCGTCGAGCTCGAGGCCGAAGCCGCCCAGGTAGAGCTGGACGTACTGGGTGAGCGAAGAGTGTCCGACCGAGAGGATGAAGCGGTCGCGGCCGAGCCAGTCGGTGTCGGTCGGGTCGTGACGGAGCACCCGCTGGTAGAGGAGATACGCGGCCGGAGCCAGGCTCATCGCGGTGCCGGGGTGGCCGTTGCCGACCTTCTCCACGGCATCCGCAGCCAGAAGACGCGCGGTGTCCACCGCGCGTCGGTCGATCTCATCCCACTGCAATTCCGACACTGTGAAGCCCTTCTGCAACTGTTCGAGAGCGCCCGGATTGCACGATCGCAGTCCGCAACGCAAAGGAAGGGTTTGTGATGTGCGCTGGGCGCGCGAGTCATTTCAGCATAGCGCCGAGGTCTGACCCATTACCCCCCTTTACAACGCTCCGCGCTTCCAGTAATTCCATGGATCCGTCCCGAGTTCCGCAGCACTGTGGGACTGCGGATCATCGTTCCTGGAACGCGATTCCGTGACGCCCGGGCGAGGCGGATGCAGAGCATGAAGGCGGGCTCAAGACCTGAGCGCGGGCGAGCCCCTCGTCTCGTGTGCCCTAGACTGGGAAACGCTGTCGTGACGCGTGTGGAGGAGGCGATCGAGATCTCGACGATGTCTGATCAGACCGTTGTGAAGAAGTCCATCGGTCGCACCGTGAAGGCGTATGTCGCCCTCACCAAGCCGCGCGTCCTCGAACTGCTGCTGGTGTCGACCGTCCCGGTGATGTTCCTCGCCCAGGGCGGCCTGCCCGACCTGTGGCTGGTCCTCGCCACCGTGATCGGCGGATCGCTGAGCGCCGGGTCCGCCGCGGCGTTCAACATGTATCTCGACCGCGACATCGACGCACATATGCATCGCACCGAGAACCGTCCGCTCGTCACGGGTGAGATCACCCCGCGGGGCGCTCTGATCTTCTCGTGGACCCTGGCCGTGGTCTCGACCGTGTGGCTGTGGTTCACGACGAACTGGCTGGCGGCGACTCTGTCGGCATCCGCCATCTTCTTCTACGTCGTGATCTACACGATGATCCTCAAGCGCCGCACCGAGCAGAACATCATCTGGGGCGGCATCGCCGGATGCTTCCCCGTGCTCATCGGCTGGGCTGCGGTCACCGGTTCGCTCGACTGGCCGGCGTTCATCCTCTTCGCGCTCATCTTCCTCTGGACGCCGCCGCACTACTGGCCGCTCTCGATGAAGTACAAGGACGACTACGAAGACGTCGACGTGCCCATGCTCGGCGTCACCCGCAACGCCTCGCAGGTCGGACTCCAGGTCATCCTGTATGCCTGGGCCACCGTCGCCTGCTCGCTGCTGCTGATCCCGATCGCGAACATGGGCCTCGTCTACGGCGTCTCAGCTGCCGTGTTCGGCGGCTGGTTCATCTACGAGTCGCACCGTCTGTACAACCAGGCGGTGCGAGGCAACGAGGCGCGGCCGATGCGAGTCTTCCACGCCTCGATCACCTACTTGACGCTGATCTTCGTGGCCGTCGCGGTCGACCCGCTGCTGCCGTTCTGAGCCTCGTCATCCTCGGAGATCTGCACGTCGGCCGCGTCGTTCTCGACCGTCGTGGTCTCGTCGTGGTCGACGGCGTCTGATTCGGCGTTCCAGTCGATCGGCTCGACGACGACGGGGCGGGGGAGGGCAGAATCGCCTGCACGGCGCTCAGCGCCACCGCGACGAGGATTCCGATGACGCCTGCGCCCAGCAGTGCGGCGCCGACGACGACGAGCGACTGCCCGACGTAGACCTCGATGCCGGTCGCGGTGCCGTCGAGCAGAGTGCTCGTCATGGTGCCGATCTGACCGGCGATGAGCCAACCGCCGATGCCCGCCGAAGCGAGCGAGAGCACGAGGAGGAGCCAGAAGCCGATGCTGCGTGTCAGTGACTTGTTCATGTCGGCCACGTTGCACGACGAACTGATGAGTCGCTGATGCCGCAGCTATGCGTTCACTGTGCCGAGGCTCCGGAGTGCGCCGACCGATCGGCGACCTCCGTCACTCCTGGGGCGCGACCGGCTTCTTCAGGTGCAGCGCCACGACCGTGTACGCCGCTGCCGAGAGCGACGCGAGCACCATGTGGATGCCGACGAGCAGGGGAGGGAGGCCCTCACGTGCCTGCCAGATGCCGACACCGACCTGCACGAGGATCGCGATCACGAGCACGAGCAGCCATTTGCGGGGCTCGAGGCGCAGCACCCACGCGGAGATCGTGAGCGTGGCGACGAGCGCGGCGAGGATGTATCCGGGCCACGCGTGCACGTGCGCCAGCACGGTGGCGTCGAACCCGTGACGCAGCACGTCGGCATCACCCGAATGCGGGCCCGAACCGGTGGTGAGCACACCGAAGACGATCGTGACGGCGAGAGCCAGGCCCGTGACGTGGCTCAGGATCGCGAACCACTTCGGTACCGCGCGATCCCTCGGGCCCGGCTGCCCGTAGAGACGCACCAGGAACGCCGCGGTGACGCACACCAGCAGCAGGGAGGACACGTAGTGGAACCCGACGATGAAGGGGTTAAGGCCGGTGAGCACGGTGATGCCGCCGACGAGCGCCTGTGCGACCACTCCGAGCAGGACGATCCAGGCGAGGATGACGAGATCACGTCGTTCGGTCGTCAACCGGACTGATCGCACCATGGCTGCGATCACGGCGATGAGCAGAGCGCCCATGGCGAACGGAGTCGCCGGAAGGGAGAACAGCGACACGATCACGAAGGTGATGACGGCGGCGACGATGCCGGCAGCCGCGAACCGCAGGGCGGAGAAGACCAGGAGACGGCCGCCGACACGTGCGAGCACGAGCAGCAGTACGGCGAGGGCGATGATGCCGACGACGCCCGTCATGACGCGGTTGCCGAACTCGATGATGCCGTGGATTCCCTGGTCGGCATAGATCGGCACGAGCGACTCGGGGGTGCAGAGCGGCCACTCGGAGCAGCCGAGTCCGGATCCGGTGAGGCGCACTGCGCCGCCGGTGCCGATGATGATCGTCTGAGCCAGGAAAGACAGCCAGGCGAACACGCGGAGCGCTCGTCCCCAGAGGATCGCATGCGTCGACGTCGGTGCGATCGCGGGGGACGAGATCGTGGGCTGGGGCATAAGTCTTCTCCGAACCGCCCGGACATGGCGAGCGGCCCTGTCTTCAGGCGGAACCTGTAGAATCGGATTGTTGTGATGAGCGCTTACCGCGCTGAAGCATCATCAACAGTTTAGGCGCGATGGATGCGCCGGTGATGAGGGCCCACCAACGGCACCCGCTCCCGCAGACTCGACGGGGATCAGGTGTGTCGGGGCGGATGACACCGTTTTGGGACCTGTGAGGAGAGTGTGTGATGTCGGATGTACTGATCGACCGCCCGGAGCTTGACGGCCTGGGGGTGTACGAATTCGGATGGCATGACGAAGATGCCGCCGGAGCCATCGCCAAGCGTGGAATCTCCGAAGAGGTGGTTCGCGGGATCTCGGCGCTCAAGCACGAGCCCGAATGGATGCTGAAGACCCGTCTCAAGGGTTACCAGCTCTTCGGACGCAAGCCGATGCCGACGTGGGGTGCAGACCTCAGCGAGATCGACTTCGACAACATCAAGTACTTCGTGCGCTCGACGGAGAAGCAGGCGCAGTCCTGGGAGGACCTCCCCGCGGAGATCCGCGAGACCTATGAGCGTCTCGGCATCCCCGAGGCGGAGCGCCAGCGCCTCGTCGCGGGTGTCGCCGCTCAGTACGAATCCGAGGTCGTCTACCACCAAATCCGCGAGGACCTGGAGGAGCAGGGTGTCATCTTCATGGACACCGACACCGCTCTGCGTGAGCACCCCGAGTTCTTCGAGGAGTACTTCGGCTCGGTGATCCCGGCCGGCGACAACAAGTTCGCTGCGCTGAACACCGCCGTCTGGTCGGGCGGCTCGTTCGTCTACGTCCCCAAGGGCGTGCACGTCGAGATCCCGCTGCAGGCCTACTTCCGCATCAACACCGAGAACATGGGCCAGTTCGAGCGGACCCTGATCATCGCCGACGAAGACAGCTACGTCCACTACATCGAGGGCTGCACGGCTCCGATCTACAAGTCGGACTCGCTGCACTCGGCCGTGGTCGAGATCATCGTGAAGAAGAACGCCCGCGTTCGCTACACGACGATCCAGAACTGGTCGAACAACGTCTACAACCTCGTCACCAAGCGTGCGGTCGCGCACGAAGGCGCGACGATGGAGTGGGTCGACGGCAACATCGGCTCCAAGGTGACGATGAAGTACCCGTCGATCTACCTGATGGGCGAGCATGCCAAGGGCGAGACGCTCTCGGTCGCCTTCGCGGGCCCCGGCCAGCACCAGGACGCCGGCGCGAAGATGATCCACATGGCGCCGTACACCCAGTCGTCGATCGTCTCGAAGTCGATCGCCCGTGGTGGCGGTCGTGCGGGATACCGCGGTGAGGTCCGCGTGGACGCCAATGCGCACCACTCTGCGAACACCGTGCGCTGCGACGCTCTGCTGGTCGACACGAAGTCACGCTCCGACACATATCCGGCGATCGACATCCGTGTCGACGACGTGCAACTCGGCCACGAGGCGACCGTCTCGAAGGTCAGCGAAGAGCAGCTCTTCTACCTGCAGTCCCGCGGCATGCCCGAGGACGAGGCGATGGCGATGATCGTGCGTGGCTTCATCGAGCCGATCGCACGGGAACTGCCCATGGAGTACGCGATGGAACTGAACAAGCTCATCGAAATGGGCATGGAAGGATCGGTCGGCTAAATGGCGGCCTCGACGACAGCGCCCAGCGAGGCGCAGCACACGAACGCGCACATCGACCCCGCAGCACAGGTCTCGGAAGCCGGATTCGTCCCGGTGCAGACCCGCTCGGAGCGCCCCCACTCCTTCGACCCCGACGACTTCGGTGCTCCCACCGGGCGCGAGGTCAACTGGAAGCACACCCCTGTCGCGAAGCTCTCGCCTCTTTTCGAGGTCGCGGGCTCGGGCGACGGCGTGAGCTACTCGTTCGGCTCGGGAGAGCAGTACGTGTCAGCGCCGCTCGCCGCCGGCGATGCACCGCGCGGAGAGGTCTTCCTCGCGGAGGACATCACCGCCGCGATCGCGTGGCAGGGCTCACCCGAGGCGCTGCACATCCGCATCCCGCGTGAAGAAGAGGTCGCTGAGCCCGTCTTCATCGCGATCGACGGACTCGGTGCAGACCGTCGCGCCGACGCGCACCTCGTGATCGAGGCGCTCGAGCACAGCTCCGCCACTGTCGTGCTCCAGCACACGGGCGCTGCGCAGTACTCGCAGAACGTCGAGATCATCGTGCGCGACGGAGCCAAGCTCACCGTCATCAGCCTGCAGCAGTGGCAGGACGAGGCCGTGCACACGTCGGCGCACCAGGCCAGGGTCGACGCCGATGCGACGCTCAAGCACTTCGTCATCAGCTTCGGCGGCGGCGTCGTGCGCGTGAACCCCAGCGTCGAGCTCGCGGGTGCAGGCTCGGAGGGCTACCTCTACGGCCTCTCGTACGCCGATGCGGGGCAGCACCTCGAGAGCCAGGTCTTCCTGCACCACAAGGGGCCGCACACCAAGGGCGACGTGCTCTACAAGGGTGCGCTCCAGGGCCAGGGCGCGCACAGCGTCTGGATCGGCGATGTACTGATCGGCGCCGACGCGAACGGCACCGATTCGTACGAGGCCAACCGCAACCTGGTGCTCACGGAGGGCGCTCGCGCCGACTCGATCCCGAACCTCGAGATCGAGACGGGCGACATCCTCGGAGCGGGCCACGCCAGCGCCACCGGTCGTTTCGACGACGAGCAGCTGTTCTATCTGCAGGCGCGAGGCATCAGCGAAGAGGAAGCCCGCCGTCTCGTCGTGCTCGGCTTCCTCACCGACATCGTCCAGCGTCTGGGAATCCCCGCGCTGGAGGCCGAGCTTCTCGCCGCGATCGAGACGGAGCTCGCCGAGGTGAACGCATGACCGCGGAGCGCGTCTGCGGTGTAGCCGAACTCGAGCAGGACATGCCGCTGCGTGTCGAGCCGAACGGCGTGCCGATCACCGTCATCAAGGACTCCGAAGGCGTGATCCACGCCATCGGAGACACCTGCACCCACGGTGACATCTCCCTCTCCGAGGGCTTCGTCGAAGGAGAGACGGTGGAATGCTGGGCCCACGGCTCTGCATTCTCGCTGCTCACCGGCAAGCCCCAGAACCTCCCTGCTTATGAGCCCGTTCCGGTCTACGTCGTCGAGATCGACGGCGACGACGTGCTCATCGACCCGACTGTGACGAAGGAAGTCTGAATGTCTGTTCTCGAAATCCGCGACCTCTACGTGACGGTCGAGACCGAGGCGGGAATCACCCCGATCCTCAACGGAATCACCCTCACGATGAACACGGGTGAGACGCACGCGATCATGGGCCCCAACGGCTCGGGCAAGTCGACGCTCGCCTACACGATCGCCGGTCACCCGAAGTACACGGTGGCGTCCGGTTCGATCACGTTCGACGGCCAGGACGTCCTCGCGATGAGCGTAGACGAGCGCGCTCGTGCGGGTCTCTTCCTCGCGATGCAGTACCCGGTCGAGATCCCCGGAGTGACGGTGACGAACTTCCTCCGCACGGCCAAGACCGCGATCGACGGCGAGGCGCCGGCGATCCGCGGGTGGACGAAGGACGTCAAGACGGCGATGTCCAACCTCCGCATGGACCCGAAGTTCGCTCAGCGCAACGTCAACGAGGGCTTCTCCGGTGGCGAGAAGAAGCGTCACGAGATCCTTCAGCTCGAGGTGCTCAAGCCGAAGTTCGCAGTCCTCGACGAGACTGACTCGGGTCTCGACGTCGACGCGCTGAAGATCGTCTCCGAGGGCGTCAACCGCGCCAAGGAGTCGACGGGCCTCGGCGTGCTGCTCATCACGCACTACACCCGCATCCTCCGCTACATCCGCCCCGACTTCGTGCATGTGATCGTTGCGGGCAAGATCGTCGAAGAGGGTGGCCCGGAGCTCGCTGACCGGCTCGAGGACGAGGGATACGACCGTTTCCTCGACCCCGCAGCCCCCATCGAGGCGTAGGCTGATTCGCATGACAGCCACCCTCACCGACGAGAAGTACGACGAGGTCACCGAGGCTCTCAAGGACGTCATGGACCCGGAGCTCGGGATCAACGTCGTCGACCTCGGCCTCATCTACGATCTCGCATGGGATGACGAGAACGATGCTCTCGTCATCCACATGACGCTCACCAGCGCAGGCTGCCCACTGACCGACGTTCTCGAAGACCAGACCGCTCAGGCTCTGGACAGTGTCGTCGATCGCTTCCGCATCAACTGGGTGTGGATGCCGCCGTGGGGTCCCGAGAAGATCACGGACGACGGGCGCGACATGATGCGCGCTCTCGGCTTCGCCATCTGAGGATGCTCGAGGTCACGGCCCTGCCTCTGGCGGAGCTTCGCGAGCGCAGCAGCGAGAAGTGGCGGGAGTATCCCGCCGATGTGCTTCCGCTCTTCGTCGCGGAGACCGACTTTCCGTTGGCGCCGTCGATCTCATCCGCTCTTCGGCGCGCTGTCGACATCGGCGACACGGGGTACGTAGCCTCGCGAACGCCACTTGCCGAGACATACGCAGACTTCGCGCTCCGTCGTTTCGGCTGGCATGTCGATCCGTCGCAGATGCGCACGACCGCCGACGTGAGCATGGGGATCGTCGAGATCCTGCGCCGCGTGACGCAGCCCGGGGAGCGCGTGGTCGTCACCCCTCCGGTGTATCCCCCGTTCTTCGACCTGGTCTCCGAGGCGGGCGCCGAGGTGGCTCGGGTGCCGCTGATCGATACCGGCACGGAGTGGGAACTCGATCTCGACGGCATCCGCGCTGCGTTCGAAGACGGTGCCACCGCGATGCTGCTCTGCAACCCGCACAATCCGACCGGCACGGTGCACGACCGTGACTCGCTGACCGCTCTCGCGGAGATCGCCGACGAGTACGGTGTTGCGGTGATCTCGGATGAGATCCACGCGCCGCTCGCCCAGCCTGGAACCGGGTTCACGCCGTTCCTCGACGTCGGTGACGCCGCCGAGCGCGTCGGCTACGCCGTCGTGAGCGCGAGCAAAGCATTCAATCTCGCGGGTCTCAAGTGCGCGCTCATGGTGACCGCTTCCGACCGCACCAGCGCCGTCGTGCGCGGGCTTCCGATCGAGGTCGAGTGGCGCACCGGTCAGTTCGGACTCCTCGCGGCCGTGGCTGCATTCTCTGAGGAGAGCGACCCGTGGCTCGACGGGCTGCTCAGGACCCTCGATGCGAATCGCGTGCTGCTCGAGGATCTGCTGGCGTCGAAGCTCCCTGCCGCGCGCTATCGGATCCCCGATGCCGGATACCTGGCCTGGATCGATCTCTCGGGTCTGGGCTGGGGAGACAACCCCGCGCGGCGGATCCTCAAGGAGGCGAAGGTCGCCCTGCACTTCGGCCCCGCCTTCGGCGAGCAGGGCAGAGGATTCGTCCGGCTGAACTTCGGTACGAGTCCGGAGATCATCACCGAGGCCATCGAGCGCATCGCGTCGCTCGTGGATCGATGATCACCGGGCAGCAGCCGACCGCATCGATCTGGGACCGGGAACGACTCTGGGTCACCGCCGGTGCAGTCGCGCTGATCTTCCTCGCCGCGATCGAGGCGCTGGCGGTCACGACCGTCATGCCGATCGTCAGCGAAGCGCTCGACGGACGCGAGCTGTACGCCGTCGCCTTCGCCGGGACCCTCGCGACGAGCGTGATCGGCATGGTCGCAGCGGGCGCCTGGTCGGATTCTCGTGGGCCCCGTGGTGCCCTGTACGCCGCGGTCTCGTTGTTCATCGCCGGTCTGCTGCTGTCAGGGTTCGCTGTGACGATGGACCAGTTCCTCGTCGGGCGCCTCGTGCAGGGGCTCGGCGCGGGTGGGCAGACCGTGGCGCTGTACGTGGTGGTGGCCCGGCTCTATCCACCCCGGCTTCACGGCAGAGTGTTCGCAGCATTCGCGGCCGCGTGGGTCGTGCCGTCGATGATCGGTCCGTTCCTCGCCGGGGCGGTGGCCGAGTACCTCGATTGGCGCTGGGCGTTCCTCGGCGTCGCCGTGCTGACGACCGCCGCCTTCATCACCGTCGTGGCGCGGTTGCGAGGCGTCGACCTCGGACGGGGTGGACCGCAGAATCGCCGAGCGCTCGTCATCCGTCTTCTTCTCGCGGTGGTCGTCGCGGTCTGTGCGGTGCTTGTCGGTTTCACGGCGGAGATGAGTGTGCGCGTCGCATGGCCTGTGGCGCTCGGATCCGTCGTCGTGATCGCCGTTGCCCTGCTGCCGCTGGTTCCCCGGCGCACGCTTCGTGCCGGGCGTGGTCTGCCGAGCGTCGTCCTCATGCGCGGCATCGCCGCGGGTGCGTTCTTCGCGGCCGAGGCGTACATCCCCTACCTGCTGATGGAGCGCTTCGACTTCACGGCGACCTGGGCGGGGATCGCGCTCATGCTGGCAGCCTTCGCGTGGGCCGGGGCTTCGCAGCTGCAGGGGAGTTTCGGCGAACGTCTCGGCAACACCCGCATCACCGTGATAAGCCTGTCGCTCCTCGTCATGGCGCTCGTGCTCGTCTTAGCGGCGGCGCAGTGGGGCGTGTCGCCTGTGTTCGTCGTCGTCGGTTGGGGCTTCGCCGGCGGTGGCATGGGGCTGCTGTATCCACGCCTCACTGTGCTCACGCTGGCGTACTCGAATGAGGGCGATCAGGGGTTCAACTCGTCGGCGCTGTCGATCTCCGACGCCGCGGGTTCAGCGGTGACGATCGCACTGGCCGGGTTGCTCGTCGCGACGCTGGGCGGAGACGCCGCGTCGTTCGGAGTGGTGTTCGTGTTCTGCCTCGGTCTGGTGCTGTTTGCGTTCGTGCCGGGGCTCAGACTGGGCCACGCCGCGGAGTCGTCTGAGGGCTGACGCCGCTGCTGGCCGGTTGCCCGGCGATCGCGGTGACGCCCAGGTCGAAGACGCGATCCAGTCCGGCGGTGATGTCGACCGTGCCATCGGCGAGAGCCGCCCCATGGCTGTCTGCGTGCATGCGCTGCTGCACGAGCGTCGCGTGGCCGAGCACGAAGTGCAGGAGTGCCGCTGCTCGATCGGCTACGTCTGTGTGACCGTGCCGCGCGAGCGTGGACTCGAGCGCGGTCTGGGCGTACGACGAGCCCAGACGCAGTGCGTAGGTGCTGAGCACGAGCTCCGCACCGTCGCGGTAGGTGAACAGGGCGTCGCGGATCCCGCGCGCGGTGGTCAGCACGTCTGCAGCGTCGCGGGGGATGCCTGCGGTGATCCGATCGGCCAGCTCTGCCAGGAGCTCCTGCTTGCTCGAGAAGTGCCAGTAGAGAGCGCTCGGCTGGACTTCGAGCCTGCTTGCGATCCGGCGCATCGACAGGTCGGCGAGACCGACCTCGTCGAGGAGGGCCAGCGCCGCGCGCGCGACGCCGTCGCGGTCGTGCCGCGCGGAGTTGTGCTCTGGGGTCATGCGATCAGTATAGTGAACACCGTTCAGGTGAACAGTGTTCAAGAAGGAACGGGAAACATGACTCAACAACGCGATGATCTCGGTCGTGAACTGGCGAGAGTGGCGATCTTCGCAGCGCTCATCGTGGTCCTCGGTATGGTGACGGTGCCGATTCCCGGTGGAGTGCCGATCACCGCGCAGACCCTGGGGGTCATGCTCGCCGGTGCTGTGCTCGGGCCCCGCCTGGGTCCGCTCTCGGTGCTCCTGGTGCTCGTTCTCGCCGCGATCGGACTTCCCGTGCTCGCCGGTGGGCGGGGCGGCCTCGGCGTCTTCGTCGGTCCGACCGCCGGATACCTGCTCGGCTGGGTGGCTGGCGTCGTCGTGATCGGTCTGATCGTGGGCAGTGGTCGGCTGAGCTGGTGGCGGATCGCCCTCGGAGTCGTCGTCGGTGGCATCCTGGTCGTGTATCTGTGCGGGATCCCCGTGACCGCGCTGGTACTCGGGCTCGACCTCGGTGCGACGGCGCTCGCGAGTCTGGTGTTCCTCCCCGGCGATCTGCTCAAGGCGGCCGCGGCGACGGCGCTGGTTCTCGCGCTGCGGCGCGCGTACCCTCGGGCGTTCGGGATGCATGCCAGCGCAGCGCCCGCGTCCGTTCATGCGGTCTGAGACCGTGGTCGGACCCGTCTCGCTCGACGGTGTCACGGTCGAGCGGGAAGGTCGGTCGATCCTGCGCGATGTCAGCGTCGAGCTCACAGCGCCGAGGATCGCGGTGATCGGCGCGAACGGATCGGGCAAGTCGACCTTCGCGCGCCTGCTGAACGGCCTCGTGCTGCCGGATGCAGGGCGAGTCACGGTTCATGACCTCGACTCGCGGCGGGACACGAAAGCCCTTCGCCGCCGCGTCGGATTCGTCTTCTCAGACCCGCAGTCTCAGATCCTGATGCCGACGCCCGCGGAGGACCTCGCCCTCTCGCTGCGCGGCTCGCCCCGGACGGAGGTCGCCGGTCGGGTGGCCGCCGCACTCGCCGAACACGGCCTGACCGACAGGGCAGACATCCCTGCGTCCGAGCTGTCGGGCGGTCAGAAGCAGCTGCTGGCTCTCGCCTCGGTCCTGATCACGGAACCTCGGCTGATCGTGGCCGACGAGCCGACAACGCTGCTCGACCTGCGCAACTCGCGAAAGATCTCCGCGCTGCTGCTGGCACTGCCGTCGCAGGTCGTCATCGTGACCCATGACCTCGAGCTTGCAGCGAGATGCGACCATGCGGTGCTCTTCGATGCAGGTTCGCTGATCGCCTCCGGCGCGCCGGAGGACGTGGTCGCCGAGTACCGCGGGCTGTGCGAATGATCCAGTCGTATCGGCCAGGGGCGAGCGTCATCCACCGGATGCGGGCTGGGCCCAAGCTCGCACTCTTCGCCGCTCTCGCGCTCATGTCATCCGCGTATCCGCATGACGGACGGAGTGTCACGGTCTCACTCGTCGTCGTGTGCCTGCTGTATCTCGTCGCCGGGCTGCCGGCGAAGGTCCTGATCGTCGAGATGTGGAGGCTGCGCTGGCTCGTGCTGGTTCTCGGCTCGGCGCTGTGGATCTTCGTGTCACCGCTCACCGCCTGGATCAGTACAGTCAGGGTGACGTCGCTGCTTCTGCTCGCTGCGCTCCTCACGATCACCACCCGGATGGGTGATCTGCTCGCGGTCCTTCATCGGATGCTGCGACCGCTGCGGAGGCTGGGTGTCGACGCCGATGCGATCGCGATGACGATCTCGCTGACCCTCACGATGATCCCGGTGGTCGCCGGGTTCGCCCATGCGGTGCGCGAGGCCCAGCGGGCACGCGGCATCCGTCTCGGGCTTCGAACGACCGTGCCGCTGATGGTCAGGACGCTACGCCACGCGGACGAGGTCGGCGACGCTCTCGCCGCGCGCGGTCTGGTGTGATCGGCGGGCCAGACGCAGGGCGGACACCATTCCGCCGACCGCGAGCGCGGCCGTCAGAACCGTCGTACCCGCGACGAGAAGCACGACGACCGAGGCGATGCCGAGTGCAGCTGCGATCGTCATCCGGCGAGCCGAGTCAGCAGAACGCGGGGAGGACTGCGTCTCGATGCGCGTGAGCGCGACCGCGATCAGCGCGGTGAGGGTCAGCGCGGTCGCGAGCCAGAGCGGTCGAGACATCCACCATGCGAGGGAGCTCGGTTCCGGCAGCGCGATCCCACTGCTGAGCGAGGCCACCGCGCAGATCCCGGCCATGGTGAGCAGCGCCGGCATGTGCCACAGGTAGATCGTCATGGTGCGTCTGTTGACGAACGCCGCGAACGCGGCCGGGAGCGCGCGGCGACTGAACGCGCCGATGCGGTCGCGGAGCAGCGAGACGGCGCTCAGGTGCACGACCCCGACGAGAAGCAGGGCTGCGGTGGGCGGGTTGATGTTGGCGATGAGATCGGGGGAGTAGACGCCGCCCGTGAACGCGCCGATGAGTGTGGTCAAGGCCGCAGCTCCTGCGATCGCCCGCGTTCGTCGGCTCAGTCGGTCGATCGTGCCATCGGCGAGGAAGAAGCCGATCTGCTGCAGCGCGAGCCAGACGAACACGAGATTCAGGAAGCCCACTCCCTCGAGCCCGGTGATCGCCCGGAGCACATCGACGGAGATCGATGCCGCGACCAGTGCGGCCACCGTGATCAGCGGCCTCCGCGCGTGAGCCCTTGCCAGGGCGGGAAGAAGCGCCTGGCACCCCAGGAAGACCGCGAGGAACCACAGCGGCTGGCTGTAGCGGAATCCGGCGACCGCGATGATGTCCGCCGGGATGCCGACGGCGCTCAGCGCCGCGAGTGCCGCGCCGACGATCCCGATCGCGAACAGCGCCGGGCGCAGCAGCCGATGCACCCGGGCCGCGATGAAGGCGGTCGTGGTGCCGCCGCGCGCGTGCGTGCGCCGGAACGAGATGTAGCCGGCGAAGCCACCGATGACGAAGAAGAGCGGCATCACCTGGAGAACCCAGCTGATCGGGACGATCCACCACGTTCCTTCGCTGGCGTTCGCGAACACCGGACCACCGTCGACGACCGTGACCCCGACCATGATGGCGTGGAGCAGCACGACTCCCGCGACGCAGATCGCCCGCAGGAGGTCGATCGCGGTGTCGCGACCGGCCGGCAGCGGATCTCGATCTCGGAGAGCGGGGCGGGTTGGTGCCTCGACGATGGCCATGGAGTCCTCCTCGGATGGGGTGTCCGAGGATCGTATGGACGCGGTGCCGTGTGGGGGATCACTCCCCGGAGCGGTTCGCACCCCTACCAGGGTGTGATCCTGGTGAGGCTCAGGACGCGGGTTCGACCAGGCCGGTGTCGTACGCGAGGATCACGGCGTGCACGCGGTCGCGGAGCCGAAGCTTCGCCAGCACCTTGCCGACGTGGGTCTTCACGGTCTGCTCTGCGATGAACAGATCGGCCGCGATCTCACTGTTCGACCGGCCTCGCCCGATGAGCACCAGAACCTCTCGCTCCCGGTCGGTGAGATCAGCCAGCGAGGACGCGGCCTGCGGCGTTCGCGGTCGCCGACCGGCGAACTGCTCGATCATCCGCCTGGTCACGCTGGGGGCGAGCAGCGCGTCACCGCCGGCGACCACGCGCACGGCGTGGACCAGCTCTTCCGGAAGAGCGTCTTTCAGCAGGAACCCGCTCGCGCCGGCCTCGAGCGCGTCATAGACATAGTCGTCGATGTCGAAGGTCGTGAGCATGAGGATCCTCGGCACATGGGCGGCGGGGTAGCCGGGGCTGAGGATGCGACGGGTCGCCTCGATGCCGTCGACCTCCGGCATCCGCACGTCCATCAGGATCACGTCCGGATCGAGGCGGGCCGCGAGAGCGACCGCCTCGGCGCCGTTCGCGGCCTGACCGGCCACACGGATCCCTTCGTGGGCATCGAGCAGGGCGGCGAATCCGGCGCGCACCATGGCCTGATCGTCGGCGATGAGGACGCTGATCGTCACGGGGTCTCCTGGGTGATCGGGGCGATGGGTGGGGTCGACGGACTCTCGTGCAGGGGGAGCGAAGCCGCGACCTCCCACCCGCCGTCGGCGGTCGGACTCGCGGTGAACGATCCGCCGAGCACCTCGATGCGTTCGCGCATTCCGCGCAGACCGTATCCGCCGCCGATGGACGTGGTCGGGGTCGCGGCGGGGCTGTTGCGGACGCGGACGCGGACGATGTCGGCATCCGCCTGGACGCGTACGGTGACGGCGGCGCCTGATGCATGCCTGACTGCGTTGCTGAGTGCCTCCTGCGCGATGCGGAAGGCGGCGATCTGAACGGCCTGCGGAGCGTCCGCGACTGCACCGGCGATCTCCAGGCCGACGGTCACACCCGCTCGACGGATGGTGTCGACAAGAGCGGGGATGTCGTCGATGCCCTGCTGGGGTGCGAGCTCGGCTGTCTGGTCTTCGGTGCGCAGCACTCCGAGCATCCTGCGCATCTCGGTCAGCGAGGTCCGCGCTGTGGCCGCGATGCTGTCGAACTCCACGGACGCGGCATCGCCGATCTCGGGGAGTCGGTAGCGTGCGGTCGACGCCTGCACCTGGATCACGGACATGCTGTGCGCGATCACGTCGTGCAGCTCGCGAGCGATGCGGGTGCGCTCCTCGACGAGGGCCCGTCGCGACTCCTCGAGTGCGGAGTGCTCGCGCTCCCGAGTGAGCTCGGCAGACACCCTCACCCGCCCGGCGACCAGGACGGCAACCAGGAACATCGCCGCAGCCAGCGACGTAGTGACGATGAGGTCGGCGGTGACGCTGCCTGCCGTCTCGGGAGTCGCGACGATCTCGGGGCGCAGCAGCGGCGCGGTGAGGGAGAGCAGTGCTCCGATGGCCAGGGGGAACACGCCCGCTCTCGCCCCGTGGATGAAGGTCACGACGCCGACCAGGAGCACGAAGGTCAGCAGGGCGGGCACCGACCACGGCCAGGGTGCCTCGGTCGCGAGAGTCGGGACGACGAGCAGCGGAAGCGTGAACGCCGCAGCGCAGAACATCGCGACCGCCCACCGCGGGTGACGCAGCGACAGCAGAGGTGCAGCACACAGTGCGGCACCCAGGATGAAGGAGAGCGGCAGCGATGTGCCGTACAGAACGGTCTGAATCGGCACGAGCACCGAGAACAGCGCAAGGCTCGCAGCGCCGAGCGCAGTGAGCGCGGCGGTCCGACGGCTGATGCGGGGAGCGCGCTCGATGCGCGGCCGACGACGTGCCATGTCTGTCATCCTGCCAGTTGCACCACACGGGCGCGTCTCCGGCGGGATGCCGTGACGCGATCGATCACCAGGCCGATGACGAGCGCCACGGCGATGCCGATGCCGGCGCTCACGAGCGGCTGCTCCTTGATCCACGACCCCGCGAGCAGTCCGATGGCGAGGCTCAGAGCACTCCAGCTGATGCCGGCCACGATGCTCAGCGGAAAGAATCTCCGCCACGGAAAGCGCAGAGCACCGGCGGACATGTTGACCGCGACGCGGCCGACGGGGATATAGCGGGCGCCCAGGATGAGCGCCGCACTGCGGTGCGTGAGCGCTTTCTGTGCGTGAGCGAATGCCGAGGCGACTCGCGGACGACGCATCCACGCCCACCGGGTCGTGCCCAGCCGGCGACCGAGGGCGAATGCGATGTTGTCGCCGGTCGTCGCGCCCACAGCGGCGATGAGGCCGAGAGGCAGCAGCGCCCAGAACTCACCCGTCGACACGAGTACAGCCGCCGCTGCCACGAGCACGGTCTCGCTCGGAACCGGCGGGAAGAAGCCGTCGATGATCGTCACCGCGAGCAGCACGGCGTACAACCAGGGCGACGCGACGGTCTGCAGAATGAGCTCGTTGATAACATCCACCTCAGAAGGCTAGGAAGCAGGTGGCAGGTGGGGCATCACCCTGAGGTATCGACCGCATCCCCCCGGAGAGGTAGATCCGCCGACCGTCCGACCGAGGTCGGGGCGACCACCGTGCACGGCCTGCTGGTCGACGACCAGACCCGGTGCGAGCACTATCAGGGGCCGCTCGATGTGATCGCCCTCAAGTTCGCCTGCTGCGGCAAGTGGTACCCGTGCCATCTGTGTCACGCGGAGCGGGCTGATCACGAGACGCGGCAGTGGTCGACGAAAGATCGTGCGATGCAGGCGGTGCTCTGCGGCGTCTGCGGTTCGCTGCTGCGCATCGACGCCTACCTCGAGACATCCGAGTGTCCGACGTGTGCCGCAGGCTTCAATCCGGGCTGCCGGCTGCATCACGATCTGTACTTCGACTGAACACTCAGCAGGGCGATCTATACTGGGAGTTTGGCCCCTCGGCCCGAATCCCCTTGAAAGAACGGACATCCCGCCTGTGCTTGCCGTGCACGAACTCGAGATCCGCGTGGGCGCACGCCTCCTGATGGAGAACGTGTCGTTCCGTGTGAGCGACGGAGACAAGATCGGTCTCGTCGGCCGCAACGGTGCAGGCAAGACCACGCTCACCAAGGTGCTCGCCGGTGACGTCCTGCCGTCCGGTGGAAGCGTGACCCGTTCAGGTCAACTCGGCTACCTGCCGCAGGATCCGCGGTCGGGCAACCCCGAAGACCTCGCTCGCACGCGCATCCTCGACGCCCGTGGACTTGGCCAACTCAACCTCGGGATGAGCGAAGCGGCACTGGCGATGGGCTCGGACGACCCCGCGGTCGCCGACAAGGCGATGAAGCGCTACGCGCGCCTCACCGAGGAGTTCGAAGGACAGGGCGGCTACGCGGCCGAGGCCGAGGCGGCCTCCATCGCGAACAACCTCTCGCTGCCCGACCGCATCCTCGACCAGCCGCTCTCGACGCTGTCCGGTGGCCAGCGCCGTCGTATCGAGCTGGCCCGCATCCTCTTCTCCGATGCCGAGACGATGATCCTCGACGAGCCGACCAACCACCTCGACGCCGACAGCGTCGTGTGGCTGCGGGAGTTCCTCAAGAACTACAAGGGCGGGCTGATCGTGATCAGTCACGACGTCGAGCTCGTCGGCGAGACCGTCAACCGGGTGTTCTACCTCGACGCGAACCGCCAGATCATCGACACCTACAACATGAACTGGAAGAACTACCTGCGCCAGCGGGTGGCTGACGAGGAGCGTCGCAAGAAGGAGCGCGCCAACGCCGAGAAGAAGGCAACGACCCTGCAGCTGCAGGCAGCCCGCTTCGGTGCGAAGGCGTCGAAGGCCGCTGCCGCTCATCAGATGATCGCGCGTGCCGACAAGCTGCTCGCCGGACTCGACGACGTCCGCCAGGAAGAACGCGTCGCGAAGCTGCGCTTCCCGAAGCCCGCCCCCTGCGGCAAGACTCCGATGATGGCGACCGGACTCTCGAAGTCCTACGGGTCGCTGGAGATCTTCACCGACGTCGACCTCGCGATCGACCGCGGATCCAAGGTCGTCGTGCTCGGACTCAACGGTGCCGGAAAGACGACGCTGCTGCGCATGCTCGCAGGAGTCGACCAGCCTGACACCGGTCAGCTCGAGCCGGGACACGGTCTCAAGGTCGGGTACTACGCCCAGGAGCACGAGAACCTCGATGTGAATCGATCGGTGCTCGAGAACATGGTGTCGGCCGCTCCGCACATCACCGAGATGGAAGCACGCCGGGTGCTCGGCTCGTTCCTGTTCACGGGAGATGACGTGCTCAAGCCCGCCGGAGTGCTCTCGGGTGGTGAGAAGACGCGTCTCTCGCTCGCAACACTCGTGGTCTCGTCCGCGAACCTGCTGCTGCTGGACGAGCCCACCAACAACCTCGACCCCGCCTCGCGCGAAGAGATCCTCGGCGCGCTCGCGCACTACGAGGGGGCAGTCGTGCTCGTCTCGCACGACCCTGGTGCGGTGCAGTCGCTCAACCCCGAGCGCGTGCTGATCCTCCCCGATGGCGTCGAAGACCTCTGGAGCCAGGAGTACCAGGACCTCATCGAGCTCGCCTGATCGGGCCCGGCGGACGCACTTCGTCGGAGGCCGGTGGCATAGTCGAAAGGGTGACGCACCCATCTGACACCGACCTTGCATCTCTCAACGAGTGGCTGAGAGGTAGGCATGCCCTCACCGGGGTCGCCCCCGATTGGGATCTCGGCGCGCTTCCCGACCACCCCAGCGCTCTCTTCGCCACGTGGCTGCGCGCGGCGGCGGATTCCGGGGTGCCCGAGCCGCACACGGTGACCCTCGCGACGGTGGATGCCGACGGACTGCCCGACGCTCGGACGCTCATCCTGAAGCGGATCGACGACCGAGGCTGGGCCTTCGCCAGTACGAGGTCGTCTCGCAAGGGCACGCAGCTGGCCGCCTCGCCGGCCGCGGCCCTGAACTTCTGGTGGCAGCCGCAGGTGCGCGCGGTGCGGGTGCGCGGGCGTGTGGAAGAAGCGACGCCCGAGGAGAGTGCCGCCGATCTCGCTGCGCGCTCCCCGGCGGCGCGTGCGGAGGTCGCGGACGGCGACTGGGTGCTGTGGCGGATCGTCCCCACCCGGATCGAGTTCTGGCAGGGATCGAGAGACCGCCGTCACACCCGTGTCGTCTTCGACGCCGTCGATTCAGGATGGTCTCGGACGATCATCGGCGGCCTCGCGGAGCGGGCGTCGGGGGAAACGCCGACGACATGAGCGCACTGACGGGCGTTCGCTAGGGCGCTCCGGCGTCACGAGGTCGGTCAGCGCGCGTCGAGGAGCTCGTCTTCGACGTCGGCATCCCTGTCGCGCCGCCGGGACTTCTTCACCGGTGCCGGCATGCCCTCGACCTCTTCGCGGTGCTTCACTATCTCGGTGCGGATGATGTACCCGATGAAGATGAAGCCCATCAGCGCGAACAGGATCCACTGGATCGCGTACGACAGGTGCGGGCCGGGGTCGTCTGTGGGCGAGCTGAAGCCGCCGAGGGTTCCTTCGCCGGCGGGGTCCTCGCTGACGATCTGCCCGTACGCGCTCGTGATGACATCTCCGTCGACCAGCTCGGCGATCGACGGGAGGTTGATGGTGGGCACCTGCCCCTCGGGGGCGCCTCGCCCGGAGGCCGGAAGCTGCTCGCCCGGACGCAGACGCACGATGACCTCGACCTCACCGGTCGGAGGCGCCGGAACGGAATCCGGGGAGTCGCCGTCGCCCGGCGGCACCCATCCGCGATCGACGATGAACACACGACCGTCGGCGTCACGGAACGGCACCAGAACCTCGAATGCGCTGGTCCCGCCATGCGGCCGATTGCGCACCAGCAGCTGTTCGTCGGCGATGTACTCGCCGCTCAGCACCACGGGATGCCACACATCACCGGGATCGAGCGTTCCGTCGGGGCCGATGAGGGCGGCGAGCGGCACGGGGTCCGCATCGTAGTTCTTCTCGACGAGTGCGATCTGCTCGGATCGCGTCTCGTTGCGCTCGAACTGCCAATTCGACAGAAACGCGCAGGCGATCGCGAATCCGATCGCGATCAGCACGTACACGGTCCATCTACCCATCCGCGCACTCACGAGGGAACACCATCTCTCACTGTCACGGGGAAGTCCCTGGCTGCCAAGTAGTCGTGGAGGAAGTCGACGTGCTCATCGCATGCGAGCCAGACCTTCTCACGGTCAGCGGCGTGGATACGGGGATTGCGCCACACCACCTGCTTGGTCGCCGCGTTCCGGCATCCGGCACGCGAGCACTCCAGTCCACTCACTCGCGATCCTGGCGGCTTTCGTGAATGGTGATGACGTCAGGAGCGGAGTCCTGTTCGACCGGCAGGGTCGGGGCCGGGGTCGGCGCCTCCAGCTGCTGAACCGGGGACTCTGCCGTCGTCTCGGTGCTGTCGCTCCCCGCGTTGGCGAACACGACCGCGATGTAGGGAAGGAGGGCGGCGGCCAGCGCGAACACCCACGTGTACCAGCCGTACGGCTGCACGAACATCATCAGCGCGAAGCAGACGATGCGGATGGTCATCGTGACCGCATATCGGCGCACGCGGTGGTCTGCCTCGTCCTTCGGCGACTGCGGAAGCGAGGTGACAGCAGGGACCAGGGGCTTGCTCTTCACGATGAGTCCAGCCTACGCCGGTGCGGGCAGGACGGCGCGCCCGTCTGCAGCTCAGGTCGAGAAGAGGAACGGCAGTGTGAAGGCGCCGAAGAACACGGCACTGATCACCGTCATGACGATGCCGATGACCAGGAAGCCGACCATGATGTAGCCCATGATCAGACCGGCGAATGCCATCCCGCGGCCGCCGATCGCCGGGTTCTGCTTCGTCTGCCGCAGCGCCATGTGACCCGTGATGACGGCGACGATCGAGGCGAGCAGTGGCACGACGGCCCAGAAGAGCACGACCCCGGCGATTCCGCAGATCAGCGACGTGATCGCAAGTCCGCTCGCGGGGCGAGGCGCGGAGTAGGGCGTCGCCCCGTAACTCGGATAGCCGGCGCCGGGCTGACCCGGAGCGGACGCAGCGTAGTAGGGCGGCTGTGCTGCGGCGCCGTAGGGCTGAGTCACAGCAGAGCCGTAGGGCTGCTGGGGGGCGTACTGCGGCGGTTGCGGCGACGTCGGGTAGCCCTGCGAAGGGGCGACCGACGGTGCCGCACCGGGATACGCCTGGTAGGGCTGAGCGGGGGGAGCCGGGGGCGCGGGCGCCGGCGGCGGGGGACTCGGTTGTGCGTCAGGCGGAGTGGGGATGCTGTTGTCGCTCACGGTGAAGCCTTTCGTCGGGTTCAGCGTTCCAGTCACGGCGCTGTTCTGTCAAACGTCGCCCCGATCCAGTCGCGACATCATCGGTAGGATCGATGACGACCCGGCCGCCACCCCCGCACCGGCCAGATCAGGAGTGGAAATGAGTTCTCGCGTCGTCCTCGTCACCGGCGGAAACCGCGGCATCGGCCGTGCGATCGCCGAAAGATTCGTCAGGGACGGCTACCGCGTCGCCGTCACGGCTCGCAGCGGCGAAGGCCCCGAGGGCACTCTCACCGTGCGCGCAGACGTCACCGATGCCGCTGCGCTCGATGCGGCCTTCACCGAGGTCGAGCAGCAGCTCGGACCCGTCGAGGTCGTCGTGGCGAATGCCGGCATCACCAAGGACACCCTGCTGCTGCGGATGAGCGAGGACGACTTCGACAGCGTGGTCGCGACGAATCTCGGTGGCACGTTCCGCGTCGTGAAGCGTGCGTCGAAGGGCATGCTGAGGGCTCGGTTCGGCCGGGTCATCCTCATCTCCAGTGTGGTGGGCCTCTACGGCTCGGCCGGCCAGGTGAACTACTCCGCGTCGAAGAGCGCGCTCGTCGGCTTCGCACGTTCGCTCACTCGTGAGCTCGGCGGACGCGGCATCACCGCGAACGTCGTCGCGCCGGGTTTCATCGAGACCGACATGACGGCTGAGCTTCCCGAAGAGACTCAGAAGCAGTACAAGGCGAACATCCCGGCCGGACGTTTCGCGACGCCCGATGAGGTCGCAGGTGTTGTCACGTGGCTCGCAGGGGATGACGCCGGGTACATCTCGGGCGCAGTCATCCCCGTCGACGGCGGCCTCGGCATGGGGCACTGACGCCCAGACGTCAACGCACCGTCATCGGCGGGTGATCGCGGCGTCGAGCAGCGTGGCGAGCCTGTTCGGCATCGAGATCTGAGGCCAGTGACCTGAGTCGATGCGCACCACCTCGGCATCGTCGATCGCACGGAACTCCTCGGCATACGGCCCCCACTGCTCAAGCTCGGACTCGAACGTCTCTTGGTCGAGACCTCCCATGAGCAGTGTCACCGGCACCCGATGGCGCGCCCCCGGGCCGAGCTCGATCGCATCAGTGGGCACGCGCGCGGGCACGCTGTGCGTGAGCGGCGCGGTGCGCGCACGGGTCGCAGCGTCGAGGTCGTCGACGTCTTCAGCCGGGAAGAAGTCCCACCCTGGGAAAGGGACGACGCCGTCGACGATCTCGAACTCGCTGATGCCGAAACCGGACGGCGGCGGCACGGTGTCGACGAAGATGACCCGCGATACGCGGTCTGGCCGCGCATCGGCGACGCCCCAGGCGACGTTGCCACCGCCGCTGTGACCGACGACGACCACAGGTGCGGCGACGGCGTCCACAGCCGCGACAGCGGCATCGACCCAGTCGGCGATGCCGATATCACCGGATTCGGCGGCGGGAAGACCCACCCCCGGCATGGTCAGCGGGTGCACCGTGTGCCCGGCGCGTTCGAGATCAGTGGTCACGTCGCTCCAGCTGGATGCATCAAGCCAGAGACCGGGGATGAGGATGATGTCCATGCGCCGAGGTTAGGCGGGGCCTCGGACATCCGCTAGGGCAGCAGCGCGATGACCTCGGAGAGATCCTGCGGGCCGATGACGAGGCTCGCGGCCGCGCGCACGGCGGGCTTCGCATTGAACGCCAGACCGAGCCCGGCGGCCGCCATCATCTGCAGATCGTTCGCGCCGTCTCCGATGGCGATCGTGGCGTGGCGGGGCACGCCGAGTTCGTCCGCCCACTCGCACAGCGAGGTCGCTTTGGCCGCCGCGTCGACGATCTCGCCGTCGACACGACCGGAGAGCGCGCCGTCGACGACACCGAGCCGGTTCGCGCGCCAGCGGTCGACGCCGAGTCCTGGTGCGACGTCGTCGAGGATCTCGTGGAACCCGCCGGACACCACCCCGACGACGCCCCCGCGCTCATGCACGGCTGTGGTGAGCTCGCGCACGCCGGGGGTCGGTTCGATGCGGGCGAGCACACGGGCGAGACCCGAGACCAGCACGCCTTCGAGAGCCGCGACGCGTGAGCGCAGGCTCGCGGCGAAGTCGATCTCGCCGCGCATCGCCGCCTCGGTCGCCGCCTGCACCTCGTCACGGCGGCCGGCCTCGTCGGCGATCAGCTCGATCACCTCATTGCGGATGAGGGTGGAATCGGCATCGAGGACGACGAGGAATCGTGCGGCGGTCACGTCTCCGAGCTTATCGACCGAAGGCTGCCCGTCCGTGCATCGCGGTCTTCGGTCGGCATCCTCAGCGCTCGATGAAGAGTCCCTTGCCCACCACGGTGATGCCGGATTCGGTCACGGTGAAGCCTCTGGCGAGATCGCGTTCGCGGTCGACGCCGACGGTCGCACCATCGGCGAGGACGACGTTCTTGTCGAGGATGGCGCGATGCACGCGGGAACCCGCCCCTATTCTCACACCGTCGAAGACGACGGAATCGGTGATGGTCGAACCGCCGCCGGCAAGTGTCCACGGGCCCACGACGCTGCGCTCGAGATGCGTGCCCGAGAGCACGGATCCGAGCGACACGATCGAGTCGATCGCATTGCCGATGCGCCCGACGGAGTCTCGCACGAACTTCGCGGGCGGCGAGTTCACGGCCTGCGAGTGGATGGGCCACTCCATGTTGTAGAGGTTGAAGATGGGCAGCGTGGAGATCAGGTCCATGTGCGCGTCGAAGAAGGAGTCGATGGTACCCACGTCACGCCAGTACGAACGGTCTCGCGGGGAGGAACCCGGAACGTCGTTGCGCTTCATGTCGTAGTAGCCGGCCTCGCCCCGGTCGACGAAGTACGGCACGATGTCGCCGCCCATGTCATGACCGGAGGTGGGGGATTCTCCATCTGCCTCGACGGCGGCGATCAGCGCATCGGCGTCGAAGATGTAGTTGCCCATCGAGGCGAGCACCTCGTGGGGAGAGTCCTCGAGGCCCGCGATGTCGGTGGGCTTCTCGAGGAACTGCTTGATGCGACCCGACTCGGTGTCGGCGTCGATCACACCGAACTGTGAAGCCATCGCGAGCGGCTGGCGGATGCCGGCGACGGTGGCCTTCGCACCCGACTCGATGTGTGCGTCGAGCATCTGCCGGAAGTCCATGCGATACACGTGGTCTGCGCCGATCACGACGACGATGTCGGGCTTCTCGTCGTTGATGAGGTTGAGGCTCTGCAGGATCGCGTCAGCGGAGCCCGAGAACCAGCGCTTGCCGAGACGCTGCTGCGCCGGCACCGATGTCACGTAGGAGTCGAGGAGCGCCGACATGCGCCACGTCTGCGAGATGTGGCGGTCGAGGCTGTGCGACTTGTACTGCGTGAGCACGACGATCTGGCGCAGGCCCGAGTTGATGAGGTTCGAGATCGCGAAATCGATCAAGCGATACTGTCCGCCGAAAGGCACTGCAGGTTTTGCTCGGTCGGCTGTGAGGGGCATGAGACGCTTTCCCTCGCCGCCGGCGAGGATGATGCCGAAGATCTTCTTTGGTGCGGACATGCACCCACCATAGATGTGATTCGGCTCGGCTAACTAGCATCTGGACAAGTGAGTCACTACCGTCTAGACATGCGCGTCGAGATGATCACGAAGGAATACCCGCCGGAGATCTACGGAGGTGCCGGTGTGCACGTCGCAGAGCTCGTCACAGCCCTGCGGCAGAATATCGATGTACAGGTGAGGGCCTTCGGTTCTCCACGGGATGAGGCCGGTACTTTCTCGTATCAGGCACCCTCAGAACTGGCCTCGGCCAACGCCGCTCTGCAGACGCTCGGCACCGATCTCGAGATCGTGGCGGCGATCTCCGACGCCGATCTCGTGCACAGCCACACCTGGTACGCGAACTTCGCCGGACACCTCGCCTCGCAGCTGCACGGCATCCCTCACGTGCTCACCGCGCACAGTCTCGAGCCTCTGCGCCCGTGGAAGGCCGAGCAGCTCGGCGGCGGGTACGCGGTGTCGAGCGGCATCGAGAAGCTCGCCTACGAGAATGCGGCGGCGGTGATCGCCGTGAGCGCCGGCATGCGGGAGGACATCCTGCGCAGCTATCCCTCCGTCGACCCGGCCCGGGTGCGTGTGATCCACAACGGGATCGACGTCGAGCGGTGGCGCCCGGTGCAGAACCCGGCGTTCCTCGAGTCGGTCGGCATGGACCCGTCCCGACCGTCTGTCGTGTTCGTCGGCCGCATCACGCGCCAGAAGGGCTTGCCGTACCTGCTGCAGGCCGCTCGTCTGCTGCCTCCGGAGGTCCAGCTGATCCTCTGCGCCGGGGCGCCGGACACCCCCGAGATCATGACGGAGGTGCAGGAGGGTGTGCGGCTTCTCCAGCAGACGCGCGAGGGAGTCATCTGGATCGATCGGATGCTGCCGCGAGACGAACTCTCGGCGATCCTCACGGCAGCCACGACGTTCGTATGCCCGTCGGTGTATGAGCCGCTGGGCATCGTGAACCTCGAGGCCATGGCGTGCGGGGCAGCTGTCGTCGGCACGGCCACCGGCGGCATCCCCGAGGTCGTGGACGACGGCGTCACCGGGCGCCTGGTGCCGATCGAGCAGCTGCAGGACGGCACCGGGACGCCGGTCGACCCCGAGCGGTATGTCGCCGACCTCGCGAACGTGCTCACCGAGGTGACCTCCGATCCGGAGCAGGCTCGCGCCTACGGTGCGGCCGGTCGAGAGCGCGCGCGCGAGGAGTTCAGTTGGGATGCGATCGCCGACACCACGCGCGCGCTGTACGCGGAGCTGACCGCCTGAGCCGATAGGCTGGAGGCATGTCGATCGCCCTGGAATTCACCGACGTCGTCGTGCGCCGCGAGGGGCGCGACATCATCGATCACGTGACCTGGCAGGTCGACGATGATCAGCGGTGGGTGATCCTCGGACCCAACGGCGCAGGCAAGACCACGCTGCTCCAGCTGGCGGACACGCTGATGCACCCGACCTCCGGAGCCGTCACGGTGCTGGGGGAGACCCTGGGGCGCACCGACGTGTTCGAACTGCGTCCTCGCATCGGATTCGCCTCCTCGGCCATGGCGAAGCGCGTGCCGCGTGAAGAGACGGTCTTGAACACGGTGCTCACGGCGGCCTACTCCGTGCTGGGTCGCTGGAACGAGAACTACGAGGACATCGACGAGCGCCGTGCGCTGCGGGTGCTCGGCGACTGGCGCCTCGACCACCTGGCCGATCGCACCTTCGGGACCCTGAGCGACGGCGAGCAGAAGCGCGTGCAGATCGCCCGTGCCGTGATGACCGACCCTGAGCTGCTGCTGCTCGACGAGCCGACCGCGTCGCTCGACCTCGGCTCGCGCGAGGAGCTGCTCGCGCTCCTGAGCGGCTATGCCTCGTCGCCGACGACACCCGCGATGCTGATGGTCACGCATCACGTCGAGGAGATCCCGGTCGGGTTCACGCATGTGCTGCTCATGCGTGAGGGGCGCATCGTGGCAGCCGGGCCCATCGCCGACACTCTGACCGCCGACACTCTGACCGAGACGTTCGGCATGCCGATCGTCCTCAGCAGTGAAGAGGACCGCTACGCGGCCCGCGCGGCATCCTGACGCGGATCTGATAGAATCGATCCTTGGTGCTCTCTGCACCGCAGACTTCCCTCGTCCCTGGCACAATCCAGGGCAGCAACTAAGGAATCCCATGAAGACTGACATTCACCCCGTGTACAAGGCAGTCGTGTTCCGCGACCTCGGCTCGGGCGAGACGTTCCTCACCCGTTCGACTGTCTCGAGCGACAAGACGATCGAGCTCGACGGCGTCGAGTACCCCGTCATCGACGTCGAGATCTCGTCGGCATCGCACCCGTTCTACACGGGCAAGCAGCGCATCATGGACTCGGCCGGCCGCGTCGAGAAGTTCAACCAGCGCTTCAAGGGCTTCGGCGGATCGAGCAAGTAACGACCACCGGGTTTCAAGGCCCCGTGTTCCTCGGAACACGGGGCCTTCGTCGTCTCGGCCGGGTCACGCCCTGGCTCAGATCGTCGACGATCAGGTCAGATGTCGATGACGATGCGTTCGCCGTCGATCCTGCTGGGCGGGTCACCGGGAGAGGGCGCTGGGGCTGTGCGCTTCGTCTGACGGTCGCGCTCCATCCCGGCCTCGTGCGCCGACGGCATCCAGACCGCTTCGAACGAACCGCCCAGTCCGCCGCCAGCGCTCTCGTACTTCCTCTCGAGCGGCGCCTTCGCGTAGACGGCCACGATCACCACGACGATCGCGATCACGACGACGAGCAGGATCGCGATCGTGAGGAGCATTCCGAGTGTGTCGGCCATGAGACCAGGCTATGCGGGTCCCGCCGCCCGGGCATCCGTCTACAGGAGGATTCCGGCGGGGAACCTCAGCGGATGCGGCGACCGTGGGCGAGGTCGATGAGGTGCGTCAGGACGGGGCCTGAACGCACGCCGTTGTGCTCATGCTCGCTCGTGACCCACAGCTCGACCCCCGGAAGCAGTCGAGCGGTCTCGAGCGAGAACTCCATCGGCACGTAGACGTCGTTCACATACACGGCCGCGGCACCCGTCGCACCGGAGGCGGCGATCGCGACCTCGTTGTAGATCCGAGGCCACTCGAAGTCCGCCAGCGCGAGCGTGACGTCACGCCACGGCTGGAAGGCCGGCACCGTCTCGGTCCACTCGCTGCGGATGTGCTCACCGGTGAACAGGGTGACGTCATCGCGGAAGTCCTGGGGCTCCGTGCGCTCCGCCGACCAGCGTGTGGCGTGCCCGCTCGCGTAGCTCGACTCGTGGAACGCGAAGTAGAGCGGGTTGCGGCCGCCGTACGGCATCGCGTGCATCAGATCGTGGCGGAAGGCGTTCGACGCAGGGTCTCGCTCGAGCAGTGACCACACGGTCTGCCATCCGTCGTTCGTGCCGAGCGCCGAGCCCACGGAGCGCAGTCGTGACGGCGAGACCACTTCGCCGTCCGGCAGCACGATGCCGCCCGCCGCGGCCCGATCGACCAGGTGACGCATCACGTCCCGGTGCTCGGGGAACCGGCGGTAGTACCGTTCGGAGGCGGCGCGCATCTTGTCGTAGCAGAGGGCGTAGACCTCGTCGGGGTGCCGGTTCACGGTGCTGAGTCCGCCCGTGATGAAGACATCGGCGAGCGAGTCCGCGTCGGTCGACAGGTAGGCCAGGGTCGTGAATCCACCGAAGGACTGACCGAGGACGCTCCACGTCTCGGCGCTGAGGTGCTGGCGCATCGCCTCGCAGTCGCGGACGATCGAGTCGGCGCGCAGATGCGTGAGGTACTCGGCGACCTCGGCGGAGCCTCGCTCGAGATCCGCATCGCCGACCGGTGTCGAGAGTCCGGTGCCGCGCTGGTCGAGCATCACGACGCGATAGTGCGCGAGCGCCTCATCGAGCCACGCGGGGGAGGACGACGCATGGAAGGGACGCGGTGCCTCGTGTCCGGGACCGCCCTGCAGGAAGACCAGGTAGGGGAGTCGCTCACCGCCTTCGCGTGTGATGATCCGCGCGAAGATGTCGATCGTGCGGGAGTCGGCCTCATCTCCCCATACGAGCGGAACGGTCAGCGTGTGCTCTTCGACGGTCAGATCGAGGAGGCGGCGGATGGTCGTCGTCATGTCACATCACATTCCCGATGTAGGAGTACTTGACGAAGACCTCCGAGGCGATGTCCGCCTCGTGGAGCACGCCCTGCACTGCGTTCATCATGTAGTTCGAATCCCAGCCCATGTAGAGATGGTGTGTCGCGTCGAGCTGGTCCCACTGGCCCTTCCAGGCCGTCGACTCGTAGATCGGACCGCCGTGGGCGGCGCAGTACGACACGGCGGCGCCGCGCGTGTCCGTCCACGCGCGACGGAAGACGCGGTTGAAGAGATGCTTGACGTCGAAGACCTCCCAGCGCTCTCCGCGGTACTCGACGTACTCGAACTCGCGCTCCCATCCGGCAGGCCACCCGCGTCGGCGGACCGCATCGAGGATGGGGGTGAGCCCGTCGTCGTCGATCTCGGGCAGCGCGGGGCGCGCCCAGATCCTCAGCAGATCGGATGTGAGCCGGATCGTGCGCTGCGAGATGGCCGCTGTTCCCCACGCCTGCGTGTCTGCGAGCGCCCTGGTCTCGGGGACGGAGCTGCGAGAGTACGCCTCGTCGCGTTTCACGGAGTACGACTCTCCGAAGACGCGCTCTGCGAGCGTCTGCTCGAGCAGGGTGAGATTGCCGAGCGTCGGGGCGAGCGCGCGATGGGCGTTGCGCTCGTCGTCCGAGTAGTCGATCCACGGCCGCAGGCCATCGCCCGACCAGCTGTCGCTGGGGACTGTGGGCACGATGTGCTCCACATCGAACTCGTCCGGGTCGTCGACTCCCTCGAGCCGCCCGAGGACATAGGCCGGATGCGGCAGCTCGCTGTACTTCAAGACGGCGCTGACGCGCTCGTCTGACGGTGTGATCCGGGCGAACGCGCGCGCCAGTTCCTCTCGACCGTTCGCCCTGGCGCGACAGAGTCTCGCGACCAGCCGCTCGTTGGGCAGGTTCACGAGTGTGCGGCGGAGGTACATCGTCTGGATCCACTCGAGCGTCTCGATGAGCTCGTCGCGAGCGATGACTCCGTGGGAGTGATCGCTGTAGACGCTGAGGACCAGTGGGTACGAGGCGCGTCCGAAGGTGTTCACGTAGCGCAGCTGTCGCGCGATCTCGGGGTCCTTCTCGAGCGATGGATCGAGCAGGATGCCGTAGATCTCGGCGTAGTGACGCCAGACCTCGGCATCCGCCTGCAGGTGATCGAGGTCGACGCGGGGGAACGAATGCCGGAACGCGCTGTAGACACCGTGCTCGCCGTTGGCGGCCACCTCGCGGCCCGTCGTCATCACGAGATAGTGCCGCCAGAACAGGCCGATGGTCTCGCCGGTGTGCTGCTCGATCGGCAGCCAGAACCGTGCCTCGACGTCGAGCTGCTCTGCGTGGGTCAGCCCCATCAGCATGTAGTTGTGGATGAGCTCGTGATCGCGCAGCGGCTCGCCCGTGGAGTTCAGGCTCTCGAAGATCTGCTGCGCGTTGGCGGCGGCGCCGAGGGTGATCGAGACGTGCTCGAGCTTCTTCAGCCCCGCCCAGATCTGCGGCGCCTCGTCGGCGTGCACCTGGCTGCGGAAGAACGCGTAGTTGTCGTCGAACCGCGACTCGCGCTCTGTCTGGATATCGCGCTCGAGCACCACGGACTCATACAGCTCGGCCCACGCGTCGTGCGGGCGCAGCTTGGTGCGCGTGGGGTCTTCGGGGCGCACGAGCACTCGGTCGAGGTCGGCGGCAAGCAGGGGATCGGAGTCCTGAACCGCGTGCCGAAGCGCTGCGACCAGCAGCATCAAGGTCGTGATGCGCTGTTGACCGTCGATCAGCACGAGGTCGGTGTCGGCCTCGCTGTCGTCGGCAGCCGAGAGGATCGACCCGATGAAGTGACGGTGCGAGGAGTCTTCGCGGGCGACCGCACGGACGTCGGAGAGCAGCTGCTCGCAGCCGCCGATATCCCACCGGTACTGACGCTGGTACACCGGCACGACGATGGTCGTGGAGTCCTCTGCGAGCCACTCGATCGTGTTGACAGCTGTCGCCTCGACGTTGGTCGCAGTGCTCATGCTGGTGTCTCGTCCTCCCGTAACGCCCGGCGCCGAGGAGTCGCCAGGCGCCCGATTCAGTCTATTCGCTTATTCACGGCAGCCCTCGGCGGCGCTCCAGAGGCGCCCTGTTAGGCTTGCCTTATCAGGGCCTGTTAAAACGTGCTGGCCCCCGATGAAAGGATCTGGTTCAGATCATGGGATACATCAAGTCTGCCGCGCTCGAAGACAAGGGCTTCGTCGTTCTCGACAGCTACAACCAGGAGCTCGACCCCAAGGAGTGGCTCGACATCGAGTACAACGACTGGAAGTCGTCGGGTGACACCCGCTTCGCGCCGCTCGCCAGCGCCAAGGGCGAGATCGAGTGCAACGGCTTCTGGAACCACAAGCCGCCGCGCACCGACAAGGACGGCGTCTGGATCGACTCGCAGACCGAGAAGGCTCCGAACCTGACGCGTCGTGCACAGGAGCCCGGCGCCAACGTCGGTCGCTGCCGCGTGATCGAGCTGCAGCCGACCCCGTACGGCGAGTGCCTCTACAACCTCCACCAGGACGACAACAACCGCCTGAACCCCGACGGCACCGGCTGGGTCGTGCGTGGATTCTTCAACCTCAGTGACGACAAGGACAGCTTCTTCGTCCTCCGCGAGAACCGCACCGACCCCAGCATCGAGTACCGCATCGCTCTGCCGGCCGGCGCACAGCTCATCGTCGACACGCAGCGGCTGTGGCACGCGGCGACCCACGTCGGCACCGAGCCGCGCTACTGCCTCATCACGTCGTGGACGTCCGGCCCCGAGCTCGACGCCTACATCGAGAAGTACAACGGAACCCAGGACGTGCCCAACGTCGAGGTCCCGCAGGACGTCCTCGAGGCAGGCTACGCCGAGCAGGCTCGTCGAGACGCCGCCCGCGCCGCGTACTACGCCGCGAAGGGCCAGCAGGTCAAGCAGGCCATGAGCGAGGCATGATCCTCGTCTGATCCACGGCCGTTCGCGGTCTGAAGGCCCCGGTCCCTGTGACCGGGGCCTTCGTCGTATGAATCACACGCTTGTTATTTCGCCTGGTCTGGGCGAGAATAGCCCCATAACCGCATATTCACGCCAGTTCTCGTTGTTTCAGGTCGTTGGGGAAGACGCACCTGATGAAACGGAGAGATCATGGCGACGGCTTACGCACGCGGAGTGGTGTTCATCCACTCTGCACCTCGCGCGCTCTGCCCGCACCTGGAATGGGCGGTGGGACGCGCCATCGGTCGCGCAGTGAACTTCGACTGGAGCGACCAGCCGGTGCTCGACGGCGCTCGTCGCGCCGAGTTCTACTGGGACGGACCGGTGGGCACGGGCGCTGCTCTCGCGACCGCCATCCGGGGCTGGGAGCATCTCCGCTTCGAGGTCACCGAGGATCCGACACCTCGCAGCGACGGCGGCCGCTGGCTCCACACGCCCGACCTCGGCATCCACTATGCGCAGACGGATGCTGCGGGCAACATCGTCATCGGCGAGGACCGCATCCGCTATGCGATGGAGATCGCCGCCGGCAGTGCGACCGAGCTACAGCGCGAGCTCGACATCGCCCTGGGCTCTGCCTGGGACGAGGAGCTGGAGCCGTTCCGGCACGCGAGCGACGACGCTCGTGTGGTTTGGCTGCACAAGGTCGGCTAGGCGGCCACACACACCTGGAACGGGAAGGCGCGAGTATCGGATGCCGGTGAGCGATCCCGGACGCTGAGAAGGCGAATTCCCGTTCCACACATGACGAAGACCCCGCTCCTGACCACAGGGACGGGGTCTTCGTCTGTCAGATGACGGCCGAACGGGGCATCTCGGCGCCGGCCGCCGTGCCCCCGGTCATGACGTCGTCCCAGGCGAGCCGCAGTCGATCCATGGCCTCGGCGGTGCGCTCGGGTGGCAGGGTGATCGGGATCCGCAGGCGCCTCTCGAGGACGCCGCCCGTCGAGAACCGTGGCCCGGGCGGGAGGATCAGCCCGTGATCGCGGGCGGCCAGCGACAGGGCGGTCGATACGGGGGCACCCAGGTCGAGCCAGGCCGAGAGACCGCCGCTGGTCTGCGGCATGGATATGGTCTCGAACGATCCGAGTGCCGACGCCACGGCGTCACGACCGGCATGCAGGCGTGTCGCGACATGCGCGGTGAGCGCCGGCATCTCCTGCAAGAGCTCGACGGCGATGCACTGCTCGAGGAGCGCCGTGCCGAGCTCGAACGAGGGACGGGTCGCGAGCAGGCGGGCCATCACCGAGCGGTCGGCGCGGATCCAGCCGATGCGCATGCCGCCCCACGCGATCTTCGACATCGAGCCCACGGTGATGATCTGCGGGCTGAACGCCGAGAACGGAAGCGGAGTCCAGCCGCGATCGATGTCGAGCTCCGCGGTCGTCTCATCGATGATCAGCTGCGTGCCGACGCTGCGGGCCGTCGCGGCGATGCGTGACCGCTCGACATCCGACAGCGTGGCTCCTGTGGGGTTGTGGAAGTCGGGGATGAGGTACGCCAGGTGAGGGCGTTCGTGCAGCAGCGTGTCGGTGAGGTGGCGCTCATCCCAGCCGGAGACGTCGACCGGAGTCGGCAGCAGACGATAGCCGTGCCGGTGGAGCGCTTCGAGCGCATGTGGGAAGGTCGGCTGCTCGACGAGTGCGCGCTCTCCCCGGCGCCCGATTGTGGCGAGCACCAGGTTGAACGCGTTGAGCGCGCCCGACGTGATCATGATCTCATCGGCATCCGTCGGGACTCCACGCTCGGTGAAAAGCTGCGCGACAGCTTCACGCAGCTCGGGAAGGCCGCGCAGTGAGTACCCGCTGGTGCCGCGCATGGCCGCGAGCCGGGGGAGTGATCGCACCGTCGCGTCGTACAGCCCCGGAGTCGAATCCATCGACGCGATCGACAGGTCGATCGCCGACTCGTCTGGGGCGCCGTCTGCTGAGGTGGCGGTGTGTGGCAGGGTGACGCGGGTGCCGCCCCCGTGCAGGCGCGAAACGTAGCCGTCGGCCTCGAGGAGGTCGTAGACGCGGGTCGTCGTGGAGCGCGAGCGCCGCAGCTCGAGCGCGAGCGCTCGCTCGCTCGGCAGCCGCTCGCCCACGGTGAGCCGACCGTCGAGGATCAACGCACGCACTTGCTCTGCGAGGGCCTTGGCTGTGGCGCCGGCGACGTTGTGGGCACCGAGCTGCTGGACGAGCCGTGAGGTCATGACTCCAGCATGCCGCAAAGTGGCCTGAAGAATACAGGCCACTTCTCGCCGAGTGGTCTCGTGGACTGGACGCATGACTGGGCCAGCATGGAGAGATGCAGCTTCGTTCCGTCTTCCTCCCTATCAGCGCCACCAGCCGACGCGACGTCGTCGAGCGCGTCGCGCAGCTGCTCGTCGGGTTGTTCCTCTACGGCGTCGCCCTCGGTCTGATGGTGCGTGGCGGCATCGGCGTCGCGCCGTGGGACGTCCTCGCCCTCGGCGTCTCCGGGCAGACGGGGATCGGATACGGCGTCGTCACCGTGCTGGTCTCGGTGCTCGTGCTGCTGCTGTGGATCCCGCTGCGGCAGCGTGTCGGCCTCGGTACCCTGCTCAACGCACTGCTCGTCGGACCCAGCGCAGATCTGGCTCTCGCCGTCATTCCCGCGCCGCCGTCGATCTGGATCGGCGCTCCGATGTTCGTGGCTGGACTGGTGCTGCTCGCGTTCGCCACCGGGCTCTACATCGCCGCGGACTTCGGTCCCGGCCCGCGGGACGGCCTGATGACGGGGCTCGTCGGTCGCACCGGCTGGCCCGTATGGCTCGTTCGCACACTCATCGAGGGAAGCGTCCTGCTGGTCGGCTTCCTGCTCGGCGGACCGGTGGGTGTCGGAACCGTGCTCTTCGCCTTCGGCGTGGGACCCCTGATCGGCTGGTTCCTGCCCTGGACCACTCGCATCCGCGCTGCGAGATCACAGCAGCTCGCGCGGGCGACCGCACGCTAGACCTGCGTAGACAAGAGCGGCCCCCGGGATACCGGGGGCCGCTCTTCGTGGTCGCTGCGTGTCAGTCGGCGCTCGCGAAGACCGCGACGGCGTTGTGGCCGCCGAAGCCGAACGAGTTGCTGATCGCGTACAGCTGGCCGTCGCCCAGGGGCTGAGCTTCGCCCGAGAGCTTGAACGGAACGGCCGGGTCTGGTTCGGTCATGTTGATCGTCGGCGGGGCCACTCGGTCGCGCAACGCGAGCAGCGCGAAGATCGCCTCGAGGGCTCCCGTACCGCCGAGCAGGTGGCCCGTCGACGCCTTGGTGGCCGAGACGGGGATCTCATCGATCCGCTCGCCGAAGACCTTCTTAAGGGCGACGTACTCGTTGGGGTCGCCCACGGGAGTCGACGTCGCGTGCGCGTTGATGTGTGCGATCTGGTCGGCGGTGATGCCGGCCTCGTCGAGCGCCTGCGTGACGGCGCGTGCGGCGCCGGTGCCCTCGGGGTCGTTGCCCGTGATGTGGTACGCGTCAGCGGTGACGCCACCGCCGAGCACGTAGCCGTAGATCTTGGCACCGCGTGCCTTCGCGTGCTCCTCGGTCTCGAGGATGAGAGCGGCAGCGCCCTCGCCCATGACGAAGCCGTCGCGGTCGATGGCGCCGGGACGCGAGGCCCTGGCCGGGTCGTCGTTGCGGCGCGACAGAGCCTGGGCCGAGGCGAACGACGCCATCGTGATCGGGTGGATGGCGGATTCGGTGCCACCGGCGATCACGACGTCGGCAAGACCGTCCTGCAGGTGGTGGAAGGCGTGGATGATTGACTCGGTGCTGGAGGCGCAGGCGCTGACGACGGTCTGCGCGTAGGCCCGGGCCTGGAACTGCAGCGACAGGTTGCCGGCTGCGGCATTCGGCATCAGCATCGGGACGGTGAGCGGCATCACGCGGCGGGGGCCCTTCTCACGGAGAGTGTCCCACGCGTCGAGGAGGGTCCAGAGGCCGCCGATGCCGGTGGCGAAGTCGACTCCGAGACGCTCGGGAGCGACGTCGGGAGAACCGGCATCCGCCCAGGCCTCGCGTGCCGCGATGAGCGCGAACTGCGAGGAGGGGTCGAGCCGCTTCGCCTCGTGGCGGGGCAGGACCTCTTCGGGGCGGACGATCGCCTCGGCCGCGAAAGTGACGGGCAGTTCGTACTGCTGCACCCAGTCGTGCTCGAGGGTGCGGGTGCCGGACTTGCCTGCGAGCAGGTTCGTCCAGTTCTCGGGAGCTGTCCCGCCGATGGCGGACGTGGCACCGATGCCGGTGACGACGATGCGCTTGGTCATGTGTGGTTCCTTGTCAGGCGGGTCGAGCAGAGGGCGGGCAAGGCGGAGGATGCCACGCCCCGACTGTGCGGGGGTGGCATCCTTCGAGGATTACTCCTGGCCTGCGACGATGAAGTTGACGGCGTCGCCGACGGTCTTGAGGTTCTTGACCTCGTCGTCGGGAATGGTGACGCCGAACTTCTCTTCTGCGTTGACGACGATCGTCATCATCGAGATCGAGTCGATGTCGAGGTCGTCGGTGAACGACTTCTCGAGGGCGACCTCGGATGCGTTGATGCCGGTCTCGTCGGTGATGAGCTCTGCGAGGCCTGCGAGGACCTCATCGTTGGTGAAAGCCATGTGGTCTTCCTCTTTCTTACGGGTTGTATTCGGAACCGTGGAACAGTCTAGGGAAAGTCAGCGCGTTCTCAGGGAAGGACGACGACCTGAGCGGCGAACACGAGTCCGGCGCCGAAGCCGATCTGCAGGGCGAGACCGCCCGAGAGCTCGGGGTGCTCGGCCATCAGACGGTGGCTCGCGAGCGGGATGGATGCCGCCGAGGTGTTGCCGGTGGTCTCGATGTCGCGCGCGATCACCGTGGACTCCGGCAGCTTCAGCTGCTTGGCGAACTCGTCGATGATGCGCATGTTCGCCTGGTGGGGGATGAACGCGGCGATGTCGTTCGGCTCGACGCCCGCCTTGTCGAGTGCCTCGCGGGCGACCTTCGCCATCTCCCAGACAGCCCAGCGGAAGACCGTCTGACCCTCCTGGCGCAGGGTCGGCCACGGCACCTCGCCGTCGCGGAACTCGGTCAGGGTCGCGTTCATGCCGACCGCATCGGCCTTCGAGCCGTCGGATCCCCACACGGCAGGGGCGATGCCCGGCGTGTCGCTCGGTCCGATGAGGGCTGCTCCCGCGCCGTCGCCGAGCAGGAAAGAGATGCTCCGGTCGGCCGGGTCGACGACGTCCGACAGCTTCTCGGTGCCGATCACGAGGGCGTAGCGTGCCGCGCCCGACCTGATCAGCGCATCGGCCTGCGTGATCGCGTAGGCGTAGCCGGCGCAGGCCGCGTTGACGTCGTATGCGGCAGCAGGATTCGCACCCACGCGGTCGGCCACGATGGCCGAGACAGACGGCGACTGCTTCGGGTTGCTGATGGTGGCGACGATCACGAGGTCGACCTGGTCGGCGGGGATGCCGGACTTCTCGATGGCCTCTGCGCCGGCGATCGCGGCGAGGTCGATCGCATCCGTGCCCTTGTCCGCCCGCACGCGGGTGACGATGCCGGTGCGCTGACGGATCCACTCGTCGCTCGAGTCGATCGGTCCGATCAGGTCGTCGTTCGGCACGGCGTTCTCGCCGCGGGCAGCACCGAACGAGTAGATCCGCGTGTAGGCGGGCCCGGTGATCTGGTTCAGGGTGGGGCTCATGCGGCTTCTCCGTTCAGCAGCGCGACGGCCGCATCGAGATCTTCGGGGGTCTTCACGGCCACGGACGGGATTCCGCGCAGGCCGCGCTTGGCGAGACCCGTGAGCGCGCCGGCGGGCGCGAGCTCGATCAGACCGGTGATGCCGTGATCGGCGAACGAGGCCATGCAGAGGTCCCAGCGCACGGGAGACGACACCTGGTCGACGAGGTAGCTCAGGGCCTGCGCGCCATCGGTGACGACGGATCCGTCGCGGTTGGACCACAGCGTGATCTCGGGGTCGGCCGGAGCCACCGTCGCGACTGCCTCACGCAGGGCGGCGACGGCTGAAGCCATGTACGACGTGTGGAACGCGCCGGCCACCTGCAGGGGAATCACGCGCGTGCCCTTGACCGGCTCGGAGGCGAGAGCGTCGAGCCCTGCGAGCTCACCCGCGACCACGATCTGGCCGCCGCCGTTGTAGTTGGCGGGGGAGAGCCCGAGTTCTGTGAGACGCGTGAGGACGGCCTCTTCGTCGCCTCCCAGCACGGCGCTCATGCCCGTGGGGGTCTGTGCCGCAGCATCAGCCATGGCGCGACCTCGGATGCCCACCAGTCGCATGCCGGTCTCGGCGTCGACCACGCCGCTGCTCACGAGCGCGGCGATCTCGCCGACCGAGTGTCCGGCGACACCGTCGGCTCGGCGACCGGCACGCCCGGTGAGGGCGTTCGCCGCGATCAGGGATGCGGCGACGATCAGCGGCTGAGCGATGCGCGTGTCGCGGATGGTGTCGGCATCCGACACCGTGCCATGCTGCTGGAGGTCGACCTCTGCCGCCTCGGAGAACGCGGCGAGGCTGTCTGCCACACCGTCGAGCTCGAGCCAGGGGGAGAGGAAACCGGGGGTCTGCGAGCCCTGTCCAGGGCATACGACGACAATCACAACCCCAGTCTGCCAACGATCTGCCCTGAGTGGTGGATGATCCATCACAAGATTCGAGAAAACCCTTGTGTGTGGCGTACAGCTGATCGGTGCTCAGAGTGCCGATCAGCGCGAGGGGCGACGCAGGGGAGCCCGACGACGGACCTGCTCTGCGGCGCCGATCGAGCCGAGGATCAGCGCGGTCTGCAGGATCAGAGCCTCGCGAGGCCCCGTGGCATCCCAGCCGATGACCTCGCTGACGCGCTTCAAGCGATAGCGCACGGTGTTCGGGTGCACGAACAGCTCTCGGGCGGTCGCCTCGAGCGATCGACCGTTGTCGAGGTAGCTCCAGAGGGTGGTCACGAGATCGGTGGAGTGCGCCTGCAGCGGTCGGTAGATGCGCTCGATCAGTGTCTGCTTGGCGAGCGGATCGCCGGCGAGAGCGCGCTCGGGGAGCAGATCGTCGGCGTCGACAGGCCTCGGCGCGCTGCGCCAGGCGCGGGCGACGGCGAACCCTGCGAGGGCTGCCCGTGCACTCTGACTCGCGTCGACGAGTGCGGCGACCGCCGGGCCGAGCACGACGTAGCCGGGGCCGAACGAGGGCTCGAGACGCGAGGCGATCTCTTCGAAGCCGAGTTCTTCCTCTTCGCCCTCGGCAGGCTCCTGGCCTGCGACACGCGCGCGGCCGATCACGAGCACGAGTCGGGATCCCTGCACGCCGATGAGCACGTCGACCGCGAGCTTGCGCGCTGTGCGACGCACGAGGTCGACGTCGAACTGCGGGGGCGTCGTGCCGACCAGCACAGCGACCTCTCCATGACCGTGCCAGCCCAGCGCGGCGATGCGACTCGGCAGCTCTTCGTCTGCTTCGCCGGTGAGGATGGAGTCGACGACGAGCGCCTCGAGCCTGGCGTCCCACAGGCCGCGAGCCTCGGCGGCTCTGGCGTAGACGTCGGCCGCAGCGAAGGCCACGTCGCGTGAGTAGAGCAGGATCGCCTCTCGGAGATCTGCGCCTCTTCCGGCGACGCGCTCTTCGGTCACCTCGACGGTGACCCGGATGAGCTGGAGAGTCTGCTGCAGGCTGACGCTGCGCAGCAGCTCTCGGGGTGCCGCCGCGAAGATGTCAGCGGCGATCCATGGCGTCGACGTCGGATCCTCGTACCACTGGATGAACGACGTGATGCCCGCCTGAGCCACCAGCCCGACCGCAGAGCGGCGGGCTGGTGGCATGTCGGCGTACCACGGGAGGGTGTCCTCGAGGCGCTTGATGGTCACCGAGGCGATGTCGCCCGATATCCGGCGCAGCCAGGTGAGCGTGGCGGACTTGTCCATGCCGCGCGAAGAGGAACCCGTCACAGATGGCTCAGCTTTCGCCGCCCGCGTTGCCGCTGGTGCCGGCGTTCACGTCGTGCAGGCTGTACTTCCGGATGGCCTGCGCGGCGAGAGAACGGTCGACGACCCCGTCTTCGGCGAGCGACTGCAGCGTGCGGACGACGATCGACGGACCGTCGATCTTGAAGAAGCGGCGGGCGGCTGCACGCGTGTCGGAGAAGCCGAAGCCGTCGGCACCCAGCGTGGCGAAACGCTGCGGGACCCACGGACGGATCTGGTCCTGCACGGCGTGCATGAAGTCGCTGACCGCGACGACCGGACCCTCGGCGCCCTGCAGCTTCTGCGTGAGGTACGCGGTGCGGGGCTCTTCTTCGGGGTGCAGGAAGTTGTGCTCGTCGGCGGCGAGGCCATCGCGGCGCAGCTCGGTCCACGAGGTGACCGACCAGACATCGGCGATCACGCCCCAGTCGTTCTTCAGCAGCTCCTGCGCCTCGAGAGCCCAGGCGAGTCCGACTCCCGATGCGAAGAGCTGGGCACGGGGGCCTTCTCCCTCTCCGACCGACACGCGGTGGATGCCGCGCACGATGCCGTCGACGTCCACGTCCTCGGGCTCAGCGGGCATCACCATGGGCTCGTTGTAGAGCGTGATGTAGTACATGACGTTCGGGTCTTCGTGGTTGCCGCCGTACATGCGCTCGAGACCGGAGCGCATGATGTGCGCGATCTCGTAGCCGTAGGCCGGGTCGTACGAGACCGTCGCCGGGTTGGTGGCGGCGAGCAGGTGCGAGTGGCCGTCGGCGTGCTGCAGGCCTTCACCCGTGAGGGTGGTGCGGCCGGCCGTGGCACCCATGATGAACCCGCGGGCCATCTGGTCGCCGGCGGCCCACTGAGCGTCACCCGTGCGCTGGAAGCCGAACATCGAGTAGAAGAGGTAGACCGGGATCAGCGGCTCGCCGTGCGTGGCATACGAGGTGCCCGCCGCGGTGAACGCCGCGAGGGCGCCCGCCTCGTTGATGCCGACGTGCACGATCTGGCCCTGCGGGCTCTCCTTGTAGGCGAGGAGGAGCTCACGGTCGACCGATGTGTAGTGCTGACCGTTCGGGTTGTAGATCTTCGCCGACGGGAAGTACGCGTCCATTCCGAAGGTGCGAGCCTCGTCGGGGATGATCGGCACGATGCGGTGGCCGAAGTCCTTCGAGCGCAGCAGGTCTTTCAGCAGACGGACGAACGCCATGGTCGTGGCGATCTCCTGCGTGCCGGAGCCCTTCTTGGGCAGGGCGTACGCGGTGTCGTCGGGGAGCGCCAGGCCGACGTGCGTCGAGCGGCGCTCTGGGAGGAAGCCGCCGAGGGCGTTGCGACGCTCGAGCATATACTGGATCGTCTCGTCCTGGGGGCCCGGGTTGTAGTACGGGGGCAGGTACGGGTTCTCCTCGAGCTGTGCATCCGTGATCGGGATGTGCATCGCGTCACGGAACGTCTTGAGGTTGTCCAGCGTCATCTTCTTCATCTGGTGGGTCGCGTTGCGGCCCTCGAAGTGCGGACCGAGGCCGTAGCCCTTGACCGTCTTGGCGAGGATGACGGTGGGCTTGCCCTTGTGCTCGGTCGCGGCCTTGAACGCGGCGTAGACCTTGCGGTAGTCGTGTCCACCGCGCTTGAGGTTCCAGATGTCGTCGTCGGAGTAGTCCTTGACGAGGGCAGCCGCGCGCTCGTCACGACCGAAGAAGTGCTCGCGGACATACGCGCCGGACTCGGCCTTGTACGTCTGGTAGTCACCGTCGGGGGTCACGTTCATCAGGTTGAGCAGCGCGCCCTCGGTGTCGCGGGCGAGCAGGTCGTCCCACTCGCGGCCCCAGACGACCTTGATGACGTTCCAGCCAGCGCCGCGGAAGAACGATTCGAGTTCCTGGACGATCTTGCCGTTGCCGCGCACAGGCCCGTCGAGGCGCTGCAGGTTGCAGTTGACGATGAACGTGAGGTTGTCGAGGCCCTCGTTGGCTGCGACCTGCAGCTGACCGCGGCTCTCGACCTCGTCCATCTCGCCGTCGCCGAGGAAGGCCCAGACGTGGGATTCGGAGGTGTCCTTGATGCCCCGGTTCTCGAGGTACTTGTTCGACATCGCCTGGTAGATGGCGTTGATCGGACCGAGACCCATGGACACGGTCGGGAACTGCCAGTACTCCGGCATCAGACGCGGATGCGGGTAGGAGGGGATGCCGTATGGCGCGTGCGACTTCTCCTGGCGGAATCCGTCGAGCTGGTCTTCGCTCAGGCGGCCCTCGAGGAAGGAGCGGGCATACGTGCCGGGGGAGGCGTGGCCCTGCACGAAGATCTGGTCTCCCCCGCCCGGGTTGTCGAGGCCCTTGAAGAAGTGGTTGAAGCCCACCTCGTAGAGGGCGGCCGACGACGCATAGGTCGAGATGTGGCCGCCGACACCGATGCCGGGGCGCTGAGCGCGGTGCACCGTGATGGCCGCGTTCCAGCGGATCCACGCGCGGTAGCGGCGCTCGACCTCTTCGTCACCCGGGAACTCGGGCTCGTTCTCGGGAGCGATCGTGTTGATGTAGTCCGTGGTCGGGACCATCGGCACACCCAGGTGCAGCTCCTTCGAGCGTTTGAGCAGGCTGAGCATGATCTCGCGGCCACGGCCGTGACCCTTCGCGTCGACGAGCTCGTCGAGCGACTGCTGCCACTCGCCCGTCTCCTCCGGATCGCTGTCGAGGGGGCCCTGGGAATACGGATCCTGGTCGTGCACAGTCACGGGGGAGCCTTTCGTCAAGCTGGCAGGTCATGCCATTGAAACGGGAAGCGACGCGGGCAACCTTGTCGGTTGTACACAACGCGTGCCGCCCTCAGCCTATCCCCCTTCCACGACACCGGTGCGCACCGGGTCATCTGTAGACTGGACGCACCAGGGCCTTTAGCTCAGCTGGTAGAGCGCCACGTTTACACCGTGGATGTCGTCGGTTCGATCCCGGCAGGGCCCACCGTCACACTCGGCGATATGCGAACCGGAGCCGGCCTCGCCCGTGCCAGGCTCGGTGCGAGCGAGAGACCTAGCCTGTCTGGGCGCTCACGAGTACCGTCGATGTATGGGAAGACTGTTCTACGGAGCCGATCAGCCGCCTATTCTGATCGAGGATCGTGCGCTGAGTCACCTCAAGATCGTCCTCGCGACCAAGCTGCGCCGCAATGAGAGCTTCACCCTGTCGTGGATCCACAAAGACGGCGAGGCCCCAGGCCGGTCGACCATCTGGTTGCATCCGTCGATCCCGTTGCGCTTCGTGTTCGACGAGACCGAGGCACCGACTCTGAATCGTCGGTGGATAGAGGAGCTCTCGCAGACGCTCAGCAGCACCGGCGGCGTCTGTCTCACCGACGAGATCATCGATCCGACCGGGGGCGAGACGGAAGCGCCGCACTGAGGGATACGAAACTCATACGCAGGATCTGTGACAGGCGGAATACGCGCGGTCGGGCGACGGTTCCGTCGGCCGATGACCGCTCAGCGTGCGGTCGGCGGAAGCTTGTCCACGCCGTGCCGACGCGGTCTGTCGGGCTCCGCCGCGGTATCAGGAGAGACGTGTGCGGGTCCGATCGGAGCTCCGGACGTCGGATACTGCGGCTCATCGACCTCGACGGCCTTGTCACGCTCATCGAGCGGAGGCAGATGGTCGAGCGGTTGCTTGATGTCGTCTGGATGGCTCATGATGACAGGCTCCGTCACGGATGGGACGAGCGAACAGGGGCTTGTCATCGAGAGGATGATGTGGTGGGCGCCTGACTCGGCCACGGGCACTCTGCACGGTGTGCTCAGACATGTCAATACCCTGCGAGCGGCGTCGTTGCCTTCCTATTCTGACTGCATGTCCGACCTCACCGGCGCGCCGCTGACGCTCGCGTGGCCGCACGAAGCCGATACACCGTCGCTGTCGCGACGCCCCGTGCGTGCAACGCAGGGAGGAGCGTGATGGGCAGATTCATCTACGAAGGCTCGACCAAGATCGAGATCGAGATCGTGCCCTCAGCCACCTGCAGCTCGTGATCACCGCGAAACTCCGGCGAGCGGAGTCCTTCAGCTTCAGCTGGCGCGAGGATCAGAGCATCGGGGGAGGCCGCACGACGGTGTGGCTCCATCCGAGCAGTGCGCTCGTCTATCGGTTCCTCGGCAGTAGGCAGCCCTCGATAAATCGGCGGTGGGTCGACGCGCTCGCATCCACTGCGAACAGCCCCACCGGGCTGTACCTGGTCGCAGAGCCGGACGACCTGTCGTCGGGAGAGAAGCTCGGCGTGCCCGCCGACCTGTGATCGATCGTGATGATCCTGATGACGATCCGAGAGCGGAGAGAAAGGCACGAGAATCGCCACGTCTCGTCGCCCCGACTCCGGTAACCTCATGCCCATGGCCACCGCAACGACGCAGTCTCCCAAACGTGAGGCATTCGGATCTCGGAACGTCTTCATCCTCTCCGCGATCGGCTCCGCCGTCGGATTGGGGAACATCTGGAGATTCCCGTACGTCGCGTACGAGGGTGGTGGCGGAGCCTTCCTCATCCCGTATCTCTGCGCGCTGCTGACCGCCGGCATCCCGCTGCTGTTCTTCGACTACGCGATCGGTCACCGGTTCCGCGGTTCCGCGCCGCTGGCCTTCCGCCGGATGCACCGCAGGGCGGAGCCGCTCGGCTGGTGGCAGGTGCTCATCTGCGTGATCATCGCGGTCTACTACGCGGTCATCATCGCGTGGGCCGCCATGTACACCTGGTTCTCCGCTCAGCTGACCTGGGGACCGGGCAACGAGAACGACTTCTTCTTCATCGACTTCCTGCGGTCGGCCGATGTCGCCGAGGTCGGCGTCTCGACCGAGTTCGTACCTCAGGTCGGGCTGCCCCTCGTCGCGGTCTGGCTGATCGTCATCGTGATCATGGCTCTGGGCGTCAAGCGGGGCATCGGTCGGGCCAACATGATCCTGATGCCGCTGCTGACGGTGATGTTCGCGATCCTCGTGGTGCAGTCGCTGTTCCTGCCGGGCGCCATGGACGGTCTGAACGCCTTCTTCACCCCCAACTGGGAGGCGCTGGGCAACCCTGCCGTCTGGGCATCGGCGTACGGCCACATCTTCTTCTCACTGTCGGTCGCCTTCGGCATCATGGTGACGTACTCGTCGTACCTCAAGCGCAAGACCGACCTCACCGGCTCCGGCCTGGTGGTCGCCTTCGCGAACTCCGGTTTCGAGATCCTCGCGGGCATCGGCGTGTTCGCCGCACTGGGCTTCATGGCGCAGGCGCAGGGCACCGAGGTCGCGGGAGTCGCGTCGTCGGGCATCGGCCTGGCGTTCATCGCGTTCCCGACGATCGTCTCGCAGGCGACCGGTGGCTCGATCATCGGCGTCCTGTTCTTCGGAGCGCTGGTGTTCGCGGGTATCACCTCGCTCATCTCGATCCTCGAGGTCATCGTCGCAGCCCTCCAGGACAAGCTCGGCTGGGCGCGCATCCGCACGACCCTCACGGTGTCGATTCCGCTCGCGATCGTCTCATTGGCCCTCTTCTCGACGACCACCGCTCTGTCGGTCCTCGATACGGCAGATGCGTTCGTCAACGCCTTCGGCATCATGGCCGTCGCGCTCGTGGCCGTGATCGTCGTGGCCTGGCTGCTGCACAAGCTGCCGACGCTCGTCGATCACCTCGATCGTCGTTCGAGTTTCCGGGTGGGTCGGGTCTGGATGCTGCTCGTGGGCGCGCTCGCGCCGCTGGTGCTCGGCTACCTGCTCGTCACCGAACTGATCTCGAAGATCTCCGAGCCGTACGGCGGCTACCCCGGATGGTTCCTCGCCGTCTTCGGATGGGGCATGGTCATCGCACTCGTCGCGCTCGCACTGCTGCTGTCGGCCCTGCCCTGGAGCGGTCGCTCGCATGCCAAGGACGACCCCGAATATGACGAGTTCCTCGCCAAGGAGGACTACGAGCCGGATGCCGAGACGGCGTCGATCACGACGGTGCCGACCTCGGAGCCCCGCACGACGGAGAAGGGAGCGGGCGCATGACCACGACAGCGATCGTCATGATGATCATCGCGATGGTCACGATCTGGGGCGGACTCATCGCCGCAGTCGTGAACCTCGCGCGTCACCCCGAGGCCGCGGACTCGGAGCCCGCCCCGCCCGTAGAGCTCTGAGTGTGGGAGACGGAGGCGGCTGCCGCCTCCGTCTTACCCGGACGAGGAGCGGGAATCAACCCGCTCCTCCCGTTCCTCGATGCTGACTACTTTCTCTTTCAGAAGCACTGTCGACGAAAGAGGAGCCCATGTGCAGGACGCGGCCGCGATTCGATATCGACGAGTGGAGCATCGGTGCCGACGGCATCGACATCGAGAACCTCGCCCACGAGGAGTCCGTCTTCGGACTCTCGAACGGCCATGTGGGCTGGCGCGGAAACCTCGACGAGGGCGACCCGCGCGGGGTCGCGGGCAGCTACCTCAACGGCCTGTTCGAAGAGCACCCCATGCCGTACGCCGAAGAGGGGTACGGATATCCCGAATGCGGGCAGAGCGTGATCAACGCCTCCAACGGCCAACTCATCCGGCTGACGGTCGGCGACGAGCCGTTCGACGTCCGCCGGGGAACGCTCGAGTCGCACACCCGTCGTCTGGACTTCCGCGCGGGGACGCTCGAACGCGAGGTCGAGTGGACCAGTCCCGTCGGTGGGCGCGTCCGGATCCGCTCGACGAGGATCGTCTCGTTCACGCACCGCTCCGTCGCGGCGGTGCGGTACAGAGTGCAGGCGCTCGATGCTCCGGCCGAGGTGACCATCGTGTCCGAGCTGCTCGCGAACGAGCCTCTGCCGATCACCCACGACGACCCCCGCGTTCAGGAGCTCCTGAGCGAGCCGCTCGAGGAGGTGGTCTCCGCCGCCGACGGGGGAGCCGCAACCCTCGTGCACCGCACCAGGAAGAGCGGACTCACCACCGCGGTCGCGATGGAACATCGCGTGAGCGGTCTCGCCGGAAGCGAGCCGAGTGTCGAGACGGACGTCGATGCCGAAGGCGACCGCGCACGCACCACGGTTCGCGCATCTCTGGGCGCAGGGGAGACGCTGGAGATCGTCAAGATGGTCGGCCACGAGTTCTCGTCCGACCTCTCGACTGCAGCGCTGCGCGACAGAGCGGAGACCGCGGTCGGAGACGCGCTGCGTGCCGGTTGGGAGACTGTTGTCGCTGAACAGCGGGCTCGGCTGGACGAGTTCTGGGAGTGCGCCGACGTGCGCCTCGAGGGGCCACCGCGGCTTCAGCAGGCTGTGCGATTCGCGCTCTTCCAGGTGTTCCAGGCGTCCGTGCGCATGGAGCTGCGCTCCGTGCCGGGAAAGGGGCTGACGGGGTCGGGCTACGAAGGACACACCTTCTGGGACTTCGAGGCGTTCGTGCTCCCGGTTCTCACTTCCACCCTCCCGCACGCCGCCGAGCAGGCGCTGCGGTGGCGGCATTCCGTGCTCGACCGCGCTCGTGCCCGGGCGAAGCAGCTGCACCTGACGGGCGCCGCTCTGCCGTGGAGAACCATCGACGGCAGAGAGTCGTCCGGCTACTGGCCCGCCAGCACGGCCGCGTTCCACATCAACGCCGATGTGGCGGGAGCGGTTCTGCACTACGTGAGGGCCACGGGCGACGTCGTATTCGAGCGAGAGGTAGGCCTTGAGATCCTCGCCGAGACCGCGCGCCTGTGGGTCTCTCTCGGTCGCTGGGATACGCACGGCGGTTTTCACATCGACGGCGTGACGGGCCCCGACGAGTACTCCGCGATCGCGAATGACAACGTGTTCACGAACCTCGCAGCCCAGAAGAACCTGCGAGGGGCGGCGGCCGCTGCCCGACGGCATTCGGATGTCGCGTCGGAGCTCGAGATCGCAGACGACGAGATCGCGAGGTGGGAACTCGCAGCCTCGTCGATGACCGTTCCGTTCGACGCCGAGCGGGGCGTGCACCCGCAATCCGCCGGTTTCACCGACCTCGAACCGTGGGACTTCGAGTCGACGACACCGGACGAGTATCTGCTGCACGACCATTTTCCGTACTTCGATCTCTACCGCAAGCAGGTGGTGAAGCAGGCCGACCTGGTGCTCGCCCTCTTCTTCTCGCACGAGGCGTTCACCGCGGAGCAGAAGGCGCGTGCGTTCGACTACTACGAGGCGGTCACGGTACGGGACTCATCGCTGTCTGCGGCGGCGCAGGCCGTGGTCGCCGCAGAGGTCGGCCACCTCGATCTCGCGCTCGACTACCTCGCCGAGGTCGCGACACTCGATCTCGACGACCTTCATGGCAACACCGGTCAGGGGCTTCATGTCGCCGCTCTCGCGGGGGTCTGGACGGCCATCACCGCCGGCTTCGGGGGGATGCGCGACAGTGACAGCGGCATGCGATTCCGCCCGCGTCTTCCGCCCGAGATCGACAGGCTCGAGTTCGGGGTGCGCATCCACGGATGCATCCTCCGCGTAGACGTAGGCCAGGCGGAGGTCACCTACCGGCTCGCCTCGGGTGACCCGCTCACCATCACCCACTACGACGAGCAGGTGACGCTCGACGCCGGACATCCCGTCACCAGCGGTATTCCACCACTGCAGTCGCGCGGGCCGCGGCCCCAGCAGCCTCGAGGGCGAGCGCCACGACCGGCTCTCGAGGCGTTCACCGTCTGACCGGCACTGAGAGAGAGGAGACAATCATGTCGGGTTCGTCTATTGGTCGCGCATCGATGCGCATGGCGTTCTGGTCATGGACGCTCATCATCGTCGTCGGGCTGGCGACCATGATCGCCCTGCCTCTGATGGGAAGGTGAACGAGATGCGTCGCTTCGTCAGAGATGGGGGACTCAGCCTCGTCTTCCTCGCGATCTTCGCGTTCAGCCTGATCGGGCAGTCGATCGCGGGACACGCCTACAACAACCAGGAGCTGGCTCAGCACGGCCTGCCACCGGAGACGTGGATCGACTACGTCGTATCTGCGGAGTTCTGGAATCGCACATTGCAGAACTGGCAGTCGGAGTTCCTCGCCGTCGGCGCAATGGTCGCCTTCTCGATCTATCTGCGGCAGCGCGGCTCGAGCGAGTCGAAGCCCGTCGGCGTGCCCCATCACGTGAGCAGCGTCGAGTCCGATTAGCGAGGGAAGTGCTCCGGCTCAGCTCGCTAGTGCTGATCGGCGCTCCACCGCAGCCGACCCAGACCGCCGATCACGAGGGTGACCCTTCCGTCGTCGCGCAGACAGGTCAGCAGTGTACGACCGCATCCGCGGCAGAGGAGGATGACTCCCGCGGGATCGAGCTCGGCGATCGCATCGGCGAGCTCGGCTTCCCGGTCGCAGTGCGCGCATGCCGCTCGCGCGGTGGTCATGTCCCTGCCGAAGAGCTCGAGCAGCATCCCGCCTGCGGCGTTGCCGTCGACTCTCGTGCGATGGCCGGGGTGGGCAGCGTTCATCAGGCACCTCCGAAGCGCTCTGTGCGGATCCGTTCGGGCGGATGCCCTGCCGCGACGAGCAGGTCTGCGACCGCCTCGACGAAGCCCGTCGGCCCGCAGACATAGACCGAAGGGTGCTCTGTGGCGGGGATGGTCGAGCTCGCGATCGTCGCGGCATCCACCCTGCCGGCTGGTCGGGCGGAGCCTGTCGGAGCCGATCGGCTGTATGCCCAGTCGACGAAGAAGGCGCCGTCGGCGAGGTCGTCGAGTTCGCCTGCGTAGAACGCGTCGCCGGCCGAGCGCACCGCGTACAGCAATCGCATCGGTGCCGAGCTGCCTGCACGCGCATGCTGCCTCGCCATCGCGACGAGCGGAACGATCCCAGACCCGCCGGCGATCAGCTGCACGGGCTCCGTCTGAGCGGAGGTCCACACGAAGTAGGCGCCGATCGGACCACGGACCTCCAGCTCGTCTCCCGCGCGCACATCCTCGACGAGATACGGAGAGACCTCTCCCTCGGGCACCTCATCGACGGCGAGCTCGAGCAGGTCGCCGTCACCGGACGATGCGAGGGAGTACGACCTGACCGCCTGATACCCGTCTTCTGCGGTCAGGCGCAGATCGACGTGCTGACCCGCCAGATTCCCCGGCCACCCGTCGACCCGCAGCTGAAGTACGCGACCGTGGGGTGTGGGGTTCCGCGTCTCGACGACTCTGGCGACCAGCCACAGCGGTGCGGAAGTCACCAGTAGCGCTCCTCTTTCCAGGGATCTCCGTACATGTTGTAGCCGTTCTGCTCCCAGAATCCTGGTTCGTCGTTCTCGAGCAGGTCCAGACCGTGCACCCACTTGGCGGACTTCCAGAAGTAGAGGTGGGGGACGAGCAGCCGTGCGGGTCCGCCGTGCTCTGCCTCGAGCGGCTGGCCCTCGAACTCGAACGCGATCCACGCCTTGCCGTCAGTGAGGTCGGCACGAGGAACGTTCGTCGTGTATCCGCCGTACGAGAACACCCGCGTGAAATCGCCGTCTCCCGCATCCTGCAGCAGGTGATCGAGCGAGACTCCCCGCCACTGGGTCCCGAGCTTCGACCAACGGGTCACGCAGTGGATGTCTGTCGTGATGGTGTCGATGGGGAGCGCCTGCAGCTCGTCCCACGACCAGGTGCGGCGGATGCCGTCGAGACCGACCACGGCGAACTCCCACGAGTCGGTGGAGACGCGCGGCGTCGGCCCCGCCGAGAGCACAGGGAAGTCCTCGGTGAGGTACTGGCCCGGGGGGAGGCGGTCGTCCGACTCACGTCGCCGTGCTCCGAAACCGCGGGAGATCACACCCATGATCGTCTTCTTTCGTTCGGTCGGAGCGGGCTCCCGACTCCGTTCGCGGGAGGCACCTGCCGTGTGGGACCGATTCTAGGGCGACTGCGGATCGGCGCGCCTTAATCATTTTTTACTCATAAACGTGTGCTTCGTGCTAGCTTCACTCGTAAAACAGTTGTTCAAGCCACGGAGTCACATTGCTGAGTAGTTTCGCTGTTTCTGCTGATTCCACTCAGCCTGACGACATTCCCGCCTCGCCCGAGAAGCTGGCGCGCGACAACATGCCGCTCGCGACCTTCCTGGCTGTGGAGAAGGCAAGATCGGCGACGCACGTCGACCTCGACGATCTGCTCTCCGCCGCGCGCCTGGGCCTCGCCCGCGCCGCGATGTCATATGACCCGGCGCGCGGCATTCCGTTCGGCGCCTTCGCGAGCAGTCAGATCAACTGGGCGATGCTGTCGGAGATGCGTCGAGCAGACCCGGCCGGCGAACGCAGTCGCGACAAGATCGAACGCGTGCGGGTCGCCGCCGAGACCGTGCTCGCGCGCACCGGCCGCGTCGCGACCACCGCGGAACTCGCACGAGAGTCGGGATTCACGGTCGAGGTCGTGGCCGAGATGATGAAGCTCGACGAGATGGTGCGGACCGCGACCAGCTTCGAGGAGCACTTCGACGTCGAGACCGGGCGTCAGGCAGCCGACCTCACCGACAGTGTCATCCTGCCCGAGCACGCGGTCGAGCAGTCGGAGATGCGGGCCATGGTGAATCGCGTCATCGACGCGCTGCCGGCGGCGATGCGGCAGGTCGTCCGCGGGATCTACCTCGAAGACCGGATGGTCAAGGACATCGCCGAAGAGCTCGAGGTCAGCCACGCGTACGTGTCGAAGGTCCGCTCGCGCGGTCTCGCCCTGATGCGCGAGGCCATGGAGGCCTGGGAGAACGGCACGACAGGCGACCGATCGACCAAGGCGCGCGCGGAGTTCTTCGAGACCCTGTTCGGCCCGATCCGCGTCGAGACCCGCGACCGGTCGAGCGAGCTCCTCGCCGCCGTGTGACACGACCGCCCGAATCTTCTCCGCCGGTGGTTACGTAGGCGGCGCATGTCGCGAATGTCGGTTGTGCAGGCCCACGGATGGGCCCGCGTCCAGCCCCATAACCACGGAGGAATTCTCATGGGTCTTCAGATCGCAACCAACGTCGGTGCACTCAACGCGTACCGCAACCTCTCTGTCAACCAGAACGACGTCTCGAAGTCGCTCGAGAAGCTCTCGAGCGGTCTGCGCATCAACCGCGCTGCCGATGACGCCGCCGGCCTCGCCATCTCCGAGGGCCTGCGGTCGCAGGTCAACGGCCTGAACGTCGCAGCCCGCAACGCTCAGGACGGCATCTCGGTCATCCAGACCGCAGAAGGCGCGCTCACCGAGGTCCACTCGATCCTGCAGCGCGTTCGTGACCTCGCCGTCCAGGCCGGTAACGACTCGAACAACGTCGACTCGCGCGACGCCATCAAGACCGAGATCGACGCTCTGGGTGACGAGCTCACCCGTGTCGCCGAAAGCACGAACTTCAACGGCATCAAGCTGCTCGACGGCACCTCAGCCGACCTGACGTTCCAGGTCGGTGCCGGCTCGGTCGGAGCCGAGGACCAGATCACGGTCGCGCTGACCGACTTCTCCGGCCTCGGTGACCGCATCAAGGCGCTGGGTGTCGCTGACTCGGATGTTGCTCTCACCACGATCGCCGCCGTCGACGCCGAGATCACGGGCGTTTCGACAGCTCGTGCGGGGCTCGGTGCCTCGCAGAACCGCTTCGAGTCGACGATCAACTCGCTGCAGGTCTCGGCCGAGAACCTGGCCGCAGCGAAGAGCCGCATCGCGGACACCGACATGGCGGCCGAGATGGTCAAGTACACCGCCTCGAACATCCTGCAGCAGGCCGGCACCGCCATGCTCGCGCAGGCGAACCAGTCGGGCCAGGGCGTCCTGCAGCTTCTCCGTTGAGTCGCTGCGCCTGAGGCGCATCAGGCGCCCGGGCGGAGTCACCTCCGTTCGGGCGCCTTCCTGTAGGACCCCCCGACCACACCGCACGGAAGACGACCGGGATGAAACTCGACGGACTCGTATCAGGGCTCAAGACCGAAGAGCTCATCAAAGCGCTCATGGACGTCTCGGCGATCCCGAAGACGCTCATCACGAACAAGATCGCGGACCGCAACTCGATCATCACGAACCTGCAGTCGCTCAACACGACGCTGCAGGAGCTCGTCGCCAAGGCCAAGACCGCCGCGGCACCCTCCTCCCTTGCCTCGTTCACGGCCTCCTCGTCGTCCGAGACCGTCACGGTGACGGCCGGCGCGAAAGCCACCGCGTTCTCGACGGACATCGTGGTCGATGCCGTCGCCACGTCGCACTCCATCGTCACGGCTTCCGGAGGATCCACGGCGTGGGGCGGTGCCTTCACTCTCGTCGGCTCAGACGGCGAGGCGATCGAGGTCACCCCGCTCGGCACCGGGCCGCAGGATCTCGCGAAGGCGATCAACGCCTCGAAGGCCGGAGTCAGTGCCACCGTCGTCCCGGCAGGAACGGATGCCGACGGCAAGCCGCTGTCGCGCATCCAGCTCACCTCCATCGAGACCGGTGCGGCCGGTGAGTTCACCGTGCACAGGGGCACGGCGGCCGACGTCGCCGCAGGCACCTCGACGGATCTCGGCGCCGAGCCCGGTGCCGCCGTCATCACCCAGGGGGCGGACGCCCGCATCCGTCTGTTCGCCGGGACCAGCGCAGAGCAGACGCTGAACAGCGCCAGCAACACGATCAGCGTGGGGGAGGGCATCGAGGTCACGGTCACGAAGCCCAGTGCTGATCCTGTGACCGTGACTGTGGCTCGGGATGCGAAGAAGCAGACCACGACCGCCGAGACGTATGTCAAGGAGATCGCCGCACTGCTGACCCGCATCGACAACGGATCGAAGGCGACGGTCGGAGAAGTGGGCGAGTCCACCACGCTCGGCGTGTTCACCGGAGACAGCACCGTTCGCAACCTCCGCGGCGCTCTCGCGAACGCGATGCAGCATCCGGTCGACGGAGTCTCGCCGTCGACGATCGGAATCTCGATCAGCGACAAGGGCGTGCTCTCGTTCGATGCCGAGAAGTTCGGCAAGGCCCTCGCCGAGGACCCAGAGAAGACTCAGGAGCTCTTCTCGGCGATCGCCGGACGCGTCGAAGGCGTCACCGATCAGTACTCCGACAAGTACGACGGGCTGCTCACTCAGCGCATCACGGGTCAGGAGACCGAGGTCAAGACTCTCAAGACCCAGGTCGAGCGATGGGACGTCCGGCTGGAGCAGAGGCAGGCGACGCTCGAGCGCACCTATGCGCAGCTCGAGGTCCAGCTGTCGAAGCTGCAGTCGCAGTCGTCGTGGCTCACTTCGCAGCTCGCAGGCCTCAACAACACGACGACGTCGTGACCTGAGCACCGCCACCACCATCGCATCGGAGACCAGAACCATGCCCATCACCTCTCTCGACCGCGCCAAACAGCAGTACCTCGAGCAGCAGGTCGCCTCGGCCACGCCGGAACGACTCCTCGTGCTGCTCTACGATCGCCTGCTGGTCGACATCGAGCGCGCAGACGCTTCGCAGGAGTCCGGAGACTGGGCGGCTGCGGGGAATCACCTCATGCACGCGCAGCAGATCGTCGCCGAGCTGAACAGCTCCCTCACCGATGAGTGGGACGGGTCCGCAGAGCTGCGTGGCCTGTACACCTACCTCACGGGCCGCCTGATCACCGCGAACATCGCTCGTGATCGGGTGGCCACCGCAGAATGCCGCGATCTCGTCGTTCCGCTGCGCGAGGCCTGGCATGCGGCGGCCGCGGCGATCACCTCGGGCACGCAGACGCCCATCACGGCAATGGCCTGAACGCCCGTGTCCGACAACCTCTCGGCCTGGCTGACGGTGCTCGATCAGTTCGAGCGGGCTCTCGACGCTGCCGACGAGCAGCTCGATGAGCAGTCCTTCGACGCGCCTCCCGGTCCCGTGCCGGAGGAGCTGCGCGAGCGCGCCGAAGCTGTGCTCGCGCGCCAGCAGCTCATGATCGGCGGACTCGTCACCTCCCGCGCTCACGTCGCGCGGGAGATCGCCGCACTGCGGCGGGTGCCGACCTCCAGAACCGACGCACCCGCGTATCTCGACGTCGAGGGTTGAGCATCGCGGTTACGTGACCGCTCACCTGTCGCGATAGTCCACACAGAGCACGGATCGCTCGACGATTGGCCAGGGATCGGCCTCTCCACCAACGTCCGGAGTGCCCCCGTGCTCGATTCCGTCACCTCCTCTGCGCTGATCAGCGCCCTCGATGGGCTGGCTCTGCGCCAACGCTCGATCGCCGAGAACATCGCCAACGTCAATACGCCCGGCTACCAGGCCCAGCGCGTCCGGTTCGAGGACGAGCTGCGCTCCGCCGTCGACAGCGGTTCCGGCACTGTCGGCGCGACGGTCGAGCGATCGCTCGAGCCGACCAGGTTGAACGGTAACAACGTCAATCTCGACACCGAGACCCTGTCGAACATCGACACGGTGCTGCGGTTCCAGTTCGCGAGTCAGGCGATCGGCGGCCAGGCGTCGTCGATCACCAAGGCGATCGGGCAGGCCTCCGCATGACCTTCGACGCGATCGGCATCGCCGGCACCGGCCTGACCGCGCACCGCAAGTGGCTCGACGCGCTCAGCGACAACATCGCGAACGTGAACACGGCCACCCCTGCGGGGCAGGACGCCTTTCGAGAGAAGTTCGTCACTGTGCAGGCCGGCACGGAGAGCCCTGGCGTGTACGTCGCAGGCGTCGTCGAATCCGATGCCGAGGCCAAGCTCGTGTACGACCCCGAGCACCCCTACGCGAACGAGGACGGCTACGTGCAGTACCCGAACGTCGAGCTCGGCGACCAGATGAGCATGCTGATCCTCGCGCAGCGCGGATACGAGGCGAACTCGGCTGTCGTCGATCGGGCGAAGACGACCTATGAGGCCGCACTGCAGATCGGCCGCAACTGATGTCGGGCGTCGAGGCCGTCACCGCAGCAGGCGTCACGCCGCTCGCGCCGCTCAGCTTCGAGACGGGTCCGGAGGCAGCCGGTGCGTCGGCATCGGGGAACACCTTCGCGACGTCGCTCTCGGGTGCCGTGGAGAACCTCCAGCAGCTGCAGTCGTCGTCGAACGAACTGGCAGTGCAGGCGGTGACCGGCGACCTGCAGGACATCCATCAGGCCATGATCGCCTCGACGCGCGCCTCCGTGACGCTCGATCTGGTGGTCGCCGTGCGTGATCGCAGCGTCTCGGCGTTCAACGAGATCATGAGGATGCAGGCCTGACGATGCCCAAGATGCTCACGAGCTACTACGACCGCGCGAAGCTGGTCGTCTCAGGATTCACGCTCGCACAGCGCACGATCGCCATCATCGGCGTCGCGCTGCTCGTGATGGGGGCCATCGCGCTCGGCGCGTGGCTCACCAAGCCGCAGATGAGTCCGCTGTTCACCGGTCTGAGCGCGGGCGACGCCTCGGCCGTCGTCGAGCAGCTGAAGTCGGCGGGCGTGGGCTACGAGCTCACCGAGGGTGGCGCGACCATCCTCGTGCCCGACGATCAGGTGTACCCGCAGCGTCTCGCAGCGGCATCCGCAGGTCTTCCCGGCGATACGAGCGAGGGCTATACGCTGCTCGACGACATGGGGGTGACGGCGAGCGAGTTCCAGCAGTCGGTCACCTACAAGCGCGCCATCGAGGGCGAGCTGGCGGGCACGATCGGCGCGATGGAGGGCATCTCCACCGCGTCGGTGCAGCTCGCGATCCCCGAGGAGAGCGTCTTCGTGTCGGAGCGACAGAGCCCGACCGCATCCGTGTTCGTGAAGACCCGCAACGGATCGTCCCTCAGCGACGAGAAGATCGAGGCCATCGTGCACCTCACGAGCGCCGCCGTGCCGGGAATGACCCCGGAGAACGTCGCTGTGACCGATCAGGACGGCCGAGTGCTCTCGGCTGTCGGTGCCGGACTCACCGGCAACTCGTCGAAGCAGGCGACGGAGCACGAGGCGAAGGTCGCCGCATCGGTCAGCAAGATGCTCGAGACGATCGTCGGGCCCGGCAACGCCACCGTGACGGTCTCGGCCGATGTCGCGAACTCCACGTCGGAGCGCATGGACGAGACGTACTCGGCCCCCGAGGGCGAGCTGAGCGCGTCGGAGGAGACCAAGACGGAGACCTACAACGGCGGTCAGGCCGGTGGCACCGGCGTGCTCGGCCCCGACAACATCGCGGTCCCGAACAACGCAGACGGCACCGGCGCCTACGAGTTCGAGGAGACATCGCGCAACAACGCCGTGAACAAGTCGACGGAGAAGACCATCACCCCCGCAGGAGAGGTGACGCGGCAGACGGTCAGCATCGCGCTGAACCGGGGAACCGTCACCGGAGTGACGGCGAATCAGATCGAATCGCTCGTGGCATCGGCCGCCGGCATCGATGTCGAGCGCGGCGACGAGATCGCCGTCGAGTTCGTCGAGTTCAACGAGGCAGGAGCGACGGCGGCGGCGACCGCACTCGCGGCGGCGGAGGCCGAGCGTGAGGCGCAGATGCAGCAGGAGCTGCTGCGGTCGGCGATCATCGGCGGATCGATCCTGCTGGCCGTGATCATCCTGATCATCTTCCTCGTCGTGCGCCGCAAGATGAAGCGCCGAGTGCTGTACACCGAAGACGGCCCCATCGAGTACTTCGCCACGGTCACCGAGAACGAGGAGCAGAAGCTCCGCTCTCTCAGGGGGCTGAAGGAATCGGAGGCGCTCGTCGCGCCGGCACCCACCACGCTGCTGCCATCGGCATCGGTAGACCCCGATGACGAGCCGGAACCGGACAAGGTGTTGGTCGAGCGCAGACGGCGCGAGATCGATGATCTGGCGAAGCGCGAACCCGACACCATCGCCAGCGCACTGGCCGACCTGATGGACGAGGCGACGGTATGAGCGCACTGACCGAGTTGCTGGACGCGCAGGCGGACACCGTCGAGGTCTCGACCGTCGTCGCACCCGCAGCTGTTTCCGCGCCCGAGATGAGCGGCCTTCGCAAGGCCGCGATCGTGCTGATGAACATGGACCGCGCTGCCAGCGCCGAAGTGCTGCGTCACCTCGGCGAGGAGCGCTCCGAGATGCTCGCGGCCGAGCTGACGCAGCTCGGGGGAGTGGACGTCGCCTCGACGGCTCGCGCCCTCGCGGAGTTCCGACGCATCGCCACCGGCGGCTCGCTGCCGTCGCGCGGCGGTCAGGAACTCGCCACGGGACTGCTCGAGACGGCGTTCGGGCGCGAGAAGGCGGTCGGGATGGTCGGCCGGGTGATGTCGCAGGGCTCGGTGTCGTTCGACTTCCTCAACGCGGCCGACCCGGCCCAGCTCGCCACGATCATCGAGGGCGAGCTGCCGACCACGGTCGCGGTGGTGCTGGCGAATCTGCGAGCCGATCGCGCGGCGGCCGTGCTGGCCGCTCTGCAGGACCCGTTGCGCACCGATGTCGCGCAGGCGATCGCGACGATGGGCACTGCGACCCAGGAGGCGATCTCGATCGTCGCCGACTCGCTGCGCTCGCGCACCGGCGTCTTCGCGATGCGCGACAACCACGAGTCGATCGGCGGCGTGCAGCCTCTCGTCGAGATCATCAACAGGTCGGACACCGCCCTCGAGAAGTCGCTGCTCGCGAGCCTCGAGGGGCGCGACCTGGCGCTGGCCGAGGACATCCGCAGCCGCATGGTCACGTTCGCCGACATCGCTCGCCTCGAAGACCGCGATGCCCAGCGGGTGCTGCGCGGGATCGACCTTCGCATGCTCGCGCTCGCGCTGAAGGGCGCCGACGAGCAGATCACCGACAAGGTCAAGGGCAACATGACCGAGCGCAATCAGGAGAACCTCGCCGAGGAGACTCGAGTGCTGGGCCCCGTGCGCATGCGTCAGGTCGACGAGGCCCGCGCCGAGATCGTGCGCATCATCCGCGACCTGGAGGCCGCGGAGGAGATCACGATCTCGCGTGAAGACGAGGATGAGCTCATCGAGTGATCCCTCTGACGGCAGGTGATTCGGCGGCGGCGGTTACGGCTGCAGACGGACGTCGCGATAGTGGGCGAGGAGCACGGATCGCTCGACCTACGGGCCACGGACAGGCCTCGCCCTTCGATTCCGAGGTGTCCGCCGTGCTCGATTCCGCCTTCACGCCGCTGATGGTGCCGCGCGTCGGCGAAACTCCCATCGACCTCCGCGGCGAAGCTGACCGCGCTCGCACTCGCGGCTATGCCGACGGTTTCGCCGAGGGGCGCAGACTCGCGCTCGACGAGGGAGAGGCGCAGCGCGCAGCGCAGCAGCAGCGGATGCAGGAACTCCAGGAGCTGTACCTGCACGAGCGAGGCTCGGGTCTGCGCGCGTTGGAGACTGCGCAGGCGGCGCTCGACCATCGCATCGACGAGCTGAGCACGCTCGCTGCCGACCGCATCGAGGAGCTCGCGGTGGTGCTGGCCACGTCGATTCTCGGAGCGGAGCTGTCGGATCCTGCGCGGTCCGCCGCTCACGCGCTTCGGCGGGCCCTGGCCGAGATGCCGGCGGACAGGTGGACTCACGTCGCCTTCAGCATGCAGGATGCCGGTGTCCTGCAGGAGGAGGCATCGACGATCGAGGCACTCCGCGGCATCCGGATCTCGGCCTCTCATGCCGTGGACAACGGCGGCGCACTGGTGGAGATCGAGAACGGTGCGGTCGACACGCGCATCTCCGCGGCGCTCGCCCGCGCGGCCGCAGCACTCGACGGTGACGACCAGGACGCCGAGGTTCTCCTGTGATCACCGAGACGAGGTCGTGGCAGCGCGCCCTCTCCGCCGCGCGCCCCGAGCGCTCCGGCACGGTGAAAGCGGTGCGAGGACTCGGCGTGGAGGTGCTCGGCATCGACGGCGCGGTGGGCGACCGCATCCGCATCGACGCGGTGGATGGCCGCCCGGTCGACGCCGAGATCGTCGCCGTCGACGGAGCTTCCGCCCGCTGCATGCCCCTCGGCAGGCTCGATGGCATCACCGCTCGTGCCCGAGTGCGACACGGGGGAGCTCCGCTGCAGGTGCCGACGGGACGAGCGCTGCTCGGACGCGTGCTCGACGGCCTCGGTCGACCGATCGACGGCAAGGGGCCGCTCGACAGGAGCGCCGCTCTCGTCTCACTCGATCACGATGCGCCGAGCGTGATGGACCGCCAGCGCATCGACAGGCAGCTCGGACTCGGCGTGCGCGTGCTCGACACGATGACACCCGTGGGATCGGGGCAGCGCCTCGGCCTCTTCGCGGGGTCGGGTGTGGGCAAGTCTTCGCTGATGTCGATGATCGCCCGCGGGTCCACCGCAGATGTGAACGTCATCGCCCTCGTCGGTGAGCGTGGTCGCGAGGTGCGGGAGTTCCTCGAAGACGACCTGGGGCCCGAGGGGCTGGCGCGCTCGGTGGTGATCGTCGCGACCTCGGACCAGCCGGCGATGGCACGGCTGCGCTCGGCGTTCGTCGCCACGCGGATCGCGGAGGGCTTCCGTGATGACGGGCTCGACGTGGTGCTGATGATGGACTCGTTGACGCGCGTCGCCATGGCGCAGCGCGAGATCGGGTTGAGCGCCGGCGAACCGCCCGCCACCCGGGGATATCCGCCATCGACGTTCTCGGTGCTGGCCCGGCTGCTCGAGCGTGCCGGAACGGGGCCCGCCGGGTCGATCACCGGTCTCTACACGGTTCTCGTCGACGGCGACGACCACAATGAGCCGATCGCGGATGCCGCCAGAGGAATCCTCGACGGGCACGTGGTGCTCGACAGAGCGCTCGCGATCCGTGGGCACTTTCCGGCCGTCGACGTGCTCGGGTCGGTGTCTCGGGTCGTGTCGAAGATCACCACACCGGAGCAGCGTCAGCACGCAGTGACGCTGCGCAGCGTGCTGGCGGCCCGGCGCAGCGCGAACGACCTGATCGAGATCGGCGCCTATCGACAGGGAGCAAATCCGATGGTCGATGCCGCGCTCACTCATGAGGGTGCGATCTCTCGTTTCCTCACCCAGAGCATGGACGACTTCGCCTCATCCGACGACTCCTGGCAGCAGCTCGCCGCCCTCACCACCGACTTCGGAGGACTCACCCCATGACCTTCCCACTGGCTGGTCTGCTGCGCGTGCGCGGCGCCCAGGAGCGTGTCGCCGCCGAGCACCTCTCGCGGGCGAGCGCAGAACGGGCGCAGGCCGAGACCGCTGAGCAGACCGCGATCACGAGCCTCGCCGACATCAGCGCGCAGATCGATGATCCTCGGGCGCTGATGGCCATGGCTGCGGCCCGCGCCGCGGGGCGCAGCACGCTCAGCGATCTGCAGGCGCTGGTCGAGATGAGGCGAAGCGCAGAGTCCGAGGCGAGATCTGCGCACGTCGAAGCGCGACGCGATCTGAAAGGGCTCGAGCGTCTCGAGACCACCCACCGCGTCGAGACCGCCAAAGCCGAGCTCGCGGCCGAGCAGACCGCGCTCGATGAGATCGCCGTCGTGCGCACCTCACGACGTGAGGGGAGCGCGGCGTGACCGGGCTCGCAGCGGTGATCGCCCGCGTCGACGCGATCGAGACCCAGATCGTGTCGTTGGATCCGGTGGGGCGTGCGGCTGCAGCGGCGGCGGCGACCGAGGCGACCGCTGAGACGTCGGCGGCCAGCTCGACGACGTTCGCCGGGGTGCTGGAGGCGGCCAAGGCGGCCTCGGCCACCGAGACCACGCCGACCACGCCGGCCACCGAGTCCGCTGCGGCGTCGGCTGCCACCGGTGCGTCCGGCGGAGAGAACGCCGACGTCATCGCGGCGCTCCAGACCCTGTTCTCGGCGAACGCCTCGGGTGCAGGCGGATCGACTCCGTCGATGCAGAAGATCATGGAGATGCTCGGATGACCGCGGTGGGACTGCTCGCGACCATCCCCGGTGCCGGTGCGAGTTCCGGTTCCGGCGAGGCGGACACCGGGGGTCGAGCATCGGCCGACTCCGGTGCGCTGTTCGGAGATGCCCTCACCGCAGCAGGTCGGACGCTCGACGAAGCGACGGACCCGGGCACGGCGATGCTCGCCCCTGCCCGGCAGAGCGGGCCGACGGCGGTGGCGTCAGCGGCACCAGACCGCACGATCGACCCACAGGCGGCGATCGCGGCCATGACTCACCTGGTCGCATGGTCGGCTCCGGTGACCCCAGACCCCTCCGCGACGACGCCCCAGGCGACGGCCCCGCTTGCGACGACGTCCGAGATCACGGTTCCGGCTGCGACGGCTCCGGAAGCGATGGCCGAGACGATGCCTGGCACGGCCCAGGTGACTCCTGCAGAACCGGCGAGCGCAGCCGTCGCGACGGATGCAGCAGATGCAGCTCCGGCTGATGCCGACTCGGCGCTGCAGACGGCTCGGGCTTCCGAGACGGTGCTTTCGTCGCCTCCGACTTCGACTCCGGCGTCTGGGCCCGCTTCGCCGGCGGCTTCGGTGAGCGCGACAGCCGTCGTCGGTGAGCGTGGTGAAGTCCGGACGCAGCAGGGCAGACCCGAGGGCGCGGTTCGAGAGGTCGGTGCTCACACAGCGGCGACTTCTCAGGAGCCAGCCCACGGCAGTGCCGATCCCTTGCCGTCCGATCTGACCGCGGCCGCGCTTCGGCCCGAGCCGCTTTCTCGGCAGCCCCTGAATGCGCTGCCGTCCGTGGTCGGCGTCCCCGCACTCGGGGTCGGCGGCTCTGCGGAGCAGCAGATGGCGAGCGACACGGGAGACCAGCCGCAGGGGGCACAGCCCGTGGCCGCGACGGCCCCGCTCGCGCCGGTCGCTCCCTCCGTCGCGACGGTCACCCCTGCGCCGTCGCCCGATGCCGCCACCACGGCGAATCGTGCGGTGGCCGCCCAGGTCGCACCGGTGGTCGTGAGCATCGCCCAGCGTCCGATGGGCACCCACCAGCTCACGATGACGGTGAACCCCGACAGTCTCGGCCCCGTCACGGTGCGCGCGCACATCACGGCATCCGGAGACGTGCAGGTCGAGCTCAGCGGTGCGACCGATGCCGGGCGCGACGTGCTGCGCACCATGCTCGTCGAGCTGCGCCGTGATCTCGCCGCGGTGATGCCGCATGCCACTCTGAGCGTCAACCACGGCACGTCCGCGGATGCCTCAGCCTCCGGCGACCGAGGTCAGCAGGCTGCGGGCGACGCACCGACAGGACAGGGGGCAGGCGATCGCGATGCGAGCCGCGGCCGACCCGCGCACCGCCGCGGAGTCGAGCAGGCCCCCGATCTTCCCCACCCCATCCAGACCACGCCCTCTGCCACCTCCGGCGCGGGGCTCGACATCTTCGCCTGAGAGGACGACCGAATGACTGTCGACGCCGTGAGCGCCCCGAGCTCGATCCACACGGGAGGCACCACCGACCCCGCAGCCCGCAAGCAGGTGCTCGACGGAGAGGTGTTCCTCAAACTCCTGGTCACCCAGCTGACGCACCAGGATCCGTCGAGCCCGATGGATACCAACGAGATGATCTCGCAGACCACCCAGCTCGCCATGATGGAGCAGCTGACGGCACTCGCCGACAGCGGCGCCGAGGCGTTCGCCCTGAACATGCGTCAGGCGGCGAGCGCCCTCATCGGCCAGGAGGCGAGCTACAAGGATGCCGACGGGAAGACCGTCTCGGGCGTCGTGACCAAGGTCTCGTTCGACGGCCCCGTCCCGCAGGTGACCATCGGCGACAAGACCGTCGCGCTCGACGTCATCACGGGTGTCACCACCGCTCCGACCACCCCCGCGCCGACCACCCCGGCACCGACCACCCCCGCTGCGCCCACCCCCGCCGCAGTCTGATCTCCGTCTCACCCCAGGAAGAGAGAACCCCATGCTCCGCTCGCTCTACTCCGGAATCTCCGGCCTCCGCTCGCACCAGACCATGCTCGACGTCACCGGCAACAACATCGCGAACGTCAACACGGCCGGGTTTAAGGGCTCGTCCGTGCTGTTCCAGGATTCGCTGTCGCAGCTCATCGGCAACCCCGGCATCCCCGACGACGAGGTCGGTGGTCGCAACCCCGCCCAGGTCGGTCTCGGCGTGCAGGTCGCCGGCGTGCGCACCAACTTCGCGCAGGGCTCGGCGCAGGCGACCGGCCGAGGAGGCGACCTGATGATCTCGGGTGATGGATTCTTCGCCGTCCGGTCGGGTGGCGAGACGCTGTACACCCGCGCGGGCGGATTCTCGTTCGACCCCACGGGCAAGATGGTCACCGCCGACGGCTCGGTGGTGCAGGGCTGGTCCGCCCAGGACGGCGTGGTCAACACCGGCCAGGCGACGGGCAACATCGTGCTCCCGCTCGATGCGGTGTCGCCCGCGAAGGCGACGACCGCGGCGACCGTCACCGGCAACCTTCCCTCGACGGCCGCGACCGGCGATGAGCTGGTGCGCGACGTCACCGTTTACGACGCGCAGGGCACGCCGTCGACGCTCAGCCTGACCTTCACGAAGACGGCGACCGGATGGGACGTCACCGAACCTGCGAGCGGTGCGACCGGGTCGCTGGCCTTCACCGACGGCAAGCAGACCGGAGCGGGCCTCACACTCACCGCCGGCGCTGTGAGCGTCGACCTCGGTTCGGTCACGGGCTACGCCGAACTGTCGACGGTCGCCGTGTCCGAGCAGGACGGGTCGGCCGCCGGCACGTTGAAGTCGTACAGCATCACCGGTGACGGATCCATCGTCGGCACGTTCAGCAACGGTGCGACCCAGACGCTCGGCAAGATCGCCATGGCGACGTTCGCCAACCCCGAGGGGCTCGAGAAGGCCGGCGGAACGGCATACCGGGCATCCGTCAACTCCGGGGCCGTGCGCATGGGCGAGCCGGGACAGGCCGGGTTCGGCAACCTCGTCTCGGGTGCGCTGGAGATGAGCAACGTCGACCTCTCGCAGGAGTTCACCAACCTGATCGTCGCGCAGCGCGGCTTCCAGGCCAACGCGCGCATCATCACGACGAGCGACGAGGTCCTTCAGGAGCTCACCCAGCTGAAGCGCTGATACTGACGGACCCGGCGCCGGATCACGGCGCCGGGGTTCCGTGCGCAACGCCCCGGCGACCCGGGGATGCGCGCTCGCGCGAAGCGAAGGGCGAAGCAGAACCCCTGGCGCTGGGGTCGGGTGGGCGAGAAACTGAGGCCATGCGCTTCGTCCGGCGGTACCCCGTGATCATCATCACGACCGTGGTTCTCGCGGGGGTGCTCACTCTGCACATCGTCGGCATGGACGCCGTCGGACGATGGATCGCCACTGCCTATGTCGGCGCGTTCATCGTCTGGACGCTCATCGGAATGGTGCGGGATGTGCTTCGCGGGCACGTCGGGCTCGACATCCTCGCGGTCGTGGCGATGGTCGCCACGCTTGCGGTGGGGGAGTACATCGCGGCGCTCATCATCGTCCTGATGCTCGCGGGCGGTGAAGCGCTGGAGCACTTCGCCGGACGCCGCGCGAAAAGGGACCTCTCGGCCCTGCTCGATCGGTCTCCGCGCATCGCCCATGTCCTCGTGCATCCGCTGGCACCGGACTCGGAGGAGGTGCGGGATGTCGCGGTCGACAGCGTGTCGGTCGGCGACACGCTACTGGTGCGTCCGGCCGAGATCGTGCCGATCGACGGCGTGCTGCTTTCGGAGTCGGGGGAGTTCGACGAATCGTCGCTGACCGGCGAGAGCATGCCGGTGGCTCGCGATGCCGGGGGAGAGGTGCTGTCCGGAGCGATCAACGGAGCACGGGCCGTTCGGATCCGCGCACTGCGCTCGAGCGTCGACAGTCAGTACCAGCAGATCGTGGCGCTCGTGCATGCAGCCGAAGATTCGCACGCCCCGGTCGTGCGTCTCGCGGATCGTTTCGCGATTCCGTTCACCGCAGTCGCTCTCGTGCTGGCCGGCACCGCGTGGGCGATCTCGGGTGACTCGACGCGATTCGCCGAGGTGCTCGTGCTCGCAACCCCGTGTCCTCTCCTCATCGCGGCTCCCGTCGCATTCCTCGGCGGGCTCTCCCGGGCGGCCAAGACCGGAGCGATCATGAAGGGCGGTGCCGTGATCGAGCAGCTGGCTCGGGTGCGGTCCGCGGCCTTCGACAAGACGGGCACTCTCACACAGGGGCGACCCGACCTCGTCGATGTGCGCCCAGCCGCCGGGATCGATGCAGACGAGCTGCTGATGCTCGCGGCATCCGCCGAGCAGTACTCGTCACATGTGCTCGCCGACGGAATCCGCCGCGCCGCTGCCGAACGTGGGCTCGCTCTGCATCGCTCCGACGACGCGAGCGAGGTCGCGACCAACGGGGTGGTGGCGGTCATCGACGGTCGCACCATCGTCGTCGGCAAGCCGGCATACGTCACGTCGCTCGCCCCCGACACGGTGCGCGCGACCCTCGGGACGGGTGAAGCCGCGGCCTACGTGGCGATCGACGGTCGGTTCGGAGGCGTCCTCATCCTCGCGGATGCGCCGCGACCGGAGTCGCCCGCGGTCGTGTCCTGGCTCCGCGCTCACGGCATCGAGCGCATCATGATGCTGACCGGAGACGCTCGATCGACCGCGGAGTCCGTCGCGGGCGAGGTGGGGATCGACGATGTCCACGCCGAGGTCCTCCCGCCCGAGAAGGTCAGGCTCGCCGCCGACCTCCGTCCGAGACCGATGATGATGGTCGGCGACGGAGTCAATGACGCGCCCGTGCTGGCGGCCGCCGACATCGGTGTCGCGATGGGAGCGCGAGGGGCGACGGCCGCGGGCGACGCTGCTGACGTCGTCATCCTCGTCGATTCGTTGACGAAGGTCGTCGATGCGGTCGCCATCGGACGACACACACTGCGGGTGGCGCTCACCGCGATCTGGATCGGCATCGGGTTGAGCGTGGGGCTCATGCTCATCGCGATGACGGGGGTCATCCCGGCGGTCGCGGGTGCTCTCGTCCAGGAGGCGGTCGACCTCGCGACGATCCTCTATGCCCTCCGCGCACTGGGAGGTCCACCCACCGGACTCGTCACCCTCGAGCGCGAGAAGACTCGTTCCGCCGTCACCACCGTCACGGATGGCTTCGGCGGGGCCTTCGGCCCTGCCGGTGCGTCAGCAGTCGGTATCGAATGGAAGCAACGAAAGGACGAACCATGATTTCACCGAGCGACGAGGGCCGACCGGACGTGAGCATGACTGCTGGATCCGAATCACGCCCGGGCACGACTGATGTCGAGGCATCCGTCGGTGTCGAGAATCTGCCGACGGAGGAGTGCTGGCGCCACATCGGGGCCGAGTCCTTCGGACGCCTCGCCATCACCGGACGAGACGGCGCCCCGGACATCTTCCCCCTGAACTACACCGTCTATGACGGATCGATCTACTTCCGATCTGCGCCGGGTTCGAAGCTCGCAGCGATCATCCTTCATCCGGTGGTCGCCTTGGAGATCGACGGCGAGGAATCGGGGTTCCAGTGGAGCGTGGTCGTCCATGGTGGGTTGCGGCGCCTCGACAGTGACCGGGAGATCCACGATTCGGGTGTCAAGTTCTTGGCGTCCCAGAGCCCGACGGCGAAGTACAACTACGTCTGCATCGAGCCCACCTCAGTCTCGGGACGCCGGTTCATCGACAGGTCCGACGGCAGTACCGAAACGCGTGCGAGCGCGATCGCGAAGCACCCGGTCGGCGCCCAGGAGCCGACGAGACCCGTCGATGACACGGTGATGCGAAACCACCGTGAGTCTCGCGAGGCTGTCCGCCGTCTGCCGATCACGCACTTCCCTCCGTTCCGCTGACGCGGAGGCCGTCACGAGTGGACCGGCCGACCGGTTACCGGGGGAGGGCCGCGTCGCGATAGTCGGCGCAGACTTCCCCCTCTCGTCCGAAGCCCGGAGACCTCACCCGATGATCATCGTCACCCGCCTCGACCGCACCCGGTTCGCGGTGAACCCCGACCTGATCGAGCGTATCCAGGCGTCACCGGACACGACGCTGCACATGGTCGACGATCGCGTGTACGTGGTCGTGGAGGACCTGGACGTCGTGATCGACCTGATCGTCGCCTACCGTGCGCGCGTCCTCGGTGCGGCCCACGCTCTGACCTCGCAGACGGGGGCGTGACCGTGGATCCCGCATTCATCATCGGCGTCATCCTGGCGTTCGGCGCTCTGGTCGCCATGATCACGATGGAGGGCGCGAGCTTCGAGGCTCTGCTCATTCCCGCGCCGATGATCCTCGTGCTCGGGTCGACGATCGGCGTGGGCATCGCCAGTCACACTCTGCGGGACACGGTCCTCGCGGCGAAGAGCCTGGGCCGCATGGTCCGCGGACCGAAGTCGACGCCGGAGGCGGTCATCCCGTTCCTCGTGGGCTACGCCGAGAAGGCGCGCGGTGAGGGTCTGCTCGCGCTCGAGCAGGAGCTCGACAGCGCACCGGACGACTTCACGAGGCAGGCGCTCCAGGCGCTCGCGGACGGAACCGATGCGGAGGATCTGCGCATGGTGATGGACGACGAGATCGCCGCCGCATCGTCGCGGAGCCGTATCGCATCGAAGTTCTTCGGTTCCTTGGGCGGATATGCGCCGACCATCGGCATCGTCGGCACGGTCGTGTCGCTGACCCACGTGCTCGAGAAGCTCGACGAACCCGACCACCTCGGTCCGATGATCGCCGCGGCCTTCGTCGCGACGCTCTGGGGCCTGCTCTCTGCCAACTTCATCTGGAACCCGATCGCCGGCCGACTGGGCAGGATCGGGGCCGTCGAGCTCGAGAGGATGACCCTCGTCTCCGAGGCGATGCTCGCGATCCAGGCCGGCAGTGCGCCCCACCTCCTGCAGGAGCGCCTCGAGGCGCTGTCGACCGTGAAGCCGAATCCCGGCAAGCAGAAGCGTGAGCCGGAGCCGGCAGAGGGCGTCCAGTGAGCACAGCCCGTCGGGCTCGCGGTCGCGGGCATGAGGATGACTCGCACGACGAGCCGGACGAGCGCTGGGCCGTCTCGTACGCCGATATGGTGACCGTGCTGATGTGCCTCTTCATCGTGCTGTTCGCGGTGTCGAACGTCGACAAGACGAAGTTCGAGATGCTCGCGAACAGCCTGGCGACGGGTTTCGGGCAGGAGAGCACCGAGGGCGGCGCCGACACGGCAGAGGGCATGATCGTGCCGCCCGAGCTGCAGGACGACGACGGCGTGGTCGACCTCGCCGCCCGTGCGGAAACCGAGTTCGAGACGCTCGTGGGCCTGCGTGATCGCATGAGCACATCGCTGGCAGCCCAGGGATTGCAGGACACCGTGCAGTTCGTGATCGACGATCGGGGACTCCAGGTCGGGCTCGTCGGCGCCGAGACCTTCTTCGCCGACAACAGCACCGATCTCTCGGCCAAGGCGGATGCTGTGCTCGACAACATCGGCGACGTGCTGGCCACGGTCGACAACCCGGTCAGCGTCGAGGGACACGCCGACCACAGAGTGTCGGCCGCCCCCTTTCCGACCAACTGGGAGCTCTCGGGAGGGCGCGCGACCCAGGTGGCTCGATTCCTCGTCGAGCATGAGGGCCTGGGCGGGCCACGCGTGAAGGCGACCGCGTTCTCCGACACTCGACCCATCGTGCCCGGCGACAGCCCCCAGGCACTCGCCAGCAACCGCAGAGTCGACATCGTCGTCGAGTCGAACGAGGAAGAGCAGGTGAGAGCGCTGATCCCCGCGCTCGCGGCTGCCGCGAACGAATGAGCACTCACGTGAACACCACCGTCGAGGAGACCGTCATGACCGCATCCGCCGTGCTCGATGACCCCGCCGTGCGCTACCCGGCATACGATTTCGGACGCCCGGCCCAGCTCGGCCGCGAGAGCACCCGGCACCTCGAGGCGTCGTTCGAGTCGTTCGCCCGGCTGTGGTCGTCGCAGCTGACGGACAAGATCCGGGTGCGGGCGCACCTGGCGCTCGAGAGCGTCGACCTGGTGTCGTACGAGGAGTACTCCGATACGCTCCCCGGCACGACAGCCATGGTCGCGGGGTCGTTCGCCGATCGCGATGAGCCGTGCGTCGTGCAGTTCGGCCTCGACAGCGCCCTGCTCTGGGTCGTGCAGATGATGGGTGGCAGGAGCACGTCGCTTCCCGCAGCCCGCACCTTCACGCCGATCGAGCTCGCTCTCGTCCGCAACCTGATGGAGGGCACGTTCGAGCACCTTCACGCCAGCCTCGGCACCCTGCTTCCCGGGGCTCCGAGATTCAGCGCGGTGCACTACAACCCCCAGTACATGCAGGTCATCTCCGCCACGGCCGCGGTGATCGTCGCCCGCTACACCATGCGGCTGGGGGACTCGGAGTCGACGGCGACCGTCATGCTGCCCGCGTCCGCAGTGGTCGACCGTCTCGCAGCGACGGAATCGGATGCCGGCTCCGCTCATACGCCGGATCACACCCTCGAGCAGGTGCGCAGCACCCCGTTGGAGCTGACGCTGCGTCTCGCCCCCATCACGATCGGCACCGGCGAGATCCTCGACCTCGCACCGGGCGACCTGCTACGCCTGCCGCACCCTGAGACCCGGCCGTACGAGCTCATGGCGGGACAGACCCGGATCGCCCTCGCCACACCCGGCAGCAGGGGCTCGCGCCTCACCTGCAAGATCACGACCACCCATGAGGAGACCCACTGATGAGCACCTTCCACGAAACCGCCATCGCCGCGGCGATCGCCGGCAAGCTGCCGTTCGGCTACCCCGTGATCCCGGCCCCCTCGACCGACCCCGGTGCGTCGGGTGAAGCGGTCGTCGTCACCTTCACCGGAAGTCCCGGCGCGCGCATCGCGATCCAGGTCGTCGATCCGTCGCAGCTCGAGGACGGCTCGAAGAACGCACCGCTGGCCGATCGACTGCATCCGATCTTCGAGGCGGCCACCGCCGTGCTCGGCAGCGGCTCGCTCGGCGACGGAGCGGTGGTCGCAGCCGCCGACGTCTTCACCGATGCGGGTACTCAGGTGTTCGACATGGTCGACGCCGACGGCAGCGTCGTCGCGCGCGCAGCAGTGCGCATCGACGGAGCCAGGTCTGCCGCGGCAGCGGGACCTCAGCGATTGAACCGCATCGCGGGCGTCGAGATGGAGCTCGTTGTCGAGATCGGACGAACGCGGATGCCGGTGCGTGACGTGCTCTCGCTCGAGCCGGGGCGTGTGGTCGAGCTCGACCGTGCCGCGGGGTCTCCCGCTGACATCAAACTGAACGGTCGCCTGATCGGGCACGGCACCGTCGTGGTCGCGGAGGGCGACTTCGCGATCCGGGTCGAGCGCATCCTCGACGGCGCAGAGACGGTCTGATTATGGACGACATCCTCGTCGCACTCCGTGCGATCGTGGCGCTCGGAGCGGTGCTCGGCCTGCTGCTCTTCCTTAGCCGTCGCCTGCAGAAGTCGCAGGCCAAGGGGATGAGCCCGCTGGCCGGACTGATGCCGAAGAAGCTCGCCAAGCTGTCGGAGCTCGTGCCCTCGCGTCCGGCGGCAGCCCCGCGCACACGGCCGGAGAAGATCACCGTGGTGGCCCGGTCGGGCATCGGAGGCAAGGCGCAGCTCGTGGTGGCCGAGTTCGGCGGTATCCGCTACGTGCTCGGCGTGACCGAGCACGGGATCAACGTCGTCGACACACAGGAGGCTCCTCCGCTGGCGGAGGAGATCGTCGCGCAGGAGAAGCTGCCCGCTGTCTCCGAGATGCCTGACGACATCGTCGACCGCGCGCTGCGCTCCGTCGCCTGACGGCATTCAGCCCGTTGCGGGTCGCGGTTACGAGCACCGCGTCGTGTCGCGATAGTCGACTGCGAGCACGGATCGCTCGACCCCCTGGCTACGGATCGGCCACGTCACCCATCTTCGGAGTGCCGCCGTGCCCGTACCCGCCGCAGTCGCCGCGTCGCCGTCTGCGCGCGCACCGCGACTGCCGCGTCGCGTGTGGGTGATTCTCGGTGGCGCATTGGTCGTCGCCACGGCGCTGGTGCTGCTGCAGGCTGCCGGTGCACATGCGGCCGCGCTGCTTCCGGCGCAGATCGGCGACGGTGATGGCGACGGCGTGACGATCAACGGCATCAACGGGGCGCCGTCCGACAGCATCATGACGCTGCTGGGCATCACCGTGCTCAGCGTCGCCCCGGCCCTGCTGCTGATGATGTCGAGCTTCACCAAGATCTTCGTCGTGCTCGCCCTCACCCGCAATGCGCTCTCGCTGCCGTCGATCCCGCCGAACCAGGTGCTCGCCGGGCTCAGCCTGTTCCTGACGCTGTTCATCATGTGGCCGGTGCTCACCGACATCAATGTCGTCGCGGTCGCGCCGTTCACCGACGGTCAGATCGACTTCGGCAGGGCCTTCGAGCTCGCGCAGGAGCCGCTGCGCCAATGGATGCTCACCTACACCCGCGAAGAGGACATCGCGCTCATGCACCGGGCGGCGCAGATGGAGAATCCCGCGGACGCCGCCAGCATCCCGCTGCAGACCCTGGTGCCGGCATTCATGATCAGCGAACTGCGCGCGGCCTTCCTGATCGGGTTCATCATCTTCGTCCCCTTCCTCGTGATCGACCTCGTCGTCGCCAGCGCGCTGATGTCGATGGGCATGATGATGCTGCCGCCGGTCATGATCTCGCTGCCGTTCAAGATCCTCCTGTTCCTGCTCATCGACGGCTGGGGCATGGTCATCACCGCGCTCGTCCAGTCGTACAACGGGGGTGGCTGATGAACCCCGAGGCTGTCATCGACATCGGGCAGGCGGCGCTGATCGTGGGGGCGAAACTCTGCGCACCCCTGCTCATCACCGCCCTCGTGGTGGGATTCGCGATCTCGCTGCTGCAGTCCATCACCCAGGTGCAGGAGATGACGATCTCGTTCGTGCCGAAGCTCGTCGCGGTCGGCATCGCCCTGCTCGTGACCGGGCACTGGATGATCGCCGAGATGATCGCCTTCACGAACGAGATGTTCGCGCGGATCCCGTCGCTGCTGAACGGCGGCTGATGAACATCCCCATCGACTTCACGTGGCTGGAGGCGACCTCCCTCGCCTGCGTGCGGATCACGGCCTTCCTGGTGCTGGCTCCGCCCTTCAGCCACGGCACGATCCCGATGCGGGTCCGCGCGATGCTCGGCGTGGGTCTCGCTCTCGCGGTGTCGCCGGTGGTGACAGCGGGGTATGAGCGCCTCGACACCGGAGCCTTCATGCTCGCCCTGGCGGGGCAGGCCCTGACAGGCGCGCTCCTCGGTTTTCTCGTGATGGTGCTCTTCAGCGCGATCCAGGGCGCCGGTCATCTCGTCGACACCTTCGGCGGGTTCCAGCTGGCGCAGGCGTTCGACCCCGGCATGGCGATCAACGGCGCGCAGTTCACCCGGCTGTTCCAGATGACCGCGATCATGCTGCTGTTCGCCTCGGACGGATACCAGCTCGTGCTCGGAGGTCTGTTCCGATCGTTCGACGCGGTGCCGGTCACCGGGATGATCGATCTCGCGAAACCGGCGGAGGCACTCGTGGGCGCTGCCGGGCAGATGATGCTCAGCGCCGTGCAGATCGCCGGCCCGCTGCTCATCGTGCTCTTCCTCGCAGACGTCGGGCTCGGACTGGTCAGCCGCGTCGCGCCGGCCCTGAACGCGTTCGCGATGGGCTTCCCGATCAAGATCGGCCTCACCCTGCTGCTCGTCGGGTTCGTCTACGCGGCGCTGCCCAGCGTGGTCGCGGCCATCGCGGAGGAGGCCGCGAGGCTGCTTCTGGGGGTGACGCGATGAGCGAGTCCGACAGCGGCGAACGCTCCGAGAAGGCGACCGAGCGTCGCCTGAAGGAGGCACGGAAGAAGGGGCAGATCGGCCGCAGCCAGGACTTCACCGCCTGGGTCTGCATCGCGGCCGCCGCCGTGATGATGGTGCCGACGATCGCCTCGGGCACGCAGGTGGTCACCGAGCTCTTCCTCGCCGTGACACCCGTCGCGATGAACCCCACCGACGAGGCGGCTCTGGACGTGCTCGGCTCGGCGATCGCATCGCTCGGCGGCATCCTGCTGCCGATGCTGGTGGTCGTACTCCTCGCGACGACGGCCACCGCTGTCGCTCAGGGCGGCATACATCTGCGGGGCGTGACGATGCGCACCGAGCAGTTCAACATCGTGTCCGGGATGAAGCGGGTGTTCGGGCAGCAGGCGCTCTGGGAGGGCGCCAAGGCGCTGCTGAAGACGGTGGCGATCGGGCTCGCGCTCTGGATCGTCGTCTCAGGGCTCGTGCCTGTGCTCATGGCCAGCGGCAGTCACAACATCACCTGGCTGCTCGAGCAGGCGGCCGGGGGAGCGGTCGCGCTGCTGCAGGTCGCCGTCGCCGTGGGCATCCTGCTGGCCGCGATCGACGTGGCCGTGGTGATGCGACGCAATCGCAAGCACACCCACATGACGAAGAACGAAGCCAAGGACGAGCACAAGAAGAGTGAGGGCGACCCGCTCGTGCGGTCCCAGCGCCGTTCGCGCCAGCTCGCCATGAGCCGCAATCGCATGATCGCCGCGGTCGGCGAGAGCGATGTCGTTCTCGTGAACCCCACGCACGTCGCGGTCGCGCTGCGGTACGAGCCGGGCAAATCGGCCCCTCGGGTCGTGGCGAAGGGGGCGGGGATCGTCGCGCAGAAGATCCGCGAGAGGGCGGAGGAGGCCGGCGTGCCGATGATCAAGGACATCCCGCTCGCGCGTGCACTGCATTCCGCCTGCGAGATCGGGCGGGAGATCCCGGAAGAGCTCTACACCGCCGTCGCCCAGGTGCTCGCCTTCATCGAGCATCTCAAGCGCCGCGGGTCGGCCAGGGGGACGCACACGATGCCCTTCGCGAACACCAGGGACCGCGGCCTCTGAGCCGGGGTCGCGATCAGAACGAGGAGAGAGCATGAGAAGGCGAGACGCATGATCGGTCAGCTGTTGTCCAAGGCGACGGTGCCCGTCGGGGTGGTGGGCATCATCCTCCTGCTCATCGTGCCCATCCCGACCGGACTCCTCGACGTCCTCATCGTGCTGAACATCTCGTTCGCGCTGCTGATCCTTCTCACCGCGATGTTCATCAAGAAGCCGCTCGACTTCTCGGTCTTCCCCAGCCTGCTGCTCGTCGCGACGCTCTTCCGGCTCGGTCTGAACGTCGCGTCCACGCGCCTCGTGCTCAGCGAGGCGCATGCGGGCCAGGTGATCCAGGCATTCGGGCAGATCACGATCAGCGGGTCCCTCGTGATCGGCGCGGTGATCTTCCTCATCCTCACCGTCATCCAGTTCGTCGTCGTCACCAAGGGTGCAGAGCGTGTCGCCGAGGTCGGAGCCCGATTCACCCTCGATGCCATGCCGGGCAAGCAGATGGCGATCGACGCCGATCTGAACGCCGGACTGATCACCGACGCCGAGGCGCGCAAGCGGCGCGCCGAGGTGGCTGCGGAGGCCGACTTCTACGGCGCGATGGACGGTGCGTCGAAGTTCGTCAAGGGTGACGCGATCGCGGGAATCGTGATCGTCGTCATCAACTTCGTCGGCGGCATCATCATCGGCATGGTGCAGCACGGCATGGAGGTCGGCGACGCGCTCGAGACCTACAGCATCCTGACGATCGGCGACGGTCTGGTCACCCAGATCCCCGCGCTGCTGATGGCCGTGTCGACCGGCATGATCGTGACTCGCGAGAACGCCGAATCCGAGATGGGTCAGGCTGCCGGTCGCCAGCTCATGCAGTCGCGCAACGCCCTCGTGATCACCGGCCTCGCGGCCATCGCCATGGGCTTCATCCCCGGGATGCCTCTGGTGATCTTCCTGGCGATCGGGGCGGTGCTGCTGTTCGCAGCGTCCCGCGTCAAGGCGAACGAGGACCGCAATGCCGCACTCGAGGCCGATGCGCTGCAGCAGGAGGCCGTCGACGCCGGCGCCGAGGGGCCGGAAGAGCTCATGGACAGGATGCGCGTGCATGCCCTGGAGATCTCGCTGTCTCCGGACATCGTCGACCTGGCGTCGGGGGGAGCAGGGGATCTGCTCACCCGGGTGAAGTCCCTTCGTCGCAAACTCGCTCTCGACATCGGCATCCTCATGCCGCCGGTGCGCACGCGTGACAACATCGATCTGCCGGCACAGACCTACTCGATCCTGATCGCCGGAGTCGAGGCCGGGCGCGGATCGGTGCCGCGCGGACACGTGCTCGCGATCGGCACGGGTCTCGAGCAGCTTCCCGGCACGGCCGTGGTCGACCCCGTGTTCGGCCTCGAGGGCAAGTGGGTTCCCGCCGAGATGTCGCACGCAGCCGACATGGCGGGTGCGACGGTGATCGATCGGGCCAGCGTGATCATCACCCACCTCTCGGACATCGTGCAGAGTCAGGCCGATCGGCTGCTCTCCCTCGAAGACGTGCGCCAGCTGACCGAGCACCTGAAGCAGTCCAGCCCCGCGACGGTCGAGGAGCTCACACCGGCCGTGCTGTCGCTCGCCGCGATCCAGCGCGTCCTGGCGGGGCTTCTCGCCGAGCGGGTGCCGATCAACGATCTCGCCCGCATCTACGAGGCGCTCGCCCTTCGAGGCAAGGCCTCGACCGAGACCGCGGGGCTGATCGACGCGGCGAGGGCGGCACTCGGACCGGCGATCGCCTCGCGCTTCGCCGAGAACGGGCGGATCCGGGTCGTCATGTTCGAGCCGATGCTCGAACAGCAGATGCTCGAGGGGATGCGCGTCGTCGACGGTCATCCGCAGATCGTGCTGACGCCGGAGTCGACCATGCAGGTGCTCGAGAACGTGCGGCGCACCGTCGCCGAGCTCGACCAGGTGGGTCCGGAACCGGTGCTCGTGTGCGCTCCATCTCTGCGTCAGGCTGTGCGGCGCATGGTGTCGTCGCAGGTCAGCGGCCTCCCCGTGCTGTCGTACGACGAGGCTGCGGCAGGCGCACTCGCGACCGATGTGGTGGGGGTGGTGCGCATGACGCAGTCGGCTCTGCCGAGCGCAGCGGTCTAGCGCCGAATCTGCTCATTTATGAGCTGAGTGCGATACGTTTGTGAGCAGAGGGCGCATCGGCGCTCACGCCATGGAAGGCAGACGACGCATGCTGGTACTCACGAGACGCGCCAACGAGAGCATCGTGATAGGTGACGACATCACCGTCACCATTCTCGCAGTGACGCCCAGCGGCGTCCGCGTCGGCATCGATGCTCCTCGGGACAAGCGCATCAATCGGGCCGAGATCGTCCTCGCTGTCAGTGATGCGAACCAGGAAGCCGTCCAGACGTCATCTGACGAGTCCGCGGAATCGGCTCTCCTCAGCGCCTTGGGGCGAACGACCCCCGCCCCCTGAACCGGCGCCCGGAGCGTCATCTCCCTGCACTCCGAGTTACTGGCTCGCTCCTTGTCGCGATAGTCGTGAATGTGACGGGCGATCCCGTCACGGAAACCGCGACATGACGAGGTGACGAATCGTGGCCGCTCACGACCTGAGCATGCAACTGATGCGAGAGCGCGACCTTCTCGAGGTCCTGCTCTTCAAGCTCGACGAGCAGCAGATGCTGCTCGCGACCGGACGCAACCGTTGGATCCACCATGCGGCGAACGAGATCGAGCGGGTTCTCGCGGCCATGCCCACCGTCGCCCTCTCGCGTGACACGCTGGTCATCGCGGTGGCTGACGAATGGGGCGTGCCGGAGGCGACGACGCTGCGTGATCTGATCGAGGCCGCGCCGACCGATGCCTGGCGCGAGATCCTCTCGGGCCACCTGGACGCCATGACGACTCTCGCCGACGAGATCGGCGATATGAAGAAGGTCAACGAGCAGCGTCTGCGCACGGCGATCCGTGTGACTCAGGAGACGATCGCAGGTCTCGGCGTTCCGACCGGCGAGTACGACACGCACGGCGATGTCGTCCGCGGCGGCGACGCCCGACTCCTCGACACAAGGGTGTGAAGTAGACATGTCTTCATTCGCAGGACTCCGCCTCGCCGAATCCGCGCTCTCCGCGGCACGCGCGGGGATGACAGTGACCGGCCAGAACATCGCCAATCAGGCCACCCCCGGCTACACCCGCCAGCGTGTGGAGCAGACCTCGTTCTCAGCGCCGGGGCAGACGGGACTCTGGCCGTCGGGGCTCGGCATCGGCGGCGGTGTCGGCGTGACCGGGATCGCGCGGCTGGGCGACGACATCCTCGACGCTCGCGTGCGAGACGCGCTGTCGACGTCGGGCTTCTGGAGCGCTCGCGCGACGGCCGCCAGCAGCGCCGAAGGCGTGATGGCCGAACCGACCAAGGACGGTCTCGCGGCGAACCTCGATCGCTTCTGGGCCGGCTGGTCCGACCTCGCCAACACGCCGGACCCGGCCGCGGCGCAGGTCGTGCTCACGAACGCGAACGTGCTCATCGGTCAGATCGCCGCGGGCTATCAGACGATCGCCGGGCAGTGGAGCGACATGCGCGGACAGGTCGACAGTCAGCTCGCCGACGTCAATGCCGTCGCGGGTCAGGTGGCCTCACTCAACGGTCAGATCAGGGACGCGCTGCAGTCCGGCCGCACCGCCAACGAGCTGATCGACCAGCGCAACGTCCTCGCCCAGCAGCTCTCGACCGCGGTCGGTGCCAAGGGCAATGTCGAGGCGGACGGAACACTCACTCTTCGCGTCGACGGCAACGCGCTCGTCTCGGGCGACAGCAGCCGAGCGCTCGTCGCGAGCGGGCCGCGTGACATCGCCGACGCCGGTCGGATCACCGTCGCGTGGGCCGATCGACCGGGGCTGGCAGTGCCGATCACGGGCGGCATCGTCGGCGGCACGATCAGCGCGCTCGCCCCCGCATCCGACGGTGGCACCCTCGCGGGCGTCGCGGCGGCCTACAACGAGACGGCGACCGCGCTGGCGACCGCCGTGAACGACGTGCACCGCACGGGAGTCACGTCTTCCGGCGCTGCCGGGGGCGACTTCTTCGCGCTCAACGGTGCCGGTCCGGCCGCTCTCGGCCTCAGCGTGGTTCCGACCGGTCTCGACCAGCTCGCCTTGGCGGCTCCGGGTGCCGGCGCCAAGGACACGACGATCGCCGACCGCATCAGCGCGCTCAGCTCATCGGCGACAGGGCCCACCAAGACCTGGTCGACCTTCGTCACGGGGTTCGCGGTATCCGTCGCAGGCGACCTGCAGCGCGCCGACATCGCCGACATGGGAGCTGTCGCGGCGGTCACCGCCCAGCAGTCGAACTCGTCGGTCGACGGCGATGAGGAGACGATCAACCTCCTGACCTACCAGACCGCCTATCAGGCAGCGGCTCGTGTGCTGACCGCTGTCGATGAGGCACTGGACCTGTTGATCAACCGCACAGGCCTCGTCGGCCGCTGACTCTGGGGAGAGTGAACATGATCGGTCGTATCACCAGCAGCACCATGACGCAGCAGTCGCTGCGGACGCTGCAGACCAACCTCGCAGACCGCGAACGCCTGCAGAATCAGGCGGCTTCGCAGCGCGCCTTCCGCTCGCCGAGCGAAGACCCTGCTGCCGCGGCCACCGCGCTCGGCGTGCACGGCGACCAGGCGCGCGTCGCCCAGTTCGCTCGCAACCTCAGCGACGGCATGGCGTGGGTGACAACCGTCGACACCGCTCTCGGGGCCAGCGCCGACCTGCTCAATCGCGCACGGGATCTCACGGCTCAGGGAGCCAACTCCGGGGCGCTCAGCCCGACGGCGCGCGAATCCATCGCGCAGGAGCTCGAGTCGATCAGCGCGGAGCTGCTCGCCAAGGCGAACACGAGGGTGCTCGGCCGCAGCGTCTTCGCAGGCACGAGCGACGCGGGATCCGCGTTCGATCCCGCCACGTTCACCTTCAACGGCGGGGCGGGGGCCGGAGTGCACCGCCGCATCAGCGACAACGAGACGGTGCGCGTCGATTTCGACGGCTCGCAGGCGTTCGGCGAGGGCGCCGGCAGCGCGTTCGCCCTGCTTAACGACATCGCGGCAGATCTGCGCAGCGGCGTCGAGGTCGGCTCGCGTCTCGGCGACATCGATGCGCGCCTGAAGGATGTCAACGCGGCTCGAGGATCGACAGGAGCGCGTCAGGTGCAGATCGAGCGCGCCTCGGCGCAGAACCTCTCGGCGTCGATCGACCTCGAAGCCCGCCGCACCGAGGTCGAGAACGTCGACAGCCTCGAGGTGCTCGTGCGGCTGCAGTCGGCCGAGCTCGTGTTCCAGTCCGCCCTGCAGGTGACCGCTCGATCGCTGCAGACCAATCTGATGGAGTTCCTGCGATGAGTGCGTCCACCGACCAGAGGACTGCGGCGCTGGACGTCGAGTTCGCTTCGCCGATGCCAGGGCTCAGCCCGCACACCGCGTTCACTCTCGAGCAGATCGACGGAGCGGAGGGGCTGCACGCGCTGCGGGCAACGGATGCGGATGTGCGGCTGTTCCTCCTCGATCCGGCCTCCGGCGACTACGGTTACGAGCCGACGATCCCGGCCGAAGTGCGAGGGCAGATCGGCGCCGCAGACGATTCCGACATCCGAGTGTTCGTCGTGGCGAACCCCTCGGTAGACGGCGTCTACATCAACCTGCGTGCTCCGATCCTCATTCACGCCGAGTCCGGCCTCGCGGTGCAGGCGATCCTCGAGGACCAGCGATACCCGATTCGCGCTCTCCTGGGCGGCTGAGCGGGCGTCGCGTTCGACGACTCTTCCGACGGGGTGAATTCTCGACAAGCAGAGGATTCTGGAATTCACCGCATATACCAAGGAAGAGCGACTATCCTCTGAAGGCACAGGCTGGGGTACTGGCGGGATCCCGGCGTCGTCGCAGGAGATCGGGGCCTGGGGCACGTCACGGATGCGGTTGGTAGGGGTACAGCGCACGGTGCTCGGTGACGAGCGACATTCCATGGGACGGAAGACAACATGAGCACTTCAAGGACGCTCGAGACGAATCGGGTCAGCAAGCGGGAGTTCGTGCAGAGGTTCGCACGACGCGGCGGCATCTCGGTTCAGGCGGCACAGACCGCGTACACGGCGATGATCGACGAGCTCCTCGACCTCGTCGGCAAGGGCAACACGGTCACGCTCACCAATTTCGGCAAGTTCTATCCGCAGACGCACAAGGGGCATCGTGTGCAGTTCGCGAAGGACGACGGAGACGCCGAGGTCAACGACTACACGGTGCTGAAGTTCTCTGCGACTCGAGAGGTGAACCGTCGAGTCAAGGTGAACGACTAGTCATCGTTATCTGAACGTAAACGAGAATCCCCGGGGGTTTTGGCCTCCGGGGATCTTTCATGCCCGTCTCGCCCCTAGCATGTAGTTGAAAGCAGTTCCGGTCGCTGGGGAGAGGCCACGCTGTGAGTCGCTGGGGAGGGCTTGCACTTACAGTGAAAGAGGCGAATCCGGTGCCTGAGCGCGCGCGCGACCAACTCGTGGTCGATCACCTGCACATCGTCGGCGCGGCGACGGCGTACGTGTCTTCACGCATCTCTCATGTCTCCCGCGATGACCTCGCCTCCGCCGGTGCGTTGGCGCTGGTCCGTGCGGCTGAGAAGTTCGATGCGAGCCTGGGAGTGCCCTTCGGAGCGTTCGCGCGTGCGCGCGTGAATTGGGCGTTGAAAGACGAGCTGCGGTCGATGGACTGGGCACCGCGAGATGTTCGTGTGCGGGCCAAGCAGACGGCCAAGGTCAGGCAGACCCTGTCGGCGGCGCTCGGACGCACGCCCACCGTGGGGGAGATCGCGGCGGCCATGGGCGTCGACACCGCTGTCGCACGAGAGGGCCTGGCCGACGCCGAGCGTATGCTCACCAGTCTCGATGCGCCGGACGCGCCGGAGATCGTGTGGACCGGGTACCTGCCGGAAGAACTCGCGATCGCATCGGAGCGCGATGAGTTCCTGCGACGGGCCGTCGCTGCGCTGCCGGAGCGCAAGCGGTCGATCATCACGGCCATCTACTTCGACGACCGCACGGTGACGGAGCTCGCGGACGAGCTGGGCGTATCGCACGCCGCCGTCTCGCAGCAGCGAGCCGCAGCGGTGCGTATGCTCCGCGATGCGCTCGACCGTCACTACGCCGACACTCCGCCGACCGAGTCCGCGCCGGTCGCGCGCTCATCGGCGTCTGCGCTGGACGCATACTTCGAGCGTCTCGCCGCCAGCGGCCAACGGTTCACGCGCGCGATCCTGTCGCACGCCGTCGGCGTCTGATCAGGGCCGCTGCCAGACATTCCGACCGGTCCGGTCAGAGACTGAATCCGTAGCTCGCCTGACCCACCAGGATGAGGTTGACCGTCGTCGGGTAGACCTCGGGCTCCTCGTCTTCATCATCGAGCAGCTCGAGCTTGTGGATCGGCACGAAGATGCTGCCGTCCGGTTCGAAGATCAGGTCTTTGGGCACGAAGGACGCGAAGATCGACCGCGTGGCGTGTCGCAGTTCGAAGGTGCGGCCGACATCTCCGCGCTCGAAGAGGTTCATCTCGACCTCGTCGGACCAGACCTTGCCGTCGGGGAAACGGGCTTCTATCCGATAGGTGCTGGGTTCGATCGCCTTGATGTTGAGGTCCTCCACGACATCTGCGAACTGCGCGTCCGGCTGCTCGAGCTCGAACGCGATGGCACGGAGATGGTCGTAGTTGAGGCGAGCCCGGCGGGAGAACAGGGCGACGTTCTCGATCTCATCGGGGTCGGCATGCGGGGCCTGGTCGATCAGATACTGCCGCACCTCGTCGGGACCGGGGTACTCGAACCGCATGTGGTAATGGAATCGCCCCGGGCGGTTGACGATGTAGGTGCTGACATCGCTGATGTCGTTCACGGTCAGGCAGTAGATGCGCTTCACCGACGAGAGGCCGTCGAACAGCGACAGGAACTGGTTCTGCCGATTGCCTCCCTCTGCACCGCCTCGGCGCCCCGCAGGGAAGACCTTCTCGAACTCGTCGAAGATGATCAGGCACTCGTCGAGGGTGTCGAGGAACTCGACGATGCCGTCGTTGTCCTCTGAGACGATCACCACGGGCAGGCACTGCTCGCGGGCCTCCTCGGCGACCATGCGCAGGAACAGCGTCTTGCCGATTCCCTTGTCGCCGGAGAGCATCACACCGAGGCTGCGATCGGTGAGGGCATAGGAGCGGAAGATCTTGTCGACCTTCCTGTCGCGGCCGCCGTAGACGCGTTCGGTGCCCACGGTGAGGTCGTCGATCTTGATCAGGCTGAATCCCTCTTTCGAGGTGAAATGCACCCGATAAGTGCCGAGAGGGAACTCGTGATGCGTGCGGACGGCCGCGTCGTACACGCGGACGTGTCCGCCCGTCTCGATGTAGGTGCTGGTCAAGATCCTTCTCCTTTGCTCCCCGTACTCATATATCGGTTGGGATTCGATCGCCGTAAGGCGTTCGCAAAGAAACTTTTCGCAGTACCCTGAGCGGACAATGGGCGTGGGGACGCCCGGATCAGGGGATCCATCATGGGCGAGTACGCAGCAGACGAACAGCCGGTCGCAGGTTCGATCGTCATCGTGGTCGAGGCCGCGCCGCAGGGGCTGGTGCAGTACACACTGGATCCCGACGACCGACAGCCCGCATGGCAGGTGGTGCTCGTCGCTCACGATGACGCCGTGATGGGGGCCGTGATGACGCCGGAACAGACAGCTGAGCTGCTGGTGCGCGGAAGCGTCGAGTGCATCAGGCAGAGCATCCCGAGCCTCGAGGTCGGCGGACTGACCATGCGACCCGAGCTCGGCCCCAACGACAACGCACAGATCGTCGCTGCCGGAGACGCCAGCTTCCTGAAGTCGGAGTGGGATGCTGTCGTGAGGCGGGCAGACGGTCCTCCCGAGGGCTGACGCCGAGCACGGTTGCCGACGAACGCTGCAACGTCGTCAGCTCGGCGTCAGGTACGCGTCGACGATGATCGGTCCGCGGATCTGACGGAGCTCGTCGACGATGCGATCGACCCCGCGGGCAGAGACCGATGGCATCTGCAGGTCGTGGGGGCCCAGCGGTTCGAGCCGCCCTGTGCGGATGCGGATGACCTCCCAACCGGCGGCGCGCAGGGCGCGATCCTTGCGCAGGTCGGTTTCCTGCCGCTTGCCGACGTGCTCGAGTCCGTGACGCCCCACGGTGTCGTACTCGATCGCGACGCGAAGCTCAGGAAGCAGGATGTCGGGCCAGACCTCGGTGTGACGGAAGAACGGTCGCGAGACCTTGACCGCGTTGACGCCCGGCGTGAAGGCGATGCGGGAGGCGAGCGCGGCACGGAGCCGGGCTTCGGCGGCGGATGCCGGTGCAGGAGCACACACGCTAGAGAAGGCCTCGCCGGTCGGCAGGTCCGGCGTCTTTGTGCACAGTGCGAGCTGCGGTTTCGGGCGCCGCGGGATCGCGCGGGCCTCTCCCAGCACCACGGGCTGAGGGCGGGCGAGCATCGAGCACTCGGGGCACCATGCCGACTGGCGACGCACCCGCCCCGGTCGCTCCCGCTGTTCCGACGGAGTGGCGGCGAAACGGTGACCGACCCGGCACTCCCAGCACAGCAGCACGTCGGCCGCCAGCGGCACCTGCGAGAGTGCGATGCCGTGGTTGAGCTCCGGGTGGTACTGACGGATCAACTCGGGGTAGGCGGCCCATTGCGAACGATAGGTGCCGACCTCGTAGGGCACATCTCGCCCTCGCGAGAACTGACGTCTCGCCCACCACGACTGCACTGGTTCGGTCACGTCGGGCAACCTACACGCCGCCGCGGACATCGCCTGAGGGCGTCGGACGTGACAGACTCGCGGAGAAGAACGAGTCCGGTGGACGGACAGAGGGAGTCATCATGCCGCAGCGGATCGTGATCAGTGGCGCATCGGGTCTGATCGGCACGGCCCTCGCGTCGTCCCTGCGCGCAGACGGCGTCGAGGTGACGACCCTCGTGCGTCGCGCCCCACATGACGCCTCCGAGGTGCAGTGGACTCCGGGCGAACGCGAACTCGACCCCGACGTGCTGGCGGGGGCTGATGCCGTGGTCGCTCTGGGCGGGGCGAGCGTGGGCCGCCTGCCCTGGACCCCGCGCTATCGCCGTGAACTCGTCGAGTCCCGGCTGACGACCACTCGCACCCTCGCGACAGCGGTGCGCATGCTGCGCGACGATGCTCCGTCCCTCATCTCCGCATCCGCCGTCGGCTACTACGGCTCGGCACCCGGCGAGATCCTGACCGAGGCGTCGCTCGCCGGCGACACGTTCCTCGCGCAGCTCTGCGTGCGCTGGGAGCAGGAGGCACTGCGCGCGGGGGAGCAGACGAGAGTGGCGCTGCTGCGCACAGCCCCGATCATCCACCGCCAGGGTGTGCTCAAACCGCTGATCCAGCTCACCCGATTCGGAGTAGCGGGTCCCATCGGGCCCGGCACCCAGATCTGGCCTTGGATCTCTCTGGAAGACGAGGTCCGCGGCATCAGACACGTGATCGACCAGCGCCTCGAGGGCCCCGTGAACTTCACCGGCCCGACGCGCGCCTCGGCGAACGACATCGGGCGCGCACTCGCCCAGAGGATGCGGCGTCCGTTCTGGATTCCCGCACCGACCTGGGCGCTGAGACTCGCGCTGAGCCGTGCGGCCGCCGACTCGCTGCTCGTCTCGGACGCCGATGTGCGACCCGCGGCGCTCGAAGAATCCGGCTTCGAGTTCAGCCACAAGACCGCGAAGCAGGCCGTCGACGCAGCGATCTGATCGCGCTGCGTCGACGACCGCGTCTGCTCAGCGGGCGTGGGGGTCGCGGCGGTTGAGCGTCTCGACCACCTGCGCGTAGTCGCCCCGCGCCTCGCCGTAGCGCAGGAACTTCACGTTCTCGACCTGGATCTCGGTGGCATCCGGCTGTGTCTCGATGAGCTCGACGACCTCGGTGACGAAATCGTCGAGGGGCATCGCGAAGTCGCTGGTCTCCTGTCCGGGCATGAGGGGAGTCCGCACAGCTGGCGGTTCGAGCTCGAGCACGCTCACGCTCGTTTCTGCGAGCTGCAGGCGCAGCGATTCGCTGAGCATGTGGATGGCCGCCTTCGTGGCGTTGTACGAGGGGGTGACGCGCAGCGGGGTGAAGGCCAGACCGGACGACACGGTCATGATCGTGGCATCCGGCATGGTGCGCAAGTGCTCGATGAACGCCGCGATCAGCCGGATCGGGCCGAGCAGGTTGGTGGTGACGGTCGCCTCGGCCGTCTCGAGGAACCCTTCGGGCGACGTCCAGTCCTCGGGGCGCATGATGCCGGCCATCGCGATGACGACGTTGAGCGAAGGATGCGCGGACAGGACGGTCTGCGCGGCTTCGCGGATGCTGTCGGCATCCGTCGTGTCGATCTGGACGGTGTCGATGCCCGGGTTGGCCGCCGCGATCTCGCCGAGCAGCTCGGCACGGCGCCCGCCGACGATCACGGTGTTGCCTCGATCGCTGAGTCGCCGGGCGAGCGCGAGGCCGATGCCGCTCGTGGCGCCGGGGATGAAGATGGTGTTTCCGCTGATGTTCATGCGTCCACTCTTCGGCCTCCGGCGGTCCCGCTCCAGAGATGGTCCATCCAGGGATCCGCGGTCCCTGGATGAGTGAGGGCGAGCACGAGATACTGCAGTGGTGGATAAAGAAGCACTGGCCGAGTTCCTCGTGCGACGCAGGGAGCAGCTGCAGCCGTCGGACGTGGGTCTCGGTGCGGGAGCGCGCCGCCGCACTCCCGGTCTTCGCCGCGAGGAGGTCGCGCAGCTCGCCGCCATGTCGACCGACTACTACGCGCGTCTCGAACAGCAGCGGGGTCCGCAGCCCAGCGTGCAGATCCTCGCTTCGCTCGCGCGGGCGCTGCGATTGACTCCCGACGAACGCGACTACCTGCACCGCATCTGCGGTCACAGCGCCCCGGATCGCACGATGTTCACCGACTACGTGCACCCGGGCATGCTCCGTGTTCTCGACCGCCTCGATGACACACCCGCCTTCGTCGTCTCGGTGCTCGACGAGGTCCTGATCCAGAACGACGCCGCACGGGCTCTGCTCGGTGACGTGAGCGGCCTGGAGGGGATCGAGCGCAGCGGGATCTACCGCTGGTTCGCGCACCCGCACGACGAGCGCGGGCGCTACCCGGAGCAGGATCACCCTCGCCACAGCAGCGTGCTCGTGGCGTCGCTCCGATCCGCCTACGGTGCGCTCGGCGAGCGCTCACGAGCCGGCGAGATCGTGCGCGAGCTCACCGCCCGCAGCCCGGAGTTCACCGAGCTGTGGGCCGTGCACGAGGTGCGGCGGCGCTTCGAAGACCACAAGGTCCTCATCCATCCGGAGATCGGCCCGATCGAGGTCGACTGCCAGGCGCTGTTCACCGAGGACGAATCCCAGGCGCTCATCGTGTTGACAGCGGCGCCGGGCAGCGACGCCGCGAGCAAGCTCGAACTGCTCAGAGTGCTCGGGACACAGCGGGTCTGACCGGCACCCAGCACGACACCCTGCTGCTGTACTCCGCGAACTCCGATCCGAATCTCGCTTCCAGATCCGCCTCCTCGAGCGGCCGCACGACCGAGTTCCAGAGCAGGGATCCGAACAGCGAATACGCGACGACGAGCCAGGAGCCCAGGATCAGGCCGACGCTGATGCCCTGTGCGATGCCCGCGACAGCCATCGGGTTGCGCACATACCGGTACGGGCCGCTGATCACGAGTCGTCGCGCCATCTGCGACGGGAGTGGGGTGCCCTCACCCTCGACGGACATCGACACGGCCGACCAGATACCGAGGGCGGTCGCGGCGACGAGCAGCACCCCGCCCGCCAGATGGACGACGAGCGGAACCTCGATGCGCAGCGACCACCGGGCCTCGACGAGCGACACCACGAGGGGGATGACCAGCAGGAAGGTGCCCCAGAAGAACAGGGTCTGCAGTCCGGTGCGTGCGAGCAGCGCTCGTGTGCCGAGCTTCGCAGCGGGCCGGAACGCGAGCGGACCGGTGATCAGCCATTCCACCGGAGCCCTTCCGCAGAGCAGGACGATTCCCGCCGCGACGCTTGCTCCGGCGGCGATCAGCATGACCAGGGCGCCCCACCCGGCGAGACCCGTCGCCGTGGCGTAGATGGCCATACCGGCGGCCACGATCGCCGTCCAGGGAACAGCGACCCACAGAGCCCATCGGGAACCGGCCGCGATGATCGCCGAACCGACCACGAAGAGCGGGATGTCGAACACCGCCACGACTCCGGCGGGCAGGTCTCCGAGAGTGAGGTGGCGCACGTCGTCCGACAGCGCCACCGCGATCCACCAGGCTGCGCCGGCCAGAGCCTGCACAGCGAAGTACAGCCGAGCCGTCACCGGTGTGATCGGGATTCCTGCGATGACCGGCATGCAGTCAGTCTACGAGCGCCGTTCGCGCACGCCCGCGCAGCAAGCCGCCTCAGGACTCCTCGTGCGATGCAGGATCCGCGTCGAAGAGCCGCCCGTCTGCGCGTCCGAGCGCCGTGATCGCCTCGACCTCGGCCGCGGTCAGCACGACTCCTCCTGCCGCGAGGTTCGATACCTGGTGCTCGAGGGAGGATGCCTTCGGAATCGCGACCGTCTCCCGCGCGACGTGCCAGGCGAGCACGGTCTGTGCGGGGGAGATGTCGTGCGCTGCCGCCACCTCCCCGATCACCCGCTCTTCGATCAGCTCCTTCGCGCGACCGAGCGGACTCCACGCCTCGGTGAGGATGCCGTGCTCTCGGTGATAGGCGAGCTGCTCGTCCTGCGGGAAGTACGGGTGCACCTCGATCTGGTTGACGACCGGGCGGACGCCGGTCTCGCGCTCGATGCGCTCGAGGTGCTCGGGGAGGAAGTTCGAGACGCCGATCTGTCTCACGACCCCCCGCTGCTGAGCCTCGACCAGCGCCTCCCATGCCTGCACGTATTCGTCCTGATGCGGGTTGGGCCAGTGGATGAGGTGCAGGTCGATCGCTTCGACGCCGAGCCGCGACCGGCTCTCTTCGATGCTCGTCCGCGCCTTCGCGCGTGGGTGATGGCGGCCGGGCAGCTTGGTCGTGACGATCAGTTCCGAGGTGTCCACGTCGGATGCGCGCACCCCGCGACCCACGGATCCCTCGTTCTCGTAGTTGAATGCCGAGTCGATCAGGCGGTAGCCGGCGCCGATCGCGGAGGCGACGGAGTCGGCGCCCGCATCCCCGTTCAGCGCGTATGTGCCGAGTCCGAGAGCCGGAAGGGTGAAGCCGTTGTGGGCCGTGAAGAAGGGGAGAGCCGTCATGGCGCCAGCGTACGCTGGAGCCATGAATGAGGTGCAGAGGATGGCGTCAGATGACGGCGTCCCCGATAATGCCGCTCGGTGTCCCTGCGGCTCAGGAGACCTCTTCGGCGGATGCTGCGGCCCGCTGCTCGTTGGGGCTCCCGCGCCCACGGCCGAGCGCCTGATGCGCTCGCGCTTCACGGCGTTCTCGGTCAAGGACGCCGCGTATCTGCTTGCGACCTGGCACCCGTCGACCCGCCCCACCGAGATCGACCTCGACGACGACGTGGTCTGGCGACGGCTCGTGATCGTCGATCGCACCGGCGGCGGCCCCTTCGATCGCGACGGCGAGGTCGAGTTCGAGGCCTTCTGGCAGCAAGACGCCGAGCGGGGTTCGCTCCGCGAGCGGAGCCGCTTCGTGCGCGAGGACCGCCGGTGGCTGTACCTCGACGGACAGGTCGGGTGATGGACGTGACCGCGCAGCGACTAGATTTGAGAGCGTGAACGCCAGCCCAGAACACCAGCGCATCCTGCTCGACGTCGCCGACCTGGACCGGCGCATCGCGCAGGCGGAGCGCGCACGCACAAAGCCGCCTCAGGCCGCCCGTATCACCGAGCTCGTCGCGATCCGTCAGGATCAGCTCCGCGAGCTGACTGCGTTGACCGGCACGCGCGACGACGTGCGCACAGAGCTCACGCGGCTCGAGTCCGACGTCAAGCTCGTCGAGCAGCGCCGCGCCCGCGACGCCGACCGCCTCGCCACGGCGACGAACTCGAAGGAGGCGCAGGCACTCGAGCACGAGATCGCCAGCCTCGCCAAGCGTCAGAGCGACCTCGAGGACATCGAGCTCGATCTCATGGGCCGTGTCGAAGACGCCGAGGCAGCGGTCGCTGCACAGCAGGCGCTGCTCGGAACGACGACCTCCGAGGGCACTGCGCTCACCGCTCAGGCCAAGGCCGACGTCGCTGCCGCGACCGACCTTCTCGCCCAGTTGACGCGCGATCGCGAGGCCGTGACCGCCTCCGTTCCTGCGCCGCTCCTGGCCGATTACACGCGTCGCGCCGCGAACAGCGTGGGTGCGGCTGTGCTGACGCGTGGCACTTGCGAAGGCTGCCGGATGCTGCTTCCGGGCACCGACCTCAACGACATCCGCAACGCGCCCGACGACCTCGTCGTCTTCTGCCCCGAGTGCGGTTGCATCCTGGTGCGCACCGAGGAATCCGGGCTGTGATCTCTGCGCCGCGAGCGCGACGGCGGTGAACTCGCGGCAGCAGGCCGAGCGTCGCGTCGTCCTCGTGGCGGCAGGCTCGGGCGGATACACGGCGGTGGAAATCGATGCCGAGGATGCCGAGGTCGGTCGTGTCGAACTCTCCGCGTCTGAGCTGGCCTCATGGGTCGCGACTCAGGAGAGCGAGAACCCGCCGCGCTGGGTGATCCGCAGTGCCAGGGAGATCTACCCCGTGCTGCTCGCCGCGGGCGTGCTTCTGAGCCGTTCGCACGACCTGCTGCTGTGCCATGCGATTCTTCGCGACACCGACAAGGTTCCGCGCCCGCTCGCACCGTCGGCGGCCTGGGTGCGACGCGAACCCGTCGATGAAGCGCCGGCGCTGTTCGACGTCATCGCGCACGATGCACCGGACGACCCTGTCGGCGACGCCCTCGACCAGTACCGCGAACAGCGTCGCGTGCTTCGCGACAGCAAGGACGGGCGGCTCACCCTGCTCACCTCGGCCGAATCCGCCGGTGGCCTCATCGCCGAGGAGATGAGAGCCGCGGGCCTGCCGTGGAACGAGTCGGTGCACGACGGCATCCTCACCGAGATACTCGGCACCCGCCCGATCGCGGGAGGCCTTCCCAGTCGCATGGTGGCTCAGGGCGAGCGGGTGCGTTCGATCCTCGGCGACCCCAACCTCAACCTCGAGAGCCAGCCGAAGCTGCTCCGCGCTCTGCACCGCGTCGGCGTGCAGGTCGAGTCGACCAGTCGGTGGGAGCTCGCCCAGCACAGCCACGCCGTGGTCGAGCCGCTGCTGGCCTACAAGAAGCTGTCGCGGCTGCTGAGTGCCAACGGATGGGCGTGGCTCGCCGAGTGGGTGCACGACGGACGTTTCCGACCGATCTACATCACGGGTGGTGTCGTGACGGGGCGGTGGGCATCGGCCGGAGGTGGCGCTCTGCAGCTGCCGCGCAACCTGCGCGCCGCGGTGCGCGCCGACGAGGGATGGACGCTGGTCGTCGCCGACGTCGCCCAGCTGGAGCCGCGGATGCTCGCGGGCATGGCGGGAGACCGTGCGATGGCGCGAGCGGCGCAGGGCAAAGACCTGTATGCCGGAGTCGTGGAATCGGGCGCCGTGGCGACGCGCGAAGAGGCGAAGTACGCCGTTCTCGGGGCGATGTACGGGGCGACGACCGGCGACAGCGGGCGACTAGTTCCCCGACTGCGGAAGGTGTATCCGCGGGCGATGGCGCTCGTCGACAAGGCGGCGCGGTTCGGCGAGGACGGGGGAGTGGTCTCGACCTGGCTGGGACGATCGTCTCCTCGTCCGTCGATGGAGTGGGAGGCCATGCAGGCCGCAGCCACCGATGCCGACGCCGATCCCGCCGAGGTCGCCCTCGCGCGGCGTCGCGCTCGGGACTGGGGGCGTTTCACCCGCAACTTCGTGGTGCAGGGCACCGCCGCCGAATGGTCGTTGATCTGGCTCGCTGAGATCAGACACCGCCTGCAGAGGCTTCCCGAGGCAGAGCGGGTGGCCCCGGCATCCGGGATCTTCGGCTCGCGCGCGCACCTGGCCTTCTTCCTGCACGATGAGGTGATCCTGCATGTTCCCCAGGAGCAGGCGGCTGCCGCCGCGGACGCCGTGCGCGAAGCCGCAGCGGTGGCCACACGCCGGCTCTTCGGGGGCTTCCCGATCGAGGTTCCGCTCGATCTGCGGATCGCGGAGTCGGCTGAGAAGTAGGGCGCTCTGGTCGTAGACTGGACGTGCGAATGGGTCGACTGGACGGTCGCGTGGCGGGCAACCGCACCGAGGAACGTCCGGGCTCCTCAGGGCAGGACGGTGGGTAACGCCCACCCGGAGCAATCCGCGAGAAAGTGCCACAGAGAGCAGACCGCCCCGCAAGGGGTAAGGGTGAAAGGGTGGTGTAAGAGACCACCGGGGGCCATGGTGACATGGCCCGCCAGGTAAACCTCGTCCGGAGCAAGGTCAGACAGAGGATGTTGACGCGGCTCGCCGAGTCCTCGGGTAGACCGCTAGAGTGCCACGGCAACGTGTCGCCGAGAGAGATGGCCGTCGAAGGGGCGAAGAACCCCGGAACAGAACCCGGCGTACAGGTCGGCCCATTCGCCCAGACATCGAAGAAGGCCCCACCGGATCGGCGGGGCCTTCTGCTGTCGATGGTCGTGGGGTCAGTCGCCGGCGAGGGATGCCGCGCCGATGATGCCCGAGTTGTTGCGGTGGATCGCCGGGACGATCGGGGTCTTGAGGTCGAGCAGCGGGAGGAAGTCTCCGGCGTTCTTCGACACGCCGCCGCCGACCACGAACAGATCGGGGCTGAAGAGGAACTCGATGTGCGAGTAGAACTTCTGCAGACGCTCGGCCCACTCCGACCAGCTGAGTCCTTCACGCTCGCGCGCGGACGTTGCGGCGTAGGTCTCGACGGACTCGTACTCGCCGAAGTTCAGGTGACCGAGCTCGGTGTTCGGCAGCAGCACGCCGTCGTTGAGGAACGCCGAGCCGATGCCGGTTCCGAGCGTGGTGAGCAGCGTGAAGCCGCGCACATCGCGGGCCGCACCGTGGCGCGCTTCGGCGACACCCGCGGCGTCGGCGTCGTTCACGAACACGATGTTGCGTCCGAGTCCGTCGCGGAAGAACCTCTCGGCGTCGAAGTCCACCCACTCCTTCGAGACGTTCGCGGCAGAAAGAGTCTTGCCGCGTTTGACGATGGCGGGGAACGCCACGCCGAGCGGCAGAGTCGAGTCCTTGACGTCGAGGGTCTTCAGAACTGTCTGCACCGCCTCGAGGACATCCTGCGGAGATGCGCCCTTGGGAGTGGGCACGCGCACCCTGTCCGAGGCCATGGTGCCGTGCTCCAGGTCGACGAGACCTGCCTTGATTCCCGTGCCGCCGATATCGACGCCGATCGCTTTTGCCATGGTCGATAGCTTAGCGACCGACGTCAGCGCCGATAGGATCGATGACACCACGTGAAGAAGGGGATCGGCCATGTCGAACGGCGATGAGAAGTACTGGTACAACCTGGAGACCGGTCAGGTGGAGTTCGGCATGATCTCCGCCTCCGCTGACCGCGTCGGTCCGTTCGACACCGAGGTCGAAGCGTCTCGTGCCCCCGAGAAGCTCAAGGAGCGCTCGCGTGCCTGGGCCGAGGAGGAAGCAGCCGAGAGCGGCTGGGACGCCGGCACCGGCAAGGGCGCTGAGTGACCGTGGACAAGCAGAGAGATTTCGTCCTCCGGACGATCGAAGAGCGGGGCGTCAAGTTCGTCCGCCTGTGGTTCACTGATGTCATCGGCACCCTCAAGTCCGTCGCCATCGCGCCGGCCGAGGTCGAGGGCGCGTTCGCCGAGGGGATCGGCTTCGACGGCTCTGCCATCGAGGGCCTGACCCGCAGCTACGAGTCCGACCTGCTCGCGCAGCCCGACCCCACCACGTTCCAGACTCTGCCGTGGCGCGGCGAGATCGACCCCACCGCGCGCATGTTCTGCGACATCACCACGCCCGACGGGCGACCTGCCGTGTCCGACCCGCGGCACGTGCTCAAGCGCACTCTGGCCAAGGCCGCCGACGCCGGGTTCACCTTCTACACGCACCCCGAGATCGAGTTCTACCTGCTCAAGTCCTCGTCGTTCGGTCCTGAGGGGCCGGTTCCGGTCGACTCGGCCGGGTACTTCGACAACGTGCCCGGTGGCACGGCGCACGACTTCCGCCGCCGATCGGTGCGGATGCTCGAAGATCTTGGGATCTCCGTCGAGTTCAGCCACCACGAGGGCGGGCCTGGGCAGAACGAGATCGACCTCCGCTACGCGGACGCGCTGACCATGGCCGACAACGTGATGACGTTCCGCACGGTCATCAAAGAGGTCGCGATCGAGCAGGGCGTCTACGCGACGTTCATGCCGAAGCCTCTGAGCGGCCACCCCGGCAGCGGCATGCACACGCACATGTCGCTCTTCGAGGGCGAGCGCAACGCGTTCTACGAAGAGGGCGCGAAGTACCAGCTGTCGAAGACCGGTCGCCACTTCATCGCCGGTCTCCTGCGGCACGCCAACGAGATGGCGGCGGTGACGAATCAGTTCGTCAACTCGTACAAGCGCCTCTGGGGCGGCGACGAGGCTCCGAGCTTCGTCACGTGGGGCCATAACAACCGCTCCGCGCTCGTCCGGGTGCCGATGTACAAGCCCAACAAGGGCGGATCGTCGCGCGTCGAGTACCGCGCGCTCGACTCTGCGGCGAACCCCTACCTCGCCTACGCACTCATGCTTGCAGCGGGCCTCAAAGGCATCGAGGAGGAGTACGAGCTTCCGCCGGAGGCCGAGGACAACGTGTGGTCGCTCAGTGACGCCGAGCGCCGTGCGCTGGGCTACTCGGCGCTGCCTGCGAGCCTCGACCACGCGCTCGAGTACATGGAGAGCTCCGAGCTCGTCGCCGAGACCCTCGGCGAGTCGGTCTTCAACTACGTGCTGCTCAACAAGCGCAAGGAGTGGGAGGCCTACCGTGGCCAGGTCACGCCGCTGGAGCTGAAGAACAACCTCGAGCTTCTCTGAGCGTCGCCCATGGCCCGTTCGGACGACTCCGTCTCTCTCTCCGCGCTGGCCAGGCTGGGGTTCGCCGAGCTCAGTGAGGCGGCGGCGAACCTCACCGAGCTCGCGACGCTGATCGGTGTCGAGCGATCCCTCCTGCTCGGTGAAGCCGACGGGGCCGACCCCGATGCGGCGGTCGAGGGGATGCTGCGCGTGGCGCGGCGTGACCCGGCACCGCTTGCGACACTCTTCGCCGACGCGCAGGCGCGCAGACGCCTGTGGCGGGTGTTCGGCGCGTCGCAGGGGTTCGCGGATTTCTTCCTGCGACACCCTCGTGAGATCACGGTGCTGGGCGAGTCGATGCCCGAGTTGCCGTCGGCAGATCAACTGCGCGAGCGGATGCTGGATGCAGTCCGCGCCCGCGATGGCTTCGCCGAGTCCGGAGACGACGCGGCGGTGGTGACGCTTCGAGTCGCCTACCGGCGCAACCTCGCGGCGATCGCCGCGTTCGACCTCACGTCGTACAGTCCCGTTCGCATCGTCGGCGACGTCGCCGCAGCGTTGGCCGACATCGCCGGCGCGGCGCTCGAGGCAGCCCTCGCGGTCGCCCGTCGACGGCTCGTCGACACGATGAGCCACGAACAGGTCGCCGCCACACAGCTCGCGATCATCGGCATGGGCAAGGCCGGCGCACGCGAGTTGAACTACGTCAGCGACGTCGACGTGATCTTCGTGGGGGGAACGGCAGACGAAGAGGTCGTCTCGGAATCGAAGGCGATCGACATCGCGACGCGCCTCGCCAGGGAGACGATGCGGGGTCTGAGCGGCATCGAGGTCGAACCGCCGCTCTGGGAGGTCGATGCTGCACTGCGTCCAGAGGGCAAACAGGGCGCGCTGGTGCGATCACTCGGCTCGCACCTGGCGTATTACGACCGCTGGGCCAAGAGCTGGGAGTTCCAGGCGCTGCTGAAGGCACGACCTCTCGCAGGCGATCCCGAGCTCGGCGCCGAGTACATCGCCGCGGTGCAGCCCAAGGTCTTCTCCAGCGCCGCGCGAGAGAACTTCGTCGACAGCGTGCAGCGCATGCGCGAGCGGGTCATGGAGCACATCGACCCGGAGGATGCGCCGCACCAGCTGAAACTGGGATCCGGTGGCCTGCGGGACATCGAGTTCACCGTGCAGCTCCTGCAGCTCGTTCACGGCCTCACCGACCCGAGCCTGCGCACGCGCGGCACGCTGGAGAGCCTCGACGCGCTCGTCGAAGGCGGCTACATCGGTCGGGCAGAGGCAGCGTCGTTCGCTGACGACTACTGCGTGCTGCGGCTGATGGAGCACAGACTGCAGCTCAAGGAGCTCAGCCGCACCCACCTGATGCCTCGGACGCCCGCCGGCCTGCGCGTGCTGGCTCGCAGCACGGGTCTCGGAGAATCCGGCGAGGCGATCTGGGCTCGATGGGAGAGCGTTCGGCGTGAGGTGCGCGACATCCACACCCGGCTGTTCTACCGCCCTCTTCTGAGTGCCGTGGCCTCACTGCCCGAAGAGGAGCGCACCCTGTCGACCGCGCAGGCGCACGATCGGCTCATGGCGATCGGCTTCCGCGACCCCGCAGGCGCTCTGCGGCACATCGGCGCGCTCACGACGGGGTTGAGTCGCAAGGCGACCATCCAGCGCCACCTCATGCCCGTGATGGTCCGCTGGTTCGCCGACGGCAGCGACCCGGACTACGCGCTGATCGCGTTCCGCCGCATCAGTGAGCGCCTCGGCGACACCCCCTGGTTCCTCCGGATGCTGCGGGATTCGTCCGGAGCCGCCGAGAGTCTCACAAGGCTTCTGTCGTCATCGCGCTACGTCGGCGAGCTCATGGAGTGGATCCCCGAGTCGGTCGCCTGGCTCGACAGCAGCGAGCTGCTGCGTCCGCGGAGCGGAGCCGCGCTCGACGAGGAGGCCAGGGCGATCCAGACACGCCACAGGAACGTGGGTGACGCGTTGCAGGCGGTTCGAGCCCTACGACGTCGAGAGCTCCTGCGGACGGCGATGGGCGGCGTCCTCGACGTGCTCTCGATCGAGCAGATCGCGACCTCGCTCACCGAGATCACCGACGCCACGATCCAGGCGGCGCTGCGCGCGGTTCGGCGCGAGATCGTACCCGCCGAGGATGAGGCGCTCGACTTCGCGGTGATCGGCATGGGACGGTTCGGGGGAGCGGAGCTGGGTTTCGGGTCCGACGCCGACATCCTCTATGTGTACGACGCGAACGGCGTCGATCCTCAGCGGGCGCAGTCGCTCGCCACGCGCATCGTCGCGGGACTCCGGGAGCACCTGACCGATCATCGAGTGCCGCTCGATCTCGATGCCGACCTCCGACCGGAGGGGCGCAACGGCCCGGTGGTGCGGTCGATCGAAGCCTATGCGGAGTACTACCGACGCTGGTCGCTCTCGTGGGAGGCGCAGGCGCTGCTACGGGCACGCGGAGTGGCGGGAAGCACCACGCTCATTGCGAAGTTCACGGCCCTCGCCGACAGCATCCGGTATCCCGCGGAGATCGATCTGCAGGGCACCCGCGAGATCAAGCGGATCAAGGCGCGGGTCGAGGGGGAGCGGCTGCCGCAGGGAGTGGATCCGCGCCGTCATCTGAAACTCGGTCCAGGCACGCTCAGCGACGTCGAGTGGCTGGTGCAGCTTCTGCAGCTGCAGCACGCCCACGCCGTCCCTGAGCTGCGGACCACGTCGACCCTCACGGCCCTCGGAGCAGCCGTCGATGCCGGATTCGTGCCGGCGGATGCCGCCGATCTCCTCCGCGCCGCATGGCTGCTGTCGAGCCGCCTGCGCTCCGCGATCACCCTCTACACCGGCAAGACGAGCGATGTGCTGCCGACGGATCCGCGCGACCTCGATGCGATCGGTCGGCTGCTCGGATACCCCGATCGGTCGGCGAGCGTGCTCGACGACGACTACCTGGGCGTCACGAGGCGTGCGCGCAGGGCGTTCGAGCAGCTCTTCTACGGCTAGCCTGGCTTCATGACGATCTCGAAGCTCGGTGTGATCTGGAACCCCTCGAAGGTTGACGGGGATTCGCTACGCGAAGCCGTTGCCGCGACCTTCGTCTCCGACGGCGTCGAGACGCCCGTCGACTGGTGGGAGACCAGCATCGAGGACCCGGGTCGCGGCATGGCCGCCGAGGCCGTGGAGGCGGGCTGCGACGTGGTGATCGCCGTCGGTGGAGACGGCACCGTCAGGGCGGTCGCTGAGTCGTTGGCGGGCACGGACTCCGCGCTCGGCATCGTGCCGCAGGGCACGGGCAACCTGCTCGCTCGCAACCTCGAGATCCCCTTGAACGACATCCCGGCCGCGCTGGCTCGGGTCCGCGACGGCGAGCCGCAGCGGATCGACATGGGCTGGGTCGATCACGACGGCACCGAGCATGCGTTCGTGGTGATGGTCGGCTTCGGCATCGACGCGCAGATGCTGGTGGAGACCGACGAGGACCTGAAGAACAGGGCCGGGTGGATCGCGTACGTCGAAGCGATGGGGCGTGCCCTCGCCGGCACCGAGATGACCGACATCACCCTCACACTCGACGATCAGGAGCCGCAAGGTCTTCGCGGTCATACGATGCTGATCGGAAACTGCGGCATGGTGCAGGGCGGCATCCGTCTCCTGCCCGACGCCGTGCTCGATGACGGCTTGCTCGACATGCTGCTCGTGAGCGCCGATGGGCCCCTGCAGTGGCTCGACACCGTCCGTGCCTTCGTCTGGGAGAACGGCATCCGCCGCATGATGGGCAATGTCGATACTGCCGTGAGCACCGACTCGACGACCCACATCTCCGCCGAGCGCGTGCGGGTTCAGCTCGCGTCGCCGCAGACGTTCGAGATCGATGGCGAAGAGGTCGGAGCGGTCTCCGACTTCACCGTGCGGGTTCAGCCCGCAGCCCTCACCGTTCGCTGAGAGTGCCCGGCGGGACCACCTTGCTGTCCTGCGTCGGGAAGACGACCTTCTGCACGATGATGATGACGCTGGCCGCGACCGGGATCGCGACAAGCGCGCCCAGGATCCCGCCGAGCGCGCCGCCGGCGATGGCAGCGATCACCACGAGGGAACCGGGAACGGCAACCGCCTTGTTCATGATCCGCGGCGACAGCACGTAGGCCTCGATCTGCATGTAGACGAGGTAGTAGCCGAACGCGATGAGCGCGGTGATCGGGCTCGCGATGAGGCAGATCAGCGAGTTGATGATCGATGCGCTCAGGGTTCCGACGAGCGGGATCAACGACCCGATGAAGGCGAGCAGCGCGAGCAGCGCAGGCACCGGTGCTCCGATGATGCTCAGCACGATGAGGCTCAGGATGCCGTTGATCAGAGCGAGGCTCGCCTGTCCCATCACGTAACGACCGACTGCGCCCGAGACGTCCTCGAGGAGTCCTCCGAAGGTCTCGCGCTGGTACGAGGGGACGAACCGCACTGCGACGCGCTTCATGCTGCGCAGCGAGGCCATGAAGTACAGGGTCAGGATGAGGACGATCGTGATGCCGGTGAAGCCACCGGCGATGCCGGCGCCGACCGCGAAGACGCCGCCGCTGATGTTCAGGATGTTGCCCGGATCCTGGATGAAGCTCAGCACGCCCTGTGCCGCGTCGTCGAAGGTGGAGCCGAACTGCTCGCTGACGTCCTTGAACCAGGCGCTGGCCATGAAGTCCTCGACCATCTGGGGGCCGTCCTGGATCAGATTGGTCACCTGTTCGACCAGGAGCGGGACGATCGCGAGGATGATTCCCGCGAAGGCCAGGATCACCACGGAGACCACGATCGCGACGGCGGCCGGTCGGGGGAGCCTGCGTTCGATGAACGACACGATCGGGTCGAGGCCGAGGGCCAGGAAGAGCGCGACTCCGATGTAGACCAGCACGGTCGCGAGCTGATTGACGATTCCGCCGAGCAGCAGTGCGACCAGCACACCGAGCGCACCGAGCAGGCCGAACATGAAGGGGTTGATCCGGGCGATCGCTGCCGCCGCGGTCTTGGGCTGAGCCGGGGGAGTCTCGGTCGTGTGGACCTTCTTCGGCTGCAGCCTGTCGTTCTTGCGGCGCATGATGGCCCCTCGCTTGTGTTCGTTCGGACCCCTCAGTTGACCAGTCGGTGCGGGGGAAAGCAAGCACGACACGGTCACGCTCGTTGTGGTGTATAGCGGGTGAATGTCGGATGCCTGTGCGATCGTTCACGCATGGATGCGCTGACGTTCAGACCCTGGTCCGCGGGGGATCTCGAGTTGCTGCGTCTGGCGAACACTCCGGAGATGACGGCCCATCTGAACGGCGTCGAGAGCGAGCGGCAGCTGCTCGACCGCCACGCCCGCTACCTGCGACTGTGGGATGCGGGAGAGGCCAGGATGTTCGTCATAGAAGATGCTGAGGGAGCGGCGCTCGGATCGATCGGCTTCTGGAACGTCGAGTGGCGCGGCGAGCCCGCGTGGGAGACGGGGTGGTTCGTTCTTCCGGAGGAACAGGGGAGAGGCGTGGCATCTCGAGCTCTCGGGCTGCTGCTCGACGATGCGCGCCAGCACCGCGCCGGGCGGAGGTTCCTGACGGCATTTCCGTCCGTCGAGAACGCGGGCTCGAACGGCGTCTGTCGACGCGCCGGATTCGAGATGGTCGGCACGGTCACGGACGAGTTCCGTGGTGCGGCCCTGACGATGAACGAGTGGGTCTTCGACCTCACCGATTGAGTGCGCGCAGGCCGTGCCCTACTCGGACTTCTCGGCCTTCCACGACGACTCGAAGCCTGCGCCCAACGCCACACCGAGCGCGAGGCCCAACGCAGCCCCCACGCCGATGTTGTCGAACAGCAGCATCCCTGCCCCCGCGCCGATCGGCAGACCCATCGCGATCCCGAGGGCGATGCCGGCACCTGGCTTCTTCATCGAGTTCTCGGCCGGTTCGGAGTTCTCGTCTGATTCGGTCATGTTCAGGACGATACCCACGCGATCGACCGCTCACATCCCCCGCACGACGGATACGGTACAGGCTGCTGCGACCCGGGAAGACGAGAACGCCCCCGAGCCGCAGCTCGGGGGCGTTCTCAGTGGGTCTTCGGATCAGACGCCGAAGTACAGCTCGTACTCGAACGGGTGCGGGCGCTGAGCCATCGGCAGGATCTCGTTCTCGTACTTGTACGAGATCCAGGTCTCGATGAGCTCCTCGGTGAACACGCCGCCCTCGAGGAGGAACTGGTGGTCGGCCTTCAGCGCCTCGAGCGAGTCCAGCAGGGAGTTCGGAACCTGCGGGATGTTCTTGGCCTCCTCGGGAGGAAGCTCGTAGAGGTCCTTGTCGACGGGCTCGTGCGGCTCGATGCGGTTCTTGATGCCGTCGAGTCCGGCCATGAGCTGCGCGGCGAACGCGAGGTACGGGTTGCCCGAAGCATCCGGTGCGCGGAACTCGATGCGCTTGGCCTTCGGGTTGGAGCCCGTGATCGGGATGCGGATGGCAGCCGAGCGGTTTCCGGCCGAGTAGACCAGGTTGACCGGCGCCTCGAAGCCCTTGACCAGACGGTGGTAGCTGTTCAGGGTCGGGTTGGTGAACGCGAGCACAGCCGGAGCGTGCGCGAGCAGACCGCCGATGTACCAGCGAGCGATGTCGCTGAGCTGGCCGTAGCCGGCCTCGTCGTAGAACAGCGGCTTTCCGTCGTTCCACAGCGACTGGTGCGTGTGCATTCCCGAGCCGTTGTCGCCGTAGAGCGGTTTCGGCATGAAGGTGGCGACCTTGCCCCACTCTTCAGCGGTGTTCTTGACGATGTACTTGAACTTCAGGATGTCGTCCGCCGAGTGCACCATGGTGTCGAAGCGGTAGTTGATCTCCTGCTGGCCGGCGGTGCCGACCTCGTGGTGCGAGCGCTCGAGGATGAACCCGGCGTCGATCAGCTTCAGGGTGATGTCGTCACGCAGGTCAGCGGTCTTGTCGACCGGGCTGACGGGGAAGTAGCCGCCCTTGTACGGGGTCTTGTTGGCGAGGTTTCCGCCCTCTTCTTCGCGACCGGTGTTCCACGCGGCCTCTTCGGAGTCGACCTTGTAGAAGCTCTCGCCGGCGGTGACCGAGTAGCGCACGTCGTCGAAGATGTAGAACTCGGCCTCGGGGGCGAAGACAGCGGTGTCGGCGATGCCGGTAGACGCGAGGTACTTCTCGGCCTTCTTGGCGACCTGACGCGGGTCCTTCGAGTAGATCTCACCCGTGCGCGGGTTGTAGATGTCGAACACCATGACCAGGGTGCTCGCCTCGCGGAAGGGGTCGACGTAGGCCGTCGTCACGTCCGGGATGAGCTGCATGTCGGACTCGTGGATGCTGGCGAAGCCACGGATCGAGGAGCCGTCGAACAGCTGGCCGTTGACGAAGAAGTCCTCATCGACAGTGGACGCAGGGATGTTGAAGTGCTGCTGGACACCAGGGAGATCAGTGAATCGGATGTCAAGGAACTTGACGTCGTTCTCCTTGATGTAGGTCAGCACCTCGGACGAATCTTTGAACATGTACGACTCCTGGATTGCGGATCGATGGCTTCACGGCCATTGTGCACAGTACGTGCGGGGCGTTACCCCACGGTATCCGCTTTGTTTCCGGCATGTTACGCGCCGGTAGGCTGGATACGTGACGGATGCTGTGAACACGTACCCCGGAGAACGACTCGGAATGCCGCAGACGGGGACGGGCAGCATCGCCCGCCCTGGACGGCGGATCGGCGCTCTCCTCATCGACTATGTCGCTGCGACGATCATCGCCACGGGCTTTCTCGGGTACGACCAGTTCGCATTGCCCGGGGAGGCTGGCCTGACGATGTTCGCGCCGATGGCCGTGTTCGCCCTGCTGCAGATCCTGTTCATCCCGACGGCGGGCGGCAGCCCCGGGCACCGCATACTCGGCATGCGCGTCGTGCGCCTCGGTGGCGGCTGGGTGGGGGTGTGGCGACCGATCGTGCGCACGCTGCTCATCGTCGTCGTGATCCCGGCGGTCATCTGGGATGCCGACCAGCGTGGCATTCACGACAAGGTGACCGGACTGGTTCTCATCCGCGCCTGACGCGGCTCACTCCTTGCCGCGGTTGCGGCGTCTCGCCTCACGCGGTGCGCGACCTCCGAGGAACGAGCGCGCGGGGTCGACGACGTAGCCCTGCCTCAGCGCCTCGCGTCCGATCAGCATCCGGAAACCCATCTCATCCCGGTTGCTCAGCGTCACCTCCGCGAGCACCTCTCGGTCGTGCAGACGAATCAGCATCTCGACGACGAGTCGCTCCTGCGCATGGCCCGATGAGCTGCGTACGGCGCGGCGGTCGTGCACGGGGGATTCGACGATCACAGCGTCCTCCTGGCTGTCCTGCCAGGGCTTCACCCGGAACCGAACCCACGACACGCCGTCTCGCTCGAACTCCTGAATCTGAAATGCGTGCAGCGAAGAGGTCCGGGCACCCGTGTCGATCTTGGCTTTGAGCCAATCCACGCCGAGATCGGGCAGGCTCACCCATTCTCGCCACCCGATAAGGGTGTTTGAATGGGATGACTTACTCACCCGACCATCCTGGCAGGAAAACCCCCGTGAAGATCGCAGTGCTCTCCCGCGCGCCGCAGGCGTACTCCACCCAAAGGCTGCGCGCCGCCGCGCTCCAGCGAGGTCACAACGTCAAGGTGCTCAACACGCTGCGATTCGCGATCGATCTCACGGCCGACGAGCCGGACCTGCATTACCGCGGTCGGCAGCTGAGCGACTATGACGCGATCCTGCCCCGTATCGGCAACTCGATCACCTACTTCGGCACTGCGGTGGTCCGACAGTTCGAGCAGATGGACGTGTACACGCCGAACACGGCGAACGGCATATCGAGTGCGCGCGACAAGCTCCGCGCGAATCAGATCCTCTCGCGCCACAACATCGCCATGCCGCCCACGGCCTTCGTGCGCAATCGCGCGGACGTGCGGCCGGCGATCGAGAGGGTCGGCGGCGCTCCCGTCGTCATCAAGCTCCTCGAGGGCACGCAGGGTATCGGCGTGATCCTCGCACCGCAGGTGAAGGTGGCAGAGGCGATCATCGAGACCCTCCACTCCACCAATCAGAACGTGCTCATCCAGAAGTTCATCTCCGAGAGCCGCGGACGGGACATCCGTGCCCTCGTGGTGGGCGACCGCGTGGTTGCGGCGATGCGACGTTCGGCAGCCGGAGACGAGTTCCGCTCCAACGTGCACCGCGGCGGCTCCGTCGAAGCCGTCGAGCTCGACCCCGTCTACGAACGCGCGGCCGTTCGTTCGGCTCAGATCATGGGCCTTCGTGTCGCCGGAGTCGACATGCTCGAGGGCGACGACGGCCCGCTGGTCATGGAGGTCAACTCCTCGCCGGGACTCCAGGGCATCGAGACGGCCACCAAGCTCGACGTCGCCGGAGCGATCATCGACTACATCGCAGGGCAGGTGGCATTCCCCGAGATCGATGTGCGCCAGCGCCTGACGGTCTCGACAGGCTATGGCGTCGCCGAGCTGATGGTGCACGGCGCGGTCGACCTCGTCGGCAAGACGCTCGGCGAGGCCGGGCTCTGGGAGCGCGACATCACAGTGCTCACGCTGCACCGCGGCGTCTCCGTCATCCCGAATCCGCGCAAGCACGTCGTGCTCGAGGCCGATGATCGGCTGTTCTGCTTCGGCAAGCTCGACGAGATGCGATCGATGGTGCCCGAGCGTCGTCGTCGCCGCGCCAAGGTCCGCCGGCTCCCACGCCAGCCGCTCTCGGAGTGAGACGACGAAGCGCGGCCGCCTCTCGCAAGAGGTGCGGCCGCGCTTCGTCGTATGCGGGCGTCAGATCAACGCGGGCGCTGTGCCCTCACCTTGGTGGGGTCGATGCCCTTCGGGATCGGCAGCGAAGAGATCGACTGCGACACCGACTCGATGCGTCGGATGACAGCGCCCATGGTGGCCTTGTCGATGACCTTCGGAAGCTTCTTGATCGTCTTGGCGAGGTCGGCGATGGCGACGTCGTCATCGCCGTGGCCGACGTAGAGCACGGTGACAGGCACGCCGTGCGCGACGCGTGCGGCCTTGCTGCGCTCGTCGTTGACGAGGCGGGTCAGGCGTCCGCGTGAGCCCTCTCCGACGACGACAACGCCGCCGCGTCCGACCGTGCGATAGACGGCGTCCTGCGTCTTCGGGTTGATTCCCACCGGGGTCTCGGAGCCCTGCCAGTTGCGCCCGAGGCTGGTGCTGAGCACGTGGCCCGTGGCACCGGGCATCCCGTCGATCTTCTGGTACATCGCGGAGGTCGACATACGCGTCATCAGGAACATCGCGCCGAGCAGACCGAGCATCAGACCCGAGATGCCCCAGAGGATGAGGGTCCACACCTGGAACGGCGGGATGAGGTAGCCGACGATGAGGCCGATGAGCACGCCGATGACCAGCAGCGCGATCTGGGCCCAGGGCAGCCAGGGGTAGATCTCCCTCGTGAACTTGAAGAGGGACTTGATCTGGGAGAAGAACCCCGGACGCTTCTCGGGCGCGGACGTGCGGTTTGCCATGTGCATAAGAATACCGACTCCGGGAGGCGCTCATGGCGTCGTTCGCGTCAGGCGGATTCCGGGTGCTCCTCTTTCTCTGCACAGGTCGCCGAAGCCCTCGGATGCGTCCACATCGCGCCTCCCGTCCACACTCGATCCGGACGATGCGCTGACATGGGGTGATGGCAGACACAGAAGCGCGACCACGCGGGACGACGCTCGTGCCCGGTGTGCATCGGGTGATCAGGAGGATCGACGCCGGCGAAGGACCGTATGCGGGCACGCTGGTCACCCGAGGGGGGTCGGTGGCGGTGCAGGTCGACGCGGAGGCGATCAGCGGCTGGGCAGGGTGGGAGCACGCCGGCGATGATCACGTCGCGGCACCGCTCGACATCGTGCGGCGATCCGACGGGCATGACGTGCTTCTGCCGTGGTGCACCGAGCGGGTCTCGTCGTTCTTCGGCCGCCGGGCCGCAGCCGAGGCCGCGCTCACCTCCGGGGAGACGACGACTCTCGTTGCGAGCATTCTGCGCGGTCTGGGCGAACTCACGAGAGGCGAGGGGCAGGAGGAGACAGGCGAGTGGTGGCTCACGGACGACGGGCGACCGACGTTCGTGATCGGCGCGGGCGAGACTGCGCGAGCGGCGGCTGCGGGTCTTGTGGCTCGGCTGCGGAAGGACTGCGCGGATCGCGCACTCACTCGTCTGCTGGTCGTGGTCGAGGAGGGGCTGGGTGCAGAGACCGCGAGACCGGGGATGCCGGCGCGACAGCTCGAGAAGTGGGAGGCTGAGCTGTTCGACACAGCGGCTCCGAAGCCGCTGAGACGGGACGTGCATGCGCCGGAGCTGGCGAGGGCTGCTGATGCGGCGAGCCGCGCGGTCGTCGCAAGGCCCGACGCGCGGAGTCGGCTGAGAAGCCGGGCGTCGCTTCCGCGAGAGGCGAGCAGACTCGGGGCGTTGCCGTCGCGCTTCGGCACAGCGCTCGTGCATCGCCTCTACGCCTGGCGAGCCGCGCTCGACCGCGGGATCTCGCGCCGAACCGGGCGCGGCCCTGACGGGGGATCCGTCCATCGAGGGAAGGCGGCAGAAGCAGGCGCCGCCCCGGACGGCCGCGTCGCCGCGAGACGTGGTCGGCGAACGATCGTCGCTGCGGCGGCCGCGGCCGCGGTGCTCGCAGGCGGACTTCTCTGGCCCGGCGGAGCGACGGGGGAGCCTGACGGGGGAGGTGCCACCGCCGTCCCGAAGAGCACTCCCCGCGCGACGGATGTCGACCGCGTCTCCACCGATCCGACGCCCACCCCCTCTCCACCTTCAGCAGAGCCGGATGCGGCGCCTGATCCGGGGGCGCCGGGGGAGGGATCGCCGCGCGACGGAGCTGGCGTCTTGCAACCCGTCGAGGCGGCACGGGTGCTCATCAGCGCGATCAGCATCTGCGGGGCGAACGGCGACAAGGTCTGTGAGGGTGCGGTTGCTCAGGGGTCTGTCGGCGTCGTGGACGCGCTGAGCGGCAGCGACGAAGCGCTGCGACTCGAATCGGTGGATGAGTACGGAGATGTCGCTGTGATCCGGGTGTCCTCGGCACAGGGGGACGGCGATGAAGCGGCGTCCGATGACGGGGAGCGAATGGTCGTGCTCGTCCGGGTGGCAGAGAAATGGCTGGTCCGCGACGTGTACGACGTCGCGGACCAGCCAGGATGATGCTGCGGTCAGGCTCCGAGCTGAGCGGCGAACTGCGCCGACTCGAGGCGGGCCTTCACTGCGCCGAGGAAGCGGGCGGCGTCAGCTCCGTCGATGATGCGGTGGTCGTACGAGAGCGCGAGGTACACGTACGACCGGACGGCGATGGCATCCGCGCCGCCGACCTTGACCAGACCGGGGCGCTTGACGACCGTTCCGGTGCCGAGGATGGCCGACTGCGGAAGGAACACGACCGGAGTGTCGAACAGCGCGCCACGCGAACCCGTGTTGGTCAGCGTAAACGTGCCGCCGGCGAGCTCGTCGGGCTTCAGCTTGTTGTCGCGCGTACGTGCCGCGAGGTCAGCGATCTCGTGCGCGATCTCGGCGATGTTCTTCGACGCAGCGTCGCGCAGCACCGGCGTGAGCAGGCCGCGCTCGGTGTCGACGGCGATCGACACGTTCTCGGACTCCGGGTAGACGATGTTCTCTCCGTCGACCGTGGCGTTCACGATCGGGAACGCGCGCAGCGCCTCCGCGGCGGCCAGAGCGAAGAACGGCAGGAACGACAGCTTGTCGCCGGTCTTCTCGAGGAACGAGCCCTTGACGCTGTCGCGGTACTCGGCAAGAGCGGTCACATCGACCTCGACGACCGTCGTGAGCTGAGCCGTCTGCTGCATCGACTCGACGGCGCGCTTGGCGAGAACCTTGCGCAGGCGCGACATCGGCTGAGTGGTGCCGCGCAGCGGTGAGACCTCGAGCGGAGCGGGGGCAGCAGGTGCCGCGGCCGCAGCCGGTGCGGACGATGCGGTCTCGGCGGCCTTGAGCACGTCTTCCTTGCGGATGCGTCCTCCGACACCGGTGCCGGTGACGCTGGCGAGGTCGACGCCCTGCTGCGAAGCCAGACGGCGCACGAGCGGGGTCACGTACAGGTTGTCGCTCTCGGTGGGGAGAGACAGCTTCTGCTCGGCCTGAGTCGGGGCCGGAGCCGGAGCGGCGCCGCCGGTGGCCTGCTCAGGAGCTGCCTGCGCGGGAGCCGTCACGGGAGCCTCAGCGGCAGGTCGCTCTGCGGGCTTGTCGACGGGTGCCTCCGAGACGGATTCCTTCGCCTCGGGCGCTTCGGCGGCGGCCGGCTGCGCGGCAGGAGCCGGTGCCTCTGCGGCGGGAGCGGTCGGAGCAGCACCGGAGCCGACACGGGCGAGCACAGCGCCCACCTCGACGGTCTCGTCTTCGCCTGCGACGATCTCCTGCAGCACACCGGCGACGGGAGACGGGATCTCGGTGTCGACCTTGTCGGTCGAGATCTCGAGCAGAGCCTCATCGACCTCGACGGTGTCGCCGATCTGCTTGAGCCAGCGCGTGACGGTGCCTTCGGTGACGCTCTCGCCGAGTTCGGGAAGGACGATGTCGGTGGCGTCGCCTGCGGGTGCGGCTGCGGGAGCTGCCTCGGCAGCAGTGGGCGCGGCGGCTTCCGGCTCCGCGGGAGCCTCAGCCTGCGGCGCGGCCTCAGGGGCCTCCTCCGCAGCGGGGGCAGCGGCGGCGGGAGCGTCCTCTGTCGGAGCAGCTGCGCTGCCGTCGCCGATGCGCGCGAGCAGCGCGCCGACCTCGATGGTCTCGTCCTCGGCGACGAGGATCTCCTCGATGACACCGGTGACAGGCGAGGGGATCTCGGTGTCGACCTTGTCGGTCGAGATCTCGAGCAGGCCCTCATCCGCCTGAACAGTGTCTCCCACCTGCTTGAGCCAGCGGGTGACGGTGCCCTCTGTGACGCTCTCGCCGAGAGGGGGGAGGACGACGGATGTGCTCATGACTGAGTCTCCTTCAAGAAGTTAAATGACGCGTGTCTAGCTTAGTGAACTGTTCACCGGTTGGTGTTCAGAGGGCGTGCAGCGGCTTTCCCGCGAGGGCGAGGAAGGCTTCTCCGAGTGCCTCGCTCTGCGTGGGATGCGCGTGGATCAGGGGGGCGATGTCCTCGGGGTGGGCTTCCCACGCGACGGCCAGCTGGCCCTCGGTGATGAGCTCACCCACGCGATCGCCCAGCAGGTGGACGCCGATGACGGGGCCGTCTTTGAGCCGAACGACCTTCACGAGCCCGCCGGTGCCGATGATCTCGCTCTTGCCGTTTCCGGCGAGGTTGTACTCGTATGCCACCACCGCGTCCGTGCCGTGCTCTGCGACGGCCGCTTCTTCCGTGACGCCGACGGAGGCGACCTCTGGGCTCGAGTAGGTGACCTTCGGGATCTGGATGTCGGGGACGTTCACCGGCGAGAGCCCTGCGATGCGTTCTGCGACCGCGATGCCCTGCTGGAATCCGCGGTGCGCGAGCTGCAGTCCGGGAGTGATGTCGCCCACGGCCCACAGTCCGGGCACGCCGGTCCGGAGGTCCTGATCGACCGTGACGAAGCCGCGGTCGAGCGTCACGCCCGCCTCTTCGAAGCCGAGGTCGGCCGTGACGGGTCCGCGACCGACGGCGACGAGCAGATAGTCCGCGGTGAACTCCTTGCCGTCCTCGAGCGTGACGGTGACGGAGCTGTCGTCTTGAGTCGCGCTCTGGTAGCGGATGCCGAGGGAGTACTGGATTCCGCGGCGGCGGAACGCCCGCTCGAGCCCCTTGCTCATAGCGATGTCCTCATTCGGGACGAGGTGGGGCAGCGCCTCGATGATGGTGACCTCGGTGCCGAACGACCGCCACACACTGGCGAACTCCACGCCGATCACACCACCGCCCAACACCAGCACGCGCTCGGGGATCACGTCGAGCGACAGGGCCTGCTCGCTGGTGAGGATGCGGCCACCGATCTCGAGTCCGGGGAGAGTGCGACTGTACGAGCCGGTGGCGAGCACCACATCTGCGCCGACGTACACGTCGTCGCCCACGCTCACCGAGCGGTCGGCGTTGAGGCGGCCGAAGCCGGAGACGGTGGTGATGCCTCGGGCCTTCACCAACCCCTCGAGACCCTTGTACTTCTTCGCGACGATTCCCTCGCGGTACGCCCGGACGCCTGCCGGATCGATGCTGTCCAGGGTGGCCGAGATGCCGACATGCGCAGCATCCCGCACGTGCTCAGCGACCTCTGCCGCGTGCAGCAGCGCCTTCGTCGGGATGCAGCCGCGGTGCAGGCACGTGCCGCCGACCTTGTCCTTCTCGATGAGAGCGACGGACTTGCCGAGCTCGCTCGCACGCAGGGCTGCGGCGTACCCGCCGCTGCCTCCGCCCAGGACGACGATGTCGAAGGTGAGCGTGGTCATGGTCATGCCTCCTTATGGGATGCTTCGGCGAACGCGATGATCGATCGGACCATCGCTCCTGTGGGGCCCTTGTCGGTGAAGCCGTACGGCGCACCGGTGTGCTCGCCGGAACCGGCGATGTCGAGATGCACCCAGGGGATGCGGGGCGCGTCCTTCTCATCGGAGACGCGGCCGATGAATCGGCGCAGGAACAGCCCGGCGTAGGAGGCTCCGCCCATGCGATCGCTCATGTTGGCGTTCTGCATGTCCGCGATGGGGGAGTCGAGCGAGTCCTCCATGTAGGCCGGGAGCGGCATGTGCCACGCCAGTTCGTCGGCTGCTTCGGTCGCCGCGAGGAACTCGGCGACCGCGTCGTCGTCACCGAACACGCCGGTGTGGCGGTGGCCCAGGGCCATCACGATCGCCCCGGTCAGGGTCGCGACGTCGATGATGACATCGGGGTTCTCGCGGCTCGCGGCCACGAGGCCGTCGGCCATGACCAGGCGGCCCTCGGCATCCGTGTTCGGGACCTCGACGGTCGTGCCGTCGAGGATGCGGATCACGTCGCCCGGGCGCAGCGCTCGCCCTGAGGGCATGTTGTCGGTGATGCAGAGCCATGCGGTGACGTGCACGGGCAGGCCGAGTGCGGCGATCGCACGCACAGCGGCGGCACTCGTCGCGGCGCCCGCCATGTCGAACTTCATGCCGACCATCGAGGCGGCCGGCTTGAGCGAGAGCCCGCCGGTGTCGAACGTGATGCCCTTGCCGACGAGCGCGATGTGGCGTGCGGCGTTCGCAGGTGCGTAGTCGAGTCGTACGAGGCGTGGCGGCCTGTCAGAACCCTGCGCGACACCGAGGATGCCGCCGAAGCCCTGCTCTGCGAGGGCGTCCTCGTCGAGGATCTCGACGGTGACATCGGCCAGGCCCGCGACGCTGTCTGCCGCGCTCTGGGCGAGCTGGGCGGGGCTCTGCCATTCGGCGGGGACGAACACGAGGTCCTTGATCATCGCCACGGCTTCGCCGACGGCGATCGACTTCGAGATGGCGGCGTCATCGAGGTCTGCGTGCAGCAGCACCGACGATGCACGGCTCTTGCCCGGTTCTCTGCGGTAGCCGTCGAAGCGGTATCCGCCGAGCACTGCGCCCTCTGCGGCGGCGGCTGCGAAGTCCTCGAGACCCGGAGCCAGCGCCACGGACACCGTCTCGAACCCGGTCAAAGAGCGGAGCGCCGTACCGACTGCATTGCGCACGGCCTGGGCGTCCGGGGCGCGCCCGACGCCGACGACGGCGAACGGCAGTGTCGTGACCTCGGGTGCGTAGGCACGGGTGAAGGCTGATGCCGAACCAGTGAAACCGATGCCCTGCAGCGATTCGGCGAGACCGGGATAGCCGTTCAGTGACTCCGTGGAGTCCGAGATCTCGGGGATGACGAGCACTGCGGCGTCTGCAGCGCTTCCGGGGAAATGATCTGAGGTGCGCGAGAGCGCGGGAAGCGTCATGACTCCATCCTAGGTTGGTCGCGCGCCTGGTCGCCGAGCGGGTGTTCGCTCTCAGCTTGAAGGTCACCGCCCGGCCGTCCGACGCTGCTCGTAGCATTGACTCATGCCCTTCTCCGGAGAGATCCATGAACGTGTAGCGAACGCGCCGGTCGTGCCGCGCGGACTGCCCCTTGTCCTGCTCCTCACGGGTTTCACCGACGCGGGCAACGCGGTCTCGGGGCTCATCGAGCACCTTCGAGAGACGACTTCTCCTCAGCCCGTCGCGGTCTTCGACAACGACGTGCTGCTCGACTACCGGGCGCGTCGCCCGGTGATCTCGTTCGATCAGGATCACCTGACCGAGTTCCGCCCCGCACGGCTCGAGCTGTCGCTCGCGACGGACGCGCTCGGCCAGAAGTTCCTCCTCCTCGCCGGCTACGAGCCGGACTTCGCATGGAACGAGTTCGCACGCACCGTGCTCGAACTCGCCGATGAGTTCGAGGTGTCCGGGCTCAACTGGGTGCACTCGATCGCGATGCCTGTTCCGCACACCCGCCCCATCGGCACGACGGTGAGCGGAAACAGGCGTGAGCTCACGGTGGCGCACTCGGTCTGGCGTCCACGCACTCAGGTGCCGGCGACCGCGGGCCACCTCCTCGAGTTCCGTTTCGCCGAGCACGGCGATCGCGTCGTCGGCTTCGTCCTGCTGGTGCCGCATTATCTCGCCGAGACCGAGAACCCTGATGCCGTGATCGCAGCCGCCGAGAAGCTGATGGCGGCGACCGGTCTGGTGATCCTGCTCGACGAGGTGCAGGAGCGCCGTGAGGACTACCTCACCCGCGTCGACGAGCAGGTGCTCGGCAACGACGAGCTGCAGCAGATGGTGCAGGGGCTCGAGCGCCGTTACGACGCCTACATGGCTGGTCGTGACCCCGAGGACGGGTCGTACGACGAGGGGGGTTTCAGCGAGCGCGACCTGCCGAGCGCTGACGAACTGGCCGCAGAGCTCGAGCGATATCTCGCTTCACGTCCCAGCGGCGACGAGGACAAGCCGGGTCGGGGCTGACACCGAAGGCGCGAACTTCGGCGGATTGCACCTGCATGCCCACACGTGTGCGATACTAGGACTCTGACCCGTTGTCAATCGATCTTTCCGGAGATCGGACTTGACAAGGGTCTTACTAGTGTCCGAAATGCTCCGGGGCCTGCGAGCGGCCCCGTGAAAGGCGAAACGTGACTCCTGCCACGACGAAGAAGACCCGGACGAAGAAGACCGCCGACGCTCCTGAGGTCGACGCTCCCGTCGAGGAGGCGGCCGAGAAGCCGGCCCCCAAGACGGCTGCGCAGCGGGCCGCCGCTAAGCGCGCGCCTGCGAAGAAGAAGAAGGCCGAAGACATCGTCGAAGACGACGAGACTCCTCCCGCCGCAGAGCCCGACGAGGACGACGAGGACTCGAAGCCGAAGTTCACCGAGCCTCTGCCGACCGGGGCCATCGTCATCTCGTCGAACGACGACGAAGACGTGCCCGTCTACTCGACGCAGATCACCGGCGCGACCGCCGACCCTGTCAAGGACTACCTGAAGCAGATCGGAAAGGTCGCCCTGCTGAACGCGGCCGAAGAGGTCGAGCTCGCGATGCGCATCGAGGCGGGACTGTTCGCCGAGGAGAAGCTCTCCACGATGACTGCCGCCGAGAAGGCCAGCCAGCTCGGACTCGACCTGCAGTGGGTCGCCCGTGACGGCCAGCGCGCGAAGAGCCACCTGCTCGGGGCGAACCTGCGTCTCGTCGTCTCTCTCGCCAAGCGCTACACCGGTCGCGGCATGCAGTTCCTGGATCTGATCCAGGAGGGCAACCTCGGTCTGATCCGCGCGGTCGAGAAGTTCGACTACACCAAGGGCTTCAAGTTCTCGACGTACGCCACCTGGTGGATCCGTCAGGCGATCACCCGCGCCATGGCCGACCAGGCCCGCACCATCCGCATCCCGGTGCACATGGTCGAGGTCATCAACAAGCTGGCCCGCGTGCAGCGCCAGATGCTGCAGGACCTGGGTCGCGAGCCCACGCCTGAAGAGCTCAGCCGCGAACTCGACATGACGCCCGAGAAGGTCGTCGAGGTGCAGAAGTACGGCCGCGAGCCCATCTCGCTGCACACGCCGCTCGGTGAAGACGGCGACAGCGAGTTCGGCGACCTCATCGAGGACACCGAGGCCGTGGTCCCTGCCGACGCCGTGGGCTTCACGATGCTGCAGCGTCAGCTCGAGCAGCTTCTCGACTCGCTGTCCGAGCGCGAGGCCGGTGTCATCCGGATGCGCTTCGGACTCGGTGACGGCCAGCCCAAAACTCTCGACCAGATCGGTGACACGTTCGGCGTGACGCGTGAGCGCATCCGTCAGATCGAGTCGAAGACGATGGCGAAGCTCCGCCACCCGAGCCGCTCGCAGTCGCTGCGGGACTACCTCGAGTGATGCAGGCGAACGAGGGCAAAGCGCTCGAGGCGAGCGTCGACGGCAAGAGCTACGCGCGCATTCCGCTGCGGACGCGCGTGGTCATGCCGAACGATGATCTCGACTCGGTCGTCATGCAGTACGCGAAGGATGCGGTGCAGCCGGGAGACCTGCTGTTCGTGACCGAGAAGATCGTCGCGATCACGCAGGGCCGGTCCTATCGGCTCGATGAGATCTCGCCGCGCCCTCTGGCGCGCTTCCTCTCGCGATACGTCGTCCGCACCTCCTACGGCATCGGTCTCGGAATGCCCGAGACCATGGAGATGGCACTGCGCGAGTGCGGCACTCTGCGGATCCTGTTCGCCGCCGGCGTCTCGGTCATCACCAAGGCCTTCGGCCGTCGCGGCGACTTCTATCGCATCGCCGGCGACAAGGCGCGTGCGATCGACGGTCCGACCAAGAACACGATCCCGCCGTACAACCAGGCGGTCGTGCTCGGTCCGAAGGACCCCCGCGGCGTCGCGGAGCGCCTGAAGAAGATGCTCGGCGGAAACCTCGAAGTGGCCGTCGTCGACATCAACGACATCGGCGGCAACATCCTCGGTTCGACGCTCGACAAGGCGGGCGAGCGTCGGCTCGTCGAGATCCTCGGCGACAACCCGCTCGGACAGGCGACGCAGTCGACCCCGATGGGTATCGTCCGCGAGGTCTGATCTTCCACCGTTGAAAGGCTCAGGGAACCAGGTTCAGGGACCCAGACAGCAAGAAGGCCCGGATGCTCGGCATCCGGGCCTTCTTCGTGTCTTGCGCGGGGTCAGAAACCGATCGCGGCCTGGTAGCGCGGCTTGTGTCCGGTGCGGATCCCGGTGACGCTCGGCTTGTTCTCGTACACGCCCGCACCCCAGTTGCCCTCGACCAGAACGGGACCGTCGGGGGTGACGACGACATCCCAGCCGACGTACTGGATCTGCGGCACGACGCGAGCGACCTGATCCACGAACTCGCGGACCTCATCCATCATCGGCAGCTGGAAATCGGCGATCGGGAAGCCGGAGTCCGGGTGCGTGACGTGCACGTGGCTGTGCGAGTCGTACCCGGAGCCGACAGAGTGACCGTTCTCGTCGAGCATCGTGTAGAAGCCGCCGAAGCTCATCTGGTCGCTCACCGCACCGCGCCCGAACTTCTGCGCCATCGCGAGGATGTGCGTCTTCTCGCCGTCGAAGAAGGCGGTGATGCGCGTGGTGTTGACGGTGCCGGGGCAGACGGCTGCGAGGTCGGCGTGCTGGCGGATGACCTCTTCGACGAGCACCTGCTTCTTCGAGAGGAGCTCGGCGTGGAACGCGTCCCAATCGGTGACGTCGGCGGCGTGGTAGCGGTGCACACCGGTGCCGGCCTGGCCGTGGGTCTCCTTGACGACGATCGTGCCCTGGCGCTCGGTGAAGTCGCGCAGCTCGTCTGCGTTGCCGTCGGTGATGAGCATCCACTCGCGCTTGAGGAAGGCGTCGAAGACGGCGTTGAACTCCGCTTTGTCATGGAAGAGGTGACGGTAGTCCGGGTGGTCGTACTTCTGGGAGATCTCGTTCGACACCGGGTGGGTCATGAAGGTGTCGCGCTCCGCCCTGTTGAGGATCGCGAAGTCGTAGTCGATGTAGTCCTGGAACCCGACGTTGTGACGGCCGGCAGACCACAGCATGTCGACGACCACGAGCGGCACGGCCTTGCCATGCTGGGACGACGCCTCTTTGGCCCTCTCGATGACCGAGGCGACGTCGATGCGGCGGGCACGCGCCAGCAGATAGCGGACGCGGGGCGCGAGGGAAAAGCGTGACATGGATCTCCAAGGTCGGGGTCGCCTCCAGTCTACGGTGGGTGCGCAGAGCATCCTGAGAAGGCGGAGCTAGGCTGGAAACGTGTGTGAGAAGACATCGAGCTCCCGTCCGCGCGCGATGATCTCGCGGTCGGCGCTGGCCGCCGCATCGGCTGCAGCGGTCGATGCCGGGGGCAGCGTGGCCGACCTTCGCCGGGATGCCTGGGGCCACGGCCTGTTCGCTGTCGCGCACGCCGTCGTCGCGGCCGGCGCGGCTGCCGTGCGGGTGGACTGCACGGCAGAGGCGGAGGCGCTGGCGTTGGAGGGGATCGACGCGGTGACGGACGGCGCTGCCGACATCGATCCGTCCCTGCTCTACGGACTGCCTGACTCTGACGGAACGCTGCGGACGAGGCCGGTGATGCGTCTGGTGGGCAGGGTGCTCTCGACCAAGCCGCTCGCAGCCGGAGACGCCGTCTCGTACGGCTATACGCATCGAGCTACGCGCGATACGACCGCCGCACTGGTGACCGGCGGATACGCGCAGGGGATCGTTCGCGCTCTGGGCAATGCCGCCCATCTCGAGATCGAGGGAGTGCAGCGTCCGATCATCGGGCGTGTCGCGATGGACGTCTGCGTGATCGATCTGCAGGGGTCAGCCGGAGTCGCCCCCGGAGCCGACGCCACGTACTTCGGAGGACACGGACCTGCCGCTCCCGGCCTCGCCAGGTGGGAGGCGGTGACAGGGCTCACGATCGCCGAACTCGTCACCGTCGCGGGCTTCCATGCGGAGCGGGGGTGGGAGGCATGAGCCGTCCGGAGCTGCGCGTCGACACAGACCGTTTCCGATCGAACATCCGCGCAGTGCGCGATCGCATCGCTCCGTCGGAGCTGATGATCGTGCTCAAGGACGACGCCTACGGCCACGGTCTGCGCTGGGCCGTGGAGGCCGCGAAGGGAATGGGCGTCGAGTGGTACGGAGCGTACGACGTCCGTAGCGGGGTCGAGACCAGGCGCGTGCTGAGGGACACCGGGCGGATCTTCGCCTGGGCCACCTCGACCGATGACGAGGTCGACGAGGCGCTGCGCGCACGCATCGACCTGGGAGTCGGCTCGGCGGAGTACCTGGCGCGCATCACGGCCGTGGCGGAGCGATTGGGAGTGCGGGCGCGGATCCACCTGAAGATCGACACCGGGCTGCATCGCAACGGTCTGCTTCCGGATGAGTGGGACCGCACCATCGACGACGTGCGCGAAGGTGAGGCCGCAGGGCATCTGCAGCTCGTGGGCATCTGGAGCCATCTCGCCGAGGCGAGCGATGGTGAGGACGACGAGGCTCAGAACCTGTTCCTCGATGCCGTGCGCGTGGCGGAGCAGTCGGGCACGACTCCCGAGGCACTGCACCTGACTGCATCCGCCGCGTCCTGGTGGCGCCCTGAGCTTCGCGGCTCGGTGTCACGGATCGGAGCGTTCTGCTACGGCGTCCGCTCGGCTGATGGCCCTGATCTCGTGGGCGTGACACCGGTGGCGGAGCTCACCGCGACGGTCGTCGACATCGTCGACGGGAACGCCGTGGTGGGCATCGGCGCATTCGACGGCATTCCGTCGACGCTGGCAGGGGCCCGAGTCGGCACGCCCGCGGGGGCGCGCGAACTTCTACGCATCGACGCGACGACTTCGGTGGTCGAGGGGTGGCCCGGCATGCAGCTCGGTGACTCGGTCTGGATCTTCGGCGCAGGCGAGCACGGCGAGTCGAGCACGACGAGCCTCGCCGAGCGCATCGACACCGTCGGCGAGGAGATCCTGACCCGGCTCACCGCTCGCGTCCGACGGGTGAGCACGCCTTAACGAAAGCGGAGCCCGTCAGATGACGGGCTCCGAGGCGGATCGAACCGCAGCTGATCAGTCGATCAGGCGAGCGGTCTCGTCGTGCCAGCTCGTTGCGATGCTGCGGAGCTTCTCTTCGTACTTGCGCCCGTGGTGTGCGCAGAAGAGGAGTTCGGAGCCGTTGACCTCGGCGGCGATGTAGGCCTGAGCGCCACAGGAATCACAGCGATCCATGGCGGTCAGGCGGAACTCGACGGCGGAGGTCTCACGTTCGGTCGTTGCGTTCATCATGGTGCCTCCTTGAGTGTCGGGTTCGCTGGTTGGGCGTGTTCAATACAACCACGCTGACGCTGTACGCATGCCCGGTTTGCGGCGTGTTTCGCTCAGCGCGTACGCGCAGCACCCGTCCTGGGCGTTCGCGGGGAGTGTCTGCGGCTCGATCAAGGGCATCGCGAATAGACTCGGAGATTGTGACCGCCGAGTATTCCGCCCATCATCTCCAGGTGCTCGAAGGGCTCGAGGCCGTCCGCAAGCGTCCCGGTATGTACATCGGTTCGAACGGATCGCCGGGCCTGATGCACTGCCTCTGGGAGATCATCGACAACGCCGTCGACGAGGCCGTCGCGGGCAACGGTTCGAAGATCGACATCATCCTGCACGAGGACGGCAGCGTCGAGGTGCACGACCGTGGCCGAGGCATCCCCGTCGACGTCGAGCCCCGCACCGGCCTCACCGGCGTCGAGGTCGTCTTCACCAAGCTGCATGCCGGCGGCAAGTTCGGCGGTGGGTCGTACGCGGCATCCGGCGGTCTGCACGGTGTCGGCGCGTCTGTGGTCAACGCCCTCTCTGAACGACTCGACGTCGAGGTCGACCGAGGCGGCAAGACCTACGCCATGTCGTTCCACCGCGGCGAGCCAGGACTCTTCGCCGACAAGGGGGAGAAGCGGCCGGACGCCCCGTTCACGCCGTTCCAGGACAAGAGCGAGCTGCGGGTGGTCGGCAAGGCACCCCGAGGCACGAGCGGCACCCGCATCCGCTACTGGGCGGACCACCAGATCTTCACCAAGGACGCCGCGTTCCAGCTCAACGACCTGGTGACCCGTGCGCGTCAGACGGCCTTCCTCGTGCCCGGGCTGGAGCTCGTGATCCGCGATGAGCGCGCGGCCAACGTCTCGGAGGTCGAGGGGCAGCCCACCGAGACCTCCTACCGCTACGACGGAGGAATCTCGGAGTTCGTCGAGTACCTCGCGAACGATGCACCCGTCACCGACACCTGGCGCATCCAGGGCGAAGGAACCTTCAAGGAGACCGTCCCGGTTCTGCAGGCCGACGGTCACATGATCGCGACCGAGGTCGAGCGGGTCTGCGCTGTCGACATCGCGATGCGGTGGGGCACCGGCTACGACACGACGACCCGTTCGTTCGTGAACATCATCGCCACGCCCAAGGGCGGCACGCACAACCAGGGCTTCGAGCAGGAGCTGCTCAAGGTGCTCAGAGCTCAGGTCGATCAGAACGCCCGCCGGCTGAAGGTCGGCAGCAACGACAAGCTCGAGAAGGACGACGTCCTCGCCGGACTCACCGCGGTGCTCACCGTGAATGTTCCCGAACCGCAGTTCGAGGGCCAGACGAAGGAGATCCTCGGCACACCGGCCGTGCGTCAGATCGTCGCGCAGGTGCTGCGCAAGGATCTCGCTGCCCGGTTCAGCTCGACCAAGCGCGACGACAAGAGCCAGGCGACGCAGCTGCTCGACAAGGTCGTCGCCGAGATGAAGGCTCGAGTATCCGCTCGAGCCCACAAAGAGACCCAGCGGCGCAAGAACGCCCTCGAGTCGTCGACACTGCCGACCAAGCTCGTCGACTGCCGCACCAACGAGGTCGATCGCAGCGAGCTGTTCATCGTCGAGGGTGACTCTGCTCTCGGCACCGCCAAGAACGCGCGCAACAGCGAGTTCCAGGCGCTGCTGCCGATCCGCGGCAAGATTCTCAACGTGCAGAAGGCGTCGGTGGGCGACATGCTCTCCAACGCCGAGTGCGCCTCGATCATCCAGGTGATCGGCGCGGGCTCCGGGCGCAGCTTCGACATCGACGCCGCACGGTACGGCAAGGTGATCCTGATGAGCGACGCCGATGTCGACGGCGCGCACATCCGCACGCTGCTGCTCACGCTCTTCTACCGGTACATGCGTCCGCTCATCGAGCACGGTCGTGTGTTCGCCGCTGTGCCTCCGCTGCACCGTGTGATCGTGATGAACCCGGGTTCCAAGCCCAACGAGACGATCTACACCTACAGCGAGCAGGAGATGCACGCGCTGCTCGCAAAGCTCCGCAAATCGGGCAAGCGGTGGCACGAGCCGATCCAGCGCTACAAGGGGCTCGGTGAGATGGATGCGGAGCAGCTCGCCAACACCACGATGGAGCGTGGCGGACGCCTGCTGCGCCGCGTGCGCATGGAGGATGCCGAGGCCGCCGGTCGGGTATTCGAGCTGCTGATGGGCAACGAGGTCGCACCCCGGCGCGAGTTCATCATCGATTCGTCCGACCGTCTGTCGCGCGAATCGATCGACGCCTGATCGTCAGCGCTGCAGAGCGAGAGCAGCTCGGTACACGTCCAGCAGGGCGTCGCGGTGAGTGTCCTGAGCGACTCTCTCGCGATGAGCGATCGCGGCTGCGCTCATCCGTGTGATCCGTGCCGGATCGTCGCGCAACTCTCGGATCGCGGCCGCAAGGCCCTCGGCATCCGGTGTGCGGGTGATGACACCACCGCCCTCGGGCAGCATCTCGACGAGGTCGGGATCCGTGACGATCACCGGCAGACCGGCGGCGATCCCCTCGAGGATCACCATCGGCTGGTTGTCGAAGTCGAGAGAACTCGACACCAGGACGTGAGCATCGCGCATCGCCTCGAGCACGCGTGACTGGGCGACGCCGCCGTGCACCGTGAGTCGGCCGGGCGGCATGCCGGCTGATGCCGCGGCGACGCGACGTCTGGCCACACCGTCGCCGAACATCTCGGCTCGGATGCCGGAGATCTGCCTCACCGCGTCGACGAAGACCTCAGGACGCTTCTCGGGAGAGAGCCTGCCGCACCACACGACACGAAGCGGCTCTCCGGGGTCGAGGGTGCGCGGCGGGGGAGTGCCGACCTCGTCGAGCACCGTCGCCTCCAGGCCATTCGAGAGCACGGTGAGCGGCGTTCGCACACCCTGAGCCGAGAGCTTCGCCGCGAAGTGGGCTGAGGGCACGATGACCTGATCGGCGTGGTTCGCCTGGCTGACCATGAGTCGCCACATGCGCCGGGCCGCTCGCGTCGTCGCATACGGCGCGCTGCTGTCGACAGTCACGCCGTCGTGGCTCATGCGGCGGCGGTGCATGCCGGCAAGCAGCGCCGTGGTGGTCGAGGGCAGCGGCAGCACGGAGCGGGTGTAGACATCGATGCGCCCGTGCATGGTCTGCACTACCGGCAGGCCCAGAGTCTTCGCCGCCTGGAAACCGCCCAGCGCCGCGAACATCTCGGTGTGCACGTGGACGAGCTCGACGCCGCGCGAGCGCAGGCCGTCGGTGAGCGCCGTCGCGACCGCTGCGGGGGGCCAGGCGAAAGGGTACCCGTCCGGCGCGAAGCCACGAGCGGTCGGAAGGCGCACGACGTGCGGGTCATCACCGGACTCGGCCAGGGGCGCGAACACGAAGACCCCGTGTCCGGCATGCTCGAGTGCCTCTCGGTGCGCCTTGATGACGGTCTGCACGCCGCCGAGCGTGGGCAGGTAGTAGTCGGTGACCATGGCGATGCGCACTCGACCACAATAGGACGACTATCGTGATGAGCATGTCCGGAGCCCGTGTGCTGGTGACGGGGGCGAGCGGGTTCCTCGGCGGCTACGTCGTGCCCGAGCTGCAGAGACACGGATACGAGGTGTTCGCCGCCGGTCGCAACGAGCAGGCACTCGTGCGGGTCGCTGATGACGGACACCGCGTGCTCGGTGATCTGGCTTCGCTCCGCACGCGGGACCTCCCGGTGGACGCCGTGATCCACTGCGCTGCGCTGTCGACGCCCTGGGGGCACTGGAGGCACTTCCGCGAGGCGAACGTCGACGGCACCGGTCATGTCGTCGAGTTCGCCCGTCGCAACCGAGTGCGCCGTTTCGTGCATGTGTCGTCGCCCAGCGTGTACGCCGCTCCTCGGGACCGCATCGACATCCGAGAATCCGAGGTCGACCGCTCCAATCGGCTGAACGGGTACATCCGCTCGAAGATCGCCGCAGAGGATCTGCTGTTCGAAGCGCTGGACAGCGGGACGATCTCGGAGCTCGTGATCGTGCGTCCTCGCGGCCTGATCGGTGTGGGCGATCCGAGCCTCGTGCCCCGTCTCCTCGACGTTCACGCGCGCATCGGCGTGCCGGTGTTCGACGGCGGGGAGAACCTCATCGACGTCACGGCGGTCGAGAACGTGGCCTCGTCGCTGAGGCTCGCGTTGACCCGGGGCGACGCCGCGGGCGGGGTGTACAACATCACCAACGACGACCCGCGGCGATTCCGCGAGCTGCTCACGATCCTGCTCGAGCGGATGGGGGAGATCCCGCGATTCCGCCCGATGAATCGGCGGGCGGCCTGGGCCCTGGCATCCTCGCTGGAGACGGTCTCCTCACTGCTGCCGTGGCGGCCGGAGCCACCGCTCACCCGGTACACGCTCAGCACGATCGCGTACTCGCAGACACTCGACATCACGCGCGCGAAGACGGAGCTGGGATACCGACCCGAGGTGTCGCTCGATGACGCACTGGCCGGAGTGGCGGCGCACCTGAGGGAGAACGCGTGACCGGTCGCCTCCGCCACTACGTCTGCGGCAGCACCTCGCATGACGTCGGCGCGATGTTCCGCGGAGCACCGCATGGTGTCCGCGAGTTCCCCTCCGGCGTGTTCCTGTACGACGCCGCGGGCGGCCGGCGCGTGCTGTTCGACACCGGCTACGCGACGGGCGAGTGGCACACCGGCTGGCGCGGTGCCGTCTACCGCCGTCTGCTTCCGCCGGATGTCCGCGACACCGACGACGTGGCCGCCCGCCTTCGCGCAGACGGCGTCGACCCGGCATCCGTCTCGCATGTCGTGCTGTCTCACCTGCATCCGGACCACGTCGGGGGAGTCCGTCGCTTCCCGCATGCCACCTTCGTGCTGAGCGCGGGACACGAGCGGACGCTGTCGGCCCCACGTCTGCGCGCAGGGGTGCTCACCGGCCTGTTCCCGACCTGGTTCCCGTATGCAGAGCGGCTCGTGCTCGACGACGAGGCGTTCTCCACCGTCGAGGTCGGCGGCACCGCACTGCGCGCTCACGATCTTCTCGGCGACGGCTCGTACCTCGTCGTCGATCTGCCCGGCCATGCCGACGGGCACCTCGGCGCGCTGATCGATGGCCGCGTGCTGCTCGCGGGCGATGCGGCGTGGGGGAGCGATCTGGTCCACGCCTCCGGGAATCTGAGAGCCCTGCCCCGCGCCGTCCAGCACGATGCGGATCTCTACGCCGCCACGGCACGGAGTCTCAGCGAGATCGCCGCGTCCGGCATCCGCGTGGTCTGCAGTCATGACCCGCTCGAGGCGAAGGAGCTGTTGAGCTGATGTCGAAGCTGCGGATCCTGCGCGAGTTCGTCGCGGTGCGGTGGTTCCGTCCGTTGCGCACTCGGGCTGCGATCGAGCGGCGTCAGCGGCGTCTGCTGCGCTCTCACCTGAGGTTCCTGCGATGGCGGTCGCCCTACTTCCGCGACCTCCTGGCGACGCGCTCGTTCTCGGATCTGCCGCTCATGGATAAAAGCGTCATGATGAGTCGCTTCGACCAGATCAACACGGTCGGCGTCGGGAAGGACGAGGCGCTCGCACTGGCGATCGCGAACGAGCGCTCCCGAGACTTCGACGCTGACCTGGGCTCGAACTCGGTCGGGCTGTCGAGCGGCACCAGCGGCCACCGCGGACTCTTCGTGGTGAGCAGCGCCGAGCGCGATGCCTGGGTGGGAACCGTGCTCGCCCGCACTCTGCCTCGGGGCATGCTCTTCGGACACCGGATAGCGCTGTTCCTCCGCGCCGACAACACGCTGTATGAGTCGGTCGGCTCGCGAACGGTCTCCTTCCGCTACTTCGACGTGTACGCCGATATGGACGACAACATCGCCCGGCTGCGGGAGTACCGACCGACGATCCTCGTCGCTCCGCCGTCGGTGCTGAGGCTGATCGCGAGTGCGGCCGATGCTGGCGGGTTCGACGTCGTGCCGCAGCGCGTGTACTCGGTGGCCGAGGTGCTCGAGATCTCCGACGAGCAGCGCATCACGGCCTCGCTCGGTCAACCCGTTTTGCACCAGCTCTACCAGTGCACCGAGGGCTTCCTCGCGCACACCTGCGAGCACGGCGTGATCCATCTGAACGAGGACAACATCCTGGTCGAGCGCGAGGCGCTGGATGCCGAGCGGTTCACGCCGATCGTGACGGACCTGCGCCGCCGTGCGCAGCCGATCGTGCGGTATCGGCTCGGCGATGTGCTGCGCGAGCGGACGAGTCCATGCCCCTGCGGCAGCGCGCTCACGGCTATCGAGCGCATCGAGGGACGAGAGGGCGACACGCTGCTCTTCCGGTCGCTCGACGGCCGCGATCTCCCCGTCTTCGCCGATGTGATCACGCGCGCGCTGCTTTTCGCCGACGGCTTCGACGAGTATCGCATCACCCAGATCGGCGAGTCGCGGCTGCAGATCGCGCTCGACACCCTCGACGATCGATCTCGGCGTCTCGTCGAAGACGAGGTGCATGCGCTGGCCGACCGGCTGGGCTGCGAGCGACCGGAGATCACTTTCATCGACTATGTGCGCGACGGGTCTGTGAAGCTACGGCGCGTGGTGCAGGAATGGGGGGACCGGAGATGGTGAGGAACTGCGAGATCGTGGGCTGGGGGACGTCTCTGCCTTCGCGCGTGGTCCGATTCGGGGAGGAGACGCGATATCGCATCGATGACGACGTGTCTCATCTCGACATGCTGGCGGAGGCGTGCGAGCGGGCACTCGCGCACGCGGACATCACGGCGAACGACGTCGACCTCGTGCTCGGGGCATCGGCCGCGGGGATCCAGCCGATCCCGTGCACGGCCGCACTCGTGCTGGAGAGGCTCACGCTCACCGGGCACGCGGCGGCCTTCGACGTGAACTCGACCTGCACGAGCTTCATCACGGCTCTCGACATCGCCTCGCGGTACCTCGATGCCGGTGACCACGAGACGATCCTCGTGTTCGCGGGCGACGTCGGAACCCGGTTCCTCAACCCGGAGCAGCGGGAGAGCTTCGAACTCTTCAGCGATGCCGGCGCGGCGGTCGTGCTGCGCCGCTCCGCCGACGCCGACCGGGGAGTGATCGCCAGCGCTCAGCGCACGTGGCCCGCGTATGCGCACGACACCGAGATCAGGGGAGGACTGTCGGGATCGCCCGCGCAGGCCTATGCCGCCGGAGACCCCGCCGACTACCTCTTCGACATGAACGGGAGACGGGCGCTGCTGGGGATGATGCGCGTGCTTCCCGAGTTCTTCGACACGTTCCATCGGTCGTCAGGCGTCTCGTACGACGAGGTCGCGCTCTGGGTGCCCCACCAGGCCTCGGCGGCGCTCGGGCCGATGCTCGACCGCCTCGGAATCCCGGTCGAACGCCGGGTCGACGAGGTGCGGGAGTTCGGCAACATGGTCTCGTCGTCCGTGCCGTTCATGCTCGCCCGCGCGCTCGAGAGCGGCCGAGTCGGGGCCGGAGACACCGTGATCCTGTGTGGCACTGCAGCGGGCCTCACGGCCAACGTTCTCGCGCTCCGGCTTTGAGCCGGCACCGCCCCCGGGTCAGGCGCCGCAGAGGGAGGCTGAACCCTCTCGAGCTCTCAGACCAGGGTGCGGCCGATGCTCCCGATCACTCCGTCGATCGGCTGTCCGGATGCGTCGCGTCGTGCGCCGGGTTCGGGGAGCTTGCGCACCGCACCCGTCGGGTCGACTGCCTGCGCGGGGCTCGGCCCGACCCAGGCGACCGTCAGACGGTCCTCGCCCTTCAGGAACGAGTGCGCGCGCACTCCGCCGGTTGCTCGACCCTTCGACGGGTACTCCGAGAAGGGCGTGACCTTGGCGCGACCCGGCTCGGTGCCGGGCAGGATGCTGTCGGACCCCGAGACGGTGGCGACGACCGCATCCGCATCGGGCGTCACCGCGCCGAAGAACAGCACGGATGATCCGGAGCCCAGCTTGATGCCGGCCATTCCACCGGCGGGAGCGCCCTGGGGTCGCACGGCGGATGCGGAGAACCGCAGCAGCTGCGCATCAGTGGTCACGAACACGAGATCCGCGTCGTCCTGAGCTTCGACTGCCCCGACGACGGTGTCGCCGGGCTTCATGCCGATGACCTCCAGATCGGGACGCACGGGCAGCGTCGACGGGACGATGCGCTTGACCGTTCCCTGCGCCGTGCCCAGGGCGATCGGGACCTCGCTGTCGAAGCGCACGAAACCGAGGATCCGCTCTCCGCGGGTGGTGATGCCGACATAGTCGCGCAGTGGGGCGCCCGCGGCGAGCTGTACGGAGGATGACGGCACGGACGGCAGATCCACGGGGGAGAAACGCAGCACCCGGCCCTCAGTGGTCAGCGCACCGATCTCGGCGCGAACCGTCGTCTCGACCGTCGTCAGGATCGCGTCGTGCTTGCTTCGTCGCGCCGGAAGCGTCAGCTCCTGGCCCTCGGCGAGGTCGACCCGCACGGCACGGCCCGTTGTCGACAGCACGAGCACGGTCGGAGCATCGGCGATCTGCAGGTCGACCGCGCCCTTCGTGGCGCGCGGCTTCGGGGGCGCGGCGTTCATCAGCAGTGTGCGGCGAGGGGTGCCGTATGCGTCGGCCGCGGCATCCAGCTCTTGGGCGACCACCGCTCGAAGCAGCACGTCACTCCCGAGCAGCTCGCGCAGCTTGGCGATCTCGGCGAGCAGGGCGTCGCGCTCGGTCTCGAGCTCGATGCGCGAGAACTTCGTCAGGCGTCGCAGGCGCAGCTCGAGGATGTACTCGGCCTGAAGCTCGCTGAGATCGAACACCGAGCGCAGGCGCGCGCGTGCCTGCTCGGAGTCGTCGGACGAGCGGATGACCTGGATGACCTCGTCGATGTCGAGGATCGCGATGAGCAGACCCTCCACCAGGTGCAGACGCTCTTCCCGGCGGGCGAGGCGATATCGACTGCGACGGGTGATGACCTCGAGGCGGTGCGCGACGTAGACGCGCAGCATCTCCTTGAGTCCGAGCGTGCGCGGCTGCCCGTCGACCAGGGCGACGTTGTTGATGCTGAACGAGTCCTCGAGTGGGGTGAGCCGGTAGAGCTGCTCGAGCACGGCGTTGGGGTCGAAGCCGGTCTTGATGCCGATCGCGACGCGCAGCCCGTGGTTGCGGTCGGTGAGATCAGTCACGTCGCTGATGCCCTGCAGCTTCTTGGACTGCACAGCGTCACGGATCTTCTCGATCAGTCGCTCGGGGCCGACCATGTAGGGCAGCTCGGACACGATGATGCCGGTGCGCCGCGGTCCGAGCGGCTCGACCGATACCTTGCCGCGCACCTTCAGGGCGCCGCGTCCGGTGGCGTACGCGTCTCTGACGCCGTCCAGACCCATCAGGATGCCGCCCGACGGGAAGTCGGGGCCGGGCACGAACTCCATGAGCTCTTCGGTGGTGGCGTCGGGGTTCTCGAGCAGATGGGTGGCTGCGGCGACGACCTCGATCAGGTTGTGCGGGGCCATGTTGGTCGCCATGCCGACCGCGATGCCGCTCGCGCCGTTGACCAGGAGGTTCGGGAACGCGGCGGGGAGCACGGAGGGCTGCTGGAACTGACCGTCGTAGTTCGGGATGAAGTCGACGACGTCCTCGTCGAGGTTCTCGGTGAGAGCCATCGCGGGGGAGGCCAGTCGTGCCTCGGTGTAGCGAGCGGCTGCGGGTCCGTCGTCGAGCGAGCCGAAGTTGCCGTGGCCGTCGATCAGCGGCACACGCAGAGCCCATTCCTGCGCGAGGCGCACGAGGGCGTCGTAGATCGCCGAGTCGCCGTGCGGGTGCAGCTTTCCCATGACCTCGCCCACGACTCGGGCGCTCTTGACGTGACCGCGGTCGGGGCGGAGCCCCATCTCGGCCATCTGATAGAGAATGCGACGCTGCACGGGCTTCAGGCCGTCGCGAGCGTCGGGCAGAGCCCGCGAGTAGATCACCGAGTAGGCGTATTCGAGGAACGAGCTCTGCATCTCTGTTTCGAGATCGATGTCCTGGATTCGCTCGGGGGCGAGCTCGGCAGGCGGGGTCTTCGGCATGGGCATCCTGAATGGTGCGAGGCTGAGGGCGTACGGGAGCCTGTGTCAGACTGGCTCGGATGTCCCTCATTCTACCGTCCGAGTCGCTCGCAGCCCGCAGCGTCGTCGGGGTGGCGGACGACGTGTTCGCCGCTCTGCGCGGCGAATCGGCGAGCCTGCCGCGGGCCGAGTCCGTCGTTCTCGTGCTCATCGACGGCCTCGGCGCCATCAGCCTGCGCGCCCACGCGGGCCACGCCAGGGCGCTCACGTCCGGGATGGCGAAGAAGGATGTCGCGCACTCGGTCTTCCCATCGACCACCGCAGCCGCCCTCACGAGCATCCTCACCGGGGTGTGGCCGGGGCAGCACGGATTGGTCGGCTACCGGGTTCTTGATCCCGCGCGGGGCATCCTGGTCAACCAGCTCACCGGCTGGGAGTCGGAAGGGCTGGATCCGGCGACCTGGCAGGCTGCTCCGACCGTCTTCGAACGCGCCCGTGCAGAGGGGCGTCCGACCTATGCCGTGGGCGTCGCCGCCTACGCGGCGAGCGGGTTCACCCGAGCCACGCTGCGCGGGGCCGACTTCGTCGCCGCGCAGACGCCCGCAGAGCGCGTCGAGGTGGCCTACGACCTCGCCGAGCGCCACCCGGGTTCACTGATCTACTGCTATCTGCCTGAAGCCGACAAGGCCGGGCACAGGTATGGCCTCGACTCTGTGCACTGGGTGTCAGCGCTCGAAGAGATCGATGCCGCGCTGTCTCGACGCGTGCCGCCCGGCGTCGGCGTTCTCGTGACCTCGGACCACGGCATGCTCGATGTGCCGGCGCATCGGCAGATCGTGCTCGAAGCCGAGCATCTCGTCGGGGTGCGGCACATCGGCGGAGAACCCCGGATGCTGCACGTGTACGTCGAACCGGACGCCGATGCGGCGGAGGTCGCTGAGCGGTGGCGCCGCGACCTCGACGGCCTCGCCGACGTCGGCACCCGGGAGCAGACGATCGCATCCGGATTCTTCGGCCCTGAGGTGACACAGGCTGCAGCGTCGCGGATCGGCGACGTCCTCGTCGTGGCCAGGGGCAACGGGGCGCTCTACGACGGCACCGCGGCAGATCAACGCAGTCGAGGGATGATCGGCCAGCACGGTGGTCTGACTCCGGAAGAGCGTCAGGTCCCGCTGCTCAGGTTCGGCGCCTTCGCCCGCTGACCGCCGGCACCCGCCCTATTCGTCGGTGCGTGCTCCGAACACAATCTCGTCCCATGACGGCATCGCGTTGCGGCGGCGGCGACGGCCGTTGCCCTCGTTCGACGGCTCGGGTGCGGCCTTCGGCTCGTCGTCGTCGGGCTGGTCGTTCTCGAAGGCGTCGAACAACGCGATCGGATTCTGGTCCGTGTCGCCGTCGTCTGCGTGGTCGAGGATCGGCGCGGTCTCGCGCTGACCCCGCCGACGTCGCAGCGCCTCGAGCAGGTCGGCGGTCTCCGGGCTCGTCGTCGCCGACTCGGGTGCACGCTTGATGGCTGCATCCTGCACAGCGGCCGCCGATCGCTCGGGCGCGATGCTGTCATCGTCATCAGCCTCGGGTGCCGGGAGCAGACGGGGGCCGAACGCGCCGGAGTCGAAGCGGCTGTCGTCCTTGTAGGGCGATGCCTGCCGTTCGGCCTCGACGGCGCGCAAGCGCGGGATGAGACCGTCGGGCAGCGAACCCTGGCGTGACAGCTGGGTGGCGTCGGCGTTGAGCGGCGCCAGTGCGCTGCGTCGGGGGTCGAAGCTCCACCGAGCGTCGTGCTCGACCTCGTTGGCGGTGAACTCGAGCTTGATGATCCAGCCGGTGTCGTCCTTCCAGCTCGCCCAGCGCTCGGCTGAGGCCTCGACCTCTGCCAGCTTCGCGCGGATCGCGGTGCCGAAAGTGGGCTGAGCGTCGGGCTCCACGTCGCTGCCGATCAGTACCGGCACGGCGAGGGCCTGGCCGATGACGTGTTCGCGCTCGGCGAGAACCGGTCCTTCGAAGCGGATGACGTCGTCGACGCCGATGCCGAGGAGTGCGGCGACCTCGGGAGCCGTGAGGCCGGCTCGGATCTGCGCCTGGATGTCGCGCGGACTCGCGGCGAGCCGCTGGGCGGTGGGCTCGCTCTGTCGCGTCGCCCGCCGGATCTCGCGGTGCAGGACGTCGTCGATGGGCAGCGCGAAACGCTCGCCCGACTCGGTCGCGAGTACGAGCAGTCCTGCTTCTGTGCCGACGATGGTGACGTTTTCCATGCGAATGCCCCTCTGATGGGTGTGCGTTCATGGTGTCACGCGAGGCCGCTCAGAACCGGGAATACTCTGGGCGTGCCGTGAGTTTGGTCTGTCGCAGCCGCGGGCATTTGCTTATTCCTCCGCGGTCATGCAAACTATGGCCGCCGATTACCCCGACGGCGCACCACCCACTCGCATGAAAGTGGAGATTCACCACATGGCAACCGACTACGACGCTCCCCGCAAGAGTGAAGACGACTCCGAGTCGATCGAAGCCCTCAAGGAGCGTGTGCCGGACAAGCTCTCCGGCTCCTCAGGCGATGAAGACGCGGACAACCCGTCCAGCTTCGATCTCCCTGGAGCCGATCTTTCCGACCTCGAACTTGATGTCGTCGTGCTGCCCGCGCAGCAGGACGAGTTCACCTGCATGAACTGCTTCCTCGTGAAGCACCGTTCGCAGCTCGATCACGAGGGCGCTTCCGGCCCCATCTGCAAGGAGTGCGCTGCCTGAGCGCACCTGAGAACAAGATCCCACGCGCCCCCGACCTCACGGTCAGGGGCGCGTCGTCTTGTGGTCGGGTCAGCTCTGTGCCGCGATGATCGCGGCGGCCAGTCGATCGGGAGTGCGCGTCGAGATGGTCCAGGTGTCCACGGGGTCGTCAGGGTCGTCGTTCGCAACGACGACGACACCGTCGACACCACCGCGGATGAGATGCCAGCCTCGTGCCGGCAGGCCGGGTCCCCGCGCCTGGCGCGCCTCTTCGGCGCCCAGCGCTCTGGGCGTGCCGAGGTGTCGGACCTCGATGTGCGCTCGACCGGCACGAAGCACGTCGCCGTCGACCGATACGACCGGGGCGAGGCCGATGAAGGCGACCACGAGCACAGCCGAGACGGCGGCCCCGACGATCAGGGCGACGGTCGAGCCGATGGGCACGAAGATGAGCGCCACCATGGGGCCCGCCAGAGCGACCGTCACCAGCAGCCACAGGCTGGGGGACAGTCTCTCGCGGTAGCGGGTCCGCGTGTCAGGAGCGATGTTCTGCATTAGCCTCGGGGGGTGACTGAATCCGTTGATGTCCCCATTATCGCCTCTGTCGTGCCCGGCTACGCCCACCCCGGCGATGCCGGAGCCGATCTGGTGGCAGCCGAGGCCGTTCATCTGGCACCGGGGGAGCGGGCACTCGTCGCGACCGGCGTGCGCATCGCGCTTCCCGAGGGCTACGCGGCGTTCGTCGTTCCCCGCAGCGGTCTCGCGGCCAAGCACGGGATCTCGATCGTGAACTCGCCGGGGACGGTGGATGCCGGATACCGCGGTGAGATCAAGGTGAGTCTGATCAACACCGACATCCACACGGCGTACGATGTCGCCGTCGGCGATCGCATCGCGCAGCTGATCGTGATGCCCGTGACCCGTGCCGTCTTCATCCCGGTCGAGGAGCTGCCGGACAGCGTCCGCGGCGAGGGCGGCTTCGGCTCGACCGGCTACCAGGCAGGACTCCATTCATCTTCGGCAGGACAGATCAATGACTGACAACAACGCGACACCCTCGAAGTCGGCACCGGACGACCGGGCGACGCAGGGTCCCTTCGACGACTCCGAGGCGAACCCGGTTCGTCCGTACATCGACCTCGGCGGCATCAAGATCCTGCCGCGCGAGGGACTGAACCTCCGACTCGAGGTCGAGGAGCAGTCCAAGCGCATCGTCGCCGTCGGACTCGACTACGCCGATTCCTCTCTCCAGGTGCAGCCGTTCGCAGCGCCGCGATCCGGCGGACTGTGGGACGAGACCCGCGTGCAGCTGCGCGATCAGGTCCGCACCCAGGGCGGTCGGGTCGAGGAGCGCGAGGGGCCCCTCGGCAAGGAGCTGCTCGCCGAAGTCCCCGCGGCTGCCAACGAGGGCTCGGGGCTTCGGCTCGCCCGGTTCATCGGCATCGACGGTCCTCGATGGTTCCTTCGTGGCGTCATCGGCGGAGCTGCGGCGTCGGATCTTGAGGCCGCAGCCAAGGTGGAGGATCTCTTCCGGTCGATCGTGGTCGTCCGCGGTGGAGCTCCGATGCCTCCGCGCGACCTGATCCCGCTGAAGATGCCCGCGACTCCCGGCTCCGCGTGACCACCCCGGCTCCCGATCCCGAGCGCGAGCAGAGTGCATCCGACATCGTCGGGGCCGCGCTCGGCGGCGCAGCGCGACGCGCGGGTCTCGACCCGACCGAGAGCGACGCGACGCACAAGGTGGTGTGGTCCGCGATGGGCGGATGGCGCGGCATCCTCGAATCGGTGCTGCCGAGCCTCGCGTTCGTCATCCTCTTCACGATCCGCCCGGAACCTCTGATCCTGCCGCTGGGAGTGTCGGTCGGACTCGCGGCGGTGTTCACCGTCGTCAGGCTGATCCAGAAGTCGCCGCCGTCAGCTGCCATCGGAGGCCTCGTGGCCGCGGCGGCGGCCGCTGCCCTCGCGCTGTGGACCGGGCGAGGCGAGGACAACTTCGTCCCCGGGCTCATCACCAACGCCGTCTACGGCACCGGCATGCTCGTCTCGGCCCTGATCGGCTGGTCGCTGATCGGTCTCGCCGTCGGCTTCCTCATGGGAGAGGGCACCGCGTGGAGGCGTGACCGCCGAAAGCGCCGCGCGTTCCTGTGGCTCGGGATCGCCTGGGCTGCTCTGTTCTTCGCTCGTCTCGCCGTGCAGCTGCCGCTGTACCTGGCCGGGGACGTCACGGCGCTCGGCACGCTGAAGCTCATCATGGGGCTGCCGCTGTTCGCTCCGCTGATCGCGGTCACCTGGCTCGTCGTGCGTGCGCTGTATCCGCGCCCCGCCGATGCCGACACGACGCGGCGGTCGTGATAGATTTATCTTGACATCAAGATAAATTGCAGGCTTTCGCCCGGAGGTCGAGCAGAGCAGACTGGTTAGGTCTGCCTTGCTAGCCGCAGGGGCTCGCTGGCGAGCAAGATGGAGGCGCCTGTCGCTCCCATCCGAATAGAAGGAGACGGAATCGTGTCCACGGTGAACAGCTTCGGTGCCAAGAGCACCCTGACGGTCGGCAGCACCGACTACGAGATCTTCCGCATCGACACGGTGCCCGGTTTCGACAAGCTCCCTTTCAGTCTCAAGGTCCTCCTCGAGAACCTGCTTCGCACCGAGGACGGCGCGAACGTGACGAAGGCGCAGATCGAAGCCCTGGGTTCGTGGGATGCCGCGGCTGATCCGAGCACCGAGATCCAGTTCACGCCGGCCCGTGTGGTCATGCAGGACTTCACCGGTGTTCCCTGCATCGTCGACCTCGCCACCATGCGCGAGGCCGTCACGGCGCTGGGCGGCGACGCGAACAAGATCAACCCGCTCTCGCCCGCCGAGATGGTCATCGACCACTCGGTGATCGCCGACCTCTTCGGCTCGGAGAACGCTCTCGAGCGCAACGTCGAGATCGAGTACGAGCGCAACGGCGAGCGCTACCAGTTCCTGCGCTGGGGCCAGACGGCCTTCAGCGACTTCAAGGTCGTCCCCCCGGGGACCGGCATCGTGCACCAGGTGAACATCGAGCACCTGGCCAAGGTCATCTACGACCGCGACGTCGACGGCGTGCTTCGCGCCTACCCCGACACCTGCGTCGGCACCGACTCGCACACCACCATGGTCAACGGTCTGGGCGTGCTCGGCTGGGGCGTCGGCGGCATCGAGGCCGAGGCCGCGATGCTGGGACAGCCCGTGTCGATGCTCATCCCGCGCGTCGTCGGCTTCAAGCTCTCGGGCGAGATCCCTGCTGGCGTCACGGCGACCGACGTCGTCCTCACGATCACCGACCTGCTGCGCAAGCACGGCGTCGTCGGCAAGTTCGTGGAGTTCTACGGCGAGGGTGTCGCGTCCGTGCCGCTCGCGAACCGCGCCACCATCGGCAACATGTCGCCCGAGTTCGGTTCGACCGCCGCGATCTTCCCGATCGATGACGTCACCCTCGACTACCTGCGCCTGACCGGTCGCAGCGAAGAGGCCGTCGCGCTGGTCGAGGCCTACGCCAAGGAGCAGACGCTCTGGCACGATGCCTCGAAGGAGCCCGTCTTCAGCGAGTACCTCGAGCTCGACCTCGGCACCGTGGTGCCGTCGATCGCCGGGCCGAAGCGCCCGCAGGACCGCATCCTCCTCTCCGAGGCCAAGTCGCAGTTCGAGCAGGACATCCTGGCGTATGCCTCGGCGTCGACCTCGGACTCCGTCGTCGATCTCGAGTCGAAGCACTCCTTCCCGGCATCCGACCCCGGTTCGGTACCCGGCGAGGAGGAGCCCACCACGACTCGCCCCGTGCACATCAACAGCGGCGCTCCGGCGCACGCGTCGAAGCCCGTGCCGGTCACGACTCCGTCCGGCGAGAAGTACATCCTAGACAACGGTGCGGTCACCCTCGCGGCGATCACCTCGTGCACCAACACCTCGAACCCCTCGGTGATGATCGCCGCGGGTCTCGTCGCCCGCAAGGCGCTCGAGAAGGGGCTCAAGCAGAAGCCGTGGGTCAAGACCACGCTCGGCCCCGGCTCGAAGGTCGTCACCGACTACTACGAGAAGTCCGGTCTCGACAAGGACCTCGAGGGTCTCGGCTTCTACACCGTCGGCTACGGCTGCACCATCTGCATCGGAAACTCGGGCCCGCTGATCGAGGAGGTCTCCGCGGCCATCAACGATCACGACCTGGCCGTGACCGCGGTGCTCTCGGGAAACCGTAACTTCGAGGGACGCATCAGCCCCGACGTGAAGATGAACTACCTCGCCAGCCCGCCGCTGGTGATCGCCTACGCTCTCGCCGGGTCGATGCACTTCGACTTCGAGAACGACGCGCTCGGCAAGGGAACCGATGGCGAAGACGTCTTCCTGAGGGACATCTGGCCCACCCCGGCCGAGGTCCAGGAGCTCGTCGACTCGTCGATCTCGCGCGAGCAGTTCATCAAGCAGTACTCGACCGTCTTCGACGGTGACGAGCGCTGGCGCAGCCTGCCCACCCCGGACGACGACATCTTCCAGTGGGACGAGAACTCGACGTACGTGCGCAAGGCGCCCTACTTCGACGGCATGACGATGGAGCTCACCCCGGTGCGCGACATCGAGGGCGCCCGCGTCATGGCGACCCTGGGTGACTCGGTCACGACCGACCACATCTCGCCCGCCGGCAACATCAAGCCCGGCACGCCTGCGGCTCAGTACCTCACCGAGCACGGTGTCGACCGCAAGGACTTCAACTCCTTCGGGTCGCGTCGTGGCAACCACGAGGTCATGATCCGCGGCACGTTCGCGAACATCCGCCTGAAGAACCTCATGGTCTCGGCTGTCAACGACGGCCAGGTCGTCGAGGGCGGGTACACGCGTGACTTCACGAAGCCGGGCGGACCGCAGTCGTACATCTACGACGCGAGCATGAACTACCAGGAGCAGGGCACGCCCCTCGTCATCTTCGGTGGCAAGGAGTACGGCTCCGGCTCGTCGCGCGACTGGGCGGCCAAGGGCACGAGCCTGCTGGGCGTCAAGGCCGTCATCACCGAGAGCTTCGAGCGCATCCACCGCTCGAACCTCATCGGCATGGGTGTCGTCCCGCTGCAGTTCCCCGCCGGCGAGAGCTGGGAATCGCTCGGTCTCGACGGCACGGAGGTCGTCTCGATCTCGGGCCTCGAAGAGCTCAACAACGGTGTGACGCCGAAGACGGTGCGCGTGACCGCGACGCCGACCGAGGACTCGCCCGAGGGCAAGCAGGTCGTGGAGTTCGACGCGGTGGTGCGTATCGACACCCCCGGTGAGGCGGACTACTACCGCAACGGCGGAATCCTGCAGTACGTGCTCCGCTCGCTGGTCTGATCCAACGACGAAAGGGCCCGGTTCTTCTGAACCGGGCCCTTTCGCGTGTACGGAAGTCCGTGTCAAGGGGCGAGGCGTTCTCCGAGCTTTCACGGATGGCCGCGGTAGGATCGATCAGGCTTTCGAACCGGAATCGGATGCCGCCAACGGTGCCTATGAGGAGGTGCAGATGCCCATTCTTCCGAGCATCTCAGGACCCCGTGATCTCGACTCCCTCTCTGAGGAGCAGCTCATCGAACTCGCCGGCGAGGTCCGCGAGTTCCTCGTCGAGAACGTGTCGCGAACCGGCGGCCATCTGGGCCCCAACCTCGGAGTGGTCGAACTCACGATCGCTCTGCACCGGACCTTCTCGTCGCCCGACGATCCGTTCATCTTCGACACCGGCCACCAGTCCTACGTGCACAAGCTGCTCACGGGGCGGCAGGACTTTTCGTCGCTCCGTCTCCGCGGTGGCCTCGCAGGCTATCCCCAGCGCGGCGAGAGCGCGCACGATGTGGTCGAGTCCTCCCACGCCTCAAGCTCTCTCAGCTGGGCGGACGGCGTGTCGCGTGCGCTGACCGCGACCGGTCGCGGCGATCGTCACGTGGTCGCAGTGGTCGGCGATGGCGCTCTCACAGGCGGCATGACGTGGGAGGCCCTCAACAACATCTCCGACGACAACGACCGCAACCTGGTGATCGTCGTCAACGACAACGGGCGCTCCTACGCTCCGACGATCGGCGGGATGTCGCGTTACCTGAACCGGGTGCGCACCGCCGCGACCTACAAGGAGCTGCACCACAAGTCCGATCGGCTCTTCCGGGCGTTCGGGCCCGTGGGCCGAGCGGTCTTCCGCGGTGTGCGGGGCGGCACGCACGGATTCCTGTCGCGCTTCACGAACAACGAGGCGCTGTATTCCAATCTCGACATCAAGTACCTCGGACCGGTCGACGGACACGACCTCCCGGCACTTCTCGAAACCCTCGAACTCGCGAAGTCCTATGGCGCTCCGGTCATCGTGCACGCCATCACGGAGAAGGGGCGCGGATACCAGCCCGCCCGCGACGACGAGGCCGACCAGTTCCATGCTGTCGGGCGCATCGATCCGACCACGGGCGAGACGCTCTCGTCGGGCGGCACCGGCTGGACGGAAGTGTTCTCGGATGCGCTGGTCTCGGTCGGCGAACGTCGTGATGACGTCATCGCCATGACGGCAGCGATGCTGCGTCCGACGGGGCTGGCTCCCTTCGCCGAGCGCTTCCCCGACCGTGTCTACGATGTGGGCATCGCGGAGCAGCACGCTGTGGCGTCCGCCGCAGGTCTCGCGTTCGGCGGGCTGCACCCCGTCGTAGCCCTGTATGCGACCTTCATGAACCGCGCGTTCGACCAGGTGCTCATGGACGTCGCGCTGCATCGCGCGGGCGTCACCTTCGTCCTCGACCGTGCGGGTGTCACCGGGCCCGACGGACCCAGCCACCACGGCATGTGGGACCTCGCGATGCTGCAGATCGTCCCGCACATCCGCATCGCGGCACCGCGAGACGCGGCGCGCCTGACGGAGGCCCTCGACGAGGCCGTCCTGGTGGACGACGCCCCCACGGTGATCCGCTTCCCCAAGGGCGATGTCTCGCCCGAGCTGCCGGCGATCGAGCGGCTGCACGACGGTGTGGACGTGCTGGCCAGAGGAGAATCCGAGGATGTCCTGCTGGTCGCCATCGGCCCGTTCGCGGCACTCGCGATGGATGTGGCCGAACGGCTTCGCGCGCAGGGCATCGGCGCGACGGTGATCGACCCTCGGTGGGCGATCCCCGTGCAGCCCTCGATCGTGAGCATGGCCGCACGGCATCGTCTCGTGATCACCCTCGAAGACGGCATCCGCGTCGGTGGCATCGGCACTCGCGTTCGTCAGGTGCTTCGCGAGGCGGGCATCGACACGGCCGTCGACGAGCTGGGGCTGCCCGACGAGTTCATCGATCACGCGTCGCGCGACCAGATCCTCGCGGACGCGGGCCTGACCGCGTCGAAGATCGCGCAGGACGTCGTCTCTCAGGTGCTCGGAACGCGAATCCCGGTCGCACGGGACGCCGGCGCGAACGGCACGATCGACCTGCCGCTCCACGAACGACGCTGAGCGACGTCACAAGCAGTGCGGCGGCCGCTCACGGGGAAAGCTGCGAACCCGGCGATCAGTTGAGTGCGTGGAGGGCGGCGACGGCCTGGGCTCCACGGTCGGAGTCGCGGAGTGCGGTGGAGAGCAGATAGCCGTCGGTCAGTGCGTCGCCGGTGACCATCACACGCACCAGCTCGACTCCGCACGCACGGCGCACCTCTTCGGCGCTGGCCGCGATCACGCGGGTGTTGATCTCGTCGTTGTGCGGCAGCTCCGCGCCGTCGAGTCCTCGGATGACGTCTCGCAGCGCCGCGCCGACGATGTTCGAGGCGCGCTCGTTGACGTTGACGACGTCGAGTTCGAAGACCCGGAGATCTCGTCCGGTCGGGATCGGACGCCACTCGAACGACGCATGCACGCGGTGCTGATGCCCGTTCGCGCCGGTCATCTCGCGCGCGGGCAGATCTGTGGCGCGGCAGCGCACATCGATGAGCCGGTACCAGTAGAACAGCGGGAACGCTCCGTGGGACCCAGGGTCGAGCACGACGACCTCGCCCACCGCACCGCCGCGCGACGTGGGACGACGCTGCGGTCGGTTGCGGATGATCGGCTTTCCGTTCCGCGTGCGGATCGCCGCCCATCCCTCGTCGACCGTGACGACGAAGATCTTCAACAGCGCCGGCACGACCAGCAGGATCGTGAGGATCGCCGTGCCGGTCTTGAAGAGACCCGACATTCCCTTGCCGCCCAGCATCGAGAGGAGCATGTCCATGCCACCACTGTGCCTTCTCGAACGCACGCAGTTCGCCATCTTCGACCCGCACGCGAAGGTGTTCATGCGCTGTTCCGCGCTCGTTACCCGGTCTGCCGTGAGGCGGATGCGGGGGCGCCTATTGCGGTGGTGCGGCGCCGTCAGGAGAGCGTCGAGAGGATCTCGGCGACGACGGATTCGACGGCCGCCCGCTGGCGCTCCCGATCCTCGTCGACGAGTCCGACGCGCGTGCGTCGGTCGAGCACGTCATCGGCGGTCATCGCGCCCTCGGAACGCACGGCGAACTCGATGGTGGCGCGCGCCACGTGCCCGCGGTCCCAGCCGAGCGCAATTGCGACGGCAGTGTCGGTGAGACGCAAGGACGCCGTGCTGCTGGGGCCCGCGTCGAGCCCCGCGACATCCACGGCGAGATCGACGGCGTCCTCGGCCATCCGCCGGTAGGTGGTCAGCTTGCCGCCGAGCACGTTGACGAAGCCCGTCTCTGAGACGGCGACGAGATGGCGACGGGAGATGTCCGCCGTCGAAGGCGCGCCGGTGTCGACCAGCGGGCGCAGCCCCGCGAATGATCCGCGGACCTGATCCCGCGTGATCGGCGCGGACAGCACTCGGTTGAGGTTCGTGAGCAGGAAGGCGATGTCGCCCTCGGTCGCCATGGGCACGCGGGGCACCGGCCCCGGAGAGTCTTCGTCGGTGAGCCCGACGATCACCCGTCCGTGCTCCTGCGGCAGGGCGAACACGTAACGACTGATCGAACCCTCGTGCGGAATCGTCAGCGCGCACGACGGGTCGCCGAGATCGGACGCATCGAGCACGATATGTGTCCCACGGCTGGGACGCACCGTGATCGACTCATCGAGGCTCCCGGCCCAGACACCGGTGGCATTCACGACCGTCCGCGCCCGGACGTCGACACGCTCGCCTGTCAGCACATCCTCCGCTGTCGCGCCGTCGCGACGCAGCTCGAGAGCGCGCACCCGGGTGAGGATGCGCGCCCCGAGACCTGCTGCGGTCCTGGCGACCGTCACGACCAGCCGGGCATCGTCGACGAGCTGACCGTCGTATGAGAGCATCCCGCCCCGCAGCCCCGCGTGGGCGAGTGAAGGCACGAGACGCTGGGCCGTGCGGGGCGACACGAGGCGCGGCGGGGGAAGGAAACGACGAGGCGTACGCGCGTGCATTCGGAGCAGGTCTCCCATCGCCATCCCGATGACCCCGGCTGCGCGCTGGCGCGCTGTCACCTCGCTCGTGAAGGGCAACAGCTGGCCGAGCGGACGGATGAGATGCGGCGCGATCCGTGTCATCAGCAGGTGGCGCTCGAAGGCGCTCTCCTTCGCGGTGGCGACATCACCGGTGGCGAGGTAGCGAAGCCCGCCGTGTACGAGTTTCGAGCTGAACCGGCTGGTGCCGAACGCGAGGTCCTCCGCCTCGAGAAGAGTGACGCTCAGACCCCGTGCTGCAGCGTCGAGCGCGACACCGACCCCGGTGATACCACCGCCGATCACGAGGATATCGACCGTCTCGTCGCCGGTGCGACGCAGTTCTGCGGCCCGACGCGCGACGTTGAGGTCGGGGGAGTTCAAGGTCATGGCCGGAGCAGCCCGTCGAGTGCGGCTCGCAGCTCGCGCTCCCACGATTCCTCGGAGAGGAGCTCCGAGACCGTTCCGTGCGAGAGCACTGCCGACTGGGCGATGAGCAGCAGCATGACCGCGATCTCGCCAGGATCTCCGGCACGGACCGATCCGCCACGCTGCGCGGCGCCGATCGCCGTGGCCAGCCAGCCCAAAATCAGGCGCTGGCTCGATCCCACCCGCTGCAATGTGTATCGGGTGAATGCTTCGGGCTCTTCCGCGAGAAGTCGCCCGTACACGGCGTCGGCGCGGAAGAGCCCGGAGAAGCGGAGAACGTCGTCGACGAGCTCGCGTCGGGTGGTGGCGTGAGTCGGGAAGTGCTCGAGGATCGCGGCGACCCTGCGGAGGAGAGCTGCGCGCACGACATCGTCGGCGTCGCTCCAACTGCGGTAGATGGTGGGCCGGCTGTGTCCGGCACGCCGAGCGAGCTCCGCGATCGTCACGCCGTGCACACCTCGGCGAGCGATCAGCCCGTCGGCTGCGTCGAGGATGCGGGATTGGGTCGGATCCCAGTCCGGTGCACGGCTGTCTGTTGCGTCGATAAGCGCTTGACGTTCTTCCATGATATGTCACACTGTAACGCATGAGTCGAGAGAACGGCAGGGTCGCCGTGCGGTCGGAGATGCGCTGGAACGGCTGGGGCGATCCGGCCCGGGCGTCGGATCTGCCGCGTGCGGTGCGGATGCTTCTGCCGTTGTTGCTGGGACGCGTGCAGAAGCCCGCAACGGCAGTGGACCTCGCCGATGTGCAGCTCGAGCCATCGTCGCTTCTCGGGGACGACGTGCAGGAGTTCGCGGCGGTGGTCGGAGCCGAGCACATCGACACCACGGACGAGTCGAGGATCCGCCATGCAGGTGGTCGCTCGACACCCGACCTGCTCAGACGGCGGAAGCGGCATCAAGCTGCTCCGGATGCGATCGTTCTTCCCGCGAACCACGACGAGGTCGTGACCGTGCTCCGGCTGTGCGCTGACCGGGGGATCGCGGCGATCCCGTTCGGCGGAGGGACGAGTGTGGTCGGCGCTCTCGACCCCGAGCGCGGTGCGCACCGTGCGGTGATCAGCCTGGATCTGCGGCGGCTCTCCGGCCTCATCCGTCTCGATGAGGTGAGCGGCGAAGCCCGGATCGCCGCCGGCACCACGGGTCCGGATGCCGAGGCGCTGCTGGCTGCCCGGGGCTTCGAACTCGGGCACTACCCGCAGAGCTTCCGGTATGCCACGATCGGCGGGTTCGCCGCTGCGCGCTCGTCGGGTCAGAACTCGGCAGGGCACGGGCGGTTCGATTCGATGGTCACCGGCCTGAGAGTCGCGACCCCGACCGGAGACGTCGATCTCGGTCGATCACCGGGCTCCGCAGCCGGGCCCGATCTCATCAGGGTCTTCCTCGGATCGGAGGGCATCTTCGGAGTGATCACCGAGGTCTGTGTCCGCGTCCATCCGGTGCCACGAGAACGCGTCCTCGAGGCGTGGAGCTTCGCGGACTTCTCGCACGGTGTCGACGGTCTGCGGCAGGTGGCCCAGAGCGGTGGCGGCCCCACCGTCATCCGTCTCTCCGACGAGGCCGAGACCGCGGTCAGCCTCGCCCAGGTGGGCCGGATCGGGAAGGCACTCGCGAAAGGTGCGAGCATCGTCACGGTGTACGAGGGCGAGGGCATCGCCGAGCGTCGAGCGCGTACGTCAGAGATCCTGACGGCGGCGGGCGGAGCGTCATCCGGCGGGGGCGGTGCGGAGGGGTGGCTCGACGGTCGATTCGACGGCCCGTATCTGCGCGATTCCCTGCTGGATGCGGGGGTGTTCTGCGAGACGTTGGAGACAGCGACCACCTGGTCGAACCTGCAGCGACTCAGAGCAGAGGTCACGGCCACTCTTCGCGAAGGATTCGCTGATGCCGGCGCCAGATCGTATGTGATGTGCCATGTCTCGCACGTCTATCCCACCGGAGCCTCCTTGTATTTCACAGTGCTCGCGAACGTCCGATCCGACCCACTCGAGGCGTGGGCGGGAATCAAGCGCGAGGTGAACGATTCGATCATGTCGGCGGGCGGCACCATCAGCCATCACCACGCTGTCGGTCGCGATCATGCCCCATGGCTCGAGCAGGAGATCGGAGCCACGGGGGTGCGGATACTGGCGGCGATCAAGCGAGAGCTCGACCCGACATGGATACTCAACCCCGGGGCCGTCATCACGTCGGAGCGGTCGGACCGACGTGGCTGAGCACATCGCGCTGCTGTCGAATCCGTTCGCAGGCAAGGGGCGCGGAGCGCAGGAGGCTGAGGCCGCCCTGGCTCATCTGCGCGCCCGGGGCCAGGACGTGCGGGTGTACACGGGAGAGTCAGCGGCGTCCGGCCGGATGCTGGTGGCACAGGCGCTCGTTGAGAGCCCTCGGGTGCTCGTCGTCGTCGGAGGCGACGGCACGCTGTCCGGCATCCTCGACACCGTGTGCGAGGCCGGCATCCCCGTCGTGCTGGTGCCGGCGGGCACCGGCAACGACCTCGCTCGGGCCCTCGGTCTGCCCCGCCGCGACCCGGTCGCCGCGGCAGAGCTCGCCTTGACTGGCGTGCCGCGCGCGATCGATGTCGGCGAGATCCGTGCTGCGGGGCGGATCGACTCGTTCCTGACGATCGCCGCCCTCGGATTCGATGCGAAGGTCAGCGATCGCACCAATCGGCTGCGCTGGCCGCACGGCGTGCTGCGCTACTACCTCGCCCTGGTCGTCGAGCTCGTGCGTCTCCGGCCGATGGAGTTCACTGTGTCGGTCGACGGCGAGCCGCCGATCCAGGCGCCGGGAACACTCGTCGCGGTGGGCAACACCGAGAGCTACGGAGGGGGGATGCCCCTGTGCGTCGGGGCAGAAGCAGACGACGGGCTGCTGGACATCGTGCAGGTCGCGCCGCTGACACGACTCCGGCTGCTGCGGCTGTTCCCCCTGCTGCTGCGAGGAGCGCATCTGACGAGGTCCGAGGTGACCCATCGCCACGCTCGTTCCGTGACGGTCAGCGCTCCGGGGCTCGTTGTCTACGCCGACGGGGAGCGCATCGCTGAGGACGAGTGCACCATCGGCATCCGCCGCTCTGCTCTGACGATCCTCGTGCCCGCAGCTCAGGAGGTGCAGCGATGAGCGACGCCTCGCGCGATCGCCAGCACAGTCGTGCGTTCGACGAGGATGTCGTCATCATCGGCTCGGGGTTCGGCGGCTCGGTGGCCGCGTTGCGTCTGGTGGAGAAGGGCTATCGCGTCCGTGTGTACGAGGCCGGTCGTCGCTTCGAGGACGCGGACTTCCCGAAGACCAACTGGAACATACGCCGCTATCTGTGGGCACCGAAGCTCGGCTGTTTCGGCATCCAGCGCATCCATCGGCTGCCGCACGTCATGATCCTCGCGGGAGCAGGGGTGGGCGGGGGCTCTCTCAACTACGCCAATACGCTGTATCAGCCCAGCGGCGCGTTCTTCGATGACCCGCAGTGGAGTGCTCTCGCAGATTGGGAGACCGAACTCGCGCCGCACTATGCGACGGCGAAGCGGATGCTCGGAGTGGTCGAACGCTATCCGCACACCGGCCCCGTCGAGCGCATCATGGCAGGCGCAGCCGACGACCTCGGAGTGGGCAGCACGTTCCGGCACGCACCGGTCGGGGTCTGGTTCGGCAAGCCCGGCGAGCGCACACCCGACCCCTTCTTCGGTGGGGAGGGCCCTGACCGCACAGGCTGCACGCTCTGCGGAAACTGCATGGTCGGATGCCGCGTCGGCGCCAAGAACACACTGATGAAGAACTATCTTCCCCTGGCCGAGAAGCGCGGCGCCGTGATAGAAGCGCTGCGCACCGTGACTGAGGTGCGCGAACTTGCCGGCGGTGGCTTCGCGGTGACGACGGAGCGGAGCGGGGCATGGTTCCGTCGCGACCGTCGCACCGTCCGCGCCCGCCAGGTGGTGCTTGCCGCCGGGACGTGGGGTACGCAGCAGCTGCTGCATCGGATGAGACGCGCCGGGGCGCTTCCTCGAGTGTCCGATGCTGTCGGCCGCCTGACCAGAACCAACTCGGAGGCTCTCGACGGCGCCGTGGCCGTCGCGGTTCCTGTCTCTCTCGAACTCGCCCGAGGAGTCGCGATCACCACGTCGTTCCACATCGACGCGAACACGCACGTCGAGAATGTGCGGTACGGGCCCGGATCGAATCTCATGGGTGCGCTCGCGTCGGTCATGGTGCCAGGCGACTGGGGTCTCGGACGGAGACTGGCGAGCCTGATGGGTCAGCTCGTGCGTGCGCCGATCCGTCAGCTGCGTCTGGGGTCGCTCCGACGCTGGAGCGAACGCGGCATCATCGCGCTCGTGATGCAGACCGCCGACAACTCGCTCACGCTGTCGCTGCGTCGGCGTCTCGGGCGGCTGGTGATGACGAGCAGGCAGGGGCACGGCGAGCCGAACCCGAGCCACCTGCCGCAGGCGCACCGCGCGGCCGCGACGATCGCGGCGAGGGTCGAGAAGGAGGGTGGCGTCCCGGCGGCGGCCAGGGGATCATGGCCCGAGGTCTTCGGCATCCCGCTGACTGCTCATTTCCTCGGCGGTGCCGTCATCTCATCCACCCCCGAGACCGGCGTGGTCGATCTCTACCATCGTGTGTGGGGGCATCCGGGACTGCACGTGGTCGATGGCGCCGCTGTGCCGGCCAACCCCGGGGTGAACCCGTCGCTGACGATCACCGCGCTCGCTGAGCGAGCGCTCTCGCACTGGCCACGCTGCGGCGAGGTCGACGAGCGCCCGACACTGTAGACACGACGGAGGGGGGCCGCCGCACGGCGACCCCCCTCCGATGTTCAGATCAGCGGTTCTCGATGCCGCGGATCTGCGGGGTGTGGAAATCGCCACCGAAGGCCCGCTGCGACGCGCCCTCTCGGTCGAGGTACGGCGATGCGCCGCCATCGATGAACGGCCAGCCCGCGCCGAGGATCAGGCACAGATCGATGTCTTCGACCTCGGGCACGACGCCCTCGTCGAGCATCAGCTTGATCTCGCTCGCGAGGCCGTCCTGCACGCGCTTCAGGATCGTCTCCGCCGATGCCGGCGTCTTGCCGACGGCCGGCTTCAGCAGCTTCTCGGCCTGCTTCGTCCAGCCGGTGACGCGACCGCCCTTGTCCTTCTCGACGACCGCATCGAGCTCAGCGAGAGCGTGGAAGTTCTCGTTCGCATAGAAGCGGTCGGGGAACGCATGCGCCATCGTGTCCTGCACGTGAGCGGCGACCTTCCATCCGACCAGGTCGATCAGCTGGAAGGGACCCATCGGCAGGCCGAGCGGTGCGAAGGCCTTCTCGACATCCGTGATCGGCGTGCCCTCGTAGACGGCACGCGCTGCTTCGCCCATGACCTTCGCGAGCAGACGGTTCACGACGAAGCCCGGTGCGTCGGCGGTGAGCACCGCGTTCTTGCCGAGGTTCTTGGCGACCACGAAGGCTGTCGAGAGAGCGGCCTCGGAGGTGCCGGGCGTCTTCACGATCTCGATCAGCGGCATGACCGCTACCGGGTTGAAGAAGTGGAACCCGACGAGACGCTCGGGGTGAGCGAGCTTCGCACCGATCTCCTCGACAGACAGCGACGAGGTGTTCGTCGCGAGGATCGCGTCTTCGGCGATGACCTTCTCGATCTCGCCGAACACCTGCTGCTTGACTCCGACCTCTTCGAAGACGGCCTCGATGACGAAGTCGCAGTCGGCGTAGAGGCTCTTGTCCGTGGTGCCGGTCACGAGTGCTCGGAGCTTGTTGGCGGAGTCCGCGTCGAGGCGGCCCTTCGCCTCGAGCTTGCCGATCTCCTCATGGATGTAGGCGACGCCCTTGTCGACGCGCGCCTGGTCGAGGTCGGTGATCAGCACGGGCACCTGCAGCTTGCGCACGAACAGCAGCGCGAACTGGCTGGCCATGAGGCCGGCGCCGATGATGCCGACCTTGGTGACCTTCTTGGCCAGCGCCTTGTCGGGGGCTCCGACCGGGCGCTTCGCGCGCTTCTGCACGAGATCGAAGGCGTACATCGAGGCAGCGAACTGATCACCCGTGACGAGATCGGCGAGCGCCTCGTCTTCGCGGGCGAACCCCTCGGCCTTCGTTCCGCTCTTCGCCTTGTCGAGCAGGTCGAGAGCGGCGTACGGAGACTTCGGAACAGTGCCGATCTTCGACTCGAGCATGCCGCGGGCCATCTTGATTGCGATCGGCCACTTGGTGAGACGCTCGATCTTGCCCGGCTCGTTCTTGCGCTCGACCTTCTTGCCCCCGAGGACGGCGTCCGCCCAGGCGAGCGAGTTCTCGAGGTAGTTGGCCGCGGGGAAGATCGCGTCGACGATGCCCAGATCGAAGGCCTGCTGCGGCTTCAGCATCCGGTTCTGCTTGAGCGGGTTCGAGATGACGACCTCGAGGGCGTTCTCGATTCCGATCAGGTTGGGCAGCAGGTAGGCCCCGCCCCATCCGGGGATGATCCCGAGGAAGACCTCGGGGAGCGCGATCGCGGCTGCGGACGCGTCGACCGTGCGGTAGCTGGAGTTCAGCGCGATCTCGAGACCGCCGCCGAGCGCGAGGCCGTTGACGAAGGCGAACGACGGCACGCCGAGCTCACCCAGCTTGCCGAGCACCTTGTGCCCGAGCTGCGCGATCAGTCGGGCGTTGTCACGCGAGCCGACCTTGCTGATGTCGGAGAGGTCGGCGCCGGCGGCGAGGATGTACTGCTTGCCGGTGATGCCGACGGCCTGGATCTCTCCGGCCGCCGCGCGTGCGGCGAGTCCGTCGAGCGTCTCGCCGAGGGCGGTGAGCGTGGCGGGGCCCAAGGTGTTCGGGCGCGTGTGGTCGCGTCCGTTGTCGAGGGTGATCAGCGCGAGCACCTTGCCGGATGCGAGACGGATGTCGCGCACGGGGGACTGCGTGATCACCTCGCCGTCGGTGAGAGCCTGGATGGGGGAGAAGTCGACGTTCGCGTACTGCTCGGAAATCGAGTGGGCCATCGGGCTTACTTCCTCTTCTTGCCGTCGTAGTGCGGGTTCTCCCAGATGACCGAGCCGCCCTGTCCGAGACCGACGCACATGGCCGTCAGGCCGTAGCGCACGTCGGGGCGCTCGGCGAACTGCGCCGCGAGCTGGATCATCAGACGCACGCCGGATGCCGCGAGGGGGTGGCCGAGGGCGATGGCGCCGCCCCATTGGTTGACGCGGGGGTCGTCGTCGGCGATGCCGAAGTGGTCGAGCAGGGAGATGACCTGGATCGCGAAGGCCTCGTTCAGCTCGAACAGTCCGATGTCGGCGATCGTCAGTCCGGCCTTCTTCAGGGCCTTCTCGGTCGACGGGATCGGACCGATGCCCATGATCTCGGGCTGCACACCTGCGAAGGCGAAGGACACCATGCGCATCTTCGGCGCGAGGCCGAACTCCTTCACGGCTCCGCCCCCGGCGAGCAGTGACATCGTCGCGCCGTCGGTCAGCGGCGACGAGGTCCCCGCCGTCACACGACCGTGCGGACGGAAGGGTGTCTTCAGCGCGGCGAGGTCTTCCATCGTGGTCTGCGGACGACGCCCCTCATCTTCGGTGGCGAGGCCCCAGGCGCCGTCGGCGCCCTTGGTCGCGACCGACACGAGGTCGGGCTGGATCTTTCCAGCGTCGTATGCCGCCTGCACCTTGTGCTGGCTGAGCATGCCGAACCGGTCGGAGCGCTCCTTGGTGAGGTGCGGGAAGCGGTCGAAGATGCGCTCGGCCGTGACACCCATGTTGAGAGCACCGGGGTCGACCATGCGCTCCGAGACGAAGCGAGGGTTGGGGTCGGCGTTGCCGCCGATCGGGTGGTGGCCCATGTGCTCGACACCGCCGGCGAGAGCGAAGTCGTACATGCCGACGCCGATCGACGCGCCCATGGTCGTGACGCTGGTCATCGCGCCGGCGCACATGCGCTCGACGGCGAGTCCGGGCACCGTCTGCGGAAGCCCTGCGAGGATCGCCACGGAGCGGCCGAGGGTCAGTCCCTGGTCTCCGGTCTGGCTGGTCGCGGCGATGGCGACGTCGTCGATGCGGTCAGCCGGCACGGCTGCGTTCCGCTCCATGAGGCCGATGGTCGCCTTGACGGCGAGGTCATCAGCGCGGGTGTTCCAGTACATGCCTTTTTCGCCGGCGCGCCCGAAGGGGGTGCGCACTCCATCGACGAAGAAGACGTCCGATATTTCGGCCACTCTGCCTCCAAGTTTGTGCGGTGGCCTCAGTCTATGGAGGGCCGGAAACACGGAGGAATCGGTTGGATCGAACCTACGAAGCGTCCGACGGGGGCTCGTCGGGGGTTTGCGCGGCTTCTACAAAGGCGTCGGCGATCTTCTGTGCGGTCTGTGCAATCTGCCACGGGCGCGCACCGAGTTCCGCCAGTGCTTCTCCGATGGCTTCTGGCGTCGTTCCCGGTACATCCCACGCCACCCGGCGGAGGTGATCGGGGGTGAGCAGGTTCTCCGTGGGCATCCCGAGCTCTTCAGCCGTTGCCTCGACGACGGGGCGGGCGGCCTTGAGGCGAGCGTCGGCCTCGGGATTGCGGTCGGACCACGCCCGCGGCGGAGGCAGCGTGTCGCTCGGAACCCGCTCGCGCGGCAGCTCCTCTGTCGCGCGGCCGTCGACCATGGCCTGCCACCAGCGATCGAGCTGCGTGCGGCTCGCTCGACCTTGGAAGTCCTTGATGCCCGCGAGCGCCTGCTTGCTCTGCGGGTTCGCGAGCACCGCAGCGATCAGCGAGCGATCCGGCACCAGACGCCCCGGAGAGACATCCTGATCCTGCGCGAAGGCCTCGCGGGCCTGCCACAGTGAGCGCGCGACGGCCAGGTTCCGGGCACCGCGCACCTGGTGGAGGCCGCTCAGACGACGCCAGGGGTCTTCGCGAGGAGGCTTGGGAAGCCGGGTGAGCGTGGCGGCGAACTCCTCGGCCGCATACTCGGTCTTGCCCTGCTCCTCGAGCTCCGCCTTCAGCGCCTCGTAGACGTCGATGAGATGCAGCACGTCGAGCGCCGCGTACTCGAGCCAGGCAGCAGGGAGCGGTCTGGTCGACCAGTCCGCCGCCGAATGCTCCTTCTTGAGGGTGATGCCGAGCGTGTTCTCCACGACCGCAGCAAGACCGACGCGCTCGTGACCCAGCAGACGTGATGCGAGCTCGGTGTCGAAGATCTCGTGAGGCAGCAGATCGAGTTCGCGGAGCGACGGGAGGTCCTGGCTGGCTGCGTGGAAGACCCAGAGCACATCGCCGATCGCCTCTTGCAGCGGGCTGAAGTCGCCGAGCGGGGGAGGGTCGAAGAGGAAGACGCCCGCGTCCCGGCGGAAGACCTGCACGAGATACGCCCGCTGGGAGTAGCGGAATCCGGATGCCCTCTCGACGTCGACGGCGACAGGACCTGTGCCTGCGGCCAGTGCGGCGCATGCCGCATGGAACTCCGAGACGTCGGAGATCACGGAGTACTCAGTCACGTGCTGCCTTTCGCGCGCCGATAACGGCGATGCCCTCGGAACCCGGCGGAAGACCCGCCAGCATCCCGACCAGTTCGACCCAGGCCTCGACATGGGGTGTGAAGGGGCCCTCGGGTGTCCAGGACGCCCTCAACTCTATCTGGGCGCCGTCCCCTTCGGCCGCGAGGCCACCGAACCCCTTCGACAGCGTCTTGGTCGACGTGCCGGACGCGGAGTGATAGCCGGCGCCTCTGGAGTCGAGCGCGTCGACGAGCCACGACCAGGTGACGTCAGCGAGCAGGGGATCGGTGCCGATCTCCGTCTCCAGCGGCGCCTGGGCGAAGATCACGATGCGCCAGTCGCCGTCCCACGCCGCCGGATTGTCCGGGTCATGCAGCAGCACGAAGCGTCCGGTGCCGTATGCGGACTCTCCGCCGTCGTCCGGGCGGACATCGGCGGCGAGCGCGAGGGCGTGCGGAGCGAGGCCTTGCGGCGTGGGTATCTCGCGGATGGTGATGTCTGCGCGGAAGGCGATATCGCGCAGTTCGGCCACGGCGGCGTCGAAGATCGTCCCGGCATCGGGGTGAGCGGTCACGGCAACAGGCTAGAGTCAGGAAGCGATGAAGAGTCTCAGGCACGCCGTTGCGCTCCTTGTCCCTGCACTGCTCGCTCTCGGGACGGCGCTGGCCCTGCTCGTCTTCAGCGTGGCCCGCCGGGTCGTGATTCCGAAGAAACGGCCGGCCGACGTCGAGATCCTCGCTGTCGACACCGGTGCGCAGACGATCGAGCTCACGCGGACACGAGACACCGAGCTGCCGGGGCGATACGGTCTCTTCACCTCCGGCACCTACGGGTACGTGAAGCTCGGTGCTGTGCTCAGCGCTGACTCGACGACCGTGCGGCGCAAGCTGCTCACGCAGATCGAGCCCGGCGCTCGCGTCGACAGGACTGCGGCGTTCAGCGGCTGGTACTACTCCACACCCAGTGAGCTCCATCTGCCGTGGCAGAACGTGCTCATCGGATCGCCGGCGGGGCCGTGCCCGGCATGGCTCTTCCCCGGCGAGTCGTCGACGTGGGTGATACAGGTGCACGGTCGTGGCGTCACCCGTGCCGAGTGCCTCCGAGCAGTCCCGGTGCTGCATGCGGCCGGCTTCCCGAACCTCGTCGTGTCCTACCGGAACGACGGCGAGGCCCCGCGCAGCAGAGGCGGTGCCTACGCGCTGGGGGCCTCAGAGTGGCGTGATGTGGACGCCGCAGTGTCTTTCGCCCTGCGCCACGGGGCAGAGCGCGTGATCCTGATGGGGTGGTCGATGGGTGGTGCCGTCGCGATGCAGACCGCCCTGAACTCGGGCAACCGCGACCGCATCGCCGGATTGATCCTCGAGTCGCCCGTGATCGACTGGCGCAGCGTGCTGCGCTTCCAGGCGCGGGCGGCGGGAATGCGCGCGCCGCTGCCTGATCTGGCGATGGGCGCGCTGTCCGTTCCGTTCACGGCGCGGCTCAGCGGCGCGGAGAACGCGATCCCGTTCGACAGCCTCGACATGGTCGCGCGAGCCGAAGAGCTCAAGGTGCCCGTGCTCATCCTGCACAGCGACGACGACGGATTCGTGCCGGCCGACGCTTCGCACGCGCTGCAGGAGGCCCGCCCGGATCTCGTCACCATGCCAGCGTTCTCCGGCGCGCGGCACACGAAGATCTGGAATTACGACCAGACCGGGTGGAGCGACGCCATCACAGGATGGCTCGCCGCCCAGGGCTTCAGCGCTTCTGCCTGACCTGGTTCTTGGCGCGCATGAGCATTCCGGTCATTCCGCCGATCCGCAGGGGCGACACGGCTCTGGTGAGCCCGATCGACTGGGGGTAGTCGTCGGGGATCGCCAGGACCTGGTCGGCGGTGAGGCCGGTGATGCCCTGCACGAGGATGCTCGCGAATCCGCGCGTGGTCGGAGCCTCCGGCGGAGCCGTCGCGTGCATGGTGACCACGTCGTCGTTCACCTCGACGTAGATGTAGACGGGGGACTGGCACTCCGCGACGCGTTCGTACATCTCCGGATGGTTCGCGACCTCTGCGGAGACTGCGGGCAGCTCGTCCGAGTACTCCAGCAGGAGCAGCAGGCGATCCGCCTCGGGGGTCTCGAGGAATCCGTCGCGGATCTCGGCGAGGGTGTCAGGGAGTTCGCTCATGCTCATCCCTGCCATCCTTCCATGATCACAGGGATCCGGGCTCCGATCCCGTGACGATCGGGACCCGAACCGCGCTGCCCCACTCGGTCCACGAGCCGTCGTAGTTGCGGACGTTCTCGAATCCGAGCAGGTGCTTGAGCACGAACCAGGTGTGGCTGGAGCGTTCACCGATGCGGCAGTACGCGACGACCTCGTCGCCGTCTGCGAGACCGGCGCCGTCGCGGTAGATCGCATCGAGTTCGGAGCGCGACTTGAAGCCGCCGTCCTCTGCGACCGCCTTGGCCCACGGCACGCTCTGGGCCGTTGGGATGTGCCCTGCGCGCAGTGCGCCCTCGTCGGGGTATGCCGGCGCGGTGGTGCGCTCACCGCTGTACTCCTCGGGGGAGCGCACATCGATCAGAGGGCTGCCGATGTGGGAGAGGACGTCCTGCTTGTAGGCGCGGATGACCGAGTCGTCGCGCTCGACGACCGGGTACTCCGTCGGGGTGATCTGAGGTGCGTCGCGGGTGATCTCACGGCCCTCCGCGATCCAGCGATCGCGACCGCCGTCGAGAAGTCGCACGTCTTCGTGACCGAACAGCGACAAGACCCAGAGCGCATAGGCGGCCCACCAGTTGTTCTTGTCTCCGTAGATCACGACGGTGTCGTCGCGGGAGATGCCCTTGCTGCTCAGCAGCTTCGCGAACCCCTCGCCGTCGACGTAGTCGCGAACGACCGGATCGTTGAGCTCGGTGTGCCAGTCGACCTTCACGGCACCCGGGATGTGGCCGGTCTCGTAGAGCAGAACGTCCTCGTCGGATTCGACCACGACCAGTCCTGGTGTGCCGAGGCGCTCGGCCAGCCACTCGGTGGTGACGAGCCGGCCGGGTTCGGCGTACTCGGCGAACTTGGACGAAGTGGTGTCGAACTCGATGGCCACAGGGATCTCCTCAGACGGTGAGCGGCGGGTGGTGCACAGTGTTGACGGCGTAATGTGGAGCCGATACTTCGACGATAGATCCACGCCGTGCGCCCTGCACCCGATTCGTAAGACTTCGACACAGGTGCGCACCCGACACAGGACCGTGATGACCGACACGCCCACCCGCACGGGCATCGTGCACCTGACCGATCGCCAGCCCACCGTCACCGGTCCCGAGATGCTCGCGAGCCTCGTGCCGCCGCCGCAGTTCGACGGCGCGACCTTCGACAGCTATCGGGCGGATCCCTCCTACCCCTCGCAGGAAGAGGCCAAGGAGACCCTGATCCGCTTCGCCGGGCGCGGCGGGTCACCGGCGAAGCGCGGCGGCTTCTTCAGCCGTGCGAAGAAGGAGCCCGAGGTCAAGCCGGGGGTCTACCTCGACGGCGGGTTCGGCGTCGGAAAGACCCACCTGCTGGCGTCGATCTATCACGCGATGCCCGCGCGCAGGAAGTACTTCGGGTCGTTCATCGAGTACACGGCTCTGGTCGGCGCGCTCGGATACAAGAACACCGTCGACCTGCTCAAGGGCGCCGATCTGCTGTGCATCGACGAGTTCGAGCTCGACGACCCGGGTGACACCATGGTCATGACGCGCCTCATCGGCGAACTCGTGCCGACCGGCACCAAGCTCGCTGCGACCTCGAACACTCCGCCGAACGCGCTGGGTGAAGGGCGCTTCGCGGCTCAGGACTTCCTCCGTGAGATCCACGCGATGTCCGACAGCTTCCAGACGATCCGCATCGACGGAGTCGACTTCCGTCAGCGCGCGCTCGACGGGCACGCTGTGGTGAGCGACGCGGCCACCTACTCCGCTGCGGTGCAGGCCGGGTCGGCGGACGGGGTCGCCTCCGACGATTCCTTCGCCGACGTCATCCGTCATCTCGCCCGCGTGCACCCTTCGCGGTACCTCCGCGTGATCTCCGGACTCGACCTCGTCGGTCTGCAAGACGTGCACGTGCTGACGGACCAGTCGGAGGCTCTGCGCTTCGTCGCCTTCGTCGACCGCGTGTACGACGCGCAGATCCCGATCGTCGCCACCGGTGTGAGCCTCGATCAGGTGTTCGCGGAAGAGATGCTGAACGGCGGATACCGCAAGAAGTACCTGCGTGCTATCTCCAGACTCAATGCACTTACACACGCGGATCGCAGTGTCGCGTAACGCGATGTTCACACACGCGGCGTCTCTGTAACGCCGCCGCAACAAACCTCACGCATTCCGGAAATCGGGCGGCCTCACACTGAAGCTCTCAGTTTCCCGAATGTGAGGTTTGACTATGGATGCTCCAGGCAACATCTCCTGGGCGATCACCGCGACCGCCCTCGTACTGCTCATGACGCCAGGCGTCGCCTTCTTCTACGGCGGTCTCGTCAAGGCCAAGAGCGTCGTCAGCATGATGATGATGAGCTTCGGCTCGATCGGTCTCGTGGCGGTGCTCTGGATCCTCTTCGGATTCTCGATGAGTGCCGTCGACAGCCCCACCGCTTTCGCAGGCAACCCCTTCGCCGACATCGGCCTCTCCAGCCTCGCGGCCGGTGAGGGCTCGAACGTCGCACTTCTCGGAGTCGCCTACGGTGCGACCTTCGCGATCATCACCGTCGCGCTCATCTCGGGCGCCATCGCCGACCGCGCGAAGTTCGGCAGCTGGCTGATCTTCGCCGGCGTCTTCGCCACGGTCGGCTACTTCCCGGTCGCCGCATGGGTCTGGGGCGGCGGTTGGATCATGAACCTCGGCACGACGCTCTTCGGCGAGGACAGCGGCATCGGCGTGATCGACTACGCCGGCGGTACCGCTGTGCACATCAACGCGGGTGCTGCCGCACTCGCCCTCGCGATCGTCCTCGGCAAGCGCATCGGCTTCCAGAAGGGCATCCTCAAGCCGCACAACGTTCCGCTGACCCTCCTGGGTGCCGCGCTGCTGTGGTTCGGCTGGTTCGGCTTCAACGCCGGCGCTGAGTGGCTCGCAGAGGACATGGGCGGCGTCGGGCTCATCGGTCTGAACACCCTCGGTGCCACGGCGGCCGCGATCCTCGGATGGATCCTCATCGAGAAGATCAAGGACGGAAAGCCCACGTCGGTGGGTGCAGCATCCGGTGCCGTCGCCGGTCTCGTCGCCATCACCCCTGCCTGCGCCAACCTCACCCCCGGATGGTCGCTGCTGCTCGGTGCCGTCGCCGGTATCGTCTGCGCACTCGCGGTGGAGATGAAGTTCCGCCTCGGGTTCGATGACTCGCTCGACGTCGTCGGCATCCATCTCGTCGGTGGCCTGATCGGAACGCTCTACCTCGGCTTCTTCGCAACCGAGACCGGTCTCTTCGTCGGTGGCGACGCCCGTCAGCTCGCCGTCCAGGCGATCGCAGCCCTCGGTGTGCTGATCTACTCCTTCGTCGTCGCCTTCATCATCGGCTTCGCGATCGAGAAGACGATCGGCTTCCGCGTGACCAGCGAAGACGAGATCGCCGGTGTCGACCAGGTCGTGCACGGCGAGGAGGGCTACGCGCTGGCCGACGCCTGAACTGCCGTTAGGGTGACCGTGTGAGCAACTCGAACGGCATCCTGGCAAGACTCGCGGAGATCCTCTTCACAGCACTGGGATCTGACCGGGCGTCTCGGACGAGCAATCGTCCGAGACGCCCGGTCTCGCGTGTACGCACCTCTGACGAGGTGCACTCCGCGGCATCCGGCGCGAGAGGCTCTCTGCGGGGAACGGAGACGGTGCGCATCGACCCCGACCGGATCGAGCAGCTCCCCATCGGCTACGCGCCTGATCGGGATGGTGCGCCGGACGCGGGCGAGATCATCTGGACCTGGGTGCCGTACGAGGAGAACGACGGACGAGGCAAAGACCGTCCGGTGCTCGTGATCGGTCGCGAATCGGCGGATCGCGTGTACGCGGTGCGGATGACGAGCAAGGCGCACGACGGCGATCGCGACTACCTGTCGATCGGTTCCGGAGACTGGGATTCGCAAGGGCGCGAGTCGTGGGTAGACATCGAGCAGCTCTACAGCGTGCACGAGAGCGGGCTGCGCCGCGAGGCGGCTGTGCTCGACCGTTCTCGCTACGGTCGCGTCGCGTCGGCACTGGCCCGTCGGTACGGCTGGGCGAGCGCCTGAGCATCTGACTCCTGCAATCCGTTCCGCGGACCGCTGCGAACCATCTGTGAGTCGCAGCACGCGACGACACCACAGGAGGCATCATGCGTTTCATCCCCACCAAGGTCCATGGAATCCTCGACTACGTCGTCGGAGTGGCGCTGATCGCTGCTCCGTGGCTGTTCGGCTTCGCGAGCGTCGGCGGTCCCGCCGTGGTCATCCCGATCGTGCTCGGCGTCGGCCTCATCGTCTACAGCCTGTTCACGAAGTATGAATGGGGCCCCTTCGGCTTCATCCCGATGCCCGTCCACCTCGTCTTCGACATCGTCGCGAGCCTGTTCCTGGCGCTGTCGCCGTGGATCTTCGGCTTCTCGACCGAGGCGCCCAACGTGTGGCTCCCGCACGTGGTCGTGGGTGTCGCTGTGATCCTCGTCGTACTGTTCTCGCAGCCGCAGCCTGCGAGCGTCAAGGCCACGGCGCGCGCCTGATCCCGCTGTACTCTGAAGCCCCGCACGGAACGTCGGCCCCGTGCGGGGCTTCAGTTCTGCAGCGCCGAGCTCACCCAGCGTGCGTACAGCTGCCACGGCTCACCCTCAGCGCGAAGCCCCGCGATGTGCGAGGACAGAATCGGGGTGAGTGTGAACCACTCGCCTCCCTCGCGGGCTTCGGCGAACTCGCGATGCCTCGCCTGCTCGACATCTCGACCGCCACGCTCGAAGGCCAGGAGCTCTTCGTGACGGATGCTGGCGAGCCGCTGACGAGGGCGTCGACTGGTTCCGATCTTCACTCGGCGGTCGTAGCGGATGTAGTAGACGACCTCGATCACGGGGCGCGGCAGATCAGGATCCGGCGAATCCCCGTATCGCCACCCGCACCATGCACACATCAGAGCCGCAGCCACGCGCACTGCATCTGCATGGCCGCAGAGCGAGCAGGGGCTGGGTAGCTGGATGACCGACACACTACGCACGCTACCCGCGGTCACCGACCTCAGACCTCGCCGCGACGCCTCTTGAGGCCACGGGGCACCCACCAAGTGACGCTGGCCGCCAGGCTAACAACTCGGCGTCGCGGTCTCCTCAGCGGGGGACGACAAGGGGAGTGCCCGTGTGCGGGTCGGAGATGATGGTGCAGTCCAGCCCGAAGACCTCCGCGACGCGCTCCGAGGTCACGATCGACGACGGATCGCCGGATGCCACGATCCGGCCGTCGCGCATCATGATCATGTGATCCGCGAACCGCGCAGCCTGGTTGAGATCGTGAAGCACAGCGACGATCGTGCGCCCCTCGGTGTGCAGCTCGTGGAACAGGCGAAGCAGCTCGTACTGGTGCGCGATGTCGAGGAACGTCGTCGGCTCGTCGAGCAGCATCGTGGGCGACTCCTGCGCGAGCAGCACCGCCACCCAGACGCGCTGCCGCTGCCCACCGGACAGCTCGTCGACGAGTCGCCCGGCGAGCTCGGTCGTCCCGGTCGCCGCGAGAGCGGCCGCGACAGCTGACTGATCGCGATGAGACCACTGGCGCAGGATCGTCTGGTGCGGGTGCCTGCCTCGTGCGACGAGGTCGGAGACCCGGATGCCGTCGGGGGCTATCGACGTCTGCGGTAGCAGGCCGAGACGGCGTGCGATCTCCTTGGTGGGGAGATCGGTGATCGCCCGTCCGTCGAGCAGCACCTGCCCGGTCCGCGGTTTCAGCAGGCGGGCGAAGGCGCGCAGCAGCGTCGACTTGCCGCAGGCGTTCGGCCCGACGATGACCGTGAAGGCGCCTGCGGGGATGTCGACGCCGAGGTGCTCTGAGACGATGCGGCCGTCGTAGCCGATCGTGAGGTCATTCGCGCGCAGCCGCGCAGCGTCAGTGTCGATGTCGATGATGGTCATCGTCTTCTCGCTTCCTGGATGAGCAGCCAGACCAGATAGACCCCGCCGAGGCACACCGTGACGATGCCGACGGGGATCTGAGTGGGCGCGAACAGTCGTTGTGCCAGGACGTCGCTGGAGATCAGCAGAAGCGCTCCGACGGCTGCGGAGCCCGTGAGCGTCACGCTCGCGGAGCCGGTCAGACGTCGAGCGATCTGCGGTGCGGCGAGCGAGATGAAGGCGATCGGGCCCGCCATCGCCGTGACGGCTGCGGTGAGGCAGACCCCCAGGACGATGAGCATCAGTCGGGTGCGGCCGGTGCTGACGCCGAGCGCGGATGCCGTGTCGTCACCGAGCTCGAGCAGGTGCATCCGATCTGCGAGCAGCGCCACGGCGACACCGATGGGGACGATCACGCACGCCGCGATGGCGACCTGCTCGGCGGTGATGACGTTCAGGGATCCCGCGCCCCACGCGCTCGCGAGCATCGCGATCCTGAGATCGGCGTTGAGGATGATCCAGGTGTTGACGGATGCCAGCATCGAGGCGACGCCGATGCCGACGATGATGAGCCGGAAGCCCGTGAATCCTCGTCGGAACGCGAGGAGGTAGACGAGCAGAGCTGTCGTGGCGCCACCCGCCAGGGCCGCAGCGGCCGTCGAGGCGACGCTGACGCCCATCGTCGTGATCACGATCAGCGCGCCTGTGTAGGCACCGGCGTCGAATCCGATGACATCGGGGCTGCCCAGCGGGTTGCGGGTGAGCGACTGGAAGATCGCGCCTCCGACGCCCAGGGCGATGCCGAACACCAGAGCGGCCAGGACGCGGGGCAGCCGCCACTCGACGATCACGAGTTCGGCCCGAGGCTCGCCCATGCCGAGCAGCGTCACCAGCACCTCACCGGGTGAGAACGCGACATCGCCGAGAGTCAGGGCGAAGATGCCGACGGCTGCGGCGGTCAGGAGAGCGGATGCGGTCACGATCGTGGCCCGCACACCGATCCGTCGGGAGAACACCGGGGTGCGCGGTGTGAAGACGCGTCGACCGGCGTCGACCGTGACCGGAGACGTCAGAAGAGCCGTCACAGCCCGCTCGCATTCCGCCGGCGCACGAGCGCGATGAGCACAGGTGCACCGATCAGCGCCGTCATCACCGAGACCGGAAGCTCTCCGCTGCGGAGCACCGACCGACCTACCACGTCAGCCGTGAGCAGCAGCAGCGGGGCCGCGAACAGGGTCCCGAGGAGGACCCACCCCTGGTGCGGGCCGACGAACCAGCGCACAGCGTGCGGAACCATCAGACCGACGAAGGCGATCGGTCCGGCCGCGGCGGTGGCCGCACCGCACAGCAGCGTCACGGCGACGATCGAGAGCACCCGGGTGAGCACGACACGCGAGCCGAGCGCGGTCGCCAGGTCGTCGCCGAGCGCGAGTGCGTTCAGCGAGGGCGCGAGGCAGAAAGCGAGCACGAGGCCGACCAGCAGAAACGGGATCACGGTGTAGACATCCGGAGTGAGAGCGGTCAGTGATCCGGCGTTCCAGGTGCGGATCGCATCGAAGGCCCGGGGGTTCAGCAGGCCGATCGCCGCCACGACACCGCCCATCACCGCGCCGAGGGCCACGCCGGCGAGGGTCATCCGCAGCGGATCCGGTGCTGAGCGGCCCGCCGATCCGATGAGGTAGACGAGAACGGTCGCCACGATGGCTCCGGCGAACGAGAACCAGATGTACCCGCTGGCCGCGCTGAGTCCGAAGAATGCGACCCCGATCGTGACGCCGAGGCTGGCGCCGGCGTTCACGCCGAGGATGCCGGGGTCGGCGAGCGGGTTGCGAGTGAACCCCTGGATCAGCGCACCGGCGATGCCGAGCGCGGCGCCCACGGCGAGTCCGATGAGGGTGCGCGGGATGCGCATGCCCTGGACGATCGCGCCGGGATCACCCTGACCAGTGATGAGCCCGAGCCAGACCTGCTCGACGTCGATGCGCTGCGAACCGAAGAAGATGCTGGCGATGCAGGCGATCGCCAGTGCGATTGCGAGGAGGACGATCACCAGGCCCCGGCGCGTGGCCGAGACCTGGGTCGCGTGCTCCTCCGTGAGAACGTCGGTCATGAGGCGGCGGTCACAGGCCCAGCTTCTCGAGCTCGGCTTCGTACGCTTCCTCGATGTCCTCTGCGGGGCGAGTGTCGTCGTCCCACATCGCCATCAGACGCGCGTGGGTGCCCTCATCGAGCGAGTCGTAGCGCTCCCGCCACGCCTCGGCGTTCTCCGTCCAGTACCCGATCACCTTGTAGGCAGACGCGGGCAGCTTGAGCTCGTGGCGCAGATGCTTGCGTACCCCGCGGGTCGCCTTCGTCTCGCCGGCGACCCAGACGTAGCCGGGACCGCTTGGAAGCTCAGACGCTCGGAGGATCTCCTCGATGCGCGTGGGTGCGTGGCCGTTGCCGCCGTGCACCCAGTGCAGCTCGACGCCCTCGGCCACACTGAAGTCGAGTTCATCCTCGGGGGACGAGACCTCGAGCACGACTCGGGTGCGGACGCCCGCCGGAGCGTTCTCGGCGAGGCGCGCGGCCGCCGGAAGACCGGTGGCATCGGCGATCAGCAGCTGCCACTCGATCTCGGCCGGCGGATCGTAGAGCCCCTTCGGGGTGTTCACTCCCACGACGTCCCCCGGTCGGGCGTTCAGCGCCCAGGCGGCCGCGACGCCGCCGTCGTGCACGACGAAGTCGATCGTCAGCTCGGCGACCTCGGCATCCCATCCCCGCACGGTGTAGGTGCGCATCGGAGCAGGCTCGATGCCTTCGGCGAAGTCCCAATAGCCGTCCTCGGTCGGGAAGGGGAGATTCGGCTCGTGCTGTCCCGCAGCGGGGAAGAAGACGCGGAAGTACTCGTCTCCGATTCCGGTAGAGACGAATCCGTCGAGCCCATCGCCGCCGAACACGATGCGGACCATGCCGGGACTCAGGCGCCGAACACGCTCGACGACGATTCGGTGGATCAGGTTGACGGTCATCCGAGAAGCGCCTTCTCGACCACGGTGAGGAACGCGTCCATGCCGCTGGGGGAGCCGTAGATCATCTCGTAGTTGTACGGGTGGTAGGCGCCGCCCTCGACGAAGGGCAGGTCCTGCCAGAGCTGATTCTGCTGCAGCGCGGCGTCGTCTTCGATCCAGACGGTGCCGTCTTCGTCGGCGCCCGTGAAGACGATGTCCACGCCGTCCAGCTGACCGACCTGCTCGGGGCTGAGCCTCGCATAGTCGTCGCTCGCAGGAAGGCCCTCTTCTGTGGCGTTCATGAGCTCGTGCATCTCGAGGCCCAGGTCGGCGAACACGAGGCAGGGCACGCCGTAGCAGGATGTCGTGACGTGGCCCTCGAAATACCCGACGTCGGCGACAACAGGATGGATGTCGGCAGCGTCGAGACGGGCCTTGATATCGGCGACGCGCTCTTCGTACTGGTCGACCCAGGCCTGCCACTGGTCCTCGCGCCCGAGGTCGGAAGCGGCCTGCGCGACCACATCCCGCCAGTCGCCACCGTCGAACGCGTTGTACGTGTAGGTGGGCGCGATCTTCTGCAGCTTGCCGTCGAGGTCCTCTTCGTAGCCGAGACCGTTCAGGATGAAGTCCGGCTCCGCCTCGAGCACGGCCTCGAGATTGAACTCGGGGAAGTTGCCGAACGTCTCGAGTCCTTCGAGTTCCTCCTGGGGGAAGAAGTCGGGGAACGCTGTGAAGTCATCGCGGATCGGCTGGGTGTCGGCGAGCTCGAATCCGAGGGTGATGAGGATGTCGAGGTCGGTCGTGTAGAAGCCGAGTGCCGACTGAGGTTCGGCGGGGATCTCGATGTCGGCGCCTGCGGGTGTCGTCAGTTCGACGGTCTCGCCGTCTTGTGCGGAGCCGGCCGCGGTCGAGCCGGCGCAGGAGGTGAGCAGGAGGCCGGTCGCGACGAGCGCGACGAGAGAGAGGGGCGTGGAGCGCATGGATCGTCTTCCAGTGTGGATTCGGGAGGCGCCAAGAAGTTAGCTAAGGCTTGGCTTACCAAGTATGGATCGGCCTCGTGTCGTCCAGGTGCCAGCCGGTGTCGTGCTCAGGCCGACTTCTTTGCGGCGTCGCTCCGCACCGTCGCGAACTCGCCGGGAGTGCGTCCGAGCTCGCGTCGAAACGCCTGGACGAACGCGCTCGGTGTCGCGTAGCCCGCTCGTCGGCTGACGTGTGCGACGGTGTAGTCGGCGGCGAGCCATTCGATGGCGCGCCGCATGCGCGCGCGGGTGCGCCAGGTGGAGAAGCTCATGCCGGTCTCAGACACGAAGAGGCGCGACAGATTGCGGGCGCTCGCGCCCACGTGACGACCCCAGTCCTCGAGCGAACGATCGTCGGAAGGATCGGAGAGCAGGGCCTCGGCGACGAGTCGCGTCCTCGTGTCGCGGGGGAGAGGGAGGTCGATCGTCGACACCTCGACGGGTTCGAGCAGGCTCAGAGCCAGCTCCTCGGCATGGATGCGCGGGGCGGCGGAGAGGTATGGCGGGGCTTCGAGGCGATCGAGAACGGCTCGCACGACTTCGGGAATGGCGACCGCTGTCGTGCGGGTGGCGACGGCGGTGATGTCGGCGTCTATGAACGTGCATCGAAACGAGGTTCCCGGTGCGGCCGCCACGCGGTGACTGGTCCCGGCGGGGATCCAGAGCCCCAGTGAGCCGGGCACAGCGAAGTATCCGTCATCCGTCTCGGCGGTCAATGTGCCGCGTGCGCCCCACAGCAGTTCGTGCTGATCCGGATGCGAGTGAGAACTCCACTCGGCGTGACCAGTGAGTTCGAAGGAGTTGGTGTCGATGCGCCAGACTGCAGACTCCTGGAGGCCATTGTCGCCCAGCGGCATCATCTCCCCGCCTGTCGTTCCGCCATCTTGGTTAGGTCACCCTAAGTTACCACGGCGGGGATCTTCACTCGGCGCGCGTGGAGAACGAGACGCCGCGGCTGAGCAGCAGCAGGCGAGCGGCGAGGAGCTCGGCGTCGAGAGTCGGACCCGAGATCTGGAATTCACCGGTGAGCTCTCCCGCGACCGTGGGAGCGGTGATGACGCCGATGAAGTCGACCAGCGCGATCTGATTCGCCGGCGCGGTCTCGGCGGACGCCTCCCTGGTCCACTCGACGAACTCTTCGGCTGCGGGCTCGGACAGCGTGACGACGACCACGTCTCCGCTCACCTCGACGTCGGCGATGGCGTTGCCGACGAGCCTTGCTGCCGGCGCGAGCAGCAACTGAGCCTGCATGGTTTCATCGCAGGCCAGCACGCTTCCCTCAACGGACTGAGGGCCGAACCGCAGGGCTTCGCAGGGGGGAGTCGTCGAGCCGTCTCCGAGATCTGCGCCTCCGGTTGCGGGGTGCACCGCGGTGACCGAGTAGAACCCCTCGGCGGCCGGTACGGAGATGGCTTGCTCGAACGCGTCGATATCCGCGCCCGTGGCAGCTGAGTCGAAGGTCAACGTGAGGTCGCCCGCATCCGTCTCGACCACCTCGGTGACCTCGACGCCTGTGCTGTCGCCGTAGAAGGTCAGCGCGGTGCGGGCGGCGTCGAGAGTCTCGGAATCGAGTACGCGCTCGGCTGTGACTCTGACGACGAGTGCGTCGCCGTCGCCGGATTCCGTTTGCGACGACTCTGGCTGTGACTGAGGTGACGCGGACGATGAGGGCTGGCTCTGCACGAACAGCCCGCCGCCGAAGCCGAACAGCAGGATGAACACGACGGTCCATACGGCGCTGAGAATCGCTCCGATCACTGCGGCGGCGGTGGCCAGCGCTGTCGGAGAACCGGATGCTCTCGACTTCGCGCGGGCGACCAACCCCAGGATGAACCCGATGACGGGAAGGGCGAAGGCGAGCGCCAACGCCACGATCGACAGCGTGCTCGACCGTGTCTCTCGAGCCGGAACGTGTGAGGAGGACGTCATGGTGAGCTCTCTGTCTTCGTGAGGAAGGAGGACGACGGCCGCATGCGGACCCGGCGGAGCGGCTCTGTCGTACGAGAAAAGCCCCGCACAACTTTAGTTGCGCGGGGCTTGGTCTGTGGGCGATACCGGACTCGAACCGATGACCTCTTCCGTGTGAAGGAAGCGCGCTACCAACTGCGCCAATCGCCCATACCTCTGGGGTACGTCAACCGATACTACCCGACGGTCGGAGGCGAAGTTGACCACCCTGGGAGACACGCGCGAGATTCGGTTTGAGTTTTGACAGTCGCCGATCATCGGCTAATGTTTCATAAGTGCCCGGGACAACAACCGGGAACAACGCGGATGTAGCGCAGTTGGTAGCGCACAACCTTGCCAAGGTTGGGGTCGCGAGTTCGAGTCTCGTCATCCGCTCAAGTGCAGGGGCCTTCTTCGGAAGGCCTTCAGCACGTGGGGTCAATCCACACGGTGGCGTGGCCGAGCGGCTAGGCACCGGCCTGCAAAGCCGTTTACACGGGTTCGAATCCCGTCGCCACCTCAGTAACTGAATAGCCCACATGGGCGCGATTGGCGCAGCGGTAGCGCGCTTCCCTGACACGGAAGAGGTCACTGGTTCGATCCCAGTATCGCGCACAGAGAAACCCCCGGTTTTCCGGGGGTTTTTTGTTGTCTGTGGAGCTCATCGATGGGTGAGTCGGCGGAGAGGTCGGCTACTCGGCGGTGATGAGCGTCGGGGCAAGGTCCTCCAGCCCACTCCGCAGCTCGACCCGTGTCCATGCCACGGGCGCATCACTGAAGATCGGTTCAAGAACGTCCCACATCGACTCCGCGTCATCTCCGACGAAGTACAGCTCGTAGCCGTACGCGCCGACATCATTGCCGTCGATCCACCCGGCGTTCGCCTCTGCGAGGGCCTCATCGGCCTTCATCTCGGTTTCCAGAAGAGCGTCCATGAGATTGCCGTCGAACTTCTCGGGGCGGTCCTCGAAGATCACGACCACCCACGCATCGGCGTTTCCCGTCGCCACGATTGGAGGAGCGGCGTCCGACGTCTCCGGCTCGCGGGCACTGGGGTCCGCTGTGCACCCGGTGAAGAGCACCAGCGGGATCGCCAGAGCGAGGGCGGTCTGAACACCGATGGAGAGGCGACGACGTGACACCTCGCAATCATGTCAGTCGGCGAAGCGGTGCGGTACGCCCCGAGTGCTCTCGGGGTATCGAATCACCAACGACCCGCTCACACCGCGATCATGAGGTCGGCTGGGACGAACGCTTTACGACGTCGTACGCGGCGAGCGCCGCTTTGCGCGTGGCGGCGAGATCGACGATCGGCTCTGTTGGAGCATCCGATGCCCACTGCGAAATGTACAGAGCTTGCGGGTCGAACTTCTTCGCCTGCAGTTCCGGGTTGAAGACCCGGAAGTACGGCGCGGCGTCAGCGCCCGATCCTGCCACCCACTGCCAGTTGAACGGGTTGCTCGCGCCGTCGGCGTCGACGAGCGTGTCCCAGAACCACTCCTCGCCGCGACGCCAGTCGATGAGCAGGTTCTTCACGAGGAACGACGCCGTGACCATGCGCACCCGATTGTGCATGAAGCCCGTGTGCCAGAGTTCGCGCATTCCGGCATCCACGAGAGGCACGCCGGTGTCGCCGTGTTGCCAGGCGTCGAGCTGCGCCGGATCGAGCGGCGGCCACGGGAATGCATCGAACTGACGACGCAGATTGACGGTCGCCAAGTCGGGGGAGTGGAACGTCGTGTGCCAGGCGAACTCGCGCCAGCCGAGCTCCGAGAGGAAGCCTGCGGCGCCGTCGGCGTCGACCGCCTCATGCCAGACGGTGAAAGGGCTGAGCTCGCCCCAGCGGAGGCGAGGTGAGAGCAGAGAGGTGGCACCGGCCGACGGCTCATCACGGGCGCGGTCGTACGACCCGATGTCGTCGTGCAGGAAGGAGTGCAGCCGGGCGCGCGCTGCGAGCTCGCCAGGCTCCCAGGTCTCGCGCAGTCCTCCTGCCCAGTCAGGACGAGTGGGCAGCAGGTTCCAGTCGTCGAGGTCATCTGAGGCCGGCGGGCGAGCGACTCCGTCGAGGCTTCGCGGCGTGGGGAGCGGCGCTCGGGGCGTGGGGAGCGCGAGGCAGGCGCGCCAGAAAGGGGTGAACACCGAGAAGTGGGTGCCGCTGCCGGTCTTCACCGTCCACGGCTCGTGCAGCAGCGATGCCTGGAACGACGTCACCTCGCGTCCGTCGGCGCGCAATGACGTCTTCAGGCTCGTGTCGATATCGCGTTCAGCACCGCCATAGCGCCGGTTCCAGAACACGGCTGTGGCTCCCGTGTCGGTGACCGTCTCGCGCACGACGCGCTCGGCAGGACCACGCCGGAGGACAAGCGATGCGCCCAGCTCCTGCACTCGTTCGCTCAACGATGCGAGGGAATGGTGCAGCCACCAGCGCGCAGCACCGCCCAGCGGTCGGATGCCGGGGGACTCCACGTCGAGGACGTACAGCACGACCAGAGGCTCGCCGCGATCGATCGCCGCCCTCAGCGCCGGATTGTCGGCGAGCCGAAGGTCGTCACGGAGCCAGACGAGTGAAGGAGAGGGCATGGCTCCATTCTCGCCCGAGTGATCGAACTGGTGGGCGGGCTTGCGCGCCTGGGAGGTCAGCGGGTACGGCGCCCCGGTCGCCTCCGCGCGGGAGCGAGCTCGGCGGTCGACCACAGAGCCCACAGCACCAGGAGCGGCTGGAGGAAGAGGCGTCCGAAACGACGAGCCTCGGTGTCGAGCCCCGGCGTCGACCGGTGAGTGCGCCACTGGTGCACGTTCCCGGGGAACACGGCGACGAAGAACGCGGCGGTCGCGACGCCTATGCGGCGTCTCTCCTTCGGAAGGGCGAGCAGCCCGACCGCGAGAGCGACCTCAGCGGCTCCTGAGGCGATCACGATCGCGTCCTTATCGAGGCGCGTGGCGTTCGTGGCCCAGTCCGGCACGACGACCCTGAAGCCACGGGTGCTCACGAAATGGACGATGCCGATCGCCCCGAGGGCGAGTGCGAGGATCCAACGCGCCAGTGCTCTGATCATCTGCTCACGCTACCCCGACGGCTTTGGATGCCGTCTGATGACGTCGCGCGTGCTGCCGCATCCTGACCCCCCTGCGCCACACTGGACACCATGACCGTCCTGCGCATCAGCATCCTGTTCGTGCTCGCCGCCGTCGCCGAGATCGGCGGGGCCTGGCTCATCTGGCAGGCCGTCAAGGAGAACAGGGGCTGGGTGTTCGCGGTGCTCGGAGTCATGGCCCTGGGCGCATACGGGTTCGTCGCGGCGCTGCAACCCGACGCGAACTTCGGTCGCGTGCTGGCCTCATACGGCGGCGTCTTCATCGCGGGCTCTCTGGCCTGGGGGATCATCGTCGACGGCTTCAAGCCGACGGTGTGGGACTGGGTCGGCTCGGCGATCGCGCTGGTCGGAGCCGCGATCATCATCCTCGCTCCGACGGCGGCGAACACGGCGTCGGACGCGACGCTGTAGCGGTCAATCGCCCCCGGGCATGCGAGTAGCCTAGATCCAGACCAGATGGAGTGTGCAGTGCCTGAAAATGCCCAGCCGAAAGACGGCTTCGCCCTGTTCTCTGACCGTTCAGTCGTCGCGATGCGCGTCAACGGAACCCTCAAGGATCTCGCCGCTACAGTGACGGATGCCGACGAGGTCGAGCCGGTGACGATCGACAGCCCCGACGGGCTGAACATCCTCCGCCACTCGGCTGCGCACGTGCTCGCGCAGGCGGTGCAGCGGATCAACCCGCAGGCGAACCTCGGCATCGGGCCGCCCATCACCGACGGCTTCTACTACGACTTCGGTGTCGAGACGCCGTTCACCCCCGAAGACATCAAGGCCATCACGAAGGAGATGCAGCGCATCGTGCGTGAGGGCCAGCGCTTCGTGCGCCGCGTCGTCACCGACGACGAGGCACGAGCTGAGCTCGCCGACGAGCCGTTCAAGCTCGAGCTCATCGGCCTCAAGGGCGGTAAGGAAGCGGCCGAGGGCGCCTCGGTCGAGGTCGGTGAGGGCGAACTCACGATCTATGACAACACGACCCGCGACGGTGAGGTCGTCTGGAAGGACCTCTGTCGCGGGCCGCACCTGCCCAACACGCGCATGATCGGCAACGGCTGGGATCTCACCCGCATCGCCGCCGCCTACTGGCGAGGCAGCGAGAAGAACCCGCAGCTGCAGCGCATCTACGGCACGGCATGGCCGTCGAAGGACGAGCTGCGCGAGTACCAGCACCGCCTCGAGGAGGCCGCCAAGCGCGACCACCGCCGACTGGGCAAGGAACTCGATCTGTTCTCGTTCCCCGAGGAGATCGGCTCGGGTCTCTCTGTCTGGCACCCCCGCGGCGGCATCGTGCGCGGCGAGATGGAGCAGCACGCGCGCAAGCGCCACATCGAGGGCGGCTACACCTACGTCTACACCCCGCACATCTCGAAGGAAGACCTCTTCCTCACCTCGAACCACCTCGTCACGTACAAGGAGGGCATGTACCCGCCGATCGTCATGGACGAGGAGCGCGACGACGAGGGCAACATCACCAAGCAGGGTCAGGACTACTACCTGAAGCCCATGAACTGCCCGATGCACATCCTGATCTACAAGGAGCGTGCACGCAGCTACCGCGACCTGCCGTTGCGCTTCGCCGAGAACGGCACCGTGTACCGCAACGAGCTGTCCGGCGCGCTGCACGGTCTCACTCGCGTGCGCGGCTTCACCCAGGACGACTCGCACCTCTTCGTGACCCCCGATCAGCTCGAGGCCGAGGTCTCCAAGGTCCTCGAGTTCATCCTGTCGATGCTCCGCGACTTCGGCCTGACCGACTTCGAGCTCGAGCTGTCGATGAAGGACGACGAGAAGTCGAAGTGGATCGGATCCGACGAGTTCTGGGACTCCTCGACCGATGCTCTGCGGCGCGTCGCCGTGGCATCCGGTCTGAAGCTCACCGAGGTGCCGGGCGAGGCTGCGTTCTACGGCCCCAAGATCGACCTGAAGACGCGCGATGCGATCGGCCGCACCTGGCAGCTGTCGACGGTGCAGGTCGACCCGAACCTTCCTGAGCGCTTCGAGCTCGAGTACATGGACAAGGACGGCCAGAAGAAGCGTCCGATCATGATCCACCGTGCGCTGTTCGGCTCGATCGAGCGGTTCTTCGCGATCCTGCTCGAGCACTACGCCGGGGACTTCCCGGTGTGGCTGTCGCCGGTGCAGGTCGTCGGCATCCCCGTCGCAGACGAGTTCTCCGACTACCTCGGCGACATCATCACCACGCTGCGTGACTCGGGCGTGCGCGCCGAGCTCGATTCCTCGGACGACCGGATGCAGAAGAAGATCCGCACGCACACGACCGGCAAGGTTCCGCTGCTGCTGATCGCGGGGGAGAAGGACCGCGATGCCGGCACCGTCTCGTTCCGCTACCGCGACGGCACGCAGGAGAACGGCGTGCCGATCACCGACGCCGTCTCTCGCATCCGCGCCGCGATCGATGCGCACACGCTCGTGCAGACAGCAGGGGACCTGGCGTGACGACGCCCTCGGAGCCGTGGGAGGACGCCGGCGAGTTCGCCGGCGTCCCCGACGAGTTCCAGCGTCTGTGGACCCCGCACCGCATGGCCTACATCCAGGCCGGGCCGGAGCCGTTGCGCGAGGAGTGCCCGTTCTGCGAGGCTCCGAAGTTCCCGGATGCCGAGCGGCTGATCGTCGCACGCGGAGAGACGGCCTACGTGCTGCTCAACCTGTTCCCCTACAACTCGGGACATATGCTGGTCTGCCCGTATCGCCACATCGCGACCTACGACCAGGCGACGCCGGAAGAGGTCGCGGAAATCGGTGAGCTGACCCAGATCGGCATGCGGGTGCTCCGGGAGGTGTCGCGCTGTGACGGCTTCAACCTCGGTATGAACCAGGGCGCCGTCGCGGGAGCGGGCGTCGACGGCCACCTGCACCAGCACATCGTGCCGCGGTGGACGTCGGACGCCAACTTCTTCCCGATCATCGCGAAGACCAAGGCGCTGCCACAGCTGCTCGGCGAGGTCCGCGAGGCTGTCGCGAACGCGTGGCCGAAGGGCTGATGCGGTTCAGCGCACCTGTCGTGCGGTGAACTGCATTCGCGGGTTCGCGTAGAACTCCTGCGCCTCGACGAGCTGCAGTTCGCGTGCACCGGACTCGAGGGTCGCGGCGAGCAGATCGAAGACGCTGGATGCCGTGCGCTCGAGCGCCGTCTTGGCGTCGCCAGTCGCGACATAGTGCGCCGTGAAGAGGGCCGCGGTCACGTCACCCGAGCCGTTGGCCTTCATCGGCAGACGCGGTGTCTGCACGATCCAGGCGCCGGTCGGGTCGGCGACGAGCATCTCGATGGTGCCCTCTTCGCGGTCGGGGCGCTCGACGCTCGTGACGAGCACCGTGCGCGGTCCCATGGCCATCGCGAGGTCGACCGAGGCCAGAGTGGACTCGAGCGTGTCGGGCTCGGTGTCGGTGAGGAAGCCGAGCTCGAACTGGTTCGGAGTGATGATGTCGGCGGCCGGCACGACCTTCTCGCGCAGGAGGATCGGGATGGCCGGTGCGACGAAGCATCCGGACTTCGCGTTGCCCATCACCGGGTCGCACGCGTACACGGCTTCGGGGTTGGCCGCTTTGACCCGTGCGACGGCATCGATGATCACATCGCCGATGCCCTCGCCGCCCTGATAGCCGCTGAGCACCGCGTCGATCTCGCCGAAGACGCCGCGCTCCTCGATGCCCGTGATGACCTCACGCACGTCGTTCGGATCGATCAGGGGTCCGCGCCAGGCGCCGTAGCCGGTGTGGTTCGAGAAGTTCACCGTGTAGACCGGGAGAACCTCGACGCCGATGCGCTGCAGCGGGAAGACTGCGGCGGAGTTTCCGACATGGCCGTACGCGACGGCGGACTGGATGGAGAGGATCTTCATTCTCCGATCCTTTCAGTGAGGGCGGGAAGGATCCCGCGGCGGGTGATCATCGCACGGCCGCGACGAGGTCGGCGACGAGCGTCTCCGCGTCGTCGTCCGACAGGTCGTGCACGGTGAGGCGCAGGTGGTGTGAGGGTTCGGCCCGCTCATCGAGGGCGAAATCGTCTCCCGTGCGCGCCAGCCATCCGCGTCGCATCAGTCGTTCGGCGACGACCCTCGCCGGTTTCGGAAGCTGCACCCACAGGCTGAGTCCGTCGGTGGCGGGGGAGTCGAGTCCCTCCTCACGCAGACGGGTGGCGAACGCGGTGTTCCTCGCGGCGTAATGCTCGCGGGCCTCGGCGATCCGTGAGACGACCGATTCGTCGGTCAGCTGGGTCAGAGTGAGGCGCTGCAGCAGGTGGCTGACCCAGGTGGTGCCGGGGCTGAGCCGCATGGCGAGGCGCTCGGCCGTGGTCGCGTCCGTCGCGGCGATCGCGAGGCACATGTCGGGTCCCAGGAACTTCGAGACCGAGCGCACGAGGGCGAACCGTCGGTGCTCCGGGCCGATCAGCGACTCGTACGGCCGATGGGACAGCATCGAGAAGTGGTCGTCCTCGATGATCAGCACATAGGGGTGGTCGACGAGCACGGCGCGCAGCTCGGCGGCGCGCGTGGCTGTGAGGCTCGCGCCGGTCGGATTCTGGGCACGCGGGGTGCAGATCACGGCGCGGATGCCGGCATCCAATGCGTCGCGGAGTCCCTGAACGGTCATGCCCTCGTCGTCGACGGGCACCGGCACGGCGCGGTATCCGCCGAGACGCACCGTGTGGATGCTGGCCAGGAAGCAGGGGTCTTCGAGCGCGACGGCGTCATCGCGCATCAGGGCCTGCGCGAGAAGACGCTCGACCGCATCGACTGCGCCGCTGGTCACGGTGATGCGGAAGTCGAGGTGTCCGATGTCGTTCGTGATCCACTGCTGCGCCCACTGCTCGAGACCACGGTCGATCACGGGTTCTCCATAGAGCACGGGTCGCCCGGCGACCGTGGCGAGCGCGTGCGACGGATCGGGGATCAGCCGGGGGTCGGGGTTGCCGGTGCCGACGTCGCGCAGCACCGTGTCGGACGCGTAGCCCTCCTGGGCGACGGCCTCCAGACCCGTGATGACGGTGCCCGCGCGACCGCGCGAGATGACGATGCCCGCCTGGGCGAGCTGCCGGTAGGCGGCGACGGCGGTGTTGCGATTGACACCGAGCGTCGCAGCGAGCTCACGAACAGGTGGAAGAGGGCTCCCTGCGCGCAGGACTCCGCGATCGCGCAGCCCTCGCACGCTGTCGGCGATGTCCGCTGCGGTCGTTCCGGTGATCTGGTCGCTCATGAGTCCTCACGTCCGATTCTAGGTCGTCCCGGACAGTGCTACTGTTTGGCCTAGATCAAACGAGACATCGTTTCGACAGCCATGCACATCGTGCTTCCCCGACAGGAGCTCTCATGACCGAACAGACCACCACCGGATCCTCGCGCGTCAAGCGCGGTCTCGCTGAGATGCTCAAGGGCGGGGTGATCATGGACGTCGTCACCGCCGACCAGGCGAAGATCGCCGAGGATGCCGGCGCTGTCGCCGTGATGGCCCTCGAGCGGGTTCCCGCTGACATCCGTGCCCAGGGTGGCGTCTCGCGCATGAGCGACCCCGACATGATCGACAGCATCATCGCTTCGGTCTCGATTCCTGTGATGGCCAAGGCGCGCATCGGCCACTTCGTCGAGGCGCAGGTGCTGCAGGAGCTCGGTGTCGACTACATCGACGAGTCCGAGGTGCTGTCGCCCGCCGACTACGTGAACCACATCGACAAGCAGGGCTTCAACGTGCCGTTCGTCTGCGGTGCCACGAACCTCGGTGAGGCGCTCCGCCGGATCAACGAGGGTGCTGCCATGATCCGTTCCAAGGGCGAGGCCGGCACCGGCGATGTCTCCGAGGCGATGAAGCACATCCGCAAGATCCGCGGCGAGATCGCCGCGCTCACCGCACTGCCGAAGGACGAGCTGTTCGTCGCTGCGAAGGAGCTGCAGGCACCTTACGAGCTCGTGGCCGAGATCGCCGAGACCGGCAAGCTGCCCGTCGTGCTGTTCGTCGCCGGCGGTGTCGCGACGCCCGCAGATGCCGCGATGATGATGCAGCTCGGCGCCGACGGCGTGTTCGTCGGATCCGGCATCTTCAAGTCGGGAAACCCTGCAGAGCGCGCCAAGGCGATCGTCAAGGCGACCACGTTCTTCGATGACGCGAAGGTCATCGCTGAGGTCTCACGCGGTCTCGGCGAGGCGATGGTGGGCATCAACGTCTCCGACCTCCCCGCACCGCACCGCCTGGCCGAGCGTGGCTGGTAGCCCACGGGTCGGGGTGCTCGCGTTGCAGGGCGATGTGCGCGAGCACGCCGCCCTGCTGGCCGGACTCGGCGCCGAAACGGTGCTGGTGCGTCGCCCCGAAGAGCTCGCGGTCGTCGACGGGCTCGTGATCCCCGGTGGCGAGTCCAGCGTGATCGACAAGCTCTCTCGCACCTTCGGGATGCAGGAGCCGATCCGTGCCGCGATCGCCGCGGGGCTTCCGGTGTACGGCACGTGCGCCGGGTTGATCCTGCTCGCAGACGAGGTGCTCGACGGCATTGAGGGCCAGCAGTCGTTCGGCGGCATGGACATCGCGGTGCGCCGCAATGCCTTCGGGCGACAGACGGATTCCTTCGAGATTCCGCTCGACGTTCCGGCGCTGGGGGAGCTCCCGGTGCACGCGACATTCATCCGCGCTCCGATCGTCGAGCGGGTCGGTCCCGACGTCGAGGTGCTCGCGACGCTGCCCGACGGTGGGATCGTCGCAGTGCGGCACGGGGCGCTCCTCGGAACCAGCTTCCACCCCGAGGTCGACGGCGAGACGCGCTTCCATGAGATGTTCCTCGAGCGTGTCGGAGACCGCAGCGGTCGATGACGTCTATCCAGGGCGACCCGCCATGCACCTGCGCATGACGAGTCGGGGTCCCAGGTCGGACTATTCTCTTTCGAGTGACTGGATCCAGGGCTGAGGCCGCGTACGCGCGCGCCATCACCGCATTCAGCACCCCGACGCTCGACCTTCTGCACGGTCGATTCGCCCCGTTCGTCGTGGCGTCGCTCACCCTGCTGTTCAACGCTGACCGGGCGTCGGTGGCGGTAGCGGATGCGCACGCCGAAATGGCCGAGGTGCTCGACGAGCTCCGCGCGGCGGGGCGCGACGAGGACGACAGGAAGCTGCCGTCGGGGAGCGGACGCGACGTATGCCGCAGCTGGGTGCGCCTGGGGTGGCTGATCCAACAGATCGACGACGACGTCGAGGTCTATCGTCTGTCGGCGCACGCCGTCGCCGCGCTCGAGATATCTGGCCGCACCGGCGGCGGGCGGACGCGGGTGTCGAACTCCCGGGTGCGCACCCTGCTCGACGCCGTGGAACATCTCTCCGTCAGCGCCGAGGTCGATCCGGTTCGTCGCCTCTCCCGGCTGCAGGCGGAGCGCGACATCATCGACGCCGAGATCGCGCGAATCCAGGAATCCGGTCACGCGGTGCCTGTAGATGACGAGGAACTCCTCGAGGAAGCGGAGAACGTCCTTCATCTGGCGCGTGAGCTGCCGGCCGATTTCACCCGAGTGGCTGAGTCGCTCCGGGCCATGCAACGCGATGTCGTCGCTCACCTTCGGAGGGATGAGAGGCCGACGAGCGAGGTGCTGCGCGAGTATCTCCAACGCGCCCAGGACGTGATGCAGTCGACCCCGGAGGGGCGTGCCTTCGCAGGAGCCCTGCGCCTGATCGGCGACCCCGAGCGCATCGATGCCCTCACCGAGCAGCTTCGTGAGCTTCTCGACCAGCCCTTCGCGCGCATGCTCGACGGCTCGCAGCGTGCCGAGCTCGATGCGATCGCCCGCCGCGTCGAACTGGGAGTGGAAGAGGTGCTGGCCGCTCAGCGCCGTGCCTCGCACGTGATCACCGGTCAGGTGAAGACCCACGATCCGCTGCGGGATCGTCAGATCGACGACCTTCTGCGAGACGTCATCGCAGGGCTCCACGGCTGGTCAGAGCCGGCCACGGTCGTCGATCCGGTGCGCAGCATGCCGCTCGTCGACCTCGGGCATCTCCGTCAGACGACCAGCGACATCCGCCCGCCGCGAGCTCCCGCCCCGCTCACGGATGCCGACGACGTCGACTTCCTCGACCACGACACGCGTGCCTGGGGTGGTCCGAGGTACGCCGAGCTCGAGGAGTACGTCGCCGGACTCGGTGCGGAGTTCGATCTCGCCAAGGCGTTCCGGGCGGTTCCTGACGCGGCTCGACGCCCCGTCGATCTCCTCGGACTGCTCGAGATCGCGCACCGGAACGGCCTCACGGACGGCGATGGCATCTCGACGGTCGAAGCCCTGAGGCCTGACGGGACGACTCGCCGTTTCGCTTTCGGCACCGTGATCGCCCGCAGCACGAAAGAGGATGCAGATGAGTGACGACGACCTCACGACGGCCGTCGCTGACGAGGGTTTCATCGCCCCCACCGCGATGGAGGACGACCTCGAGGCGCACTTCCCGGGTGACCGCGGCACGCTCGATCCGGAGATCAGGCGTGTGCTCGTGCACCTCCTCCAGCGCCGCTTCATCTCGATGGAGCGCAACCGGCGCGAGTGGACGCTGCTGATCGAGCACCAGCACGTGATCGAGTCGCGGCTCAATGACATCTACCTGCGGCTGATCATCGATCACGCACGAGGGTTCGCGTACAAACAGCAGCTGCGCTCCGACGAGGTCGAGATGCCCGTGCTGCTGAAGGACTCGCCGTATTCGCGTGCCGAGACGCTCGTGCTGGTGCACCTGCGAACCGTCTACCAGCGCGAGTCCGCATCCGGCGAGGGCTCGGTGCGGATCGACATCGAGGACGTCGAGCAGACCGTCCTGAGCTACTTCGCCGATGCCGACGGGGGAACCGCGAAGCAGCAGAGGGCGATTCGCAGCGCATTGGACAGGCTGGACAGAGAGGGCATCGTGCAGGAGGAGACCAGCGGACGGTATCGGATCACCGCGCTCGTCGAGGTGGTGCTCAGTGCCGAGACCCTCAAGGAGCTGCGGGAGTGGCTGCGAGCCCAGTCGGCGGTGGCGCGATGACGATGATGGACACGCTCTTCGGGATGATCCCCGCGAGCTCTCGCGGCCAGCAGTGGGTCGCCGAGGAGCTGCAGCTCATCAACTGGGGCGGTTACGACGGCGGGCCGCACCGCGTGCGGTTCTCACCGGATGCCACCCTGCTGTGCGGCGGATCGGGCTCGGGCAAGTCCACGCTCATGGACGGCTACATCGCCCTGATGATGCCGCACACCACTCCGTTCAACGGTGCCTCCAACGGTGGCGTCACCGGGCGTCCGCGCGGGGAGGAGCAGCGGAACATCCTGTCGTACGGGCGCGGCAAGATCGACGAGTCCCGCACCGACGAGGGCACGAAGCTCCGTGTGCTGCGCGGCGACGGCGAGGACACGTGGAGCGCCGTCTCGATGACCTGGTTGGACCACGACGGATCGCGCTTCACGGCGGTGCGCGGGTGGTACATCCCTGCGGATGCCCGAACGCTCGAGGACACGGCGAGGCTGCGAGCGACGGTCGACGGCACGTTCGACCTCACGCAGCTCGAGCGCGCCGCGGTTCACCGCCTCAGCGACACTTCGGTGCGCGCCGTCGGGTTGGATCCGGTCGCGACCGATCGCGAGTTCTCGGCACGGCTGCACGCCGTGCTCGGCATAGGCGCGGCCGGCTCCGGCGCGAAGGCGATCAGTCTTCTCGCCCGCATCCAGGCGGGGCAGCAGATCACCACTGTGGACGACCTGTACAAGAAGCTCGTGCTCGAAGAGCCCGAGACGATGACGACCGCGGACGCGGTGGTCGCTCACTTCGATGAGCTCGAGAGCACTCGCACGCGGATGCTGGTCGCCAAGCAGCAGGTGGCGGCTCTCGAGCCAATCCGCGGGATCTCGCAGCGGATCGAAGAGGCCTCGGAGCGGATGCGGGTCGTGGATGAGGTCGGTGTCTTCTCTGAGCCGACCTCGCTCGCGGCGCTGTGGAGCGCCGAGCGTCGTCTCGACCTGCTGCGTGAGGTGGAGACGGAACTGCGCGACCGGACCCAGGCGCTCCGGCTGGCCGTGCGCGAGAAGAACGCCCTCATCACCGCCGCGGAGGTCGAGCGCGAAGGGCTTCTCGATGTCCTGCGACAGTCCGGAGGCGATCGTCTCGAGACCGCTCAGCGAGAGCTGCGGGGCGTCGAGCGCCGCCTCGAAGACGTTCAGCGCGAGCGGGCGCGTTTCGACGCGGTCGCCGGCGAGCTCGGCGCCGAGGTGAACGACGCGTCCCAGTTCGAGAGCCTGCTCACCCGTGTCGGTCAGGAACTGCCGCAGGCCGGGATCCGAGGCGCCCGCGCGGACTTCGCCGACGCCGAGTCCGCACGCAGAGCGGTGGAGACCGAGCTCGCGCAGGTGCGTGCCGAGCGCGACCGCACCCGAGACCTGCGGGGGAGCATCCCCGCACATCTGCACGAGTCGAGAGCCCTGCTCGCTCAGGCCGCCGGGCTCGCCCCGACGGATCTGCCCTTCGTCGGGGAGCTGATCGAGGTGCGCACCGAGTTCGAGCCGTGGCGGGAAGCGTTCAATCTGGCACTCGGCGGGTTCGCGCGGACGCTGCTGATCGACGTCTCTAACCTCCCTCGGTTCCGCACCGCCATCGACTCGGTGCGCACCGCGGAGCGGATCACCTACGAGGGTGTGCACACCGGTCTCGCCGAGTCTCGGACGGCCGACCCTCGAACCCTTCCCGGCCGTCTCGATCACAGGTCGACGCCGTTCACCGGGTGGCTTCAGCAGCGACTCCGCGAGCGGTTCGCGTACGTGTGCGTCGACTCGACGGCCGAGCTCGCCCAGCATCCCCGTGCTCTGACGCTCACCGGGCAGGTGTCGCAGGGAGACCGGGGGTCCCACGGCGGGCATGGCCGCGCGAACATGCTCGGGTTCTCGAACGCGCGCCGTCTGCGGGAACTCGACGAGCAGATCGCCGAGCTCGAGATGCGACGGGATGCGGCGGCCGCGGCGGCCGAGTCAGCGGAGTCGGCCCTCGACCGCATCGAGGCCACCGCGAAGGCACATGCGAAGATCGAGGACCTCACCTGGGAGCAGATCGATGTCGAGGCCGTCTCGGCGGAGCGCGAACGATGGCTCGCGGTCGAGGCGGAGGTCACCGACGAGAACCCGAAGATCGCGGAACTGCGTTCTCAGGCTGACGAGCTGAGGAAGCGGGCGAGTCGTCTGCGGGACGAGAGCTCCCGTCTCGGGGGCGACCTGACCCTCGCCCAGGACCGTTGGGTGGACGTGACCGACCAGGTCGACGACTGTCAGAGGATCGTCGATGCGGCCGAGGCGGCGGAGATCGCGCTCGAGGAGCGGCATCGTTCGTTCCTCGACGCGCGCTTCCTCGGTGCGGACGCGGCTGTCAGCGTCACCGCGTCAGAACGGCTCGCCCACCTCGACTCCGCATTGCGCACCGCGGCGACCAGGCTGCTCGAGGACCGCACGTCGGCGGCCACGGCGCACGCGGATCAGCGCGAGCAGATGCGACGCCTGATGACCGGGTTCCTCGAGCGCTGGGACACCCTCACGATCCTGCCCGACCCCGACGAGTCGGTCGCCGAGTTCGAGGGGATCCTCGATGCGCTGGAGACCAACGGCCTGCACGAACTGGAGTCCGAGTGGCGGGACAGCCTTCTCAAGCTGTCCGGAAACGATCTGACGAGTCTGGACTCGACGCTCGGCCGCTCGCTGCGCGAGATCAAGAACCGCATCGACCCGATCAACAGGATCATGGAGGAGCTGCCGTTCTACGACGATGAACACCGCCTTCAGATCACGCCACGCGAGAACCAGTCGGAAGCGCGCAGGCGATTCCGCAAGGAGCTGCGTGAGGTGCGCAGCCTCATCGACGCCGCCGAGACGGACGCCGATCGCGAGAGCGTCTACCGGAGGATGAGCCGCCTCATCGGTCGGATGCGGCGGACGGCGCCGGACTTCGCCGAGCTCATCGACGTGCGCAACCATGTGCGGGTGAGTGCGGAGCGGATCCATGCCACGACGCGCGAGCACGTCGCGCTCTACGATCACATCGGCGAGAAGTCGGGTGGAGAGTCGCAGGAGCTCGTCGCGTTCATCGTGGGCGCGGCGCTGCGATATCAGCTCGGCGATGCGGGCGCGGAGCGTCCGCGGTACGCGCCGGTGTTCATGGACGAGGCACTGATCAAGGCGGACGCGCATTTCACGAAGCGTGCGATCGGCGCGTGGCGGGGTCTCGGGTTCCAGCTCGTGATCGGTGCGCCGAACGACAAGTACAGCGCGATCGAACCGCACGTCGATGTGGAGTACGACATCCTGAAGGACACCCGCGGTCGCTCGTGGGCCCGGCCGAAGGTGGGTCTCCCGACCGGGGGCGAGTGATCGGGGCGGGGCTAATCAGCCCGACACGAGAGTCCGGATCGCGGTGACGGTGCGGTCGATGTCGTTTCGGGTGGTCGCCCACGACGACATCGAGCAGCGCAGCGCTGCGCGACCTCGCCACTCGGCGCCGGTCAGAGCGGCTGTACCCTCGGCGAGCACGGCGTCACCCAACGCCCGCGTCGCATCGTCCTGTTCGAGCCGGAACATGACCTGCGTGTAGTCCACCTCGTTGAGGATCCGGATGCCGTCGATCGAGGCGAGCCCCTCGGCCATCGCCACCGCGTTCTCGTGAAGTCCGTCGAGCAGACGCGCGATGCCGTCTCGCCCGAGGCTGCGCATCGCCGCCCAGGCGGGAACACCTCGCGCTCGACGTGACAGCTCGGGGGTGACATCCCATGGATCCAGGCTCGTGTAGATGAGATAGTCGCCCCCGGTGCGGAACGCGGCGATCGAGTCGGCCGGGTCGCGGACGATCGCCATGCCGCAGTCGTACGGCACGTTGAGGGTCTTGTGCGCATCGGTCGCCCAGGAGTCGGCACCGGACATGCCTGCCGTGAGCGGTCGCAGCGATTCGGAGGCCGCGGCCCACAGCCCGAATGCCCCGTCGATGTGCACCCAGGCGCCGTGTTCGTGAGCGATCGGCACGAGTGAGGCGAAGTCATCGAATGCGCCGGTGTGCACTTCGCCGGCCTGAAGACAGACGACGGTCGGTCCTGCGCCGTCCGCGAGGGCTCTGCGCAGCTCATCCGGGCGCATGCGGCCCTGTGCATCGGATTCGACGACGGTGATCTCGCTGCGGCCGATCCCGAGGAAGCGTGCTGCCCGATCGATCGATCCGTGACGGTCGGCGCCCACGACGAAGCGGAGCGGAGGGGACCCGCGAAGACCCTTTTCGCTGAGGTCCCAGTCGGCTCGGGCGAGCACGGCGTTGCGTGCGGTCGCGAGGCAGGTGAAGTTCGCCATCTGACCGCCCGTGACGAATCCGACGCTCGCGGATTCGGGTAGGCCGAGAACGTCGAGCATCCATCGTCCGGCTACACGCTCCAATGCGACGGTGGTCGGAGTGAGCAGAGCTGAACCCGAGTTCTGGTCCCACGCCGATACGAGCCAGTCGGCGGCGAGAGCGGCGGGGTGTGTGCCGCCGATCACGAACCCGAAGAAGCGTCCGCCGGGAATCGCCACGAGGCCCGGATCGGCGCGCGAGACGATCTCGTCGATGACATCCTCCGCGTCCATGCCCTCTGCAGGCAAAGGCCCGCCGAACGCGTCGAGCATCTCGGAGAGGGTCGAGCGCGGCCACACCGGTCTCTCCTCGAGTGATCCGAGGAACTCGAGTGCCGCGCGGTGAGCGGCGTCCAATCCGCGGATCCTGTCATCGTCGACACTGTGGTCCATGAGTCAGGACTACACCCGCGGCTGTCCTCACACCAGAGGGATGCCGTGCGGATCGACGCCACGAGTGGGCGACCGGAGCCCGTCGGCGCTTGTGCAGCCACGGAGCGGGGGCGTGGTTCGATAGAATGGACGACGCCCTGGGCAGTGCCCACGGCGGATACGACGAGCGGAGAATTATGTCCGGGCATTCCAAGTGGGCCACCACGAAGCACAAGAAGGCCATCATCGACTCCAGGCGCGCGAAGTCCTGGGCCAAGCTCATCAAGAACATCGAGGTCGCCGCCAAGCTCGGCGGAGCCGATATGCAGGGCAACCCCACCCTCTTCGACGCCGTTCAGAAAGCGAAGAAGACCTCGGTCCCGAAGGACAACATCGACCGCGCGGTGAAGCGCGGGGCGGGTATCGGTGGCGAGGCCGTCGAGTACACCTCGATCATGTATGAAGGATACGGCCCCAACGGCGTCGCCATGATGATCGAGTGTCTGACCGACAACAAGAACCGTGCGGCCGCCGAAGTGCGCACCGCCCTCAGTCGCAACGGCGGAACGCTGGCAGACCCCGGCAGCGTGGCCTACAACTTCAGCCGCAAGGGCGTCATCGTGGTCGGCTCCGAGGGCACCACCGAAGACGACGTGATGATGGCCGCTCTCGAGGCGGGCGCAGAGGAGATCGAGCCGCACGCCGAGGGCTTCGAGATCATCACCGAGGCCACCGATCTCGTCACCGTGCGCAGCGCCCTTCAGGAGGCGGGAATCGACTACGAGTCCGCCGACGTCGAGTTCGTTCCGAACCTCAAGGTCGAGATCGACGCCGACACCGCGCGCAAGATCTTCCGCCTCATCGATGCGCTCGAAGACAGCGAGGACGTCCAGAACGTCTTCACGAACTTCGACCTCACCGCCGAGGTGCAGGCCGAGCTCGAGAACGACGACGCCTAGGCGCGCCGACGCCTCACCCTTCGACGCGACGCTTAGCCTGGGGGAGTGACCTCCTCCTCGCTTCGCGTGCTCGGCATCGACCCGGGTCTCACTCGATGCGGCGTCGGGGTGGTCGACGTGGATCGAGCCCGTCGTGGCACGCTGGTGCACGTCGGAGTCATCCGCTCTGCGCCCGATCTGCCGATCGGTGAGAGGCTCGCGCTGGTCGCCGCCGGCATCCGCGAGGTGATCGAGACCCATCGTCCGGATGCCGTCGCGGTCGAGCGTGTGTTCGCACAGCAGAACACCCACACCGTCATGGGCACCGCGCAGGCGAGCGGAGTGGCACTGCTGCTCGCGGCCGAGGCCGGTCTTCCTGCGGCGACGCACACTCCGAGCGAGGTGAAGGCCGCCGTGACCGGCTACGGCTCGGCCGACAAGCGCCAGGTGCAGGCGATGATCGCGCGCATCCTGCGCCTGGACGCACCTCCGCAACCGCCCGATGCCGCAGACGCCCTGGCGATCGCGCTCTGCCACGCATGGCGACGCGGAGCCGTCGGCGCGCCAGGGCAGGACGCGCTGACGCCGGCGCAGAAGGCGTGGGCTGACGCGGAGCGTGTCGCTCGAACATATCTACGATCCGGTGCGTAGGCTGGTCGGATGATCTCCTCGCTGCACGGCGCTGTCCTCCACTCGACCGCCGATCAGGTCATCATCGACGTCGGCGGCGTCGGATTCTCTGTCGCCGTTCCGGCCGATGTGGCACACACAGCGGCCGTCGGCGAGAAGCTGCTGTTGCACACGAGCCTGATCGTCCGCGAAGACTCGTTGTCCCTGTTCGGCTTCGCCGATCGCAGCGAGCTCGAGATCTTCGGACTGCTCATCAGCGTGACCGGCGTCGGGCCGAAGTCGGCGCTCGGTGTGCTCTCGCACCTCACCGTCGACCAGATCGCGGAGGCTGTGACCGGTGAGGACGACGCGCCGTTCCGACGTGTCTCCGGGATCGGACCGAAGACGGCCAAGCTCATCGTCCTCCAGCTCGCAGGCAAGGTGCACCCTGTCGGCGCCGGGTCGAAGCCGACGAAGGCCGGTCCGGTCGATGTCGTCGGCCAGGTCACCGCTGCGCTCGTGGGTCTCGGCTGGTCCGAGAAGGTCGCCGCCGATGCCGCCGCGCAGACGGCCGCCGAGGCTTCGGAGGCAGAGCGAGCGGCCGTAGCGCCGCTGCTGCGCCGCACCCTCGCTCTCCTGGGGCCTGCACGTGTCTGACGTCCGCGACGCTGCCGAGCCGTCTGACGACACGGAGCTCGCCATCGAGGGCGCTCTACGCCCCACGAGCCTGGGTGAGTTCGTCGGTCAGCAGAAGGTGCGTGGACAGCTCCAGCTTCTGCTCGATGCCGCTCGCATCCAGAACCGCCCACCCGACCACATCCTGCTCGCGGGTCCTCCAGGACTCGGCAAGACCACGCTGGCGATGATCGTGGCGCACGAGAGCGAACGCCCGCTGCGACTCTCGAGCGGACCGGCGATCCAGCACGCGGGCGACCTTGCCGCCCTGCTCTCGAGTCTCGTGCCGGGTGAGGTGCTGTTCATCGACGAGATCCATCGCATGGCACGCTCGGCGGAGGAGATGCTGTACCTCGCGATGGAGGACTTCCGCATCGACATCATGGTCGGCAAGGGTGCGGGCGCGACCAGCATCCCGCTCGATTTGGCCCCGTTCACGCTCGTCGGCGCGACCACTCGCTCCGGCCTGCTCCCCAACCCGCTGCGAGACCGCTTCGGCTTCACCGGCCACCTCGAGTTCTACGACGAGCCGGAGCTCGAGCGCGTCATCGCTCGCTCCGCTCTGATGCTGCGCGTCGATCTGCCCCACGATTCGCTCTCTGAGATCGCGCGCAGATCGCGGGGTACACCTCGAATCGCGAACCGCCTGCTCCGACGAGTGCGCGACTATGCGCTCGTCCATGGCGGCGGTGAGGCTTCGCTGCACGGCGTCCAGGCCGCGCTCGAACTCTACGACGTCGACCCGATCGGCCTCGACCGCCTCGACCGAGCCGTGCTCGAGGCACTCGTGCGTCGCTTCCGCGGCGGTCCTGTCGGACTCAGCACGCTCGCGGTCGCGGTCGGCGAAGAGGCCGAGACCGTCGAGAGCGTGGTCGAGCCGTACCTCGTGCGCATCGGATTCCTCGGCCGCACACCGCGTGGTCGAGTGGCCATGCCGGAGGCCTACGCCCACCTCGGCATCGCGCACCCCGACGGGGCGCTTCGTCTTGATGACCTATAATCACTGAAGACTTCCCCCGATAGAACTGCGCGCCCGTTTTTGTGCGCGCACCTGAGAAAGGCCCTTCGCCACCATGCCCATGGAAATCCTCCTCTTCGGCCTTCTCGCCGTGCTCGTCGTCTTCATGTTCGTCAACGGACGCAAGCGCCAGAAGCAGATGAAGGCGGAGCAGGAGGAGAAGGCCTCCAAGACCGTTCCCGGCGTCAAGGTGCTCATGCAGGGCGGCATCTACGGCACGATCGTGGCGTACGACCATGACGACCTCGACTCGCCCGCGCTCGTCGAGATCGCGCCCGGCACGGTCATCGAGGTGCACAGCCAGGCGATCCTGCGCATCGTTGAGCCCAAGGACGCCGTCGTCGAGGATGCTGACGACTCGGTCGTCGTGATCGACGAGGCTCCCATCGTCGACGACGCTCCTGGCATCGAGACGACCGAAGAGACCCGTCGCCGTCTCGAGCGCGACGCCGACGACAAGTAGCCTTCGCGCTGCACCACTTCGGCACTCCGGCAACTTAGAAAGCTGATCACACGTGGCCACTTCTTCCCCGGTCCGTCATGCCTGGCGGGTCCTCATGGGCCTGCTCCTGGTGACGGGCGTCCTCTTCGGCATCAACGCCCTCGGTGTCCACGTCTTCAAGGACAGCAACGGGGAGGCGGCGAGCTCGTGGGCTCCTGAGCTCGCACTCGACCTGCAGGGCGGCACGCAGATCGTCCTGAGTGCGGAGACCGAAGACGGAGCTGCACCCTCGTCGGAGCAGCTCGATCAGGCGGCGTCGATCATCCGCCAGCGCGTCGATGCGTCGGGCGTGGCCGAGGCCGACATCACCACCGAGGGTGGCCGCAACATCGTGGTCCAGATCCCGGGTGTGGCCGACGAGCAGACGCGTGCGCGCATCCAGTCGAGCGCACAGCTCGAGTTCCGTCCGGTGCTCGCCACCACCGCCGGGACGAACCAGTACGTCGGTGAAGACGGCAACGAGACGCCGTACCCGACCCCGGACGACTCGCTGAACGCGACGCCGACGGTCGAGCCGACCGACGCGAGCGACCTCGCGTGGGTGACAGACCGGCTGGCTGCGGAGTTCCAGGCCTACGACTGCGCGAACCCCGAGAATGACCCTTCGAACGCGCCCCAGGACGAGCCTCTGGTCGCGTGCGATCCCACCGGCCAGGCGAAGTACCTGCTCGGCCCGACCGAGCTGACCGGCGACGCGATCACCGACGCCACCGCGGGCCGCGATCCGCAGTCCGGCGCATGGAACGTGCAGCTCACGATGAACGCCGATGGGGCCGAGGCGTTCGGCGAGGTCAGCACTCGTCTCAACCAGAACCGCCTGGCCGAGCTCTCGCCGCGTGATCAGTTCGCCTTCGTCCTCGACGGGTCCGTCATCAGCGCACCGCGGATGAACGGGCAGATCCTCGACGGTCGCCCCAGCATCTCGGGCGACTTCACTCAGGAGTCGGCGACCGCCCTGGCCGACCAGCTGAAGTTCGGCGCGCTGCCGCTGAGCTTCGAGGTGCAGAGCTCCGACACGATCTCGGCGACCCTGGGTACCCAGCAGCTCCAGATCGGCCTCATCGCGGGACTCATCGGTCTCGCTCTCGTCGCCATCTACTCGCTGATCGTGTATCGAGCGCTTGGAACCGTGATCATCGCATCCATCGCCGTGATGGCGGTGCTGACCTACGTCATCATCTGCATCCTGGCGTGGCGACTCGGGTTCCGTCTGTCGCTCGCCGGTGTCGCAGGCCTCATCGTCTCGATCGGCTTCACCGCCGACTCGTTCATCGTCTACTTCGAGAGAATCCGAGACGAGCTCCGCGACGGCAAGTCGATCACCTCGGCGGTCGAGGACGGCTGGGGCAGAGCCAAGCGCACGATCTACATCTCGAAGTCCATCAACATCCTTGCCGCCGTCGTGCTGTACATCCTCGCGGACTCCACGGTGAAGGGCTTCGCCTTCACGCTGGGGCTGACGACCCTCATCGACGTGTTCATCTTCGTGATCTTCACCCACCCGGTCATGCAGCTGCTCGCCCGCACGAAGTTCTTCGGCGGCGGGCACAAGCTCTCGGGTCTCGATCCCGAATCGTTGGGCGCCGTGTACCGCAGCCGATCGCAGTTCCGTCAGGTGTCGACCGTGACGGCGGGCCGAGGCGCGAAGAACTCCAGGGCCAAGGGTGAAGCCGAGCGCCGTCAGACCATCGCGGAGCGCAAGCGCGCCGAAGCACTAGCCGGTGACAGATCCAGCCGCACCGGAAGCGAGGGGGACGCCTGATGGCTTCCATGAATGAGTTCGGCAACAACCTCTACACGGGAAAGACGTCCTTCCCGTTCGTCGCCAAGCGTCGCCTGTGGTTCATCATCGCGATCGTGCTGGTCGTCGGCTCGGCGCTGGTGCCCCTCTTCCGCCCGATCCAGTTCTCCATCGAGTTCACCGGTGGGTCGCAGTTCACTGTGCAGGCGCCCGACAGCACCGATCAGCAGACCGCGACCGACGCCGTGCAGTCCGTCGTGCCGGGTGCGGCGACCAAGGTCGTCGTCATCAACGGCAGCGACATCCGCGTGCAGACCGACCAGATGGGCGCAGACGAGACCCAGCAGGTCTCCAACGCCCTGGCTGATGCGTTCGGAGTGGCACCAGACAGTGTGACGTCGTCGTTCATCGGCCCGGCCTGGGGCGAGAACGTCACCAAGCAGTCGTTGTGGGGCCTTGCGATCTTCCTCGCCCTGACCTTCCTCATCCTCGCCATCTACTTCCGCACCTGGAAGATGTCGGCCGCTGCGATCGTCGGCCTTCTCGACGTGCTCGTCATCACTGTCGGCGTCTACGCCCTTGCCGGTTTCGAGATCTCGCCTCCGGCGGTGATCGGATTCCTGACGATCCTCGCCTACTCGCTGTACGACACCACGGTGGTGTTCGACAAGATCAGGGAGAATACGACCGAAGACGGCGAGAACTCCTCTCGGACGTTCGGCGAATCGGTCAACCTCGCGGTGAACCAGACGCTCATCCGATCGATCAACACCTCGGTCGTGGCCGCTCTGCCCGTCGGAGCGGTGCTCTTCATCGGCGCCTTCTGGCTCGGTGCGGAGTCTCTGACCGACATCTCGCTCTCGATCTTCGTCGGCATTCTCGTTGCGACGTATTCGACGTTGTTCGTGGCGGCTCCGCTGTACTCGTTCTTCCGCGAGAACGAGCCGCAGATCGCTGCGCGAGACGCGAAGATCCGCGAGGCGCGAAGCCTCGCCGCTGCAGAGGCCTGATAGTCCCCGCTCAGCGGGGCCGCACCCCGCAGAGCACGCGTAAGCTGTTGTGATTCGGAGGTGAGCGGATGGCGGAACCGCAGACGGCGTCGCAGGGATCCAGCCTGAGACGACTGGTTCCCCGCATCTTCTCCCGCGCGCCCAGGATCAACGACCTCGACAATCTGATCCGCACGGTGCGTGCGAATCATCCCAAGGGCGATCTCGCGGTCATCGAGCGCGCCTACGCCGTCGCGAAGGACAAGCACGCGGGGCAGCAGCGTCAGAGCGGTGAGCCGTACATCACGCATCCGCTCGCCGTCGCGCAGATCCTCGCCGAGATGGGCCTCGGCCCTCGTGCGATCGCGGCGGCCCTGCTGCACGACACCGTCGAGGACACCGGTTACGCCCTCACCGATCTCACAGCCGAGTTCGGCGACGAGGTCGCGATGCTCGTCGACGGCGTCACCAAGCTCGACAAGGTCAAGTACGGCGAGAGCGCGCAGGCCGAGACCGTCCGCAAGATGATCGTCGCGATGTCGAAGGACATCCGCGTGCTGCTGATCAAGCTCGCCGACCGGCTGCACAATGCCCGCACCTGGGGCTTCGTGCCGCCCGAGAAAGCCGCGAAGAAGGCGAAGGAGACGCTCGAGATCTACGCGCCTCTGGCCAACCGCCTCGGTATCCAAGCGATCAAGTCGGAGCTCGAAGACCTCTCGTTCGCCGTGCTGCATCCGAAGATCTACAACGAGATCCACAACCTCATCGCGCAGCGTACCCCGCAGCGCGAGAAGTACCTCGCTCAGGTGGTCGAGGAGATCGACGAGGATCTGCGCGATCTGCGCATTCGCGGCAAGGTCGTCGGGCGCCCGAAGCAGCTCTACTCGGTGTACCAGAAGATGGTGGTGCGAGGTCGCGAGTTCGACGACATCTACGACCTGATCGGCATCCGGGTGCTCGTCGCCTCGGTTCGTGACTGCTACGCGGTGCTCGGGGCGATCCACGCTCGATGGACCCCGCTTCCTGGTCGCTTCAAGGACTATATCGCAACCCCGAAGTTCAATCTCTATCAGTCGCTGCACACCACCGTGATCGGTCCGTCCGGACGCACGGTCGAGATCCAGATCCGCACGCATGAGATGCACCAGCAGGCGGAGTACGGTGTCGCCGCGCACTGGATGTACAAGGAGCGGATGAACGGCGGCAAGGCCGAAGTCCGTGCCTCGGACAGCGATATGGCCTGGCTCGCGCACATCTCGGACTGGCAGGCCGAGACGGCCGACCCGGGGGAGTTCCTCGACTCCCTCCGCTTCGAGATCGGCGCCAAAGAGGTCTACGTCTTCACACCCAAGGGTCGTGTCGTCGGGCTCCCGGCCGGCGCGACTCCCGTCGACTTCGCGTATGCCGTGCACACTGAGATCGGCCACCGCACGATGGGGTCGAAGGTCAACGGGCGTCTCGTGCCGTTGGAGTCCGAACTCAAGAGCGGCGATGTGGTCGAGGTCTTCACCTCGAAGAACCCCGATGCCGGCCCGAGCCAGGATTGGCTCGGTTTCGTCAAGAGCACCCGAGCACGCAACAAGATCCGCGGTTGGTTCACGAAGGAACGTCGCGAAGAGGCCATCGAGCAGGGCAAGGAGGCCATCGCCCGCGCGATGCGCCGCCAGAACATGCCGTTGCAGCGGCTGATGAGCCAGGACTCGTTCGCCGAGGTCGCCCATCAGCTCCGCTACGAAGACGTCTCCGCGCTGTACGCCGCTGTGGGCGAGGGCCATGTGTCGACGCAGTCGGTGCTCGAGAAGGTCACCGCGCTGGTCGCAGCGACCGACCCCGCCACCGGTCCGATCGACCTCCCCGGAAGCATGCCCTCGCGAGAGCCCCGCTCCGGCGATTCAGGGGTGCTGGTGCGTGGTGCATCCGACATCCTGGTCAAGGTCGCGAAGTGCTGCACCCCCGTGCCCGGCGATGCGATCGTCGGCTTCGTCACCCGCGGCAGCGGCGTCTCGGTGCATCGCACGGACTGCCCGAACGTCAAGGCTCTCCAGAGCGATGAAGACCGGTTCGTCGAGGTGTCCTGGGCGCCGACGACGAAGAGCGTGTTCCGAGTGCAGATCCAGGTCGAGGCTCTCGACCGCTCGGGGCTCCTCTCGGATGTCACCCGTGTGCTGAGCGAGCACCACGTCAACATCCTGTCGGCGACGGTCAGCACCACGGACGAGCGTCTCGCGATCAGCCGTTTCGTCTTCGAGATGGGCGATGCCGTCCATCTCGACCGCGTGCTGAACGCCGTGCGTCGGATCGACGCGGTGTACGACGTCTACCGCGTCACCTCGTCCTGACGAGCAGCCTCTCGAGAGCACCTCGTCCGGCGCGCTTGCCCGGCACGCGGATCATGGTGTCGAGTGCGACAAGCGCAGCCGGGACGAGCCTCGGCTCGGCGTGCGCCAGGAGCAGCATCCATCGCCGCAGCGACTCGTCGCGGTGCAGGCCGAGGGCGAGATCGACCATCGTGCGCTCGGGCGTCATGACCGGCACCCCGCCGATCAGCACGACGTGCGCTCGAGGCAGCGCAGTGTCGTGCAGGATCACCCGAGAGGGCAGTGCGGGGCGGATGCGATGACTGACTGCTCTCCGGACGTGGTGGCGGGCCGGTGGACCGTCTCCGGCCCCGTGGACCCAGGCTGCGGATGGTCCTGAGGCCGCGGTGTCGACGGGTACGAGAGAAGCGATCGCGGCCGCCCTGGCACTCGGGCTCTCGACGAGATCCGCCGGGATGTACCCCTCGCCGAGATCGACCACGTGCCCGTCGAGCCTCGCCGCGCTGAGCTCGGGGACGGTGAGTCGGTCACCGGGCAGATACAGGAACGCGGGATGCATCACGCCAGTCTGGCGCGGAGCATCCCGCGATCCGAGTCGTTCCGGAGATCTGTGGAGAAGGTCAGCCGCCGAGTGCGCTGAGCCAGGTACGTCGCGCTTCGAGAGCATCGGCTGCAGCCTTGGCGGCCTTCTTGTCGCCTGACTTCTCTGCGGCGGCGAGCTCGGCTTCGAGCTTCTCGATGGCCTCGAGAAGCTGCGAGCTCATGTCGTTGGCGCGCGCCTTGGTCTCGGGGTTGTTCTTCTTCCAGTCGACCTCTTCGCGGGCCTTGAGCGCCTGCTCGATCACGCGCAGGCGATCGTCAAGCGCGCGCTCCTTGTCTCGGGGGAAGATGCGACCGATCTCGTCCCACTGGCGCTGGATGCCGGTGAGCAGCGCGCGGGCGCGCTTGATGTTGGGTTCGTCGGCCACGGCCTTCGCCTCTTCGAGCAGGGCCTGGCGAGCCTCGATCTTCGGAGCGGAGTCCGCCTCTTCGGCAGCCGACTGCTCGGCACGTGCCGAGTACAGTGCGTCACCGGCCGCCTTGAAGCGCGCCCACAGCGCATCGTCGGCCTTGCGACCGGCGCGGCCGGCAGCCTTCCACTCGTCGAGCAGGGTGCGATACGCCGGGATGCCGTCGACGCCGCGGGGTGCGAGGGCCTCGGCGCGCTCGACCAGGCGGGTCTTCGCATCGCGGGCGCTCTTGTGCGTGTCGTCGAGCTCGGAGTAGAAGGCGCGACGCGCCTTGTCGACCGTGCCGCGTGCGTCGCGGAACCGCTTCCAGAGCTGCTGCGAGACACCCTTCGACAGGCGCGGCCCGTTCTGCTGCTGTGCCTGCCAGGCATCGAAGAGCTCACCGAGTTCCGCGGTCACCTGCTTCCACTGCACCTTCGACAGATCGCGGGCGGCGATCTCCTCGGCGCGCTCGACGAGGGCCGTGCGCTCTGCGATGGCCTTGTCGACCAGTTCCTTCGCCTGCTGGGCCTCCTGAGCCGTCGCCTCGGAGAGCGAGGAGGTCAGAGTGTTCAGTCGCTCACGCAGTCCGGCGAGGTCGCCGACGGCGGCCGCATCCGTCGCCTCGGCGAGAAGGTGGCCCGCCTGCTTGACGAGGTCACCGGCCGAGGCGCCACCGGCCTGGTGACGCTGTTCGAGCGTGCGCACCTTGAAGGCGATGTCGTCGTACTTGCGCACGAAGTAGGCGAGTGCTTCGTCGGGGGTGCCGTCAGGGTACTGACCGACGACGCGCCATTCCTCACCCTCGCGAACCTCGACGGTGCCGTCATCGGCGACGCGACCCCACTTCGCGGCGTCGGACGATGCGGTGCCGGCTGCGGCAGCTGCGGCCGCCGGGGCGACGGCAGCGGGCGTCGGCACCTTTCGCGGCAGGGGCGCGGCGGGGGGAGCGGGAACGGGGGGAGTCGGCTTCGACGGCTCTGTGGCAGACACGGTGATTCTCCTTGCGCGGTAGGGCCCGCGGGAGGCGGAAAGGACGAGCTTCAGCCTAGTACGAGAGCGAGGTTGCGATGTGGTCGCCATTGCTCACAATGGCCGTTACCGATCTGTGAGCGAATCGTTCGACGCGCGAAACATCGCGCGTCATATGCGAGAAACATCGTGCTCCTATCGTCTCCTTCACGACGTCCCCCGGCGATTGGAGCAGTATGAGCGAGGCCGTCCTCACCCCCGCGGAGATCGTGGTGGTCGGAGCCGGCATGGTCGCGCACCGATTCGTCGAGAATCTGATCAGCACCGCCGAGACGCCGATCCACGTCACCGTGATCGGCGACGAGGCTCGACACCCCTATGACCGGACGGGTATCTCCGGGCTGTTCTCCGGAGCGACGCCCGAGGCTCTCGAGCTGGATCGCTCGGTCTTCGAAGACTTCCGCGTGCGGTTCATCGCAGACGACAGGGTGCTTCGCATCGACCCCGGCGCGCGGACCGTGATGACGCGATCACGTCGGATCGTCGGGTACGACTCGCTCGTGCTCGCGACCGGTTCGCATGCCGCGAGCGTCGACATCGCCGGCTCCGACCTGCGCGGATGCTTCGGCTATCGCACTCTCGAAGACGTGCAGCGTCTCGAGCGCTTCGCGTATCGCCGCAGGAATGAACTCGGTCGTCCGCTCCGCGGTGCTGTCATCGGCGACGGATCGCTCGCGATCGAGGCCGCCGGCGCTCTGCAGCTCCTGGATGTCGCGCCCGTCGTCGTGCAGCACTCCGATCTCCCGACCTCTGCGACGCTGGTCTCGGAGGCTCGAGGCTTTTCGTTCGCAGGTCTCCTCGAGGCGAGAGGCGTTGCCGTCCGCACTGAGTCGCACGGCGTGCGTCTGGCCGGCGACTCGTCGGGTGCCGTGGGTGCCGTCGAACTCGGGGACGGCGTCGAGTCCGTCGATCTGGTCGTTCTCGCAGTCGGCGTGCGCCCTCGGGACGAGCTCGCCCGCAACGCGTCGATCGGTGTCGACCCTCGGGGCGGCATCGTGGTCGACGAACGATGCACGACCTCCGACCCGCGTGTCTTCGCGATCGGCGATGTCGCGAGCTTCGAGGGCCGACGGGCCGAAGCACTCGCTCGCGGCTACGCAATGGCGGAGGTCGCGGCAGCCCGGATCCTCGATGTCAGCGCGATGAGTGCACCGCGAGACCTCCTCACGACGGCGAGGGGGCCACTGCGGCCTAACGCGCCTGCAGCCGCAGGATCACCACGAGTGCGTGCGCTCCAGGCTGTCTGATGTCGGTCGTGATGATGCGCAGGGCGCGGCCATGACGCCCGCACGAACTCTCGATTCGACGCTGGCGGGATGCGCGATCGTCATCGCGGACGAGTGCTCCACAGGCGACCTCGACGTGCTGCTGAGCAGTCGGGGAGCGACAGTTCGGCGTGCGGTCGTTCCGAGCCCGGGCGCGGCGCACGGGCTCGGCCCCGCCGCGATCCACGCCGCTCGCGGCGAAGTGGACGCGGTGATCATCGTCTCCGTGTCGGCAGCGGGATCCTGGGTCGACGCAGCAGATCGGGCAGATGCGCTCGAGAGCGTCCGACGCCGTGCCGCTTCGGGACGTCTGCTCCTCGTATCCGTCGGGGCCGGCGTCGCGGACAGGCTGCGTGACGCCGAGCTCCGGACCGCCGTCTCAGAGCACGAACACCCCACGTCGTCGGCCGACCGGGTGATCGAGCATTTCGTGCGAGGTGGTGCACCGTCTCTCCCCACGGATGCCGGACTGGTCGAGGTCCGCAGCGGCGGTGTCGTCGTCGACGGAGTGTTCGTCCCGCTCTCGCGGTCCGCCGTCGCGCTGATCGACGCTCTGGCCACCGCAGGGGGTCGCGTCATCTCGAGGGCGGAGCTCGGAGCGGCGCTTCCCGGACCACAGCGCACACCGCATGCGGTGGAGGCGGCGGTGGCGCGTCTCCGTGAGGCGCTCGGGCAGAGGGTGCTCGTGCACACGGTGGTCAAGCGCGGTTACCGACTCGCCGTCACCGAGACCTGACGGAGCGCGGAGCAGCGGTGGTGAGTTCCATACGAGTGCGGCAGCGCGGACGGCGCCCGCTCGACACGGGACTGAGAGTCATTCGGTCGGAGCGTCGGACGGGAGAGGCTCGGGCAGCGGAGTCTCCGTCGGCACCGGTGCGACTGTCGGCTCGACCGTGGGCGTGGGAGCGGGTTGCTCCGGGGGCCTCGTCTGCGCGAGCACGACCTGGCTGGCGATCGCGCCGGCGATGACCAGTGCGGCGACGACGGAAGCCACCGCGTTGTCACGGACGCGGCGTCGGATCTGCCCCTCGTGCCACGTCTTGCGGGCGGTGTGCAGGCGTGCGCGCTCCGCCTCGGTGCGCGACTGCTGCGTGCTCTTCCCGCGTCCGGCCATTGCGTGCTCCCTTACTGGACGTGAATGTGCAACGTCGCCTGAGAGCCTACCGTCGCGATCGCGCTGTGCTGTCGCGCCCGAAGTGTCGGTGCCCCGCGTTAGCCTGGAGCGATGACCTCCGCAGCCGCACTGCTCTCCGGGCAGACGCCCCTCGCCGTGCGCATGCGCCCCGTGTCGCTCGATGAGGTGGCCGGTCAGAAGCACCTGCTGCGCGCCGGCTCCCCGATCGTCGCGCTGGCCGACCCCGCTGCCACCTCGCCGGGCGCGGTCTCGATCATCCTGTGGGGGCCGCCGGGAACCGGCAAGACCACCCTCGCGCAGGCGATCGCACGATCATCCGGTCGCAGATTCGTCGAGCTCTCGGCGATCACCGCCGGTGTCAAGGACGTGCGCGAGGTCATGCAGGAGGCCATCACCCAGCGCGACCTGTACGGCCAGACCACGATCCTGTTCCTCGACGAGATCCATCGATTCACCAAGGCCCAACAGGACGCGCTGCTGCCCGGCGTCGAGAACGGATGGGTTCTGCTGATCGCCGCGACCACCGAGAACCCCTCGTTCTCGGTGATCTCGCCGTTGATGTCGCGGTCGCTGCTCCTCACCCTCCAGCCGCTGACGGACGACGACGTCGGACTGCTCGTCGATCGGGCGGTGACCGATGCGCGCGGACTCAACGGCGCCGTCACCTTGGCCGATGATGCGCGCGCCGCCCTGATCCGACTGGCTTCCGGCGATGCGCGACGTGCGCTCACGGGACTCGAGGCGGCCGCTGCCGTCGCTCTGTCGAAGGGCGATGAGGGCGCGGTGCCGGCCGCGACCGCCGACGACGTCGCTCAGGCCGTCGACAAGGCGCTGCTGCGGTACGACCGGCAGGGCGACGAGCACTACGACGTCATCAGCGCGTTCATCAAGTCGATCCGAGGATCCGACCCGGACGCCGCGCTGCACTACCTCGCCAGGATGATCGAAGCGGGGGAGGACCCCCGTTTCATCGCACGACGTCTGGTGATCTCGGCTTCCGAGGACGTGGGTCTCGCCGACCCCCAGGCGCTCTCGATCGCAGTGGCCGCCGCTGATGCGGTCGCGTTCATCGGCATGCCCGAGGGGCGGATACCGCTCGCCGAGGCGACCGTCTACCTCGCCACGACCGCCAAGTCGAACGCCGCCTATGTGGGCATCGACCAGGCGATCGCCGACATCCGATCCGGAGGCTTCGGGCGGGTGCCGTTGCATCTGCGCGATGCGCACTATCCGGGTGCCAAGCGGCTCGGCCACGGTAGAGGCTACGTCTACCCCCACGACAGCGAGTTCGGCATCCTTCCGCAGCAGTATCTGCCCGACGAGCTGCGGGGCAAGCGGTACTACGAGCCCAAGAACCTGGGCGCCGAGCGTGACATCTCGGCTCGCCTCGAGCGCATCCGCCGCATCCTCGACGGGCGCTGACGCGGATCTGTTAGACTGGATCGGCTCGAAACCGTGTTTTCGGGCATCTCCTCGTTCACACCCCACCTTGCTGGCGCCCCGGCGTGCGCTCCAAGGCAGAACGCGGACGATACGTCCGTGAGTCGTGAAAGACGCGACCACGTCATCGGAAGGATAACTTCGTGACCACGAAGTCCCAGGACCGCCGCAAGGTGCGCCTCAGCCGCGCACTCGGCATCCCGCTCACCCCGAAGGCCGCCCGCTACCTCGAGAAGCGTCCCTACGCTCCGGGTGAGCACGGCCGCACCAAGCGCAAGGCTGACAGCGACTACGCCGTCCGTCTGCGTGAGAAGCAGCGTCTGCGCGAGCAGTACGGCATCCGCGAGAAGCAGATGCGCAACACGTTCAACGAGGCTCGCCGTCAGGACGGCCTGACCGGTGAGAACCTGGTCGAGCTGCTCGAGATGCGTCTCGATGCCCTCGTCGTGCGTTCGGGCTTCGCCCGCACCACCGCACAGGCTCGTCAGCTCGTCGTGCACCGTCACATCCTCGTCGACGGCCAGCTCGTCGACCGCCCGTCCTTCCGCGTGAAGCCGGGTCAGCTCATCCACGTCAAGGCCAAGAGCGAGGGCACCGAGCCCTTCCAGGTCGCAGCAGCCGGCGGTCACGCCGAGGTCCTGCCTCCCGTTCCCGGCTACCTCGAGGTCGAGCTCGACAAGCTCCAGGCTCGCCTGGTTCGTCGCCCGAAGCGCGCCGAGGTCCCCGTGACCTGTGAAGTGCAGCTCGTCGTCGAGTACTACGCAGCTCGCTGAGTTCAGCTTTTCCGCAGAAGGCGTCGGGGTCACCCGACGCCTTCTGTCCTTTCCGCATACGATGGAAGCACCGCGCCCACGCGGGCCAGAGGCAAGGATGGCGACATGAAGAACGTGCAGTGGTTCCTGATCGGTGTGATCGGCGGCTTCATCGCGGCGCATCTCATGAACAACGACCCGCGCGGTCATGAAATCCTCGCCGAGGTCGACGCCCGCTTCAACGAGTTCACGGGAATCGTCGGCGACGCCTTCCGCGAGGAGCAGGCTCGTCTCACAGACCCCGCTGGCGACTGACCGTCACGGCACCCTCGCCGCGACGTCACGTCAGTCGGCACGCCCTTCCACACCTGTACGCAAGGACACCTGGCACCCCTATGAAAACTGCGGAGATCGCGGAGCGGTATCTCGACTTCTTCGAGAAGAACGACCACCTCATCGTCCCTTCGGCCTCGCTGGTCAGTGACGACCCGTCGCTGCTGTTCACGGTCGCCGGAATGGTGCCGATGATCCCGTACCTCACCGGAGTCGTGCCCGCACCGCATCCGCGCATCGCCGACCTGCAGAAATGCATCCGCACCAACGACATCGAAGAGGTCGGCAAGACAGCACGTCACGGCACCTTCTTCCAGATGATGGGCAACTGGTCGTTCGGCGACTACTTCAAAGAGGGCGCGATCCGCTACGCGTGGGAGCTGCTCACGAGCTCTGAGGCCGATGGCGGCCTGGGCTTCGACGAGAAGGACCTCTGGGTCACCGTGTACGAGACGGATGACGAGGCCGAGGCCATCTGGCGCGACATCATCGGCCTCAAGCCCGAGCGCATCCAGCGTCTGGGGCGCGCCGACAACTACTGGAACACCGGCCAACCCGGCCCCGGTGGGCCTGACTCCGAGATCTTCTTCGATCGAGGACCCGCATACGGCAAGGACGGCGGTCCGGCGGTCGACGACTCGAGGTTCCTGGAGATCTGGAACCTCGTGTTCATGCAGGATTTCATCGAGAACATCCGGGGCAAGACCGAGTTCGACATCGTGGGGGAGCTTCCCCAGAAGAACATCGACACCGGCATGGGACTCGAGCGTGTCGCGTTCCTCAAGCAGGGCGTCGAGAACATGTACGAGACCGACCAGGTGCGTCCGGTGCTCGACCGCGCTGTCGAACTCTCGGGCCGCCGCTACGGCGCCGTGCACGAAGATGACGTCCGCTTCCGCGTGGTCGCCGACCACGTGCGCTCGTCGCTCATGCTGCTGTCAGACGGCGTCCGCCCGTCCAACGAGGGTCGCGGCTACATCCTCCGACGCCTCATGCGTCGCACGGTGCGCTCGATGCGCCTGCTCGGTGTCGACGAGCCGGTGTTCCCCGAGCTCTTCGCCACCTCACGCGATGCGATGAAGTCCGCCTACCCCGTGCTCGAGAAGGAGTGGTCGACCCTCTCCGCCTCTGCGATCGCGGAGGAGGAGACCTTCCGACGCACGCTGGCATCGGGGTCGACGATCCTCGACCTCGCTCTGGATGAGACGAAGAAGGGCGGCGGAGCCTCGCTGAGCGGCTCCGAGGCGTTCCTGCTGCACGACACCTACGGCTTCCCGATCGATCTCACTCTCGAGGTCGCAGAGGAAGCGGGCCTGGCCGTCGACCGCGAGGCTTTCGACAGCCTGATGCAGGAGCAGCGCTCGCGCGCAAAGGCAGACGCGCGCAATCGCAAGCGTCAGCTCGCGGATGTCTCGGTGTACCGCGATCTCCGCGCTCTGGGCGAGACGGGCTTCGACGGATACTCCGAGCTCGAGGTCGACTCGCGAATCCTCGGGATCCTGGTCGACGGTCAGACGGTTCGCAGCGCTGCGGAGGGGCAGATCGCCGAGGTCGTGCTCGCCGAGACCACGCTGTACGCCGAATCCGGTGGTCAGGTCGCCGACAAGGGTGTGATCGTCGGCCCGGGGTATGAACTCGAGGTGCTCGACGTGCAGCGCCCGGTCCCCGGACTCATCAGTCACACCGTCGAGGTCACTCGCGGAGTCGTCGCCATCGACGACGCGGCCACGACCATCGTCGATGCGGCCAATCGCCGTGCTGCGCGCCAGGCGCACTCTGCGACGCACCTCGTGCACGCCGCGCTCCGCGACACGCTCGGGCCCACCGCGACGCAGGCCGGCTCGCTCAACCGTGCGGGCTACATGCGATTCGACTTCTCGTGGTCGCAGGCGCTCTCCGCCGACACGCGCGCCGAGATCGAGGAGATCACCAACCGGGCCGTCAACGACGCTCTCGAGGTCACGACCCGCATCGTCACGCTCGACGAGGCGAAGGACGCCGGAGCCATGGCTCTGTTCGGCGAGAAGTACGGCGATGTCGTGCGCATGGTCGACATCGGAGGGCCGTGGTCGCGCGAGCTGTGCGCGGGAACCCACGTCAGCACGAGCGCCGAGATCGGCCTCGTGAGCGTGGTCGGCGAATCGTCCGTCGGCGCATCGAACCGCCGCATCGAGGCGCTGGTCGGTCAGGACGCGTTCCGCGAGCTCGCGGCAGAGCGGGCGCTCGTGTCGCAGCTGACGACCTCGCTCAAGACCCCGCGCGACCAGCTCGCCGAGCGGATCGCCGATCTGTCCGCGAGCCTCAAGGCTGCTGAGAAGCGCATCGCGCAGTTCGAGTCAAAGGAGCGCGCGGGGCGTGTTCCCGCCATCGCCGATGCGGCCAGCCGCGTGGGCGCCTTCCGCCTCGCTGCGCAGTCGCTCGGCGAGGTGGCTTCGGCAGACGATGTGCGCGAGCTCGTCCTCGGTGTCCGGGACCGCCTGGGTTCCGACGCGGCGGTCGTGGCGCTCGGAGCCTCGGTCAACGGTCGCCCGGTGGTGGTCGTCGCGACGAACGACGCGGCGCGTGCGGCTGGCGCCAAGGCCGGAGCGCTCGCGAAGCGTGCGGCTTCGGTGCTCGGAGGAGGCGGTGGCGGTCGTGACGACGTCGCTCAGGGCGGTGGCACAGATGTCTCAGCCCTGCAGCCGGCCCTCGAGGCCGTGACGCAGGAGCTGCAGTCAGCGTGAGCGGCTTCCGCCGCGGCGTGCGCATCGGCGTCGACGTCGGGCGAGCGCGAGTCGGCGTCGCTCGATGCGATCCGGACGGCATGCTCGCTGTGCCCGTCGAGACCGTGCAGCGGGATGATCAGGCGATCGACCGGATCGCCGCGATCGCGGCGGACTTCGACGTGCTCGAGTTCGTGGTCGGACTGCCCGTCAACCTGATGGGGGCTGACACGGCATCGACGACGGATTCCCGAGAGTTCGCTGCCGCCCTGCACGCTCGCACCGGAACTCCGGTCCGGCTCGTCGACGAGCGGCTCAGCACCGTCACGGCACACGCCGCGTTGCGTTCTTCGGGCAGATCACAGAAGAAGTCTCGTAGCATTGTTGATCAGATCGCCGCGGTGGTCCTGCTGCAGCAGGCGATCGACACGGAGAAGAGCACCGGAAACCCGACCGGTGCCACGATTCCGCTCGACGAGGAGTCCCCCCGATAATGCCCGAACGTGAGAGTGCTTCGCCCCAGCACGATCCGGACGCCCGCCTGGGTGACCTGTTCGAGAACCTTCCCGACCCGTCGCAGCAGATTCCGACGGTCGACAACACACCACCCGCACCCGGGTCCCGTAGAGCTGCTCGCGAAGCGGCAGCCGTGAGGTCGTCCGGCGATCCGGAACGCGAGTCCGCGGACACATCGACGGGTGAGGACGTGACGACCCGCGCGATGCCGACAGCCGCCACGGGCGACGCGGGCGACCCGCCCTCGGCCGCACCCATTCCGACAGCGGAAGCGGGGACCGCTGCAGAACGTGCCTCCGGCACCACGCCGGCCGAGTCCACGGGCGACGCGGCCTCGATCGGCGCCGCCGGTGGCTCCGCAGCAGGCGGCCGCCTCGAGGACCTCTTCCACGGACACCCGGAGGAGCCCAGCGGCACTCGACCGCCGGCGAAGAAGAAGCGTCGCACAGGGTGCCTGGTCGCCCTCGTCATCGTCCTCGCAGTGATCGGCGGCATCGTCGGCGCCGGTGTCTGGGCATGGAACGCCTACGGCGACAAGATCAGCAACGCCCTCGGCTGGGGCGAGCCCGAGGACTGGGAGCCGGGGCTGGCCACCGGTGAGGTGCTCGTCACGATCTCTGAGGGCGACACGGGCGCACCGGTGTCGACGGCCCTCTACGAAGCCGGCGTCACCCGCACGGAGGATGTCTTCTACGACTACCTGGTCACCGAGAACATCGCCGTCACCTTCTATCCGGGCATCTATTCGCTGCAGGAGAAGATGACGGCTGAAGCAGCTCTCGAGGCGCTTCAGAACCCCGAGAACAAGCGCGAGAACTCCGCCAGTGTCGGTGAGGGCGCGACGATCGAATCCTCGCTGCCCGGCATGGCCGAGTCTCTCGGGATGCCCATCGAGGAGCTCCAGGCGGCGGTCGATGCGGATCCTGCGACCTACGGTGTGACCGCGCAGAACCTCGAGGGGTGGCTCTTCCCGGCCGTCTACACGTTCGATCCGGAGGTGACCGCCACGCAGGTCATCCAACGCATGGTCGATCGCACGAACGAAGCGCTGACAGATGCCGGGGTGCCCGCAGAGGATGCGCAGCGCGTGCTGACGATCGCTTCGATCATCCAGCGCGAGGGCCTCACTGCTGACTTCCCCAAGGTGTCCCGCGTGATCGAGAACCGCCTCGACATCGACATGAAGCTGCAGATGGACTCGACGGCGCAGTACGGCTACGGCTCGCTTCACGAGGGCGTCGTCTCGAGCTCTGCCGAGGCCCTCGAAGACGACAACCCGTGGAACACCTACGTGCACACCGGTCTGCCTGTCACGCCGATCGCCAGCCCGAGCTACGCGGCGATCGACGCCGCGATGCACCCCGCTGACGGGCCGTGGATCTACTTCGTGACGACGAACCTCGCCACCGGAGAGACCCAGTTCTCGGAGACCTACGAGGAACACCTGCAGGGAGTCGAGAAGTGGGATCAATGGTGCCAGGAGAACCCAGACGGGGGATGCTCGGCCGGATGACCCGGCGGCGCCTCGCGGTGTGGGGAGACCCGATCGCTCACTCCAAGTCCCCCCAGCTGCACGACGCGGCATATGCAGCGCTCGGCCTCGACTGGGAGTACACGCGCCGCCAGGTCGACGAGCGGGCGTTCGCCGACGCTCTGGGTGCTCTCGACGAATCGTGGCGAGGTCTCTCGCTCACGATGCCCCTCAAAGAGACGGCGCACCGCGCCGCGAGCACGCACGATCGCTACGCGAACCTCACAGGAGCTGCCAACACGCTGCTGCTGACCGACGGCATCCACGGCTTCAACACGGACGTCGGCGGAATCGTCGACGCGCTGGGCGAGCAGGGTCTGCTCGGCATCGAGAGCGTTCGCATCCTCGGCGCCGGGGCAACGGCTTCATCCGCTCTCGTCGCGTGCGTCGAGGCAGGAGCCCGCTCGATCGATGTGCGTGCTCGCCGACCCGAACGCGCCGTCGACCTCGTGGCCCTGGGACAGCGGCTCGGCGTCTCCGTCTCCGTCTCCCCGTTCGATGCAGACGCGGGGGACGTCGGCCTCACCGTGGCGACGCTGCCCGGCGGCACCGCTCTCGACGCTCTGACAGCTGCGCGCCTGAGTCTGAGCGGGGGAGTGCTGTTCGATGTCGCCTACTCCCCGTGGCCGTCGGCGCTCGCATCCGTGTGGACCGACGGCCGAGCCGTCTCCGGCGAGGGGATGCTGCTGCGTCAGGCCGTCCGCCAGGTCCGGATCTTCGTGCACGGTGACCAGAGTGTTCCGCTTCCTTCGGAAGAGGCCGTGGTCGACGCGATGAAGGCCGCTCTGTAGTCATCGGTCGTCACGCGGCACGATCCGAGTCGAAACGCGTGGGAGACTAGACCAATGCTCCGCGTGCTCACTGCCGGCGAATCGCACGGCCCAGAACTCATTGCCGTCATGGAGGGTCTGCCCTCGGGCGTCCCGGTGTCCTCCGAGGCGATCCAGGCCGATCTCGCACGTCGCAAGCTCGGCTATGGGCGCGGCTCGCGCATGAAGTTCGAGCAGGACGAGCTGACGATCTCAGGTGGCGTCCGTCACGGCAAGACCCTCGGCAGCCCCATCGCTCTGCGCATCGGCAACACGGAGTGGCCGAAGTGGATCGAGGTCATGAACCCCGAACCCGTCGAGCTGACCGACAAGTCGCGTGGCCGGAGCGCACCGCTGACCCGCCCGCGGCCGGGGCACGCCGATCTCGTCGGCATGCAGAAGTACGACTTCGATGAGGCGCGCCCCATCCTCGAGCGTGCCAGCGCACGAGAGACGGCGGCCAGAGTCGCCCTCGGTGCCATCGCTCGCTCGTTCCTCGGCGAACTGGGCATTCGCCTCGTCAGCCACACGCTGTCGATCGGTCCGGTCCGCGTGCCGGACGACGCTGCACTCCCGACTCCCGACGACGTCGACCGGCTCGACGCCGATCCGTTGCGCTGCTTCGACGCGGCGACCTCCGCTCTCATGGTGACCGAGGTCGATGACGCGAAGAAGGACGGCGACACCCTCGGTGGAATCGTCGAGGTGCTCGCTTACGGTCTTCCGCCCGGGCTCGGCTCGCACGTTCACTGGGATCGCCGTCTCGACGCGCGTCTCGCACAGGCCCTCATGAGCATCCAGGCGATCAAGGGTGTCGAAATCGGCGACGGCTTCGAGACCACGCGCCGACGCGGTTCCGCCGCCCATGACGAGCTGTTCGCGACCGCCGAGGGCATCTCTCGCGGCTCGGACCGCGCGGGAGGCACCGAGGGCGGCATGTCGACCGGAACCGTGCTCCGTGTGCGCGCGGGGATGAAGCCGATCGCCACCGTGCCACACGCACTCCGAACGATCGACATCGCATCCGGCGAGGATGCCACGGCACACCATCAGCGATCCGACGTGTGTGCCGTACCGGCTGCCGGGGTCGTGGCCGAAGCCATGGTCGCCGTCGAACTCGCCAACGCCGTGCTAGAGAAGTTCGGGGGCGACAGCATCGGCGAGACGCGCCGCAACCTCGACGGCTACCTCGCGGCGATTCCTGCTGAGCTGCGCACGACGCCCGCGTCCGAGGCGGCGCTCATCGCGCATGACGAGCGCGACTGATCCGCTGACGCTGGTGCTGGTCGGTCCGATGGCGGCCGGCAAGACCAGCGTCGGGCGTCGTGTCGCACGCAAGCTCAACGTGCCGTTCGTGGACACCGACAAACGGGTCGTCGCAGCGCACGGCCCGATCCCTGCGATCTTCGAGGAGCACGGAGAGGCGCATTTCCGCTCGCTCGAGCGCGCCGAGGTCGCGGAGGCTCTGCAGGCGGGCGGCGTGATCTCCCTCGGTGGAGGGGCGGTGACCGACGCGGGCACCCGAAAGCTGCTGCTCGTGCACCCGGTCGTGTTCCTGACCGTCACTCCTGCGGCGGTGGCCGATCGCATCCACAGCGGCGGGCGCCCCCTGCTTGCGGGCGATGACCCCGTCGGGCGATGGACGAAGATCTTCGAAGAACGTCGAGACTGGTATGACGAGGTGGCATCCGTGACGTTCGACACGTCGCGACGCCCCATGCAGCGCATCGCCGACGACATCGTGGCATGGAGGAGAGAACTGGGATGAGTACGACAACCATCAGCGTGACGGGGGAGAACCCCTACGACATCGCCATCGGACGCGGCATCCTCGATCGGGTGTCAGCGGCCCTCGACGCCGGAGTGCGCAAGGTGCTCGTCGTCCACCCGCCCACGCTCGCCGCCCGCGCGGCGGAGCTGCGGGATCGGCTGCTCGCCGACGTCGAGAACGGTCAGCGGGAGGTTCTGCTCGCCGAGGTGCCGGATGCCGAGCAGGGCAAGCGCGTCGAGGTAGCCGCCTTCTGCTGGCAGGTCATGGGGCAGGCCGACTTCACCCGCTCGGACGCTGTGGTCGGATACGGCGGCGGCGCGGTGACCGATCTCGCCGGCTTCGTCGCGGCGACCTGGCTGCGGGGAGTCCAGCTCGTCCAGGTGCCGACCACCGTGCTCGGCCTCGTCGACGCATCGGTGGGCGGCAAGACCGGGATCAACACCGCCGAGGGCAAGAACCTCGTCGGCGCCTTCTGGGCGCCTCGTGCGGTGATCGGCGACCTCGACGAGCTCGCCAGCCTCAGCCCGAACGAGGCGACAGCGGGCTTCGCCGAGGTCGTGAAGGCCGGATTCATCTGGGCTCCCGAGATCCTCGACATCATCGAGGCGGACCCCGCGCGCGCCGTCGATTCGACGACACCCGAGTTCCGCCGGGCGATCGAACTCGCGATCGACATGAAGGCACAGGTCGTCTCCGACGACTTCCGCGAGGCCGGACAGCGCGAGATCCTCAACTACGGTCACACCCTCGGCCATGCGATCGAGCACGCCGAGCGCTACCGGTGGCGCCACGGGGCGGCGGTATCGATCGGCATGCTGTACGCGGCCGAGCTGTCGCGACTCGCCGGGCGGCTGTCGGACTCCGCCGCCGAGCGTCACCGCACGATCCTCGACTCTCTCGGATTGCCGACGGGATATCGTGCCGGCGCATGGCCGCAGCTGCTTGCGACGATGCAGCGCGACAAGAAGAGCCGTGGCGGCATGCTGCGATTCATCCTCCTCGACGACATCGCCAAGCCCACGGTGCTGCAGGCCCCGGACGAGTCACTGCTCTTCGCCGCGTACCAGGAGATCGGCGAATGACTCGCCGCATCCTGCTCGTCAACGGGCCGAACCTCAACCTGCTCGGCAGCCGCGAGCCAGAGGTCTACGGCACCGCGACGCTGGCCGATGTCGAGAAGATCACCGCTGCGGCTGCCGAGGCCGCGGGCTTCGAGATCAGGGCGCTGCAGAGCAACCACGAGGGGGTGCTGATCGATGCCATCCACGCCGCCAGGGAGGACTGCGCCGCGATCATCATCAACCCGGGCGGGCTCACGCACACGAGCGTGTCGCTGCGTGACGCCCTGACCGGCGTCGCTCTGCCGTTCGCCGAGGTGCACATCTCCGATGTGTACGCGCGCGAGGACTTCCGGCACCATTCCTACCTTCACGACGTCGCGGCGGTGCGTGTGATCGGCGAGGGCGTCGACGGCTACGCGAGCGCTGTGCGGCAGCTCGCAGCGCTCATCGCGTAGAATCGACTCTCGGCCCACCCCAGTCCACCTCGGACGCGAGCGGCCCCCAGACTCTAGAAACGGAAAGTCCAGCTCATGGCATCTACCGCAGACATCAAGAACGGCGTCGTCCTCAGCATCGAGCGGCAGCTCTGGAGCGTCGTCGAGTTCCAGCACGTCAAGCCCGGCAAGGGCGGCGCGTTCGTCCGCACCAAGCTCAAGAACGTCATGAGCGGCAAGGTCGTCGACAAGACCTTCAACGCCGGCGCGAAGATCGAGATCGAGAACGTCGATCGCCGTGACTACACGTACCTCTACACGGACGGTGACGGATACGTGTTCATGGACCAGACCGACTACGACCAGATCACGGTCCCCGCTGCGACGGTCGGCGACGCGAAGAACTTCCTGCTCGAGAACCAGCAGGTCACGATCGCGCTCAACAACGGCAACCCGCTGTACATCGATCTGCCGGCATCCGTGATCCTGGAGATCACCTACTCCGAGCCCGGCGTGCAGGGCGACCGGTCTTCGGCGGGCACGAAGCCCGCGACGCTCGAGACCGGCTACGAGATCCAGGTGCCGCTGTTCGTCGAGACCGGCACCAAGGTCAAGGTCGACACGCGCACCGGCGACTACCTCGGTCGCGAGAAGTAAGGCGTGAGCGCCCGTACGAAGGCGCGCAAGCGCGCACTCGACATCCTGTTCTCCGCCGACGTCCGTGGCGACGAGGTCGCCGTGGCTCTTGCCGCAGAGGCGAAGCGAGCCGCGAGCGAACCCGCCCGCGAGGCCTCCTGGCTGTACGCCCGCGAGGTCGTGGACGGCATCATCGACCACCGTGACGAGATCGACGAGCTCATCACGACGCACAGCCGCGACTGGAAGCTCGAGCGGATGCCCGCGGTCGACCGTGCGCTGCTGCGCATCGGCGTCTGGGAGATCCTGTTCAACGCCGAGGTGCCGACGGCCGTCGCCATCGATGAGGCGGTCGAGCTCGCCAAGGAGTTCTCCACCGACGACTCGGGCGCGTTCGTGCACGGTGTGCTCGCCCGCGTGTCTCGCGCGGCCTGAGCGACGACTCAGGACGCGGTCTCCGAGATGTCGGAGGCCGCCGGAAGGATGGGGTCATGCCCGCGCCGCACGTCGATCTTCGAGATCTCATGCAGATCACCGATGCGGGTGGTTATCAACGCGGTCTCGCGTACTTCCGCGCGGGCAACGTGCTCGACGTGGTCTGGCATGAGGATCTCCTCGAGATCGAGGGGCATGTGCGCGGCAGCTCGGACGCGCAGTATGTGACCGAGATCCTCTTCCACTCGTCGAACGGCACGAGGCGCCCGCGGACGACCCGCTGCTCGTGCCCGGTGCGCAGCGGGTGCAAACACGTCGTCGCCACGCTGCTCGCCTCCAACGTGCACGAGTACTCGCAGCAGGCTGCTGCCCTTCAGCGGCAGCCCGAAGTCCAGCCGGAGTCGGCCGCGCCTCGCAGCAGTGCCGCACCGTCGTGGCGCAGCCTGCTCGACCCGTCTGTGGCCCGGCATCCGCAGCGCCTCGCGCTGGGAATCGAGCTGCGACACCGCGAGTCCCGGAGCGAGAACCACTGGGGGCCGCGTCCCGTCCGCGCGGCGACGGCACGCGATCTGGCACGCCCACAGGGTGAGCTGCTGCTGGCGATCCGACCGATGATGCGCAGCGCGCAGACCGGCGCCTGGATCCAGGGCGGCGCAGGCTGGGACGCCGTCCGTCGCGACGCGTCGCAGTTCGGTCGCGAACAGAACCGCTGGTTCGGAGACCTGCTCAGCATCTCGCGGGATTCGCTGCTCTCCGGCAACGCCGGCGAGTGGCTCGTCCTCGACCAGGTCGAGTCGCCGTTGCTCTGGAGACACCTCCGATCGGGCCCCGAGCTCGGCATTCCGCTCGTCGCGAGCCAGAAGAGCGCCTCGGTACGCATCGCGGACAGCGCAGAGGTGTCGACCCGGATCACTCGTTCGGACGACGGCTCTCTGGTGGTCTCCGCCGATGTGCGCATCGACGACCACGACGTTCCCGACCGGGAGGTGCATCCGATCGGCCGCACGGGGGTGTACTCGGCCGGGCTCCTGGGTGCGCGGATCGAGATCGTCCTGGCCGAGGTGGCGCTGAGCGAGCAGACGCGCGCGCTGCTCGCGGCATCCGACCCGATCGTCGTGCCCTCCGACGATGAGCAGGCGTTCATCGCCGACGCCTACCCGCTGCTCGCGAGGCGCAGCACGGTGCGGACGGTCGGGGCAGTGGCGCTTCCGGACGTTCCCGAGCCCGAGCCCGTGTTGACCGTCAGCTACGAGCGCGGCGATGTCGTGAGCTACTCCTTCGAGTGGTCGTACGGGCAGTTCGGGCGCGTTCCTTTCGCCTGGAACGACGCAGCCGTGCGCGACGCCGCCGTCGAGACCGACAAGAGGGCGGCCATCGAGGCCGCATGGCAGGAGTTCCGCACGACCAGCTTCAGGCCGAGCGGTTCCTTCCACGACATCGACGCGGCGGCGTTCGTCGCGGAGGGGGTTCCTGCACTCGAGGCGGTGGGAGTCCGCGTCGAATCCAGCGGAGAGCGCAAGGCGTACCGCGAGTTGACCGGTGATCCGCAGGTCAAGGTCACGACCGTCGAGTCCACGGACTCCGACTGGTTCGATCTCGGCATCCTCGTCACGATCGACGGCCGGACGATCCCTTTCGGGCCGCTGTTCACGGCGCTGAGCAAGGGGCGCAAGAAGCTGCTCCTCTCCGACGGCGGGTACTTCTCGCTCAACCACACGTCGCTGGATCGTCTCCGAGACCTCATCGAGGAAGCCGGCGAGCTCGACGAATGGGAGACGGGCCCGCGGATCAGTCGCTACCAGACCGATCTCTGGGAGGAGTTCGAAGATCTCGCAGACGAGGCCGAGCCTGCTGTGAGCTGGCGCGCCACGGCTGACGGACTTCGTCAGGCCACCGGTGTGCCGCCGACTCCCGTTCCCGCAGGCGTTCAGGCCGACCTGCGCCCGTATCAGAAGACCGGCTTCGACTGGCTGGTCTTCCTGTGGCGTCACCGGCTGGGAGGGATCCTCGCCGACGACATGGGTCTCGGCAAGACCCTGCAGCTTCTCACGTTCGTGCAGCACACGAGGGATGCCGGCGAGACGCGGCCGTTCCTCGTGCTCGCCCCCACGTCGGTGCTGAGCACCTGGCGGTCGGAGGCCGCGCGATTCACCCCTGGTCTTCGCGTCTCGATCGTCGACAGCACGAGCGGAAAGCGCGCGGACGTGCTGAGAGCGGCGGCACGATCGAGCGATCTCGTGGTCAGCTCGTACACGGTCGCACGACTCGACGAAGAGGAATTCCGCGAGGTCGAGTGGGCCGGACTGATCCTCGATGAGGCCCAGTTCGTCAAGAACCCCAAGACGAGACTCCACCGGGCCATCTCGACGTTCCGTGCCGACGTCACGTACGCGGTGACCGGCACACCGATGGAGAACAGCCTCTCCGAGCTGTGGTCGCTTCTCAAGCTCGCCGCGCCGGGGCTCTTCCCTTCGGCCCGCAAGTTCAAGGACCGGTACATCCAGCCGATCGAGAAGGGGAAGGTTCCCGAGAACGAGGAGGGCGGCGAGTACCGCGCTCGGCGACTCGCCCAGCTTCGTCGTCGCGTCCGGCCCCTGATGCTGCGACGGACGAAGGAGCTCGTGGCGCCAGATCTCCCTGCCAAGCAGGAGCAGCTGCTCGAGGTCGAGATGAGTCCCGAGCACAGGGCCCTCTACGACGTCGTGCTGCAACGCGAGCGTCAGAAGGTCCTGGGGCTCATCGACGATCTCGATCGCAACCGCTTCATCGTCTTCCGCTCGCTCACGCTGCTGCGCATGCTGAGCCTTGCACCTGCGCTGGTCGGCGAGGCCGACGCAGACATCGGCTCGAGCAAGCTCGACACGCTTCTCGAGCGCGTGGTCGAGCTGCAGGCCGAGGGGCACCGCGCGCTCGTCTTCAGCCAGTTCACCTCGTTCCTCGATCTCGCGGCCGCCCGCCTCGAGGCCGCGGGCATCCCGTATGCGCATCTCGACGGATCGACGAGGCGCAGAGAGCAGGTGATCGACGGGTTCAAGGCGGGGGAGCAGCCGGTGTTCCTGATCAGCCTGAAGGCCGGTGGATTCGGACTCACACTGACCGAGGCCGACTACGTCTTCCTGCTCGATCCCTGGTGGAACCCGGCCGCCGAAGAGCAGGCGATCGACCGCACGCACCGCATCGGTCAGACGAATCAGGTGTTCGTGTATCGGATGATCTCGACCGGCACTATCGAGGAGAAGGTCCTCGAGCTGCAGCGTCGCAAGGCCAGGCTCTTCACCGCCGTGATGGACGACGACGAGCTCTTCGCGCAGTCGCTCACGGCCGACGACATCAAGGGTCTGTTCGACGACGCCTGATTTGTTCCGGCCGGGTCACCGCATCCGTCCAGGACCCCGTCGGTAGAATCGAACGGTTCACCTCAGGAGGAATGCATGCGGATCACGGGACTCGGCCACGCCGGGATGTTCATCGAGACAGTCGGCGGGAACATCATCTGCGACCCGGTTCTCGGGCCCTCGTTCTTCGGCTCGTGGTTCCCCTTCCCTGACAACCGCGGGCTCGACTGGGAGCGTTTCGGCCGCGAGGCCGACTTCCTCTACATCTCGCACCGGCACCGCGACCACTTCGACCCGGCGCTGCTCGAGCGCTACATCCGCAAGGACATCGAGGTGCTGCTGCCGGAGTACCCCATCGATGACCTCGAGCAGGACATCCGCGCACTGGGCTACACGAACATCACCTACGCGCCGGCGGGGAAGATCATCGAGCGCGGCGACCTCAAGATCATGATCACGCCGCTGCGCGCCCCGAGCGACGGCCCGATCGGCGATTCGTCACTGAGCGTCGACGACGGCACCGCGTCGGTCCTCAACCAGAACGATTCGCACCCCCTCGACCTCGACACTCTGCTCCACTTCGGAAAGCCTGAGGCGTACTTCACGCAGGTCTCGGGCGCGATCTGGTGGCCGATGGTCTATGACCTGCCGATGGACGCGAAGCAGAATTTCGCGAAGCTCAAGCGAGACGCGCAGAACAAGCGAGCGATGTACTACATCGACAAGGTGGATGCTCCGCACGTCTTCCCGATGGCAGGGCCGCCCATGTTCCTGCGCGACGACCTCTTCGACTTCAACGGGATCGGCCGCAACGGAGAGTCGATCTTCACGGATCAGAAGCAGTTCCTCGCCCACATGAAGGAGCTCTCGCCCCAGTACGACGGGCACCTCTTCGTACCCGGCACGGTCGTGACCGTCGACGCCGGTCAGGTGTCGACCGAGCAGTCGCTCTATACCGAGGCGGAGCTCGCCCACATCTTCGACGAGAAGTGGGACTACCTCGAAGAGCAGCGGGCGTCGCGCCAGCAGGAGATCCTCGACGAGCAGGCTTCACGCGCGGAGGTCCTGCCGGCCACCGAGATGCTCGAGGAGCTGAAGTCCTGGTGGGAGCCGCTGCTGAAGAAGTCGCGCACCATCCGCCTCGGAGTCGGCGGGTGTGTGCGATTCAAGATCGGTGACCTCGACATGGTCGTCGACTTCCCTCGCGCGAAGGTCCGCGAGTACGCGGGCGAGGAGTGCATCTACTGGTACACGATCCCCGCTGACCTCGTCTCGACGAACATCCGCGATCACGAGATCGACTGGTCGAACTCGATCTTCCTCTCGATGCAGTTCCAGGTGGGACGCAGCGGCAAGTTCAACGAGTTCCTGACGACGTTCCTCAAGTGCCTCTCGGTCGACCGGATCGAGTACGTCGAGAACTGGTACCAGGAGCAGACGGATCAGACCGAGGATGCCGAGATCGGCGACTGGGTCGTGCAGCGCCGCTGCCCGCACCTGAGGGCCGACCTGACGAAGACCGGCAAGGTCGACGAAGACGGAATACTGACCTGCAGCATGCACGACTGGAAGTGGGACCTCAAGACCGGCCGCTGCCTGTCGACGAGCGGTCATCCCATCCGCTCCACGAAGATCGATGAGGTCAGCGACGCCGTGCTCAGCGAGGCCAGCTGACGTGTCGCGATCCCCGCACCCGCAGGGGGCAGGTCGTGATGCAAGGACGTCGCGGCTCGCTTTCGACGGTCCGTTCCACGGCGCGAGGTGGGTGGTCCGGTCAGATGCGGAACGTCTCGTACGCATCGGCACGGAGTTCCTGCAGGAGGCGGGATTCGAGCCACGCGACGATGGACTCGAGGCGCGCCTGCGTGCGCAGGACTCGGAGTGGACTGCCACCGCGCTCGAGATCGGCGACGAGACCCGCTCCCGCCGGGGGTTCTGGCGAGGTCTCCTGACCGACGAGCTGCCGTTCCCCCTTCCTCGGGCGCTGCAGCCCTCCATTCCCCCCACCCTCGTCGTGGTCGCCGCGCGTCACGCGGCGAAGGGGGTCGGCGAGTTGGTCGTCTTCCCCCATGTCTCCCGACGGGGTGACGCGGAGTACGCCCGCGCCGCGGGCCCTCGCATCCGGGCGGCCCTCCAAGGGATCACCGCGGCAGCCGGCGCAGAGGGGGCCATGCTCTCGCACGAATCGCTCGGCGGAGTGCCCGACGACGGCGCGCCCTTCTCTCAGGAGGTTGTCCGCGAGGTGCTGGGCTGGCACTGAGCCGCGCTAGACTGGGTGCATCAAGCAACCTTTAACACCGTCCTGTGAGGCGGAGAAGGGAGCGGCCGATGAGTGCACGAACCGTGCTGCACGAAGCCGATATCTCGCGGGCACTGACCCGCATCGCACACGAGATCCTCGAATCCAATCGAGGGGCTGAGAACCTCGTCCTGCTGGGCATTCCCACCCGCGGAGTCACTCTCGCCCACCGCCTGTCCGCTGTGATCGGCGAGATCGCACAGACCACCGTCCCGGTGGGAGCCCTCGACGTCACGCTCTTCCGCGATGATCTCGCGAAGCAGCCGACGCGGTCTCCTCGTCCGACCGACATCCCCGCGGGCGGCATCGACGGCAAGACGGTCGTGCTGGTCGACGACGTGCTCTTCTCCGGTCGCAGCATCCGCGCCGCGCTCGATGCGCTGCAGTCGATCGGTCGCCCCTCGATCGTCCGCCTCGCGATCCTCGTCGACCGGGGCCACCGCGAGCTGCCGATCCGGCCGGACTTCGTCGGGAAGAACATCCCGTCCTCCCGTCAGGAGCGCGTCAACGTGCGGCTGGCCGAGCACGACGGCGCCGAGGAGGTGACGATCGAAGCATGAGACATCTCCTCGACACCCGCACCCTCGATCGCGAGACCGCTCTGCGCATCCTCGACGTCGCCGAGGACATGTCCGACACGCAGTCTCGCGAGGTCAAGAAGCTCCCGACCCTCCGCGGCAAGACCGTCGTCAATCTCTTCTTCGAGGACTCGACGCGCACCCGCATCTCCTTCGAGGCCGCCGCGAAGCGCCTGTCGGCCGACGTGATCAATTTCGCCGCCAAGGGGTCGAGCGTCTCGAAGGGCGAGAGCCTGAAGGACACCGCTCAGACGCTGCAGGCGATGGGCGCGGATGCGGTCGTCATCCGCCACCCCGCATCGGGTGCGCCGCAGACCCTCGCCACCAGCGGCTGGATCTCGGCCGGTGTGGTCAATGCGGGCGACGGCACGCACGAGCACCCGACCCAGGCGCTGCTCGACGCGTTCACGATCCGCAAGCGACGCTTCGGAGCCGACAGCCGTGGTCGCGATCTCGCCGGCATCCGGGTCGTGATCGTCGGCGACGTGCTGCACTCGCGGGTCGCGCGATCGAACGTCTGGCTGCTCGCCACGCTCGGCGCCGAGGTCACCCTCGTGGCTCCGCCCACGCTGGTGCCGCAGAACGTCTCGCTCTGGCCCGCGAAGGTCGTCTACGACCTCGACCAGGCCCTGGCGGACGGGCCGGACGCCGTGATGATGCTCCGCATCCAGCTCGAGCGCATGAACGCCGCGTATTTCCCCACTGAGCGGGAGTATTCCAGGCGCTGGGGTCTTGACGCACTGCGTGTTGCAGGCCTTCCGGACGGTAGCATTGTCATGCACCCCGGACCCATGAACCGAGGGTTGGAGATCTCCTCCGAAGCCGCCGATTCCCCGCGCTCGACCGTGCTGGAACAGGTGACGAACGGGGTGTCCATCCGCATGGCGGTGCTGTACCTGCTCCTTGCAGGAGAACGAGACGACGAACGAGGGGGAGACCAGTGAGCGAGACCCTCGTCATCACCGACGCACAGCTTCTCGGTGCCGAGCGCGCCGACATCATCGTGGAGAACGGTCTGATCACCGAGATCGGCCACGGACTGAGCCGTGCGGGTGCGCGAGTCATCGACGCCGACGGCCTGGTGGCCCTTCCCGGGCTCGTCGATCTGCACACGCATCTGCGCGAACCCGGCTATGAAGCGTCCGAGACGATCCTCACCGGCACCAGGGCGGCAGCGGCCGGCGGCTTCACGGCCGTCTTCGCGATGCCCAACACCTCGCCGGTGGCCGACACCGCCGGGGTCGTGGAACAGGAGCTCGCGCTCGGTGAAGCGGCCGGGTACGCGACGGTGCAGCCGATCGGCGCTGTGACCGTGGGGCAGAAGGGCGAGCGGCTCGCCGAGCTCGGTGCGATGGCGACATCGCGCGCCCAGGTGCGCGTCTTCAGCGACGACGGCTTCTGCGTCTTCGACCCGCTGATCATGCGTCGTGCGCTCGAGTACGTGAAGTCCTTCGGCGGGGTCATCGCGCAGCATGCGCAGGATCCCCGCCTCACCGAGGGCGCCCAGATGAACGAGGGCACCGTCTCGGCCGAGCTCGGACTCGCCGGATGGCCCGCCGTCGCCGAGGAGTCGATCATCGCCCGCGATGTGCTCCTCGCCGAGCACGTGGGCTCGCGTCTGCACGTCTGCCACCTCTCGACAGCAGGCTCGGTCGACATCATCCGCTGGGCCAAGAAGCGCGGCATCGCCGTCACGGCCGAGGTCACCCCGCATCACCTGCTTCTCACCGACGAACTCGTGCGCGGGTACGACGCGCGCTACAAGGTCAATCCGCCGCTGCGTCGCGAGGAAGACGTCATGGCTGTGCGCGAAGGCCTCGCCGACGGCACCATCGACATCGTCGCGACGGATCACGCGCCGCACCCGAGCGAGCACAAGTCCTGCGAATGGCAGGCTGCCGCGAACGGCATGGTCGGCCTCGAGAGCGCGCTGCGCGTCGTGCACCAGTCGATGGTGCAGACCGGCCTGATCGGCTGGGAGGACGTCGCTCGGGTGATGAGCGCCGCGCCCGCCCGGATCGGACGCCTCTCGGGACACGGACTGCCTCTGGAGGCGGGTGCTCCCGCGCAGATCACGCTCTACGATCCGTCGGTCGCCGGCGTCTTCAGCGAGTCGGATCTGCACGGTCGCAGCGTCAACTCGCCGTACCTCGGTCGCGACCTCCCCGGCCGCGTCGAATTCACGGTGCACCGCGGAGTGCTGACGGTCGACGGCGCAGACGTCGTCGAGGAGCTGAACGCATGAGCGCACGCGACATCGCCATCGCGATCACCATCGCCGCGGCGGTATTCGTCCTGATCGCCATGTTCAGCGCCTGGCGACGACGACTCCGACGCGACTCGGGTCTTGCGGCACCCCTCGGTGTTCCCGAGCACGCCGAAGTGATCGACCGTCACGCGGTGCTGTACGTCTCGACGACCAAGCACGACCAGCCGCTCGAGCGGCTGACCCTGCACCCGCTCGCGTACCGGGCCAGGGGCGAGGTCGCCGTCACGGACCGCGGGCTCGCACTCTGCCTCGACGGCGCGCCGACGGTCTTCCTCGCGTCCTCGCGTCTCGCGAGCGTCGACCGTGCGACGGTGACGATCGATCGCGTCGTGGAACCCGGCGGACTCGTCCGTGTCGCCTGGAATGCGGACGACGACACGATCGTCGACTCGTATCTGCGTCTCACCGACGGCGACCCCCAGAACTTCATCTCAGAACTGCAGCGCCTCGTCCCGGCCACGGACGACACCGCCGCCCCCGACACAGGAGCAACGTCATGACAGCCCTCCCCGAACCCGCCGTCCTCGTCCTCGAAGACGGGACACGCCACACGGGCCGTGCATACGGCGCGCGAGGCACCACCTTCGGCGAGGTCGTCTTCGCCACCGGCATGTCCGGCTACCAGGAGACGCTCACCGATCCCTCGTACGCAGGTCAGATCGTCCTGCAGACGGCACCGCACATCGGCAACACCGGCATGAACGACGAAGACCGCGAGTCTCGTCGTATCTGGGTGGCCGGCTACATCGTCCGAGACCCCTCGCGCGTCGTCTCGAACTGGCGGGCCAACGCCTCGCTCGACGAGATCCTCGAACGCGACGGAATCGTGGGCATCAGCGGAATCGACACCCGGTCGATCACCCGTCACATCCGCTCGGCCGGGTCGATGCGCGGTGGCGTGTTCTCGGGCGACGCCGCGAAACTCGATGCCGAAGAGCAGCTGCGCCTCGTGCGCCAGGCGCCCCAGATGGCCGGTCAGAACCTCTCGTCGCAGGTCTCGGTCGACGTCGCCACGGTGACGACGGCGATGGGGGAGCGGGTAGGCAACCTCGCCGTCCTCGACCTCGGAGTCAAGCAGGCCACGATCGACAACCTCGCGGCCCGCGGGTTCGAGGTGCACGTGCTGCCCCAGGACGTCACAATCGACGACATCCGCTCGATCGACCCCGTCGCCGTCTTCTACTCGAACGGCCCCGGCGACCCCGCTGCCTCGGGGGACCACGTCGAACTGCTGCGCTCGGTGCTCGACGACGGGCTCCCGTTCTTCGGGATCTGCTTCGGAAACCAGCTGCTCGGCAGGGCACTAGGACTCGGCACCTACAAGCTGCCGTTCGGCCACCGCGGAATCAACCAGCCGGTGCTCGACAAGTCGACCGGGCGCGTCGAGATCACCGCTCACAACCACGGATTCGCCGTGGATGCGCCACTGGAGGGTTCCTTCGACAGCCCACACGGCTACGGCAAGGTCGAGGTCAGCCACGTCGGTCTGAACGACAACGTCGTGGAGGGCCTCCGTGCCCTCGACATCCCCGCGTTCTCGGTGCAGTACCACCCGGAGGCCGCCGCCGGCCCGCACGACGCCAACTATCTCTTCGACCGGTTCCGTGACATGGTCATCGCCAGCAAGAAGGACGCCAAGTAATGCCCAAGCGCGACGACATCAACTCCGTTCTCGTCATCGGCTCCGGCCCGATCGTCATCGGTCAGGCCTGCGAGTTCGACTACTCCGGCACCCAGGCGTGCCGCGTCCTGCGCGAAGAGGGCGTCAGGGTCATCCTGGTCAACTCCAACCCGGCGACGATCATGACCGACCCCGACTTCGCCGATGCGACCTACATCGAGCCGATCACGTGGCAGGTCATCGAGACGATCATCGCGAAGGAGCGTCCAGACGCCATCCTTCCGACCCTCGGCGGGCAGACCGCCCTGAACGCCGCGATCGAGCTGCACAACCACGGGATCCTCGAGAAGTATGACGTCGAGCTGATCGGCGCGAGCTTCGAGGCGATCAACAAGGGCGAAGACCGCCAGATCTTCAAGCAGCTCGTGCTCGACGCCGGGGCCGACGTCGCGCGCAGCATCATCGCGCACACGATGGACGACCTGCTCGAGGGCGCGGCCGAGCTGGGCTACCCGCTCGTCGTGCGCCCCTCCTTCACCATGGGCGGTCTCGGCTCGGGCTTCGCCTACGACGAAGAGGACCTGCGCCGCATCGGCGGTGCCGGTCTGCGCGATTCTCCGACCACCGAGGTACTGCTCGAGGAGTCGATCCTCGGCTGGAAGGAGTACGAGCTCGAGCTCATGCGCGACACGGCCGACAACACGGTCGTCGTCTGCTCGATCGAGAACGTCGACCCCGTCGGCGTGCACACGGGCGACTCGATCACCGTCGCCCCGGCTCTGACGCTCACCGACCGCGAGTACCAGAAGCTCCGCGACATCGGCATCGACATCATCCGGGCCGTCGGCGTCGACACCGGTGGCTGCAACATCCAGTTCGCTGTCGACCCCAGCAACGGCCGCATCATCGTCATCGAGATGAACCCGCGCGTCTCGCGCTCGAGCGCCCTCGCCTCGAAGGCCACCGGGTTCCCGATCGCCAAGCTCGCGGCCAAGCTCGCGCTCGGCTACCGCCTCGACGAGATCCCGAACGACATCACGGGGGTCACTCCGGCGAGCTTCGAGCCCACGCTCGACTACGTCGTCGTCAAGGTGCCGCGGTTCGCGTTCGAGAAGTTCCCGGCCGCCGATGCGACGCTGACGACCACCATGAAGTCGGTGGGTGAGGCGATGGCGATCGGACGCAACTACGCGACCGCGCTGCAGAAGGCGCTCCGCTCGCTCGAGAAGCGCGGCTCCAGCTTCCACTGGGGCGCCGAGGAGCGCTCGGTCGAAGAGCTGCTCGAGATCTCGAAGGTCCCGACCGACGGTCGCATCATCACCCTGCAGCAGGCGCTGCGCAAGGGTGCGACGGTCGAGCAGGCGTTCGAGGCGACCGCGATCGACCCGTGGTTCATCGACCAGATCGTGCTGATCAACGAGGTCGCCGAGACCGTGCGCACGGCGCCCGAGCTCGACCCGGCAACGCTCCGCTATGCCAAGGAGCACGGCTTCTCCGACGCGCAGATCGCGCAGCTGCGCGGCGATGCCGAGGCCGAGATCCGCGGCGTGCGCCACGGCTTCGGCATCCGCCCGGTGTACAAGACGGTCGACACCTGCGCCGGCGAGTTCCCGGCTCTGACGCCGTATCACTACTCGAGCTACGACTTCGAGACCGAGGTCATCCCGTCGGATCGCACCAAGGTCGTGATCATCGGATCCGGTCCCAACCGCATCGGCCAGGGCGTCGAGTTCGACTACTCGTGCGTGCACGCGTCGTTCGCGCTCTCGGATGCCGGCTTCGAGACCATCATGGTCAACTGCAACCCCGAGACCGTGTCCACCGACTACGACACGTCGGATCGGCTGTACTTCGAGCCGCTGACGCTCGAAGACGTGCTCGAGGTGCTCGACGCCGAAGCCGCCAGCGGCACCATTCTCGGCGTCGTCTGCCAGCTCGGCGGCCAGACGCCGCTGGGTCTCGCGAAGGGTATCGAGGCCGCGGGCTACACCGTGCTCGGCACGAGCCCCGCAGCCATCGACATCGCCGAAGAGCGCGAGCTGTTCTCACAGCTGCTCGACTCCGCCGGTCTCATCGCGCCGCGTCACGGCACCGCAGTGGATGCTGACGGCGCGGTGGCCGTGGCCGACGAGATCGGCTACCCCGTGCTCGTGCGTCCGAGCTTCGTGCTCGGCGGGCGGGGGATGGAGATCGTCTACAGCGCGGAGTCGCTGCGCGAGTACTTCGTGCGCACCGCGGGCGAGGTCATCATCGAGGATGGCAAGCCCCTGCTCGTCGACCGGTTCCTCGACGATGCGATCGAGCTCGACGTCGACGCGCTGTACGACGGCACCGACCTGTACATCGGCGGCGTGATGGAGCACCTCGAAGAGGCCGGCATCCACTCGGGCGACTCCAGCTGCACTCTGCCGCCGGTCTCGCTCGGCCGCACCGACATCGATCGGGTGCGCGAGGCGACCCTCGCGATCGCCGAGGGCGTCGGCGTGCGCGGACTGCTGAACGTGCAGTTCGCGATCAGCGCGGGCGTGCTCTACGTCATCGAGGCGAACCCGCGCGCGAGCCGCACGGTGCCGTTCGTCTCGAAGGCGCTGGGCATTCCGATGGCGAAGGCCGCGAGCCGCATCATGGTCGGCTCGACGATCGCGGAGCTCCGCGCCGAAGGCATGCTTCCCGAGCAGGACGGCTCTCGTGTGCCGCTCGACGCCCCTGTCTCGGTGAAGGAGGCGGTGCTTCCCTTCAAGCGGTTCCGCACGGCCGACGGCAAGACCGTCGACTCGATCCTCGGCCCGGAGATGCGCTCGACGGGTGAGGTCATGGGCATCGACCGCGACTTCCCGACCGCATTCGCCAAGAGCCAGGCGGCCGCGTACGGCGGGATGCCGACCTCCGGCACCGTGTTCATCTCGGTGGCCGACTCCGACAAGCGCGCGGTGATCCTGCCGGCGCACCGTCTGCAGCAGCTCGGGTTCACGATCGTGGCCACCGAGGGCACGGCCGAGATCCTCTCGCGCAACGGCATCGCGGTGACCGTGGTCGAGAAGTACAGCGAGACCCAGGAATCGGGCGCGACCAACATCGTCGACCTCATCAACGACGGGTCGATCGACATCGTCGTGAACACGCCTTCGGGTGGCGCGGCGCGCGCTGACGGTTACGAGATCCGCGCGGCCGCCGTCGCGGCCGACAAGGCGCTGTTCACCACGATGGCGGTGCTCGGCGCTGCGGTGAGCGGCATGGACGCAGCGCACGAGGGCTTCCAGGTGAAGAGCCTTCAGGAGTACGCACTCGACCGGAAGGCCGCTTTGTGAGCGCACGCTTCGGCGAACGGGTCCGTGCCGCCCTCGCGGCGCACGGCCCGCTGTGCGTGGGAATCGACCCGCATGCGGCGCTGCTCACGGACTGGGGACTCGGTCACGACGCCTCCGGCGTCCGCGAGTTCGGGCTGCGCACCGTCGAGGCCGCCGCTGGCCGTGCCGCGATCGTGAAGCCGCAGGTGTCGTTCTTCGAGCGCTTCGGCTCCGCGGGTATCGCGGCCCTCGAGGAGGTGCTCGCGGCTGCGCGTGCGGCCGGACTCGTCGTCATCGCGGACGCGAAGCGCGGCGACATCGGCTCGACCATGGATGCGTATGCTGCGGCGTGGCTCACGCCGGGATCTCCGCTCGAGGCCGACGCCCTGACCGTGAACCCGTTCCTCGGGGTCGGTGCGCTCGACGGCGCCTTCGCCCTCGCCGAGGAGCACGACAAGGGCCTCTTCGTGCTCGCCGCCACGAGCAACCCCGAGGCGCAGACACTGCAGCGCTCGGTCTCCGAGACCGGCCGCGCCGTGTCAGCGGACATCATCTCGGTCGTCTCGGCACGTAACGCGGAGCACACGGAGACAGGCCAGTGGGGGAGCTTCGGCTTCGTCATCGGAGCGACCGTGGAGTGGACGGATGCCGGCATCGCCGCATTCGCCCCGATGGCACCCATCCTCGCTCCCGGTTTCGGCACGCAGGGTGCGACTCCGGCAGACCTCCACCGTCGGTTCGGCTCGATGAGCCCCGCGGTCATCGCGAGCGAGAGCCGCAGCATCCTCTCGGCCGGACCGGCCGGTCTCGCCGCCGCCATCGACGCACGCGTCGCAGAGTACAGGGAGGTCGGCCGTGGCTGAGTCCCGTCCCGTCCCCGAGGTCGACCGTGCCGCCGCCGCCCGCAAAGCGGTCGAGCGGCGCCGTGCCCGTGCGTCCCTCAAGCGCGATCTGACGACGCGAGTCGTGACTCCCCAGTCTGTGCTCGAACGGGCCACTGCCGACCCCGACTCGGTCGAGGGCTCGATGCGCATCACGGACTTCCTGCTCGCTCTCCCCGCCATCGGTGCGGGAAAACGCGACCGGATCCTGGCGGAGCTGCACATCTCGCCGGTCAAGCGACTGGGGGGTCTCGGCGTCAGGCAGCGGGTGGCGCTCTCGCAGTGGCTCGACTCGCGCTTCCCGCTCCTGCAGCCGCGGGGCGCACGAAGCCGCCTCCTGGTGCTCGCCGGCCCGACCGCGGTGGGCAAGGGCACGGTCGCAGCCCATATCCGCGAGCACAACCCCGAGATCCATCTGTCTGTCTCGGCGACGACCCGTGCGCCGCGCCCGGGCGAGATCGACGGCGTGCACTACTACTTCGTCGACGACGCGGAGTTCGATCGGCTGATCGCCGAGGACGAGCTTCTCGAGTACGCGGTGGTGCACAACAGGTCGCGGTACGGAACGCCCCGCGCCCCGATCGATGCCGCACTGGCTGCAGGCAAGACGGTGCTGCTCGAGATCGACCTGCAGGGTGCCCGCCAGGTGCGCAAGGCCGAGCCGGCCGCGACGCTCATCTTCCTGCTGCCGCCGACCTGGGACGAACTGGTTCAGAGACTGGTCGGTCGAGGCACCGAGGGGGCCGAGGAACGTGCTCGCAGACTGCGCACCGCGAAGGTGGAACTCGCCGCACAGAACGAGTTCGATCACCTCATCGTGAACGAGGACGTCGCCGCTGCGGCCGCAGAGGTCGTAGAATTGTCTTCAAGCTCTGCGCGCTGAGCGTTTTCGCGCGCCGTTGCACAGTCTTCGCGACGATCCCGTCGCCTGATCAGGAGGTCCCACCATGGCCGGACACCACACCAACGGAATCATCGATCCCCCCATCGACAACCTGCTCGACCGCGTCGACTCGAAGTACGAGCTCGTCATCTACGCCGCCAAGCGCGCGCGCCAGATCAACGACTACTACTCCGACCTCCACGAGGGCAACCTGTTCGACAACGTCGGTCCGCTCGTCGACTCCTCCGTCGAGGACAAGCCGCTGACCATCGCTCTGCACGAGATCAACGAGGACAAGCTCCGCCTCCGTCACGCCGAGTGACGTCCGATGACCGCACCGCCGACTGATGTCGGCGGTGCGGTCCATCATGGGAGCCACCCCCTTCCTGCTGTCCGATTCCGTTCTGGAGCCCTGATGAGCGCGCTGCGTCTGTTCACGTCCGAGTCCGTCACCGAGGGGCACCCAGACAAGATCTGCGACCAGATCTCGGACAGCATCCTCGACGGACTCATCGCGAAAGACCCCGGCTCACGCGTCGCGGTCGAGACGCTGGTGACCACCGGTCTCGTGCACGTCGCCGGCGAGATCCGCACCGAGGCGTACGTCGACATCCCGACCATCGTCCGACAGGTCGTCAATCGCATCGGCTACACGTCGAGCGACACCGGCTTCGACGGGGACTCCTGCGGCGTGAGCATCTCGGTGGGCGAGCAGTCGACCGACATCGCCCACGGCGTCGACAACGCCCAGGAGCACCGCGACGGCTCATCCGTCGATCCGCTCGACGGACTCGGTGCAGGCGACCAGGGCATCATGTTCGGCTTCGCCACGAACGAGACGCCCCAGCTGATGCCGATGGCCGCATGGACCGCGCACCGCATCGCCGAGCGTCTCGCCGAGGTCCGCCGCTCCGGCGCGCTGCCGTTCCTTCGCCCCGACGGCAAGACGCAGGTCACGCTCGGGTACGACGGCTTCACGCCCAAGACCGTCGACGCCGTCGTGCTGTCGACCCAGCATCACCCCGAGATCTCGCAGGACGAGCTCAAGGCGCAGGTGCGCGAGCACGTGATCGACCCGATCCTCGAGACCACAGGACTCGACCTCGACGACATCACCTACTACATCAATCCGGCGGGTCCCTTCGTCACCGGCGGACCCAAGGGCGACGCCGGTCTCACCGGACGCAAGATCATCATCGACACCTACGGCGGCGCCGCTCGCCACGGTGGCGGCGCGTTCAGCGGCAAGGATCCGTCGAAGGTCGACCGTTCGGGTGCCTATGCGACCCGCTGGGTCGCGAAGAACGCTGTCGCGGCAGGGCTCGCCGACCGTCTCGAGGTCCAGGTCGCATACGCGATCGGCGTCGCACGCCCGGTGGGTCTCTACGTCGAGACCTTCGGCACCGGCAAGGTGTCGGACGAGGCGATCACCCGCGCGATCGACGAGGTCTTCGATCTCCGTCCCCAGGCGATCATCGAGCACCTCGATCTGCTGCGCCCGATCTATGCGCAGACAGCCGCCTACGGTCATTTCGGCCGCGAGCTGCCGGAGTTCACCTGGGAGCGCACCGACCGCGCTGAAGAGCTGCGGCGCGCTGCAGGCCTCTGACGGAGCGCGGGCCTGATGGCGATCCGCTCATGACGGCCGAGAGTCGTCGCATCGCGCGCGTTCTGCTGGACTCGCCGCTTCCCCAGCTCGACCGGCTCTTCGATTATGCGCTGCCGCCAGAGCTCGGAGACGTGCCGATCGGGGTGCGCGTGCGAGTGCCGCTCCGCACCGCCGGTCGGGTGATCGACGGGTACGTGGTCGAGATCGATACCGAGGACGACGCCGACAGGCCTCTCTCCGAGGTCGAGAGCGTCGTGTCGCCGGTGCCCGTGCTTCCGGAACGCACTTACCGGCTCGCCCGTCGCGCAGCCGACCGCGCGGCGGGGTCGGCGTCGGACGTGCTGCGTCTCGTCATCCCCAAGCGTCAGGTACGGGTCGAGAAGGCCTGGACCGCGGACGCACCGGCGCCCGTCCCGACCGATGAGGCCGTCGCCGACGCCGCCTCGCTCCTCGCCACGTACGACCACCTCGAGGAGGTCCTCGACGACGCGGGCAGGGCCGCGGTCGAGGCGATCCCGGTGCAGCACCGGGGCGAGCCGGGCTGGACGGCTCTGCTGGCCTCGACGGCGACGCGGATGCTTGCAGCCGGACGCTCCAGCATCCTGATCGTGCCGGATCATCGGGACCTCGATCTTCTGCTCGCCGCACTCGGGTCGCTCGTTCCGCCCGAGGCCGTCGTGCGATACGACTCACGGCAGACGAACCCCGATCGATACCGCTCGTTCCTCAGATCGCTCGAGGATGCTCCGTGCATCGTGGTCGGCAACCGCTCGGCCGTGTACGCGCCGGTGCGCGCCGGACTCGTCGCGGTGTGGGACGACGGCGATCCACTGCTCGGCGAACCGCTCGCGCCCTACATCAACGCCCGAGATGCCGCGCTGCTCCGCCAGGAGCAGGAGGACTCGGCTCTGCTGTTCGTCGGCCACACCCGCACGACGGACGTCGAACGCCTCGTCGCGCACGGATACCTGCAGGACGTGCGGGCCGCACGACGGGTGATGCCGAGGGTGATCCTGAGCACACCGCAAGAGATGGATGCGCCGACAGCGCAGCGGATGCCGTCGTCGGCGTTCCTCTCGGCACGCAACGCCGCAGCCGAGGGCCCGGTTCTCGTGCAGGTCTCGCGCCCCGGTTTCGCGCCGTCCCTCGTGTGTGCGGAGTGTCGCGCTCCGGCCAGATGCGCGCACTGCGGCGGGCCGCTGGGCGCCAAGCATCGCGGCGCCGTGCCCGTGTGCGCCTGGTGCGGCCGGGGTGCGCGCGCCTGGGCCTGCCCGACGTGTTCGTCGACCAAGCTGCGTCTCGCGTCGTCGGGAAGCGAGCGCACCGCCGACGAGCTGGGCAAGGCGTTCCCCGGCGTCCGCGTGATCGTCGCCGACAGCGCGCACCCGGTCGAGCACGTCGCCGACAAGCCGGCGCTCGTGGTCGCGACGCGCGGCGCCGAGCCGCTCGCCGAAGGGGGCTATCGCGCAGTGGTGCTGCTCGACGGTCCACGGATGCTCCAGGCACCGGATCTTCGCATCGGTGAGGCGTGTCTGCGGTGGTGGTCGAACGCGGCCGCGCTCGCTGCTCCGGGCGCGCCCATCCACCTCGTCGGAGTCGACGGCACGATCGCACGAGCGCTCGCGACCTGGAACCAGTCGGGCTACGCACGCGCTGAGCTGGCCGAGCGCGCGCCCCTGCACATGCCTCCGGCCGCGCGCGTCGCCCTGGTCGAGGGGTCCGCAGCGGCCGTCGGCCGTGCGTTGGCCGCTCTCCAGGAGCTCGCCCTGCCGTCTGACGCCGTCCTGGGCCCTGTGCCCATCGAGTCCGACGACTATCCGCCTCGCGTGCGCGCGCTCGTCCGATTCGAGTACGGCGCCGGAGCCAAGGTCGCGGCGACGCTGCGTGCGGCCGTCGTCGCCGAAGCCGTCAGCAATCGCCGAGGCAAGGGCAAGTCGACTCGGAGCACGCTCTCGGTTCGGCTCGATATCCTCGACCCAGAGCTCTGATCAGTCCGCACCGATCCGATCCCACCCGATCCACACACCGCATTCCCTCCGGAGCACCTTCATGCGCCTTGTCTTCGCCGGCACACCGTCGGCAGCCGTTCCCACACTCCGCCGCCTCGCGGCCGAGCACGACATCGCGGCTGTGGTCACGCGACCCGATGCGCCCCTGGGCCGCAAGCGGGTGCTGACACCGTCGCCGGTCGCTCAGGCAGCAGCCGACCTCGGTCTGCCGATCATCAAGGCGGCACGTCTCGATGACGAGGCGACCGCGGCGATCGCCGCACTGCAGCCCGAGCTCGGTGTGATCGTCGCATATGGCGGCCTCGTGCGAGAGCCGCTGCTGTCCACTCCGGTGAAGGGGTGGATCAACCTGCACTTCTCGCTCCTGCCCCAGTGGCGCGGCGCCGCTCCCGTGCAGCGCGCACTGATCGCCGGCGACGCCCAGCTCGGAGCGAGCGTCTTCCAGCTGGTACCCGCCCTCGACGCAGGCGACGTCTTCGCCACACGCGTCGTCGACGTGGCCGCAGGGGCGACAGCCGACGCGGCCCTCGAGACCCTTGCCATCGACGGGGCGCAGCTGACATCAGAGGTGGTCGAGGCCATCGCCGACGGCACTGCGCACGCGGTGCCGCAGCGCGGAGAGCCGAGCCTGGCGCCGAAGCTGACGCTCGATGACGGTCTGCTCGACTGGAGCCAGCCCCTCGCACAGGTGTTCGCGCGCTTCCGCGGCGTCACTCCCGAGCCGGGAGCGCACACCACCGTCGACGGGCTCCGCGTGAAGATCCTCGAGGCCGCGCCGTCGAGTGAGGACGCCGCCCTCGAGCCGGGAGAGATCGGCGCGACGAAGACGGCGCTCCTCATCGGCACCGGCTCGACGCCCCTCTCCGTCACGCGCGTGCAACCGGCGGGCAAGGGAGCCATGAACGCGGTCGACTGGTGGCGGGGCCAGCGCGACACCGACGGTCTGCGAGCCGGAGCATGAGCGGGCAGGGAGACGCGAAGCGTCGCGACGGTCGTCCGGGTGGTTCACAGAACCGGTCGCAGGGTCGACCGCCCGGGCAGCGCGGCGGTCAGGCGCGGGGCGGTCAGCCTCAGGGCCAGCACGGTGACCAGCCTCGCGGGCCGCAGCGCACGGTGCAGCCTGCTCGTCGGGTGGCCTACGACGTGCTGCGAGCGGTGTCCGAGTCGGATGCCTACGCCAACCTGACCCTGCCTCCGGCGATCGCCGAGGCGCGCCTCGACCCGCAGGATGCCGCCCTCGCGACGGAGCTCGCGTACGGGACCCTCCGACGTCGTGGCACCTACGATGCGATCATCGCCGTGGCCGCCGATCGTCCGGCGGAGGAGATCGACCCCGCCGTGCTCGATGCGCTGCGGCTCGCCACGCATCAGCTGCTCGCCACACGTGTCGCGTCTCACGCAGCCGTGAACGAGTCCGTGAATCTGGTCGCCTCGACTCAGGGGCGAGGCGCATCGAGCTTCGCGAACGCCGTGCTGCGCCGGATCTCCCGCGAGACACCGGGGGAGTGGGAGGAGCGCATCGAGAGCTCGGCGCGGTCCGATGACGAGCGTCTCGCACTCCGCTCCGCACACCCGGTCTGGGTCATCCGAGCGCTGCGACGCGCTCTGGCCGCCGAGGGACGAGCCGACGAACTCGACGAGCTCCTCGACGCAGACAACGCGTCTCCGGAGGTGACGCTGGTGGCGCTCCCCGGACTCGCGGAGCCGGGTGAGCCGCGGCGCCCGTACGCTCCGACGGCCTACGGATCGCCCGGCGGCGATCCGCATCGTGTGATCGCCGCGACCGGCGGCACGGTCCGCGTTCAGGACGAGGGTTCTCAGCTGGTGGCACTCGCGCTGACGGCGGCCGCGCCGATCACCTCGGGTGAGCGCTGGCTCGATCTGTGTGCGGGCCCCGGTGGCAAGACCGCGCTGCTCGCGGCGATCGCCCGCGAGCACGACGTCACTCTCGAGGCCAACGAGGTCATCCCGACACGGGCACGTCTCGTCCGCAACGCCCTGCGCGGCGTGCCGGGCGAGGTCATGGTGCACGAGGAGGACGGGCGCTCGTTCGGCGCCACCCACCCCGGCGCATTCGATCGCATCCTCGTCGATGCGCCGTGCACCGGCCTCGGCGCCCTCAGGCGGCGGCCCGAGGCGCGCTGGCGCAAGACCCCTGCCGATGTCGCCGAGCTCGTGCCCCTTCAGGTAGAAATCCTGAACTCGGCGCTCGGCGCACTCGCGCCCGGCGGGATCGTCGCGTACGTGACCTGCTCGCCGCATCTCGCCGAGACCACGGGGGTCGTCCAGGAGGTGCTCCGAGGCCGCACCGACATCACCGAGATCGATGCGCGTGCCGTGCTCCAGGGCGTCTCCGAGTCACCGATCGACCTCGCCGACGACGGTTCGGGGCGGGTGCAGCTGTGGCCGCACCGCCACGGCACGGATGCCATGTTCCTCGCGCTTCTCCAGCGCAGCGCCACCGAGCAGGGCGACGCGAACTCCGAAGAGAGAGACTAGAGACGTGGACCTCCCCAGCGCACCGCGCATCAACCCCAGCATCCTGGCCGCCGACTTCGTGAACATGCAGCGCGATCTCGCCAAGATCGCGACCGCCGACTTCGCACACGTCGACGTGATGGACAACCACTTCGTGCCGAACCTCACGTTCGGCCCGCAGATGGTCGAACGGATCCAGGCGACAAGTCCGATCCCGCTCGACGTTCACCTGATGATCACCGAGCCGGAGCGCTGGGCCCCCGCCTATGCCGAGCTGGGGGCCGCAAGCGTGACCTTCCACCTCGAGGCGGCCGCGGATCCGATCTCGCTCGCCCGCACGCTGCGCAGCATCGGGGCCAGGGCCGGCGTCGCGATCAAACCCGACACGCCCGCCGAGGGGCTCTACAGCGTGCTCGAGGAGTTCGACCAGATCCTCGTGATGACGGTCGAACCCGGGTTCGGCGGGCAGGGGTTCATGCCCGAGACGATGCCCAAGCTGCGCGCTCTCGCCGATGAGGCCAGACGCCGCGGATCGAACGTCTGGCTCCAGGTCGACGGCGGGATCTCGGACGCGACCATCGAGGCCGCGGCCGCCGCGGGCGCCGACACGTTCGTCGCAGGATCCGCGGTCTACGGCGCCGACGACGTCGAGGCCGCCGTCACCCGGCTCAGAGACCGCGCCAGAGCCGCTAGCCTGGAATCGTGAAGACTTTCGACGAGCTGTTCGCCGAGCTCAGCGTCAAGGCCGAGACCCGTCCAGAGGGGTCGGGTACGGTCGCGGAGCTCGACGGCGGCGTGCACACGATCGGCAAGAAGATCGTCGAGGAGGCCGCCGAAGTCTGGATGGCATCCGAGTACGAATCCGACGAGGCCGCTGCGGAGGAGATCTCGCAGCTGCTCTACCACGTCCAGGTGATGATGATCGCGAAGGGCCTGAGCCTGCAGGACGTCTACCGACATCTGTGAAGCGCTCCGCCCCACTCGCTTCGATCTGAAGGCACCCCATGCTGCGCATTGCTGTTCCCAACAAGGGCTCTCTCTCCGAGACGGCCGCCGACATGCTCGCGGAGGCCGGCTACGCCGGTCGTCGTGATCCCAAGACACTCCACGTCGTCGATGCCGACAACGACGTCGAGTTCTTCTACCTCCGCCCGAAGGACATCGCGACCTACGTCGGCTCCGGTGCCATCGACGTCGGCATCACGGGGCGCGACCTGCTCCTCGACGCCCGCATGCCCGGTGCGCGCGAGATCGAGGCGCTCGGCTTCGCCGGGTCGACCTTCCGCTTCGCCGCGCCGTCCGGTCGTTACACCGATGTGTCCGAGCTCGACGGCCTGCGTATCGCGACGTCGTACCCGGGTCTCGTCGACGCGTTCCTCGACGAGCGCGGCATCGCGGTCGACCTCGTGCCCCTCGACGGCGCAGTGGAGTCGGCCGTGCGTCTCGGCGTCGCGGATGCAGTGGCCGATGTCGTAGAGACCGGCACGACGCTGCGTCAGGCGGGACTCGACGTCTTCGGCCCTGTGATCCTGCAGTCCGAGGCCGTGCTGATCGCCGGCCCGCATGATGCAGAGGGCTCTGAGACGCTTCTGCGGCGCCTGCGCGGCGTCATGGTCGCTCGCCGGTTCGTGATGATCGACTACGACCTGCCGCTGGCTCTCCTCGACGATGCCGTCAAGATCGCGGGTGGCATCGAGTCGCCCACCGTCTCGCCGCTGCGCGACCCCGAGTGGGTCGCCGTCCGAGTGATGGTGGCACGCGCCCGAGTCAACCCCGTCATGGACGCGCTGTACGCGCTCGGCGCCCGCGCGATCCTCGTCACGGCGATCCACAACGCGAGGCTCTGATGACACTCGCGAGTCGTGTCATCCCGTGCCTCGATGTCGCCGATGGCCGCGTCGTCAAGGGCGTCAACTTCGAGAACCTGCGCGACATGGGCGACCCCGTCGAGCTCGCACGCCACTACGCGGCGCAGGGCGCAGACGAGATCACCTTCCTCGACGTCACCGCGACCGTCGACGCCCGCGCCACGACGTACGACGTCGTGCAGCGCACGGCTGAGCAGGTGTTCGTGCCGCTGACGGTCGGTGGGGGAGTGCGCAGCGTCGACGACGTGGCGCGGCTGCTCTCGGTCGGCGCCGACAAGGTCGGGGTCAACTCGGCCGCGATCGCCCGCCCTGAGCTGATCGGCGAGATCGCCGACCGCTTCGGTGCGCAGGTGCTGGTGCTGTCGCTCGACGTCAAGCGGGCGACCGGCACTCCCTCCGGCTTCGTCGTCACCACCCACGGCGGGCGCACCCGGACGACCCTCGATGCGCTCGACTGGGCGCGTGAAGCCGCGGAGCGCGGGGCAGGAGAGCTGCTGGTCAACTCGATCGACGCCGACGGCACGCGAGACGGCTTCGACCTCGAACTGGTGAAGCTCATGCGCGAGGCCGCGTCTGTGCCGGTGATCGCCTCGGGCGGCGCCGGCAAGGCCTCCGACTTCGCTCCGGCGATCAAGGCAGGAGCGGATGCGGTGCTCGCAGCCAGCGTGTTCCACACCGGTGCACTTACGGTCGGAGACGTCAAGGACGCGCTGCGCGCGGAGGGAGTGATCGTCCGATGACCGATGTCGACGAGCGCATCGCCCAGGTCGCCTTCAACGACGACGGCCTCGCGCCGGTGATCGTGCAGCAGTGGGACACGGCAGAGGTCCTCATGCTCGCGTGGGTCGATGCCGAGGCGCTGCGCCGCACCCTCACCACGGGCCGCGCGGTGTACTGGTCGCGCTCCCGTCAGGAGTACTGGCGTAAAGGAGACACCTCCGGGCACATCCAGGTGGTGCACGAGGCGAGACTCGACTGCGACGGCGACGCGATCCTGCTGCGAGTCGACCAGACCGGCCCCGCCTGCCACACCGGCACGCGCACCTGCTTCGACACGACGGACCTCCGTGCCGTCGAGGGGAGCTCGGCCGCGTGACGTTCGTGCAGAGAGGTCGCTCGATCGCCGTCTCCGGCTTCCTTCTCTCGGGGGCGATCGGGATCATCTCGTCGACCCAGACATGGCTCACGGTCGCACGCGCCGATGCCGGGGAGGCGATCCTCGTGCCCGGCTCGTCGGCGTTGCCGCTGCTCGCTCCGCTGAGCCTCGCGGTCCTGGCGCTCGGCATCGCGCTCTCGATCGTCGGCCCGGTGATGCGGCTCGTGTTCGGCGTGCTCGCCACCGCAGCCTCGCTCTTCCTCGGCTGGACGACTCTGCAGCTGCTCCTGACCGCGCCGCTGAGCGCTGTCGGCCCCACCGTCACGGAGACCACGGGGCTCGCAGGCAGCGCGGCGATCGCCGATGTCGTCGCCGGCATCGAGCTCTCGGCCTGGCCCGTGATGACGCTCATCGGCTGGGTCATCCTGCTGGCGGCATCCCTTGTCGTGCTCCTCACCTGGCGACGCTGGAAGCGCGGAGGACGCCGGTACCGCACCGACGCCGCACATGTCGAATCGAGCGCCGGTCCTGTCGACGCGATCGATTCATGGGACGACCTGTCGCGCGGAACCGACCCGACACGATGACCCCGATAGACTTGATCAGAACCAGCACGTCGTCCCCCGGAGGAGACCATGACCAACCCGATCGCTGACCCCGGCCACGGACACTCGCCTGCCGCATGGACGGGCGTCATCATCATGCTCGCCGGCTTCACGATCGGCACGCTGGCGTTCTGCCTCGCCGAGTTCAGCCCCGTGTGGGTCGCCCTGATCTGGGTGGGTGCCGCGATCGTCCCGATCGGCGCGCTCGTGGGCTGGCTGCTCTCGAAGGCCGGTTACGGCGTGAAGGGCCCCAAGTACTCGCCGAAGGCGCACTAATGGTGCTCGCCGACCTCACGGCCGGCGCAGTCGCAGACGCTGAACGTCGCGCTCTGACCCGGCCCCTCGCCGACGTCGAGCGCGATGCTCTCTCGCGTCCCGCCGCCAAGGATGCGCTCGTGTTCCTCGCTCCCGCCGAGCGCGTGAAGATCATCGCCGAGGTGAAGCGCGCGAGCCCGTCGCGCGGCGCTCTCGCCGATATCCCCGACCCGGCACTCCAGGCTTCGCTGTATGAGACGGGCGGTGCCTCGGCGATCAGCGTCCTCACCGAGGAGCGTCGCTTCGGCGGCAGCCTCGCCGATCTCGAGGCCGTCACGGCCCGCGTGTCGCTGCCTGTGCTGCGCAAGGACTTCATCGCGAACCGATACCAGGTGCTCGAAGCACGAGCGGCCGGTGCCGACCTCGTGCTGCTGATCGTCGCCGGGCTCGAGCCTCATGTGCTCCGTGACCTGTTCGGCTTCATCACCGAGCTCGGCATGACTCCGCTCGTCGAGACGCACTCGGCCGACGAGCTCGAGGTCGCGATCGACCTCGGTGCACCGCTGATCGGTGTCAACGCCCGCGATCTGACGACACTCGAGCTCGACCGTGACCTGTTCGGCCGTCTCGTCGATCGCATTCCGGATTCCGCGGTCAAGATCGCCGAGTCCGCGGTCCTCACCCCTGCAGACGTCACGCACTACCGCTCCGCGGGTGCTGACGTCGTCCTGATCGGGGAGGCGCTCGTCACGGGCGACCCGGTCGCCACACTCAAGAGCTTCCTGGAGGCGTGATGAGCCTGCGAGATCAGCATGGTCCCCTGTTCGGCGAATACGGCGGGCGATACATGCCCGAGTCGCTGATCGCCGCGATCGACGAGCTCTCCGCGGCGTACGCCGATGCGATCGTCGACCCGGCTTTCCGCGAAGAGCTCGCGTCGCTGCTCAGCTCGTACGCCGGGCGCCCGTCTCCGCTCACCGAGGTCGCCCGGTTCGCCGAGCACGCCGGCGGAGCGCGAGTCTTCCTCAAGCGTGAGGATCTCAACCACACCGGCTCGCACAAGATCAACAACGTGCTCGGTCAGGCGCTGCTGACCAAGCGCCTCGGCAAGAAGCGCGTGATCGCCGAGACGGGAGCGGGCCAGCACGGCGTCGCCACTGCGACGGCCGCGGCTCTGTTCGGCCTCGAGTGCACGATCTACATGGGTGAGGTCGACACCGAACGCCAGGCGTTGAACGTCGCGCGGATGCGGCTGCTGGGCGCGGAGGTCGTCGCAGTCACCTCCGGATCCCGCACCCTGAAGGATGCGATCAACGACGCCTATCGCGATTGGGTCGCGTCGGTCGAGACCACCAACTACATCTTCGGCACCGCCGCAGGTCCGCACCCGTTCCCCGCGATGGTCCGCGACTTCCAGAAGATCATCGGCGAAGAGGCTCGACAGCAGCTCCTCGACGAGGTAGGGCGTCTGCCCGATGCGGTCATCGCCTGTGTCGGAGGCGGCTCGAACGCGATCGGCATGTTCGATGCGTTCCTCGACGACGAGGGTGTGAAGCTCTACGGCGTCGAGGCTGCCGGTGACGGCGTCGACACCCCACGGCATGCCGCTTCGATCGAACGTGGTCGCCCCGGCATCCTGCACGGCGCCAAAACCTACGTGCTCCAGGACGAAGACGGTCAGACGGTCGAGTCGCACTCGATCTCGGCGGGTCTCGACTATCCGGGCGTCGGACCCGAGCACTCGTGGCTCGCCGACATCGGCCGCGCCGAGTACATTCCTGCGACCGACGACGAGGCCATGCAGGCACTGCGTCTGCTGAGCCGCACCGAGGGCATCATCCCGGCCATCGAGTCCGCGCACGCCCTCGCCGGCGCACTCCGCCTCGGCCGTGACCTCGGACCGGATGCCGTGCTCGCCATCTGCCTCTCCGGCCGCGGAGACAAGGACATGGACACGGCTGCTCGGTACTTCGACCTCTACGACGCCGAGGCACTCGCTCACGATGTCGAGAAAGAGAGCGACGCCGAGGCAGCCGCGTCGAAGGGGGAGCCGGAACTGTGAGCCGCGTGGAACAGGCGATAGCCGCAGCCCATCAGGCCGGTCGCAGCGCCTTCGTCGGATACCTGCCGGTCGGGTTCCCCGATCTCGAGACCAGCATCCAGGCCGCCATCGCACTCGCCGAGAACGGCGTCGACATCATCGAGCTCGGCCCGCCCTACAGTGACCCGGTGATGGACGGTGCGGTGATCCAGGAAGCGACCACCGCGGCACTCGCGAACGGGTTCAAGATGAAGGACCTCTTCACGGCTGTGCGCGCGATCACCGCCGCGACGGACGTGCCCGTGCTGGTCATGACGTACTGGAACCCCGTGTTCCAGTACGGCGTCGATCGTTATGCCGATGATCTGCTCGCCGCCGGCGGCGCCGGGCTCATCACCCCCGACATCACCCCGGAGGTCGCGGGGGAATGGATCGCCGCGAGTGAGCGCACCGGCCTCGACCGTGTCTTCCTCGCCGCCCCCACCTCGTCGGACGAACGCCTCGAGCTGGTCGTGAAGTCCTCGACCGGCTTCGTCTACACCGTCTCGACGATGGGCATCACCGGTGAGCGCACCGAGCTCGACCGGGCTGCGCGCACCCTGGTCGGTCGTCTGCGCGCGCACGGAGATGTCCGCGCGTGCGTCGGCATCGGAATCTCTACCGCCGAGCAGATCGCCGGAGTCTCCGAATACGCGGACGGCGCGATCGTCGGCACCGCGCTGGTCCGCGCCCTCCGGGACGGCGGCATCCCCGCCCTCGCAGAGGTCACCCGAAACCTGGCGGTCGGCACGTCGTCGGCAAGCCCCGTACACGAGAACTAGAATCGCACTCATGTCCCTCGCGCTCCACAGCACTTTCAGCGGCGTGCTCGCCAGCATCCCGAGCCCCTCGGTCTCTTACATCGACCTCGGCCCGCTCCGGATCCACTTCTACGCGCTCTGCATCATCGCCGGCATCATCGCCGCCACGCTGCTGACCAACCACCGCCTCACCAGGCGCGGGGCAGAGCCGTGGGTCGTGATCGACATCTCGATCCTCGCTGTGCCGCTGGCGATCATCGGGGCGCGCATCTTCCACGTGCTCACCCACCCGAACTTCTACTTCGGCGAGGGCAGGAACACCTGGAACCCGTTCGAGCCCGGTTCGGTCTGGGCGATCTGGGAGGGTGGCATCGCCATCTTCGGCGCACTCATCGGCGGTGCCGTGGGCGCGTACCTCGGGTGCCGCTGGACCGGCATCCGCTTCTGGACCTTCGCCGACGCGCTGGCCCCGGGACTCCTGCTGGCGCAGGCCATGGGCCGTTTCGGCAACTGGTTCAACAACGAGCTCTTCGGGCTCCCCACCGACCTGCCGTGGGGTCTCGAGATCCCCTCTGACAACTCGGCCTTCCCTCCGGGGCTTCCCGAGGGCACGCTGTTCCACCCGACCTTCCTCTATGAGGTGCTCTGGAACGGCCTCGGAGTGATCGTGCTGCTCTGGCTCAGCCGCAAGGCGACCGCATTCCAGTGGGGCAAGCTCTTCGCGATCTACCTCATCTGGTACAGCGCCGGCCGAGTGGTCTGGGAGTCGATCCGCATCGATCCGAGCGAGATCCTCCTGGGGCTCCGCAGCAACGTCTGGGCCGCCATCATCGGCATCGTCGTGGGTCTCGCGATCCTCATCGTGCAGTCGCGCCGTCACCCCGGACTCGAGCCGTCGCCGTACCAGCCCGGCCGCGGCCGGAAGGATCTCGACGCTGATGTAGAATCGCAGAACAATCCCTCCGATTTCGTGGACGTGAGTGAGCCTCCGTCCGAAGAAGTCGCCGCAGGAGCCAGCGCCACAAGCACCGCTCCCACGGACACCGAAGGCGCTCGATAGCCGACCGGTCCGTGCGGACCCCATCACATCCACCCGGCCAATGACGTCCCCGGGTCAGCTGCAGATCTGAGGACGGTACTGGTGTATTTTCAGCCTCCCTACGGCGCTTCCGGCGCTTACCCCCCGAAGCAGGGCATGTACAACCCGGCGTTCGAGAAGGACGCCTGCGGCCTCGCCATGGTCGCGACGCTTCGTGGTGAAGCGGGCCACGACATCATCTCGTTGGCACTCGAAGCGCTGCGCAACCTCGAGCACCGCGGTGCTATCGGCTCGGATGCCGGCACCGGAGACGGCGCGGGCATCCTGACGCAGATGCCCGACGTGTTCCTGCGAGCGGTGACCGACTTCGAACTGCCCCCGGTCGGCGAGTACGCCGCGGGTCTGGCATTCCTCCCGCGCGATTCCAGCGAGCGCCGTCAGCAGAAGGCCGGCATCGAGAAGATCGCCCGCTCCGAAGGTCTCCGCGTCCTCGGCTGGCGCGAGGTGCCGACCGCCAACGACAACCTCGGCAAGCTCGCCGACGAGGCTCGCCCCGCCTTCGAGCAGCTCTTCGTGAGCGCCGGGGGAGCGACGCACTCCGACGCTCCGCTCACCGGCATCGCCCTCGACCGCGTCGCCTACCGCCTGCGCAAGCGCGCAGGACACGAGCTGGGCGCGTACTTCGTGACGCTGTCCGCCCGCACGCTCGGCTACAAGGGCATGGTCACCACGCTGCAGCTCGAGCCGTTCTACCCCGACCTGCAGGACGAGCGGTTCATGTCCGAGCTCGCGGTCGTGCACTCGCGCTACTCGACGAACACCTTCCCGTCGTGGCCGCTCGCTCAGCCGCTTCGCATGCTCGCGCACAACGGTGAGATCAACACCGTCGGCGGGAACCGCAACTGGATGCGCGCGCGCCAGTCACAGCTCGAGTCCGAGCTGCTCGGCGATGTCGCGCCTCTGCTGCCGATCTGCACCGACGGCGCCAGCGATTCGGCATCCTTCGACGAGGTGCTCGAGCTGCTGACCCTCACGGGCCGCAGCCTGCCGCACGCCATCATGATGATGGTGCCCGAGGCCTACGAGAAGCAGTCCGACATCTCGCCGGAGCTGCGCTCGTTCTACGAGTACCACTCGAACCAGATGGAGCCGTGGGACGGCCCGGCCGCCCTCATCTTCACCGACGGCACCGTGGTCGGAGCGACCCTCGACCGCAATGGCCTGCGCCCCGGGCGCTGGACCGAGACGACCGACGGGCTGATCGTCATCGGCTCGGAGACCGGCGTGCTCACCTTCGAGCCCGAGCGGATCAAGCGTCGTGGACGCCTGCAGCCGGGCAAGATGTTCCTCGTCGACACCTCGCAGCAGCGGATCATCGAAGACGAGGAGATCAAGCACGACCTCGCGACCCTGCACCCGTGGCAGGAGTGGCTGGATGCCGGATCCGTGCGTCTCGCCGAGCTGCCCGAGCGTGAGCACATCGTGCACCCGCCGGCATCGATCACCCGCCGTCAGCGCACCTTCGGCTACACCGAAGAAGAGGTGCGTCTGCTGCTGACCCCGATGGGGCAGACCGGTGTCGAGCCCCTCGGCGCCATGGGTTCGGACACTCCGATCGCCGTGCTGAGCAAGCGCCCGCGTCTGCTCTTCGACTACTTCACGCAGCAGTTCGCGCAGGTCACCAACCCGCCGCTCGACTCGATCCGCGAAGAGGTCGTCACGAGCCTCAAGCTGGGCCTCGGCCCCGAGAGCAACCTGCTCACCTGGGGTCCGGACCACACGCGCACCGTGTCGCTCGACTTCCCGGTCATCGACAACGATGAGCTGGCGAAGATCCGGCACATCGACAAGGCTCTGCCCGACCGCTCCAGCGTGACGATCAAGGGGCTGTACCACTTCGACGCAGGATCGAACACGCTCGAGAAGCGTCTCACCGAGATGTGCGCCGAGGTCGACGAGGCCATCGAACAGGGGGCCGAGTTCGTCATCCTGTCTGACCGCGACTCGAACAAGGATCTGACCCCGATCCCGTCGCTGCTCATGGTCTCGGCGATCCATCACCACCTGATCCGCCGTGAGAACCGCATGAAGGTCGGTCTGATCGTCGAGGCCGGTGATGTCCGCGAGGTGCACCACGTCGCGACGCTGATCGGCTACGGCGCTTCGGCAGTCAACCCGTATCTCGCGATGGAGACGGTCGAGCACCTCGTGCGCACCGGCTACATCACGGGCATCACGCCCGAGAAGGCCGTCCGCAACCTGATCTACGCGCTCGGCAAGGGCGTGCTCAAGATCATGTCGAAGATGGGCATCTCGACCGTGTCGTCCTACGCCGGCGCCCAGGTCTTCGAGGCCGTCGGCCTGAGCGAGGAGTTCATCGACAAGTACTTCACGCGCACCGAGTCGAAGCTCGGCGGAATCGGCATCCAAGAGATCTTCATCGAGAACCAGGCGCGTCACGACTACGCCTATCCCGAAGACGAGGCCGCTCGTGCGCACGAGCGACTCTGGACCGGTGGCGAGTATCAGTGGCGCCGCGACGGCTCGCCGCATCTCTTCAACCCCGAGACGGTGTTCAAGCTGCAGCACGCGACACGTGAACGCCGCTACGACATCTTCCGCGAGTACACGAAGATGGTCGACGACCAGGCGGCGGAGCTCAAGACGCTCCGCGGGATGTTCACGCTGCGCACCGGCACCCGCAAGCCCGTGCCGCTCGACGAGGTCGAGCCGGTCTCGGCGATCGTGAAGCGCTTCTCGACGGGTGCCATGAGTTACGGCTCGATCTCCAAAGAGGCCCACGAGACGCTCGCGATCGCGATGAACCGTCTCGGCGGCAAGTCGAACACCGGTGAGGGCGGCGAGGACACCGATCGTCTGCTCGACCCCGAACGTCGCAGCGCGATCAAGCAGGTCGCCTCAGGACGCTTCGGTGTCACGAGCCTGTACCTCACCGAAGCCGACGACATCCAGATCAAGCTCGCCCAGGGCGCCAAGCCCGGCGAGGGCGGTCAGCTGCCTCCGCAGAAGGTCTACCCCTGGGTGGCCCGCACGCGCGGCGGGACGCCCGGTGTCGGTCTCATCTCGCCGCCGCCGCACCACGACATCTATTCGATCGAAGACCTCAAGCAGCTCATCTTCGACCTGAAGAGGGCCAACCCCGAGGCGCGTATCCACACCAAGCTCGTCAGCCAGTCGGGGATCGGTGCGGTGTCGGCCGGAGTCGCCAAGGCGCTCAGCGATGTCATCCTGGTGTCCGGACACGACGGAGGCACGGGCGCGAGCCCGATGAACTCCCTCAAGCACGCAGGAACGCCCTGGGAACTCGGCCTCGCCGAGACGCAGCAGACGCTCATGCTCAACGGCATGCGCGACCGCGTGGTCGTGCAGGTCGACGGCCAGTTGAAGACCGGACGCGATGTCATCATCGGCGCTCTGCTCGGAGCCGAGGAATTCGGTTTCGCCACTGCTCCGCTGGTCGTCAGCGGGTGCATCATGATGCGGGTCTGCCACCTCGACACCTGCCCGGTGGGCGTCGCGACGCAGAATCCGGTGCTGCGCGAGCGCTTCACGGGCAAGCCGGAATTCGTCGTGAACTTCATGGAGTTCATCGCCGAGGAGGTCCGTGAGATCCTCGCAGAGCTCGGCTTCCGCTCGATCGACGAGATCGTCGGCCGCGCCGAGCTCATCGAGGCGAACGCCGCCCTGCAGCACTGGAAGGCAGAGGGTCTCGACCTGAGCCCTGTGCTCGAGGGCCCGGCGTTCCCCGCGAGCGAGCCGCGTCGCAACCGCCGCACTCAGGATCACGAGCTCGAGAAGCACTTCGATGTGCAGCTCATCGACATCGCGAAGCCCGCCCTCCTCAACGGAGAGCCGGTCGTGGTAGAGCTGACCATCGCGAACACCGAGCGCGCGGTCGGCACGATGCTGGGTCACCAGGTCACGTCGCGGCACGGCGCTGCAGGGCTTCCCAGCGGCACGATCGACGTCACGCTGCGCGGCACCGCGGGGCAGTCGCTGGGAGCGTTCCTCCCTTCGGGCATCGTGCTCCGTCTCGAAGGCGACGCGAACGACTACGTCGGCAAGGGCCTCTCCGGTGGCGACATCTCGATCCGTCCGGCGCGTGGTTCCACCATCAAGCCTCACGAGAACGTGATCGCGGGCAACGTCATCGGTTACGGTGCGACGGCGGGGACGATGTTCCTCTCCGGCGTCGTGGGCGAGAGATTCCTCGTCCGCAACTCCGGGGCGACCGCGGTCGTCGAGGGAGTGGGCGACCACGCGCTCGAGTACATGACCGGTGGGGTCGCAGTGATCCTCGGCTCGACGGGTCGCAACCTCGGTGCCGGCATGTCCGGGGGAGTGGCCTACATCCACTCGCTCGACAGCGGCAAGATCAACGCCCAGTCGCTCGGCAGCGGAGAGCTCAGGCTCGAACCGCTCGATCGTGCCGACCTCGAAGTGCTGCGCAGCCTGATCGTCGCACACGTGGAGCGCACGGCCTCGCCGCTCGGCTCCGACATCCTGGCGCGGTTCGATGAGACCGCCGGCCAGTTCACGAAGGTGCTTCCGCGGGACTACGCCGCAGTGCGCAGCATGCGCGAGGAAGCAGTCGCCGAGGGCATCGACCCCGACGGCGACATCGTCTGGAACCGCATCCTGGAGGTGACCGGTGGCTGATCCCAAAGGTTTTCTGAAGGTCACTGAGCGTGAGCTTCCGAAGCGTCGTCCTGTGCCGGTGCGCATCATGGACTGGAAAGAGGTCTATGAGGCCGGCGATCAAGCGGTCCTCAAGCGTCAGGCCGGGCGCTGCATGGACTGCGGCGTACCGTTCTGTCACCAGGGCTGCCCGCTGGGCAACCTGATCCCCGAGTGGAACGACCTCACCTGGCGCGGAGAAGGGCGCGCGGCGATCGATCGCCTGCACGCGACCAACAACTTCCCGGAGTTCACGGGTCGTCTGTGCCCGGCCCCGTGCGAGAGCTCGTGCGTGCTCGGCATCAACCAGCCCGCGGTCACGATCAAGCAGATCGAGGTCTCGATCATCGACGAGGCCTTCGCCAAGGGCTGGGTCGAGCCGCAGCCTCCCGCTCGTCTGACCGGCAAGACGGTCGCGGTCGTGGGGTCCGGGCCCGCTGGGCTCGCCGCCGCGCAGCAGCTCACCCGTGCGGGTCACACCGTCGCGGTCTTCGAGCGCGACGACCGCATCGGCGGCCTGCTGCGCTACGGCATCCCCGACTTCAAGATGGAGAAGGGGCAGCTCGAGTCGCGCCTTCGCCAGATGCAGGAGGAGGGAACCAGGTTCCGTGCCGGAGTGGAGATCGGCAAGGACATCTCGTGGTCCGACCTCCGCGCCCGCTACGACGCCGTCGTGATCGCCACCGGATCCACGATTCCCCGCGACCTGTCGATCCCGGGTCGCGATCTCGACGGAGTGCACTTCGCCATGGAGTATCTCGTCGAGTCCAACCACGCGGTCGCCGGCGACAAGGTTCCCGAGCAGATCACCGCCGAGGGCAAGCACGTCATCGTGATCGGCGGCGGCGACACGGGTGCGGACTGCATCGGAACCGCACACCGTCAGGGCGCGATCAGCGTCACGAACCTCGCGATCGGCAAGCAGCCGGGAACCGAACGACCGGGACACCAGCCCTGGCCGATGATGCCGACGCTCTTCGAGGTCTCGTCTGCTCATGAGGAGGGCGGTGAGCGCGTCTTCCTCGCCTCGACCGTCGAGTTCCTCTCCAACGACGTCGGCGAAGTCCGTGCTCTGCGCGTCGCCGAGACCGAGTACATCGACGGCCGTCGCGTGCCGAAGAGCGGCACCGAGCGCGAGATCCCCGCAGACCTCGTGCTGATCGCGATGGGCTTCACCGGTCCGGAGCAGGACGGCTACACCGAGGACACGCTTCCGCAGGTCACCGACCGCGGCGCCTTCCGGCGCGATGACAGCTACGAGTCGACCGTTCCCGGTGTCTTCGTCGCCGGCGATGCCGGCCGCGGGCAGTCCCTCATCGTGTGGGCGATCGCGGAAGGTCGTGCGGCCGCGGCCAACGTCGATCGATTCCTCATGGGCACGACCGTTCTGCCCGAGCCTGTGCGACCGCATGAAGTCGCTATCGGTCTCCAGCCCGCGTAGGCTGAGCCGCGGCACCGTCGCCTGATTTCCATCCCCCACTACCCTGGAGCAATCTGTTGAGACGCGCGAAAATCGTCGCCACCCTGGGCCCCGCCACCTCCACCTATGAAACCGTGCGTGCACTGATCGACGCCGGCGTGGACGTCGCGCGCCTGAACCTCAGCCACGGTGACTACTCCGTGCACGAGAACAACTACGCCAACGTCCGCAAGGCCGCCGAGGACGCTGGTCGCGCCGTCGCCATCCTCGTCGACCTGCAGGGACCCAAGATCCGGCTCGGCAAGTTCGAGGCCGGCCCCTACGAGCTCGCCAAGGGTGACATCTTCAAGATCACGACCGAAGACATCATCGGCAACAAGGAGATCTCCGGGACCACGTTCAAGGGCCTCCCGAACGACGTCAAGCCGGGAGACTTCCTGCTCATCGACGACGGCAAGGTGCGGGTCGAGGTCGTCGAGACCGACGGCGTCACCGTCACGACCCGCGTGATCGTCGCCGGAGCCGTGTCGAACAACAAGGGCATCAACCTGCCTGGTGTCGCCGTCAACGTGCCCGCACTGAGCGAGAAGGACGAGGAAGACCTCCGCTGGGGCCTGCGCATCGGCGCCGACCTCATCGCCCTGTCCTTCGTCCGCAACGCGGAGGACATCAGCCGCGTCCACGAGATCATGGCCGAAGAGGGCGTCAAGGTCCCCGTCATCGCCAAGGTCGAGAAGCCGCAGGCCGTCGATGCGCTCGAAGAGATCGTCGACGCGTTCGACGCGATCATGGTCGCCCGCGGTGACCTCGGTGTCGAACTTCCTCTCGAGGCCGTGCCGATCGTGCAGAAGCGCGCCGTCGAGCTGGCGCGTCGCATGGCCAAGCCGGTCATCGTGGCGACGCAGATGCTCGAGTCGATGATCAACAGCCCGGTGCCCACCCGCGCCGAGACGTCGGACGTCGCGAACGCAGTGCTCGACGGAGCCGACGCCGTGATGCTCTCGGGCGAGACCAGCGTCGGTGACTACCCGGTCGTCGTCGTCGAGACGATGGCTCGCATCATCGAGTCGACCGAGGAGCACGGACTTGAGCGCATCGCGCCGCTCACGACCAAGCCGCGCACCCAGGGTGGCGCGATTACGCTCGCCGCTCTCGAGGTCGCCGAGTTCGTCGAGGCGAAGTACCTCTGCGTCTTCACACAGTCGGGTGACTCGGCACGCCGTCTGTCGCGACTGCGCTCGCGCATCCCGATGATCGCCTTCACCCCCGAGCCCGGAATCCGCCGTCGCATGGCCCTGACCTGGGGCATCCAGTCGAAGCTCGTCGACATGGTGCAGCACACCGACCTGATGTACCTGCAGGTCGACGACTACCTGCTCAGCAGCGGTCTCGCCGTCGAAGGGGACAAGGTCGTCGTGATCTCCGGTTCCCCTCCTGGAATCGTGGGTTCGACCAACGACATCCGCGTCCACAAGGTCGGGGACGCCGTCAACGGCGCCGCTCCGATCTACAAGGAAGCGACGATCTGACCAAGGTCGCACAGCGAAGGGGCGGAACGATTGTTCCGCCCCTTCGTCGTCCACTCGGCGATGTCCCGCCTGGCCCTGTCAAGCGGCTGGCGCGAGAGTGCGCGCCGCACCTACCGTGATCGGATGACTCTTCTCCCTCGGCGCACCGTCGTGGCGAGCCGCAACGGCCGTCATCTCTCGGCTCTGTGGGCAGTCACGCAAGCGAGCGAGAGGCGGACGCCATCCGCACACTGAGACGAGCCGGTTGGTGGATCGCCGATTACGCCTACGCCGTGTACTGGCAGTTGCGTGCCGCTTTCGATCGGAGCGACGCCGGATCGTTCGCGACCGGCTCCGCGGCTCCGATCGTGATCCTTCCCGGCGTGTACGAGACATGGCGGTTCATGCAGCCTCTCATCGCGGCGCTGCACGCCCGGGGCCACCCCGTGCATGTCCTCGATTCGCTCCGGCACAACCGGCGGCCCGTCGTCGAATCGGCTCAGCTCATGACCGAGTTCCTCGAGGCGGCACAGCTCACCGATGCGCTCATCGTCGCACACAGCAAAGGCGGCCTCGCCGGCAAGATGGCGATGGCGGGTCCCTCAGGCTTCCGCGTGCGCGCCATGGTGGCGGTGGCCACGCCCTTCGGCGGTTCCCGCTATGCGCGGATGCTGCCGGTCCGGTCCCTCCGAGCGTTCTCGCCTTCGGATCCGTCGATCATGCAGCTCGCGCACCACCGGGATGTCAACGAGCGGATCGTGTCGATCTACGGGGAGTTCGACCCGCATATCCCCGAAGGCAGTGAGCTCAGCGGTGCGATGAAGAACGTGCGTCTCGAGACCGGAGGCCACTTTCGGGTTCTCGCGAACCCCAGGGTCCTCGCAGAGGTCGCCGCGCTGTCCGAGCGGTGAGCGATGGGTCGAAGGTCGCGCCGGACGGACGACGTGTCATGGCGGCGCAGCTTCTCAGGTGCAGGCCTGTACTCTGGTCCAGGCGCGGGCCTGCCGCACGGCGGAGGGCCCGCACCCACACCCATGGATGACCTGACCATCGACCCCGCCGTGGCCGAGCGACGTGACCGCTCCCGCCCGCTGGTCGGCGCGCCGCCGGAGACCGATGACAAGCCGCCGCTGTCCGCGAAACCGGGAAGCCTCGGCGTCCGGTACCGCCTCAAGCGTCGCTTCCGCACCTACGAGGCCATCGCCTGTGTTCCGGTCTATCTGGCACAGACGAGAGCGTGCGACACGGTCCTGGGCCCGCACGGCGACCGGATGCACGGCGGACAGGTGTACGAACCGGTGCTGGTCGGCGGAGTGGGCGTCGAGGCGACGGATGAGAACCTCGACGCGATCATCCGCGCCACAGTCCCTCGAACCGTCATCACCGCCGACCATCCTGCGGTCGCGGAGCGGGTGATCCTCGAGTCGATGCGTCCCGCCCTCGACCGGTATCTGCTGATCGACGGTCAGGTATGGATCAGCATCTGAACTGATGTGCCGGCGGTGGGACTCGAACCCACACGCCCTTTCGGACAAAGCATTTTGAGTGCTCCGCGTCTGCCATTCCGCCACGCCGGCTCGTGTGTCGCGTCTACGACTTTAGCGCAGGCGATCTGCGCTCACCCGCACCCGCCGCGCCGTCGGGGGACCTCATAGGCGGTCTCCACTAGGATGGGTCTGTGACCGAGCAAGAACAGGCAGCAGAAGAGCCCACGTCATCCGCACCCCGACGCGTCGTCGTCGCCGAGGACGAGTCGCTGATCCGTCTCGACATCGTCGAGATCCTCCGCGACAACGGCTTCGATGTGGTCGGTGAGGCAGGTGACGGCGAGACGGCTGTGGCGCTCGCTACCGAGCTGCGCCCCGACCTCGTCATCATGGACGTCAAGATGCCGCAGCTCGACGGCATCAGCGCGGCCGAGAAGCTGCACAAGGGCAACATCGCACCCGTCGTGCTGCTCACGGCGTTCAGCCAGAAGGAGCTCGTCGAGCGCGCGAGCGAAGCCGGAGCACTGGCCTACGTCGTCAAGCCCTTCACCCCGAACGACCTGCTGCCCGCGATCGAGATCGCCCTCGCCCGCCACGAGCAGATCATCACGCTCGAGGCCGAGGTCGCCGACATGGTCGAGCGCTTCGAGACCCGAAAGCTCGTCGATCGGGCCAAGGGCCTGCTGAACGAGAAGATGGGCCTCTCCGAGCCTGAGGCGTTCCGCTGGATACAGAAGGCGTCGATGGATCGCCGCCTCACGATGCAGGATGTCGCCAAGGCGATCATCGAGCAGCTCGCTCCGAAGAAGTAGCCTTTGCTGCGGCTCGACGCCGAGCACATGCTGCGTCCTGTGCAGATCGGCGACGGCGCTGCACTGGCGAGAGCGTATTCGGCGAACCGAGAGCATCTCGCACCGTGGGAGCCACTCAGGTCACCGGGGTTCTTCACCCCGGAGTGGCAGGAGTTCCACGCCGAGCAGTGCGTGTTGGAGGCGTCCGCCGGACGGAACATCCGCTTCGTGATCGAGTCGTCCGATGGAGAGATCCGCGGACGGATCAATCTCAACAACATCGTCCGCGGTGCGTTCTGGAACGCAGATCTGGGCTACTGGATCGACAGGACTCGTCTCCGTCGCGGTCTCGCATCCCGCGGGGTGCACCATGTCGCCGCGTATGCGCGGGACGAGGTGCGATTGCACCGCCTGCAGGCAGCCACCCTGCTGCACAACTCCGGTTCACAGCGTGTCCTCGCGGACAACGGCTTCGAGCGCATCGGCATCGCTCCGCAGTATCTGCGGATCGCGGGGGAGTGGCAGGACCACCTGCTGTTCCAACTGCTGCTGGACGAGCCGCTCAGCGAGCCTCGGGAACGTCCTTGATCATGTTGGTGATCCGGATCGTCGAGCACCGGCGGCCCTGATCGTCGGAGACAACGATCTCGTGCACCGTGATGCTGCGTCCGAGGTGCACGGGCGTACACACCCCGGTCACCACGCCGGACGTCGCCGATCGGGTGTGCGTCGCGTTGATGTCGACACCGACAGCCAGTCGCCCGGGGCCCGCGTGCAGGTTGGCGGCCATGGATCCCAGCGACTCGCCGAGAACCACATAGGCGCCGCCGTGCATGAGACCGACGGGCTGTGTGTTGCCCTCCACCGGAAGCGTGGCGACGCAGCGCTCGGTAGTGAACTCGAGGAACTCCATGCCCATCTTCTGAGCGAGCGCACCCATTCCCCGGGCTGTCGCCCAGTCGAGTCCTGCACTGGTCGCGGTGTCGCTCATGGTTCCTCCTCAGCGGGTGTCTGTCGTCCTCGTTAGGCTGACAGGGTGACGGACTCCGCAAAGCCTACCCTCATGGTCGTCGACGGCCATTCGCTCGCCTATCGTGCATTCTTCGCCCTCCCGGTCGAGAACTTCACGACCAAAGACAATCAGCACACGAACGCCATCTACGGCTTCCTGTCCATGCTGGTGAACCTCATCAAGGCCGAGCAGCCGACGCACATGGCGATCGCTTTCGACACCTCGCGCCATTCGTTCCGCACCGACGTGTACCCCGAATACAAGGCGACGCGCTCCGAGTCCCCGCAGGAGTTCAAGGGGCAGATTCCCCTTCTGCAAGACTGTCTCGCCGCGATGTCCATCCCGGTGCTCACGAAAGAGGGGGTCGAAGCCGATGACATCCTCGCGACCCTCGCGGCACAGGGGGCCGAGCAGGGTTACGACGTGCTCGTGGTCTCCGGAGACCGCGACACCATCCAGCTCGTCACCGATGATGTGACGCTGCTCTACCCCTCGGTGCAGGGCGTCTCACAGCTCAAGAGGTACGACCCCACGACGGTGCAGGAACGCTACGGTGTGCGGCCCGAGCAGTACCCCGACATCGCCGCCCTCGTGGGCGAGACCAGCGACAACCTGCCCGGTGTGCCCAAGGTGGGTGAGAAGACCGCCGTCAAGTGGCTGACGCAGTTCGGGTCGCTCGACGATCTCCTCGAGCGCTCGGAAGAGATCAAGGGCGTCGTGGGCGGCAACCTGCGCGAGCACATCGAGGACGTGCGGCGCAACCGCAGACTCAATCGCCTGCTGACCGACGTCGAGCTACCTGTCGCGCCCGACGACCTCGCCGTCACGCCGATCGACGCGCAGGCCGTGCGCGACATCTTCGCCCGTCTCGAGTTCCGCACCCTGTTGCCTCGTGTGTTCGAGGCCGTCGGCGCGGGCGAGGTCGCCGACGACCCGACGACGACTGTGGTGCTGCCCGAGCCGACCCAGGTCAGCGCGGCGGATTTCGTCAGCTGGGCCGAGGCGCAGACAGACGACATCGCTGTGCGGCTCGTCGTGCAGGGTGGGGCTCCGACGAGGCTCGGTGCCGCGTCCGGGGAGGAACTCCGTGAGCTCGACTGGAACGACGACGTCGTAGAAGTCCTGCGGCCGTGGCTCGAGTCCGCGAGCCCGAAGGTGCTCCACGACGCGAAGCCCCAGGTGAAGGCTCTGCGTCGTCTGGGTGTGCGATTGAGCGGCCTGGCCTATGACACGAGTCTCGCGGGATGGCTGCTGCGTCCGAGCTTCCCCGACAAGACGCTCGGCGACCTCGTCGAGCGCTATCTCGGTGAGAAGCTGCCAGAGGCAGACCCGACGCAGCTCGTTCCTGAGACTGAAGGCGCCACTCCCTCCCAGGAGGCATGGTTCGCGCTCCGTGTCGCGACCGCGCTGCGCGAGGACATCCCCGAGTCCGTCGCCGCCGTACTCACCGACATCGAGCTTCCGACACTGCTGACGCTGGCCGACATGGAGGTCGCCGGAGTCGCGGTCTCGCACGACGTGCTGTCGACCTTCTCGGGCGAGCTGGCGACGCGCGCCGAGGGTCTCGCCCAGGAGGCGTTCGGCATCGTCGGTCGCGAGTTCAATCTCGGGTCTCCCAAGCAGTTGCAAGAAGTGCTGTTCGACGACCTGCAGCTCCCCAAGACCCGCAAGACCAAGACCGGGTACTCCACGGATGCCGCTGTGCTCGCCGATCTGCAGGAGTCGCACCCGCATCCGTTCCTCGGACTGCTGCTGCAGCACCGTGAGGCGACCAAGCTCCGTCAGATCATCGAGTCGCTCGACACCGCCATCCAGGCCGATCACCGTGTGCACACGACGTACGTGCAGACGGGCAGCCAGACCGGACGTCTGTCGAGCACTGATCCGAACCTCCAGAACATCCCGGTGCGCACCGAGGAATCCCGTCGCATCCGCAGCGCCTTCCAGGTGGGAGAAGGCTACGAGTCGCTGCTCACCGCCGACTACTCGCAGATCGAGATGCGGATCATGGCGCATCTCTCCGGCGACGAGGGACTCATCGAGGCGTTCAACAGCGGTGAGGACCTGCATCGGTTCGTCGGTGCACGGGTGTTCGGCGTCGAGCCGAGCGAAGTGACATCCGCGATGCGCACGAAGGTGAAGGCGATGTCGTACGGCCTGGTCTACGGCCTCTCGGCATTCGGGCTGTCGAAGCAGCTCCGCATCGAGCAGTCCGAAGCGAAGCAGCTGATGGTCGAGTACTTCGCACGGTTCGGAGCGGTGCGCGACTATCTTCGGGCATCCGTCATGAAGGCCAAGGAGGTCGGCTACACCGAGACCATCTTCGGCCGGCGCCGCCCGTTCCCCGACCTTGCGAGCCCGAACCGCGTCCTTCGCGAGAACGCCGAGCGCGCAGCGCTCAACGCCCCGATTCAGGGAAGCGCGGCCGACATCATGAAGATCGCGCTCCTGCACATCCACGAGGACCTCCGCACCGAGGGTCTCGCGTCGCGCGCACTGTTGCAGATTCACGACGAGCTCGTCGTCGAGGTGGCGCCGGGGGAGTGGGAGGCAGCGGAGCGGATCGTGCGGGCGCGTATGGGCGACGCCGCGGATCTCACCGTGCCCCTCGACGTGCAGGTCGGGCGCGGACGCGACTGGAACGAGGCAGCACACTGAGGCTGGCCGACGCGTCGTGACGGCGACGACGCAGAGCTCGGCCACGCGGCACACCGATATCCTGCGCCGGGGGTGCGGGGCTACGCTGGAGGGATGACTTCAGCTCCCCGCACTCCGTCTGCCATCGACAAAGTCGCCGATGAATGGGTCGACACCATTGCTGTGCTCGCCCCGACTCTGGGCACCTACATCGGTCGAGACGAGGTCAACGACCGGTTCGGCGACCTGAGCCCTGAGGGGCACGAGCAGATCGCGGACGCAACGCGATCGACGCTCGCGAAGCTGCAGGCACTCGACCCGGTCGACGCGATCGACGAGGTCACGAAGACCGACCTCTCCGCCGAGCTCAGCCTGGATCTCGAGCTGCACGACGCGAAGTGGCACCTGCGTGACCTCAACGTGATCGCCTCCGCCGCTCAGGACGTGCGCTCGGCTTTCGACCTCATGCCCACCGCGACCGCAGACGATTGGTCTGTGATCGCGACCCGTCTCGCTGCAGTGCCCGATGCGCTCCGCGGATACACCGAGACGCTCCGTGCAGGCATCGCGGACGGAGTCACTCCGGCTCGTCGCCAGGTCGTCGAGGTCGCGACGCAGATCGACCGTTACACGGCCGACGACGGATTCTTCGCCGCTTTCGTGGCGGATGCGGCTCCCCAGGAGGGCAACCTCCCCGCGTCGCTCGCTCGCACTCTGGCCGACAACTCCGCTGCGGCTCGAGTCGCGTACGACGAACTGCGTAACTTCCTGGCGGACGAGCTCGCTCCCGTCGCGACGGAGATCGATGCCGTCGGTCGCGAGCTGTACGCACTGAACTCCCGCCGCTTCCTCGGAGCGACCATCGACCTCGACGAGACCTACGAGTGGGGCCGAGAAGAACTCGCCCGCATGGTCGCCGAGCAGACCGCGATCGCGAACGAGATCCTCCCCGGGGCCTCGGTCGAAGAGGCCGTCGCGCACCTCGAGGCCGACCCCGCCCGCAAGCTCGTCGGAACAGACGCTCTCCAGAAGTGGATGCAGGAGACGAGCGACCGCGCCGTCGCAGAGCTCGGCGCCACGCACTTCGACATCCCCGAGGCGATCCGCACACTTGAGTGCATGATCGCGCCGACGCAGGAGGGCGGCATCTACTACACCGGTCCGACGGACGACTTCTCTCGTCCTGGGCGCATGTGGTGGTCGGTTCCAGAGGGCGTCACCGAGTTCGACACGTGGCGCGAACTGACGACGGTCTACCACGAGGGTGTGCCTGGGCATCACCTGCAGATCGCGCAGGCGGTCTACAACCGCACCGAGCTCAACTCATGGCGACGACTGCTCGCCGGCACCTCCGGCCATGCAGAGGGCTGGGCGCTGTACGCCGAGCGCCTGATGCAGCAGCTGGGCTACCTCGACGACCCGGCTGACCGGTTGGGCATGCTCGACGGACAGCGGATGCGTGCTGCCCGCGTCGTGCTCGACATCGGGGTGCACCTCGGCAAGCCGCGTCTCGATGGCGAAGGCACCTGGGACGCCGACTACGCGCTCGACTTCATGCGCAAGAACGTGAACATGTCCGACCAGTTCGTGCAGTTCGAGGTCAACCGCTATCTCGGCTGGCCAGGACAGGCGCCGTCCTACAAGGTCGGCCAGCGCATCTGGGAGCAGGTACGCGAGGCGTACCAGGCTGAGCGAGGCGCGGACTTCGACGTGAAGGAGTTCCACAAGCGGGCTCTGGACATGGGCGGCGTCGGGCTCGACACGCTCCGAACCGCCCTCCTGACGCGCTGAGGGAATGCGCCGACCGCGTCCGCTGTTCATTCAGCTGAATAGAAAGGGCTGACATGGGCATCGAGTTCGGGCTGGACACCTTCGGCGACATCACGAGAGGCGACGACGGCGAGCTTCTCACCGGGGCGCAGACGATCCGCAACATCGTCGATCAGGCGGAGCGAGCCGACAGCGTCGGAGTCGACTTCTTCGGCGTGGGGGAGCACCACCGCACGGAGTTCGCCGTGTCGGCGCCGGAGATGGTGCTCGCCACGATCGCCGGTCGCACGAAGAACATCCGCCTCGGCACTGCCGTCACGGTGCTGTCATCCGATGACCCGGTGCGCGTGTTCGAACGCTTCGCCACCCTCGACGCCCTCTCGAACGGACGCGCTGAGGTCGTGCTCGGCCGAGGGTCGTTCATCGAGTCCTTCCCACTCTTCGGCTACGACCTTCGCGACTACGACGCCCTCTTCGAGCAGAAGCTCGAGCTCTTCGTCGAGCTTCTCAAGGAGCAGCCGGTGACCTGGTCGGGGTCGATGCGCGCGTCGCTCGAGAACGCCGATGTCTTCCCCAAGACGGAGAACGGGCTGCGCACCTGGGTGGGGGTGGGCGGCAGCCCTGAGTCCGTCGTGCGCGTCGCCCGTCATGGACTCGGCCTCATGCTCGCGATCATCGGCGGACCCGCAGGGCGCTTCCGCCAGTTCGTCGACCTGTACCACCGCTCGGTGGCGTCGTTCGGCACGACCTCCCACCCCATCGCGGTGCACTCCCCGGGCCACATCGCCGATACCGATGAGGAAGCATGGGAGGCCGCATACTCCGGGTTCGAGGCGATGAACAACACCATCGGTCGCGAGCGGGGATGGCCTCCGTACAGCCGGGCTCGATTCCAGAACGACGTGGGTCCTGCCGGAGCCCTGTACGTCGGCTCGCCCGAGCGGGTCGCAGCCAAGATCGCCGACACCGTCACGACGCTCGGGCTCGGTCGCTTCGACATGAAGTACGCCACGGGCACGCTGTCACACGATGCGATGATGCGCAGCATCGAACTCTACGGCTCCGAGGTCATCCCTCGAGTGCACCGGCTGCTCGCAGATCGCGACTGACGCACAGCTCGGCACCGCGGCACCCCCCCTCTACGATGAAGGAATGGCCAACACCGCGCTGCCGAGCCGGGCGTCGATCGCCGGGCGTCTCGACGAGCTCCCGTTCACGCGCCGACACCTCCGGCTTCTCACCGGCTCGGGGGTCGGCTGGGCCCTGGACGCGATGGACGTCGGGCTCATCTCGTTCATTCTCGCGGCACTCACCCAGCAGTGGGGCCTGACGAAGACGGATGCGGGATGGATCGCATCCGTCGGCTTCATCGGCATGGCGATCGGCGCCACCCTCGGCGGCCTGCTCGCCGATCGGCTCGGGCGACGCCAGGTCTTCGCACTCACCCTGCTCGTCTACGGCGTCGCAACGGGAGCAAGCGCGCTCGTGAGCGGCCTCGCCGCCCTCCTCGTGCTGCGTTTCCTCGTCGGGCTGGGTCTCGGCGCCGAGCTTCCCGTAGCTTCCACGTACGTCAGCGAGTTCGCGCCCGCCCGCATCCGGGGCCGGCTGATCGTCATTCTCGAAGCGTTCTGGGCGCTGGGGTGGACGGCGGCCGCGCTGATCGGATTCTTCGTGATCCCCGCATCCGACGACGGATGGCGCTGGGCGTTCGCGCTCGGCGCGATCCCCGCGGTCTACGCACTGGTCATCCGGTGGGGGCTACCCGAGTCGCCCCGATGGCTCGCCTCGCGCGGGCGCATCGCCGAGGCCGACCGCATCGTCGCGACCTTCGAGGCGGACGCGGGCGTGGAGCCGGCGCCCGCGATCAGGAGAGAGCCGGCATCGCGCGCGATCGCCGTCACCACGCGAGCTCGGTTGACCACGCTGTGGAACGCGGAGTTCCGGGTGCGCACCATCTGCCTCTGGATCGTCTGGCTCTGCGTGAACTTCGCGTACTACGGCGCATTCATCTGGATCCCCAGCATCCTGGTCGATGCGGGATTCGATCTCGTCCGGTCCTTCGGTTTCACGCTCATCATCACTCTCGCTCAACTGCCGGGCTATGCTGTCGCCGCGTGGCTGATCGAGGTGTGGGGCAGGCGCACGACGCTGTCGGTCTTCCTCGTGGGCTCGGCCGTGTCGGCCGTCTTCTTCGGCACATCGACGACCGAGGCCGCCATCATCGCCTCGGGCATGGCCCTCTCGTTCTTCAATCTCGGCGCCTGGGGCGCGTTGTACGCCGTGACCCCCGAGATCTATCCGACCTCGTTGCGGGGGACAGGAGCGGGCTGGGCTGCGGGAGTCGGACGCATCGCGTCGATCGTCGCCCCGCTGGCCGTGCCGGTCGTGCTCGTCGCCGGGGGAGCAGCGGTGCTGTTCGCGGTATTCGGCGCGTGCTTCGTCGTTGCGGCAGCGGCGGCGTGGGGCTTGGTCGATCGCGGTGGAATGGCTCTCGACGACCGGTGATCGCCTCGGTGTCCGCGCGCGGGAATAGGCTGTCGAGGTGACAGAAGTACGTTATGTGGCCATCGGAGATTCCTTCACCGAGGGAGTGGGTGATCTTCTGCCCGACGGCCGTGAACGAGGGTGGGCCGACCTCGTGGCTCAGGGCTGGGCCGATGCCGCCGGCCACTCGATCAGCTACGCGAATCTCGCGATCCGCGGCAAGCTGGCTTGGCCGATCGTCGAGCAGCAGCTCGAACCCGCGCTCGCGCTGCGTCCCACGCATCTGTCGTTCAACGGCGGCGGCAACGACATGCTCCGACCGAGGACCGACCTCGAGCACATCGCCGACGCATTCAGTCGAGTACTGCGCCGGTGCGACGAAGAGGGCGTCACACTGATCCTTCTCTCCGGTGCGAATCCGAGTGGACAGCTTCCGATGGGGTCGCTCGTGCAGCGTCGCGGCGACCTGCTCTCCGACGCAGTGCTGCGCCGCGTCGAGGGTCGCGACGACGTCGTGCGTGCCCTGAACTGGCCCGATCGAGAGCTCGCCGATGCAAAGTACTGGTCCGAGGATCGACTCCACATGAACGCCGCCGGTCACCACCGTGTCGCCGCGCGGGTGCTCCACGGCCTGGGTTTCGAGCCGCCGTCGACGTGGTGGTCTCCGACCGCTCTCACCGCCGGCGGGCCGGCCGGCCTCGCCTACTACCGAGAATTCGTGGGCCCCTGGGTCAGACGGCGCGTCACTCGCACCTCGTCCGGTGACGGACGCGCGGCGAAGTACCCCGACTGGGTCGAGAGAGTTCCGCACGCGTGACCGACATCGAGATGCGCCGCATCGCAGGCGGCTCGGTCACCCTCCACGATGCGCGTCGCAAGGTCGAGCGGACCGTCGCCATCGAGGACTTCGAGATCGGGGTGTTCCCGGTCACCGAAGAGCAGCTCGCAGAGATCCTCCCCATCGCGTCACGGCATCCGCGGCGACCCGCAGTCGATGTGAGCTGGTTGCGCGCGATCCATTTCTGCAATGCCGCCTCCGAGTGGGAGGGGCTCGACCCGGTCTATCGGTTCGACGGCGAAGACGTCAGCTGGGATGCGACGGGCGACGGCTATCGACTGCCCACCGAGGCCGAGTGGGAGTACGCCTGCAGGGCGGGTTCAGTCGGTCCTCATTACGCGCCTCTCGCCGATGCCGCCTGGACGAGCGCCGATGCGGTCTCGGCCCCGCAGGATGTCGGTGGCAAGCTGCCGAACCTGCACGGCCTCTTCGACACCCTCGGCAACGTGTGGGAGTGGTGCTGGGATCTTCTGGACCCGGCCCGCTATGGCGAGTACCGCGTGTTCCGTGGTGGGGGATTCGACGACGATACGTGGAGCGTCCGGGCGTCCGTGCGGCGAGGGGGAGCGCCCCGGATGCATCATGAGGATGTCGGCCTGCGAGTCGCCAGAGGAGCCTTCGACACGCCCGATGAGGCGCAGGGCTGGTCAGCGCGAGCCGATCGCGAGCGGGCGGTCGTCGACGGTCCCGTGCCCTTCGGCTGGACGCCGTTGAGGCGACCCGGCCGCTGAGATCATCCTCGGTCGATCAGCTTCACCATGTAGTGGTTCGGATCGGCAGACGGCGCGAAGCCGTACTGCGCGTAGAGACCGCTCGCGGTGCTCGTGGCGAGCATGATGCGCTTGACCGTCGATGATTCGCGAAGGTCCTCCAGGACACCCTCGACGAGCATCTTTCCGACTCCGTGCCCTCGGGCCTCCTCGACGACGAACACGTCGCACAGCCACGCGAAGGTCACGCCGTCGGTCACGACCCGGGCGTACCCCACCTGCCGATCGCCCTCGTCGCGGATCGAGTAGTTGCGCGACGCGTCGATCGCGGCATCCTGAGTCGCGCGACTACGGCCCTTCGCCCAGTACGACTCCTCGCTCAGCCAGCGGTGCACCAGGCCACGGTCGATCAGGGCAGGGTCGTTCGAGAAGGTGAAGCTCGTGGGCATGAGCTTCATCCTAGAAGCAGTCAGCGACGCCTCTCGGGATCCAAGCCCATCCTGATGCGCGTGCGCTTGCGCTCGATCAGGATGAAGGTGACGCCGAGGATCCACAGCGGGATGGGCATGAGGAACGCGACACGGAATGCCTCCAGCGAGTACGTTTCCGGCGTTCCCGCGCCCTGCAGGTCGAGCGCGAGGCCGATGAGGAAGATCGCGATCAGAGCCGCGATGAACCCACCCGCGTTGGTCACTCCGGTCGCGGTGCTCAGGCGGTGCGACGGGTTGTGGGTCCTGGCGTGGTCGAAGGCGATCATGCTTGCCGGGCCTCCTGTCGCGAGAGCGACGGCCAACACGTAGAGCAGCCAGAGTGGAGCCGGTCCGGGCAGAGCGATGACGGCCACCCAGGCGACGAACTGGACCCCGACGGCAGGCAGGACGAGTGCGAGCGAACGCTGATTGGGCAGACGGCGCGAGAGGTCGCCGATGATGGGACCGAGCGCCATTCCGGCGACCACGTACACCGAGATGATGCCCGCCGCGTGCGCAGTGTCGAGGCCCTGGGCCGCGGTGAGGAAGGGCATTCCCCAGAGCAGGATGAATGCGGTGCCGGCGAACGGCGTGGTGAAGTGCGACCAGAAGGCGAGTCGGGTGCCGGGGTGAGCCCACGCCGCTCGGATGCCCACGCCGGTATCGATCGCCGAGGTGACTACGCGAATCACACCTGTGTCGGTGTTGACGGTCACATCAGCACCACGCTCGGCGGGGTGGTTGCGGATGACCAGCGCGACGAGGATCGTGAACAGGACACCGAGCCCCGCGATGCTGCCGAAAGTGATCGTCCACGTGGTCGCGTGCAGAAGCGCTGCGAGCGGGACGAGAGCGATCAGCTGACCCGCCTGACCGATGATGCCGGTGAACTGCACCATGATCGGTCCTCGCTGCGCGGGGAACCACGTGGCCACCAGCCGGAGCACGGCGGGGAAGACCGCCGCGTCGCCGGCACCGAGCAGGATGCGGGCGAAGATCGCGATCCCGATGCCGGGGGAGAGGGCCATCGTGAGCTGGCCGGCTGCCATGAGCAGCATGCCGATCGTCATTATGGGGCGCGAGCCGAAGCGGTCGAGCAGGATGCCGATGGGTATCTGCATGCCGCCGTAGACGGCGAGCTGAACCACGGCGAACAGGGCGAGGGTCGACGCATCCGCCTGGAATCGATCGGCGGCCTCTACTCCGACCGCGCCGAGCGACGTGCGATTGGTGATGGCGAGAACGTAGGCGGCGACACCCACGCCCCAGATGAGCCAGGCTCTCCATCCCGGGGTGGTCACGGGGGAGCGGGGAACCTGTTGCACTCCTCCCACGGTACTCCTCGCGGGAGAACCTCCCGACGCACGGACGGCTCGAGCATGGGGTGCCGGATGTCCGATGCTCTCGATACCGTGGCCGCATGACACCCCTACCCGTGCACCACTCCATCAACTACGTCGAGCTCGTCGTCAATGATCTCGAGACAGCCAAGCGCTTCTATCGAGATGCGTTCGGCTGGGTCTTCGTGGACTACGGTCCCGCCTACGCGGGTATCGCCTCGCTGACCGGAGACGGCTCGGAGGTCGGCGGTCTGCTGCTCTCCGACCAGGGGCGTCCGCCCGGGGGGCCGCTCGTGCTGCTGTACTCCGACGATCTCGACGCCACGCAGCAGGCGATCGCCGACGCAGGCGGCGCGGTCACCCAGGGGCCCTACGAGTTCCCGGGTGGGCGACGACTGCACTTCATCGACCCGAGCGGCAACGAGCTGGGAGTCTGGGCTGCACAGTGACGACAGAATGAGGGAGTGACGTCGCATCCTCATTCTCATCCACCGTACGACGAGCTCCGTCTGTCGATCCGTGTCCGTGAATCGACCTGGGATGACGCCGATACAACCGCGGTGAGTGAGCTCGTCGGCACGTATCTGCTCCAGACCGAAACGGAGAAGCTCGAGCACGGTCAGGCCGAATCGCCTGCACCGCTGACATCGCTGCCGACGAGGTACGCGCGGGAGCTGGAGGATCCGAACGCCGCCTACGCGGACTGCACGACCCTGCTCGCGATCACCGAGCAGGTGGCCGTCGGGGTGGTGATCGTTCGGATCGATGGGGGAGAGGCTGAGATCAAGCGCCTCTGGGCAGATCCGAACCTCCGAGGGCGAGGAGTCGGATCCGCGTTGTTGGATGCGGCCCTCACGCTGACGTCCGGGCGGGTACGCCTGTCGGTCTGGGAGTGGCGCGCACCGGCGATCCGACTCTACGAATCTCGTGGTTTCAAGCGCGTCGCGTCGTGGGACGAACGCGAGGGACTCGTTTGCATGGAGAGACCCGCAAACACTTTGCCATTGCGCTTACCATCCTCGTGGTGAATACTTTTCTACATGGCTAACCATCAGGACGTGAACGGAGTCTTCCTCGCGCTTGCGGATCCGACTCGTCGCGAGGTCGTTCGCACACTCGGTCGCGGCCCGGCGAGCGTGGGCGAGCTCGCGCAGCCCTTCCCCATCACGCTTCCGTCATTCATGAAGCACATCCGCGCTCTGGAGGAGAGCGGGCTCATCCGCACTTCCAAAACCGGGCGCGTGCGCACCTGCACACTTGATCGCGACCGTCTTGCGGTCGTGGGGCACTGGCTCGACGAGCAACGGCGGATCTGGGATGACCGCACCGACCGCCTCGAATCCCTGATGGCCGATCTGGAGGAGAATCGATGACCAGCACAGCACTCGACCCGCGACTCGACCTGACCCTGGAGAGGACGATCCGGGCATCACCGTCGTCGGTGTGGCGGGCCTGGACCGACCCAGAGCTTCTCGCACGGTGGTGGGTTCCTGCCCCCATGCAGGCACGGATCGATCGACTGGACGTGCAACCCGGTGGCGATTTCGTCACCAGCATGCGTGAGGCTGCGGGGGAGTACATCCCACATACGGATGGGATCTTCCTCGTCGTGGAGCCCGAGAGACGATTGGTCTTCACCAACGCCATCGACAGCTCCTGGCGTCCGGCGAAGCCGGAACCCGTCTCGATGACGGCGGAGATCACCCTCGACGAACATGCCGAGGGCACGACGTACCGCGTGATCCTACGTCATGGCGATCCCGCTGCCCGGAATCTGCATGAAGGCCTCGGCTTCTTCGAGGGCTGGGGCTCGGTCACATCAGCTCTCGCCGAACTCGTCGAGGCCGGATCGGCGACATGAGTATGAACGCCGACCTCCGGGCGCGGGGCGCGCTGAGCGGGGCGACGCTCCGCACCGACCGTTTGACCCTCCGGCCACAGGCGGTTACGGATGCGGAGGTCTTCCACCGGTTGTGGACCGAACGCGACGAGCGCGTGCCGGCTCACCGGAAGCTCGATGCTGACGGCCGCCCCACGGTCTCCGAGATAGCGGCCGACATCGCGAACAAGGGAAGGGAGCGCTCCGACCTGCTGTCTGTAGAGGACGCCGCGACCGGCGAGGTCTACGGCTACTGCGGACTCATCTTCGAGGGCAACGGAGCAGAGGGCGAGCCGGAGATCGCCTTCGAACTCCTGCGCAGCGCCCACAATCGCGGGTATGCGACAGAGGCCGCCACGGCCGTTCTCACGTGGGCCGGTTCAGCGGGGCACGAGCGAGCGTGGGCAAGCGTCTGGGAATGGAATGTCGCCTCACGCCGCGTGCTCACGAAGCTCGGATTCGTGGACTCAGGCAATGATCGCGCCGCGAGCGAGCACGGGCGGGACATCCTGACAGTGACGGCGCTGAATCCGACGCCCACCGTCGTCGCTCCGACGCACGGCGGTCTCTGAATGACGGACCACGTCGCCGTCGTCGAGCATAATGCCCTGTCCGAATCGCAATCGGCGGGGCTGAGAGAACTCTTCGATCGTGAGTACCGAGCGGAGTACGGAGAGTGGAACCCTGACCGCCCATACGGGTATTCGCCGGCAGATGTCCACACGGTGCTCTTCCGTGACTCGATCGCGGTCGCGCACGTCGGCTTTCAACGGCGCCTCATACGCGTCGGCGCACGGGACGTCGCGGTCGCAGGAACCGGGGGAGTACTGGTTCATCCGGGCTGGCGATCCGACGGCGTCGGCCGGCGTGTGATGACCCACGCCCAGCAGGCGATGCGCGACGACGATCGAGTCGACTTCGGCTACCTCGGGTGCCGTGAGGAGGTCGCCTCGTTCTACGAGCGCACCGGTTGGTCGCGGGTGAATGCCGTGGAGCGTCATGTGTCGATGGTCGACGCGAACGAAACGGTGACCTCTTCAGCGGGGCCGATACTCGTCTTCGCGGCCGGCTCGGGTGTTGACGCAGATCCGTGGCCGCTGGGCGACATCGACCTGCGAGGCACTCCATGGTGACCTAGCGAGGCGGACACATGTTCAACAGCCAGATGCAGCCCGCAGACACCTGACTCCGGTGCGGGGCGCACTCGGAGGCGTCTTCACCGCTGCGGGCGCCGGTTAGTCGTGACAGCAATGGGAGTATGACTGGCTTCGACACCGCTGATCTACAAGCGAAGGGGAGGTCGATCCAGACGCGACTGGATATCCGGCGTATCACTTCGGGGACTATTCGCCCTCATTCCGCCGGCGGTCGTGAGCGTTGAAGGCTGAGGTCCTTCAGGGGTCGAAGTCACCAGGAGGGCGGGCGACTGTTCGTCGCTCCATCGTGGGCCTTTGAAGTGAGTGAGCAGCGTTGACGGCGCGCGACCGCCTCGGGCGCGGCTGCGGTCGAAACCGGAGGTGGCTGGCTGACAGGAGTCCGCAGTCAAGCGCTCTTCGTTCTGCCCGGTGTTGCCGCGCGTGCTGCGGCTCGCCATCCTCCGATGATTCGCATGATGGCGTCGAAGTCTTGCCGCTTTGCCGCTTCTCCGAGGGGGTGGAACATCGCGAGAACGCTCGCGTCTCCAATGCCGGCAAGCCAACGTGTGTACTCCTCGCGACTCGCCTCACCGTCTTCAGCAACCATCATCTGCGCAATGTCCACGCGAAGCGCGGTCGCTTGCAGCCGTTGGCTAGCGCGAAGCGCTGCTGAGTCTGATCCCGCAACCATCCATGCGTCGTTCGCGGATTCGTACCCTGCACTGACATCGAGACGTGGGCGCAGCTCCGGAAGATCCACGCGACCCGCAATCAGGATCGGTAGTGCGATTCGCCTGACCCATTCTTCGATCTCTCGTAGCTCCCACATCAGGGCGCGGAGTTCGGAGGTGTGAGGGCGTCGGACAGCGACCTGCGGCCAAACGGAGATCCCTTCAACCTTGCCGCGGGGTACGGCAGCGATGACTGACCCGACGCCCCCCAAGTTCATGAGCTTCTGTGGGCTCGTCGCGAGGGGCGGAATCGTGCATGACCTTCCCCACACGCACTGCCGTGACGGTCGGCGCCTGGTGCTTGGCGGCGTTCGTGTGTGTGACGAGTCGGCGAAGCGGATGCATGTCGACGTCGCGGCGATTCCACGGCTGCAAGCGAGCAAGCCGCTCTCCAAGCTCGCTACCGCGAGCCAACAGTTCGTGCGACTTGCGGTGCTTGTGTCGAGTCCACGCGTCGAAGGCAACTTCTGAACCGGTAGATGGAACTTCGACTGCCCGAGCTTCGTCGAGGGTGAGTTCCCGCGTGAGTCGATGCCGAAGCTCGGCTCCCAGCGTGTGCTCCATCGCATTCCGCAGCTGATTGAGTGCGTCCGCAAAGAGGCGGGGCACCGCTTCGGGAAGCGGAGCGATGCCAGCGAGGACGACTTCCTCGTGAGTTGGAGTCAACCGCGAACGCAGATCGAGCGGGCCGGGGCTTCGAAGGTAGGTCTCGAGAATGCCGGCCATCTTGTCGATGGTGGCATCGACATGAGCGACTGTGTAGAGCGCGTGGTGCTGGTGGTCAGGCAGCCAGAACAGGGGATCGGTCATTCGTTTGCATTCGGTTGGCGTCGGTTCGGTGGTTTAGTCCGGAGCGGCCGTAGGTCGCTGGCGTATGTGACTAGCGAGTGGCCGTGCGTTCCGGTTCTGGTTCGGTAGCGGTCAGTCGTAACTTCTATGCACGTGCCAGCCGTCTTCGGCCTTGAAGACGTCGAAGACGAACGAGCACCCTTCGTCGTCAGTGGCTTGGAGTCTCCATCCATAGAGTCCGCGGTGACGCGATTGCGACGCGCTCCAGATCGAGTCGCGCAGCCGGGTGGGTGTGTCCGAGACTTTCCATCGGCGCCCCGCGAACACCATCCGCGCGGGGATGTCGTGGACCATCCATATGGTGGCAGGTGGGTGAGTGGCAGCCGTCCGCATAACATCAAGAATAGAACAAGTGTTCGAAGGTTGCTACGGCTAAACGAAGGCCGGGAGAGGAGTCGGCATGGGGTCAAGCACGCGGCTGGCGGCGCATTACGACATGCGCGCCCAACACCGTGAAAGCCTTGCGGCGGCACGCGCGGTACCGCTTGAATCGCTGACAGACCGCGAGCTCTCGCTGCGCGAGCAACCGGTGACGATCTTCGCGATGCGCGCAGAGAAGTCGCGACTTCGATATGAATAGAGGGTTCATCCATCGATTCGCGTTTCGCGCGCGGCAGAGAAAGCGGGAGCGAATGGACGTCAACGAAGCGCCGAGCGCGGATTCGAGCGGGAGCGAGCGCGCGCGTCCGCTCATCCCTCTGACCCCTGACTACAACGCAGATCGACATGGCACCTACGCGGACGCGCTGGAACAGGCGATTCGAGGCGGTGAGGTATCGAACGTTGCGCTTGCCGGGTCGTATGGGTCCGGCAAGTCGAGCATCCTACGCAGCATCGTCGACCGGTTCCCCGGCCAGGTCGTGGAAGTTGCGCTCTCTCCGTTGCCTGCGTCGGGTGCCACGTCGGAACCTGATGAGGGCGACTTCCAGAAGGAGATCGTCAAGCAACTGCTGTACGTCGTGGATCCTGCTCGTGCTCGAGCCTCCAAGTTCCCGCGCGCGTCGAAAGACCGATGGGTGCGCTCCATCGGATGGGCGCTCGGTGTCGGCGTCGTGGGCGTTGCACTGCAGACGATAGTGGCCGTAGCCGTGGTTCTTCTCGGCGGCGGGCAGCTGACGCTTGACCTGGCAATGTCTGCGGCGACGTTCATCGCCGTCACGGCACTGGCGTTCACGTTCCGCGTTCTTACGGCGGGTCAGTGGTCCATACGAGACATCAAGGCAGGGCCGACGGGTCTCACCATCAGCAAGGAAGAAGTCACTTACTTCGATAAGTACCTGGACGAGATCGTCTACTTCTTCCAACTATCGAAGAAGCGAGTGGTCGTCTTCGAGGACATGGACCGGTTCGGAGGCACTGAGATCTTCGCGAGCCTGCGCGCTCTCAACCTCCTGCTCAACAACGCTGCGCAATTGAAACCGCGCTTGGTCTTCTCAGCTCTGGACCGCTTGCGAGAGTCGAGAGGTGGGCACCGAGGTCAACACCGACCGTTGGTTGACGGTCCCATAGTGTTCATCTATGCGGTTCGGGATTCACTGATTCCCGTGCCCACGAGCAGTGCCCTGGAAGGGGCCGACACCGACCCGTTTGTCCGCACCAAGTTCTTCGATCTCATCGTTCCTGTCGTTCCGTTCGTGACCCCCAGCAATGCGCGCGAAACGCTGACGAAGGAGTTCGAAAGTCTTGGTGAGCACGGTGTGAGTTCCGAACTGCGACAGGCGGTGGCGCAGTACTTTCCGGATCTACGGCAACTCCGCAACATCCGCAACGAGTTCCAGATCTACCGGGAGAGGTTACTCCGGCCGGGAAGGTCGCTCGACCAACTCGATCCGGACCGGTTGTTCGCTCTCATCGCATACAAGAATGCTGACCCCGCGGACTTCGAGATGATTCGGTTGGGGACCAGCAAGCTCGATCACGCCCGCGACTTCGCGGCGCTGCTGCGCGCAGAGCATCTCGCGGCCGTGACGGCGCGGCTCGAGGTACCAACAGCAGATCGTCTTCGCGAACACGCTGCCCGCTTCGGGCAGACGCTTGCTTCCCGCTGCCAGGTCCTGGGCGTTTCACTCAGCAATTTCGACACCGGCGTTTACTTCACCGAGGAGCAGCTAACGTCGCTAGATGTGCTTCGCGACATCGCCAGCGAAACGCTGCGAGTCGGTTCGAACGGGAGCCTCATGGCGGTCGAGGTCGTGGAAGCTGTCAGCGGGATGTCCCTGAACTTCGCGCGGCAGACGAGTTCTGACGGTATAGAGCTCGAACGCGAGCAGCTCAGGGAAGAGCAGACCGCTCTTGAACACGCGACGTGGAGATCGCTCTACGACATGGCCCAGTATGCCTACACAGCCAACTCGGGCGGAGACAGCCGCTTCGCGTCATTCGACGGTTACAACTTTGCCAGATATGTCCATAAACGCTTCGGAGAGGGGCTCGTGCCAGGGCTTATATCTCGCAACATGCTCACGCGAGACTTTGCCCTACTTATCACGGAGTACGCCGGCCAGCACATCAGCGTCACCGCTCGAAGCTTCGTGAACGGTGTGCTGGAGAATCCAGTGAGGACTGTCGGAGCGTCGATTTCTGGCGCAGACGTCGACCAGATACTCCAGGAGTACACCGAGGACATCCTGTCCAGAAGGGGGATGGTCAACGTCTTCGTCCTCGACCACCTCCTTGCCCATCGTTACAGCTCGGCGGATCGCGTCGTCAGGCAACTCGTCCAGATGACACCTGAGGATGAGACCTTCCTCGACGCGTACTTCTCCAACGCGGTCGAAAGTGGCGGTGCAGATGCGTCGCGGGAGTTGGTCTTGGCGTTGGCCCGGAGTTCAGGGGCGATCCTCGACTACTTAGCGCGATCCGCGATTTTCGAACCCGCCCAATGCTTGGACCTATTTGGACGAGCTCTCGGGGTCGTGCGGATCTCGACACTCTCGAACTCCGACTTGGTTGCCGCTAGGGTCTACGCGGCTCAGCGTCAGGACGAGTTCAAGGTTCTGAGGGAAGCGGGGCAAGTAGCCGCCAACGCGGCCGCGGCCGTGGTGCGACTGGGGGTGACAATTCAAGACGTCGAACGGCTGTCCATGGATGCACGCGACGTCATCTTGCAGCTCAGGGGTTTCGCGCTTACGTCGCACAACCTAGCGGTCCTCAACGATGTGACTCCTTTGGGATCCTTGGCACTGGACGGGCTGATGCATGCCAACCGACCTCTCTACGACGCAGTTATCGAGCGGCTTGACGAGTACTTGGCTCTAGACGGTTCCCAGGTCGACCTCTCCATCAAGGCCGCCGCCGGCCTGTTGGATGTGCTTACTAGCCTCGATGACCAGATTGCTGATAATGAGTCCGCTCGTGCGAGTCTTCGTGCGGTCGCTGAGCTTGCCTCGGCAGACGTCGCCGTAGATGACGTTCGTGACTTGCCGCCCCGTGTAGTCGACGCGCTCTTCAGCACGTTCCGAGCAGCACCGTCGGTTCGCAACCTCACCGAAGTTACGAGCGCTGGCAGACTCCCCGTGAGTGTCGCGCAGTTTCTCGTTCACGAGCGTCGGGTGGACTCAGCTACGGCGACGTCAGGAGAATGCTCCTGGCTGGCGAACCGAATCGTTGAGCTTGCAACCGCACACTCCGACGAGCTTCCGCCCAAGATTGTCGTCGAGATTCTCGGGTCCTTCCAGCTCCAGGAACCCCTAGACATATCCGTTATCGCCAAGGCTCCCGCGGCTCTGGTGGCCGCCCTCACCCGCGCGATGTATGTCAGCGCGAATGAGCTCCTAAGCATCGTCAAGCCTTCGAGCCCATGGGAGCTGCGAGAAGCATTACTCGAGCAGTTCCCCGAGGGCGCGTGGGAACTCGCCGTTCCACTCGTAAGTACCAGCGACGTTCCGGCGCTGCTCGCAAACCGGGCGATCTCGACCGGCACCAAGCAAGAGGCGCTTCAGCACGTGACCTTCCTATTCGAGTCCACTGGAGGAGACACGAGTGCCGCCGCCGACGCCCTAGTCGCATTCGCTGACAGACACGGGTCCCGCGTACTTGCTACCGACCTTGCCGCCTTGGCTAGCCATACGACCGAGCCCGTACGCATCCTCAGAATCATGCTCCTGGATGTCAACGAGGACAGTTGGGACCTGGCTTTCTACATCCTTGGTGAACTGGGTGAGCCGTACGCCGCGATATTTGATCTCAATCTGAACTCGCCAAAGTTCCCGGCCGACAAGACACACCGCAGATTCCTCCGACGTCTCGAAGAGCGCGGATATGTTTACCAACTCCCGCAAAAGAATGGTGAGGAGTTCTTGTCGGTAAAGCGAATCCGCTGACGCGGGGGGTCTGCGCACCATGGCAGTCTGTGGGGCGCGCGGTATTGGCTCAGCGGATCTGGCGTCGCGGATTGGAGCACCTGGCATGAGTGTTCTCGTAGAGCGCGAAGGCCGGGTAGAACGTCTACCCCATCTCTCGCCTTAGGGGCAAAGACGGGGATCGGCCTTCCGGCCTCGATAACCCCTGCCGCGGTCCACGCGAGAGTCCGAAGCAGGCGCGCCTATGGTTCGCATGCCCTGATGTCCCAGATCAGCGGTTCAAGCCTTCGGTCACGAGTCGTTTCTCGTTGCTGTGCACCCGAGTGCCACTATCCGGCTCCTGTACAAGTCCTAGCCGCGCGCCTCACTGCCGTCAGGGTTGCTTGGTGTGGTGACGCGTGACGCGTCGGGTTCGCGGAAGTCATCTGCTCGAGTAGGTTGAGCAGCATGGATAGGGTGTGGGCAATCGAGCAGCTGGAGTCGTTCATCCGCGCGTCCACGGTCCTGAGCGACCATGGGCGCGGCAAACGGCCGACCTACCGCGGAGACATGGAGTATCCACAGGGTGGTCCTGGTGGTCTCATTGAGCGAACTCTCGTCGCCGAAAAGATCCTGAATCTGGCGACACCCGGCTGGCGGCCTGGTGTCGTGACAACGAGCCTCGACGTATTGCGCCCAACTCGCGACGCAGCACAGCGTGCGATTGTCGAGCTGCGACTGGGTGAGGAACTCCGCGAGCGTCTTGACGATGCGGCAGGCCCTCGGCTTATTGGGCCGGCGCTACATCCCTGGGTTTGGGATTCCGCGCGCTCGCTGTGGCAGTCGGGACATTACCGCGAGGCCGTCCGCGCCGCGTCGGTCGGTGTCAACGCCCGGGCACAGCAGAAGCTCGGACGCCGTGACGTAGCTGAAACTGAGCTTTTCCGACAAGCGTTCACGAACGACGCGCCGACGTTGGGCGCCGCGCGGCTCCGCCCGCACGGCGACGACGATGGCAAGACGGCCCGCAGCTTTCGCCGCGGAATCATGGCCTTCGCCGAGGGTTGCTACGCGAGCATCCGCAACCCCGTCTCTCACGACGAGGGCGAACTGCACGAACAGACCGCGCTTGAACAACTCGCCGCGTTCAGCGTTCTCGCCCGATGGGTCGACGATGCATCTGTCGTCGCACGTTGACACGCCGACATTTGTCGACGGACGTCGCCTGAACCGTGCGCCGGCTCTGGTGAGCGCCGGTGTCACCAGGGAGGAGTCCAGCTCTCGCGCTTGACGAGATCATCGAACGGCATCGTGAAGGATTGCTCTAGGTCGCCGCCCTTCTCGAGGTCGGTGATGCGCGAGCCCATCACCTCGAGTGCGGAAATCTGGCTTTCGGGCCACGCCAGGTCGCGCCGGATTTCAAGAAGCAGGTCGGCCGCAAGCCGCATGATGATTGGGGCAGGCGGGCTCGTGGTGGAAGCACGGCGGAACCTGTAAAAGGCCGTTGCGACCCTGTCGGATCCCCAGATCATGACGAAGTTCTGGAAGTTGAGCATGACGGGCTCCATCGTGGCCACAGTCTCTGCCTGGCGGGACGGGACGAGCATGTTGCCCAACGCTTCGACGAACGGTATGTAGACCTCCCCTCGGCGTTGAGCAGTTCGCTCCTCGAGCGCCAGGAGCCTCGCCGCCTTGCCCTCGGCCAGCCGGGCGCGCGAGGCGAAGCGCGCAGCTGAGATCGCGGCGATGATGCTCGCTGCGGCGGGGAGGCCGATAGTTAGCAGCTGCAACCAAAGCGGGGCATCAGACATGAGCGGCACGCTATCGCATCGGTGAAGTGTTTCGGAGCTGAGGGTGGGGCAATGAGGTCGAAGGGCTGACTGATTCTTAGAGGAGATTCGCCGTCGGCCGTTCGGCTTCGCTCGGCGATTTCGCCCGCAGCCGTCAGCGACCGTCGACTACGGAGAAGAACATCATGCTGGGAGCAGAGGCTCCTCGCAAGTATCCGCCTGGCGTTGCCGCCACTCGCTGAAGGAGATCTACGGGCTCTTGGGTGATGACTTCGCCGGGAACTCGATCTGCAGGAGGGACTTACCGTGGCTGACGCGCGTATCGCCTTCACTCAGTTCGCTGCCGGGAGCGACAAGTCCGTCAACCTCGCCGCAATCAGGGCAGCGGTCGCGGATGCCGCAGGATCCGCTGACCTCGTCGTCTTCCCCGAGAACTCTATGTTCACCGTAGCCACTGCCGGCGAGCCATGGCTGGACGCCGCGGAACCACTGGATGGCGCCTTCGTCGCCGAACTGCGGGCACTCGCTCAAGAGCACGGAGTGACAATCGTCGCGGGCATGACCGAAAGGACCGACGACACCCGTGGCCGGGTGGCGAACACCACCGTCGTAGTTTCACCGGCCGGCGATCTCATCGGCGTCTACCGCAAGGCGCACCTGTATGACGCTTTCGGATTCCGCGAGTCCGACTACACCGTGCCAGCGGACCGGCAGCCGTTCTCCTTCGACCTCGATGGCGTGCAGATCGGGCTTATGACCTGCTACGACATCCGCTTCCCGGAAAGTGCACGTCTGCTCGCCGACGCGGGGGTGGACGTCATCGTCATCCCGGCCGCATGGGCAGCGGTCCCTGGAAAGGAAGCGCAATGGCGGGTCCTCGCGCAGGCACGGGCAACCGAGAACGTCTGCTACGTCGTGGCCGTCTCCCAGACCGGTCCGATCAGTGCCGGACACAGTGTCGCCGTGGACCCGCTAGGCACCGTCATCGCTGCTGCGACCGAGCAACAGTCAACGACAGTGGTCGCCGTCGCTACCGAGCGCGTCGCGGAAGCGCGAGTCAAGAACCCCAGTCTTTGGAACAGGCGCCTCGGCGTGCACGTGCCAGACGAGGTTCGCTGACTGACCGCACGTTGGTGAAGCGATGCGTCGCTTCACCAACGTGCTCGTTCGGCGGACTTCCCGGTCGCGTGGCTATTCGCGGGAGAACAACTCGGCGGGAAGCTGCGCACCCGTCATCCGACCTCCTCGTGCAGAGAGGCCAGCGATGTCCTCCGGCACGAATCGAACGTCATCTGGGTGTACGAAGAGGAACCTGTGGGCGTGGGTCGCCGTCGTCGCATTGAAGACCCCAGCCATTTCTGGATCAACGTTCAAGTCGTCGAACTTGCCGTCCAACACCGCGTCGACCAGTCCTCGAACTTCCCCCGGTTTCGGTCGATACATCGCAAGGCCGAGGGTGCGGGAGATCGGGTGAAGCAGCGCGAAAGCGTTCTCTACTCCCAGTCCTTCCGTCTGCTCAACGCCAGGTTGGGACAGCGGCACGATGGGCTCATCGGATGTGAAAAGTGACGGCTCGTCGAAGCGAGTCAGCACCCACGGGCGACCCGCGATGAACGGCCGCAACTTCGGAAGAAGCGTGGTGATCTGATGGATATGGACGGCTGCGCTGACCTGATCTGGAACAGGTCCCCCGACGATCTGAGGCGATGGAGCACCCTGAAGCGCCATCACCTCAGCGAAACGCGCGGGGTCCTCCTCTCGTAACCGCACGAGGATCGCGTCGATCACCGAACTGATCTGGGCGCGGTGCGGTTGACCACGGAGAAACTGCAGCGTGAGGAAATCCGCCATGAGCATCCGGCGATCCGGCGGCAGAGGCCACCGACCGTCCTCGATGTCTCGGTACACCGCGGACACGGCCGTCTCCGATTGACCGAGTGCACGTTCGAAGTACATCGCGTCTTCAGGGTGATCCGCGACCTTGTAGAAGTTGCTTTCCGCTGAGGCGTTGATCTTGTTCAAGCCGTGTTGGCGGCCGGTTTGCACGTTCACCGCTGCAAGAATCCCGTCGTTCGAGAAACGTTCAAGGTAGAACTGAGGCACGGTATGGTGACGTTTGGGCCGGTCGGGCATCGGCTGACCTCTTGTGGTGGGCTTCGATTTTCTGGCGGGACCATGCTACGCGTCGAGCCCGCTCTCCTGAGGCATAGAGACCGTAACGGTGTTACCTGCGGACGTCGCTAACGGGGTCTTCTAGATCGGCGTGTGCGGGCCGATGCGAACGAAGCAACTACTCGGCTGACACGCAGCACGATTCGCGACGGCTCGGCTGCACGAGACCTCAAGGGCTGAATTGAGGGGGCGTAGCCTCGTCGCCACGAACTCCACGATCACGTATCGTGTCGTGCCTCCCTGACAGCTCCCTCGAGGCGGCCGGTATTAGGGGCCGACGATCTCAGCCCGTGGGTCCGACCCGCCATCGGTCACGGTTCAGCCTCGGAGTCGCGGGTGGGGGACAGGATCCGACCGCTGCGCAACGCTGACAGCGCGTCTCGAACCGAGTCAAGTCGCCGCCGGTGGTTTCGCGCCGGCCAATAGTGTGGTCGCATGGCAGACGACAACTCGAACTCGGTCGACTCGGTTGCCGGCGACTCGACCGACTACTTTGAACTGTTCACCAGATTCCGCGAACGCGCGGACGCTTCACCAGAGTTCGGCATTCTGGCGAAGGTGACGTCGATGATGCTCACCCGGGATGGGGCAGATCGGGCAAGGTTTCAGCCGCTCGGTGAGTTCGCCGGTGCCTCCACCTTCACGACAGCTCACATCACTCGCGAAGAGATCACGCTCCTCAAATCGGTGAAGACCGCCAACGTCGCAGTGACTGCACGAGTGCATGACGTGCTGTGGGAGTTCACCGAGGGGAAAGAGCGCATTGAACATGTGCACGTCGCCATTGACGCGTACCTGGAGCTCGCATCCATCGTCGACTGGCGCAATGCGGATGACTTCCTCCACAGAGCACTGGAGCTATCAACGAGGTTCCAAGGCTCGGATAAGGGAGAGCGGATAGCCCGCGTGCGCGCGGTCGCGCGCGCGTCGCTCGACGCAGGTGCGTCGTCGCCCGGGGAACTTCTTACCCTCTGCGAGCTGCTCAGAGTGTCTCGACCATCATCCGACGACCGTGACGTAGTGGTAGTCAACATCAACACAGCGCGGCGAGATGCGACCGCTGCGCGGGAACACGGCCTTGAACGAAACCTAATTCGAGAGTTGCAGCTGTGGGAGGAGAATGACGACTCGAAGCAAGACCTCACCGCGGAAGTCGCGGACCTGTGGGTGGCCGAGGCTGATGCGAGACTTGAGGCGCCCGCCCGCAGCGCGTTTGTCGCGGCCTCCTTCCTCGAATCCGCGGTTCAAGTCCTGCGCTCAATCCCTCGGAAGCATCGAGAGCGCTTGAGCGTCGAACGTCGTATCGCGGAGCTACGCTCTCGAATCGCAGAACTTGGCGAAGAGGCCGTTGACGCGATGACGGAATTCACGTCTCCGGAACTGTCGCTCGCCGAGTATGCGGAAGCTGCCCGCCGTGCTGTGACCGGCGTCGGTGCAGGCGAGGCACTGCTCCGTCTCGCGCAGGTCGCGAGCCTGACGACGGAGGCCGCCGAACGCGAACTTGCGGAACAGATTCTCGATAGCACCCTCATGCTGATGCTCCCCACCACCAGCCTCACGCACGATGGGCGCGTCGCGGACAAGGCCACGGCTGAGGAAGCTGTCGAACGCCAGATGGGAGAGCTCGCGCACACCCGCCGTAGTATCGCTGTCCTGGGTCAGATTCTCCCAGCGCTGCGCATAGCCCGAGCAGAGCACTCGTTGAGTAAGAGCGACTTCGTTCAGCTGGCGTTCGATTCTGCCATCGTTCCGTCCGGGCAGGAGCAACTGTTTGCCTCGGGACTGTACGCCGGTTGGAATATGGATCTCGACGCTGCCGTACACATCCTTGTCCCTCGGATGGAAGCGTTGGTTCGGCACCACCTGAAAGGTGCCGGGGTTCTCACCACCCATCTCGACCGCGATGGCATTGACGACGAGATCGCCCTGCCAGCGCTGCTCGACAAGCCCGAAGCCGCCGACGTGTTCGGGGCGGACCTCATCTACGAACTGCGAACTGTGTTCGCCGGCCGTTTCGGTGCGAACCTTCGGCACAATGTTGCACATGGTCTCGTTGTAGATTCGATGCGCGGTTCGGTCGTGGGGCTGTACTCCTGGTGGCTGATGCTACGAATCGTCACCGTGCCATTCTGGAGCCGAGACAGCGCTAGCGAATAGCCCGCGCGAAACGCTCATTTCGCTAGGGTCTGATTTGCTCACGAACTCCAGGACCAGGCAACGTGACGGGCGCCCCGCAGCGCCTCCTCAAGCTGCCCGTCGTAGAGGAGCGTAATGTTGCGAGGCGGGTTCTCCTCGGGCAATGCGACGTTCAACCACTGCGCCCACGTCCATCTGCTCGCGGTCCCGGTCTCGAGGACGCGGAGAACCTCCTGTAACCCCTCGACGATGTTCCCATCCTGGAGCTGAAACGATGGGAACAGGTAGACGTCGTCGGACGTGTGCAGCATGAGGAGCCGTAGGTCGCCTCCGGCTTCCACGACCTCGGTCTCCGTGCGCTCGAGGGTGCGGGCCATACTCGCCACCGTGTGACAGGGACCAACGATCCGGGCCCAGGGGTTTGGCTCGTCGTCGGTCAAGGCTTCTCCTCAGGATTTCGGGTGTGGCGCCGGCGGACGTCTTCGATGAGTTCCTCGAGTGTGCGGCGTCCGTTAATGTAGTCTCTTGCGTCCCGCAGGGCCTCGCGAGAGGGTCTGACCCCGTCCAACGTTGCATCGTGTAGCGACTCGGCAACATTGCGGATCCGCCAGTCGCGGTCGATGTCGGCTCGCTCAGTCATGCCGCGAATGATGGCAAGACTCGGCGTCGTCATCTTCAGCGTGGTCATGTCGAGGATCGCGAGGTTCCCCTCGTGTCCATCTCGCCCGAGGCTGGCGACGCGTCGGCCGTCCTCGGTCTTCCCTCCGGCTGCGACATGCATGTGCCCATGAGCGAGCAGCTCGGGGCGCACCGCGTCCCACACTTCGGCGATACGAGCACGCGACGCCGCGGACGCCTCCAGCGCGGTTTTCGGGAAGCGGTGAGGATTCGTGCGCAGGATCTCGCGGACCGGACGGACGGGCGTGCCAGCGGGGCCCTCGTGTGTGAGCATCAGGTCTGCCGGGCCGCCTGCGATGGCTGCGGCAATGCTTTCATCGGAGACAGCCTCATCCGGAAACCAAGTCAGTCCTTCAATGCGCGACTGACGGTCGACGGATGCGGCTCCGCCCAGGGACAGCACCCGACGGCCGCCGATGGTCAAGCGCGCCGGTCGCGGGAGGAACCAGGTGAGCCTCGAAACCCGTACGGCTTGACCGGGATGCGCGTCGAGGAGCGGGGTGATCTGGTCGAACTGTTCATGGTTGCCCACGGTGACGAGGATGCGGTCGATGTCGGTCTCGGCAAAGACCTCGTCCATCTCTGCCGCCGGCATCGCCCAGTCGCCGAGGTGCAGTAGTGTCTTCACGTCGGATGCGAGGTAGGGGAGCACCCGTGCAATCGTGCGTGCCCATCCCACGTTGCCGTGCCAGTCGCCGCATACCGCGACCCGCTGGTCCGGCAACGCTATAGACGACGCTTGTTCGAGAGCTCTCATCGTGCCCTCGCTGCCTGTCGCGCCCGAGATCGCTCGCGAAACGTCGGACCCACGCGCAGGCTACGTTCCACCCCCGGATCCCAGCTGATCCAGCCACCTCGCTTCCACTGGATCGCCACGTGCAGACGGAAGGCATGGTGAATCGTCGCTCGAACGGGGTAGGTCAGCCCTAGAGGCCATCCGGGGTGCAAGGGTTCGTCCTGGAACAGGTTGGCGAAGAGCTCCGAGAACGTCGGCCCCCGTCCGGTGCGACGCCGTACCCGCGCGATGAATATTGCGGCGGCAAGCCCCAGTTCATCCGCGCGTTCTTCATCGGTGAGCGCTTCGAACGCCGCAATCCAAGCGTCGGGAGCATCGACCTCCGTGGCACTCCACCAGATCGGTCGGGGATCAGTCACTGCTACTCAACAATCGGGGTCGACCTGAACGGGACCTACGCATCGAGGCGACCCGGAGCCGACGCGCAGCGGCACACGTGCAGGTCGAGACGCGGTTGCGTCTGTCGATGAAGTGAATGTTTCGTATGGCTAGGCCCAATTATGTCACATAGACAAAACCATGACCCATAGCTTTCTCGGAAGGCTTGATATGTGGGTAGGCAAGCAACGAGCGAGGACCTCGCGTGGCGTGATTTCGCCTTGGCGCTGGGACTACAGATCCGCCGCTTGCGCGAAGCGAAAGGGTTTTCCCAGGAGGCGGTTGCCTATCGAGCGGGCCTGTCTCGACTGACGTACCTACGCTACGAGAAGGGCGAAGCGCAGTCTGGGGCACCGGCCAATCCGAGCCTGCGTACTCTGCTGGCGTTGTCGCAGGTCTTCGATGTCGAGCTGTGCGACTTGGTTCCGTCGGGTCCACCGGATCTCACTCTTCGGTAGTAGAGGCTCCCGGATTGGAGCCGTGGTTGGACCGTCTTCCACCCGGTAAAAACGCGCAGCCCGGCTCCAACTGTTTCGTTCAACGCCGCAAAACGCGGCGATGCCTCCACTGTTCGATGCTCCTGCTGGTTGCCCGATGCACCCGCTAAAGTCGTTGACTTCGCCGACGACCAACTGGTCTCCTCAACCGCGATGGTAGGGGAGTGGTGCGATGATTGTGGACGTCGTCAACTGATCCGAACTCGACCGTGTAGTAGCGACCTCAGCGACTGATTCCGATGTGAGGAGCAGTTGCGGCTGAGACAACGCTTCCAATGCCTCGATCACGTCGACCACGGGAAAACCGCGCCTATCGACGAGATACCGGGCCACCTCGCGCTGCGCAGGGCGGGGGAGAGCCACTTCGCGCGGCATCTGAACGTCTGCATCCAAGACGGCTTGCACGACCTCCCACGCCATATAGAACACCTCCATGAAAGAGCCGTCGTACGGCACAGGGCAGACAATCAGGTTGCGTGATTCATCCTTTCGGACGGCGTCGCTCACACCCTGTCTTGTAGGAACGACCCCGACGCGCAGGCCTCGCGCAGGCTCGAGCGTGGTTTCGTTGATCTTGACCGTTGTGCCGACCCACCTGTCAAGGTCGGGCGCACCGAGAAAGAGATCCGCTTTCCAAAGCCCGCTGATGCTCTGCGGAAGGGCCTGTCGAGTCGCTTGGCTTCGAAATGCGGCTGCGATGGAATTCACGTGTCCCTTGAGCTTCACCGGCCGGCCCCGCGATCCGGACATCAAGATGGAGTCTTCTGTCAACTCCTCAAGCGCGGTGTCGATGAGTTGCTGCGCGCCCGTCTTCTCGGCGCCGAACAGGATTGAGCCGACCATCTCGCCAGAAACGTTGCAAAGGGCAAGCGCATCTGCGACTCGCTCGACCACGGGTGGGTCGCAGCGCGTCATCGCATCGTGGACCGCGTACTCGAAGCAGATGCCGCAGTCTCCATCCCCTGGTCTCCGGAGCCGTGGAAGCATGAAGAGCTTGAGACCGTCTCGTCCGCCAGCCTCTGCGACGACCTGTCCCTTGAGCGCCCACAAGATCCCCGTGAGAATCGGGCGCACTACCGCAGTGATGGCCGATACCTCGTCCGCTACCGGGTTGACCTGTGTTTCGGATCTCAGCTCCATGGCAAGAGCGTATTGCGTGCGGCGAGCCCTCGCGGCGGAGTGAAACGGAGTTTCACCTGAGCGACGCATCGATTCTGGTGCGCAGCCGAACTCGTACTTGATTCGACTTCATCGAGAAGTGGATGTTGGCCAAGCGAGGGCACCCGGGCTTCTCCTTGCTAGACAACACGCGGGAGTGTCTCGGGCGGATCGCTCCTATCTCCGTCGATACCCATGGTCATCAGAGAACTGGCGAGCCTTGGTCATCCACACAAGCGCTCGGATACGTCGCAATTTCAATCACAATAGAGGGTGGCTAACCCTCGTGCATGCTCACAGCCCGACTGGCTACTCAAGCTTGAGAACCGGGTAGTGGCCCATGATGTTGCCGCTGCGAGCAGCATGGGCAGCCATGATCTGAGTCGAGTACCCTAGCAGCGCTCCAAGGGTGGCGGCGTCGAGTTCTTTCGTCAGATCGAAGAGCGTCGCGTTGCGAGTTGCCAGCGGTTGGATGCTAAAGATCTTGAGACGGTTCCACAGCGTGTTCGCGCTGATATGTTGCCCAGATTTCGTAGAGGGGAAGAGCCAGGGCGAGTCCTTATTCATGGAGCGACTGCGGGCGCCGTTGTTCAGGTGCTCATTCACAAGGGGGATGAGAAGTTCAGGAACAGGGGCTGGTTGGCTTCCGAGGCTGATGGTCATTCCGTCGAGCGTTGACCTGATGGAGTCCGCGGGCAGGGCGACGATGCGGCCGATGGGCGTGCCGTAAAGCAGGAATATGACGGCAGCCAATCGGGTGCCGGGGATGACGTTCTTCGACTCGATCACCAGACGGATTGCATCCAGTCGTTCTTGAGCGGTGACCATCGGGCTGGACTCTGCTGTCCGAGCTCTTGCTGTGAGTGGCCGGTTTCGTCCGGTCAGTTTCCGTTGCTGAAGGAATGCTCTAACATGTTTCCTTGTGGAAGGCCCTTCCGACCAGTAAAGGTCGATTTGCTCCTGCTTGAGGTCGTCAACCTTGGTGTGCTGCTCCTCGTCTAGCCAGGCGAGGAACTTGCCGGCTTCCGTTATCTCCTGCTTCGCGGTGCGCGTTGCGTAGTCCATGTTCTTAGGTGCCGGGTCGGCGCGGAGCCTTCGCAGGTGGTGCCAGCGCCCAAACTGTTCGAGGGGCTGATGAATATGCGGCCGGTCCTGAAACTTGCTGAGTTTGATGTCGAGCCAGGGGAGGAACCGCGCAAGGTGGATGTCTCCGCGGTCAGGGAGAATGTGATGGTGCGTCAGCATCTCACGTAGATGCTCGACGGCTGGCGAAGGCGGCAGAGCGTCGAAGGCCGCGTGGTCCAGTTTGAGCGAACGGTCTCCGAGCATGCCGAGAAGATGCTGCGCTGCAGGCAAGCGCATCCAGGTGATTGTGCTGCGCGGTCGACTTGTCGTGGCGAGTTCCCGGATCAGACGATGAAGTCGGAGGTCGGGGGGAATGTTGGGCTTAAGAATTGAGGTGAGGTCTTCGGTAACTATGCATTGCGCGCATTGCCCGCGGCGGAGACGTTCGGCTTCTCTGCCGCAGCTGTCGCAGGTGAGGTTTGTGTGAATGCCAGCGCACTCCCGGCAGATCTCTTCACCGGACGGCGAGCGACCCGGCAGCATTCGTTCCCCGGCACAGTGAGCACAAACGCCGTAAGTGTTGACTGCGACGGTGAAGCAAGCGCCGCAGATTGCGCCGTCGGGCCAGCGGACACGGATCTTCGGGACGAAGTTCTCACATCGGTCGCATAGAAGGGTTCCGGTGCTGCGCGGACGGCCGCGTTTCCGCGGCTCAATCATCGTCCTCAGCTTTGGTAATTCGAGCTCGAATCGGGCGGCATGCCTCGATGAGAGGGATCTCTGCAGCGGCCCCGGCGACCTTCTTCGGGCGCTGGGCGCGAGCGTCGGTCGCGGTGTAGGTGACCAGATCGTTGACTTCAACCCTGAAGATGTCGGCGAGCGCGACGAGAACCTTGAATGCGATCCGTTCGGGGTCTTGTGCGACGATTCGGTAGATCTGTGACTCTGAGAGGGTGATCCCTCGATCCCGGAGCGGCTCGACTAAGTCGCGGCTGTTGCGCATCCCCATCCGCGCCATCAGTTCACGAACGTGCCAGTGATACTCCACTTCGCGTCTCATCGGGACTCCTTCGTGTTGGGGGAGGGGAACACAGCTCTGCTGCGCTCGAGTGTCGTGGACAGAACTCTGCCGAGTTCGCGAGATCGGTAGTCAGGCGACGCGATGGTATAGATTCCGGTGGTCGACGCGTTTTCGTGTCCCAACTGCATTTGAACGAAGCTCACGTCGAAACCAAGCTCGGTCTGCAGGTTTGTTGCGTATGACCTGCGAAGAGAATGAATGTCGAGACCCGCTGGGAAACCTAGTTCGTCGAGAAGCCCGTGGAATTTGCGGCGGAGTGCGGCGTTGTCGACCATGGTTCCGTTGTCTGTTGGGAACAGGGGAGAGGCGCGGTGTCCGCCGAATCGCGGCAGGCCGACCCGAGACCAGTGGTCGAGCACGTCGACTGACCAGTCGAACACTGTCAGGACCGTGCGCTGTTTGGGCGCTGAGCCCTTCTTCGCTTTTCCATGGCGAACGCGTAGTAGGCCCCATTCGCCGAACGCGGGGGTCCTGATGTGGTGGGCGAAGTCTGCCGGGATGAGGTGACGGGCTTCATTGAACCGGAGACCCCAGGCATAGATCGTTTTGAACATGACCGCGTCGCGCCAGGCGGCAAGAGCGCCCTTACGTCCGGAGTTCAGTATCCGCTCCGGTTCGAGATCCGCCAGGTCGAAGAAGTCCTGCAGCTCTCGGGTACTGAAGGGGCGTTTGGTTGCCTCACCTGTTTCATCCGAGTGAGTCGACCGGTTGTACTCCGTGATGACTTGGGAAATGACTGTGCCGAAGAGCTGCCCGCAGCGCTCGTTCCAGTCGTAGGCAGGCGATCCGGCAAACTCGAGGAACAACTTGACGTCCGTCTGGTAGGCCCGGACGGTGTTGTGTGAGAGGTTCTCAACGCCGCGCAGATGAGAGAAGAAGTCATCAGCGTCGGCCGGTAGCCACTGCCACGGGTGTTTGCCCACGAATGAGGCCATTCGCATCACCGACCGCGTGCGCCGCTTGGCGGTCTCGAGGCTGAAATTCTGCGCGAGCTGCTGACGCTTCCAGCCGTTTAGAACTTCGCTGAGGAACTCATCGGGATCGGCTGCAGACACCACGGTCGGAAGATAGGTTACCTGCCCCAGCTTGTCCTTCACGCGTCCATCCTCACGTCTGCAAATATTGCAGACAAACTGCAAAGAATGCAAGGCATAGCCGCGAAAGGCCAGGTCGAGCGGCGAATCCCTCGGCCGTGAAGACGCTCAGCGGCGTTCACCCCGCGAGGTGTGATCCCGCGATCAAATCCCAGTTCAGGAGGAAATAGTCGGAATGAACTACTCGCGTACCGGGGAGGACTATCTGCAAAACATGCCTATCATCCTCTTACTGTCTGACATAATGTGCATTATCGGCGTTAGATCTGCCTGAGTTGCATTGGATGCAAGAACTCAGGACGCCAGAAGATGAACAAGAAAACCCGGTTCAGAGCGGAAAAGCTCTAGCTTCAATCTGACTCGTCAACACTATCTCCTTGCGTTGAAACGCCTGTCGGGCGTAGTTTGCTTGCATTGGATGCAAGTTTCTACGATTGGATGCAAGATGGATTGGTTCGCTTCTCCAACGATTCCGCGCAGCGTGAGCCCTGAGGCAACCCCCAAGGCGCGCTCCGATCAGGCGGTTTTCCAAGGAATGATCAATTGCTGGGGGCATAGCTCGCTGAGATCCGGGGTCAACAGATCGGCCGCCGCACGTCAAGTCCGCACACCGCTCGCTGTTCACAGAACCATGAAGACGTACCCGTGGCATTGGGCGCAGAGTGCAATTACTGAGATCTACCAGAGTGCTCGATCGACCGGATTGCAGGCACGCGTGATACAAGCTGAGATCCACAATCTCACGCGATTCTGGCAGTATCTGTCGACGCCGTCTACCCGATGGATTGCATACTGCGAATCATCTTTGGCGCCACTCCCCTCCGTCAACTTCACAGCGATTTCCGCGGCTGTGAGGTCGGCCGATGCCTGAAGAAATGAAAGGACGCGTACCGCGACAGTTTCGTGACGCGTCAATCTCGCTATTTCGTGCTGACGAACGAGTGTTTGAAGGCATGGTTGAAGGTTGGCGGACACAGATGCTCGCTCGAGGGCTCACCGTGGAGACCATCAAGGGAAAGGTATCGACGATACGCAGATTCCAACAGCACGCTGGCGCGTTCCCGTGGCAATGGGGACCGGCGGACGTCGAACAGTACTTTGCCGAGGCTCGTGGGCGGGCGGAGAAGCCGTTGTCAGTACGTACTCTCAGACAGTACAGCGGCTCCATCGGAATGTTCTGCAGCTTCGTAACCAACCCGGCGTACGGCTGGGCTGAGTACTGCGAGTCGACCTTCGGAGACGTTCCCTCGCAGATCATCTTCGAGTGGAACTCTCCCCGCCATACCGCTGACGATGACGTGGCAACGTCGAATCGTGCGCTCACGCATGACGAACTGCAGATTCTCTTTGACTACATTGATGACCTAGTCGATCGCGAACGAGCGGCAGGTTCGAAGAGATGGCGCAGCCTGTTGCGGGACTCGATGGCCTTCAAGCTCTGCTACGCATATGGTCTGCGCAGACGCGAGTTGGCGATGCTGGAGCTAGCCGACTTTGGGCCGAACCCGTACATATCGGATTATGGGGTCTTTGGTGCGCTGACTGTTCGGTGGGGCAAGGGAACCGAAGGTTCGGGCCCGCGGCGGCGGACAGTCTTGACGGTCCCGAAGTTCGAGTGGGCGGTTCCTCTTATGAAGACGTGGCTCGCTCCCGGCCGGCGGAATGAGTTCCCGACGTCAGAGGGCAGTCCGGCACTATGGCCAAGTGAACGTCAAGCACGGGTGGGGTTGAGCACCTTCGGCAACTCCTTCAGTCGTTTGCGGGAGGAGGCCGGACTACCGCAGAACCTTGGACTGCACTGCCTGCGTCACTCATACATCACTCATCTACTTGAAGCTGGGTACGATCCGGCATTTGTGCAGGTGCAAGTCGGACACAAGAATGCGTCGACGACTGGCCTCTACACTCACGTATCATCGAGTTTCCGTCAGAAAGAGGTGCAGCGGATGCTGACCAAGCGAGCCGCGCAACTCACGTCAGGTACTCCCCGGGATGGCACAGATGATCGAGCAGCGCCGCATTGGATATAACTGGAACCTCCGCCAGATCATGGCACAACGAAACCTGTGGAAGAGTTCGGATCTGATGCCACTGTTGAAGGCACGCGGAATCAACCTCTCCGAGTCGCAAGTGTGGAGACTGGTGACGGGCACCCCCGAGAAATTCACTGGGCGAACGCTCGCGGCACTGTGCGACATCCTTGAATGCGGCGTCGGCGATCTCTTCGAACCATATGTAGAGATGAAAGCAGCACGAACCGCAACCGCTCCGCGAGCCGGTGAAAAGCCGCCTTCTCCAGCAGGCGGCCCATCCCTGACTCACCGTATCCGTCTCGTAGAGGATGATGATGGCCAGACCTAGATCACCCGAGGATCCGGCCGCGTACCCGGAACCATGTTCTCGCTGCGGCGAGCACCGACAACTTGCCAATCGCTGGCCGGATGGAAGCGTCTGCCACTTGTGTCGGCGAAAGGCGTTCCGGACCCGCGGCACATGCGCCCAATGTGGCCACGAGGGCATTCTGCCTGGCGTGAGCGTCGATGGGGCGACGTGCCGAACATGTTCCGGCATTAGGTTGAACGTCGACTGCCGTTCTTGCGGTGCAGAAGATGAGCTGTACTCCAACAATCGGTGCTGGAGGTGCGCGCTAGGAGCTCTAGTAGATGAGGCCCTCACAAGCGCCGACACCGGCGAGATTTCGGCTCAGCTCGTGCCGCTCGCCGACGCTCTCAAATCGATGAAGCGAGCCAACAGCGGGTTGACATGGATCAGGCAGGCTCATGTACAGGACTTCCTGGCTCGCCTCGCCGCAACGGAGCACGTCACGCATGAGCAAATAGACGAGCTGCCTTCCTCGCCAACCCGCGAGCACGTTCGTGGCCTCCTGGTGGTTCATGGAGCACTCCCCCAGCGAGACTCGTATCTCGCCACTTTCAACGACTGGCTGGGTGATCTACCCGCGAGGCTGTCCAATTCCGAACACCGCAATGTTCTTGACCGATATATCCGGTGGGATCACTTGCGGAAGATGCACGCGAACGCACCCGTAACGCGAGGAATGTTTCTTCGCAGCAAGCAGACCCTTACAGTCGCCGTGGACTTCCTGAACTGGATCACAGACGAGGGCCTCGACCTCGCCGGGCTAGCGCAGGACGACATCGATGTTTGGGCGAGCGGAGGACCTACAACCCGGCTGCTGGCCGAGAGGTTCCTGAATTGGGCACGGAAGAACCGGTTGGTCGAGACTGACCTCAAGATGCCGAGGCATAAGCGAGGTACGGCGCCTCGGCTAGGCATTCTCGAGCAGCAGAGCGCCAGTGAGCGACTGCTGGATCCCTCATCGATGGATCCGCGAGATCGAGCTGCTGGGGTGTTGATTCTTGTGTTTGGCCAACAGCTGGAGCATCTGGTTCGGTTGAAGTGGGAAGACGTCATCGTCCGCCAGGACGCTGTAGTGATCGAGTTCGGTGGCGAGCCGATGACGATCCCCGAGCCGTTTGATGAGGTATGGAGAACGCTGTACGCGAATCCGACGAACAATCAGACTGCAGCCCACCCCTCGGGAGATCTGGTCTTCCCCGGATACAGACCTGGTAAGCCCCTGAACCCCGGGTACCTCGGTGACAGGATAAAGGTCATGCTTCAGGCGCGAGCGGCTCGCTTGGGCGCACTGAATGAGCTGACCAAGCTCGCCCCGATGGTCATCGTCGCGAAAGCTCTCGGGTACTCTGCGACAACTCTGGAGAACCATGCGCGCGACGCCGGTGCGACCTACGCTCGCTACCTTGGCGTGGTAAAAAGTCTGGCGAAAGACGCGACGTTGGGTATCCGGGTGCATGACCTCTAGACCCGCTACTGCCTTGAGGGACTCCCCTACCGCGCGTCAGCGACGTCGCAGATCCGGGATGGAACCAGGAAGCAGGTCGGCGAGCGGGATCTCGAAAACCTGTGCGATGGCCAGAACAGCGCGAAGCGAGGGGTTGGACGGACTCCCCCGACGAGATTCGCCCTGTTCGTACTGCCGATAGATGAATCTGCTCAGATTGGCGCGGTGAGCGACATCCTCCTGGCTGAGACCTGCATCGTGGCGGACCTGACGAAGCCGTACCGCGAACTCACGAGCGAAGTCGTCCCAATCTGATTTCCGGACCTCGGCCTCATCGTGCACAGTTCTAGCGTTTCGATAATGAGTGCCTGGTATGGGCTTACACGTATGCCATAATTTCGTTGGCCATACGAAACAATCGACTTCCACCGGATCTGTTCCACTCTGCACGTGTGCTGCCCGCCCTTCGGACACCGCGGTCGCACCGCAGGGCAGGCCCCACGCGTGCGACCGCGATTGTGACGGTGATCGTGGCGAACATGCCCTGGACAGCTTGGTGGCGAGGGGGGAGCTATCCCCCACCCGCAGCGTGGAGCTACGCGTTCGAAGAGTTCACTAGCGAGGAGCCAGCAGACGAATGGGCTTTGGCGGCAGCGATCTTCATCGCTCAGTACCGTCGTCGCCACGCACAGGGACCAACCTTTCGAGAGCTTTTCGAGCACTTACTTCCCGATACGGGTGGAGTTCCGTCTCGCCTTCCTACCGATTGGGACGCGTTGGACCGGCGTCGCCGAAGCAACGACTTCCGTCGGCATGTAGCGATCGAGTGGCGTCGGCGCGGATACATCGGCTACGACAAGCAAGTAACGCGTAGTCTTAGAGTTGGCCCGCGCTTTCGCGAGCAGTCTCGCGCGCTCAACGCGCGACCCCGCGAGAGCGACAACGCGTCAGGCGATGCGAGCTCAGTCTCGGAGACAGACGCGTCGGAGGACTCCCTGAGCGCGGTCGAAGCCCGCGCTCTACTGCGCGTCGCGCCAGCGTCGTTGCGTAGACTCACTCGTCGCGGCTATCTGCACGTTGTCGAGTGCGACTCGGAGTGGCGATACCCGTCCTGGCAGTTCGCGGGGCGACCACGATTCGCTGTGGTACCGGGAATCGGCATCGTCGCCCCCGCCATTCCGAAGGATTGGTCGCCGGCCACGATCAACTCGTTCATGATGACTCCGCGCCGCGAACTCGCGGACGATGGCGGCTCAGTCTCTCCCGTCGACTGGTTGATGCGAGGGAGTGATCCACACCAGATCGCCGAGTTTCTCGAGACTTCGGAGGTGGAGGGTGAATAGCGGCCCACAGGAGCGTGAGCCCTCCTCGCGCCGTAAGGGAGAGAGCACTCCTGGTGATCACGACGCAGTCACGCAGGAGGAGCTCGATTCAGTTCTCGAGGCGTTCAGACGGCTCGTGCAAGCGGCAGCAGATTCCGGGCGTGATTGGAAACTTGTCGACGCACTCCTCCGCACGATGATCGAATTTGTGCTGCAGACCGAAGGCGATCTGTTCATTTCGACAAAGACGCCGGCCCCTGAAACGAGCACAACCAGCAATGTAACCGCGCCTCCAGTTGACTCGCCGGCTGAACCGAGACTCCGGCTTCGTCCCGAGTACCGGCTACGACTCGAGGCAGTCATCGATTCGTGGAGCGACGACGAAACTGCTGACTTTCTCATGATCGGCGCCCGCCAGGTCCGGCGGCGCGCTCAGCAGGGCACCCTCTACTACTTTGTCGTGAACCGGAAACGTCGTTATCCTGCGTGGCAGTTTGACAGATTCTGCGGCGTGCTCAAGGGCGTCGCGGAGCTCGGGAGGGCACTCCCAGAATCGTGGTCGGCTGAGCATGTGTACGCATTCATGACGACTCGCAGCCCTGCGCTAGAGCTAGTCACCCCGGCGCAGTGGTTGCTCCTGAAGAGGGATCCGAACTCGATTGTCGCGGCGATCGCAGACGCCTGCAAAACGTGATCGCCTTACGCGACGAGCATCAAGCCATGACTTCCGGTTCTCTCTGCACCGAATCAGGCAATCCGCTCCGGATGTCGACGCTCTCTCCTGCACTCATCCCTGTCTCCTGTCTCCGTCGTGCAAGCGCTCCACATCAGGGAGCGACCACTGCTTCTGCATGACCTCGGCGCCCACGCCGTAGAAGCGGAACATCAGCTCGAATGACGCTGACGCACCGGTTCTGATCGTGTTGGCGTCCCGCCCGCTTTCCGCGTCCGGCCCGAAGTAGACGTCGACGGTGCCGTCGTCATTTACCGCGAGTCCCGGGGTCTGCGACGACACCGAGTACTTGTCGTTACCGCGGATGAACGTGTGGTCGTCGCCGTCGTACATCGTCACGGACCAGTACTGCGACACAGGGACGTTGGCGGGCACACGGAGACGGTACCCACGCGACGAATCGAACAGCTCGCCGTCGCCGTCACGCACGTCGACGAGGTAGAACTGTCCGATTCCGAGGCGCTTCAGGCCGATGAAGGCCATGTGATAGATCACGCCACGGTCGGTGTACGGGTACACCTCCCCATCGGAGAAGTTGTCGCCCTGGCCACGGACGAAGTCCGTTCCGGCCGGGAAGAACCAGTTGCTGCCGCCAGTGAACGGCGGCTCATTCTCATACGCATGCCGGAGGAACTCGTGCGCTTCCTGCACCGCACCTTCCAGAAGCGACACCTGCTCCGGCGACGGGGCGAACACCTCCCCCCGTCGGATTCCAAGGAACGCGAGCATCTCGGCGAAGGGGCGATCTCTGTCCAGCCACGGCTCCGCTTGGACCACACGATCCAGCGCTTCCCAGAAGCGGAGGTCGTATGTGATCCGGGTGTCAACCAGCTGACCGGCAAGGTCACGTCGCGGCGTCTCCGGTGGAGCGGAGGCGTCGGACAACGGGTAGATGCGGATCCGATTGCAGTACTCCAGACCGGCCGTGAGCGACTCCTGAGTCGATTCCGGCAGCACCGAACGCAAGAGCGCATACACGCGCCTGGTGTCGGACCGGAGCACCGTATATCCGTTGGGAACCTCGTCCTCATACCCAGGCGGAACGATGAGATAGCGCGCACCTGCGCCGGCGTCCGCGCCGAACCGACCGACGTCCTCCAAGGGCACCTGCCAGACGTTGCAGACACTGCCATTCAGAACGTGTTCGTCTGTCCCCGCAGGAATATCCAGCACGATGGGCCCGTCCGTACCCGGATCCATGAACGCCATGTAGTAGATGAGGTCCGGGTTCGGCGTCAACGTCTGGTTACGCCAATCCAACAGCGTCGACCAGTACAGGAACCCGGCGTCACCGGCCGGATCCATCGTGGAGCGCATCAGCTCGTAGTTCACCACCGGTATGCCCCACACGGCCGCCTCGACAGCGCGGCGATGGTACGCGCGCGCTGCGATGTCACGCTGGGCGTCCTTGTGTCCTGCGTTCATCGGTCACTCCTCGATTGATCCCAGATGCGGCCCCGCAATACTGCCGACATTAGAACCCGTTCAATGAATCGTCAACGAAACTCCTCGGTTGTTCGCTCCGCGGGGCCGAGGGCCATGGTGCGTCTCAAGCGTTCTCCCTTATACGGAATCCTTGGTGCGGGGCGGCTGCAAACCCGCCGCAGAAGCGGAAACGTACAGGTGCCGTCCAAGCCCGCTTCTCAAGGTCGTTAACGCGCCCAGGGGAAAGTTCGAGCCATGCCTATCTAGTGCGTGGCGAGCGATCAAGCTATCGGCGCAAACCCCACCTGCGCGGCGTGGCTCAGTTTCTGTCGCCCGCACGGTCCAGCAGCAGTCGATGCAAGTCGCTCTACGCCAGCCCGAGCACGTGACCGATAGGAGCGTTTCGGACGCGGCAATGGCATGAGCGAACCAGAGCCATCGCTGTCACCTGCGATTCGCGCGCCCCCTCGGCTCACACCCTCCTATGTACTCTGGCCCAGCCAACAGCGCGAGCGGCTGCTGGTCGAACCCTCTCCCGAGTCAAGGCGTCACGATGTTGAACGACGGATCCCCCGCCGTGAGAACAGACGCGAGTGTCCCAAACGTGGTTTTATCGCCAGAGATCTCCACCCCGGGCCCGTCTGTGTCCCCTGCTACGAGGGCGAGCAGACGCGGCTTCGTCAATGAGAGCGTTGCGTGCGCAGATGACGCTTCTGCTGCCTTCTCGAGGTACACCAGCACTCCATTGCGGAGCGTCACGCGGAAGTTTCGGCCCTCGTCTGTCAATGTGAAGTCGAGCGCGAGATCGAAATCCCAAGCGCGGGGTCCATCCACCGAGATGGCGACGGAATCGAACAGCTGCTCCGCGGTCAGCTGCGCAAGGATCTCAGGTGCGCTGGTCGTCGTAGGCGTTCCGAAATTGCCCGTTCGCAGTTCTGTCGCTCCCGACATGAAGAAGTTCCGCCACGTGCCGTTCTCGGCTCCGTACGCGAGCTGCTCGAGCGTCGCAGCGTAGAGTTCTCGAACAGCTGCATTCTCAGGCTCCGTGAAGATCGCGTGATCGAGCAGCGTCGCTGCCCAGCGGAAGTCTCCCGCGTCGAACGCCTCTCTGGCCGCAGCGGTGATGCGATCGAGTCCCCCGGCGAGTTGCACATAGCGTTCGCTGAGGGATTTGGGCGGGTGGGGCCAGAGCCGGGCTGGGTTGCCGTCGAACCAACCCATATACCGCTGATAGATCGCCTTGACATTGTGGCTGACACTCCCGTAGTAGCCCCGCGCGTGCCAAGAATTCTCAAGAATCGGAGGTAGCTGGATCTCCTCGGCGATCTCGGCGCCCGTCATGCCCTGGTTGAGCATCCGGAGTGTCTGGTCATGGAGGTAGGCATAGAGGTCCCGCTGGAGACTGAGGAACTCCACGATCTCGGCATTGCCCCATGTCGGCCAGTGGTGCGAGGTGAACAGGACGTCGGCGCTGTCGCCGTAGCGATCGATCGCCTCGGTCAGGTACTCAGACCAAACATGCGGATCGCGAACGAGAGCGCCACGCAGAGTCAACAGGTTGTGCAGAGTGTGAGTGGCGTTCTCCGCCATGCACAGGGCCCGGTACTTCGGGAAGAGGAAGTGCATTTCGGCCGGCGCCTCAGTGCCGGGTGCCATCTGAAACTCAATATCCAGTCCATCCACGGTGTGCGTCTCGCCCGTGCGAGCGATCTGGACCGTCGGCGGGATAATTCCCGGCCTTCCAGTCGACGTGGTCTGTCCGAGACCTGCCCCGACTGCTCCCTCAGGACCGCGCTCGAGCGCTGCGCCATACATGTATCCGGCGCGGCGGGCCATGGCCGTTCCCGCGTAGACGTTCTCGGCTACTGCTTCCGCGACCGTTCCCTCGGGTGCGATGATCTGCACAGCGCCGGATTCGACCTCTTCTTTCGAGACGATTCCGAGGACGCCGCCGAAGTGGTCGATGTGGCTGTGCGTGAAGACGACCGCGACCACCGGCCGCTCTCCACGGTGCTCTCGGTACAGGTCGAGGGCTGCTTTGGCGGTTTCTTTCGAGATGAGCGGATCGATCACGATCACCCCGGTTTCCGATTCGATGAAGCTCACGTTCGAGAGGTCGAGCCCGCGCGCCTGATAGACACCTTCCACGACCTCGAACAGTCCGTGCTTCGAGACAAGCCTCGACTGACGCCACAAGCTCGGGTTGACCGTGTCGGGAGCATCACCAGTGATGAAGTCGTAGCTGTCCGCATCCCACACCACGTTGCCCTGCTCGTCGTGGACAACGGCAGGGGTGATTGTGCCGAGGAATCCACGGTCGGCCGCTTCGAAATCACGCGTGTCGTGAAACGGCAGTGTCTCTTTCAGTGATTGCTGCTGCTTCCTGATCGCGTCCGTCGCACCGTTGTGCACCATCGTCGCCTCCTGAGGGTCGCGCCCCGTGCATCGCGCGGGGTCGTCTGATCCACTTTCTCGGCGGTGAATCGCCTGCGCAATCGGGGCCTCACCCTTCGAAGGTGAGGGGCGATGCCCGCCATCCGAGGCGACGTCGTCGCGACCAGATGAGCAGCAGCACTCCGCCTCCGAGTACGGCGATTGCGACGCCGATCGCGAGCGATGCTGCCCGAGCGTCGATTCCGGTGGTGGGCAAAGGCGCGATGAACGTGTTGGTGAAGACGATGCCGATGGTCTGGTCGGCGATCGTGACCGTCGTAAACGCTCCCGGCACCTCCTGACCGTCTACCGTTATTATGGTCTCGGTCGCTCCGCCGGTGTCGGTCTCGCTGATCACGCACTCACTTCCTGAGGGCAGAGAGTCGATCTGTGCCGTTGACCGGCTCTGTCCGCCGATCCCATACGTCGAGTCGTGAACGACGAGTCCGGGTTCGGGATGCGAGGGGTCGATGAGCACGCAGGTCACCCGCACCGGGAATTGCCGAGTGACGCCTGCGGCGCCGGAGCCGTCGACGATCTTCGCGATGGTGAGCTCGCCGGTGGTGAACACGTTGGTGATCGCCACCGATGTCTGCTCCGGCGACTCGACGTCGGGGAGCGGGCTGAGCTCCGCCGTGGTTCCCGTGATCGTCCCGCCCGTCTGACCGCCTTCCGTCACGACCAGGGTCGAGTACTCGGCGCCGGCCGAATCGGTCTCCGTGACCGCGCACTCGGCGCCCTGCGGGAGTTCCGTCCAGGTGATCGTCTCGTCGTCGGCGATCGTTCTGGTCATGGGCTCGAGTGCCTCGACCTGCTGCTCATCCCAGACGCATTCGAGGGTGACTTCGAAGGGCCCGTATACGACGGGTTCGCCATCCTGCGCGACCGCGCCGCCGTCTTCGACTGACTTCGATACCGTGACCTGCGCGAGATCGAAGGTGTTCCGCACCTCGAGTCCCGGTTGCGGCTGGTCCTCCACGCTCAGGATCGAAGGATCCGTCTGCACCGTGAACGAGTAGCTCTCGCCGTCGCCTGCGACGACCTCGCCTGCGGAGTTCAGAATCTCCGTGGAACTGGCTCCGCCGTCATCGACCTCGGTGAGGCGGCATTCGGATGCGGTCGGCAGCCCCTCCCACAGAGCCGTCGGCGAATCGGCGCTGACGATGCGCACTCCCCCGTCGGGGATGTCCACGATCTCGCCGTCACGGACGCACGTGAGTCGCAGCTCGTATGCGGCGGTGCCGAACTTCGCCGCTCCGTCGCCTGCGAGGGTCTTGGTCACCTCGAGTGAGCCGCTGAGGTACCAGTTCGTCGCGGTCACCGTGACGAGGCCGCCCGTCACGGGAACGACGCCGATCCCGACCGAGGTGTTCTCGCCGTCGTTGGGCTCGATCACGACGGCGTCCGCCCCGTTGAGCTGGTCTTCGGTGACGGTGCACTCGGATCCGGGGACCACGTCGGTGATCGGCGAGGTCCAGCCGTTCTCCGCGCTCAGCTCCACCGAGGCCGAGAGCACCGTCTCGCCGGCGAGTTGACAGACGACGGTGAACGTGAAGGTCTCGTCGTACCCGAACTGCTCGGCTCCGCCGCCGTCGAACTCCTTCACGAGAAGCAGCGCTGTGGCGTCGTACAGGTTTGTGTACGTCACGGTGTTGACGCTCGTCTCGCTTCCGGGCTGCAGCTCGGGGATCACCACCGTCCGGGTCGCCTGGTCGATCTGCGGTGCGAGTTCTCCGTCGGCCCCGTCGACCTCGGCCGAGGTGATCGTCTCGTCAGCACCCCGGTCGTCGGTCTCGGTGACGGTGCATTCCGATCGCGCGGGGATCGGCGAGATCACTTCGCTCTCCCCGGCGTCGAGCGTGAACGTGTCGTCCACCACGACGTCTCCACCGAAGGTGCACACGACATCGAACTCGAAACCGGTGGGCACGAAGGGGCTGTCGGATTCGACGATCTTGCCGACTTCGAGCGCCGCCCATTCGTAGGAGTTCTCCACGGTCACCGCGACCACCTGGTCTGCCTCCGACACGGTGATCGGGTCAGGAGACACGACGGTCGACGTCTGGCCGGCGTCGTCTTCTGCGACGGCGCACACCGAGCCGACAGGGACGTCGGGGATGACGACGGGCGCCGCCCCGGGGACGAGCGTGACGACACCGTCATCGGCCAGGGGCACGTCGGTGCCGAACCAGTCGCAGGTCACCGTCGCCGTGTACTCGGCGGGCACGGGGAAGCCCTCGGGGGCGTTCACGATCTTCTCGATCGACAGCGAACCGTTCTCGAAATCGTTCGTGATCGACACCTCTACCGGTGTCACCCCTTCGCCGATGATGACTGGCTGCGTGGGGCTGATCGTGGTCGTCGTCGCGTGTCCTGCATCGGACTCCGAGACCGTGCAGGCCGCTCCGGTCGGAAGCCCCTGATAGAGGGCGCTGCCGGCACCGACGATGGTCCGGGCCGAGCCGCCGGGGATCGCGACGTCCGCTGCGACGCCGTTGACGTCTCGTGTGCAGGCGAGGCTGATCTCGTACTCGTCCTGCGTCGCAGGCTCGAGCTCGGCCGCCGGCATGCCCTCCAACTGCTTCTGCACTTCGAGCGCGCCGACCGTGAACGTGTTCGTGATGTCTGCGTCGACCGGCGTCGCCGGGTCATCGCCGACGACGACCGTGACCGGCCCCGTGCTCGAGTTCGCGCCGCCGTCTTCGGTCTCCGTCACCGTGCACTCGGCACCGGTCGGAAGATCCTCGACCAGCCAGGTGGGGTCGTCTCGACTGAGCGTCGCCGAGTTCACGTACACAGTATTCGGGCTCACGCCCTCGAGTGTGCACACCATCTCGACGGTGAAGGTCGCGTCGCCCCAGAGGTCTCCCCCGGCTCCGGCGACGGACTTGGTGACCTCGACGGCCCCGGTGGTGAACGAGTTCTCGACGGCGACAGCGGTCAGCACGGCAGATCCCTCGGCATACGGAAGAACCGTGAACGACGCCTCGTCGGTGACCTCCTCGTCGCCGGCCTCTCCGTCTTCCGTGAGCACGATGGTGGTCTGTGCCGCACCACCGTCGTCGGTCTCCGTCACCGCGCACTCCGATCCTGCCGGCAGGTCGGAGAAGGTGCGGGTCTCGCCATCCTGAAGGGTGAACTCCAGATCGGCAGCGGGGATCGCCTCCTGGTCGAGGTAAGTGCAGCTCGCCTCGAACGAATATGTGCGGGTGTAGACGACGGGGTCGCCGTTCTCGTCGGACGCGCCGCCGTTGTCGACGCTCTTCGTGACGGAGAAGCCACCGACCTCGTACTCGTTGGTCACGGTGATCGCCGACTGCTCGGGTTCGCCGCTGTAGGGATCCCAGATTGACGGCTCCTCGCTCCAGTCCCGATCAGCGGTCACGCCGTCTTCGGGATCCACCGTCACGGTCACCCCGGGCATCAGCGGATCCTCGGCGACGGTGCAGGTGGAGAAGAGCGGCAGGTTCACCGGCCCGGTCTCGCTGTTGTACTGCAGCACGGTGCCATCGGCGTCGACCGAGGGTCGACTCGCATCACTGCCGTCGGCACGCAGCAACGTCACCTCTTCACCGCCCGATGTGCAGGTGACCAGAAGCGGATAGCTCGCCGGCAGGTCGATGTCCGTGGCGAAATCAGGCGCCTGCACGTCTTTGGCGAGGAGCAGCTGGCCCGTGGCTGCAGCGACGCCCACCTTCTGCGGCTCGACCACGAGCGAGGCCCGCTCGGGCTGCGAGACGGTGGCGTTCGAGCGGGATGCCGTCGCGAACGAGTTGTACGCGACAGGAAGTCCCGAGGGCACGGCGGAGGCTGCGGGGAGCACGAACGGCGTCTGGGTCTCATAGACGAGTCGCAGCGTCTCTCCCGGGCGCAGACCCGGAGCAGGCGAGAGCACGTCGGGATTGTCGTACTCGAGCACGAGCAGGATGCTGCGAGCGGCCGCCAGCGTCTCGGCCGATGTGGTGTCGCTCGCCAGCGTCCATTGGAAGTCACAGGCAGGGTCCGCCGCCGCATCCTCCGTGAACACCTTGATCGCGTTGTCGTTGCAGGACTGGCTGAGTTGGACCGGCGAGAGGTACACACCGTACGAGGCGTAGGCGCTGTCCTGCAGGGAGTCGAAGTTGGCGGAGAGCGTTCCCGACAGCGTCACCGGGAACTGGGAGCCGCGGTCCGCAGCGACGATGACGCCTTGGTCTCCGACCACCGGCAGGGTGTCGACCGCCGCGACCACCCGGGCGCTGGTGTTGCCGTTGTTGGTGAAGTCGACACGCCAGGACGCCTCCCCGCCCGGGCGGGTGACGGGAGCGCAGGGGAACGAGTAGTAGCCGTTGTCGACCACGCCGGGCTGCGTCGAATCGCAGGCCGCCGCGTCACCGCTGACGTTGAGCACACCGAGGTCGTCGTCGGTGGTGGCCGGGTCTCCTGCAGCCGCTCCCTTGACGTACTTCTTCGCCGAGATCGTCGCGCTGGCCAGCGGAGTGACCTCGGTGTCGGCGGAGCAGCTCGCGGTGTTCGACTCCGGGTCCTTGGGCGTGAGATCGGCGCCGTCGACCACCGTCGTGCCCTGGCAGGTCTCGAACAGACGGTCGGACGTGACGGTGACCGTGTTGCTGACGGTCGTGTCGGGGGTGAGATCGTCGCGGAACCGCAGCGGCGCGTTGACCGTCAGGGTCCAACCGGCCTCGAAGGCGAAGTCGTCGGGCGCAGAGATCGTGAGAGTTCCGGTGGTCTCATCCAGTGTGGCGCTGAAGCCGGGGTCGCCGGCCGGGGCTCCCGATCCGCTGAGCGCGAACGTGTACGCCGTCGGGGTGGGCTCGACGAGGAGCGAGCCTTCGGCATCCGCCTCGATCTGGTCCACGATCTCGAAGCCCGTCATGTCCCACTGCCCGGTGTTCGTGGCGGTGATGACGTAGGGGATCGTGCCGGATGCGCTGACGAGAGCAGACGAGCCACGCGTCTTGGTGACCTCGACCGTGTTCGGGCGATGCAGCACGACGGTGGAGTCGGCCGCCTCGCCCTGCTGCTCGAAGACCTGATCCGGGCCGAACTGGGCTGTGCTGAAGGACTGCACGTCGTCGCTGATGACACCCAGCTCGGTCTCGCCCGGATTGGGCTCGAGATCGGGCCGCGTGGTCGAGACGAGAACATCGGGGTCACTGCGCAGGAACTCGCGTCGCTCGGTGGTCAGCGAGAACGTGAGCTGCGGGTTGAAAGGACGCTCCCACTGCTGGACGACGCCGTTCGCGTCGACCTGACGTGCACTGAAGCGCACGCCGACGATCGTCTCGGCGTCGATGCCAGCCGGCGGATCGAGCTGCACGGTGGACGGGGCCGGAGACGCGACCCAGTCGCCGGTCACCCAGCACGGTGCGGCGTCGGTCACGGGTGCGCCGTTGCATGTCGCGACCATGGCACCCGCGACCTCGGCGTACTCGATGTCTCGACCCGCGTCGTCGTCGATGAGCACGTCCATGGCGACTTCGTTCACCGGGGCAGGCACGGCGATCTCCGCTTCGGCGAAGTCCATCGTGTTCCAGAAGGTCGGCGTGCTGTCCGTGAGCTCGAAGAAGGTGGTGCGCGCGGTGCCGTTGGGGCGACCGCCTAGTTCGGTGACGTAGGTGGTCGATTCGTCCTCGTAGACGGATTCGGGCGTGATCGTCTTGGTGGTCTCGATCGAGTAGCTCGCGGCGACGATGGCGAACTCGTCACCGGCATCTGCGATGCCCGTTCCGCACTGATTGTCGGCACAGCCGTCGAGGACGGGGCTTTCGAGCTGCACCTGGGCGTCGTTGACAATTGATTCGCCGGCAGGGGTCACGGTGACCGGTTGCGCGGGGTCCGACCTCAGCACGTCACGCAACTGCCAGGTCAGCAAGACGCTGCCGGTTCCGTTCGCGGGGATCGCCGGGGTCCCATCCGCCGAGCGGAACGCGACGGAGATCCCCGTGACATCGGCGAGATCCGTCGCATCCAGCTCGTCGACGGCTTCGGTGTAGGAGTACTCCGTCGAGGTCGCACCACGCGTCAGGGTGACCCTCGTCTCCGCCTCGGAGATGCCGGCCGGACGCTCGATGGCGTCGATGTCGTGCAGGTCGAGGGTGTCGAACACGGTGTCCGCGAGCGCTTCACCCGCGGTCGGGTCCTCGATCACCATGCCGGACACCCGCGCGGCCGAGATGTTCGTCGCCACGAGGGTCGCGCTGATCAGCGGGTAGTCCGCCGGGTCCGCTGGCGGGTCCTGAGAGGGCAGACCCAGTTGGTCTTGATCGAAGGTCTTGGTGAGCGTGGCGTTGATGGGCTGATCGATGATCAGGATCGTGTCGTTCGCGCCGTCGACGCTGTCGACGCCGGTGGTCTCGTTGACACCGTGCGCGCTGGCCACATTGTCGACGAGGCCCCGCTCGCCCGTGTTGTAGGTGTAGTCGTGGAAGTTGCCCAGCACCGCCTGAGAGGGGTCGCTGCGCAGCGTGTCGCGCAGCCGGAACTCCAGGTCCACGGGACGTCGATCGTAGGACGATCCGACGCCTTGCCCGTCTGTCCCCTCCGAGATCACGATCCGCACCGCGAGAGCATCGGCGCTCTGTTCCGCGCTCAGCGTGTAGCCTCCGAACTCGCCTTCGCACCCTTCGGCGCAGGCCGCGTCTGTGATGTCGGTCCATCCCGTGCCATCCAGATACAGCGACACCTCCGAGATGATGTCGCCCGCGATGAGCGGATCGGTCGCCGCGGTGATCGGGTCGATCGCGGCGAGGTTCCACGCGTCATAGACTGACGCCGCGGTGTCAGTGGGGTCGGCCTCTTCAGAGATGTCAGTGAGGGTCATGCTGGTGAGGTCGAGCCCCTGGGTCGACCACAGCAGACGCGCCGTCCGCTGCTCCGCCGACAGTGCCGGGACGTCGTCCTGCAGCCACTGCTTGTCGAGGAAGTCCGGTCCGTCGCCGCCATCGATGGGCAGCACGTCGACCTGATCGGAGGCGTCGTCGGTCTTCTCTCCACCGGCATCCGGGTTGTCGACGAGTGACTGCGCGGTGTTCGTGAAGGTCTGCGGCTCATCGACCGCTTCGGTCACGTCGACGCCGATGTGCGCGGCCACGGTGAATCCGGGAGCGAGCAGGTCAGGGCAGTCGACATCGTCGAGGGGGAGGTACTCGAGCTGGATGCCGCCGATGTCGTCCTGCAGCTCCGTCGGGATCTCGTACGACCACAGGGTCTCCGGGCCAGGAACCTCGGTCGCACCCGGGAAGTCGGTCCACGGCCCCGCGGGTTCCTGCCAGTAGCGAACGGTGAGAGTGGTGCAGGCCGGGATGTCGGTGTCGGTGATCTCCGTGGCGGTGAACGAGTCCCAGAAGGCGGTCTCGACCTGCGGAAACTGCGGGTCCGAGATGACGAGTCGCTCGGACCCGGCCGTCGATTCGGGGGTGACGTTGCCCGACAGGGTGATGTCGGCGTCCGTTCCTGGCACCCCCCAGACGGTGGCGGGGGTGATGGACTTCGTCACAGAGGTGTCGAGTGTGAGGGGGTCGATCGTGAAGGGTGCGACAGCGTCGTCGATGCCGGTCTGACCGCCGGTGTTCACGACGGCGGTGTCGACCGCGTTGGTGCTCGACACCGGTTCTTCGGTCGGCAGCGCCGTGATGTCCATGGGGATCGCCGCGTACGCGCCCGAGACGATGCCGTCGCCCTCGGCCGAGTACACGATCATGAATCCGTCGACCGTGCAGCCGTCGGTGGGCTCGGGGAGCGTATCGGGCGTGGTCGTCGACGCCGTGCTGTCTGCGCAGTCGCTGTATTGATACGTGATCTCCGCAGAGGTCGCGGCGACCGGCCACTCGAGACCGTCCCCGAATCCGTCGAACTGCACTCCTTGCTCGGCGAACGTCGCGGTGCCCTCGGTCGGCTCGGTGACGGTGAGCGTCTGCACGTTCTGGGATCCTACGGTGGCGACGATGCTGGCGGTTGAGCTCTGACCGCTGACGAGACTGCTGTCGGTGAACGACTTCTCGATCGAGACGTCAGGGAGACGCTGGGCGATCACGACCCCAGCCGTGTCGGTCGTGGGGTCGCTGGATTCTCCGTCTCGGATGACTGTCGACGACGCGTCGTTGTCGATGCTCACCTCGGTCTGATCCGGGATCTCGGTGACGGCATCAGTCGTGACCGTGTTGACGACGACCTCCCCCGTTGCTCCCGGCGCGAAGGTGCCGGTGAAGGTCACTCTGATGCCTTCGGATTCGCTGATGGGCTCCGGCGCTGTCGTCGTCCATGCCCCATCAACGAAGTACTCAGTCGTCGTGGTCTCCGTCCCCTCGGGCGGCGTGATGTCGTAGCCCGTCGCATCGAGGTATCCGTCGAAGTCCCCCGGCGGCACGATCGGGTCTTGAACGACGATCGTGTCGACGTTCTGGTTCGACGCGTTCCCCGGGGTGATCGTCCAATCGACCGCCTCACCGGCGACCGCAGGCAGGGTGCTGGTCGGCGCGACCGTCTTGTCGATGCTCGACTCGAGCGTCGTATCGACGTCGAGCACGACGTCGGCACTGGCGGGCGTCGCCGGCGCGTTGTCCGCGACCGCCGTGGCCGTGTTCGTCACCGTCGCGCCGTCCCAGGTACCGTCTGTTGCTGGATCCACGATCGCGTTGACGGTCACGGTCATGCTGTATCCCGCGGGCCAGACCACAGGGTCTGCCGCGAGATCGACCCCGGGAGTGAGGGTGAAGCTGTTTCCTTCTGTGTCCACTTGCAGGTCATAGTCACCGGCCGGCTGACCGGCGGGCGGGTTGATCTGCACCGTCACCGGGTTCGCGCCCGGCGCGAACAGGAGGGGTTGCGGCAGCTCGTCGCTGAGAACGGTGTTCAAGCACCCCGGATCGTTCACCGATGAGCAGTTGACGGTGATCTGATAGGTCACCGCGTCACCCGGCCCGAACGGGCCAGCCTCGACCGCCGTCTTCTGGATCGAGAACGCCGCGACCGCGAACGCAGGTACTGCTCCGAAAAGGAGGGAGGCCGTTGCCAACGCAATTACGGTCACTCCCGCCAAGAACCGTCGTCGCCGCTGCATATCGAATACCCCCTGAACCGGACCGTATCTGGGACAGAGTAGGCAACGACGCAGGAGCCGGGTAGGCGACCATCACCCTGCCCGGGTGACGTGCTCTCAGCGTGGTCCGGGGCGTCCTCTCAGCGCCGGGGTTGAACGCCTCCGCTTCGCCTAGTCGCTCTCATCCTCGCGTCGACGACTGTCGATGGCATCCAAAGCACGAGCGACGGCGTCGCCGACGCGCGGTTCTGCCGCGAAGATGTTCTGCGTTCCGATCACCTCGGCAACGCCCGTGATCTCCATCTGATGCCTCACTCGCGCACCGATGCCGGCGATCATGAGATGAGCGTCGGCCGAGGCAAGCTCGCGCGCGTATACGCGCAGCATCGTGAGGAATGTGACACCGAGCTCATCGGTACCGCGAAGCCTGATCACGACGTAGGCCCCTGGCGCCGAGTGCCCCGGGTCGGGAAGCTGGTCGCGGAAGGACGCCGAGGAGGCGAAGAAGAGGCTGCCGTAGGCAGTAAGGACCACCACATCACCGGGCGTCAGAACGGCCGGTGCCGCTGTCTCGATCGGTCTTGAGTTCGTATCGTCGAAGAGCAGCCTGCGCACGCGCACGCGGTTCGACTGACGCGCGATGTGCAGGACGACCGCGAGACCGACACCGGCGAGCACGGCGTACTGCAACGGAATCACCACTGTGAGAATGAATGTGACCGCGCAGACGGTGGCAGGTACGGCTCCGGTTCTCGCGACCATTATCAACTGATGAAGCTTGAAGGTTCGCACCCCCACGACCATCAAGAGCCCGGCAAGAGCAGGCATCGCCGTGTAGCCGATGAGAGGTGCGAAGGCGAGAACGCTCGCGAGCATCACGCCGCAGGCGATCAGGTTGGCAGACGCGCTGCGAGCGCCGGCTGCCCGCGACAGCGCCGTCGCTGACATGGAGCCGCCGACAGGAATGCCTTGCATGACGCCCGAAGCGATGTTGGCGATACCTTGACCACGAAAGTCTGCCGATGCATTCGGATACTTGCCGTCCGGGTTCGGGATGGATCCGGAGATCGCGGCGCCCTGAACGAGCCCGACCAGGGCGAGCGAGAGCGCCGGGATCAAGAGCCCGAACACCATCGAGATATCCGGGAGGGAGAGCGCGGGGAGCGCACGAGTCACTTCTGCGACGTCGGATATCACGGCCACGCTAGCCGGAGGGAGTAAGACGGCAAGGATCGACCCAGCGACTATTCCGACCACCATCGAGAGCGCGCCCAGCCGCGTTCGCTCCAGGACGAGGATGACGGCCACTGTCGCGCTCCCGACGAGGATCGACTCCCAGCTCATTTGGCCGAAGTTCAGCGCCGAGTCCCATGTCCGCGCCAACCGATTGTCGGCGTCGCTCGCATAGCCGGTGAGGTTCGCAAGTTGCGACAAGACGATGTTCACCGCCACCGCGTTCACGAACCCGATGAGCACCGCCGCGGGGATGAATCGGATCAGGCTTCCCAGCCCCGCAAGACCGAGGGCGAGCATCACTATTCCTGCCATCACCGTCAAAGTCGCGACGGCAGCCGAGGCGTTCGTACCCTGGATCTCCGGGACATCGGCGATTATCACCGCCATAGCGCCAGTTGCTTGCACCGTCATGAAGACGGAACCCGTCGCCAATGCTCCGAACAACGTGCCGACGATGTATGCGTTGAGCCCGAGCACGGGATTCACACCTGCGAGGAGGCCGGCAGCAAGCCCGTCGGGGACACTTTCCACACCGAGGACGACACCCGCGCGGAGGTCCTTCCCGATCGTTGCCCGAGTGCCGAAGCGCTGACGATAGCGACGCCATCCCGCCGTGAACCTCATCACAACCACCCTTGTGCCGCTTTGAAGACCTGAAGAACTCCCACAGCAGCAAAGATCGCTGCACTGAGATACCCGTTGTGGTGCAGCATCCATAAGCGCAACCGCTCCAGCATCGGATCCGCGCGGTCGCCTCGAGCCAGCACCGAGAGAACGGGGATGGCGACCGGTGCCGCAGCCGCCACGACGAACCCGAGCAGCATGGGAATCGACTGTGATAGCGGCATCTCGGCCTGGGCGATCTCGACCCCGGCCGCTGCCACCAGCGCGATGTTCATCGGGCTCAGAAATATCACCAGTCCGAGCAAGAAGGCACGTCGAGAGGTATAGGACTCCACGGAACGTATGAGACCCGGGAGCTTCGGCGGCGACGGTACCTCTTCGCCGGGCACGTTCGCGGCGGCGACGTGAGCCATGACTCTACGCGCGCGTGAGAAGGTCCAAATGGCGCCACCGAGGCAGACAAGACCGACGACGAAATGTACGATCGGCACCCACGTGGCCTCACGGTACGCGCCGGTCGCGTCCATGGCCGTGAAGATCCCGACGCTGATCGCCGAGAGCGCACCGCAGCACAATGTCCATCCCATCAAGTAGGCGGATCCGTTGGGGCGGGCATCGCGCGAGAGAAGGATGCCGATGAGAGCCATGACGGCGACGGGACTGGCCATCACGCCCAGAGCGACGGGGGCAAGTCGCCAGATCGTCTCGATCACCGCTCGACCTCAGGCGTCACGGAGCCGGCGTGCGGCGAACGGCCGGGTTAGTGGGCTCGGGGACCACGATCAGCGTCTCCGGGCGCCTGATTAGCTCGACAAGGACCAGAAGCACGAGCAAACCCAGCACTACACTGATGACCGATCCCACGGACACCGGCCTGCTGGCGACGAGAATCAGCACTCCGACAGCGACTCCGATCAACAAGATCGGCTGTCGGAAGCGTTCGATCGCGATGCCGAGCCGGCCCGTATCGACCCCCTTGCGCTCCCACAGCCCGCGCACTGCCGCGAATGTGCTGCCCGCCACCATGCGCACGGTCGAAGCCGAATTGCTCGAGCCGACCGTCCACGACCATACCGCGGCGATGACTCCGAGGAATGCCAACGCCACTACCGCCCCTTGAAGGAGTTCGATGATCTGGTCGTACAGGACCCGAGCGGCTCCGGATGGCAGGATCGCGGGACTGACCCCGCTGATGAACAGTGTGCGTCCGAGACCAACTCCTGCCGCGACGAGACCGAAGATGACGGCGAAGCACGTGCTCGTCAAGAAGATCGCATGGGATCTGCGCCGCGCAAGGAGAATTCCTGCGATCAGGAGGGTGAGCACCAACCAAGGAAGCCAGAACCCGGTGACGACAGCGATCTGATAGACGGTGCGAACGAGTAACAAGGCATCCGTCTGCGCGATCGGGACCGACTTCTCAATGACGGGGATGAGGTCCGCGAATCCGATGCCGCGCTCAGTCAGGACATCCTTCACCCGCTCGATCACAATTCCTAGGTCGACCGATATGACACCATCACTCCCCAGCTGAACGGCAACAGCCGGATCGTCCTGCAGCACCGCCACGGCTCGATCGTGCGTGAAGCGGAGAGATTCCGTCCACACGGCGGCGAACTGATCCGACGCCACCAGGTCGTGAACAACCCCGTCGATCAGAGAGCTGATTCCCTGCGCAGCGGGTAACTCGAGAATCCCCAACGCCGCCTCGGCGCGAGGAGCCAGATCAAGACCTCGTATCCCGTCGAAGACATCCGAGACGAGTGATTCCACGTCGAGCTGTTCGTCGATGGCGACCACCACCTGGTCCGCGATGAAATCCTGAACCTGAGGATCTTCCGCCAACGGTGCGAACGTCGCGACGAACTGATCCGTATCTACAAGCTGCGTACGCGCCCAAGTCCCGACAGCGGCGAGGGGTGACATCAGCAGAGCGAGCACCAGCACGATGCCGCTCGTGACGCTACGCACCGAGATCGGCCGTCGACGCGGTGTTCGAAGGGAGGCGTTCTCTTGCTCGAGCGCCCTCACCCTCGATCGGAGATCGTCCAGTTCACTCATCGTCCCGCCCTCCATCCGCTCTCAACGTCCACACCACGTCGCGGTCTGGTCATGGTCGGCGGCGACGTCGGCGACGCATGGTCACTGCAGTCACGATGACGGCGATCACCATCAGCAAGGACAATGCGACCAACGCCGCACCGATCACGACGACACCATCCATCGTGGGTCCCTCCGTTCTCTTTCGTGCTAGCCGAAAGCGGCAATTCCTTTCGCAAGCACGACTGTTCCGAGGATCAGAAGCAGCACGGTCATGATCACTGCGTTCTCAGCCTCGAGCCATTCGCGTAGGCGGTTCAATGGAACCCGGAGTGCGTCGGCAGCGATCAGATATGCCAAGACGGGAGCAAGGACGGTGCTGCCGGCCACGATGGTGAAGAGTATGACCAGAACGATCGTTTGTTCGACGCTGGTTCCGCTCGACCCGAGGCTCACGCCGGCGCTCGCACCCAGAAGGAGATTCTTCGGGTTCACTGCCGCGAGCAAGAGCCCGAGACCGAGCGCGGGAAGGAACTTCATCTGGTCGATGCTCTTCATCCAATTCGGCAAGGATGCCGTAGTGGCGTCGCGGGGACGCCCTCTCCATTGCCGGACCGCTAGCAACAGGAGGACCACCCCGAGGACGAGCTGGATCGTCCCCAAGATCGGAGCGCCTCCGTCATCCTCCCTCTCCGGCAACATCGAGGACGCAACTGTGAAGAGAGCAGTGACCACCGCGATGCCCAGGATCCATCCAAGCAGGAATCCTAGGCTCGTCGTTCGCGCGCGTGGCGACATCAGCATCAGAATGCTGGCGATCACCGGTATCGGGCTTACAGCGATGCCAACGGCGAGCGGCAGAAGCTGCCCGATCACGTCGTTCATTGTGGTGGGATTCAGCTCAGGAGCTTCTGCTTCGCAGTCGCGAACTCCGCGTCCGAGAGGACTCCAGAATCGTGCAACGAAGAGAGCTGTTGGAGCTTGGCGATCATGTCGTCGGCTGCCGGCGCGGGGGCCGTGGCCGGGGCGTACTGGGCGGCAGCCTGTTGCGCGGCCGCATCGATCTGCGCCTGCTGTTGAGCTGCTTCGTATTGCTGCTGTTCGTATTGCCCTTCCGCTCGACGCTGTTGGTTCTTCATGGCCGCACCCTGGACTGCTGTCGCGGTGCCGGCGACGACTGCTGTCCTTGCGGCTAGTCCGATCAATCCGGGTCGGCCGAATCTCCTCAGTGGCATTTCTCAGTCTCCTTCTTCTTCTTCCAAAAGGTCCATCAATGCGTTCACGACGGGTGCAGCGATCCTCTCTGTTCGAAGGACTTCTCCCCCGGACGAGCTCAGTTTCTCGGCGAGGTCACGTGCGTACGTGAGTTCGAGCACGGCGATGGCCGCCGAGCGACCCGGCGGCACGTGCGCCGCGAGAGTGAGTATGTCTTCCTCACCTGCAAGCCCGGACGCGATCAGCTCGACGTCTGACAACCCGGAATCGATCTGCTCGTCGAGAGCTTGGATGTCCACCTCGCCGTCCGTATCCCTGGCGATCACGACGAAGTCCAGCAGCCGGACAATGCCGGTGTCGATGAGCTCCCTCAGCGCAGAGAACGTCCCCCGATCTGGAACGCTTCCTTCGAACCCGACGAGATAGAACTCGGCCGGGCCGTAACGAAAACCGGTCATGTGGGTGTTCCTTCCTTCTTATGTTGCCGACTGTCGGGCGGATGACGATGATCGACCAGCGCCGCTACCGCCGCTCGGTTCGTGTCGTATATTGCGTGGTCTCCGAGAATTCCCAGCCTGTCGAATCGAGGACGCGCAGCGGGCCGAAGACGACTGAAAGAGAGCGATATGCGTCTGGCCGCCAACCATTCGGCGAGGCTTTCGAAGGACTCCGCTGCGGTGACGTCGGCATCTGTCACCGCCTCCATGTCGATGACCACGTGCTTCACGTCATCGGCACCTGCCCCGTCGACAGCGGAACGGACGGCGGTCGCGAAGACATCGGCGTTCGCGAAGAAGAGCGGTGCCGCCATGCGGACCACAATCACCCCCGGCGCGGTGAAACCTCCGCGTGGGGACCCTTCGAGGAGAGATGCCGACGGCTCATCGTCTGCGGTGAGTACGTCGATTGCCGGCCGCGAGGCACGGCGCGCCATGTTGATCAAAGCGAGGACGAACGCGGTGAGAATGCCTGGAATCGACCCGACGAGGAGAGTGACGAGGAAACAGAGCGCACCGATCGTGAACTCGAAACGGTCCCTGCGCCAGAGATCTGCGAACTCCTTGACCCCGAGCAGCGGCAGAATCGCAACTCCGACGATAGCCCCGATCGCAGGCGAGGGGATCCCTTCAAGAAGCCCAGTACCGAACAGCAGTAGAAGGAGAGTCCCTGCTGCGAGCACGAGCGACGGCAGCTGTGTTCGCGAACCGGACTGGTCCATCGCCGCAGTTCGACTTGTCGACGAGCCGACTGCAAAGCTGCCTTGCGCTCCGGCCGCGAGGTTCGCTACTCCGAATGCGAGCAGGTCACGATTCGGATCGGTCCGGTAGTGCCGCTTCTCACCGTAAGACCGCGATACGAGCAACCCCTCAGCTGTCGTCACGAGCGTTAGAGCCATGGCTGACGGGATGAGCAGAAGCCACGTCTGCCATTCCAACATCGGCCAGGTCAGCGTGGGCGCTCCAGCCGGCACCTCCCCGAGAACCGCGACGCCTCTGTCTGCCAGGCCCGCGGCCATCACGGCGAGTGTCGCCGCGACCATGACGATCAGCGCCCACGGCACGACTGCAAGCAATCTCTTGCCGACCAATAGGACAGCGACAGAGAGCGCGGAGATTCCGAGCGCCCAGACGTTCGTGGTTCCTAGCTGACCGATCAGGTCGCCGATCTTCTCTACGAACTCTCCGCCGGAGTTGATCGAGATGCCGAGCATCTTGGCGACCTGTGAGACGAGGATGTCGAGTGCCAGTCCGCCGACGAAGCCGATCAGGATCGGCTTGGAAAGAAAGTTCGCGAGGAAGCCGAGCTTGAACGCGGCGAGGAGTATGAACATGACACCGCAGATGATCGCCTGAGCGAGAGCCATCGTCGCGTACTCTTGCGATCCGGCCGCTGCCAGTCCGCCGATCGAGGACGCGACGAGCGCTGCGGCTGCGGCGTCCGGGGACGCGACGACCTGACGCGAGGAGACGACGAGCGCGTACACGATCGTGGGGACCACCAGGGCATACAAGCCGGCCGTTGCGGGGAGCCCCGCGATCTGCGCGTAGCCGATGTTGAGCGGTATCGCGATCGCGAGCAACGTGACACCGGCAGAGAGCTCTCTCAGCAGGTTTTGGCGTGTCACTCCCACAAAAGGCCGTTGCACGATTCCACCTCCGAGTCTCCGTCGCCAAGAGGCCGACTGAGACTCATGGTGGCACCGCTCACGTTCCGGCCGATTCCTTGCTCACCCGCGCGGGGTGACCGCCTCATTCGTCCGCAGCGACGGCCTTCGCGTTCTGGGCGGGTATCCACACCTGCCGGATGACGATGAGAATCGACGCGGTGATCGGAATCGCGACGAGGGCCCCCAACAGCCCCATCAGCGTTGCGCCCACCATCGCCCCGATGATGACGAGGACGCCCGGGACTGCCGCCGCGCGGCCCATGACTCTCGGCGTCACGACGTATGCCTCGACTTGGATGTACACGAGGTACGCGACGACGAAGATCAGCGCAGCCAAGGGGCTGATGAACAGGGTCGCCACTCCCCCGACGACGAGGAAGACCAGTGAACCGATCATCGGGACGAGCGTGATGAAGAAGGCTGCGATGGCCAAGACCACAGGGATCGACGAACCGAGCAACACTTGCAGCAGGAGCACGACGGATGCATTGATGAGCGACAACGTCACGCCTCCTGCGACCACGCCGCCCACGGAACTCGTGATCTCGTCCAACAGGCGCGAGAACCGTTCCCGCCGGTAGAGCGGAATCAACTCCGCCAGTGCCGTCTTGATGCTGTCCAGCGATGAGACGAAGTAGAGAGTCAACACGACGACGACGACGAAACTGGAGACCCCGCCGAGGATCCCGAAACCCACTCTGAGCACTCCGCCCGAGATCGCAAGGAACGACGAGACGCTCGTGAGAGAGCGAACTGCGTCAGCGAGGGCCAGCGAAAGGTCCACTCCCAACCACGCTTCGAGTCTGGCGTACCAATCGCTCGCCTGCATTGCGGCGATCGTGTCTGGCGCTGAATTGACGACCGCGGAGATCTGCCTGACGGTGGCAGGTACGACGACGAGGAGAATAACCGTCACCACGATGATGAAGATCGCTGCCACGATCGCGATACCGGCGCCTCGTGAGACGCCACGCCTTTCAAGAGCGCGGACCGCCGGATCCAGCCCCAGCGCGAGGAACATCCCGAGGAAGATTGAGATGAGTACGGTAGCGATCCCGGCCACTGTCGCAGCCAGGGCGACAGCAAGCAGCACCCCGACGGCAACGCTGAACCCCGACAGCATCGGGTGTGCAGGAAGCACACGGAAGACACCGGTGCCCCCGCGTTGCTGCGTGCTCGACTCGGACTTCGGAACTGGTCTCACCCTGGGAACGCTATCGACTCGGTCGTGCACGCGTCAGGGGTCCCTCACCTCTTTCTGGTGAGCACCGGAGTGTGAGTGGGCTTCGACGCGCAAGGTCGCCCGATGCGGGTGAGGTGTGGCACCGTCCGGAGAAGTCGAAGTGCCACCATCGCCACAAGCACAACTCAACTGTTAGGAGTCGACCGTGTCCATATGGGAAAGCTTCTGGGCCATCATCTGGTGGTTCTTCTGGGCGTTCGTATTCATCTCGTACTTGATGGTTCTGTTCGGCATCATCGCCGACATCTTCCGTGACCATGCTCTGAATGGCTGGCTGAAGGCCATCTGGATGCTCTTCCTTGTCTTCGTGCCGTTCCTCACCGCACTGGTGTACTTGATCGCTCGGGGTAACGGCATGGCAGAGAGGAGCGCTTCTGCCGTCCGCGACAGCCAGAACGCTGCGGATTCCTACATCCGCAGCGTGGCGACCGCGAGTCCCAGCGACGAGATCGAGAAGGCATCGAAGCTCCTCGCGGCAGGGACGATCACGAGCGAGGAATTCGGAGCGATCAAGGCCCGCGCGCTCCGCTGACAACACAAGAGGGTGGTCGCTGTGACGAACGACGGGCTGCGCGACGTATCTGTCGTCGTCGTCCACGTCGACAGCGACCGCCCTCGGCCTGCGGTGCTCGAGGCGCTGCTTCGCCAGGTGGAGAGCGGAACGCTCCGCCTGCTGGACTTCCTCGTCGTCCGACGAGCGAGCGACGGTAGCTTCGAGTACGTCGAGGTCGACGCCGAGATGTTCCGCCTTGCCGGCCTCGGGCTTCGCCTTGCGGGCCTTCTCAGCGTGGACGACGCACGCTCGCTGTGTACGGATCTTGCCCCCGGGGATCGCGCTGCGCTGGTTCTGGTCGAGCCCACGTGGGTCGAGCGATTCTCGAGGGAACTTGCGGCTCTAGGAGCAGACGTTCTCGCAACGCACCCGGTCGCCGGATCCCATGCGAACGCGGTCTGGAAGTCCGCTCGCGACTCCCGGTCCCCGTAGGTTTCGGAGGGACGCCCGCAACTCCGACTCTGGGTCTCTGAGAGCTTCAGACGGTGGTGCGTACAGCATCGCGCCGAGACGCGACCCCGAGCTTGCGGTAGATCGCCCGCTGGTGCGTCTTCACAGTGTTGATCGACAGGTTGAGCACCTCGGCTATCTCAGGCAGTGTCCGCGACGTCTGAAGCTGGCGGAACACATCGCGTTCGCGAACGGACAGCGCCTCTACCTGCGAGCCGGCGACGTCAGATGCAAGGCATGCGCTGATGAAGTCCTCGAACTGTGAACCGGCATGGATGTGTTCGCTCAGCAGCTTCCGCGCGGAGATCTCCCGAGGGGCGAAGAGGAGCCGCACATTCTCTTTCGCCGCTACGGCAAGCGCAGCCTCGCAGAGCTCGTGAGCGAGCGAATGGTCTCCAGCGTGCCGACGAATGACGGCTGCGGTCATGAGCGTGGCGGTCTTCACATAGGACACTTCTGAGAAAAGGTGCAGAGATCGAAGCATCCGAAGAGCTTCCCCGTATTCGCCCGCTCGGCGCAGTATCCCGGCCAGAGCGACAACGACCACCGGAAGAGTCGGGCATTGCGTGTACTTCCTGGCGATTCGCGCGGCTCTGTCGAGGTTCCCGGATGCCTCCTCGAGCATGGCTATGGACGACTCTCGAAACACCTGCCATGGAACCCCATGGAGAGTCTCGATGGGGATCTCTTGAATGCCGATCGCTGCTCGCCGAATCGCTGACGCGTCTGCGCCTTCCGCAGCAGCGTAGGCAATCATCATTCGAGCGACCGCGGCGAATGACGGGTCGTGCCCGCTGATGTTGAGAACGTCGCTGAACTCTCGGGCGCACGCCGCGCTCTCTCCCGCCCAATACGCCACATACCCTGCAGCGGCTTTGCCGCTCGCGTTCGCGTAGGTGCGACCGCTCGCGACGCTGGACCATCCAGAGGTCTTCATCTGCGTCAAGGTCTCCGCGGCATCGGCGAAACGTCCGGCCCAAGTAAGACCGAACGCCAGGTGGCCAAGTGCGCGCTGTCTGATCGAAGGGTCGAAGTCCTCTCCGTCCTCGCGGGCGGCGGAGGCGAAGTATTCCGCGGGCAGTGCCGGGTTGGTGGGGTTTCTGAGTTCGGCCCACCCCAGGAGTATGTTGATCGCTGCGTAGTGCTCGGAGCCGCTATAGGCGGCCGTCGTCGTCACCTGCCGAAGTCTGGTCACTGCGCCGCAGACCTTGCCAGGGTCGTCGCAGACGAACAGGCGAGCGATGTCGGCGGTCGTCGACTGGATCGCGCTGGAGGCGGCAGACTTCTCCGCCCGACTCATCATCTCGCTCGCGAGGTGATGATCGCCGACGACATCAGTCGCACACGCCAGAACGAACTGCAGGTCGGTGTCTCCCGGACTCTCGCGAAGGAGCCTCGATGCCGCTGACTCCACCTCGATACCGCTTCCGTTCATCAGAAGTGTCACCCACCGCGACATGAGCGTGTCGCGTGCTGTCTTCGCATCGTGGGCTCGAAGAGAGTGCTCGATCGACCTGACAGGTTCCGTCGAGGCTAGGTGCGCAGCCGCGGCACGGTGGCGGGTCGCAGTCCCATCCGGGTCGGAGCGTCGAATATCGGCGCAGGTTCGAACGAATGCACCGTGCCAGCGGAAAACGACGCCAGACGGAGTCGAGAACCGATCGACGAAAAGCCCCAGCCGTACGCACCGCTCGAGCAACTCCGCGGCATCCGATGACCCCGTGATCGCGGCGGCAAGATCTGCCGTGACCTCTTTGCAGATCGTCGTCGCGAGGACGAAGGCCGCCAGATCGGGGTCGAGGGCCGCCAGCACGTAGTCACGCACGTAGTCCCCGAGGAAGGTCTTTGCCGTCGTGGCAACCGACGTCGGCTCGTTCCCACCGATCATGACCATCCGGACTGCGATCGGCCAACCATGGGTTTCTCGGAGGAGGGCGGTCGAATCGACGGTCTGATCAGCTTCCTGTGCGAGACGCTCGATCTCTTCTTCGGTGAAGCGCAACTCATCCGCGCCGACGAAGAGCGATGGATCGAGCAACCGCTCCCGTGACATCGTCACGTCCAGGAGAGTCGTGCCGACAAGGACCATTCGAAGGTGTTCTGGCGGTTCGTCCGCAAGCATTCCGAGAAGGCCACGCCGCCAGCCCTCCCCCGCGTGGTGTGCATCATCCACGACCAACTGCATCTCGACGCCGGTGTCGGCGATGGTGTCACGGAGGGCCGCATACACATAACCAGGATCAGCGCGCTCGTCGAGAGACGGTAGCTCGAACCCTAGCTGCCGGTACCCACGGCCGAGAGCGTCGAGCACCCCTCGATTCAGATGGGACGGATCAGTATCGAGTGAATTCAAAAGGAGCCAGGAGAGCGATGACTGAGCGGTGGCCCAGTCGGCAACGGCGGTTGTCTTTCCGTATCCGCTCGGGGCGCTGACCACACTGACCGCTCGATCGGCCAACGCTCTCTCGATCGCATCACTCACGCGTTCTCGCAAAAGCGCGCCAGTGCCTCGTGCCGGCAAGCGAAAGCGTGCTGGGGGAATGTTTCCTGTGAGACGTCTGGGGACCGTCATGGCCCCCAAGCTAGCGAGTCATGGTCGGTCCATCAAGGCCTGGGGCTCAATCCGGTATATCGGAACATTGGCACAATGTGACGTACTGTTCGCGGAAAAGAGCATACCTAAACTGCCCCCGCAGCATGGGCATCTCGAGCAAGTGCATCAGCCGCACGTATGAAAAGAACGATCCATGCGAAGACCATCACACCGACGATCAACTCGACGGCAGTGAGCGTGTAATACCCGACTGCGAACAGCACAGCCAAAACCACGACCGTTGCTACAAACACGTATCCCAGCAGCTGGAAGGTGGTCGACACACCGGGCAACCACCATCGAAGGGAGATCACGAGCACGCCAAAGGAGACAGCCATACCCGAGGCCACCGAGGTGTGCAATGCAAAGTGCTGGTCGACCGGAAAGATGCCGACGCACGCGAGAAACGCTCCGATGAGCACGAGACAAGTACGCACAGCCCGAGCGCCGCCCTGCGTCGTCGGGAGCGCGCTCGTGGCGTAGCGTGCGAGCGAGGTGACCATCACACCGGCAATGATCAAGGTGAGATTGAATGTCTTTGCCGAGAGATCGTCGGTCATGCCGAGCGCGCTGAGGTTGTCCTTCCACCAGTTCGGGTCGCTCGCAGTGAGCATGCTCGCCAACACTCCGACCGCGAGGAAGACGGCGAGCACCGTCGCAAAAAGCTGCAGGTCGAGGTGCGTGGATGAGAAGTACGACACGTAAGCGGTGAGTCCGGCTGCCGCTCCGGAGAGAAGCAACACGGGCAGAGGGAAGACCACCGCGCCGACGAGTCCTTCGTTCAGGATCACGGCGATCAAGGTCCAGGCGAGGAGAGCGATTATCGCGTGAGCGAGAGTGAGGGCCGACAGGTCGATGGCCCGTCCTAGGGCCGAGCCATTGCGCTCGTGCGCTGGCGCAACGATCACGCGGCCCACGATGAAGGTGACAGCCGCCGCGGCGCCGGAAGCGATTGCGGCGTACTGGCCCACCGATCCCGGCCCGGCGATCGACGCAGAGCCGAAGCCGAAGACCGGCAGAGCTGTGATTGCGACTATGAGGAACGCAACGACGGATGTCTGAAGACCGATCGTCTCCCTCGCTCGCTCTCGCATGCCAGTGTTGAGGCTCGATCGGGCAACGGCGAGTGTATCGGCGCGTGCGGTCGTGGAGTCCATGTGAGACAGTATCGGCGCGGAGTTGCGGGTCGGCGACAGCCGTTCATCCCGATCAGGCGATGAACGAGGTTCAGATCTTGACAGGGAATGTCGCCAGTATGACGATTCCGACGACCCCGAGGGCGACCGAAAGTCCAAGGAACGTGTGTCGCCTCCACGCCAGATGCTGTGCTTGCGAGAGAGCTGCAAAGAAGAGGACAAGTGCGAAGAGGACCGTGAGGAGGGAGTAGTTGTCTCCCCGCTGATTATTGATGAGTGCCTCTTCGAACTTGGAATCCGCCCTTTCCGAAAGCTCCTGTGCTTCTGCGGTCCCTGGGGGCACATACTCGGCCATAGCGAGCGGACCCCGTTCTGTGCGGCCGCCGTCTTGCCACGCGGTGAACGCGATCGCGAACTCCTCAGTGAACCGCTCCTCGATGAAACTCATGAGGTCAAGATCGCCGTTGCGCTCAGCGATGATCCATTCCGCATAGATCGTCAGGTCGTACTGGCGAGCTGCCTGAGCGGTCGCCTCCGCTGAAGCGGCTTGAACGCGTGCGCTGGAAGCCTGGCTGAACGCGATCGACATCTCGCCACCCCATTTCGAGGCTTCGAAACCGCACCATGCGGTGAGCACCGCAGTTATGGAGAGAGTCACGACGGTCATCACCTCGAGAACCCGCCTCCTCTTCGGTACGGGGGCATTGTCGTCCGCTGTCATCTCATCATTCTTCGGGAGATCGATCAGCGGCCGTTCTTGCGGTCACCCGAGCCGGGTGACCGTCGCGTGCGTGGCGCGCGACGGGTGAGCATTCTGAGCAGATGACGCCCTATGACCGATCTGAGAATGCTCTCGGGCGGCTGCGATGAGCTTCACGGACCTCTTCCCAGGGGGTGTGACCCCGTGGCAGGTCGTCTTCGCGATTCTGTCGGTTCTGACAGGCTGGCTGGTCTCGCGGTTCGCACGCAGTGGCGTGAGAAAGCTTGCCGTCAAGACACCGGGGATCTCGGACTCTGTAGCCCAACTCGCCGCGCGCCTCACGCAGTATGTCATTCTCCTCGGCGGAATCGGGATCGGCCTTGCGTTCCTCGGCGCTAACGTGCAGCCACTGCTTGCGATGACCGCCGTCGCGGTTGTGGTGCTGATCCTGGTTCTGCGTGGCGTCGCCGACAACTTCGCCGCTGGTGTTCTTCTACAATCGCGCCGGCCTATTCAGATCGGCGAGCAGCTGACTATCGGCGTGTTGGACGAACCGGTCGAAGGGATCGTGCGCGAGCTCAACGGGAGGTCGGTGGTGGTGGAGACTTCCGATGGTCGCACCATTCACGTTCCCAATGCGACGTTGCTGAGTGAAGTCCTCGTCAATGACTCTCGGTACGGCGCACGCAGGAGCGAGGTCGTCGTGCGCGCTCGGCTCAGCGATGAGATCCAACTGCAATCGATCTCAGACCTCATCGTGGAGGCAACTCGATCCGCTGCGGGTGTCCACACACGCGAACCTCCGACGGCCACCATCGTCTACGCGTCGACGACGCGCAGCATCATCGAAGTCCGGTTCTGGCACCACCCGTTGCAGGCGAACGCTGTGTCATCGGATGTTGTGCGCCGTATCTCGCAAATTCTCGCCGAGAGCGGCATCACATATGCCGTCACAGGTCAGTCCGCGACCAAGCCTCTACCCGCGCCGGAAGAGATCTGAGCGTGGCGGGGTGAGGCCTTCGCAGGACCAGCGGAGACGGGTCGCAAGAGGAGAAGCAGCGCACCGAAGACGTACGTTCGAGCGGCGGGAGTGTTGCGGGCGTGCACGGCCGGGCACGCGCCCCGAGTACGCGGGCAGTTGCATCGAAGTCCATCCGAGTTCCACCGCTCGACTCCGCTCTGCTATCCGATCGCTTGCTCGCACGGCGATCAGATCAGTGATTTACGCACCGGTGCCATCTGGCTCACCCTCCATGGATGAACTGCACCCGCGGATCCCTGCTGGACGGCCTGCGCGAACTACGCTGACCGCATGCTCACGTCCTCGAGTGGCTCGTCAGGGAGACAACGCCCCGCCCACTCCCATATCCTGGTCACTCTCGCGTGCGCTGTCATCATTCTTGTGGGGTTGCATCTCGCCCGCGGGTTGATCGCACCGCTCGCGGTCGCGGTAGTTGTCGTCATTGTGTGTCTTCCTCTAGGCGACGCGGTGCTCACTCGCACACGGTCACGGACGGTGTGGCTGGGCACCGTATCAATCGTCGTCGTCGCGTTCGGGGTACTTGCGGCGGCGGGCGCTCTGCTCTGGGTCGCCGGGAGTCAGCTGGTTCAGCTGTTCGAAGACCTTGCCCCTGGAGGCGCACTCGACAACCTTGCGCCGACCCTCTATGAGTGGGTGATGTCTTTCCCTGGTGCTGCTCCAGAACTATCAGTGATACCGTCCCTCGATCTTGCGGCGTCGGTCAGCATCGTACGAGAGATCGGAGCGTCAGTCGGCGGCACCGCAGTCGCGCTCTTCCTTGTCTGTGCGTACGTGGTGGTCGCTGCCGCGGACGCTGGCCGGTACCGCCGGGCACGCCAGCTCTTTGGCGCCGCGGCATCCGGGCGACTTGAACGTATAAGCAACCTGAATTCAGCTATTCGCCGGTACTACCTCGTTAACAGTGTGTTCGGAGCGATCGTTGCGACGATCGACGGGCTCGCACTGTGGTCGCTCGGAGTTCCCGCGCCGGTTCTATGGGCGGTCCTCGCATTCGTCACAAACTTCATTCCAACTGTCGGTTTCGTCATTGGACTAGCGCCTCCCGCACTGCTTGCGCTCGCAGTTGGCGGATGGCAGCTCTTCCTCGCGGTCGTCGTGATCTACTGCTTCGTGAATGTGACTCTGCAGGTGTTTGTTCAACCAAAGTTCGTAAGCGACGCCGTAGGGCTCAGCCTCACCATAAGCTTCTTCTCGGTGTTCTTCTGGACGTTCGTTTTGGGGCCAATCGGCGCAATCCTCGCGATCCCTCTCACTCTGGCGACGCGGGCAATCCTGCTTGAGGGGAAACCTCAGGAGGTGTGGCTACTCTGGCTGTCTGGGCAGGACAACACTTCACGACTCCGCCCTCGGGTGCGGAAGATGCCCTGGAAGCAGCACGGACACGAGCGATCTCGCTAGCCATCTTCGTGCGTGCATCGCGATACTCAGAAACCGCTGCGTGATTCGACACGGCAATGGTTCAGCGTGGTCCGCCAGGAGCGCAGTACTCGAGCCCTCGCGAATGGTGGCGGGTCGCCGTGAACGAGAGCGAAGAGGCGGTCGGCTTCCCCGCGCGAAATGCCTATCACCCGATCATCGCCTATATCGGCGTGCTACCTGAGTATCGCGGTCGGGGCTACATCGACGGCATCCTCGCCGAAGGCACCCGCGTATTGGCCGGCGCAGCAGCAGACCACATCCGAGCCTCGACCGACGTGGGCAATGTGCCGATGGCGGATGCGTTTGCCCCAGGCGGGTACCCAGCGTTCGAGCGTCTGATCAACATGGGGTGGACCTGAGATCTCGTTGCCACCTAGTCCGCCTGCTAGAAGACGGCACCGGTGGGCTGATCTCCACGACGGCTGGGGTGAGGAAGAGCAGAACCTCCTCAAAGTGATAGCCCCGGTCTCCAGTCGAAGGCGACACATTCTCGGGTCTGTTCCGGTCGACTGAGACGTCACTCAGCGAGGCAAGCGCGGCTAATGGACCCGCCTCCCGTGCGAGAGGGGAAGTGATGAGGCCAGACGACGTCTGCGCCACAAGTATCGAATGCGATCCGAAGCCGTCATCGATTCAGGGAGCGACGACGAGGTTGCCTCGTTCTGGCTGATCGGCATGCGCCAGGTTCGACGACTCGCGCAACAGGGTGACCTCTACTTCCTTCTCTTAGATCGAATGCGGCCGTACCCGGTCTGGCGATTCGACAGCTAGGGCGGCGTGCTCAGAGTCGTCAGAGAGATAGTGCCGTCGGTTCCACCGACGTGGTCCCCTGCCCACGCTATGGGTTCATGACGAGTCGCAGCACGCACTCATCACCCGTTCAACGAAACCAGAACGACAGCCCCAGCTCAATCGACGGACGACGAGATGACTGCAACGGCTCTCTAGTCCCATCGACGGTGAGGCATCGACTCCCTCGTGAGCCTTTAGCGGCGCGGCGGTGCTTCGCTCTTGATCAACTGGCCTGGGAGAGTCGTCGCCGCCGTATACGCACGCCGCAAAAACGGCGACACGGCGATATCTCGGCAGCTGTTCCTCAGTTGTCGTCCCCCTCGCAGACTTTTTGATGAAGTCCCATTTCGCCCCCGCGGCCGGAGGGATGTGGATCACTTGGCTGCAAACGAACGACACACTGCTACGGTCTTGGGTAAGCACAGCCGCTCCGTGTCCTCGGGGCTTGACGACGGAGACTATTGGGCGATGGCGGAACCTGAAATTCTGGCTGGTCGGTATCTGTTGCTTGACAACCACAAACCTCGGTCCGGCGGCTCCGCCGTCGTCCGGAAAGCGATCATCACAAGCGACGGCAGGCCGGTTGCGGTTAAGTTCGTGTCGGGTGGAGCCGATGGCGTGCTTCGAAAACTGGTGGAGCGGGAGGTCGGTCTTCTACGCAAGGCGAACCAGGCGGCGCACCCCAACATCATCACTCTGGTTGATCACGGCGTGGAAGAAGAAACATCGACGCCGTATCTCGTCTTTGATTGGGTGGACAAGACGCTGAGCGATCTTCTCGCGGACGCGCAGCCGTGGGACTGGCGCGACTTCTGCGACAGAGTCTTGCGTCCAGTCGCTGGGGCGATCGCATTTCTTCACAGCAACCAGATCACCCACCGGGACGTCAAACCGGGGAACATTCTCTGGAACGACGAGGGCGTTGCTCTGCTTGCAGACTTCGGCATTGCGAAGCAGCATCGAACACGGGACGACACAACGGCGACGGTCGGATCGCTTCGGAGCCACCTGTATGCACCGCCCGAACGTGAATCCGAGCTCCCCTTTGTCCGCGACGTGTTCTCGCTAGGCGTGCTGGCTGTTCAGGGCCTTTGCAATCAAGACGCACGTGCGACGGAGTTTCATGAGCTTCAACCGGTGCTCGACTCTCTGGAACTCCCCCCTCCGCTGGACGACCTAATTCGAAGGTCAATCGCACTTTCGCCCAACGACCGTCCAGTGAGTGGGAAGGAGTTTCTGCGCCAGCTCGACCTTGTCTTGGCGGACGAGGTCGGCGAAACGCAAAGGCTGCGTGTGTCCCTAAAGCTGACCAAATCGGCGATCGCTTCAGTAACCGCAGACGGCAGTTCCACCGCCGCCCGGACGATTATTGAACACGACCTCAGAGGACGTACCCACGCCAGTTCCTACTGGGACCCGCAGCAAGGCGGGTACGACTTCAATTCCTTCCTCGTTCTTGGTGAGGCGCTCAGGCTCCTAGTCCGACTCGATGTCAGCACCCAAGAGCTCGTAGTGGTATCTGCTCGGAAGACAGAGTACGAGGCGCTCGAACGCGAACGCGAAGCTGCGCTGGTCGCCGACACTTTTGTTGACTGGTCGCTGGCCTCCCCACTCAGCGTCCTTGAGGCACGACAAACCCAGAACACTCTGCTAGCGCGGCTCCGCGAGCATCGAGAAGCCGAAGCGGAGCGGCGAGCTAGCGGTGGCGATGCCATGGTACGTGAACTGTTAGCCGTGTGGCAGCGAACGCTCACTGCCCGCGAAGTGCTCGGCCTTGGGGTTATGCCCACGATTCGCTTCGAACGCTCCGAAGCACGGGGGCATACCGAGACTGCTTTTGGGCTCAGCGAACCGCTGGACCTAGACGTCCGAGGGACAGAGTGGCAGTACACGGACGAGGTCGGACGAATCTGCGGACGCGGAGCCGCCGTGGAACAAGGTTCCAACACCCTGTCCATCCGTTGGAATTGGCATGACTCGGGAAGCATTGCGCAATCCGGCAAGCTCACGCCGTACCTTGGCCCCGCGCAGATTGCGATAGATCGACAGAGGGATGCATTGCAGCGTCTCGAGAGTGGCGAAGCCGTGCTGCCGTCGCTGGCGGACATCCTCGCACAGCCATCGAAGGCGCGGCCTCCTCGTGAGATCGGTGAAATCGATTGGGCGACCACCCTCGACGTTGACAAGCAAACCTCCGTGAGAGCTGGCCTAGGAACCGAGGACTGTGTGCTAGTGACGGGTCCCCCTGGTACCGGTAAGACGCGCATGATCGCGGAACTGGTTGCTCAGGAGCTTGCCCGGAACTCCTCAGCCCGAATTCTTCTCGTGAGCCAAACCCACGTCGCGATTGACAACGCCCTGGAGCGAATCCAAAAGCTCGGCGTTGCATCGATTGTCCGAATGGCTCGAGAGGACGACGACCGCGTCGCAGAGACCTCGTCGAGCCTACGGCTCGATCTGCAGTTACAAGCCTGGTCAGCGAACGTCCGCCGAAATGCAGAGGGTGCTTTCGCTGCCCTGTCGTCCGCGGGTGGCATGGATCCGGGACAGCTGAGTGCGGCTATGCATTTGCAAGCGTGGCGAGTCGCTCATCAGGCACGGAACAAAGCCGCGTCGCAACTGCGCGCCGCGCAGCTTGCGGACGACACCACTGCAAGCCGACTGGAACTGACCCCCAGCCTCGACGAGCTCAGGCGCCAACACGACGACGCAGTTGCTCGTGAAGACAGTTCGCTTCTGAATGCTCGGTCCGCCCTTGGAGACTCGATCGAACTCGGGCAAGCTGTAACGGTTGGCGACATTGATGCTGCCCTCGAAATGATCCTGGAGCAGTCGGAGGACTCCAAACGATTGCTTGACCTCCTCAAACTTCAAGCAGAGTGGATTCAAAGGGTCTCGGCCGATCGACGTATGGCGACCATCCTTCTCGAAGACAGTTCTGTCGTCGCAGGGACCTGTCTCGGGTTCATTGGACACCCGTCAGCAAGAACTCTGAACTTCGATCTCTGCATCATAGATGAAGCCTCAAAGTCAACGAGCACCGAGGTGTTGGTTCCCATGGTGCGCGCCTCCCGCATCGTGCTGGTCGGAGACGTCAATCAGCTTCCACCCCTAGATGAAGATCTCTTGCGTGAGCCGAGCATCCTGCGAGAAGCCGACCTACTGCCCTCACAGGTGCGCGAGACTCTCTTCGAACGCCTCTCATCACACCTCCCGTCGAGCAACCAGTTTCGACTGACCGAGCAATACCGTATGGTTCCGGCCATCGGGGACATGATCTCAACTTGCTTCTACGATGGGTGGTTGCGCTCAGCGGATGTGCAGGGGCCGGCCGGATACGACCTTCTGAGCAAACCTGTGCTCTGGCTCGACACTTCCCGACTGAACAATCGACGCGAGACACGAGACGCCCGTTCAGCGGGAAGCTACGTGAACAATTGCGAGGCGGACGCTGTTACGGAGCGTCTGACGTCTCTACAGCGTGCAATCGACAGTGGTTTGATCCCTAGATCAGATCGCGGTGCTTATCACGTCATTGTCATCGCTCCCTATCGGAGCCAGACCGAGGAACTCAAACGAAGGCTAGATCGGGCGGGGGCAGAACTGAAAGACCTTCGAGTCGAAGTCGAGTCTGTCGACGCAGTCCAGGGACGCGAATGCGACCTCGCGATCTTCAGTGTGACGAGGAGCAATAAGTCCGGCAAACTCGGATTCCTAAGCGAACCCTACTGGCGTCGAATCAACGTCGCACTGTCACGCGCACGCTTCGGCCTCACGATCGTGGGAGACGCTGAGTTCTGCGACGCGAAACCTGGCGGCCTGAAGAAGGTGCTCTCATACATCCGGGAGCACCCCGAAACTTGTGAGTTGAGGACCGCATGACGTACCTCACCGATCGCGACCTAGTGCTGAGATTCCAGGAGGCACGACCGGGTCGCACGCTCATTGCGATCGAGGACGTCGCTCTGCCTGTAACCGTTCTTCGCGTTCTGGTCGCAGCTCAGGAGGATAAGGATCTTCCGCTACTCGAAGAGTTCCTTCTTCGCGGAATTAACGCAGGGCTGAGCTCCGTCGAAGAGGTCGCCGCTCTTCTGGGACTCGCAAAGACCCAACTCGACAGCGCCATGGTCAATCAGCTCACGGTCGGCAACCTCGGTTACCATTCCGCGACGGGGAAGGTGGGGCTGACCGCTCAAGGCAAGCAGACGACGCTAACCCTACGCGCGATCTCTCCGATCGACCTCGAGTTGCCCGCGAGTTTCGACCGAACGTTGTGGCGAGTGACCGAGTACCGCGAACGAGATCTAATCACAAAATCGCAGGCGCGGGAGCGAGCAATGCATATTCTCCCCGCGTCCCGGTACGAACATGTCGAGACGTCACATTTGCGCCTCCAGGATCTTGAACACCTAGTCCAGGTTGAGAAGCGCGGACATCGACACTTGCAACTACTGGCTATTCTGCGAGCCAGCGTTGTCAAACACCGATATCTGCCGGCGAAAATGCTACTCTTTGCGGACGATTTTCAGTCCGTTCCGGAGGTGGCGTGGGTCGTCGACGGTGAAGAAAGCCCCATCCACGCCCGGGTGTTCGAGAAGCTGGCGACCGATCGCTTGAGTCGTCTGAGGGTGCTCCACAACGAGGTGCCGACGCAAGGTGAAGTTGAGGCGATCGTCGGCGCATCGAGCTCATCAAGATACGAGCAGCTTGAACCGACGGATCAACAAGCCTTGGTACGGGCATCACTCACGGGGACGGACCGACGAGTGTCTATTCTCACCGGGCGGATAAGCGCGGGAGTAGTTGATCAGGCAGCTGTAGCGCTCTTGGAAGCCAACCTTCGCCGAGGTGCACGCGTAACCATCGCTTACTACGATCTCGACGGGATCAGCAGTGACGAGGATGCCGTCTACAGACTCGAGCAATTGCAGAATCGTCACTCGGGGTTCCGGTTTGTAAAGCTCGAACGAACCAGCCCACACGTGCTCGTCGCGGACCAACGTACGCTTCACACCAGAATGGAGCTACTTTCCTTCAAATCGCATCCTTCCGCGACCTATCATGCGAGCCACGGGAGAATGTACGACAATGCCGAGCACGCAAACGAAGCGCACGAACACGTTTCTCTAGCTGCGAAGAGTTCAGGCTGACGAGGCTGGCACAGAGTATGACGTGGTGCAATGAGTTCGGCAGACAAGGTGTGGTGAGTCGATGCGAGTCGTGGCCAGGGTCGCGACTGCGTCGCGGGGCTTCGCGCCAGCAATATGGAGACAGAAGGCATTGAACGTCGCAGAGCCGCAGCGCGGCGGCTGGGGCTGGAATGTCCAGCTACTTATGGACATGAATGATATCGAGGATGCAGCCGGGCTCGCCCGCAGCATCAACGCGGCAGAACTGGAAGTGGACGGCCAACGAGTACGAGTCACCCCGAATCAGATGGCTCGTCTGATCGAGGCCCCGCCGGATAGCATCGACCGAGCTGTCTTCGTTTCGCTGTGCACCGTGCTCCATTGCTCGCCAGGAGACCTGGTCTGGGTCCCGCGACCACGCCCGCGGTGACGCTTAGATTCGCCCTGAAAGCGTGAGCACGGCTGTGCTCTGAAACATCGATCACGAGGTGGGCGACCGCTCAGTCGCGTCTAGACAGGACGCTCCAAGCCATCAGAGCCACCCCCGGTGCTCCCACCGATCGCACAATTACGTCCGAGGTCTTTGCGCTGCCGACCCGTGCGCTCCTGCCTGAGTCGAACGAGTCGGCGTGAACTCAGTACGCGTTCATACGGGCGTGTGCCAGTCGCGCAATCGGGACGATCGAGGCAGTCGCTAGGCTCAACACGTGAAAGGAAGCAACGTCGAGATCGACTGGGAAGCCGCACGCAGCGCGAATCTGCAGAACTGGAACGACCGAGTCCCTTTGCACGAGGCAGCATACGGATTGGACGCGTTCGACGAGCCAAACCACCTCAGCGACGTCGTGAGCGACGATCTGCCGGTGCTCAGCCGTTTCGTGCGTGGTGGAACTCTGTCAGGGCTGGACCTCTGCCATCTGCAGTGCCACATCGGCACTGACACGATCTCGTTGGCACGTGCCGGGGCGATCGTGACGGGCGTGGATTTCTCGGAGCCGGCGTTGCGGGCTGCAGAGGCGCTCGCGAACCGCGCGGGGGTCTCGGCCACGTGGGTCCACACCGACGTCCTCGATGCGAGCAACGCGGTGTCGGGCGACTTCGACGTCGTCTACACGAGCATCGGGACGATCTGCTGGCTCGAGGATCTCGACCGCTGGGCGACTCAGATCGTCGCTCTGCTGCGCTCGGGTGGCACGTTCTTCATCCGCGATGGTCATCCCGCGTTACTCGCTCTCGACGAGGATGCGCCAGACCTCACGACGCGCTACCCGTACTTCGGAGACGGTCGCGCACAGCGGTGGGACGACGAGTCGACTTACGCCGGAGACGGCAAGGTCGCGCACCCGCGCACGTACGAGTGGCCGCACCCCCTCTCGGAGGTCCTCGGATCGTTGTTGAGAGCCGGCCTCCGCCTCCTTCACTTCGATGAGGGACGAACACTCCCCTGGCAGTTCAGCCCGCGGATGGTCGAGGTGCCGCGTGGCTATGCCTGGCCTGAGGCGGAACGTAATCTCATCCCCTGCACCTTCACGATCGTCGCGCGCAAGGACTGAGCGGCCCCTCCCCTACGCGCCGACGTAGGCTGCCAAGTGCTCGCCCGTGACAGTCGGCTTGGCCGCGACGAGATCCGCGGGACTTCCCTCGAAAACCACTCGACCCCCGTCGTGTCCTGCGCCTGGTCCGATGTCGATGATCCAGTCGGCATGGGCCATCACCGCCTGGTGGTGCTCGATCACGATGACCGTCTTGCCGGATTCGACGAGTCGATCCAGAAGACCGAGGATGTTCTGGACATCGGCGAGGTGGAGCCCCGTGGTCGGTTCGTCGAGGACGTACGTGTCGCCCTTCTCCCCCATCTGGATCGCCAGCTTGATGCGCTGACGCTCGCCGCCCGACAACGTCGACAGCGGCTGCCCGAGGGAGAGATACCCCAGACCCACGTCTTCGAGGCGCCCGAGGATGGTGGCAGCAGCGGGAAGCTTCGCCTCACCCTCGGAGAAGAAGACCCTCGCCTCGGCGACGGGCAGATCAAGCACCTCGGTGATGTCCTTGCCCGCGAGCTTGTACTCGAGGACGGCAGCCTGGAACCGCTTGCCGCCGCAGTCCTCGCAGGGCGTCTCGATCGTGTCCATGAACCCGAGCTCGGTGATGATGACGCCGGCGCCCTTGCAGGTCGGGCACGCTCCTTCGGAGTTCGCGCTGAACAACGCGGGCTTGACCCCGTTGGCTTTGGCGAACGCCTTGCGAATCGGTTCGAGCATGCCGGTATAGGTGGCGGGGTTGCTCCGTCGTGATCCCTTGATCGCCCCCTGGTCGATCGCGACGATGCCCTCGAGCTTCGACACCGATCCGTGGATCAGCGAGCTCTTGCCCGAACCGGCGACGCCGGTGACGACAGTCAGAATTCCGGTGGGGATGTCGACGTCGACGTTCTGCAGGTTGTTGGCGGTGGCGCCGCGGATCTCGATCGCACCGGTGCTGCTGCGCACCGATTCTTTGAGCACCGCTCTGTCGTCGAGATGATCGCCCGTGCGCGTGCCGCTGGCCTTCAGCCCTTCAACGGTCCCCTCGAAGCAGATCTCTCCTCCTGCGCTCCCCGCGCCGGGGCCGAGGTCGACCACATGATCGCCGATCACGATGGTCTCGGGCTTGTGCTCGACGACCAGCACCGTGTTGCCCTTGTCGCGCAGGCGAAGCAGCAGCGTGTTCATCCGCTGGATGTCGTGCGGGTGGAGGCCGATGGTCGGCTCGTCGAACACATAGGTGACGTCGGTGAGAGACGACCCCAGATGGCGCAGCATCTTGATGCGTTGCGCCTCCCCACCGGAGAGCGTTCCGGAGGGCCGCTCGAGGCTCAGGTATCCCAGGCCGAGGGTGACGAACGCGTCGAGGTTGGCACGCAGGGCCTCGAGCAGCGGAGCTGCGCCCGGAAGCTCCAGACCGCGCACCCACTCGGCGAGATCGGTCACCTGCATCCGGCAGGCATCGGCGATGCTGATCCCGTCGATCTTCGATGACCGCGCCCCCTCGGTGAGACGCGTGCCGTCGCACTCGGGGCACGTCGCGAATGTCGCCACCCGCTCGACGAAGGCGCGGATGTGCGGCTGCAGGGCGTCGAGGTCCTTCGAGAGCATCGACTTGGTGATCTTGGGGATGAGCCCCTCGTAGGTCATGTTGATGCCCGAGATCTTGACCTTGGTGACCTCACCGTAGAGGAAGAGCTGGCGCTGCTTCTCGGTGAACTCGGCGACCGGCTTGTCTGCCGGATAGAAACCCGACGCGGAGAAGCCCTTCACCATCCAGCCGTCCGCGGTGTACCCCGGGACCATGATCGCCCCCTCGTCGAGGGACTTCGACTCGTCGACGATCTGGGAGAGGTCGAGATCGGACACCGCTCCCCTGCCCTCGCACCGCGGGCACATGCCTCCCAGATAGATGGCATCCTTGACGATCTTCTTCTCGCCGCCCGGCCCGGTCATCACACCGCTCGCCTTCTGGGTCGGGATGTTGAAGGAGAAGGCCGTCGGACCACCGATGTAGGGCTGACCCAGCTTGCTGAAGAGGATCCGCAGCATCGCGTTCGCATCGGTGACCGTGCCGACCGTCGAACGCGGGTTGGCCCCGAGTCGCTCCTGGTCGACGATGATCGAGGTCGTCAGCCCCTCGAGCACGTCGACGTCGGGGCGCGGCACCGAGGGCATGAACCCCTGCACGAACGCGCTGTAGGTCTCGTCGATCATTCGCCGGGACTCGGCGGCGATCGTGTCGAAGACCAGCGAGCTCTTGCCCGACCCCGAGACGCCGGTGAACACCGTGAGACGACGCTTGGGGATGTCGACGCTCACTTCTTTCAGGTTGTTCTCGCGCGCACCCTGCACGCGGATGATGTCGTGGCCGTCAGCGGGGTGCGTCGTCATGAGATTCCTCGAGTAGGGACCGGGTCAGCCGGCCTGGTTGATTCGGAGCAGATTGCCCGCGGGGTCGCGGAACGCGCAGTCGCGCACCCCGTACGGCTGGTCCATGGGCTCTTGGACCACGTCGGCGCCGCTGTCGACGAGCCGCTCGAACAGGGCGTCGAGATCGTCGCTGGCGAGCGTCACCGCGCCATAGCTGCCTTTGGCGATGAGCTCGAGGATCGTCTGACGCTCGGCATCTGTGATCCCAGGGTCGGTGGCAGGCGGGTGCAGCACGATCGACGTCTCGGGTTGTCCTTGCGGACCGACCGTGAGCCATCGGAGGCCGTCGTAGCCGACGTCGTTGCGCACCTCGAAACCGAGGGCGTCACGATAGAAGCCGAGAGCCGCCTCGGCGTCGGTGTGCGGGAGGAATGCGTAGTGGATGCTGATGTTCATGGGGTTCACGTTAGGTGCGCGCCCGTGCGCGGCGCTTCTTGATTCCTGATCGGTCTGATCACGTGCTTCACCTGAAAGTTGGGGATGCCGTCGATATCCGCTGCGCGCTCACGATACACGCGAGGTGGGACACCGACCAGCTCGGTGAAGCGGGTGCTGAAGGTGCCCAGCGATGAGCAGCCCACTTCGAAGCACACCTCGGTGACGCTGAGGTCGCCGCGGCGCAGCAGCGCCATGGCCCGCTCGATCCGCCGCGTCATCAGATACGAGTACGGCGACTCTCCGTAGGTCTCTTTGAACCGTCTGCTGAGATGCCCCGCGGACATGTGGGCGCCGCGGGCCAGAGCCTCCACATCCAGAGGTGTCGCGTAGTCGCGATCGATGCGATCCCGCACCCCACGCATCACGACGAGCTCGCGGAGCCGCGCGTCATCGTCCGGGGTCACCTCACGATTTTCCCATGACCTCCTGTAACAGAGTGTGAACGACCGCGACATATCGATATCGTCCTCCCCCAATCTCGGCCCAGACAGCGCTACTCTGTGACCATCCCTCACAGGGTTTTCTCAGAAAGGGTCCCCAACCATGTCTGATTCACTCGCAACCGAAGCGAAATCACTGTTCAAGTCCATTCGCGTCGTTCTCGCCGTCTCGGGCGCCATCGCCCTCATCGCCGGTATCGTCCTGCTCGTCTGGCCTGTCAAGTCCGCCGTGATCGTCACAGGCATCTTCGCCACCTACCTCGTGATCGCAGGTCTCGTCTACATCGGCCTCGGCATCTTCTCGAAGGTCAAGGGCGGATGGGCCCGAGTCGGCCACATCGTGCTGGGTCTCGTCTACATCGTCGCCGGCGTGATCGCGTTCGCGAACCTGGGAGTCGCCGCGGCTACTCTCGCGCTCGTCGTCGTCATCTTCATCGGCATCAGCTGGATCGTCGACGGAGTGGTGGCGTTGTCGCTCCTCGGACAGGACGGCTCGCGGGTCTGGACGCTCCTCTACGCGCTGCTCAGCATCATCGCCGGTATCGTCGTGCTCTTCTCCCCGCTGTACGCAGCGGCGGTGCTCTGGCTGGTGCTCGGTATCTCGCTCGTCGTTCTCGGAATCGTGCAGATCGTCCGCGCGATCACCCTCGGCAAGGACGCGAAGGAGTTCGTGGCTTCGGCGAAGGCCGACTCCGCGATCTGACTCGCCGCACACGAAGCAAAGAGCCCCGTCCGGCAGGACGGGGCTCTTCCTGTTGCTCTCAGAGATTCACTCCGCCGCGAAGGCGCTGACGTCGCCGACCAGTCGGGTGTTGTCGGCGGGAACCTCGTCGACCGCCGCGCGTGCGACCTCTGCTGCGAACTCGGAGACGTTGTAGAGCTTGCCCGCGGACTCACGGCGCTCGGCGATCGCGCCGGGATTGGCGCGCTCGAGCAGCGTCGCGGTGATCGTGCCCTCGATCATGTCGCCGGAGACGACGGTGAATCCGATGCCCTTCTCTGCGAGGCCGGGGATGCGCTCGCGGAGCGCATCCTCTCCCGCGCGCTTCGACAGCGCGACCGGCTCGTACTCCGGCATCGTGGGCGTGGTGCGGATGAAATGAGCCTGGTGGCTCGTGACGAAGACGACGCGTGCGCCATCGCCGAGCAGGGCGACGGCCGCATCGAGGACGTTGATCTGCGCGTCACGGTTGAGGGTCAGGGCGTAGTCCTCGGCCATGCCCGATTCCATGCCGCCCGATGCGTTGAGAACCAGCACATCGAGGCGCCCGAACTCGGCCTTCACCGAATCGAACATCTCGCCGACGGACGCGGGGTCGGTGAGGTCAGCGCCCACGACGAGCACGCGGCGTCCGAGCTCGCGCAGCTGTGCAGCGAGCTTCTCGGCGCGCGGGGCCTTGTTGCGGAAGTTGATGACCACGTCGGCGCCTGCCTCAGCGAGGTAGCGCACGGTGTCGGCCCCGATCCCCCGAGACGAGCCGGTGACAAGGGCGACCTTGCCGTCGAGAGAACCTGCGGGAAGAACGTCGGTCACGGTGACTCCTCTGATGCGCGAATCGCCGTGATGACACGGCTCTTTCAGACTATCAAGCCGGCTCCGTCGAGCCGGGCCACGGCTCGTGGTGCGTGATAGGTTGACCGCAAAGGAGGCCGCATGGACAACTTCGCGACATTCGTACAGTTCATCGACCAATGGGCATGGATCGGGTGGCTGATCCTGATCGCCATCTTCCTCGTGATCGAGATGCTCACTCTCGACTTCACCTTCCTGATGCTCAGCTTCGGCAGCGTCGTCGGACTCGTCACCGATTTCGTCGGCATCCCGGTGTGGGTCCAGGTGCTCATCGCGGCTGCAGCCGCCGGCCTCTTCATCCTGTTCCTACGCCCGCCGCTGATCAGACGGCTGCATCGCGGCGAAGACCCGACGAAGTCCAATGTGGACGCACTCATCGACCTCAGAGGCACCGCCCTGCAGGACGTCACTCAGATCTCCGGGCAGGTGAAGTTGAGCAACGGCGACACCTGGACTGCCCGCACCGCGGGGGCCGTGCCGATTCCCCAAGGCTCACCGATCGCAGTGATCGCGATCAACGGCGCGACCGCGACCGTCCGTCCCGTCAACGACTAGGAGAACCTCATGGACGATGCATCGTTCATTCCCGCAGCGATCGGGTGGATCCTCGTCATCGCGATCATCATCTTCGTGGTGGTCACGCTGGCCCGATCCATCCGCATCATCCCCCAGGCCACAGCCGGCGTGGTCGAGCGACTGGGCCGCTATCACAAGACGTTGATGCCCGGACTCAACATCCTGGTGCCCTTCATCGACCGTCTGCGGCCCCTCATCGACATGCGCGAGCAGGTCGTCTCGTTCCCGCCGCAGCCTGTGATCACCGAGGACAACCTCGTGGTCTCGATCGACACCGTGGTCTACTTCCAGGTGACCGACGCCCGCGCGGCGACGTACGAGATCGCGAACTACCTCGGCGCCGTCGAGCAGCTCACGACGACGACCCTCCGAAACGTCGTCGGTGGCCTCAATCTCGAAGAGGCTCTGACCAGCCGCGACAACATCAACGGACAGCTCCGCGTCGTGCTCGACGAGGCGACAGGCAAGTGGGGCATCCGCGTCGGCCGTGTGGAGCTCAAGGCGATCGACCCTCCCATATCGATCCAGGATTCGATGGAGAAGCAGATGCGCGCCGAGCGTGACCGCCGCGCCGCCATCCTCACAGCCGAGGGAACCAAGCAGTCGGCCATCCTCGAAGCCGAGGGCGCACGGCAGGCTGAGATCCTCCGCGCAGAGGGTGACAAGCAGGCCGCAGTCCTGCGCGCTCAGGGTGAGGCCGAGGCGATCCAGAACGTCTTCACCGCCATCCACCAGGGCGCACCGGACGACAAGCTGCTCGCGTACCAGTACCTGCAGATGCTCCCCAAGATCAGCGAGGGCCAGTCGAACAAGCTCTGGATCATCCCGAGCGAACTGACCGAGGCGCTCAAGGGAATCGGCAGCGCGTTCACTCCGAAGCCCGGGCAGCCTCCGACGAACTATCCGGGCGCGTGACGCACCCCTACTTCGAGAAGGCGCGACACCCCCGAGTCCTCGCTCACCGCGGTCTGATCACCACGGCGGGCGGGGATTCCGGTGTCTGGGAGAACTCGGCAGCAGCCTTCGCAGCGGCCCACGCGGCCGGCGCCGAGTACATCGAGACGGACTGTCAGGTGACGGCCGACGGCGATGTCGTGCTCTTCCATGATTCGACGCTCGACCGAATCGTCGGCGATCCGCGCCCGATACGCACCGTCCGCACTCGCGAACTCGCGCTCATCTTCGCCGATCACGGCGGGCTCCTCACCGTCGCTGACGCACTGTCGGCATTCCCCTCGACTCGCTTCAACATCGATGTGAAGACCGCCGAGGCCGCCGAGCCCCTCGGCCCGACCCTCGTCGACCACACGCACCGTGTGCTGATCACGAGTTTCTCCGACGCGAACCGACGAGCCACCATCGCATCCGCCCTTCGGGCCGGCGCTGAGCTTCGCCCGGCGACCTCCGGCGGCAGCCGCACCATTGCTGCACTCCGCGCCCTCTCCTCTCTTCGCCTCTCCCCCGCTCGTACCCTGCGCGACATCGATGCGCTGCAGATCCCCGAGCGACACGGCGTGCTCACGGTGGTCACGCCGTCTCTTCTCCGCGCTGCGCACCGACGCGGCGTCGAGGTCCACGTGTGGACCGTGAACGACGCCGAGTCGATGCGACGGCTGGTCGACGCCGGTGTCGACGGGATCGTCACCGACCGTGCGGACCTCGCGCTGGCCACGATCGGCCGCTGATCGCGCCACGCCGCCTTTACGCTGTGGCGCTGGGATTCCGCTGTGAATCGCGCCGAGAATCCGCCTGCGTGGATGAAGCGCACAGGCTGGAGCGTTATACCTGACAGCGACGAGAGGACCACACAATGGCAGATCGCAGCCTACGCGGCATCCGACTCGGCGCCCAGAGCCTACAGAGCGAAGAGGGCGTCGTTTTCATGGAGCGCCGTGAAACCACCTACATCTGTGACACCTGCGGCCATGTCACGAACCTGATGTTCTCGGCGGACGCAGAGCCGCCTCAGACCTGGGAATGCCGTGCCTGCGGAGCGGACGCCCGCCTGAACGTCGACGGCCAGGCCGTCACGCTCGACGCCACCGACGAGAAGGCGGCACGCACGCACTGGGACATGCTCCTTGAGCGTCGTACCCGTGCAGAGCTCGAAGAGCTTCTCGAAGAGCGACTCGCCTTCATCCGCGCCCGCCGCGGTGCAGGCGAAGACCCGACCCGCGAGAAGATCGGCGCCTAGCGCCGACGGGCGCGCAACCACCCGAAGGCCAGCGCGCCCACACCGCCCCACAGCAGAATCTGCTGAATCCAGGGGCCGAGGATCATTCCCGCGGTCAGGCCGGAACGCAGCTCGACGTCCTCGAGCAGCGCTCCGGCCTTTCCCGCATCCAGACTCGAGACGGTCGACCCGTCCGGGCGAATGATCTGGCTCGTTCCGACCGTCGAGATGTTGACCACGCTGCGACCGGTCTCGATCGCGCGCATCCGCGCGAAGGCCAGCTGCTGCAGGTTCTCATCGGTTCCGCGGAAGTCGGCATTGTTGGTCTGGAAGACGAGCACCTCGGCGCCCTCGTCGATCCCCTCGTTGATCACGTCGTCATAGATCACGTCGAAGCAGATCGCCAGACCGACCCTGACCCCGTCGACCTCGACGATCGGCGGGTTCGTTCCCGGGGTGTATTCGCGTTGGATGAGACCGATCAGATCGGGAGCGAGCGCGTTGAAGAACGGTCGATCCGGCACGTACTCGCCGAACGGCACCGGATGGCGCTTGTCGTGGATCTGTCCGGTCGCGCCGTCCTCCGTCCACAGCAGCGAGGTGTTGTAGAAGAGGCCGTCACGTTCCGTGGCGGCGTTGGCGAGCAAGGGCGCGCCGATGCGTGAGGCGATCGCGCTCATCCGTCTCTCGAGAGAGTCGGACTGGAAAGGGTCGAAGTCGAGCGATCCCTCTGGCCACACCAGGAGGTCGACATCCTCGCCGTAGAGCGGCTCGGTCGCATCCGTCTGCGCGTCGATGAGCGAGTACGGCTGGCGCTCGTCGAAGTAGCCGCTCGGACCGTTCCCCTGCACAGCAGCGATGCGCAGGGATCCGCTGGCGGTCGTGGGGAACAACGGTGTGAGCAGCAGCGCGACTGCCACGACGACCGGTGCGATCAGCGCCGCCGGGCGACGCCAGACGCGCTCGCGCACCACCTGGATGACGAGGGCGACGAAGAACACCATCAGGAAACTGAGTCCGCTCACGCCGATCCACGACGCGACGTGCGCCAGCAGGCTCTCGGCCTGGCTCATGCCCAGACGCGCCCACGGGAAGCCTCCGTAGGGCCAGGAGCCGACGAACAGCTCCCGCCCGACCCAGAGCGCGGCCACGACGGCCGGAAGAAGCAGGAGGCGCGCCCAGACACTCGGGAAGGCCCTGGGGATCCAGCGATACGCGAGCGTGATCAGGATCAGGGCCGCGGCCGTGAGAACCCCTTCCAGGACGCTCAGTGCGGCCCAGGGCAGCGGCCCCAGGTAACGCGACGTGAATGACACGAGCAACCCGAAGAAGATCACTCCGTAGACCAGACCCACCGCCAGGGCGCCTCCGGCCCGGCGTCCGATGAGTGCGACCAGCAACAGGGCAGTGGCCGGGAACGCGAGCGCCCACACCGCGGTGTCCGGATACGACAGATCCATGAGGATCGCCGCCAGTGCCGCGGCGGGCAGAGCGAGCGACAGCGGCAGCAGAGGGCGCAGTCGCGCTGGGGTATCCGGCATGGGTCCTGTTCTCACATCGAGGAGTAGGCGACGATGCCGCGGCGCACGCCGTCGAGAGCGACGCGGGCGTTTCGAGCGAGCGCGCCGTCTTCCGCGACGATCGAGAGCTGGTCGAGCAGGTCGATCGTCTGCTTCGCCCAGCGCACGAAGTCGCCCGCGGCCATGTCTGCGTCGATCAGCACCCGATCGAGCATCCCACCGCGTGCCCAGGAGTGCATCGCTCCGGCGAGACCGGCAGCCAACGGTTCGGACCCCGGGAGATGGTGGTCCTTCTCCAGATCATCGAGCTCGGCCCACAGCGTGGTGGTCTTCTCGTATGCCGCACGGAAGGCGCCCCTCGGCAGATCGCGTTCGCCCGAATTCGCCTCGTCGCGGCGCGGTTCGTAGACGAGGCAGCAGGCCATCGCGGCGAGCGACGGCGCATCCAGGCCGTTCCAGAGGCCCTGGCGCAGCGACTCGGCGACCAGCAGGTCGCGCTCACCGTAGATCCGCCGCATCGTGCGGCCGGCCTCGGTGAGGGTGGTCTCGTCCTGGTCGTCTCGGCGGATGTAGTCGAGCGTCTCGAGCACCTCGACGACCCGGTCGAACACGCGAGCCACCGTGCCGGTCCTCGTCTCGATCTGACGACGGATGCGGTCGTTCTGCCTCTTGAGCTTCCAGTACCGCTCCGCCCAGCGGGCATGGGCCTCACGATCGGGACAGCGATGGCAGCCGTGGCGCTGCATGCGGGTGCGCAGGCTCTGGATCTGCTTCATGCGCTTGTCTCGCGATGCCCGGGCCGCGTTCGAGTCCTGGCGGTTCTTCTTCTCGAGGTCGCTGAGCTCTCGGCGGATCGAGGCGTAGTCGAGGAAGTCCCCGTGGTCGCAGACCATCGCTGCCTTGTAGCCCTCGAGAGACTCCTCGGCCTCGCGCACCTGCCGGGCGAGGCCGACCACCGCGCGATCGGCCTGGAACTGAGCGAATGACGACTCGAGCACCTCGCGAGCCCGCTGTTTGCCGAACAGGTCGATCAGGTTGACGGCCATGTTGTACGTGGGCCGGAAGCTGGAGTTGAGCGGATACGTGCGTCGAGACGCGAGCGCGGCGACAGCCTGCGGATCCATCCCCTCGGTCCACTGCACCACCGCGTGGCCCTCGACGTCGATCCCGCGTCGTCCTGCTCGTCCGGTGAGCTGGGTGTACTCCCCCGAGGTGATCGCCACGCGGGCCTCACCGTTGAACTTCTCCATCTTCTCGAGCACGACCGTGCGCGCCGGCATGTTGATGCCGAGCGCCAAGGTCTCGGTCGCGAACACGACTTTCACGAGCTTGCGCTTGTAGAGCTCCTCGACGACCTCCTTGAAAGCGGGCAGGAGACCGGCGTGATGGGCGGCCACGCCGCGTTCGAGGTTCTCCAGCCACTCCCAGTACCCGAGAACACCGAGATCCTCGTCCTGCAGGGTCCGGGTTCTGTCTTCGACGATCGCGCGGATCTCGGCGCGTTCCTCGGTCGAGGTCAGGCGGACACCCGACCTGCGTACCTGTTGCACCGCGGCGTCACAGCCGACCCTGCTGAAGATGAAGAAGATCGCCGGCAGCAGATTCGCCTGTTCGAGCAGCCGCACCACGTCGGGGCGATCCATGCGCTCGATCCTGTGCACGTTCGCCGAGCGCACGGCACGGCGTCCTCCACGAGGCGGGCGCTGCGCCTGTCGTCCCGCGTGACGGTTGCTGCGGTACGACTGCGCCTCGCGGTTGTTGTCGTAGTTGGAACCGGTGGAGGAGCGGATTCGCATCAGCTCCTGGTTCACCAGCGCCGTGGCGATCCCCGCGCGGTCGTCGAAGAGCGGGAGCAGATCGTCGCGCACGAGCACGTGCTGCTCGAGCGGCACCGGGCGGATCTCCGAGACGATCACCTCGGTGTCGCCACGCACCGTGTCGAGCCAGTCGCCGAATTCCTCGGCGTTCGACACCGTGGCGCTCAACGAGACCAGACGCACCTGCTGCGGCAGGTGGATGATGACCTCTTCCCACACGGCACCGCGGAAGCGGTCGGCGAGATAGTGCACCTCGTCCATCACCACGTAGCGGAGATCGCGCAGAGCCGCGGAGTCGGCGTAGATCATGTTGCGCAGCACCTCGGTCGTCATGACGACTATCCGGGCATTGCCGTTGATGTTCGTGTCACCGGTGAGCAGCCCCACGTCGTCCGCGCCGTAGACGTCGACCAGCTCGCGGAACTTCTGATTCGAGAGAGCCTTCATCGGTGTCGTGTAGAAGGCCTTGTCACGTGGCGTCTGCATCGCGAGGTGGATCGCGAACTCTCCGACGATCGTCTTGCCGGCTCCGGTCGGGGCAGCGACCAGCACGCTGTTCCCGTCTTCGAGGGCGTGGCACCCCTCGATCTGGAACGGGTCGAGGGCGAACTTCTGGCTCGCGGCGAAGGCGACCGTCGCCGGATGGCCCGCGGCTTCGCGAGCGGCGGCGTATCGTTCGGCCGGGGAGCTCATGCGCTCAGGGGTTCGATGCCCGCGGCCGCATCGGCCTTGCGCTTGCGCCGATCGAACAGCATCGAGATCAAGGTCGCCGCGAAATAGAGAACGATCATCGATCCCATCAGCAGCAGCATCGAGAAGACATCGGCGGGAGGCGTGGTGACGGCGGCGAAGATCGTGCACACGAGAATGGCAACGCGCCATCCCTTGAGGATCTCCTTGCCCGAGACGATCCCCGCGAGGTTGAGTGCGACGAGGAAGACGGGGAGCACGAAGGCGATGCCGAGCACCAGCAGGAACTTGAAGACGAAGTCGTAGTACGTGGCGTAGTCGAAGAACTGTGCCATGCCGGTCGGGACGAACGAGGCCATGATCTCGATGACGTGCGGCAGCACGAAGAATGCGACGGTGCATCCCCCGAAGAACAGCGGGATGGCTGCCCCCAGGAACCCCCAGGTGTACTGGGTCTCCTTCTTCGTGAGCCCCGGCATCACGAACGCCCAGACCTGCCAGAGCCACACCGGCGCGGAGATGAGCAGCCCGATCGCGAAGGCGATGCGCATGCGCAGATCGAATCCGCTGGTCACGGTCGTGAAGTTGAGTCCGACGTACTCGCGGCCCTCTTCTTCGGCGATGGCGGCGATCGGAATCGACAGGAGGTCGATGACGGGTCCCGTGATGATGAACGCGATGATCATGCCGACCACGAGCGCGCCGGCGGCGATGAACAGGCGCCGACGAAGCTCGATCAGATGCGCGCCGAGAGACATCCGCCTGTCGCGACCGGGTGTCACCTGGTCAGCGGAATCGAGAGCGGACAACGAACTATGCGGATCGAGGTGGCTGACCCGGATCCGTGTCGCGAGCCGTCACCGTGGTGTCCGCGACCGAGGGCGCGGGGGTCGGGGATGCCGGATCCGCGGCGTCAGTCGCGTCCTCGTTCTTCATCGCCTTCATCTCGCCCTTGAACACACGGGCGGACTGTCCGAGGCTCTTCGCCAACGCGGGCAGCTTCGCCGCACCGAAGAGCAGCAGGATGACGGCGAGGATGATCAGCAGATGTGGCCAACCGAAAGCGCCCATGATTCTCCTTCGTCGTTTAGTAGCAGTCTAACCGGCGATGTCGCCGTCTGGTCGGCGATACAGCGCGAGTCCTGCCGCCGCCCACTCGCGTGCGGCGGTCCGGGCGACGCCCGGGTCCACCACCTCGAGGGCTCCGCCGAACTTCGCTGCCAGTCGCTTGACTCCTCGGGGGTCGGCCAGATGCAGCCGCACGGTGACGATCCCGTCGCTGACCTCGGCGTTGTCTGCGGTGAGGAAGTCCCCGAGCAGAGGCGCCATCCGTTCGGGCACACGCACTCGCACTTCGCCCTCGTGCTCGACGGCGGTGAACGCCTCCGGGACGTGGTCGCCCGCATGGGTGATCGGAATGTCGGTCAGACGCGCGTCGCTCACCCGATCGAGATGGAACGTCCGCATGGCCTGTCGCATGTGGCACCACCCCTGCAGATACCACTGCGCGTTGGTGATCAGCACCTGCACCGGATCCACGGTGCGCGTGGTGGGCATGGCATCGGGTGCCTGGTACGTGAACGATACGGCGACACCGTGCTGGACCCCCTGCGACACGACCCGGCGCACCTCGTCGACGGCGCTCGGCGCGACGACGACCTCTGCCGGAGCGTCTGCCGCGCCGCGCGAGAGCTTCGAGATGAGACCGCTGACGAGTCCCGAGTCGGAGACCGCCGGCACGGCGGCCACCATCTGCAGACCGGCGAGCAACGCGGCCGCCTCACGGGCCGTGAAGCGCGGGACGCGTCGCAGGGCGACATCGTTGGTGATCTCGATGACGTCCTCTTCGTCGAGGAGGTCCCAGTTGATGTCGAACATCTCCTGCGGTTGCTGCCAGAAGCCGGAATCGCCGGGCAGCCCGATGACGGTGAGCTTCTCGACCATCTGGCGCATCTCTGCGGGAGTCACCCCGAACTCCGCCGCCGCCTCAGCAAGAGACACCTGTCCGTGCTCGAGCAGATAAGGCACGAGCGTCAGGTAGACGCGCACACGGTCGGCGGCGAGAAGAGGCTTCACCTGGGCGCTCATCACGACTCCCCTGCATCCGAGTTGGTCGCGACGACGGCGGTCAGACGATCGACGACGGCGGAGCGGAGCGCGACAGGCTCGACCACGCGCACCTCGGGGCCATACGAGGCGAGTTCGTCGGCGAAGATGTGCAGGTCGACGAACGGAACGAGAATCCCCTGCGTCGCCGCCGGCGTCGCGCGTCGGCCCAGACGCAGTGACGCCTCGGTACCCGGGGTGACCTCGAGCAGTGCGGAGTTCTGCGAGGCGACACGCTCGAGACCGCTCAGAGCACGCTCCCCCGCTCCCTCCCTGAGGGCGGGGGCGAAGGCCTTCGCAGTGATCTTCACGTCGCCCACGATTCTGCTGAGCAGGAACATCCGGTCCTCCTCGATGTCCACATCGACACCGAAGACATGCCATCTCGCCTCGTAGTCGACGAGGGCGAGCGGGCGGATGCTCCGGCGGCGCGGCGCATCCTCTCCGGGCTTCAGGTAGTCGAAGACGACGACGCGGCTCTTCTCGATCGCGTCCTGCAGCTGCGGGAACGCTGCATCGCGAGCAGTTATCCGTGGTGCGAAGCCGATGATCGGCTCGTCGCCGTCGATCCCGAGAGCCCGGATCTTGCGCACACCGGCCTTGGCGTCGCCCGACGCGGACTCGGCACTCCACACGCTGCCCGCCAGTTGCAACACGGCGAGCTCGGCGGGGGTGAACTCGATGTCGTTGGGCAGATCGTATTCCGCCTGGGGAATGCGATAGCGAGCTTCGCGGAGATCGTTGGGATCGGCCTGGTCGCCGATCGTCTCGACGGGCACGCCGAGCGTGCGGAGCTCGTCCTTGTCACGCTCGAACATCTTCTCGAGCGCATCGGAGCGCACGCCTGCATCGGCCCGCTGACGATAGCCCGACACGTTGTCGAGGATCTGCTGCTTGGTGAGCCCGATCTCCGTGGCCATGAGCGCCACGACGAGGTTCGTCAGACGCTCTTCCGCGGGAATACGGGCCGCCATCACTGCTCCGGGACGGGAACGATGCCCAGGACGTCGACCACGATGGCGGTCGCCGGGTTTCCGTCGGCCTCGGGCACGACGACGAGGAGCTGCGAGCCGACCGTCGCGCCGACGAGCTCTTGCGCTGCCGGACCGATGTTGGGCTCCGCACCCCAGCTGCTTGAGGTGACGGTCTTGTCATCCCAGCCCACGGCCATGATGTTGGTCACGATCGTCGAATCCTTCTCGACCTTCGCGCCGTCGCCCTTGATGAGCGTCTCGGTCACCGCCTCCGACGGAGCGTCGCTGTCGGGGACGATCACACCCGGGGTGCCGTCGGGAGCGCGAACCACGCTCGGCAGGCCACGGGCGTCGTTGAACTGCGATGCGCCTTCCGCATGTGCGAGATAGACATCCTGCAGATCGACGATCGCCACGACGTTCTCGTCCTTCGCGAGTCCGAAGGCCTCGACATTGGCCTCACCGAAGTCCTCAGGGGTCAGCACGGCGACGATCCGGCTACCGCCGGTGGCGCACTCGAGCACCGTTTCGAGGCCGGCGGACCGCTCGGCCCAGTACGAGATGCTGTGCACCCGGCTCGGATCGCCATTGAACTCGGACTCGTAGAGCTTGTCGCCGCTCTCCCCGCCGTAGAAGGCGATGTCGAGCACCATGCCCTGAGAAGTCGAGGTGAGGGTGTTCCCCTCTCCGGTGACCACGTCGGTGAAGGACGTCTTGTCGCCCTTGACCGGGGCATACACAGTGACGTCGGGAGCCGCGCCGAGGTCGCCCTCGACCGTGACCGAATCAGCAACGGATGCGGTCGAAGCGGCCGCACGATCGCAGACGTCACCGGCGAACGACGGCGCCGACGCGCATCCGGTCAGAGTGAGGACGGCGAGGCTGAGGGTGGCCAGAACGGCGGACGTTTTACGCACGCGCTCCAGTCTATTCCGTCGGTGGCTCCGATTCGCGCGAACCGGATGCGAGACGCGCCCCTTCGGCGGCCTTCGCCGCCTCCCTGGCTCTCTTGCGGAGGTTCTTGTCGTTGATCTCCCGGTCGCCGACCGCCCCGGGCGTCCACGCGTCGACATCCGCGTCGCCGTAGCTGCTTTTCGACGCCCTTCGCTTGACCTGGGGAGCCACAGCCCCCGGAGCCAGGCGGCGCGCCGTGAGAAGGAAGCCGGTGTGCGCGACCATGCGGTGATCCGGCCTGACGGCGAGTCCTTCGACGTGCCACCCACGCACCATCGTCTCGGACGCCTCCGGGTCGGTGAACAGCCCGGTGCCGCGGATGTACTCGGCGACCCGCGAGAGCTGGGTGGCCGTCGCTACGTAGCAGAGCACGACGCCCCCGGGGGTGAGTGCGTCGGCGACGACGTCCATGCACTCCCACGGCGCGAGCATGTCGAGCACGACGCGATCGACCGTGCCTGCCGGGAACTCGACCGGAAGCGCCTCAGCGAGGTCCCCGACGACCACGTTCCAGGTGTCGGGCGTCTCGCCGAAGAAGGTCTCGACGTTTCCACGTGCGACCTGGGCGAAGTCCTCACGACGTTCGAACGACACCAGGCGGCCGACCGGACCGATGGCGCGGAGCAGCGAGAGCGAGAGGGCACCGGATCCGACGCCCGCCTCGACGACGACCGCGCCGGGGAAGATGTCGGCCTGCATCACGATCTGCGCCGCATCCTTCGGGTAGACGATCGCCGCGCCGCGCGGCATCGACATCGCGAAGTCGCGGAGCAGGGGCCGCAGCGCGAGGTACTCGTGACCGGAGCTGTTGGCCGCCACCGAACCGTCCGGCAGACCGATGAGGTCGCGGTGTCGGAGCACTCCCTGATGGGTGTGCAGCTCGCCGTCCTCACGGAGGGTCACGGTGTGCAGCCGTCCCTTGGGCCCGGTCAGCTGCACTCGATCGCCCTCGCGGAACGGCCCGCTCGGCCGCTGTGAGGTGGTGTCGGTCATCGGGTGGCTCCCGTCATGGAGGTCTTGCGATCGAAGAGTTCGATCAGATCGGCGGCCGTGCGGCCCTCGAGGCTGGGCCAGAGCTCGTGTGCCCCGACATCGTCGAGGGAGACGATGTGCGGCACACCGAGAGCGACGGCGCCGGCTGCGATGCCCGCGCGAAGTCCTGTCGGCGAGTCCTCGATGACCACGGCGTCGGCGATGTCGATCTCGAGCAGCGACGCTGCGTGCAGGTACGGCTCAGGGTGGGGCTTGGGATGGGTCACATCGTCGCCGGCGACGACGATGTCGAAGGCCTCGAACTCGATCAGCTCGACGACGCTCAGGGCCATGCGACGCAGCGACATCGTGACGAGGCCGGTCGGGATGCCCGCCGACTTCAGATCCTGCAGCAGCTCGCGTGCACCGGGGCGGAAAGGCACTCCCTGGGTGCGCAGCGCGTCCTGCACTCCGTCGGTGAGGAGCGAGATGATCGCCTGTGCGTCCATGTCGACACCGGCGTTCTGCAGGATGATCGCGCTGTCGATGAGGCCGTTGCCGACGAGCTGGAGGGCGTCCGCATGGGTCCACGTGCCCCCGAAGGATTCGACCAGCGCCGTCTCGGCCGCCATCCAATACGGCTCGGTGTCGACGAGGGTTCCGTCCATGTCCCAGAGGATCGCGCGGGGCTGTCTGCTCACCGAACCATGTTACCCGTGGCTCCGCCCGGTCCCCGCGCGGTCGGACTAGCCTGGAGGAATACCGATCCGGAACTGGCGAAGGGAGCCCACGATGGATGTCCTCGGTTCACGCATCGTCATCGTCGCCTTCGATGGCTGGAACGACGCGGGTGAGGCCGCGAGCGGCGCGATCGCCGCGCTGCGTTCCGCGAACGACTACGACCTCGTGCACTCCATCGACCCGGAGCTGTACTTCGACTATCAGTACACCCGCCCGGCCACGAAGATGGATGCCGATGGCCGCCGCCAGCTCACCTGGCCGGAGGCCGGGCTGTGGCGTCCGCGCGACCCAGGGCCAGGTCCCGAGTTCTGGGTGCTGACGGGAGTCGAGCCCGCTCGCACCTGGCAGTCTTTCGCCGCGGAGTTCATCGACGTCGCCCTCCGCGACGACATCACGGGGTTCGTGACCCTCGGCGCGATGCTCTCGGATGTGCCCCACACGCGACCGATCTCGATCTTCGCGTCGAGCCAGAACGAGCAGGTCCGCGAGGCCCATGGCCTCGAGCGGTCGCTCTACGAGGGGCCCGTCGGCATTCTCAGCGTCATCGAGCACTTCGCCGAGAGCGCCGGCATCCCGACCGCGAGCCTGTGGGCGAGCGTGCCGCACTACGTGGCCTCGGCCACGCCTTCGCCGAAGGTCACCCTCGCACTGCTCGACCGGCTCGAGGAGCTGACCGGAGTCGACATCTCGCGCGATCACCTGCGCACGGAGGCCGCTGCATGGGAGGCGTCGATCGACGCGGCAGCCGCCGATGACGAGGACATGACGGAGTACATCCGTCAGCTCGAGCAGACCCGCGACACGTGGGACTCCCCCGATGCATCCGGCGATGCGATCGCCCAGGCCTTCGAGCGCTACCTGAAGCGCCGCGGCGACGGCCCCGGAGACCACAAGCGCTGAGCTCGGAGGTCTCCGGGCGTCGCGCTGCTATGCCGCGATGACGCCGGTCCCGAGCAGGACCAGCAGCACCGTGCCCAGCAGGATGCGGTAGATCACGAACGGCAGGAAACTGCGCTTCGAGATGTAGTTCATGAAGAACGCGATGACCGCGAGCGCCACGACGAAGGCGATGCCGGTCGCCGCCAGCGTGTCGCCGAACGAGAAGAACGACGGCTCGTCCCAGCTCTTGAAGAGCTGATAGAAGCCACTGCCGAACACGGCGGGAATCGCCAGCAGGAACGCGTAGCGCGCGGCGGCCGCGCGCTCGTAGCCGAGGAACAGCCCCATCGTGATGGTGCCGCCTGAGCGCGACACACCGGGGATCAGCGCGAGCGCCTGCGCGAAGCCGTAGGCGATGCCGTGCGGATAGGTCAGCTGGTCGAGCTTGCGTCGCTTCGCGCCCACGTGGTCGGCGATGCCGAGCAGGATGCCGAACACGATCAGCATGATCGCCACGATCCACAGCGACCGGAAGACCGTCTCGATCTGATCCTGGAAGAGCAGTCCGAGCAGCACGATCGGGATGCTGCCGATGATGATCATCCACCCCATCCGGGCATCCGGATCGGTGCGCGGCACCCTGCCCGTCAGCGATCGGAACCACTGCGCGATGATACGGACGATGTCGCGCCAGAAGAACACCACGACCGCCGCCTCCGTGCCGATCTGGGTGATCGCGGTGAACGCGGCGCCAGGGTCCTCACCGGACGGCAGGAAGGTGCCGAGGATGCGCAGATGCGCGCTGGAGGAGATCGGGAGGAACTCGGTCAATCCCTGGACGATGCCGAGGATGAGCGCTTCGAACAAGTGCATGGAGGAGCTTTCTGAGTCGTGGTGCGCTGACGTGGAGCAGAGCGCTCAATACGTGCGCAGCAGATCGGCCAGCACCTGCTGACCGAAGACAAGCGATTCTACGGGCACTCGCTCATCGACTCCGTGGAACATCCCTGTGAAGTCGAGGTCGGCAGGAAGGCGCAAGGGCGCGAACCCGTACCCGGTGATGCCGAGATAGGCCAGTGCCTTGTTGTCGGTCCCCGCACCCAGCAGGTATGGGATGACCGGGACGCCGGGATCGTGACGGCCGAGGCTGGCCACCATCGCCTCGACGAGTTCGCCCTCGAACGGCGTCTCCATACCGATGTCTCGCACGACCGTCTGGATCTCGACGTCGTCGCCGACGATCTGCTGGAGTTCGGCGAGCACCTCGTCCTCGGTTCCCGGGATCACGCGCACGTCGATCAGCGCTTCGGCACGTTCGGGGATCACGTTGTGCTTGTACCCCGCGGTGAGAGCCGTCGGGTTCGTCGTCGTCCGGAACGACGAACGGAGGAACGCCTCAGCGGGGCCGGCGGCGGCCGCGAGGGCGTCCGGGTCGTCGACGGAGCGGCCGGTGAGGTCGCTGAGCCCCTGCAGCAGCGCCTCGGTGGTGGGTGTGAGCCGAAGGGGCCACCGGGTGCGTCCGAGGGCCGCGACGGCCTCGGAGAGCTTTGTGACGGCGTTGTCATCGTGCAGACGGCTTCCGTGGCCGGCACGCCCCCTCGCGACGAGACGGATCCAGATGAGCGCCTTCTCCCCCACCTGCAGCAGGTAGGCGCGGCGATCGTCGACCGTGATCGAATAGCCGCCCACCTCGCTGATGGCCTCGGTCGCTCCCGCGAACCACTCCGGGTGGTTCTGCACGACGAGAGCCGAGCCCTCGACGCCGCCGTTCTCCTCGTCGGCGAAGAAGGCGAGCACCAGATCCCGTTCCGGCTGCTCCCCCGCACGCAGGAGGTCTGCGACAGCGGTGAGGATCATCGCGTTCATGTTCTTCATGTCGACCGCTCCGCGCCCCCAGAGCAGGCCGTCTTTCACGATGCCTGCGAACGGGTCGACGCTCCAGTCCTCGGCCATGGCCGGGACCACGTCGAGGTGTCCGTGCACGACGAGGGCCGGCTTGCTCCGATCGCGACCGGGCACGCGCGCCATCACATTCGTGCGCCGCGGGATCGGCTCGTAGTACTCGACGTCCAGGCCCAGCTCCTGCAGATACGCGCCGACGTACTCGGCGGCTTCGCGCTCGCCCTTCGCGTTGCCTCCGCCGAAGTTCGAGGTGTCGAATCGGATCAGGTCGCTCGCGATGCGAACCACCTCGGGGAGAGCCACGTCAGTCATGAGGTCCAGGCTATCGAAGCGCCGTGGCGCGCCCGGGCGTCGCCGCCGGTTTCTGAGAGGCTCGAAGCTCGTGCTAATGTAAATCTTCGTTCGGCAACGAACATCCAACACCTGCGCGGGTGGCGGAATGGTAGACGCGCTACGTTGAGGTCGTAGTGCCCGTAAGGGCGTGGGGGTTCAAGTCCCCCTCCGCGCACAGACAGGCCTCGGATATCCACTCGATATCCGAGGCCTTCTTCGTACCCCAAACTCTCCGTGTCGTCGGGCAGGCGCCGGCGTCAGAGCGCTCCGACGCCGAACACCAGCCCGAGCACGTACGTGACAGCCGCGGCGCCGAAGCCGATCGCCAGCTGCCGCAGCGCGCGACGCAGAGGTGGTCCGCCCGACAGGATCCCGACCATCGCTCCGGTCGACAGCAGAGCGACACCCACCAGCACGAGCGCGACGACCACCGCAGTGGTCCCCTCCAGTCCGAAGATCCACGGGAGCACGGGAATGATCGCGCCGGACGCGAAGAGCAGGAAGCTCGAGATGGCCGCCGTCCAGTCGCTGCCGACGATCTCGTGGTCGTCTCCGGTGTGGATGTGGATCGGCCCCGTCGTCGTGCGCTCGACTCCGGCACGCGCGGCGTCCACTATCCGTCGTGCGCGCTCGAGCGCCTCCTGTTGGCCGATTCCGCGCGTCCTGTAGACCAGTGCGAGTTCGTTCTCGTCGATGTCGAGGTCCGCAGCGGATGCGGCGGCATCCTCGTTCGCTTCCGTGGACGCCAGAAGCTCGCGCTGGGAGCGCACCGAGACGAACTCCCCCGCGCCCATCGACAGAGCACCGGCGAGCAGACCCGCGATCCCGCTGAACAGCACGAACGCGGAGCTGACGCCCGTGGCACCGATGCCGAGCACGAGCGCGAGGTTGCTCACCAGGCCGTCGTTCGCGCCGAAGACGGCCGCACGGAACGAACCGGACAGGCGGCGTCGGCCGCGCGCAGCGAGCCCTCGGACCACCTCGTAGTGCACCTTCTCGTCGGCACGCATCGCAGGTGTCGCGTACTGCTCGGAGTCGTACGGAGATCTGGCTTCGGCGCTCTGCGCGAGCGCGAGGACGAAGATGGATCCGAAACGCCCGGCCATCCAGCCGAGCAGGCGTGAACGGATGCCCGCTCGCGGCAGCCGCGCGGGCTCAGCGCCCAGCAGGTCGAGCCAGTGCTGCTCGTGGCGACGCTCGGCATCGGCGAGGCTGAGCAGGATCTCGCGCTCCTCGCCCGTGCGGCGGCTCGCGAGCTTCTGGTACACGTGTCCTTCGGCGCGTTCCTCGACGAGATAGCGTGCCCAGCGGCGACGGTCTGCGGCGGTCGGGTCGGCGGCAGCGGGGGCTGTCATGAGAGTCTCCTGATCGACGGTCCCCGAGATCGGGGCAACCGTTCAACGCTAGCTTCGAGCTCCCGTCGCGACGGCACCGGGAGCATGATTGCCAGCTTTTCGGGCGTCCGAACCGAGGGCCGGATTCAGGAGCGGACGCGCTTGCGGAGCACGTCGATGCGCGATTGCAACTGTGTGACCGTCGCCTGCGCGACAGCCGGACCACCGCAGATCCTGCGCAGCTCCGCGTGCACCGCCCCGTGCGGCTCGCCCTTCTGGCGGGCATACAGGCCCACGAGGCTGTTCAACAGCTGGCGCTGCTCGCGAAGCGTGCGATGCAGCGGCGCCGGGAGCGTGGTCGTCTCGGTCGGCCCTGCCTCGGCCTCCCGCGTCTCACGCAGACGCGTCTGACGTGCCTGCCGCTGCATCAGCAGCTCGTGCACGTGCTCGGGCTCGAGAAGACCGGGGAAGCCGATGAATTCCTCCTCCTCGGGCGTGCCCGGCTCGGCGAGCTGACCGAACTCCTGGCCTTCGAACACGACCCGGTCGAAGTGCGCCACCGACGAGAGCGCTTGATAGCTGAACTCCTGCGTGAGAGCATCCGACGCATCGTCTTCGCGGTTTGCCGACTCGAGCAGTGAGTCCTCGAGCCCGTCGTCGTCTTTCGACTGACGATCGAGCGCATGGTCGCGCTGTTTGTCCATCTCGTTCGCGAGCCCCATGAGCACCGGAACCTGAGGAAGGAAGACACTCGCCGCCTCTCCCCTGCGGCGCGCCCGCACGAAGCGGCCGATCGCCTGGGCGAAGAAGAGCGGCGTCGATGAGGAGGTCGCGTAGACCCCGACCGCGAGCCTCGGCACATCGACACCCTCCGACACCATGCGCACCGCCACCATCCAGCGATCCTCGCTGTTGCTGAACTTCTCGATGCGCTCGGAGGCGGTCGCGTCATCGGACAGGACGATCGTGGGCTGCTGACCGGTGATGCTGTGCAGGATCTTGGCGTACGCGCGCGCGACCGTCTGGTCTGTCGCGAGCACGAGTCCCCCGGCATCGGGCACGTGGTGCCTGATCTCGGTCAGACGACGATCCGCGGCGGAGAGCACCGCAGGCATCCACTCGCCCTCGGGGTCGAGCGCCGTGCGCCAGGCCTGCGACGTGACGTCTTTCGTGTTGTCCTGGCCGAGATGCGTCTCGAGCTCGTCTCCGCTGCTCGTGCGCCAGCGCATCTTGCCCGCGTACATGTGGAAGAGCACGGGACGGACGACGCCGTCGGCCAGTGCGCGCCCGTAGCCGTAGTTGTAGTCGGTGCGGGAGATGCGGGCACCGGACTCGTCAGGGTGGTACTCGACGAACGGGATCGGGGCGGTGTCGCTGCGGAACGGGGTGCCCGAGAGCAGCAGTCGGCGCTTCGCCGGTCCGTACGCATCGCGGATCGCGTCGCCCCAGCTGAGCGCGTCGCCACCGTGATGCACCTCGTCGAGGACGACGAGCGTCTTGGCGTCTTCGGTCAGATGGCGATGCACCGAGGACTTCGCCGCCACCTGCGCGTAGGTGACCACGGCACCGTGATAGTGCCGCGCCGGCGCCCAGTGACTGTTGCGGAATCGCGGATCGAGACGGATGTGCACGCGAGCCGCGGCATCAGCCCATTGCGTCTTGAGGTGCTCGGTCGGGGCGACCACGATGATCCGGTTGACCTCGCCCATGCGCATCAGCTCGACAGCGAGGGTGAGGGCGAACGTCGTCTTTCCTGCACCCGGTGTCGCCGCCACGAGGAAGTCGCGCTGATCGGCCTGGAAGTACTGTTCGAGCGCCTCCTGCTGCCAGGCGCGCAGCTTGTTTGCGGTTCCCCAAGGGGCACGCTGAGGAAAGGACGGAGAGAGCATCGAGACAACGATAATCGCTGCCGCCGACACTCGGCACGCTCGCGCGCTCTGCCGCGCGCGTCTCGCCCGGCCCCTCGCACCCGGGTAGGCTCGGTCACTGCGTGGCCGCCACACACGGCCGCGCTCGTTCGCGAAGGAGAGCTGGATGACAGACCAGGATTCGATCCGAACCCCGGAGCTCGACAACGAGACCCCGCACCCTTGGCGACGTTTCGTGGCGATCGGCGATTCGTTCACGGAGGGCATCGGCGACCCCGATCCCTCCCGCCCCGGCAGCCACCGTGGCTGGGCCGACCGTGTCGCCGAGGTGCTCTCGCGCCAGGTCGATGACTTCGCCTACGCGAACCTCGCGGTGCGCGGCAAGCTGATCGCCCAGATCGTGCGCGATCAGATCGAGCCCGCCGTGGCGCTGCATCCCGACCTCGTCTCTATCTGCGCCGGCGGCAACGACGTGATCCGACCGGGCACCGACCCCGACGCGATCGCCGCCCAACTCGAGGACGCTGTAGCACGTCTGTCGTCGACGGGCGCCGCCGTCCTGCTCTTCACCGGAATCGACACGGCCTTCACCCCGGTCTTCCGGGCCTTCCGGGGCAAGGTCGCCATCTACAACGAGAACGTGCGCGCGATCGCCGAGCGACACGACTGCATCGTCGCCGACCAGTGGGCACTCAAAGTCGTGCAGGACATGCGGTTCTTCGACGACGACCGCCTGCACTACAACTCGCTGGGCCACCACGAGGTCGCCCGCATGGCGCTGCGCGCGCTCAACGTGCCTAACGATCTCGAGGCCATGCAGCCCGAGACGATCCCGCTGCGCACCTGGCGCGAGGCCCGCACCGAGGACCTCGGCTGGGCTCGGGAGCACCTCGTGCCCTGGGTCCTGCGGCGCCTGCGCCACCAGTCGTCGGGCGATCACATCGTGGCCAAGCGCCCCGAGCCATCCCCGATCGTCTTCCCGAAGGCCGACTGACTGTCGTCAGCGGGTCAGGGCGACGTGAGTGCCCACAGCGTCACCGCAGCGGCAGATGCCACGTTCAAGGAATCCACACCCCCGGACATGGGGATCGTCACCACCGTGTCGGCCTTGTCGAGGGCTGTACGGGAGAGTCCGTCGCCCTCCGACCCCATGACGATGGCGACACGCTCGGGGCGATTCGCGACGTACGCGTCGAGCGTCACGGCGTCATCGCTCAGAGCGAGAGCTGCGATGTCGAACCGCGCCGCATGGAGGTCCGCCACGGCCGAGTCCCAATCCGTGATGCGAGTCCACGGCACCTGGAACACGGTCCCCATGCTGACGCGCACGCTGCGTCGATACAGCGGGTCCGCTCCCCCGGGCGACACCAGCACGGCGTCGGCTCCGAGGCCCGCGGCCGCACGGAACGCGGCACCGACGTTGGTGTGATCGCCGACGTTCTCGAGGATCAGCACAAGGTTCGCGGCATCGATGACCTCGCGCACGGTCGGCAGCTCCGGGCGATGCATCGATGCGATCGTGCCCCGGTGGACGGCGAAGCCAGTCACCGATTCAGCCACCTCGTCAGGGACGACGTACACCGGCACGTCGAGATCGCCGACGATCGCCCTGATGTCGTCCACCCGACGCTCCTGCACCAGCACGGAACGCGGACGATGGCCCGCGGCGACCGCCCGCGCGATCACCTTGGTCGATTCGGCGATGTACAGCCCGCCGGCCGGTTCCTTCACGGTCCGGAGCGCGGTGTCGGTGAGTCCTCGGTAGTCATCGAGTCGTCGATCGTCCGGATCGGTCACGCGCAGCAGTTCCACGAGCCCCAGTCTGCCATCGCCCGCGAGGCCGCCTCCACGGTCGGCGGCGGAGCATCGGCCACGCTGCACGTCGTAGACTCGCTCGGGGAGGTCCTGTGAGCGCATCGAGTCCGGTCGAACTGTCGGCCACCATCGCTCGCACCGCCGAACTCCTGCGCGGTCGCAAGATCGCATTGCTCACCGGCGCCGGCATCTCCACGGACTCGGGAATCCCCGCCTACCGTGGCGAGGGATCCCGCAACCGCACCGATCCGATGACCATCCAGAAGTACCTCGCCGACGACGCGGCGCGACGACGCTACTGGGTCGGGGGGCATCTGGGGTGGCGCGCGTTCGCCCGAGCCCAGCCGAACCCGGGGCACCTGTCGCTCGCCGCGATGGAGTCATCCGGCCACGTCAGCGGTGTCATCACCCAGAACGTCGACGGCCTGCATCTGCGTGCAGGCAGCTCTCATGTGATCGAAGTCCATGGCACGATGCGCAGGGTGCTCTGCCTGAAGTGCGGCCAGGTATTCGACCGTCGAGACATCGCCGTGCAGATCGAAGAGCGCAACCCATGGATCACGGTCCCCGAGAACGTGGCGTTGAACCCCGACGGCGATGTTCTCCCAGAGACCACCGACGGCTTCATCGTCCCCGTCTGCACGGTGTGCGGAGGGATGCTGAAGCCTGACGTCGTGTTCTTCGGCGAGTACATCCCTCAAGACCGGTTCAAGGCGGCCGAGTCCCTGCTCCGTGCCAGCGACGCGCTGATCGTCGCCGGCTCTTCCCTCGTCGTCAACTCCGGGGTGCGCCTCGTCGAACGCGCACGACGGCGCAGCATCCCCCTCATCATCATCAACCGCGAGCCCACGCGCGCGGATGTCTGGGCCGATGTCACCATCGCCGCAGGCACCAGCGATGTGCTCCCCGCGATCCAGGAGCTCCTCGAATGACTCTGCTCACGCTCATCCGCCATGGCCAGACCGACTGGAACCTGGCTCGCCGGATCCAGGGGTCCACCGACATCCCTCTGAACGACAAGGGCCGCGCGGATGCACGGACCGCCGCAGACCTCCTCGAGGGCGTCACGCACCACTCGATCTACGCCAGCCCGCTGAAGCGTGCGCGGGAGACGGCCGAGATCATCTCCGAGAGCCTGGGACTCGGCTCACCCGTGCTGGTGCCCGATATGCGCGAGCGCGAGTTCGGCGAGGGTGAGGGGATGCTCGTCTCCGAGTACATCGAGAAGTACGGCGACTGGCAGTCACCGGTCCCCGGGGCCGAGACCCTGGACGGAGTCGCTGACCGGGCGCTCGCGGCACTCGACGCGATCGCCCGCGATGCACGCCGCCGTTCGGCGCCGCTTGCGGAGTCCGTCATCGTCGTGACGCACGGCGGCGTGATCCGATCGCTGATCGACCACGTCTCCGGTGGCACGCTGCCTCGGGTCGGCGAGGTTCTTGCGAACGGCTCCGTCCATCGTTTCGAGGCGTCCCCCGGCTCGCTGCGCCTGATCGACCAGGGAATGCTCGTCTGACCGGCGCGCCCGCTCAGCTGCTCTGATCAGCGAGCGCGGTTGAGCACCGACCGGGCGTGCCTCAGCACGGGCTCGTCGATCATGCGTCCTCTGAAGCGGAAGACTCCTCGTTCGCTCTCGGCCGCCGCGAGCACCCCGTGAGCCCATTCGACGCTGGCCTCATCAGGCGCGTACGCCGCGCGGATCGCCGCCACCTGACTCGGGTGGATGCACGCGGTCGCGATGAACCCCGATGCGGCAGCGTCGACCGCTTCGGACTCGAGACCGGCGACATCCTCGATGTCGACGTGCACCGCGTCGATGGCTCCCTTGCCCTGTGCCCCCGCTTCCAGGAGCACCCGCGACCGCGCGTAGCGCGCGACATCGCGATAGCCGCCGTTCGCCGTGCGACTCGATGTGCCGCCGAGGGATGCCACCAGATCCTCAGCGCCCCACATCATCGCGACGACCTGAGAGTGCGCGGCGATACGATCTGCGGCGTGGACGCCCTTCGCCGTCTCACACAGAGCGATCAGTGAGAACCTCTCGTCGAACGCGGCAAGGCTCTCCGCGCTCTCTGTCTTCGCCACCATGACGGTGCGGAAGTCGGTCTGGGCGAGGGTCGCGAGATCGGCGGTGAATGCGTCGGAGCCCGGTGCGTTGACCCGGACGATCACTCGATCGGGGTCGAGCTCGGCATCGATGAGATTCTGTCGGGCGCTGGCCTTCGCCTCGGGGAGCACGGCGTCCTCGAGGTCGAGGATGACCGCGTCAGCCTTCTCGAGAGCTCCGTGGAATCGCTCAGGTCGGTCGGCGGGGCAGAACAGCAGCGCGGGACCGAGGTCGAACGTCATCGCCCCTCCTCCGGCAGGCAGTGCACGAGGACGGTTCGGGTCGCGGTCGCGACGACCGTGTCGTCCTGATTGCGTCCGGTGTGGGCGATGGTCACGATCCCCTGCCCAGGACGCGAGGTCGACAGCCTCTTCTCGACGATCACGCTCTCGGTGTACAGCGTGTCACCGGCGAACAGCGGGTGCGGGAACGCGATCTCACCGAGCCCGAGCTGGGCCACCAGGGTGCCCTGGGTCAGCTGCGCGACAGAAGCGCCGACCATCGTCGAGAGCGTCCACATCGAGTTGATCAGACGCGCACCGAACGGTCGCTGCGCGTCGGCGAAGGCCGCATCGAGGTGGAGCGCCTGGGTGTTCATGGTGAGCGTCGTGAAGAGGACGTTGTCGGCCTCGGTCGCCGTGCGTCCAGGGCGATGCAGGTAGCGCGCGTCCGTGACGAACTCCTCGAAGTAGAGCCCCCGCTGGACGATGTCGTTCACGGTCATGCCTGCCACGCTACCCGGCGAGTCCCAGCGCCCGCGCGATCACGAGCAGCTGCACCTCGGTGGTGCCTTCACCGATCTCGAGGATCTTCGAGTCGCGGTAGTGACGGGCGACCGGGAACTCGTTCATGAACCCGTTGCCGCCGAAGATCTGCGTCGCGTCCCTGGCGTTGTCCATGGCGGCTTCTCCAGCCACGAGCTTCGCGATCGCGGCCTGCTCGGCGAACGGTCGTCCCGCGTCGCGCAGTCGCGCTGCATGGTGCCAGGCGAGTCGCGCCGTATGCACTCGGGCGCGCATGCGCGCGAGGGTGAACTGGGCGTTCTGTCGCGTGCTGAGGGCACTGCCGAAGATCGTGCGGCTCTTCGCATAGTCGACGGCGGCTTCGAGACATCCTTCCGCGGCACCTGTGGAGAGAGCGGCGATCGCGATGCGTCCCTCATCGAGGATGCTGAGGAAGTTGCGGAAGCCGCTCCCCTGCTCCCCCAGCAGGTTGCCCACGGGTACGCGTGCACCGGCGAAGCTGAGCGGATGCGTGTCGGATGCGTTCCATCCGACCTTGTCGTATGGGGCCTCGACGGTGAAGCCAGGGGTGCCGTTGGGGACGATGATGGTCGAGATCTGCTTGCGCCCCCCTTCGTTGCCGGTGACGGCGGTCACGGTGACGAAGCGCGTGATCGGTGTGCCCGAGTTGGTGATGAACTGCTTCGAGCCGTCGATGACCCATTCATCCCCATCGAGACGAGCGGTCGTGCGGGTCGCTCCGGCATCGCTGCCTGCCTCGGGCTCGGTGAGACCGAAGCCCGCAAGAGCGCGACCGGCGAGAAGATCGGGCAGATACTCGCGCTTCTGCTCCTCGCTGCCGAAGCGGAACACGGGCATCGCCCCGAGGCTGACTCCGGCCTCGAGCGTGATCGCGATGGATTGGTCGACGCGCCCGAGGGCCTCGATCGCGATGCCGAGGGCCATGTAGTCGCCCCCCTGGCCGCCGTACTCCTCAGGGAACGGAAGGCCGAACAGCCCGAGATCACCCATCTGCGCCACGACGTCCATCGAGAGAGTGTGGGTGCGATCCGCCTCGTAGGACTGCGGTGCGACGACCGCCTCGGCGAAGTCACGCACCATCGCGGCGAGCTCGCGCTCCTCATCGGTCAGTTCGAACATGCTCAGTTCTCCTCCGTCGTCATGTGTGCGACCCGCTGATCGCGTCGTACCTGATCGCCGACGGCCACCGTCAGGCGCACCGTCCCGTCGTGGGGCGCCAGCACCGGATGCTCCATCTTCATCGCCTCAATCGAGACGAGAGGAGTGCCGGCAGTCACCTGGTCGCCGTCTCGGACGTGCACCGCCACGACGCTTCCCGGCATCGGGGCCCGAGCATCCGGACCGCTCTCGGTCTCGCGCCGCTCCCGCGCCTGCAGGCGGTGCAGCATGCGGGCGCGACGATCCAGGGGCCGCAGGCGCATCGTGCGTCCGTCCTCGCTCACCCAGACGCCGCCGTCGACGTCCGTCGCGACTGCCGCACGAGCTGCAGGTCCGTCGGCTGCAGGAGCGACGATCACCTCGCCCCGGTCGGTCAGGAACGAGACCTCGTGGCGGTCGCGCTCGGTGAGTGCCTGCCACACCTGGCCCGCCCGTCGAGCCCTCCTAGCCTCGCCGACCGTGTCCTCGGCGTGCAGGACCGCGCGGCTCGCGGCCACCAGCATCGTCGTCGTCGGCGGCTCGTCTTCGAGGGGCAGAAGCGTCTCGATGAGTCCGGTGTCGAGGTCGCCGGCCATGACACGCTCATCGCGGCAGAGCAGCCGGAGGAACGCGATGTTCGTGTCGACACCCAGCACGACGGTTCTGCTCAGAGCTTCGTCGAGGAGGCGGAGGGCGGAACTCCGGTCCTCCGCGAAAGCGATCACCTTGGCGATCATCGGGTCGTAGAACCCCGTCACCTCGCTGCCGGTCTCGACCGCCGCGTCGACTCTCACCCCCCGCGGCGGGTCGAAGAGCAGAATGCGCCCGGTCGAGGGAAGGAACCCGCGCTCAGGCGACTCCGCGTATACCCGCGCCTCGATCGCGTGCCCGCGAACCGTGGGTGCAGGGTCGAGGCGTCCTCCCGCAGCGATGCTGATCTGGAGAGCGACGAGGTCGAGCCCGGTCACCTCCTCCGTGACGGGGTGCTCGACCTGCAGACGGGTGTTCATCTCTATGAAGAAGACCTGATCCGGGGCATCCGCATCGATGAGGAACTCGACGGTGCCGGCACCCACGTAGGAGACGCTCGCCGCGGCCTGCGTCGCAGCCTCGAGAAGACGGTCCCTCGTCGCCTCGGGGATGCCGGCGGACGGAGCCTCTTCGATCACCTTCTGGTGTCGGCGCTGGAGTGTGCACTCGCGCTCGCCGAGGGCGATCACCGTGCCATGCGTGTCACCGAAGACCTGAACCTCGATATGGCGTGGGCGGCGGATGAGCCGTTCCATGATCAGCGAGTCGTCACCGAACGCCGAACGGGCGACCCGCCGCGCGGAGGCCAATGCGGCGCTCAGGCCGGCCGGCGCCTCGACGACCTCCATCCCCTTGCCGCCGCCCCCCGCGCTCGGTTTGACGAGCAGCGGGTAGCCGACGGCGGCAGCCTCTTCGGCGATCTCCGCGTCCGACAGACCTCTCGCATCGAACCCGGGAACCACGGGGACTCCGGAGCGGACGACATGATCGCGCGCCTTGGCCTTGTCGCCCATGATCTGGAGTGCCTCGATCGAAGGTCCGATGAACACGACGCCGTTCTCTGCGCAGGCCTCCGCCAGCCCCACGCTCTCCGAGAGGAAGCCGTAGCCCGGGTGGATGGCCTGCGCTCCCGTCGCACGCGCGGCCGCGATGACGGCGTCGATGTCGAGGTACGACTCGGCGACCGCGGCCGGGCCGATCCGCACAGCCTCGTCGGCCTCGCGCACATGGGGTGCGTCGGCATCCGCATCGCTGTGGACGGCGATGCTGCGGATGCCGAGAGTGCGCAGCGTGCGGATGATGCGCCGCGCGATCTCGCCGCGATTGGCGACGAGCACCGTGTCGAAGTCACGGGAGGCTGAGGTGTTCGTCATGGCGGTCACATCCGGAAGAGGCCGAAGCGCGGATCGGGCAGGGGGCTTCGCGCGACCACGTCGAGGGCGAGCCCCAGAAGGTCGCGGGTCTGGGCTGGATCGATGATTCCGTCGTCCCACAGGCGGGCTGTGGCGTAGTACGGCTCGCCCTGGGTCTCGTATTGCTCACGGATGGGCTGCTCGAAAGCCGCCCGCTCCTCGGAGCTCCAGCTCTGTCCACGTGCCGAGAGCTGGTCGTCCTTGACCGTCCCGAGAACGGAGGCTGCCTGAGCGCCGCCCATCACCGAGATGCGACTGGCCGGCCAGGTCCACAGGAATCTCGGCGAGTATGCGCGCCCGCACATCGAGTAGTTGCCGGCGCCGAAGGATCCGCCGATGATCACCGTGAGCTTGGGCACACGTGTGCTCGCGACGGCGGTGACCATCTTGGCCCCGTCCTTCGCTATGCCCCCTGCCTCTGCGTCCGACCCGACCATGAAGCCCGAGATGTTCTGCAGGAAGACCAGGGGGATGCCTCGCTGATCGCAGAGCTCGATGAAATGCGCACCCTTCAGCGCGGATTCGCTGAACAGCACGCCGTTGTTCGCGACGATCCCGACGGGATGCCCGTGCAGCCGCGCGAACCCGGTGACGAGGGTCGTGCCGTACTCCGCCTTGAACTCGCGGAAGGTGTCGTCGTCGACCAGCCGAGTGATGACGTCGTGCACGTCGTACGCGGCGTTGACGTCGACGGGGACGACGTCGTAGATCGATCCCGACTCCGCGGGCTCACGGGTGTCGTGCACCTCCCACACCGGGTGGAGAGGCGCCGGCAGCGTGGCGACGATGTCACGCAGAATCTCCAGCGCGTGCTCGTCGTCTTCGGCGAGGTGGTCGACCACGCCGCTGCGTCGGGCGTGCAGTTCACCGCCGCCGAGCTCTTCCGCTGAGACGACCTCGCCGATCGCCGCCTTGACGAGCGGCGGGCCGCCGAGGAAGATCGTGCCCTGGTCACGGACGATCACGGTCTCATCGCTCATGGCAGGGACGTAGGCCCCGCCAGCCGTGCACGAGCCCAGCACGGCAGCGAGCTGCGGGATGCCCTCGGCCGACATCCTGGCCTGATTGAAGAAGATGCGGCCGAAGTGCTCCCGATCGGGGAACACCTCGTCCTGCCTGGGGAGGAAGGCGCCGCCCGAGTCGACCAGATAGAGGCAGGGCAGTCGGTTCTCGAGCGCGATCTCCTGCGCGCGCAGGTGCTTCTTGACCGTGAGCGGGTAGTACGTTCCGCCCTTCACGGTGGCGTCGTTGCAGACGACCATCACGTGGCGTCCGTGCACGAGACCGATCCCGGCGATGACTCCGGCGGCCGGTGCTTCTCCCCCGTACAGTCCGTCTGCTGCCAGAGGCGCGATCTCGACGAAGGGACTGCCCTCGTCGAGGAGCCTGGTCACACGGTCTCGTGGAAGCAGCTTGCCCCGAGCGATGTGCCTCTCGCGAGACGCCTCGGGCCCGCCTCTGGAGGCGACCGCGAGCCGTTCGTGCAGCTCGGCGGCGAGGGCCTGCTGGGTTGCGGGCATCGTGACGTCCTCCTCGACCACACGGCGCCGGCGTCATCGCTCTGGCGCACTGGATGCTTTCTCGGTTAGTGTTCACTAACCGATCACATCAGGTTAGCGAGGATTAACTGAGATGACAAGCCCCCCGACTGCGCGAGATCGCGCGAAGGCAGAGCGGTCGGACGCGATCCTCAGAGAGGCGGCGCGGCTCTTCGCCGAGAGCGGGTACAACGGAGTGAGCCTCGAGGACATCGGCGCCGCCGTGGGCGTATCGGGCCCGGCCGTCTATCGTCACTTCGCAGGAAAGCAGGCGCTGCTCGGTGCCGTGCTGATAAAGGTGAGCGACGATCTCGTCACGGGCGGCACCCGGGTCGCGTCCGACGGGTCCACTCCCGAAGAGCGCATCCGCGCACTCGTCGAATTCCATGTCGAATTCGCCCTCGGCAACGCCGACGTGATCCGAGTGCATGATCGAGACGTGGTGCACCTGGCAGCTCCGGATCACGCCGCGGTCCGACGACTGCAGCGCGCGTACATCGAGCTCTGGATCGACACGCTGAGTCCACTCGTCGACGCCGATGCCGACGAGCTCCGCCTGCGGGTGCAGGCGTGCTTCGGGTTGATCAACTCGACACCGCACAGCACGCGGGCGGCAGCCAGACACCACTCCGCCACCGCGGCAGTGCTCGCCGCGATGGCGGAATCGGCGCTCCGGGCGATTACCTGAGGAGCATCGCCCGCCCTGGTTCCTCCAGCACGTCGGCCACGTCCCTGAGGAATTTCGCGCCCTCCGCCCCGTCGACGATCCGATGGTCGAACGAGAGGCTGAGCGTCATCACGTGGCGAAGGGCGATCTCGCCGCGGTGCTCCCACGGACGACGACGGACGGCACCGACCGCGAGTATCCCCGATTGCCCAGGCGGGAGGATGGGTGTGCCCGCATCGACCCCGAACACCCCGATGTTCGAGATCGAGAACGTGCCACCCGACAGCTCCACCGGAGACGTCCTGCCTTCACGTGCCGTGGCGGCGAGAGACTTCAGGGCATCCGCGAGCTGAACGAGGCTCAGAGACTCGGCGTCGCGGATGTGGGGCACGATGAGTCCCCGTTCGGTCGCTGCAGCGATTCCGAGATCGACGTACCCGAACTGCACGATCTCCCCGGCGGAATCGTCCCACCGCGCGTTCAGGCCGGGGGCGCGGGTCAGTGCGAGACACACCGCCTTCGCCACGACGGCGAGCGGACCGATCCGGTGTTCGGACAGCGACCGGTCGCCGCGCAGCGACTCGAGAAGGTCCATGGTCGCCGTCACATCGACCGTGTGGAAGACCGTCACGTGCGGCGCTGTGAACGCACTCTCGACCATCGCCGCGGCGGTGTGCTTGCGTACCCCGCGGATGGGGATGCGGGTCTCCCGCGAGTACTCCCGGAGCCCCGTCGCGTCGTCCGGAACCGCAGCGCGTCGCGGTTCGGAGTCGGCCTGCTCGACGGTGACGCCGGTGCGAGCGACGTAGTCGTCGATGTCGACGCGCGTGATCACTCGATCTCCGACCGACGCGGCCACCAGGGTGAGATCGACGCCGAGACGCTTGGCGTACGCGCGCACCGGCGGCGTGGACCGGGGCCGTTCGACGACGATCTCGACGCTCGCCGTCGGCGAGGCGTCATGCGGTGCCGCCTCGAGCACAGCCGTGTCGGTCGAAGCTCTGGCTCCGGCCGCACGTCTGGCACGCCGCGCGGGCCGCCCGGATGCCGCGGGGGCGGCCCCGTATCCCACGAGGTTGGGCTGCGCCTTCTCCTGCCCATCGACTCCGGCCGAGTCCGCCGCGGGCGACCCATCGGCCCCCTCCACGTCGAACTCGATCAGGGGCGCCCCGACCGCGATCGTCTGACCCGCCTCGGCGTGCAGGGCGGCGACCACGCCTTCGTAGGGAGAAGGCAGCTCGACGATCGCCTTGGCGGTTTCGACCTCCGCCAGAGTCTGGTTCAGCGTGACCGTGTCGCCGGGTGCGACGAGCCACTGGACGACCTCTGCCTCTGTCAGTCCCTCCCCGAGGTCCGGCAGCCGGAACTCCGCGTTCATGCGTCTGCTCCCGTCAGGCTGTTCGGACGGTCGAGGACGCGATCGACGGCATCCAGCAGGCGGTCGAGGTCGGGGAGGTGGTACTTCTCGAGCTTCGCCGGCGGATAGGGAACGTCGTGCCCGGTCACCCGCAGCGGAGCGGACTCGAGGTATTCGAAGCATCGCTCCGTGACGCTCGCGATCACCTCGGCGGCCATGCCCGCCTCGCGTGACGCCTCGTGGGCGACGACGACCCGTCCGGTCTTGCGGACCGACGTCGCGACCGTGTCGTAGTCGACGGGCGACAGCGAGCGCAGGTCGATGACCTCCAGCGAGGTGCCTTCGTCCTCCGCGGCCTCGGCCGCCTGCAACGCGGTCGTGACCATCGCCCCGTAGGTGATGAGCGTCGCGTCGTCGCCTGCTCGTACGACACGTGCGAGTCCCATGGGCGCAGCATCCGCCAGCGGGGCGTCGAGGTCGACCTCGCCCTTCTGGTGGTAGAGCCGCTTCGGCTCGAAGAAGATCACCGGGTCGTCCGACGCGATGGCCTGACGCAGACTCCGGTACGCGTCCTCGGGATTCGACACGGCGATCACGCGGAGTCCCGCCGTGTGCACGAAGTACGCCTCGGGCGATTCCGAGTGGTGCTCGGCCGCGCCGATTCCGCCGGCCCACGGAATGCGGATCGTGATCGGCATCCGTACCCGACCCTGCGTGCGGTAGTGCAGCTTGGCGACCTGGGCGACGATCTGATCGAACGCGGGGTACACGAACCCGTCGAACTGGATCTCGACGACGGGCCGGTAGCCACGGAACGCCAACCCGACAGCCATTCCGACGATGCCGGACTCTGCGAGAGGCGTGTCGATCACGCGCTTCGCACCGAACTCGTCGAGGAGTCCGTCCGTGATGCGGAAGACGCCGCCCAGCCTGCCGATGTCCTCGCCCAGCAGCACGACCTTGTCGTCGTCGCGCATCGCCTGGCGGAGGCCGGCGCCGAGCGCCTTCCCGAGAGTGATCTGCGTCATCATCACACCTCCCCGTCGAAGGAGGCGAGGTACGCGGCGTACTCTTCGCGCTGGCGGTCGAGCCCGGCATGCGGCTCGGCATACACGCCGTCGAAGACGGCGAGCGGCGGGCGGGTCACCATGCTCAGGCACTCGGCGCGCATCTCCCGTGCCGCGACGTCGGCGGCCTTCTGAGTCTCGGCGATCTGCTCGTCACTCAGCTCGCCGATCGAAAGCAGATGCGCTTCCAGGCGCGCGATGGGGTCGCGACGGCGCCATGCCTCGAGCTCGTCGTCCCTGCGGTAGCGAGTCGGATCGTCGGCTGTCGTGTGCGGGCCCATCCGGTACGTGACCGCTTCGAGGTAGGCGGGGCCCTTTCCCGCTCGGGCGTGCGCGAGTGCCCAGCGCATCGCAGCCGTGCACGCGAGAACGTCGTTGCCATCGACCCGCAGGCTCGGGATGCCGAAGCCGGGCGCCCGCCCGGCGATCGGATACTTCGACTGCACCGACACGGGCTCCGAGATCGCCCAGTGGTTGTTCTGGCAGACGAAGACGACCGGGGCCTGATACGAGGAGGCGAAGATCATCGCCTCGTTGACGTCGCCCTGGCTCGTGGCGCCATCGCCGAAGTAGGTGACCGCGACTTCGTCCGCGCCTTCATGACGGATGCCGAGCGCGTAGCCGACGGCATGGAGCGTCTGCGCTCCGATGATGATCTGCAGCGGAGCCACCCGGAGCGCTGCGGAGTCGTGACCCGCGCCCTCCTCGCCGCGCCACATGCGGACGAAGTCGCCGGGCTTCGCGCCGCGCGCATAGATGACCCCCGTCTCCCGATAGCTCGGGAAGACATAGTCCTGCGAAGCGAGCGCCCTGGCTGTGCCGATCTGGGTCGCCTCCTGACCCTGGCACGGCGCCCAGAGTCCGAGCTGTCCCTGACGCTGGAGAGCGACGCCCTCCGCGTCGATGCGACGGAGGATGACCATGTCGCGATGCAGCGCCCGCAGCTGTGCTGCGTCGACGTCAGCGACGTAGGAATCGAGCAGCGGGTTCGAGATCCGCTCGCCCTCCGGTGAGAGGACGCGCTCGGCGAGTTCGAGATCCTGTGCCGTATCGGCGATCGGGGTGATCTGCGGTGACATCATCGTCCTCCTCATTCATGGCCGTCGTCACGGGTTCTACGCTCGGCCCCGGCCTCATCGCCGGTTGACTTCAGCGTACGTCCGCTCATCACCTCGCTCAAGCAACCGCGATCGGCTTGAGCATGTTGCCAAATCTGGGCGTCCCCCACCCTGCTATCGTTTGGCACTATGGCCGGACTTGACCGCATTGATCTGGAACTTCTCGCCGCCCTCGCCGATGACCCCCGGGTCACGATCGTCGCGCTCGCGGAGAATCTCGGGCTGTCCCGCAACACCATTCAGGCACGCATGGCGAGGCTCGAGCAGACCGGGATCTTCCAGTCGTACGAACGATCGTTCTCCACCGATGTGCTCGGGTTCCCGCTTCAGGCGTTCGTGAGCATCGGGGTGCGTCAGACAGAGCTCCCACGCATCATCAACGAGCTGGCCCGGATCCCCGAGGTCGTGCAGGCGCACGGACTCAGCGGGTCGATCGACCTGCTCGCGCGCGTCGCGTGCAGGGACGCCAGGCACCTCTTCGACACTGACGCGCGCATCCTGTCGATCGAAGGTGTCGAACGCACCGAGACCTCTCTCGCGATGGGCGAGGTGATCCCGTTCCGTGTCGCCGGCCTCATCGGCCTCGCGCGACGGGAATCCTGAGGAATCGACGAACGGCGCCGGCCGCCTCGGCCGGCGTCTCGTAGTGGATCAGGTGGCCGACTTCGGCGATCTCGACCAGCGTGGCGTCGTCGAAGCGGGTCGCGAGCTGTCGCTCGACCTCGATGGGGGTGATGTCGTCCCGCTGGGCGGCGATGAGCAGCGTGGGCGTCGAGATCGACGAGGCGAACTCGCTCACGTCATGCGACACGCTCGTCACGAACGCATCCCGGAGGACGTCGCGGTCCGCGAAACGCGAGAAGTAGGTGTCGTGCTGATCGTGGATGAACCGTCGCAGCTGCGGGTCCGACGTCTTGGCCATCGTGATGCTCATGACCCTGACGATCAGACGGTTGCGCAGGAGCGCGGTGCCCGCTCGCTCGGGCAGGCGCGCCCCGAGCGAGTAGTACAGGACAGCGAGGCGCGTCATGATGCCCTTGGGGCCCTCGAGTGCGGGCGCCCCGATCGGATTGATCAGGATCAGCCGCGGCGTCTCGAGACCCGCTGCGACCGCGGCCGAGGCGACGATCGATCCGAAGGAGTGTCCGAGGATCACCGCTCCGGGAGCCGCCGTCGCCGCGAACTCCTTCAGCCAGGCGACGTACTCGTCGAGATCGTACGTGCGGCCCGCGACGGGGGCCGTCTCGCCGAAACCGGGGAGATCGGGAGAGATCACCCGGACCTCGGGAAGGAAGGCGAGGACGGGCTCGAGACCATGGTGCTCGCCCCGGAACCCGTGCACGGCGACCACCGTCACGTCGGCGTCGACAGGTCCGTACTCCCAGAACACGGTCGTTCCGCCGCGGACCTCGACCTCGTGACGCGCGACGGGCAGTCGGCTGAGGCGGTCTGCGTAGGGAGAGGGGACGGTCATGGACCAAGTCTAGAGTCGACGCATGCATGCTCTCCGTGCGCCTCCGCGCGGATGTCGGAGCCCGGATCTACGGTGAAACCATGCCCCCGGCCCCCTCGCTCCCGCACTGGATCACTCGCGTCGGCGTGTTCGACCTCGAGACCACGGGTGTCGATGTGGAGAAGGACCGGGTCGTCACCGCGCATGTGGGGCTCCTCGATGCAGATGGGCGCGAGATCGCAGCCAGGGACTGGTTGTCGGATCCTGGCGTGCCGATCCCCGAGGGCGCCACGGCCGTGCATGGAGTCACCACCGAGCATGCCCGGCGGCACGGCCGTCCGGGCGCCGAAGTGGTCGAAGAGGTGACCGCTGCCCTGCGATCGCTGCTCTCGCAAGGGGTTCCGATCGTCGCGTACAACGCGGCGTACGACTTCTCCCTCCTGGCGCATGAGGCGCATCGCCACGGAATAACGCCGCTCGAGAATCCCTCGCCGATCATCGACCCTCTCGTGATCGACAAGGCGTACGACCGGTACCGGCCGGGCAAGCGCACGCTCGAAGTGGTCGCTGCTCTCTACGCCGTGAGACTCGAGGATGCGCACGAGGCCGCCGCCGATGCGGTGGCCGCAGGCCGGGTCGCGCAGGCGCTGGCGCGTCAGTTCGTGCTTCCCGAGACCCTCGAGGAGCTGCATACGCGGCAGATCGGGTGGGCCCGTTCGCAGGCGGCGAGCCTCACGGAGTACTTCATCCGGATCGGTCGCCTCGAGCCGGAGGAGCGCCTCGACGGCACCTGGCCGGTGCGCGCCCACCGCACTCTCGGGGAGGTGCCTCGCGATGCGGTTCCGAACCAGTGATGTCTCCCGGGTCGAGAGCACCTGGAAGCAGTTCGTCCCGTCCGCAGTCCTGCACGACGTCGACCCCGAGCGGTTCCTCTTCGATTGGCACTCTGCGGATCTCGGGGGTGTGAGCCTGGTCCGCTACGACCTGGCGGCCGAGGTCCGCTCGACAGCGGAACCGCATGACCAGATTCTGGTCTGCCGAGTGGACGGTCCGGATGCACGGGTCTTCTCCGACCGCGGCCATCTCGATGCGAGCCGCCCCTGGATCTCCGACGGGCCACGAGTGCATGCGCGGTGGGACGCGGGTGCCCGAGTCACGGCACTCGTATTCGAGCGCGACACCCTCTCGCGCCTCGCCCGGCAGATCAGCGGTGACGACGACCTCGCCATCCGCGTCGCGGACCTCTCGCCTCGCTCCGCACATGCGGCCGCAGCATGGGATCGCATGTTCGCCTATCTCGAGTCGAGCGCTGCAGCCTTCGACGACAGCACGGACGATCACGAACTCCTGGACAGCGAGTTGGCTCGACATGCGGCGGCGACGACGCTCGCAGCCTTCGCGACCACGAGCCGTCTCGAGCGCCATCTCCCGGCGCAGACGACAGCGGCTCCGGCCACCGTGCGCCGGGCCCTCGATTACATCGCCGATAACTCACACCGGCCGATCACCGTCGATGACGTCGCCGCAGCCGTCCACATCTCGACACGGGGACTGCAGTACGCCTTCCGACGGGCGCTCGACACGACACCGGCAGAGTCGCTGCGACGGGCGCGACTGGACGGCGCGCATCGCGACCTGCAGTCCGGCACTTACTCGACGGTCACCGCGGTGGCCCGTCGATGGGGTTTCTCTCACCCTTCCCGGTTCGCTGCCGCGTATCGCGACAGCTTCGGCGTGCTTCCTTCGGTGACAGCCGCGAAGCACCGCCGATGACACTTTGCGAACAGATTGTTCGTGCCCAGCGCGTGCCGCGGGCCGCCGGTGCGAAGGCTCGCCCTCGGACGAATATATTCCGAGATATGGGTTCTCTCTATTACGGCGCCTCGGAGCCGATCCATATCGACGATCGCGCGCTCGCGCACCTCAAGGTCGTCGTTGCGACGAAGCTGCGTCGCAACGAGAGCTTCACACTGACGTGGAAGCACCCGGAGGGTGATCCCGAAGGCCGCTCGACGGTCTGGCTGCATCCGTCGATCCCCCTGCGGTTCGTCTTCGACGAGAGCGAGGCACCGGAGCTCAGTCGTCGATGGATCGAGGATCTCGCGCACTCCGCCAACTCGAGCGGCGGGATCACGCTCGTCGACGAACTGATCGAGCCTTCTCCCGACGTCCCGGTTGCAGACGGTCGCTGAGCCGGGCGCGGTGCTCACGGTGTGCTCCACCTGTGTCAAGTCCTTCGCCGGCCTCATCGATCGATGAGATGATCGCTCCGATGACAGAGCGCACCGAAGAGCACGAGTCCGAGAGGGCCGGGAGCGTCCAGTCGCGGAAGCCATCCGTCCGCTCCCCCACGACCTCCGTGGTCATCCCTGTCAAGGATGACGCCGTGCTGCTGGCACGCTGCCTGCGGGCCCTCCACGCACAGGAGTCGCCAGCCGACGAGATCATCGTGGTCGACAACGACTCCTCCGACGCGTCGGCATCCGTGGCGCGAGCATCGGGCGCGCGCGTGCTCACCTGCATCGAGCCGGGCATCTCCGCTGCAGCGTCCACCGGATACGACGCCGCGGGCGGTGATCTGATCCTCAGACTCGACGCGGACTGCGAACCGGATCCCGACTGGATCTCCGCCGTCGTCACCACCTTCGGAGAGGACGAGCGCACGGGGGCCGTGACCGGACACGCGCGGTTCACCGACGGGCCAGCGGCGCTCCGCCTCCCGCTCGCTCGACTCTATCTCGGGGCCTACACGAGCCTCTTGAGTGTCACGCTCGGTCACCGACCGCTCTTCGGCTCCAATCTCGCGTTCCGCCGGGAGGCATGGCATGCGGTGCGTGCGGACGTCCATCGCGGCGATCCTCACATCCATGACGACCTCGACCTCGCCTTCCACCTCGGTGAGAACCATCGCATCGCGCGGCTCCCCGGCGAGTCGATGGGGATGTCGATGAGACCACTCACCGCAGGGCAGTTCGGCCGACGAGTGCACAGAGGTTTCCGCAGCGTGCTCGTGCACTGGCCGCGCGACTTTCCCCCTGTCCGGTGGGCACGCCTCGCGGTCCGGCGTCGTCGGCGCGGCCCCGCATCGCGGAGGACTCGATGACCGTCCCTCCGTTGATCGGCCCGGCGGTCACGCCGGACGTGCACGTGATGTCCTTCAACATCCGCCGCGCCATGGAGGGGCCCTTGCGTCCGAAGCGCGATCGCTGGAGTGTGCGCGCCCCGGCAGTCGCCGAGATGCTCGACTCGGAGCGTCCGACGATCCTCGGGCTGCAGGAGGTGCTGCCCCGTGCGACGCGCGTCGTCGCCGAAGCGCTCGGTCCCACGTATCGGTTCGTCGGCAGAGGAAGAGGTCACGCGTACGCGGGCGAGAGCACTCCGCTCGTCTTTGACGCCGAACGCCTGGAGCTGGATGGGTGGGAGCAGCGGGCCCTCTCAGCGCGTCCCGACGAACCGGGCAGTCGGTCCTGGGGCAACCTCATCCCCCGCATCCTCGTGACGGCGGAGTTCTCCGACAGGGCGACGGGCGTCCGGTTCCTCGTCATCAACGCCCATCTCGACCACCTGTCGTCGCGTTCTCGGCGGCGATCGGCAGGGGTGATCGCCGCCGTGATCCGCAAGCGAGGGCTTCCGGCCATCGTGATGGGCGATCTCAACGCGGGTCCCCGCTCAGGCGCCGTACGCCTGCTTCTCTCGCACGCGCAGCTCACCGATTCCTGGATCGCCGCAGAGGATCGACTGACTCCGCTGTGGAGCACGCTCAACGGGTATCGACGACCGCGGCTCACAGGGCGGCGCGTCGATTGGATGCTCGTCAGCCGGGGCGTGAAGGTGCGCGCCGCCGCCATCAACGCACACGTCTTCGGCGGGATCAGACCCTCGGACCACCTGGCAGTGCAGGCGCTCGTAAGTCTGGAAGGGAAGACACCGTGAAAGAAGACTTTCTGCGACCTCCCCGCACCCTCACCGAGTGGTCCGCCGACATTCTGCGAGCTCTGGGGATCATCGGGGTCGGCTTCGCGCTGATCTGGCTCACCCCGACGGATGCGGGCATCGCCGCGCTCGCTCTTCCGGCCCTGATGCTGCCACGAGTCCTGGGCCTGCGCGGGTCGTTCGACCTGGTGGTGTGCTCGACCGTGCTCGTGGCCGCGTGGAGCAACGTGTTCGACCTGTATCGGACGGTCCCCGGATGGGATCTGCTCCTGCACCTGGTGTGCACGGGTGTTCTGGCCATCGTCACCGCGCTGATCCTCACCAGGGCTGACGTCGTCGTGATGACTCGTGATCGCAATGCCAAGCCGCGAACGCCCCTCGTCCTCGCACCGCTCTTGGCCCTCGCGCTCAGCGCGATCTGGGAGATGGTCGAGTGGCTGGGCTGGGCCTACCTCAGCGACGAGATCTTCGTCACGTATCAGGACACGATCGGCGACATGGTCTTCGGCGGAATCGGCGGCATCACGGCGGGGGTCATACTCGCGACAGCATCTCTGAACCGACCGCATTCGAGATCTGAGTTCGGCGAATCGACGAACGGGAGTAGGGCGGGCGGGACTTGAACCCGCGATCGTTGGGTTATGAGCTCGACATGCGCACCCCCGCCGAGTTCGAGGCAAACTACTGCGCTGGCCTCGACATAGCCTTGAGAACACCCGTTTCCCACAACGCCCAATAGGAACGAAACTCAGGGCGACTCAGATCTTGAGACAGGCAGGGTTCCCAGCGCGGGCTTCCGTCATCGGCTTCATCGTGCCTAGCAGAACACTCGGGCAAGCTGGCGCAGAAGTGTTATGCGGTCCGACCCCGGTCAGGAGAGCGATCGCGAGAATGAGGCCGTGCTATATATCGTCACGCTCTGGTCGTTCGTCCCGAAACGGGCTATCGTCGGCCCGACAATCATGTCGCGTTACGCCTCCCTCTAGCGAAGGAAAGACATTGCCTCGAACCGCCGCGTTCGAAAACTGAGGGTAATCACATCGGCTCTTCTGACGATATTCGCGATAGCCTTTGGGGGCCACATAACTGCGGTGCCTGCAACGGCCGCGTCGGTTGGAGGGCAGTGCTACCACTTCCAAAGTGGTCTCGACGCGATCTGCGCCGGGGATGACAAGAGCTTCGATTAGTGTACGCCATATGGGTGGCCTGCCTACGTAGGCAACCAATTTGGCGCCGCGATGGCATACCTGGACGATGTGACCGTCTTGGTCGATACCTACGCACCCACTTGCGGTACGCAAACGGATATCGGCGGATATCTTGACGGTTCTCCGGAATACAACCTCCGCGGAACGACAATCCGAGGAGCAGCAGTATGCACCAAGCCGATGCACTATTGGGGAAGCGGAACCTGCGATCAAGGCTCGATGATCATCCACTCAAGTCTCATCGGAACCGGGAGCCAATTTCGCAAGACCCTTTGCCATGAAATTGGCCACTTCGTGGGCCTGCGCCACTATAGCGCACCAGGGGCTATCGCCGCCTCCTGTGGTTCATCGACCAGATCAACATATTCCTCCGATGAGATCGCATCGATCAACCGGGTGTACACCGCCGTTTTCGGCTAAGTCGATTTAGAACAATTCTTCAGGGAGACCCAATGTCGAAAACAATGATCAAGAGTACTTTCGCTGCGTCCGGAGTTGCACTCTGCGGCATACTTTTGGCAGGTTGCACATCGCCCTCACCCCAAGCTGTGGAGACGTCGGCTTCAGTGCCGACCGCTTACGACCTGATTGGGAACTGGAACGTATCTGGTTTTGACGTTGAACCTGTCGCGGAGGTTGACGAGATGACTGAGTTCTCGGAAGCGGGAGTCATCGGTACAGTAGCCGGATTCACGCAGGGGGAACTCGACACAAACGCACCAGAAGGCACTCCCACCTACTCGCCCGTTCTCATGAAAATCGATGTCAGTCGAACAGTTGCCGGCGAATTGACGGACCCGAGAAGCGATACGATCTACGTCGCGCTACCGGGCAACCTCGAGGCCTTCGAATACGAAACAAACGTAGGTGTAGGAACCCCGGTGGTGGTCTACGTCAACGACATCACTTCCCCAGACGGGCTCGTGGGAATGTCGCTGAAGAGTGGCGCACCTGAGGGAACGACCGTCTACACTGTCACCCATCCGGGGGGATTTGCGTTCGAGTTTCGCGCCGGTGATGAGCCTAACCAGCGCTCGACCTCGAGCGAAGAACCCGTGCTCGTCTTCCCCTACGAGTCGGGAGTTGCTCAAGGCGTCGGCGTTGACGACTTGGTGCCTGGCGAAGATGTTCCCGCGCTTATCGAAGCACCTTGAATCTGCAGGCTCAGATCGGTTCCATGCACTCGCGGAGCGCATTCGTGATCAAAGCCAGCCGTTGCGTACTTGGACGGCAACTGCATCAAGAACGGACGACTAGCGGGCTCCACCTTGAGCAAAGAACATAGCGGGACCTTCTGGCGCTCCCAGGCCAGCGCCGAACTCGCTCATGTACATCGCACGTTCGCTGGAGAGCTCAGCCGCCCGCCCGGCTCACCAAGTCGCCATGACGTGGTGGTGCGGGGTGAGGGTAGCGTGCCGGGGTTTTCCAGCCGACCTGTCTCCTCATCAGTGACGTCGGACCGCTCGCAGACCGCGATGTGCTCGTTCATGACCACCCTCGAGCAGCGGGGGAGTTCACCTGCCGGGTCGGACAAGTCAGCACTGAGCTCGCGCAGGCACACCGAGCAAGCCCCAATACCGTGCATCCCGCGCGTGAACTGCGTCATTCAATCTCGATGAACTCGGCGGGCCCCGACAGAGGAGAGCTCACAGCGCCACGAGACCTCGACGGAGCGCCAAGGGGAAGAGTAATGGTCACGCTCTCCACATGCGCGGTGAGGCGGGCCCCGCTCAGCACTTCCTTCTACGAGGACGTCCCGCCCGCAGCTGCTGGCCATATGACGGTCAGATTGCTACCGGATGGAGAACGCTCGAATGTGTGAACCCTCCCTGAGCCCGTGGAATCACGCTGATCGTGAAGAGTATCGAGTAGGGCGGGTCGGACTTGAACCGACGATCGTTGGGTTATGAGCCCACTGCCTTAACCAGCTTGGCCACCGCCCCGTGATGACAAGCCTATCGGGCCAAACCGGTCAGATCGGTGTCGCGGCGGCGTGCGTCTCGAGGTGCCTCAGATAGATCTCGGCGTTCGCGATCAGATCCGCACGCTCGTCGTCGCTGAGCGATCGGCGTACCTTCGCCGGGACCCCGGCCACCAGCGAGCCATCGGGCACCTCGGTTCCCCCGAGCACCACTGCTCCGCCGGCGATCAGGCAGCCGGCGCCGATGACGGCGCCACTGAGGACGACAGCCCCCATGCCGATGAGCGAGCCGTCCCCGATCGTGCATCCGTGCACGACAGCGTTGTGGCCGATCGACACCTTCGCGCCCACGATGACGGGATGAGCCGCATCGACGTGGACCGAGACGTTGTCCTGCACGTTGCTGCCTGGACCGATGACGATGGACTCCGAATCGCCCCGGAGTACGGCGTTGTACCAGACGCTCGCCCCCTCGGCCAGTGAGACATCACCGACGATGCGAGCACCCTCGGCGATGAAGGCGCCTTCAGCCACCGACGGGGTCTTTCCCGGGAGCGCGAGGACAGAGGCTCCGACTGCGATGCTCATGAGGTGAGACTATCCTCTCAAGGCCGGATTTCCGCATGATTCCGGGGCACTAAGCCGAGCCTTCGCTTGCTTGCGGAATGTTTTCAGACGAGTAGCGTTGTCATCAGCAGGCACGAAGAGACAACTCCGGAGGAGTCAAGATGAGCAAGGTACAGACCGTTTCCACCACCGCCAGCGACCCGACTGTGGCAGCTGCAGCGGCTCAGTTCCTCTCCCCCGTCGTGCTCGGTCTCCAGGCACTGACGATCGATGGCAAGCAGGCGCACTGGCACGTGCGCGGCGCCAACTTCGTCGGCGTCCACGAGCTCCTCGACACGATCGTCGCGCACGCCGGTGACTTCGCAGACACGGCCGCCGAGCGGATCGTCGCCCTCGGTCTCCCGATCGACGCACGCATCAGCGCCGTGGCTGCAAAGGGCAGCGCGACCTCGGTTCCCGCCGGCTTCACCCAGTCCGACGAGCTCGTGCGCGCTGTCATCTCCGACATCGACGCGATCCTCATCGACGTGAAGGCTGCGATCGACGGACTCGACGAGGTCGACCTCACGAGCCAGGACGTCGCGATCGAGATCATGCGCGGACTCGAGAAGGACCGCTGGTTCCTCGTGTCGCACATCGCTGCGTAACCACGACACCACTCACGACGAAGGGCACCGGGATTCTCCGGTGCCCTTCGTCGTGCATGCCGTCGTCAGGCGCCGTGTGTGAGACGCCCGGACAGGAGCGTGGCCACGATGGGCATTCCCCGCAGATCGCTACCCGAGGCGACCAGCGGATCGAGTCCGCAGAGTGCGATATCGGCGGGCTCGCCCGGTCGCAACGACGTGCGCACGCTCGCCTGCAGCGCCTGCTCCCGCGTGAGCCGTTCCTCCGGATGCCACGGCTCCCGCTCGTCGTCCGTGCGAGTGACTGCTGCGGAGATGCCCTGCCACGGATCCAGCGGAGCAACGGGCGCATCCGAGCCGAAGCGCAGCTCGACTCCGGCGTCGCGCAGCGCCCCGAGCGGGTAGCCGATGGAGGTCTGACGCGCCCAGTGGTGCCCCACCAGATCACGGTCATCCAGAGCGTGCTGCGGCTGGACGCTCGCGACGACGCCGAGCCGGGCGAAGCGGGCGAGATCCGCATGCCGCACCAGCTGGGCATGCTCGATCGTTCCCACTGCCCCCGATACGGTGAAGGCGTCGAGCGCTCCCGTGACCGCGCGGTCGCCGATGGCGTGGACGGCGACTGCCAACCCCGAGCCGGTGGCGACGGTCAACAGCTCGGTGAGGTCCGCCGGGGGCACGGTGAGCACGCCGAAGTTCTCCGGGTCGCCCGGATAGGAGTGGGAGCACGCGGCCGTCCTCGTACCGAGCGAACCGTCGCTGATGATCTTCAGAGGACCTACGTGGATCAGCCCGCGGCCCGCGTCCGGAGCCCCGGGATGGTCATGGGGCTCCCCTGTCCGCAGACCGGCACGGATCGCGCGCTCGAGGTCGAAGGGATAGATCGCGAACTCGACTCGGTGCGCGGCGAACCCCGCAGCCACTCGCCGCGGCCAGGCGTCTGCGTTCCAGGCCATGTCGAAGTCCACGAGGCCGGTCACCCCGCGAGAGGCGGCGCGCTCCCCGGCCGCGCGTACCGCGATGTCGCCGCGATCAGGGTCCACCGCGTTGAGGCGGCGGGAGATCTCGAACGCCTCCTCCTCGCGCAGCATCCCGTCGTCGCCGTCGAATCCCTCGAGCCGCAGCGCCGCCGAGTTCAGCCACGTGCTGTGCACATCGGCATTGATGAGGTAGGTGGGCACCTCTCCGGTGACGCTGTCGAGCAGAGCGAGCGTGGGGCGATCCGGCCACATCGCGTCGCGGAAGCCGCTGCCCACCTTGCGTCCGTCTGGGAGGGGCGCCGCCGCAGCCATGATCGCTGCGGCCTCGGCCGCCGACGCAGCGCTCCCGAGCGTGACGCGCTCCGTCGCGAGGGCCCACTGCACCGTGTGCACGTGGTTGTCCCAGAGGCCGGGTACCGCCCAGGCGCCTCCCCCGTCGAGCACCTCTCCCCGCGACGCCAGCGCGCCCACGGGGGCGATGTCGACGATACGTCCGTCTTCGATGAAGATGTCGACCGGCTCATCGTCGACGAGGAACTCGCGCCCCGGGCCCGCCACGCGAACGCCCGTGACAGTGCCTATCCGTGCACCGACACCGATCACCGGACCGCTCCCGTGCGAGCCTGCTGAGCACGACGCATCTCGGCAGCGAGGGCGGGCTGTGCGTACGGGCCATCGCCCTCGAGTTCGGCGATGACGGTCTCCACGGTCTCCACAGGCTTGTTCTGACTGAGTTTGCGCTTGGCGACGACCCTGGTCGGGGTGAGCCTGAAGCCCACCGTCCCTCCGGCCAGCCGCGTCACGAACGCGGGGTCGTTCGGTCGTTCCCACATCCGCCGCGGCTCCGGCATCCGCCCTTCGAAGCGATCGACCAGCCGGTCGAGCACGGCGAGGTTCTCTTCGTCGCTGAGGATCTCGGGAATCCCTGCCAGATGCACGGCCGTGTAGTTCCAGGTCGGAACCGACTGCACATCGCCGTACCACCCGGGAGAGATGTAGCCGTGCGGTCCTTGGAAGACGACGAGCAGTTCCCTCTCCCCCAAGCCGTGGATCAGATCGTCGGGCCGCCCGACATGGCCCACGACCGTGAGGTCGTCGCGGTCGTCATCGAGGAGAACGACGTAGTGCGATGAGACCAGGCCGTCGGGACCGTGGCTCACGATCGTCGCCCAGGGATCGGCCTCGACGATCCGACGGATCTCGGCCACATCAGCGAGCGTGAAACTGGGGTTCTGACGCATCCCCTCAGCCTATGGCCGACGGGTCACGCCTGGCAGCGCGGGCACCAGTACAGCTTGCGCGCGCCGATCTCTTCGAGAGCGATCTCGGTGCCGCAGATGCGGCACGGCAGACCGGCGCGGTGGTAGACCCAATGCCGGTCGTCGCGGCTCGCCATCGCGGCTCGGTACGCATCGGGCGAAAGGTCGTCCATCGTCATCATCTGACCGGTCTCGACACCGATGGCGAGGAGACGCACCCAGTCGTGCCACAGGGCTCGCACGATGTCTTCCGGAACCTCGCGGCCGGGCGTATGCGGGTTCAATCGCTGCCGGAACAGCATCTCGGCCCGGTACACGTTGCCGATGCCGCTCACCACAGCCTGATCCATGAGCAGGAGCGCGATCACCGTCTGCTTCTTGCGGACCGCCTCGACGAAGCGCTCCTCGTTCTGCACGGGATCCCCCACGAGCGGATCGGGGCCGAGCTTCGCCACGCTGGCGAGCATCTCCTCGGGAGTCTGCAGAACGCAGGCAGTGGGACCACGCAGATCTGCGGCGGTGATGTCGGTCATCAGACGCAGCCGGACCTGGCCGACGACCGGCGGCGGCCATTCGAACCCCTCGTCAGCGAGGCCCTTCGTCTGCTCGGACATGCGGACATGCACGCGGGTGCGTCGGGGCGCGCCGATGGAGGCGAGCGAGTTCTCTCCCGCATCGTCGAGGATCTCCTCGTCGACCACCGTGCCGCGCTGGTTGGTCTGCCCCATGCGGCCGTTCGCCGATGCGATGGTGGGGTCGACGAGGATGTCACCGGCGAAGTCCCATGCGCCGTAGAGTCCGAGATGCACTCGCAGCCAGACATCGCCCTCGGCCTCGAGGAACATCTGCTTCCCCACCGCCTGCACGCTGATCGCCTCGCGTCCGTTCAGAACAGCCGCCCCCTCGGCGAATCGCCCCTGTGGGCTCGAGGCGAACATCGTCTTGCCGACGAAGTTCCGGTCGAACTGGCGAGCGATGCGATGGACGGAGTGACCCTCGGGCATGTCAGGCCCGCGGATCCGGAAGCAGCGAGCCGTCACGCTCGAAGTCCGCGATCTGACCGATGCGGCGGACGTGACGCTCGTCGTGCGAGAACGGGGTCGCGATGAAGGTGTCGATGAATGAGGTGACCTCGTCGAAAGAGTGCTGACGTGCACCGATCGAGATCACGTTGGCATCGTTGTGCTCGCGGGCGAGCTCGGCGGTCGACGTGTTCCACACCAGTGCGGCGCGGACGCCCTCGACCTTGTTCGCGGCGATCTGCTCGCCGTTGCCCGAGCCGCCGAACACCACGCCCAGCGTCTCGATCCCGGCCGCCTGATCGGCCACGACAGCCTGCGCGGCGCGGATGCAGAACGCGGGGTAGTCGTCGAGCGCGTCGTACTCGACCGGTCCGTGGTCGACGACCTCGTGACCTGCGGCGCGCAGATGATCCTGCAGCTGCGTCGAGAAGTCGAGACCGGCGTGATCGGTGGCGATATGGATGCGCATGGCATCCATCCTAGAAGCGACGAGGGTCAGCGGATGCTCACGGGGCCACGCCGGAAGCAGCCGGCTTGAATCCCGCCCGGACGTTCTCGCAGCAGCCGGGGCGGCACACGTCGAACGCACCGGGCAGAGACGTCACGTGGGGGCGATCCTCGTTGGGACGACCCTCCAGGCGCTCGATGATCAGGTCGACGATGCCGCTGACGAACGACGGAGCGACCCCGGGCGTCGGAGTGCGCGTGAAGGCGAGCCCCGCCTCCTCTGCGGCTTCCGCGGCCTCGGTGTCGAGGTCCCAGAGCACCTCCATGTGATCGCTCATGAAACCGACGGGCACCACGGCCACGGCCTTCCGACCGCGCTCGGGGAGCTCGCCGATGACGTCGCACACATCCGGCTCGAGCCACGGCTGCGAGGCGGGGCCCGAACGAGACTGGTAGACCAGCTCCCACGAGACGTCGGCCGCTGCGGGGATGCTCTCGCGGACGCGATCCATCACCCATGCGGCGACGGCGAGATGCTGCGCCGCATACGCACCACCCTCGCCCCAGTCGATGTCGCGCGCGCCCGAGCGCTCGGCATCCGCGGTCGGGATGCTGTGCGTCGAGAACAGGATCTGGATCTCGGCGGGGGCGATGCCCTGATCGAGGAAGGTCTCCACGGCCTCGCGAACGCCGGTCTCGAACGACTCGACGAACCCGGGGTGGTCATAGAACGGACGGATCTTGTCGATCGTCACCGTCTCGCCGAGTTTCGTCTCCTCCAGCACTCGCGCGAAGTCCTCGCGGTACTGCCGGCAGCTCGAGAAGGAGCTGTAGGCGCTCGTGGCGAACGCGAGAAGCGTCGTCTTGCCGTCGGCTGCGGCTTCGGTGACGACCTCTTCGAGGTACGGGCTCCAGTTGCGGTTGCCCCAGTACACCGGAAGATCGATGCCGCGGCGGGCGAGCTCGGCCTCGAGCGCCTCCTTGAGGATGCGGTTCTGTCCGTTGATCGGGCTCACACCGCCGAAGTGGCGGTAGTGGTGCGCGACCTCTTCGAGACGCTCATCCGGGATGCCGCGGCCCCTCGTGACATTGCGGAGGAACGGGATGACGTCCTCCTGTCCTTCAGGGCCACCGAACCCGGCGAGCAGGATGCCGTCATAGGCCACCGGGGTGGTCATATACGGCGCGCCGGAGGCAGCAGCATCGGAAGCAAAGAGGACGGTGTTCGGCTCGATCGCGGTCACCCGTCCATTCTTTCATCTCCTGAACGTGAGTCAGGCCGCCGTGCTGGCGTAGGCTGTCATGGTTGCCGTGGGCGCCAACTGCGCTGGGTTGCGGCAGCATCCCCTCACCCCTGGGAGTACAGCTGTGCCTGGAGAGAACCTCACCCGCATCGAAGCGCAGGAGCGCCGCGACATCATCGACACCCAGTCGTACGAAGTCTCGCTCGACCTGACGAAGGGTGCGGAGGTCTTCGGCTCCCGCAGCGTCGTCCGCTTCACCGCGACGCCGGAGAGCCTCACCTTCATCGACCTGATCGCGCGTGACGTGCGCGAGATCTCGTTGAACGGAGAGCAGCTCGACCCCGATGAGGTCTTCGCCGACTCGCGCATCGCGCTGGCGGGCCTGCAGGCCGAGAACGTCCTCGTCGTCGATGCCGACTGCGAGTACACCAACACCGGCGAGGGACTGCACCGCTTCGTCGATCCTGTCGACGGCGAGGTCTACCTCTATTCGCAGTTCGAGGTTCCCGACTCGCGTCGCGTGTTCGCCGTGTTCGAGCAGCCCGATCTGAAGGCCACCTTCCAGTTCACGGTGACGGCGCCAGCATCCTGGAAGGTCGTCTCGAACTCCCCCACGCCCGAGCCCATCGTCCACGACGACGACACGGTCGCGACCTGGGGCTTCGAGCCCACGCCTCGCATCTCCTCGTACATCACTGCACTGGTCGCAGGCCCTTACGAGGCGACGTTCTCCGAGCTCACCAGCGCCTCCGGCCGCGTGATCCCCCTCGGCGTGTACGGCCGCAAGAGCCTGTGGCAGCACCTCGACGCCGACTACATCTTCGACAAGACACGCGAGGGCTTCGCCTACTTCGAGTCGAAGTTCGGCGTGCCCTACCCCTTCGCGAAGTACGATCAGCTCTTCGTCCCCGAGTTCAACGCCGGTGCCATGGAGAACGCGGGAGCGGTCACCTTCACCGAGACCTACGTGTTCCGCAGCAAGGTCACCGACGCCGTCAAGGAGCGCCGCGTCGTCACGATCCTGCACGAGCTCGCGCACATGTGGTTCGGCGATCTCGTGACCATGAAGTGGTGGAACGACCTGTGGTTGAACGAGTCGTTCGCCGAGTGGGCGTCGACGATCGCGACCGCCGAGGCCACCGAGTGGACCGAGGCGTGGACGACCTTCAACGCGATGGAGAAGACCTGGGCCTACCGCCAGGATCAGCTGCCTTCGACCCACCCCATCGTCGCCGAGATCAACGACCTCGAAGACGTGCAGGTGAACTTCGACGGCATCACCTACGCGAAGGGCGGCTCGGTCCTCAAGCAGCTCGCCGCGTGGGTCGGCATCGAGGCGTTCTTCGCCGGTGTCTCGCAGTACTTCCAGAAGCACTCCTGGGGCAACACCGAGCTCAGCGACCTCCTGGTCGAGCTCGAGGCCACCAGCGGGCGCGATCTGAGCACCTGGTCGAAGAAGTGGCTCGAGACCGCTGGCGTGAACACGCTGGAGCCGGTGATCGCCGACGACTCCGACGGCACGATCACGCGATTCGCCGTGACGCAGACCGCTCCGGCCGACTACCCGACCATCCGTCCCCACCGGCTCGGCATCGGCTTCTACAACCTCCAGGACGGGGCACTCGTACGCTCGCACTACGCCGAGGTCGACGTCGACGGCGACCGCACGGAGGTCCCCGAGCTGCACGGCCTCAAGCGCCCCGACCTCGTGCTCCTCAACGACAACGACCTCGCCTACGCGAAGATCCGACTCGACGAGCGCTCCCTCGCCACCGCGATCGCCCACCTCGCGGACATCAGCGACCCCCTCGCGCGCTCCCTCGTCTGGGGCGCGGCATGGGATCAGACCCGCGACGCCGAGACTGCGGCCTCCGACTACATAGACCTGGTGTTGGGCAATATCGGCCGCGAGACGGAGTCGACTACGGTCCGCACCACGCTCGCGCAGCTGCGCAGCGCCGCCACGCTCTACGTCGCGCCGGAAGCTCGCCTCGCCGCCCGCCAGAAGGTCGCAGACGGACTGTGGGCGCTCGCCGAGGCAGCCGAGTCAGGCAGCGACAGCCAGCTGCAGTTCGTCACGGCCTTCGCGAACGCGCTCGTGACGCCCGAGCATGCAGGTATCGTCGGGCGTCTGCGCTCCGGCGAGGAGACGCTTCCGGGTCTCGAGATCGACGCGGACCTCAGCTGGCAGCTGCTCGTCGGACTCGCCACGATCGGTGCGACGGATGCTGCATCCATCGACGCAGCGCTCTCATCGGACAACACGTCGAAGGGCGGCGAGTTCGCCGCGCAGGCACGCGCTGCACTGCCCGACTCCGCCTCGAAGAAGGCGGCCTGGGCATCGCTGATCGAGCGTGACGACGCTCCGAACACGATCGTGCGATCTGCCGCGCTCGGCTTCGTGCACCCGGCGGGTGCCGAGGCGCTTCGCGAGTTCGTGCCCGCGTACTTCGACATGCTGGTGCCGATCTGGGAGTCACGCAGCTACCAGATCGCCCAGTATCTGATCGTCGGCCTGTTCCCCACCGCCATCGCGGATGTCGAACTGCGCGACGCGACGCGTGCCTGGCTGTCCGCCAACCAGGACGCGGCGCCGGCGCTGCGCCGACTCGTGCTGGAGAACCTCGCCGACGTCGAGCGCTCGCTCGCTGCGCAGTCCCGCGACGCGGAGGACTGAGCCCGTTTCTTCCATCAGGCCTCTGCGCGGTGCATCCAGCCCGCGCAGAGGCCTGATCGCTACTCTGGAGGGGATGATTCAGCCATTCGAAACGAACCCTGACCCCGCGGAGACCACTCTCCCCGGCTGGTGGACGGACGCCGTCACGGTGCTCCGCGATGTGGGCCTGCAGGCGCTCGGCGTCGCCGCGATCATCGCCGGCTGCATCGTGATCGCTCTCGTCCTTCGCGTGGTCATCCGCAGGATCGTGCACCGCATCGTCGACAGCGCCAAGAACAAGGCGTCGGTCGACGACACGCAGGCGCTCGAGCGATCCCCTCTCGCCGACATGCGCCTCGTTCAGCGCACGCGAACCCTCGGGACGATCCTGCAGAACATCGTCAACGTGATGCTGGTGGTGATCGCCATCGTATTGGTGGTCAACCACCTGGCTCCGACGCTGCTCGGGTCTCTGACACTCCTCACCGCGGCGGTCGGCGCCGGTCTCGGTTTCGGAGCCCAGAACATCGTCAAGGACGTGCTCAACGGCATGTTCATCGTGGCGGAGGATCAGATCGGAATCGGCGACGTCGTGGATCTGGGTCTCGCCTCGGGTGTGGTGGAGTACGTGAGTGTGCGCATCACGCAGGTGCGCGACGTGAACGGCACCCTCTGGTACGTCCGCAACGGCGAGGTGCTTCGCATCGGAAACATGTCGCAGGGCTGGGCCCGGGCGATCATCGATCTTGGGGTGCCGGTCGACTCCGACCTCGAGAAGGTCGAGAAGACGATGCTCGACACCGCCCTCGCGCTTTCGAAAGACCCGAAGTGGCGTACCCGCATCATCGAGAAGCCCGAGCTGTGGGGTCTCGAGTCGATCGACGGCGACGCCCTGGTCGTTCGTCTCGTCATCAAGGCTCGCGCCAACGCCAAGGACGACGTCGCCCAGGAGCTCCGCAAGCGCCTGCGATCGGCCATGCTCGAGAACGATGTCATGCTCCCGAGCATGACGACCGTGGTACCCACCGGCCTCGACGGGGCGCGCCGGGTGCGGGGCGCGAATCCCCCCAAGACCCGTCCGAACGCCGTCACCGGCGTTCCGGTCATTCCGGATCGTGGAATCTGGCGGCGCAAGAAGACCAACGATGACGGGAGCTCCCAGAAGTGACGTTCTACGACGAGGTCGGCGGTCGCGACACCTTCGCGAAGATCGTGTCGGTCTTCTACCGCGAGGTCGCACTCGACCCGGTCCTGAAGCCGATGTACCCCGAGGAGGATCTCGGCCCCGCCGAGGAGCGACTGCTGATGTTCCTCGAGCAGTACTGGGGCGGCCCCACGACCTACGGAGAGACGCGCGGGCACCCACGCCTGCGTATGCGTCATATGCCGTTCCACGTCGACCCCGACGCTCGTGACCGGTGGCTGCGACACATGCGAACCGCCCTGGACGAGGCGCAGTTGTCGCCACTCCACGAATCGACGCTGTGGGACTACCTCGAACGCGCCGCGTATGCCATGGTGAACACATTCGAGCCGTCCGGCATCGGCACACCCTCAGCCGGGCGCCCCACGCTCGAGACGCGATCACGTCAGGAATCAACGGAGAGCACATGACGAACAAGCCCCTGTCTGCAGACGTACTGGTCATCGGATGGGGGCTCGCCGGTCTCGTCGCAGCGGGTGAGGCACTGGAGGCCGGTCGCCGTGTGATCCTGGTCGACCAGGAACCGCGCACGAACCTCGGCGGGCAGGCGTGGTGGTCGTTCGGTGGCCTGTTCCTCATCGACTCCCCTGAGCAGAGGCGGATGGGCATTCGCGATTCGCTCGCCCTCGCCACGCAGGACTGGTTCGGGACCGCTTCGTTCGACCGCCCTGAGGACCACTGGCCGCGCCGATGGGCAGAGGCCTATCTGCAGTTCGCCGCCGGAGAGAAGCGTTCGTGGTTGCGCGAACGCGGAGTGGGTTTCTTCCCGGTGGTGGGCTGGGCCGAACGAGGAGGCTACGGGGCACTCGGTCCCGGCAACTCGGTCCCTCGATTCCACATCACGTGGGGCACCGGACCCGGCGTCGTCGCACCGTTCGCCGCCGCGGTCGAGCAGGGCGAGCGCGAGGGTCGGATCACGATCCTCCCCCGCCACCGCGTGACAGAGCTCATCACCGCCGACGGAGCGGTCACCGGCGCACGCGGGGCGATCTTGGAGTCGAGTCCTGCCGCTCGCGGGGTCGAGTCGTCGCGACACGCGATCGGTGACTTCGAGATCAACGCCGGCGCCACGATCGTCTCGTCTGGCGGCATCGGGGGAAATCACGACCTCGTACGCGCCGCATGGCCCGCCAGCCTCGGCGTTCCTCCCGAGCACATGCTGACCGGGGTGCCCGCATACGTGGACGGATCGATGCACGCCGTCTCGGAGTCGGCCGGTGCGCGTCTCATCAACGGCGACCGCATGTGGCACTACGTCGAGGGCATCACGAACTGGGATCCGGTGTGGCCGTCGCACGGCATCCGCATCCTCCCGGGCCCGTCATCGCTCTGGCTGGACGCGACAGGCAAGAGACTGCCCGTGCCGCTCTTCCCGGGCTTCGACACGTTGGGCACACTCGCCCACCTCCGCAGCACCGGCCACGACCACTCGTGGTTCGTCACCTCTCGCAAGATCGTCGAGAAGGAGTTCGCCCTCTCCGGAAGCGAACAGAACCCCGATCTCACCGGCAAGGATGTCGGGCTCCTCGTGAAGTCCCGACTCGCCAAGGGACCGACGGGGCCAGTGCAGGCGTTCCTCGACGAGGGCGACGACTTCATCGTCGAGAACGACCTCGAATCGCTGCTCGAGCAGATGCAGCGGCACCCCGGCGGGGAATCCCTCGACATCGATCACGTGCGACGGGAGGTCGTGGCGCGTGACCTCGAGATGGAGAACGAGTTCACGAAGGACGCCCAGATCGGCATGCTGCGTTCGATGCGCGGATACCGCGGCGACAAACTGATCCGCACCGCATCTCCGCACCGGCTGCAGGACCCCGCAGCGGGTCCGCTTGTCGCGGTCAAGCTGCACGTGCTCACGAGGAAATCTCTCGGCGGCATCAACACCGACCTCGACGGCCGCGCGCTCGGAGCCGACGGTGAGCCGATTCCGGGTCTGTATGCCGCAGGTGAAGCGAGCGGCTTCGGAGGCGGTGGCGTGCACGGCTACCGGGCGCTCGAAGGCACGTTCCTCGGCGGGTGCCTGTTCTCGGGGCGTCAGGCCGGGCGCGCCGCGGCTCGGTGAGCTCGCGCTCCCGCTACTGCGTGGAGCCCGTGCCTCTGACCGCGGTGAGCCCCGTGGCTACGGGTCCGCGAGCGAGCACGTGACCCCGCCGGAAAGCGAGTCGAGTCCACCGGCCCGACTGCATCACCGGAACGTCCTCCTCGCCGGAGATGAAGCCGAAGGCGTCGGCCGCGAACGCGACTCCGCGCGGCAGGCCACCGAGATCGTCGTCGGGCTCACCCCAGATGGCTGCGCGGAGGGCCCTGACGGCTTCCTCCCCCGATCCGGGCGTCGCGCCACGCGCGACGGCGCTGATCCCCCACTGCGCGCGCCGAGCGATGACGGACGCTGCCAGGGTCGAAGTCGGCTGCCATTGGCCGCGGGGCGGGGCGACGCCGGCCCACGCGGGTGAGAGTCCCGTCTCAGGCAGGGTCAGCGCGCGCTCGTCGTCGGTCGCCGTGAGGGACGACACGACGACATCGCATTCGAGCTCAGGGTCTGCCTGCACGACGCGCATCGCCAGCACTGTCGGAGTCTGATCGAACAGACCGTGGGGCGCTAGAGCGGCTCCTGTGAGCGCGAGAACACCTCGCGCGGCCTGCAGCCGGACCCCTTCATCGGAGATGCGGGTGGCTCGCCCGAGGAAGGTCAGAACGTCCTTCGCGGTCTCGGCGTCTGCAAGAAGAAGCTGGTGGGGCACACCCTCTAAACTAGCAACGCCAGCGGCATCCGCAGTCGCGGAAAGGAAGTCATGACCGCCGACGCCCACGCGATTCGCACCGTCGACCAGCTCCTCGACGTGCTGGACCTCGATTCGACTCAGGCCCGCACCACCGAGGACATCTTCATCGGCTCTTCTCACCCGATGCCCTCAGGGCGGATCTACGGTGGCCAGGTGCTGGCGCAGAGCCTCCTCGCCGCGGAACGGACGCTCCCGGAGGATCGCGCAGTGCATTCCATGCACGGGTACTTTCTGCGGCCCGGAGACGCGAGCCAGGGCATCACGATCGCCGTCGACCGCATCCACGACGGTCGGTCTTTCTCCACTCGTCGTTCGCAGGCGTATCAGAACGGTGTGCCGATCTTCTCCATGATCGCCTCCTTCCAGGACGACGATCCGGGCATCGAGCACGCAGCTCCCATGCCCGAAGGAATTCCCGGTCCGGACTCTCTGCTGCCTGACGAGCAGCGCGTCGACGGGCTGCCGTCCGGCGTGGTTCGGATGCTCAGCGATCGAGCTGCTGACGTGCGCCACATCGACTCACCGATGTTCCTGCCGAGCGACGATTCCCGCGTGCCTCAACAGGGCGTCTGGATGCGCATGAAGGCGCCCCTTCCCGACGACCAGCGCATTCACCGGGCGGCTCTCGCGTATCTGAGCGATATGACGATCCAGGAGTCCATCCTGCGCGCCCATGGCGTGTACTGGGGGCTTCCCGGGTTGAAGGTGGCGAGTCTCGACCATGCGATGTGGTGGCACCGACCTGCACGCGTCGACGAGTGGCTGCTCTACCTGCAGGAATCGCCCAACGCTCGCGGCGGCCGCGGTCTCGCGCAGGGACGCATCTACACGCAGGCGGGCGACCTGGTCGCCTCCGTGGCACAGGAGATCATGGTCCGGGTGCCGACCCCGGCGTGACGTACGCCCGCAGGTCAGCGGTGGGCGTACTCGATGGAGGGGCCGACGTACGGCTCCCACGCGTCGCGCATCTCGGGCGTGAGACGGGTGGGCCGGCCCGTCTTGGCGTCCACGAGCACGATGATCGCGGTCGACCGCGCATAGATCGTGCGAGGCTCGGCCGCGGGGTCGTTGTGCACCTCGTAGCAGACCTCGACACTGGAGCCGCCGAGCTTGCCGAACCACATCTGCACTTCGAGCGGTCGCCGCTGATACGGCACGGGAGCGAGGTACTCGATCTCCTGCCGGGCGATGAGCGTCAGCGTGCCCTCGTCGATGCCTGAGTCGAGCACGGCCGTCGAGGGCGCCTGCTCACCGGGGCCCGCACGCCAGAACGCGCGCACGCGCGCCTCCTCGAGAAGCTTCAGCATCGAGGTGTTGTTGACGTGATTGAATGCGTCCAGATCGCCCCAGCGGAGGTGGATCGGGATGTGCAGCCGGGGCCCCGGCGTCAGGTCGGACATCGAGCGATCAGTCGCGCGTGAGCTTGCGGTGCGTCGACCGGTGCGGCTTGGCCGCGTCGGCTCCGAGACGCTGGATCTTGTTCTCCTCGTAAGCCTCGAAGTTGCCCTCGAACCAGTACCACTGAGCGGGCTTCTCGTCTGTGCCCTCGTAGGCGAGGATGTGGGTCGCGATGCGGTCGAGGAACCACCGGTCGTGGGTGATGACCACGGCGCAGCCGGGGAACTCGAGAAGCGCGTTCTCGAGCGAACCGAGCGTCTCGACGTCCAGGTCGTTGGTGGGCTCGTCGAGGAGAAGCAGGTTGCCACCCTCCTTGAGCGTGAGGGCCAGGTTCAGACGGTTGCGCTCACCACCGGAGAGCACACCTGCCTTCTTCTGCTGGTCCGGACCCTTGAACCCGAACTTAGAGACGTACGCACGCGAGGGGATCTCGGTCTTGCCCACGGTGATGACGTCGAGTCCGTCGGAGACGACCTCCCACAGCGTCTTGTCGGGGTCGATGTTCGAGCGTGACTGGTCGACGTAGCTGATCTTGACCGTTTCGCCGATCTTGAGGTCACCGCCGTCGAGAGGCTCCAGACCCACGATCGTCTTGAACAGGGTCGTCTTACCGACACCGTTGGGTCCGATAACCCCGACGATCCCGTTCGGCGGCAGGTTGAAGCTGAGCCCATCGATGAGCACCCGGCCGTCGAAGCCCTTCTGAAGCTTCTTCGCATCGATCACGATGCTTCCGAGGCGCGGTCCGGCGGGAATCGAGATCTCCTCGAAGTCCAGCTTCCTGGTCCGCTCGGCCTCCGTCGCCATCTCCTCGTACCGCGCGAGTCGAGCCTTCGACTTGGTCTGACGGCCCTTCGCGCTGGACCTGACCCACTCCAGCTCCTCCTTGAGGCGCTTGGCGAGCTTCGCGTCCTTCTTGCCCTGGATCTCGAGGCGTTCGCCCTTCTTCTCCAGGTAGGTCGAGTAGTTGCCCTCGTAGCCGATCAGGCGGCCACGGTCGACCTCGGCGATCCACTCGGCGACGTGGTCGAGGAAGTACCGGTCGTGAGTGATGGCGATGACGGCACCCTTGTAGGCCTGAAGGTGCTGCTCCAGCCAGAGCACGCTCTCCGCGTCGAGGTGGTTGGTCGGCTCGTCGAGCAGCAGCAGATCGGGCTTCTGCAGGAGAAGCTTCGCGAGCGCGACGCGGCGCTTCTCACCGCCGGAGAGCGGGGCGATCGCCGCGTCGCCTGGCGGCGTGCGCAGGGCATCCATGGCCTGTTCGAGCTGCGAGTCGAGGTCCCAGCCGTCTGCGGCGTCGATCTCCTCCTGCAGGGTGCCCATCTCGGCGAGAAGCGAGTCGAAGTCGGCATCGGGATCTGCCATCAGCATGGAGATCTCGTTGAACCGGTCGACCTTGGCCTTGATGGCAATGCCGTCCTGGATGTTCTCGATCACCGTCTTGGTCTCGTCGAGCTCGGGCTCCTGCATCAGGATTCCGACCGAGAAACCGGGAGACAGCTTCGCCTCACCGTTCGACGGCGTGTCCATCCCGGCCATGATCTTGAGGATCGTCGACTTACCGGCGCCGTTCGGACCCACCATGCCGATCTTGGCACCGGGGAGGAACGCCATCGTGACGTCATCGAGGATGAGCTTGTCGCCCACCGCCTTGCGCGCACGAACCATCGAGTAGATGTACTCAGCCACCGAAAACCGCTCCTTCTGTTGGCGTCGAAGATCGACACTCCAGCCTACCGGCGATCGCGGCAGGCGCTACCGAACGCCGGTGCGACCTCTGAGACACGGGTGAGGGAGTCGCGACCCGCGGCCGGGACGCGGCGTGTCACCAGTCGATCGCTCGCGTCGCCCCGACGAGACAACGGCCCTCGGCCAGCTGTGGCATCACGACCGTGACGGGTTCGCCCGTCGACGGACCCACCTGACCGATGAGGCACTCGGTGTCTCCCCAGCGCACGGCGAACATCAGGCTCTCAACAGGGTTCCCTACAGTCGTGACGTCCTGGGTCACCTGCATGGCTGCGCGGTCGAACCCGGCGACCGTCAACGCGTCGATGTATGCGCGGCCTGAGGCCCGCTGGTCGGACGCCCAGACGCTACCGGTCACGGCCGCGAAGAGCGGCAGGTTGTCGTCTGCACTGCCGTCTGCGACGTACACGGGAACCGACGGAGACGCCGACGGGCTGGGGCTCACACCGGCGTCGGTGGGCTCCGGCGTGGGCGGAGTGGTCGGCCCGCACGAGGTCAACAGCAGCACCAGCGTCGTGGCGACACCGGTCGCGATCGCCGCACGCGATGCGGAGGAGTCCGGTCGTCGAAGCACGAACTGAGTCTAAGGGCCTCCTCCCCCGCACGCGCCCGAGCGCTCCCGAGTGCCATGTGCGCCCGCGTCGTTCGGTCGCGGGACTCAGAGAGACCGCGTCCCTGCGGCAGACGAATCCGCGAAGTCGTCTTCGGCACCGGCGAGCCCGCCGTCCCGCGCTGCCCACGACGTGTCGATGTCCGCCACGTCGTCACCCGAGAGCGAAGGCTGCCCGCTGTCGTCGTGCGGATCCGATGCAGCAGCGCTTCTGGGCGAGGCATCGACGGCCGATCGTGCACTCCGTCGATACGCCGTCGTCCCCCACCGGAGGTCGTGGCCGATCGCATCGGCGTCGATGTCGACGCTCGTGCCCTGCTTGCCGTTGTTCTCCCAGGCGCGGATCTTCATCCTGCCCGTCACGATCACGCTGTCACCCGACCGCAGCGAGACCTTCGCGTGTTCCGCCAACTGACGGAAGGCCGCCACCGAGTACCAGTTCGTCGTCACGTCGACCCACGTCTGCGTCGCACCGTCGAATCGTCGATGCGTGCTCGCGAGTCGGAAGTTCGTGACGGGGATTCCACTGGTCGTTCGCCCCTGAGTCGGATCGGTGGCGACGTTGCCGACGATGGTCACTGTGTCATGCATGTTCTCTCCTCTGTGCCCGGAGCGTGCGTCCGGATCACCTCAGAGTGCGCCATGCCGACTCCTCGACGATGCCGGGAACACGGACATCCTGAGCAACCCGGATCTGCGCCCGGATGTGCAGGAGAACTGCGTTCGCGGGCATCCTCCCCCTGGCGCGCAATGTCGGTGGTCGGTCATATGTTCGAACCATGAAAGGAGATTCGATGTCTGCAACCCTGATCACGTCCGTACCCGAGGTCCCCTACGCGACACCGCAGCTGTCGACCAAGAAGGAGCACCTCGTGCGCGCATCTGCCCACCTGTGGCGGGTTCAAGACGCGAGAGCGAGGGTCCTCGGCCATCTGCGCCTCATCCCGGATCCGCTCGGGGTTCGCTACCGGGCGGAGCGCCTGCACCTCGCGACGGCATCGTTCCGACTCGTCGGCGACTTCTGGAGCGCAGATGACGCGGTCGCCGCACTGCGCAACGGATGAGCGCGCCGCCCGGTTCAGGTGATGGTGCCCCCGGCAGGATTCGAACCTGCGACCAAGAGATTAGAAGGCTCCTGCTCTATCCCCTGAGCTACGGAGGCGCACAGATCTACCGTACCGCGCCCAACTCGGATGTCAGAGCCGTCGATAGGATGGCGAGATGGTATCTGCCTCAGAAAACGACCGCCTCGTCTGGATCGATTGCGAGATGACCGGCCTCGATCTGGCCGTCGACGAACTCGTCGAGATCGCCGTCGTCGTCACCGACTTCGAACTCCGTCCGGTCGACCCGGGCTTCCAGATCGTGATCCGCCCGAGCGACGCAGCCCTCGAGAACATGAATGACTTCGTGACCAAGATGCACGAGACGTCAGGGCTGATCACCGAGATCCCTCACGGTGTATCTCTGGCGGAGGCCGAGGCGCAGACCCTCGCGTACATCAAGCAGTTCGCTCCCGTCGAACGCAAGGCTCCGCTCGCTGGCAACACCATCGGCACAGACCGGATGTTCCTGGCCAAGTACATGAGTCAGGTCGACCAGTGGCTCCACTATCGCAACGTCGACGTCTCGAGCATCAAAGAGCTGTCGCGGCGGTGGTACCCCCGTGTCTTCTTCCAGGCACCCGCGAAAGACGGCGGACACCGCGCCCTCGCCGACATTCTCGAGTCCATCCGCGAGCTGCGGTACTACCGCGAGGCGGTCTTCGTCGACGAGCCCGGACCCTCGAGTGATGATGCTCGCGACATCGCCGCACGCACCGTGTCAGAGTTCACTCCGAACATGTAATAGACTCGTCTGGTTGCCGATCACGATCGGCACATGGTGGGTATAGCTCAGCTGGTAGAGCGCTGGCTTGTGGTGCCGGATGTCGCGGGTTCGAGTCCCGTTACTCACCCCACACAGAGAAGGTCCGAGTCGAAAGACTCGGACCTTCTTCAATTCCCGTCCGCTTCGCGCACTCGACCTGACGCCGGTGATCGAGGCAGGGTGAGCCACCCGTAGGATTGCGGAGTGTCGCTCGCAGTGTGGTTCTCGCTTCTGACCGCCTGCGTGGTGATCAGCTTCACGCCGGGGGCCGGCGCCATCAACACGATGTCGAACGCCCTGAGCCAGGGCTGGCGTCGTTCGATCTGGGGAATCCTCGGACAGCAGCTCGCTCTCATCGTGCACGTCGTCATCGTCGCGGCGGGACTGGGGCTCGTCGTGTCGCAGTCCGAGGTGCTGTTCAACGTGATCCGGTACGCCGGCGCGGCGTACCTGGTCTTCCTCGGGATACGTCTCATCCTCACGAGACCGATGCTCCCCGCCGATGACGACGGGCCGACCATCGACCTCTACGAGGGGCACTGGTCGATGATCAGGCGGGGGTTCTGGGTGAACCTCCTCAACCCGAAGGCGATCGTCTTCTTTCTCGCCTTCATCCCGCAGTTCATCCGTCTGGATGAACCGCAGCTCCCGCAGTACCTCACTCTCATCGGCACGGTCCTCATCGTCGACATCGTGGTGATGTGGGGATTCTTCGCGACCGCCGCGCGTCCGTTCCGCCGGCTCACACGATCGGCAAGCGGGCAGCGGACCCTCAACAGCGTCTTCGGGATCCTCTTCATCGCCGTCGCTGGTCTCCTCGTCTTCCTGCATTGAGGCAACGCTCCCCCACCCGGCAATAGGCTGGACCTGATGGAAATGGATGCCGCAAACTTCGAAGAACTAGTGATCGACGAGCTCGATCGGCTGCCCGACGAGATGGTCGACGGGCTGGAGAATGTGGTGTTCGTCGTCGAGGACCGCCCTGAGGACGGAAGCCTCGACCTGCTCGGGCTCTACGACGGGCTGGCGCTGACCGAACGCACGCAATACGGCTCCGGCGAACTCCCCGACCGGATCGTCGTCTACCGCGAGCCTCACTTGGCTGCATGCGAGACCGACGACGAGCTGCGCGACGAGATACACACGACCCTGGTGCACGAGATCGCGCACTTCTACGGCATCGACGACGAGCAGCTCCACACGCTGGGGTGGGCATGAGCCCCCTCGCGACGCCCGATATCGAAGAGCTCGTGGATCTCGCGGCAGCTCCGCTCGAACCGTGGGAGGTCGTCGTGTGGAACGACCCTGTCAACCTCATGAGCTACGTCGTGCGAGTGTTCCGAACCTACTTCGGTTACTCGCTGGAGCGCGCGACGGTGCTCATGCGCCAGGTCCACCACGACGGCCAGGCCATCGTGGCGACGGGGCCGCGCGAGACGATGGAGGTGCACGCCCAGGCGATGCACGACTACGGCCTGTGGGCGACTGTCCGAAAGGCCGCGAGATGAGCGAACCGGTGGTACGGATCCGCATGGCTCGGGTCGAGGGCGCGCAGCTCGCGCAGCTGGTCGACGACTTCCGCGAACTCGTCGGCGCGAACCGCGAGATCGACGATCCCGCGATCGCCCGGCTGCTTCCCGATCCCTACCCCGACGACGAGGACTCCTCGCGCGCCTTCCGCGATGCGACAGGAGATGACCTTCTCGATCGACGCGCTCTGGACGCGGACATCGTCCGCAGCGCACTCGCAGGCATGCGCGGTGACCTCGGCGAGATGACGCAGAGCGACGCCTTCACGGAGCACGACCTCGACATACCCGCGTCGGACATCGACGCGTGGATGCGCACGCTCACCGCGCTTCGGCTCGTGATCGCCGACCGCCTCGGCATCGAGAGCGATGATGACCACGATCCCGACGACCCGAGGTTCGGAGTCTACGACTGGCTCGGGTACCGACTCGAGCTCACCATCGAAGCCGCCGACGAACTCCTCTAGAGCTACGGAACCTCGATGACCCTGGTCGCGAGAGCACGAGGATCATCGCGCACGATGTGATCGGCCTCCTGCTGCGCCCAGCGTTCCCAGTGAGGACGGTACGTCTCTCCATCGCGCGCCAGCGCTCGCGCCTTGCGACCGGACTCCGCGGACTCGACCCAGACTCGGACATCCGCGATCGCAGCGGTCGCAGGCGTGAGGATCCCACTCCCCTCGATCAACACTCCGAGCGCAGGGTCCACCGCGTGAGTCTCAGCCTCGGTGCCGTTCTCCCAGTCCCATCGTCGCCACTCGCCGAGATATCCTCGGCCGTGCGGGCGGAGGATGCCGTCCAGTGCACGCTCGGATCCCTCTCTGAGCCCGTCCCATCCCGGATAGATCGAGTCCAGTGCGACGAGCTGCACCCGACCCGCGATCGGCCAGCGCTCGACGAGCATGCGTGCGAGAGTCGTCTTCCCCGCCCCGCTGCGACCGTCGATCAGGACGACCGGGTTCGCCGCCGCGAGCATGTGGATGTCGTCGACGATCAGAGTCGCGGCGCGCTCGAGGGCGGCAGCGACCGGGTCGTCACTTCTTGAGGGCACGGATGATGCGAGAGAACGCGCGCCCGGTCACCCAGACGAACGGCACAGCCACGACGAGCAGCGTCACGATGTTGGGCTCGAACCGGAGTCCCTCCTCGCGGCGCACGTAGACGCCGACCGGCACCGACACGCCGCCTCCGCCACCGCCCTCGGCGCCGTCACCGCTTCCTCCGCCGAAGCCTGAGTAAGTGAACGCCACCGGAGTGATGCTCACGCCGTCGACATCCTGCGGCTCGCCGTACGCGCTCTTCACGCCGAACGAGGCGGCCTGCTTTCCGAGTTCCAGTGCAATGTTGGGCATGTCTCCACGCTAGCCCAGGAATCGATCGCGAGAAGGGTCAATCCAGCCCGTGCGCCCGCGGATGCTGCGCGGCACCACGCCCGTCGCTGCGACCGATGTGTCTCGCGCGGCTGATCGTGGCCGTGCCGAATCGTGCGACGGCGTCGTCGACCGCGCCCTCGACCCGCCGCCAGTCCTCGTCGTCATCCCAGAGGCCGAAGCCACCGCCTCCGGCCGGCCGCAGCTTCTCAGCGCGCACCCCGACCAGACGCACGGGGTCCCTTCGCTCGATCTGGTCGAAGAGCGCCTGGGCGGCCTCGCCGATTCGCTGGCCGACCGCGGTGGGTTCCGAGAGCGTCTGTGAGCGGCTGAGGGTGCGGAAGTCATCGAACCTGATCTTGATCGCGACCGTCGACGTCTCCCATTCGGCTCTCCGCAGGCGTGCTGCGACTCGGTCGGCGAGGCGCAGGAGCTCTGCTCTCAGGAAGGTTCTGTCGGAGATGTCTGTCTCGAACGTCTCCTCGTGCCCGACGCTCTTCTCCACACGCTCGGTCTCGACTGTGCGGGGGTCCTCCCCGCGAGCGAGTTCCGCCAGACGCGCGCTCAGCGCCGGGCCGACTGCGCGGTCGAGCATCGCCTGAGACGAGGTGCGGATATCGCGCACCGTGCGGATTCCTCGGCCCTCCAACGCCTCGGCCGCCTTCGGCCCCACGCCCCACATGGCGCGCACCGGCCGCGGATCCAAGAAGTCCTGAGTATCGGCTGCCGCGATGACGAGCATCCCATCGGGCTTCGAGATCGTCGAGGCCATCTTCGCCACATGCTTCGTCGCAGCGACTCCGACGCTGCAGGTGATGCCCACTTCGTCTTTGACGCGCTCTCGAACGAGGTGCGCGATGCGCGCAGGGCTGCCCCAGAGCCTCCGGACACCTCGCACGTCGAGAAAAGCCTCGTCGACCGACAGTGGCTCGACCATTGGGGTGAACGACTCGAAGATCGCCATCACCTGACGCGAGACCGCCTGATATCGATGGAAGTGCGGAGGAACGATGCGTGCTGACGGGCAGAGGCGCAGCGCCTGTGACACAGGCATCGCCGCACGCACGCCGTAGCGGCGCGCTTCGTAGGAGGCGCTGGACACGACCGATCGGCCATCGGGAGACCCGATGATCAGCGGAAGGCCGCTCAGACTCGGATCGTCGAGCACCTCTACCGCCGCATAGAACGCGTCCATGTCGACGTGGAGGATGCTCGTTCCGGTGTCGTCGGCATCGGCAGACGACACGATGCGCCCTCTGCCGTCACCGTGTCCCATGAGACCATTCTCCCCCGGACCACAGACATGAGGTCCGGGGGATCCGGTTACTGCGCAGCGCGCTCGAGGACGAGTTCGCGGACTCGGGCCGCGTCCGCCTGGCCCTTCATCGCCTTCATCACGGCGCCGATCACGGCGCCAGCCGCTTGGACCTTGCCGTCCTTGATCTTGGCGAGCACGTCGGGCTGGGCTGCCAGGGCCTCGTCGATGGCTGCGATCAGCGCGCCGTCGTCCGAGACGACAGCGAGTCCGCGGCTGTCGACGACCTCCTGCGGCGTTCCCTCGCCGGCGATGACTCCCTCGAGCACCTGGCGAGCCAGCTTGTCGGTGAGAGTCCCCGCGTCGACGAGCTTCTGCAGCGCCGCGACGTTCTCAGGGGAGATCAGCTCCGTGGCGTCCTTCTCCTGCGTGTTCGCGAGTCGGCTGATCTCGCCCGTCCACCACTTGCGTGCAGTGGCAGGGGTCGCCCCGGCTGCGATCGTCGCCTCGACGACCTCCAGCAGACCGCCGTTGCGCACGTCCTGGAACTCCAGATCGGTGAAACCCCACTCGGCCATCAGCCGGCGCCGACGGGCCACAGGCTGTTCGGGCAGCTGCGCTCGGAGCTCTTCGATCAGCTCTGCAGCAGGCTCCACGGGAAGCAGATCGGGCTCGGGGAAGTACCGGTAGTCATCGGCATCCGACTTGGGACGACCGGGCGAGGTCGTGCCGGTGTCCTCGTGCCAGTGCCGGGTCTCCTGCGTGATAGTGCCGCCGTCGGCGAGGATCTGCGCCTGACGCTGGATCTCGTAGCGCACGGCGCGCTCGACCGAGCGCATCGAGTTGACGTTCTTCGTCTCGGTGCGCGTGCCGAGCTTCTCCTGGCCGCGGGGGCGCAGCGAGATGTTGGCGTCGCAGCGGAGGTTGCCGCGCTCCAGGCGGGCCTCCGAGATCCCGAGGCTTCGGACGATGTCACGAATGGTCGCGACGTAGGCTTTGGCCACCTCGGGTGCGCGGTGCTCGGTGCCGAAGATGACCTTCGTGACGATCTCGACGAGCGGGACGCCTGCGCGGTTGTAGTCGACGAGCGAGTACTCGGCGCCCTGGATGCGTCCGGTGGCGCCTCCCATGTGGGTGAGCTTGCCGGCGTCCTCTTCCATGTGCGCGCGCTCGATCGGGATCTGCACGATGGTTCCGTCTTCGAGCTCGACCTCGACCTCGCCCTCGAACGCGATCGGCTCGTCGTACTGCGAGATCTGGTAGTTCTTGCCGAGGTCCGGGTAGAAGTAGTTCTTCCGCGCGAAGCGGCTCGACGGTGCGATCGAGCAGCCCAGTGCGAGACCGAGGCTGATCGACGAGCGGATCGCGGTCTCGTTCACGACAGGCAGCGAACCGGGCAGACCGAGGTCGACCGGCGCGATCAGCGTGTTCGGCTCAGCCGCGTGGTAGGCCTCGTTCGCCGGGTTCGGCGCGTCGGAGAACATCTTCGTGTTGGTGTTCAGCTCGACGTGCACCTCGAACCCGAGAACGGGCTCGAACAGCTCCAGCGCCTTATCGAAGTCCATGAGCTTGGCGGTGGCCATCAGCGGGTCCCTCCCACGAGCTGGGGTGCACGCGTGAGGAGCGGTGCTCCCCACGAATCGACGAGAAGCGTCTCGACTGCTGCGCCTACCTTGTAGAGTCGCGCGTCCTCCCGCGCCGGCGCGATGAACTGGATGCCGACGGGCAGGCCGTCCTCTGCCGCGAGGCCGCTGGGAATCGAGATCCCCGGGACGCCGGCGAGGTTCACCGGGATCGTCGTGATGTCGTTGAGGTACATCTGCAGCGGATCGTCGATCTTCTCGCCGATCTTGAACGCGGTCGTCGGAGCCGATGGCGTCGCGATGATGTCGACATCGGCGAAGGCGTTCGCGAAGTCCTGCTGGATGAGCGTGCGGACCTTCTGGGCGCTGCCGTAGTAGGCGTCGTAGTATCCGGCCGACAGGGCATAGGTGCCGAGGATGATGCGTCGCTTCACCTCGTCGCCGAAGCCGGCATCGCGCGTCGCGGACATGACGTCCTCGACCGTCGGGTTGCCGTCGGGGGTGACTCGCAGGCCGAAGCGCACGGAGTCGAACTTCGCGAGGTTGCTGGACGCCTCGGCGGGGAGGATCAGGTAATACGCGGCCACGCCGTACTCGAAGTGGGGTGCACCGATCTCGACGATCTCGGCACCCTGAGCCTCCATCAGCGCGAGCGCGCTGCGGAACGAGTCAGCGACGCCGGGCTGGAAGCCGCTGTCGGGCAGCTCGCGGATCACGCCGACTTTGAGCCCCTTGAGCACATCTCCGCGTGCGCCCTCACGAGCGGCATCCGCGAACGAAGGCCACTCGTCGCGCAGGGAGGTGGAGTCCTTCGGGTCGTGACCGCCGATCGCGTCATGCAGCAGACCTGCGTCGAGCACCGTGCGCGTCACGGGTCCGACCTGGTCGAGGCTGGAGGCGAGCGCGATCGCGCCGTAGCGGCTGACGCCGCCGTAGGTGGGCTTGACGCCGACCGTGCCGGTCACGTGCGCGGGCTGACGGATGGATCCACCGGTGTCGGAACCGAGCGCCAGCGGAGCCTCGAAAGCGGCGACAGCCGCAGCCGATCCACCGCCGGAGCCTCCGGGGATGCGCTCGAGGTCCCAGGGGTTGCGGGTGGGTCCGTAAGCGGAGTGCTCGGTGGACGACCCCATGGCGAACTCATCCATGTTGGTCTTGCCGAGCGGGATGAGTCCCGCGGCACGCGAACGAGCGACGACGGTCGCATCGTACGGCGAGCGGTAGCCCTCGAGGATCCGCGAACCGCTCGTGGTCGGCTGGTCGGTGGTGACCAGCACGTCCTTGATCGCGAGCGGCACACCGGCGATGGGGCCGAGCTGCTCACCCGCCGCCCGCCGGGCGTCGACGGCCGCTGCGGCATCGAGCGCGCCCTCGTTCACGTGCAGGAACGCGTGGACATCGCCGTCGACGGCGGCGATGCGGTCGAGGTGCGCGCGCGTCGCCTCGACGCTGGAGATCTCACGACTGGCGAGCTTGTCCGCAAGCTCGGCTGCGGTCATCCGGATGATGTCGCTCACTGTTCTTCTCCCAGGATCGCGGTGACGCGGAACCGGCCGTCGGCCTGGTCCGGCGCGTTCTGGAGCACCTGTTCGTGCGTGAGCGTCTCGCCCACCACATCGGGGCGGTAGACGTTGCTCAGCGGGATCGGATGACTCGTCGCGGCGACGTCGGGGCTTGCGACCTCCGACACCTTCGCGATGTTGTCGACGATGGCATCGAGCTGGCCCGTCAGTCGGGTCACCTCGTCGTCGTTGAGCTGGATGCGCGCGAGCACGCCGAGATGGCGCACAAGATCAGGGGTGATTTCAGACACGCCCCAAGTCTAGTTGCCGTGCCCGTCGTCTCCCCGCAGTCGAGCGGGGCCGGTCCTATGCTGGGCAGGTGAGCTCGTACCAGCCTCCCCGCCCATGGATCGCCAGCTACGCGGACGGCGTCCCCGACGACCTCGCCCCCGTCTCGGGATCGCTGGTCGACATCGTCGCAGCATCGGCTCGTGACTATCCGGACGCCCCCGCGCTGCAGTTCTTCGGCCGCGAGACGACCTACGCACAGCTGCAGGATGCGATCGACCGCGCCGCCGAGGGTCTGCGCGACCTGGGAGTGCGCGCCGGGGATCCGGTGGCGATCGTCCTGCCGAACTGTCCGCAGCACATAGTCGCGTTCTACGCCGTGCTCCGTCTGGGCGCGGTGGTGGTCGAACACAACCCGCTCTACACGCCGCGCGAGCTGCGGAAGCAGTTCGAGGACCACGGTGCGAAGCACGCGATCGTCTGGAACAAGGTCGTCGCGACGGTGCAGGATTTCCCTGCTGATCTCGCGGTGACGAATCTCGTCTCCGTGGACGTCACCCGGGCGATGCCCCTTCTGACCCGTGTGGCGCTGCGACTGCCGGTGGCCAAAGCACGTGAGTCACGCGCAGCGCTCACCGAGCGCGTCCGTGGCACCGCGACCTGGGACTCACTCGTGCGGTCGTCACCCATTCCGGCGACGCACCCGAAGCCGGCCACCGGCGATCTGGCGATCATCCAGTACACGTCGGGCACCACGGGCACCCCCAAGGGCGCGGCGCTCACCCACGGGAACCTCCTCGCGAACGCCGCCCAGTCGCAGGCCTGGGTGCCGTCGATCCAGCGCGGCAAAGGCTGCGTCGTGTATGCAGTGCTGCCGATGTTCCACGCCTACGGCCTCACTCTGTGTCTGACCTTCGCGATGTCGATGGGTGCACGACTCGTGCTGTTCCCGAAGTTCGATCCGGACCTCGTGCTCGATGTGATGAAGAAGCACCCCGCGACATTCCTTCCGCTCGTGCCCCCGATCGCGGATCGGCTGCTCACTGCGGCGAATGCCAAGGGCGTGTCGCTCGACGGCATCGAGGTCGCGATCTCCGGTGCGATGGCGCTGCCGCACGAGCTGGTGGTCCCGTTCGAGGCTGCGACTCATGGCTTCCTCGTCGAAGGCTACGGGCTCAGCGAGTGCTCCCCCGTCCTGATGGCGAATCCGGTCGCGGACAACCGCGTACCCGGCACCGTCGGGCTTCCGTTGCCCGGCACCGAGTGCCGCGTGGTCGATCCCGAGAACCCGACCGTCGATGTCGCACCCGGTGCGGCGGGCGAGCTCCTGGTGCGCGGTCCGCAGGTGTTCTCGGGGTACTACGGCAAACCGGAAGAGACCGAGGCCGTCTTCGTCGATGACTGGTTCCGCACCGGAGACATCGTGACGGTGGACGACGCGGGGTTCATCAGAATCGTCGACCGCATCAAGGAGCTCATCATCACCGGCGGCTTCAACGTCGCGCCGACCGAGGTGGAGAACGCGCTGCGACAGCACCCTCAGGTCTCGGATGCCGCGGTGGTGGGCCTGCCGAGCGACCACTCCGGCGAGGAGGTCGTCGCCGCGATCGTCGTCGACGCGGGAGCGGACGTGGACGTGGAGGCGATCCGCGAGCACGCGCGCAGCATCCTCACCCCCTACAAGGTGCCCCGCCGTGTCTTCGTCGTGGACGAACTGCCGAAGTCCCTGATCGGAAAAGTCCTTCGGCGGCAGGTGAAGGAGAAGCTCCTGGCGCTGACCTCCGGGTCCTGAGGGCGCCCTCACAGGCGTGGAAACCGGGGACGCGCTACCCTTGGTCAGTGACTCCTGAAGACGCTGTACCCACCGACGCCCCCGAGACCCCTGGATTCGAGGAACTCGGTATCACCGGACCCGTCCTCAAGGCGATCCGCGACCTCGGCTACGAGACCCCTTCCCCGATCCAGGCCGCGACGATCCCGACTCTCCTGTCGGGCCGCGATGTCGTCGGCATGGCGCAGACCGGAACGGGGAAGACCGCGGCCTTCGCGCTTCCCGTGCTGGAGCGCCTCGACGTCTCGCAGAAGACGCCTCAGGCGCTGGTGCTCGCACCGACGCGCGAACTCGCACTGCAGGTCTGCGAGGCCTTCGAGTCGTACGCATCGAAGATGAAGGGTGTGCACATGCTGCCGGTCTACGGCGGCCAGGCCTACGGCGTGCAGCTCTCTGCTCTGCGCCGCGGCGTGCACGTGATCGTCGGAACGCCCGGCCGCATCATGGACCACCTCGCCAAGGGCACTCTCGACCTCTCCCAGCTGCAGTACCTGGTGCTGGACGAGGCCGATGAGATGCTGAAGATGGGCTTCGCTGAAGACGTCGAGCAGATCCTCGCGCAGACGCCCGTCGAGAAGCAGGTCGCCCTGTTCTCCGCCACGATGCCCCCGCAGATCCGCCGCCTCGCACAGAAGTACCTGCGCGATCCCGAAGAGATCAGCATCAAGTCGAAGACCGCGACCGGCACCAACATCACGCAGCGTTATCTGGTGGTGTCGTACGCCCAGAAGGTCGACGCGCTGACCCGCATCCTCGAGGTCGAGAACTTCGACGGCATGATCGTGTTCGTCCGCACCAAGAACGAGACCGAGACCCTCGCCGAGAAGCTGCGCGCCCGCGGATACTCGGCCGCCGCGATCAACGGCGACGTCGCGCAGGTGCAGCGTGAGCGCAGCGTCAACCAGCTCAAGGACGGCAAGCTCGACATCCTCGTCGCGACGGACGTCGCCGCCCGTGGTCTCGATGTCGAGCGCATCAGCCACGTCATCAACTTCGACATCCCCACCGACACCGAGTCGTACGTGCACCGCATCGGGCGCACCGGCCGCGCCGGGCGCAAGGGCGACGCGATCAGCTTCATCACCCCGCGCGAGCGTTACCTGCTCAAGTCGATCGAGAAGGCGACCCGCCAGCAGCCGACGCAGATGCAGCTGCCCAGCATGGACGACGTCAACACCACGCGTCTCGCCCGATTCGACGACGCGATCACGACCGCGCTCGGCGATGGCCCGCGGATCGAGAAGTTCCGCGACATCATCGCCCACTATGTCCGCAACCACGACGTGCCGGAGGCCGATGTGGCCGCGGCGCTCGCGGTCGTCGCACAGGGTGACACTCCGCTGCTGCTCGACCCGTCGGATGACCCGCTGACGAAGGCCGTCGAGTTCGACAACCGTCCGCCGCGCGAACGCAACACCCGTGACCAGCGGGAGACCCGCGAGCCTCGCGAGCGCCGGGGACGGGGCGACTACAAGCCTTACCGCATCGAGGTCGGTCGGCGTCACCGCGTCGAGCCGCGTCAGATCGTCGGCGCGCTCGCCAACGAGGGCGGCCTCGGCCGCGACGACTTCGGCGCCATCAACATCCGGCCGGACTTCACGGTGGTCGAACTGCCCGCGAATCTCGACTCCTCGGTGCTCGACAAGCTCAGGGACACCCGCATCTCGGGTCGACTGATCGAGATCAAGCCCGACCGCGGCCCGGCCTCCCGACGCAACGACGGACCCCGTGATTCCTCGGGCAGCCGCGACGAGCGTCCGCGATACGACCGCAATGACCGTCCGGCACGCACCGATGACCGCGGCGAGAAGCCGTTCCGCAAGCCGCGCCACAAGGACTGATCGGCCACATGCACATCGAGCGCGCCGGCCCCGCGGACGTCCGGGGCCTGGCGCGCTTGAAGTGGATCGACCGAACCACTGACAAGGCCGACACGGCGGAGTTCGACTCGTTCGCGGAAGCGCTGGCGTCATGGTGGGAAGCCCATAGGGACACGCACTTCGCGTTCGTGGCCCGAACGGAGGACGCGCCAGTCGGCGCCGCGTGGGTCGCGCTGCTCCCGCGCGTGCCGAGCCCTGGTGCGAGCAACCGCCTCTCGGCAGACATCCAGAGCGTCTTCGTGATGCCCGAGCATCGTGGCGGCGGCGTAGGCTCCGCGCTCGTCGACGCAGCGGCGGCCCACGCTCTCAGCGTCGGCGCCTCGCGGGTCACCGTGCACTCGAGCGAGCGCGCTGTTCCGGTCTATCAGAGGCTCGGGTTCGCCGGATCGCCGAAGCTGCTCCAGCGCATCGCCGACGCATAGTCGCGTCAGGAGCCTGAGGTTCCTGACGCCCCGCTGCGTGCGAGGCGCGCGGCCACATCGAGCAGCGACTCCGGTCGAGCGAGCAGCGATCGCTGCTCCGGGTGGTCGATGAGGTGCTGCAGCAGCATGTGGGCGCCGTCTACTGTCGGAGCCCAGTACCCGCCGACATGGTGACGACTCAATGGCACGGTCGTCGATTCCCCGTCGATCTGCACATCAACGGCACCATCATCCGGGTCCACGCCCAGATCAGACAGGGCGATGAAGGTCAGGGCTCCGAGCAGCACAGTGCCCACGAGCCCGGGCAGGCGGAAGCGGGTCGTCGGCACGTCGAGCAGGATCTTCTCGACCTGGTCCCATGCCACGATCCCGCGGTTCTCCGCGCCCTCACGGAAGAGAAGCGCGTCTGGCGTGAGACGCAGATGATGTCTGCCCGGGTCGCCGACCGCGAGAGCACCCGGCACCACGATCAGGGGCCCGTAGCGCTTCATCCCAGCGCGTCCGGTCCTTCGGTCACGAGCACGTGGAACTGGGCGGCGTCGAGGATCCGAATGCCCAGTTCCTCGGCCTTGCCGAGCTTCGACCCCGCGCCCGGCCCCGCGGCGACGAAGTCGGTCTTCTTCGAGACACTCGATGCCGCCTTGCCACCGGCTTTGATGATGGCCTCCTGCGCGCCGTCACGCGTGTAGCCGTCGAGCGAGCCCGTGGCGACGACGGTGATCCCGTCCAGCACGCCGCCCTCGACCACTGCCGCGCCCGGGCCCGGGTGCCCTGGCGTGGACCACTGAACGCCGGCTTCGGTCCACCGTCGCACGATCTCCTGGTGCCAGTCGACATCGAACCATGCGAGCAGGGAGTCCGCGATGATGCCACCGACGCCTTCGACTGCCGCGAGCTCATCGCGGGATGCCGCGCGAATCGCGTCGAGCGAACCGAACCACTGCGCCAGCGCTCTCGCCGCAACCGGCCCGACGTGGCGGATGTTGAGCGAGACGAGAAGGCGCCAGAGATCCTTCGTCTTCGCCTTCTCGAGCTCTGCGAGCAGAGTCACTGCCTGCGACGACGGCTGTGGACCTTCGAGTCCGGACTTCTTCTCAGCAGCGGTCGGGTTACGTCGGAATGGAGCCCTCGTCTTGACCAGACCGTCTTCATCCTCCTTCGGCAGCCCCGTCTCCGCGTCGCGCACGAACAGCTCGATCGGTACGATCTCGTCGAGTGTCAGCGCGAACAGACCGGCCTCTGTCTCGAGGGGCGGAACAGCAGGCGATGTCGGCTGGGTGAGCGCGGCAGCGGTGACTTCTCCGAGGGCTTCGATGTCGAGCGCACCTCGCGATCCGATGTGCTCGACGCGACCGCGCACCTGTGCTGGACAGGACCTCGCATTGGGGCAGCGCAGATCGATGTCGCCCTCTTTCATGGACCGCAGCGGCGTCCCGCACTCCGGGCACTCGGCCGGCATCACGAACTCGCGCTCCGTGCCGTCGCGTTTCTCGACCACCGGCCCCAGCACCTCGGGGATCACGTCTCCTGCCTTGCGGAGCACGACGGTGTCGCCGATCAGGACTCCCTTCGCCTTGACGACGTCCTTGTTGTGGAGCGTCGCCTGCCTCACCACTGATCCGGCGACCTGTGCGGGCGCCATCACCGCGAACGGAGTGGCGCGGCCCGTGCGACCGACCGACACGACGATGTCAAGGAGCTTCGTCTGCACCTCCTCCGGAGGGTACTTGTACGCGATCGCCCACCGCGGAGCCCGGCTCGTGGCGCCGAGCTCATCGTGCAGCGAGAGCTCGTCGACCTTGATCACGATGCCGTCGAGCTCGTGCTCGATGTCGTGTCGGTGCTCACCGAAATGCTCGACGAACGCCACGACCTCGTCGATGCTTCTGCAGACCTTGGTGTGCGGGCTCGTGGGAAGCCCCCATTTCGCGATCTGCTCGTACACCTGGCTCTGCGCCGCGACCGGCGGATCGGGCCAGGCGCCGATGCCGTGCACGTAGAGGGCAAGCGACTCGATGCGCAGCATGCCCGCCTCGAGCTCGAGTCCGTTCTTCTTCTCGATCTGCTGACGCAGACCGCCGCTCGCCGCGTTGCGAGGGTTGGCGAACGACGGGAAGCGTCGCGCTGCCGCTGTGCGGGCCTTCTCTTCGTCGAAGGGCTTCTTCGCGCCGGAACGCGCCTCCCAGCGCGCGTGGGCATCGGCATAGGCACGCTCGCGGAACTCGGCTTGAGCCGCGTTCAGGCGCTCGAATGCCGCGACCGGGATGAAGACCTCCCCGCGCACCTCGACGATCTCCGGATGCCCCGTGCCCGAGAGCTCGAGCGGTATCTCGGGCAGCCGCAGAGCGTTCTCGGTGACGATCTCGCCGACGCGCCCATCGCCTCGCGTCGCGGCGGACGTCAGGCGGCCGTTCTCGTAGCGGAGATTGATCGCGAGTCCGTCGATCTTCAGCTCCGTTAACCAGTCGACGTCACGCCCTGCCGAGGCCCTCGTCTTCGCAGCCCATTCCCTCAACTCGTCGATCGAGAACACATTGTCGAGGCTCAGCATCCGCTCGGCGTGCTCGATCGTCGCGAGACCCGTCGCTTCGGCGGCGCCCACCATCTGCGTGGGCGAGTCCTGCCCCTGGAGCTCGGGGTGCAGGCGTTCCAGCTCTTCGAGCCTGCGCATCCAGCCGTCATACGTCGCGTCATCGACCAGCGACGTGTCGCGCCCGTAGTACGCGTCCTTCGCTTCGAGGATGCGAGTGGTCAGCTCGTCCGCTTCGACACGGGCGTCTTCCAACGAGATGTTCTCCGGCACCCCGCAAGTCTACGAGCGGTCACCGACATCCCGAGGGAGGCGCTACGCGTCGACCGGTACCGCAGACACCGTGCGGTCGATCGTGAACTGACCGAGCACGCGAGTGCCGACGTACAGGACCGCCGTCTGCCCCGGCGCGACGCCGTTCAGAGGCTCGTCGGGCACGACGCGCACGCCGTCGGAGGAGACGAAGGCCCGAGCGGACTCGGGTTCGGCATGAGCCCGGATCTGCACCTCGCAGTCGAACTCGGAGTCCACGGGAGCTGCTCCCGCCCAGCTGAACCGCTCACCGGCGATCTCGCGGATCGCGAGCGCCTCCTTCGGTCCGACCACCACCGTGTTCGACACCGGACGCACTTCGAGGACGAATCGCGGCTTGCCGTCCGCCGCCGGAACACCGAGCTTGAGCCCACGACGCTGGCCCACCGTGAACGCATGCGCACCCTCGTGCGAGCCCACCACCTCGCCCGCCCGGTCGACGATCTCACCCGTCGCTGTGCCGACCTTCTCGGCCAGCCAACCGCGCGTGTCGCCGTCGGGGATGAAGCAGATGTCGTGGCTGTCGGGCTTATGCGCGACCGTCAACCCGCGCTCCGCGGCCTCTGCCCGGACGACAGCCTTCGAGGGTGTCGTGCCGAGGGGGAAGTAGGTGTGCGCCAGCTGCTCGGCCGTCAGCACACCGAGCACGTACGACTGATCCTTCGCATTGTCGGCCGCACGATGCAGCTCGAGGCCTGCCTCGGTGGGAACAAGGGTGGCGTAGTGCCCCGTGCACACCGCGTCGAAGCCGAGTTCGATCGCGCGTTCGAGGAGGGCTGCGAACTTGATCTTCTCGTTGCAGCGCATGCAGGGGTTGGGAGTGCGGCCGGCCTGGTACTCCGAGACGAAGTCGGCGATCACGTCTTCGCGGAACCGCTCGGAGAAATCCCAGACGTAGAAGGGGATGCCGAGGAGATCTGCTGCGCGGCGCGCGTCGAGAGCATCCTCGATGGTGCAGCAGCCTCTGCTTCCGGTGCGCAGGGTGCCGCCTGCGCGGGACAGCGCGAGATGCACACCGACGACGTCGTGCCCCGCCTCCACGGCACGCGCGGCCGCGACTGCAGAGTCCACTCCGCCACTCATCGCCGCAAGAATCCTCATGGTGCCAGTCTACGAGCGCGCGGCTGAACCGGAGCCGGAAGCCCGCGCATAGGCGTCGGCGATCGATGCGAGGACCGCGTCGACGTCAGCATCCGTCGACGTGCGTCCCAGCGAGAACCGGAGGACGCTGCGCGCATCCTGCTCGCTGCGTCCCATGGCCATCACCACGTGCGACGGCTCTGCGACTCCCGCCTGGCACGCCGATCCGGTCGACGCAGCGATCCCCGCCATGTCGAGCAGGAACAAGAGGCTCTCCCCCACCGCGCCGGGGAACAGGAGCTGCGCGTTGCCCGGAAGCCGCCGCGGGACATCGCCCAGCAGTTCTGCCTGCGGCACTCGTTTCAGAATCCCGTCGACCAGCCGGTCGCGCAGAGCCGCCAGACGAGTCGATTCCGACTCCCGCTCCGACTCGGCGAGCTCGAGCGCTGTGGCGAACGCCGCTGCTCCCGCGACGTCCTGCGTCCCGGCACGGAGCCCTCGCTGCTGCGCGCCTCCGCGAAGAAGCGCGGAGAGCCGCGCGGTGCGAGCGACGACCAATGCACCGACACCGACAGGCGCCCCGATCTTGTGTCCTGCGACACTCATCGCCACCAGACCGGCCGCATCCGGGGCATCGCCTCTCAGCGCTCGGAAGGAGAGCGGAAGGTGGCCGAGCGCCGACACCGCATCGAAGTGAAGGGGAACGAGACTCGCCGCGGCAGACGAGGCCAGCTCCGCTGCGTCATTGATCGTTCCCGCCTCGTTGTTGGCGACCAACGCAGTCGCCAGGGCCGCACCCGGAAGCTGATCGGCGAACTCTGCCGCATCGATCTCCGCCGTGCGATATACCGGTACAGCGCGCAGAACCGCTCCCGCACCGATCAGCGCCTCGACGGTGTCCATGGTGGCGTGATGCTCGGCATCCGGCATCACGATGGCGTCCGTCCCCGGTTGGCGTGCCTGCCACAGACCCTGCAACGCGAGATTGATCGACTCGGTGCCGCCGGAGGTGAAGACGACCTCGATGGGATCGCAGTCGAGCACAGCAGCAGAGCGTTCACGCGCTTCCTCGAGCAGTCGTCGAGCATCCTGCCCCGCGCCGTGGGTCGACGACGCATTGCCGACCATCGTGCTCGCCTCCAGCCACGCCTCGCGCGCCTCGGGGCGCAGCGGGGTCGTCGCGGCGTGATCGAGATAGTGCTGCATCCTTCAACTCTCCCCCATATTCATCGCCCGGGGTGCACATGGAACTGAGTGCGCGGTGTCCTGGCACCCGAGCGCAGCCCCCTATGGTGTATTCATGCCCGCGATCCGAGACATCACCGTGCCCGGCGGTACTGCACTCGACAACCTCGGCGTTCGCCTTCACGACGGCGTCGGAACCCTCCGCGTCTGGTCGCAGAACGCGTCCTCCATCGAGCTCGTCGTCTTCGATGCCACCGACCTCGACTGGGTGGTCGATCAGGTCGACCTCGCACGCCTTCCCGGGGGTATCTGGGAAGTGACCACAGAGCTGCTCCAACCCGGCACCCGATACGCCATCCGTGTCGGCGGACCGCACGGCCCTGGGAACACGTTCAACCCCGAGACCCTCCTGCTCGATCCCTATGCCCGTGGTCTCGCCCAGGGCGACGGCTATGAGGAGTGGCGCTCCGTCGTGATCGTCGACGGGTTCGACTGGGGCGACTCCGTCAAGCCGCGAATCCCGCTCGACCGGACAGTGATCTACGAAGGCCATCTGAAGGGGCTGACCAAACGCCACCCCGATGTGCCGCCCGCTCTGCACGGCACGTACGCCGGACTCGCGCACCCGGCCATGATCGAGTACTTCCACTCTCTCGGCATCACCTCGATCGAGCTGCTTCCCGTTCAGGCGTTCGTGCCGGAGCCCCGGTTGCTCGAGCGCGGCCTCACGAACTACTGGGGCTACAACACCCTCAACTTCTTCACGCCGCACAACGCCTACGCGTCGGAAGACGCACGCAAGGGCGGCCCTGAGGCCGTTCTCGCCGAGTTCAAGGGCATGGTGCGCCTGCTCCACGAGGCAGGACTCGAGGTCATCCTCGACGTCGTCTACAACCACACCTCGGAGGAAGGACTCGGAGGCCCTCGCTCGAGTCTGCGTGGGATCGACAACGCGAGCTACTACCGACAGGACGCGTCCGGCGCCTACATCGACACGACGGGGTGCGGCAACACGCTCGACACCTCGACCGACGCCGGCGCCCGACTCGTCCTCGACTCGCTGCGCTACTGGGCGCAGGAGATGCAGATCGACGGATTCCGGTTCGACCTCGCCGCCGCCATCGCCCGCGACGCCGCACACACCTACACCCCGGATCACCCGCTGCTCACGGCGATCGCGAACGATCCGATCCTCAAGGAGACCAAACTCATCGCGGAGCCGTGGGACGTCGGCATGGGTGGCTGGCAGACGGGGAACTTCCCCAAGGGCTGGCTGGAGTGGAACGACCGCTACCGCGACCGCGTGCGCAACTTCTGGCTGAGTGACATCGACTACGCGCGCCGCGCCTCCGCTCCCGTCGGCATCGGCGGTTTCGCCACGCGTCTCGCAGGCTCCTCCAACACCTTCGCCGACGAACGGGGCCCGCTCGCGAGCATCAACTTCGTCACGGCACACGACGGATTCACGCTGCACGATCTCGTGTCGTACGACGTCAAGCACAACGAGGCCAACGGCGAGCAGAACCGCGACGGCGCCGACATGAACCGCGCGTTCAATCACGGCATCGAGGGGCCGACCGACGACCCGGCCATTCTCGCCGCCCGTCGGAAGGCGATGCGCAATCTGCTCGGCACCCTCCTACTGTCCGCGGGGATCCCGATGCTCACCGCCGGCGATGAGGTCGGACGCACCCAGCGCGGCAACAACAACGCCTACGCCCAGGACTCGTCGATGACCTGGCTCGGATGGGATGAAGAGCCGTGGCAGGAGGATCTCCGCGCGCACGTCGCTCGACTCATCCAGCTCCGTTCGGAGAACCCTGCCCTGCGTCCGAGCCGGTATGCCCGACTCGGCGAGCACATCCCCAACGCCTCCGTCATGGACTGGTTCGACCAGAACGGCGAGACGATGGAGAGCGAGCAGTGGACCGACCCGGGGAACCGGACGCTCCAGTACGTCGCTGCTTCGACTCCCGATCGCGAGGAAGCCAACCGGATCCTCCTCATCGTGCACGGCACGGAGTCGCCGATCGACGTGCGCCTCCCCGAAGAACTCGAGGAGGCGACGCGCTTCGTCTCGCTGTGGTCGAGTGCCGACGACCGCCCGGATGACGGCGGTGAGGTGTTCGCCCCGGGCGACATCCTGCCCATCCCCGGCACCTCCATGCGACTCTTCCGCGTGGAATGACGGGCGGCGCGCCGGTGCGTTCTGCGAGCTACCCGCTCGCCTTCGGGAGCGGTACATTCGGGGGGTGGCCGCACGTATGAGCAGCACCAGTCCGAAGGCTCTCCGAAGCCCCGCACAGATCCCGTCGCGCCCGTTGGGTGCCGTCTCGGACGGCGACGGGCTCGTCGCGACCCGCATTCCGCTGGTCGGTGGTACCCCGGCCGTGCCGGGCGGTTTCGCACCCAAGGCCTTCGCCGGCGAGGTGGTTCCGTTCAGCGTGGTCGCCTTCCGCGAGGGGCACGACCTGATCGGCGTGCAGCTCCGGTTGACCTCACCTGAGGGCGACGAGACCCTGCACCGCCTGACCCCGTTCCTGGATGGAAGCGATCGCTGGGGTGCCGAGGTCGCGATCGACCTGCAGGGTCTCTGGACCTTTCGCTTCGAGGCGTTCTCCGACGACTTCGCGACCTGGGCTCACGCCGCCGAGGTGAAGGTCGCTGCCGGCGTGGACGTGCCGGTGATGGCGGCGCTCGGAGCCGAGCTGCTCACGCGCGCAGCGGCCGAGAAGGACCGCCCTGCAGCTCAGCGCAGACGTCTCACCGACATCGCCGCGGCGCTCGCCGGCGGCGATGCGGCGCTCACCACCGCTGCCGCGACCGATGCAGAGCTCACCGGCTTCTTCCGTGACCGGCCGCTCATGACACTGCGATCGACCTCGGCGGCGCGCACGCTGCTCGTCGAGCGGACTGCGGCAGGCGTCGGGGCCTGGTACGAGTTCTTCCCGCGATCCGAGGGCGCGAAGCGCCTCAAGGACGGCACGATCAAGAGCGGCACGTTCAGGACGGCCGCCAAGCGCCTTCCTGCTGTCGCCACCATGGGATTCGACGTGATCTATCTGGTGCCCATCCATCCGATCGGAACGACGAACCGCAAGGGCCGGAACAACACGCTGACGACCGAACCAGGCGACCCGGGTTCGCCGTATGCCATCGGCTCCGCCGACGGCGGTCACGACGCGATTCACCCCGAGCTCGGCAAACCAGCCGACTTCCGCGCCTTCGTGCGAGCCGCGAAGAGCCAGGGGCTGGAGGTCGCTCTTGATCTCGCTCTGCAGGCGTCTCCGGATCACCCCTGGGTCGATGAGCACCCGGAGTGGTTCACGACCCTTCCCGACGGCACCATCGCCTACGCGGAGAACCCCCCGAAGAAGTACCAGGACATCTACCCCCTGAACTTCGACAACGACCCCGCCGGCATCTACCAGGAGATGCTGCGCATCGTGCAGCACTGGGTGCGCGAGGGCGTGAAGATCTTCCGGGTCGACAACCCGCACACGAAGCCGCTGCAGTTCTGGGAATGGCTCATCGCCACCGTGAATGCTCAGGATCCCGACGTGATCTTCCTCGCGGAGGCCTTCACGCGCCCTGCCGTGATGCGCGCGCTGGCGGCCGTCGGTTTCCAGCAGAGCTACAGCTACTTCACCTGGCGCAACACCAAGGCGGAACTCGAGGAGTTCCTGACGAGCGTCTCACACGAGACCAGCGACTACATGCGCCCTAACCTCTTCGTGAACACGCATGACATCCTCACCGAGTATCTGCAGTTCGGCGGACGCGCGGCATACCGGATCCGCGCATGCATCGCGGCCACCGCTGCTCCCGTGTACGGCGTGTACGCGGGCTACGAACTCTTCGAGAATGTCGCGCGCCCCGGTTCCGAGGAGAACATCGACAACGAGAAGTACGAGTTCAAATTCCGTGACTGGGAGGGTGCAGAGGCTGCAGGCGACTCGCTGGCCCCTCTGCTGCGCCGGCTGAACGAGATCCGCACCGCGCACCCGGCTCTCCGTCAACTCCGCAACCTCTCCGTGCACTGGAGCGATGACGACTCCGTGCTCGTCTACAGCAAGCATCTCGATGCAGCCTTCACCGGCACCGGCGAGTCCGACACGATCCTCGTGATCGCCAACGTCGATCCGCACTCCGTCCGCGAGACCACCGTCCATCTCGACACGACGATCTGGGGCGTGCCTCAGGGCGAGCAGTTCGAGGTGGAGGATCTGCTGACCGGCGCCGTCTGGACCTGGGCCGACCACAACTACGTGCGCCTCGACGCCTTCGCCGAGCCGGTGCACATACTGAAGGTGAGGAGACGATCATGAGCTACGTCGAAGATGCGGCAACGTCGCCGGGCTGGGCCGCAGTGGCGTCCGGTGAGCACCACGACCCGCACGCCGTGCTCGGCTCGCATCCGTTCACGGACGCGAGCGACCGCACCGTCACGGTGATCCGTGCCCGCCGTCCGCTCGCCTCATCGGTCGAGGCCGTCTTCGAAGACGGGAGCCGACTCGCCCTCGAGCACGTCGCGCACGGCATCTGGGAGGCACAGCACGACGGACCGCCGGTGCCGTATCGGATCGCCACCGCCTACGGCGACGACGACGAGACGATCAGCGGCGACCCCTACCGCCACCTGCCCACCCTCGGCGACGTCGATTTGCACCTAATCGCAGAGGGGCGCCATGAACGCCTGTGGCAGGTGCTGGGCGCGCACGCTCGCGTCGCTGACGGCGAGAGCGGCGTCGCGTTCGCGGTCTGGGCTCCCAACGCCACCGCCGTTCGTGTCGTCGGCGACCACAACGGGTGGAACGGCGAGTCTCACGCGATGCGCTCGATGGGCGTGAGCGGCATCTGGGAGCTGTTCATCCCTGACCTCGCGATCGGGACGACCTACAAGTACGAGATCCGCACTCGTGAAGGCTCGTGGATCTTCAAGGCCGACCCGATGGCTCAGGCCGCGCAGGTCCCGCCCGAGACAGCATCGGTCATCACGCAGTCGACCTACGCCTGGTCGGACGGTGCGTGGATGACCCGCCGTGCAGCGACCCACGCGGTCGCCCAGCCGCTTTCCGTCTACGAGGTGCACCTCGGCTCCTGGCGCGGAGGCCTGAGCTACCGCGAGGCGGCAGAGCCGCTCATCGCCCATGTCACCGAAGCCGGTTTCACGCACGTCGAGTTCATGCCGCTCGCAGAGCACCCCTTCGGTGGCTCCTGGGGCTATCAGGTCAGCGGATACTACGCGGCGACGAGTCGGTTCGGCAGCCCCGATGATCTGCGCTACCTGATCGATCGCCTTCATCAAGCGGGGATCGGCGTGATCATGGACTGGGTGCCCGGGCACTTCCCCAAGGACGCCTTCGCCCTCGCGAAGTTCGACGGACAGCCGTTGTACGAACACCCCGACCCTCGGCGCGGTGAGCACCAGGACTGGGGAACCCTCATCTTCGACTACGGCCGCCCCGAGGTGCGCGGCTTCCTGGTCGCCAACGCCCTCTTCTGGCTGAGCGAGTTCCATGTCGACGGGCTTCGGGTCGACGCGGTGGCCTCGATGCTGTACCTCGACTATTCGCGCAACGAAGGCGAGTGGGAGCCGAACATCCACGGGGGCAGAGAGAACCTCGAGGCCATCCGGTTCCTGCAGGAGGTCAACGCGACCGCCTATCGCCTGCACCCCGGCGTGCTGATGATCGCGGAGGAGTCGACGAGCTTCCCCGGCGTCACTGCACCGACCGACCACGCCGGACTCGGGTTCGGGTTCAAGTGGAACATGGGCTGGATGAACGACTCCCTCCAGTACATCGAACGCGACCCGATGTACCGCTCGCACCACGAAGGTGAGATGACGTTCTCCTTCGTGTACGCGTTCGGAGAGAACTATCTGCTCCCGATCAGCCACGACGAGGTCGTGCACGGCAAGGGCAGCCTGCTCGCGAAGATGCCCGGCGACCACTGGCACAAGCTCGCGAACGTTCGCGCGTACCTCGCCTACATGTGGGGTCACCCTGGCAAGAAGCTGCTCTTCATGGGCCAGGAGTTCGGGCAGTTGGCGGAGTGGTCCGAATCCCGAGAGCTCGACTGGTGGCTGCTGGAGCAGCCGTCGCATGCGCAGCTGCAGAGTTTCGTCGGGCAGCTCAATCGTACTTATCGCGCCCAGGCGCCGCTCTGGGAGCGAGACAACGACGGCTCGTCGTTCGCGCGTCTCGGTGCTCCCAGCTGGGACCCGAATGTGATCGCGTTCGAGCGCCGTGATGCACATGGCGGCCGTATCGTCGTCATCAGCAACTTCGCCGGCGTCGAGCGCAGCGGCCACCGCCTGGCTCTGCCTGTCGCAGGCGTATGGCAGGAGATCCTCAACACGGATGCCGCGGAGTACGGCGGTCGCGGATCGGGCAACCTCGGCATGGTCGTCGCTCACTCAGAGGAGGGCGGGCCCGCGGTGGCTTCCGTCACGATCCCCGCGCTGTCCACCATCTGGTTGCGTCACGAGGGTGAGCCTCACGTGCCCACGATCAGCCACGGCTGATCAGTCGCGACTGACCGGCTACGGCTGACCGCCCCTCAGGGCTGGTCAGCCGTGGCACCGGGTCAGAAGAGCAGCGAGGAGAGCCTGTTGCGGGCGGCGATGACGCGAGGATCCGCGGCACCGATCAGGCCGAACAGCTCGATCATACGCTCACGAACCGGCGTCCGCTCGTCCGACGGCAGCTGCGCGAACAGGTCGAGCAGCCTTCCGAACGCGTCATCGACGTGGCCGCCGGCGAGGTCGAGATCGGCGACATCGAACTGCGCCTGGACATCCCGGGGCGCAGCCGCAGCGGCAGCCCGTGCGTCCTGCAGGTCGAGCTTCTGGACGCGGTCGAGAAGTCGAACCTGCCCGAGACCGGCGATAGCGTCCTCGTCGCGAGGATTCTCTGCGAGAGCCTTCTCGTACGCCACGATCGCGGCGGCGTAGTCCCCCGTCTCGATGGCAGCGAAGGCCTCGGCGTGCAGCGGCGGCATCGGCGGTTCCTCCGGGGCTTCCTGGCCCTCGGGCGCCTCGCCGATGTTCAACGTGCCCGTCACACCGTTCTGGGCCGCGAGCTGGAGCAGCTGCGCGAAGACGTCCCTGACCTGCTGCTCAGGAACCGCCCCCGTGAACATCGGGACCGGCTGACCGGCGATGAGCGCGACGACCATCGGGATCGACTGCGCGCGGAAGCCCTGAGCAAGCTGCGGGTTCGCGTCGACATCGACCTTGGCGAGGAGCACCTTTCCGCCGAGTTCGCGCGCCACCTTCTCGATGATCGGGCTCAGCTGCTTGCACGGGCCGCACCACTCCGCCCAGAGATCGACGACCACCGGCACTGTGCGCGAGAGCTCGAGGATCTGGCCGAACGACTCGTCCGTCGCATCGACCACGATGTCAACGGCCCCGGCTGCGCCAGCGGGGCCCTGTGCTGCCGCAGCCGGTGCTGTCGGGCGGTTTCGCAGAGAAGAGAGGTCGACGGCTCCTCGGAGCGCGGCGGGAGAGATATCGGTCACTTGATCACCTCGACGGAGAGAAGGTCCTGTCGGACAGCCAGGAGTCGTATCTGCTCCGTCGAGCCCTGTGCGGGAACGGAGAAGAACAACTGGAATTCGTACTTGGTCGTCACGCCCTTGGCAGATTCGGTCACACCCGTCAGGGCTTTGGCCTGCGCGTTGTCGCCGAAGCGGATCACGGCGTCCGCCGACGTCGGCGTCACCGACTCCGTGTCGACGAGCGAGACAGCCACGATCGCCCCGCTGTCGAGCGTGGCCATCGATACCGGGGCGGAATCCGCGGGAATGATGTCGAACGCGGTCTGGGAGGTCTCGGCGGCACCGTTGTCCGCGAGGTTCTGCACGACAGCCTGGCGACTGTCGCGAATCGACTGGGCGAGATTCTGTGAGATCTCGTCGAAGAGGCCGTACGAAGCGCTGGTCTCTCCCGTGTCGACGATGTCTGCGAACGTCTCAGCGAGTTCACTCGGCGGGAGGCTGAGGAACGCGGAATCGTCCGGCACGAGCGAGGTGCCCAGCCACGGCGCGGCCACCTCGGGGAAGACGGCATCGGCCGACATCTCGGCCATGGTCGTCACCTTGTAGTTCGACCACGGATCCTGCTGAGTCATGGTGAGGATCACCGGCGGAACGGTGTCGTCGCCGGCACTCTTCGAGAGCAGCAGCACCGTCCGCGGCCAGCGGTCGGTGGCTTCGGGGAGCACGACCTCGACATCATCTGTCGGGATCGCGGCAGGCAGCGGGGTCTCCGGGACAGCGGTCCGAAGCGCGTACTCGGTCGTGCGAGCGGTCAGCGCGGGACCATCGAGACGAGTCCCGGCCAGAGCGATGTCCATCGCCGCGTCTGCGTCTGCAAGCGTCGTCGACACCTCCTGCAGAATTCGCCTCGCCTGCGACTCGGTGACCGCGGGGGGCTTCTGGTTGTCCGGGGCGATCACTGTCGCGCTGGGCGACGGCGACGGCGTCCCCTCGCCGAACTGCGGCCAGGAATCGGGCGAGCAACCGGTGGCGAGCAGCGCGGTCACAGCCAGCGCAGGCAATGCGAGCAGGCGTCGGCGGTCCGTGGACGTCGCACGCCTCTCCGTCTTCCGATCGCGTTCCGGTGCGTCCGCACCGGCCGCGTCATCCGAGGCTTCCTGGCCCGCTTCGGCAGCGTTCGCGGGCGCACCGGACGAGTCCGAGTCATCAGGTGCGTCGGCGGCCGAGCTCTCGATCGCTGCGCGCTCGGATGGCGGCAGCTGAGCCACATCGATCGGCTCGGTCGCCGGGAGGGGGCCGGGACCCTTTCGCCGGGGCCCGCGCCCGCGGCGCTGGTGCCGGATGGCGAGGACGTAGAGAACCAGCCCGACGAGGAGCATCGCTGCGCCTGCCGCCATGAGCGGGCCCGCGAGCGGGGTCGACGTGTCGAGAGGCCATGAGATCGTGATGTCGTCGGGAGCGTCCGCGGTGCCGTCGTACGCGATGATCAGGCTGACCCCTTCGGGGAGCTGCATCTTGTCGACGATGAGGGCGTCGGTCTCGGTGAACGAATCCAGCCAGAGATCGGAACCGGCCGGATTGCGGCCTGCCTCTGCGGCCGCACCGTCCTCGGCCGGAGTCTCGGACGGAACCGGAGTCTCCGCCGGGGCAGGGCTCTCCGCAGGTGCCGGGGTCGCCGTGGCGCCGTCGCCGTCGGTGATGGCTCCGGCAGGAATCAGCTCCGTCTCGAGCTCGCCGTCGCTTCCGGCGGTCACGTGGTTGTACGAGGCGTCGGCCAGCCACGCTTGCATATCGGCCGTCCGACCGTATGCCGCGAAGATGTCACCTTCACCCCGCACGAGCAGGGTCTGAGACCCAGGGTGCTCGCGCAGGACGTCGCCGTCCAACAGCACGTAAGGGGCAGGTTCTTCTACGGCGACCGAGACCTCCTGGGTCGACGGACCCATGAAGATGGTTCGCTGCGCGATGCCCGCAGCGATCAGTCCCGCAGCCAGCACAAAGGCCACGACGGCCCATACGAAACGCACGAATAGTCTCCTCACACGGCCCGGACCCACGCCCGAGTCGCAACACTCGACATTTCAGACTAGCGAAATCAGCTGTGTGTTGCCCACGAGGGCCACGCCACAGTCGCGTGCGGCACGTCGTCGCGGACAGTCGCGGTGCGGTGGATACGCTTGCAGAGTCCGGCATTCCGAGGAGCAGCGATGAAGATCCACAACCCGTTCCGTACCGCTCTCGTCGCGACGCTCGGCGTGGGGTTGGGCATCCTGCTGATCGGCAGCGTGGAGAGCCTCTCGACGGTTCTGCTCTACGTAGGAACGGCGCTCTTCCTCAGCCTGGGCCTCGACCCGCTCGTCTCGTTCCTCGAACGCAGGCGACTCCCCCGCTGGCTCGCCGTACTCATCACGATCCTCGCGGTTCTCGGCGTGTTCGCGGGCATCATCCTGATCGTCATCCCGGTGCTCGTCGACCAGATCTCGCAACTCATCGCCGAGATCACTGCCATCGTCCAGCGAGGCACTTTCCTCGCCGACCTGCGCCAGTGGATGGTCGACACATTCCCCAACCTCAGGGTCGATGACGTCTTCGCCTACGTCACCAACTGGCTCGAGACGAACCTCGCCCAGATCGGCGGGTCGATCGGTCAGAGCGTACTCGCGGCGGGCGGTGCGGTCGTGAGCGGGCTGTTCGGCGCGTTCATCATCCTGATCCTCACGATCTACCTCACCGCATCCACGCCGTCCCTCAAGCGTGCGGTCTACCAGCTGGCCCCTGCGTCGAAGCGCGAGCGCTTCATCGACCTCGCCGAGCAGATCACCGACTCGGTCGGCTACTACGTCATGGGGCAGGTCACCCAGGGCGTCATCAACGGCGTCCTGAGCATGATCTTCCTCACGATCATCGACGCACCGTTCCCCGCCGTCCTCGCCGTCGTCGCCTTCTTCTTCTCGCTGATTCCACTCGTCGGCACTCTCACGGGGTCGACGATCATCGTCCTCGTGTGCCTGATCCCCGGACTCGGCTCGCCGGCGACAGCGATCGCCGCAGCCATCTACTACCTCATCTACATGCAGATCGAGGCTTACATCATCTCCCCGAGGATCATGAGTCGTGCCGTGTCGGTGCCAGGCGCGGTCGTCGTCGTCGCCGCGCTGGCAGGAGGCAGTCTTCTGGGCCTGCTCGGTGCGCTGATCGCGATCCCCGTGGCCGCCAGCATCCTGATCCTCTACCGACAGGTGCTGATCCCCCGGATGAACGAGCTCTAGACAGCGGGCCATTCGGTCGGCAGAGGCAGAGCGGACGGATTCACCGCAGCGACGATCTCGGTGAGGACGCGACGCGTCTGACTCTCCCCCACCCAGAGGTGCTTGCCACCCTCGACGGCGATCAGCTTCGCATGAGGGATCGCAGCGAAGCGCTCGCGTGCTTCGGCGGGGCGAAGGTAGTCGTCGAGCTCGGGGACGAGCACGACCACTTCGACGTCGGAGTCCGCCCACGCCGCGACCTCGGCATCGGTCGCACGGTGGAGCGGAGGAGAAAGGAGGATGATGCCCTCGATGTCGTGCTCCCGCCCGTACTTGAGGGCGAGCTCGGTGCCGAACGACCAGCCGAGGAGCCACGGGCGCGGAAGACCTCGCTCGCGCACGAACTCCATCGCCGCTGCGACGTCGAACTGCTCTGCGGCTCCTCCGTCGAACGCCCCATCGCTGGTACCGCGCGACGACGTGGTGCCTCTGGTGTTGAACCGCAGCACTGCGAGGTCCGCCAGTGCAGGCAGCCGTGCGGCGGCCTTGCGGATGATGTGCGAGTCCATGAACCCGCCCGCCGTCGGAAGCGGGTGCAGCGTGACCAGCGTGGCCACCGGTGCGGAAGACTCCGGCATGGACAGCTCACCGACGAGCGTCAACTCGTCAGCGGTCTCCAGGACGATGTCCTCACGCCGCGCCGGCAGCTCGATCGGGCCGCGGATCTCCATGCTCATGCAATCCTCCAACAGTGTGTGTGCCAGTGCCTTCGGGCGGCGAGATCCGCAGCATCGCCGAGAACCCCATCTGCGCGCCAGACCACGAGGTGCGCGGTTCCCGGTACGACGCTGCGCCCGCATCCAGGGCAGATGTACTCCTTCAGAGCCTGCGCCGCAGACACCGGCTGCACGGTCCACTCCGAGCCCCGACGCACCTCCGTGCGCTTCCAAGACGCCAAGAGGCGATCCAGCGAGTCGTCGGTGTCAGGGCGCGCCGGACGGCGTCTGCGAGAGCGGGCCATGACGCCGGCTCACCACCAGTGGTTGTTCGTCCAGAAGGCGTGAGCGCCGGCCCAGCTGCCGTACCGGCCCGTGGCGTATCCCGACGCCCAGCGCAGGTTGTCGACCGGATCGTAGCCGTTGCCGGGAACCTTGCTGCAGGGCAATGCCTGGACGAGACCGCACGCGCCAGAGGACTTGTTCGTCGCGTTCGGGTTCCACCCGCTCTCGCGAGAGACGATGTAGTCGACGTAGCCCCAATCGGACTCCGGGATGCCTGCTGCCGCCATCCACTCGGCAGGGGCTCCCCCGCCGGTGTAGAACAGAGGACCACTCGGGCCGGGGTTCGACGATCCTGAGGAGCCGGAAGTGGCAGTAGTCGGTGTCGGTGTCGGCGTCGGCTTGGGGGTCACATAGACCGAGAAAGTGCCACGCTGAACAGGTGCGATCGCGGCACCTTCCGCCGTGACAGTGAGGTTCTGCGTCTCGCTGAGCGCCGCCGAGTATGCCGACTCCGGGCCGACTGCTTCAGGCTGCTGGGCGAGTGCGACACCGGTCGGCGCCACCATGGCCGCAGCGAAGCCGACGACCGCGAGGCCGCTGAAGAATCCCACGACGCCCCGTCGGCGACTGCCATTGCGCGCCGGACGAGTCGCCGATGCGGGCACAGGCGTGACGTCGTTTCGATGAGGAGTCATGTCGTTTCGGGAGTTCACGATGAGTGGCAGTCTACCCGGTGAGGCGCGAGTCGGCCATCGGAACGCTCAGCGAACAGCCAGGATCACGTCGACCGTCGCATCGAGCAGCGCGTCGACCTGTTCTTCTCGATACCCCCCGCGCTGCATGCGGAACGCCGCGGAGCGCAGCTGCTCAGCCGTCAGGGGCTCGCCGTCACGCAGATAGCGCGCGATGCGGGTGCCCACATGATCGACCTCATCGATCCGGTAGCCGAACGTGAGGACACCCGTGCGTGCGAAACGCTGTCGCTTCGGACGCGCGAGGTGATCGAGGATCACCTGGGCCTCATCACGGGCCTGCTCGACCCACGCCCCCGCGCCCTGGGAACGGACGACTCGGTCGCGCGCGCGAGCCGCCATCGCATCCTCGACTCGTCCGAGCGCCGCATCGACCTCAGCCACGACATAGCCGTTCTTGACGAGCGGGAAGGACGCCACACGGACGTCGGCTGCGGTGAGGTCGTCAGAGTCTCCTTCGAAGGCGGCTCTGGCGGCCGCGAGGAAGGTGTCAACGGCCGCTCGGTGATAGCCGCGCACCCGTCCTGTGGTCAACGAGAATGCGGGCGGAGGCTGCACCGCAGCATCCGCTGTCTGTACGTCGTCGGAGACCATCACAGCACCACCCAGGAGGAGAAGAGGAAATACAGGCACAGCGCGGGCACCGTCGACGGCAGGATGCTGTCGAGTCGATCGAGGAGCCCACCGTGCCCCGGGAGCCAGGAGCTCATGTCCTTGATCCCGAGATCACGCTTGAGCATGGACTCGCCGAGATCGCCCAGGGTCGCGGACAGGAGGATCGCGACGCCGAAGATGACGCCGGTCCACCACGGCAGCTCGAGCAGGAAGATCGCGAGGAGCACGCCGGCCGTGATCGACCCAACCACGGCTCCGCCGAATCCCTCCCAGGTCTTCTTGGGACTGATCTTCGGCGCCATGGGGTGCCGCCCGAATGCCAGCCCGGCGGCGTACGCGCCGGTATCGGCCACGACGGCGATCGCGATGAAGCTCAACACCCACCATTGGCCGCCCTCCTGCTTGAGCAGGATCAGTGCGACCGCCGCGAGGAACGGCACGTAGATCTGGACGAACCCGCCGATGACGGCGTCTGTGAGCACATCACCGTAGGTCCTGCCGTCCTTGGCGATCATCTGGGCGACCAGTCGCCAGACGATCACGAAAGCGACGGCGAAGAACAGCATGACCCAGACGAACCACAGGTCGAGGAAGAACGCGGACAGCACGAGCAGTGTCGCCGCGATGAACTGCGGGATCACGTCTATCCGACGACCCGATGCGCGCAACGCCAGCGAGAGCTCGTAGACGCCGAGCAATGCGGCAGCCAGCGCGAACGGCACGAAGAGGACCTTGATGAACAACAGCGAAGCGAGCAGCACGGCGCCGAACGCGAGCCCGATCAGAGTCGCGAGGATCAGATCGCGCCCGGTGCGCTCCTTGATGCGCTCGTTCGCCTGGTCGAGCTGACCGCGAGCATGCGTGACATGCGTGCCGAACTCGTCACGCTTCGCCCGCCACTGCTCTCTGATCGCGTTGTGCTCAGCCGTGTCGAGAGGCGACTCCGTCATCGTACGGTCGTCGACAGGCAGAGGAGGACGGGGCGGGATGCTCGTCGCGTCGAACGCCGCGAAGCCACCGTCGATCTGCGGGACGTCGCCGGTCGAGGTCGACGAGTCGCGCGCCTCGCGGCGCGTCTGCGGCTTGTCGGCGCCGTCATCCGTGGGTTCGTCGGACATGCCGCCTATACCTCGAGGAGCTCAGCCTCTTTGCGCTTGAGTGCGTCGTCGATGAGGTCGACGTGCTGGCGCGTGAGGGCGTCGAGTTCCTTCTCGCCACGAGCGATCTCGTCTTCGCCGAGCTCGTTCTTGAGGCCGTCGAGTTCGTCCTTCGCCTTGCGACGGATCCCGCGCACGTGCACCTTGGCGTCTTCGGCCTTGGTCTTGACGAGCTTGACGTACTCCTTGCGACGTTCAGCCGTGAGCTCCGGCATGGTCACGCGAACGAGGTTGCCGTCGTTCGTGGGATTGGCGCCGAGGTTCGGCATGTCACGAATCGCCTGCTCGATGCCCTTCAGCGCCGTCTTGTCGTAGGGCGTGATGATGAGCGTACGCGCCTCCTGGTTCGCCAGCGAGGCGAGCTGAGCGAGCGGAGTGGGCGTGCCGTAGTAGTCGACGAGCACCTTCTGGAACAGCTGCGGGTTGGCGCGACCGGTGCGCACCGTGGAGAAGTCCTCCTTGGCGGCCTCGACCGCTCGTGCCATACGGGAGGTGGTTTCAGCGAGGACATCCGCGATCACGGTGACTCCTATCGTCGGGGTGTTCTGAAATTCTATCGGGCGCGGCCCGTGAGCACCGTCAGGCGCTCAGGCGGTGACGAGAGTGCCGATCGGCTCTCCCAGGAGCGCACGCGTGACGTTGCCGGCAGGTTCCATACCGAACACGCGCATATCCATGTTGTTGTCCATGCAGAGACTGAATGCCGTGGAATCGACCACCTTGAGTCCGCGCTGGAGGGCGTCGCGATACGTGACGCGCTCGATGCGCTCCGCATCGGCGTGCTTGTTGGGGTCGGCGGTGTAGATCGCGTCGACGCCGTTCTTGGCGACGAGGACTTCCTGCGCGCCGATCTCGAGGGCGCGCTGCGCGGCCACAGTGTCTGTGGAGAAGTACGGCAGGCCGGCGCCTGCGCCGAAGATGACGACACGACCCTTCTCCATGTGCCGCTCGGCGCGGAGCGGGATGTACGGCTCCGCGACCTGAGTCATCGAGATGGCCGACTGCACACGCGTGGGCGCACCCGCCTGCTCGAGGAAGTCCTGTAGAGCAAGAGCGTTCATCACCGTGCCGAGCATTCCCATGTAGTCGGCTCGCCCACGGTCCATTCCGCGCTGGCTGAGCTCCGCTCCGCGGAAGAAGTTGCCACCGCCGACGACGATGGCGACCTCGACCCGGTCGACCGCGGCGGCGATGTCGCGCGCGATCTGACTGACGATGTCAGGGTTGACGCCGAGCTGGCCGGCGCCGAACGCCTCACCGGAGAGCTTCAGAAGGACGCGACGGCGTCCTGTGCGTTCAGTCATGGGGGTGATCCTCTCGTCCCGATTCAAGATAGTGCCTTCTGGGCATGAAGAAGGGGTTCGGATCGCGTTGATCCGAACCCCTTCGACGGTGTTACGCGCCGACCTTGAAGCGCGCGAAGTCCGTCACGGTGATACCGGCGTCCTTCGCCACCTGGGCGACGGACAGCTTGCTGTCCTTCGCGTAGTCCTGCTCGAGCAGGGCGACCTGCTTGATGAACGCGGAGACGCGGCCCTCGACGATCTTGGGCAGCGCCGCCTCCGGCTTGCCCTCGTTGCGAGAGATCTCGGTCACGATCTGGCGCTCCTTCTCCACGGCGTCGGACGGCACGTCCTCGCGGGAGAGGTACGACGGGTTGGCGAACGAGATGTGCTGCGCGATGCTGCGAGCGGTCTCGGCGTCATCACCCGTGTAGGCGACGACGACACCGATCTGCGGAGGCAGATCCTTGCTCGTGCGGTGCAGGTAGACCTCGACCTTGTCGCCGGAGATCGTGCGCACGCGGCGCAGTTCGACCTTCTCGCCGATGATCGCGGCCTCTTCCGAGATGACCTGTTCGACGCTCTTGTCGCCCGCCTGGGCGGCGAGAGCAGCCTCGACCGAATCGGCTTTGACGGCTGCGACAGCGTCGGCGACCTTGTCGGCCAGCGCGATGAACCGCTCGTTCTTTGCGACGAAGTCCGTCTCGCAGGCGAGCTCGATCAGCGTCACTGCGCCGTCCTGCTCGCGAGCGACGACGAGGCCCTCGCTGGTCGAGCGGTCAGCCCGCTTCGCGTTGCCCTTGGCACCCTTGAGACGCAGGATCTCGGTGGCCTTCTCGACGTTGCCGTCAGCCTCCTCGAGCGCCTTCTTGGTGTCGACCATTCCCGTGCCGAGCTGCTCACGGAGCGCCTTGAGATCGGCGATGGTGAAGTTGGCCATGTGTGGTGGCTCCTTGCTTCGTGATGTGTGTGGTGGTCGCGGAATTACTTGGCGTCTGCCTCAGCGGGGGCCTCGGTGGCCTCTGCTGCGGGAGCCTCGTCTGCCTCAGCCGGAGCCTCAGCAGCGGCCGGAGCCTCAACGGCTGCATCCTCGGACGGAGCCTCGACGGCTGCATCCTCGGCCGGGGCCTCGGAAGCGGCGTCAGCGGGGGTCTCGAGAAGCTCCTTCTCCCAGTCGGCGAGCGGCTCAGCGTCGCCCGTCTCAGGGTTGTGCTTCTGCTGAAGGCCCTCTGCCGCGGCGTCCGCGATGATGCGGGTGAGCAGCGAGACCGAGCGGATCGCGTCGTCGTTGCCGGGGATCGGGTACTGGAAGTCGTCGGGGTCGGCGTTGGTGTCGAGGATGCCGATCACCGGGATGCCGAGCTTCTTCGCCTCGTCGATGGCGAGGTGCTCACGCTTGGCGTCGACGACCCAGAGGGCGGACGGCGTCTTCGTGAGGTTGCGGATACCACCGAGCGACTTGTGCAGCTTGTCGAGCTCGCGCTTCTTGAGAAGGAGTTCCTTCTTCGTGAAGCCCGAAGCGGACGGGTTCTCGTAGTCGAGTTCCTCGAGCTCCTTCATGCGGGCGAGACGCTTCGCGATCGTCTGGAAGTTCGTGAGGAGTCCACCGAGCCAGCGCTGGTTGACGTAGGGCTGGCCCACGCGGGTCGCCTGCTCGGCGAGGATCTCCTGCGCCTGCTTCTTGGTACCGACGAAGAGGATCGTGCCGCCGTGCGCGACGGTCTCCTTGACGAAGTCGTAGGCCTTGTCGATGTACCCGAGCGACTGCTGCAGGTCGATGATGTGGATGCCGCTGCGCTCGGTGAGAATGAAGCGCTTGACCTTCGGGTTCCACCGACGAGTCTGGTGTCCGAAGTGCACGCCGCTGTCGAGCAGCTGGCGGATGGTGACCACAGCCATGGTCGTCTCCTTGTTCTGGCGCGGATCTGCGCCGTTGAGGTTGCCAAGTCGATCGGATGATCGAACTTCCTGGCGCCCGGCGCACTCCCGCCTGAGTGGAAACAGGACCTGTGGGAGTGGATGCCACGACTGAAGTCGCTATGGGCACGCGTAGTCACCCCGAGATCGAGGTGCTCCCCCAGCATACAGGATGCGCGGGCCTCACTCACCCTGCACATCGCGCCCGATTCGTGCATTCTGCACACGCCCCGCGCAGGCGTCAGTGCAACGCGCAGCCATTCGCACATGCGAAGGAACATTGCCTCATGAGCACCCGCCCACGCGCGACGATCGTCCTCCTCCTACTGATCGTCATCGCTCTCGCACCGCCCATCCCGACGAGCGCGGGAGCGTCATCGTCAGACGGCCGGGCGCACCCAGTCTGGAGATGGCCGATCGACGCGCCCCGCGCGATCGCGTCACCGTATCGCGCTCCGGCACACGCGTTCGGCGCCGGCCATCGAGGCATCGACCTCGCGAGCGCGCAGGGGGTGATCGTCCGAGCACCGGCCGATGGGGCGATCGCGTTCCGAGGGACCGTCGTCGACAGGCCCCTGATCACGATCGCGCATCCCGACGGCTATGTGTCGACGTTCGAGCCGGTGTCCTCCACACTCGCCCCCGGCGACCTCGTCTCGGCCGGCGACGAGATCGGCACGGTCGCGGCTGGCGGTCACGCGATGCTCGGCGCACTGCATCTGGGAGTTCGGCTGGATGGTGCGTACATCAACCCGATGCTGCTCTTCGGACCAGTGCCTCGAGCGGTGCTGCTCCCCTGCTGCGACGCGCCGTGACGCGCGTTCCGTCAGCGCCTCACGCGCGGGGATGTGCGAGACGGTACGTCGCAGTGAGACGCTCAGCGGAGACGTGAGTGTAGATCTGGGTCGTGCCGAGGCTGGCATGACCCAGGATCTCCTGGACCGCGCGCAGGTCTGCTCCGCCGTCCAGGAGATGAGTCGCTGCCGTGTGCCTGAGCGCGTGCGGGCCGACAGTCTCTTCGCCGACGAAGGGCGCGAGCACCTCGGCGACAAGTGAGTACACCGTGCGCGGTCCGATCCGCGCACCACGACTGCCGAGGAACAGAGCGGGAGACGACAGCGCTGTGCGGGCGGCGAGAGAGGGTCGCCCGCGAGACAGGTACGAGCCGGCGGCCTCGCGAGCAGGAACCCCAAAAGGCACCACTCTCTCCTTCGCCCCCTTTCCCATCACCCGCGCAGTACCTCGATCGAGGTCGAGGTCGTCGACATCGAGGCCGCACAGCTCGGAGACCCGGATGCCGGCACCGTACAGCAGTTCGAGAATCGCGTGGTCTCGGAGCGCTATCGGATCGCCGGCGCTGGCGGCTCGGCGTTGCGCATCGAGCAGGGCCGTCATCGCATCCTGAGAGGCGATGGTGGGGAGGGTGCGCCCCCGCTTGGGAGCGACCAGGCGCAGGCTCGGATCGTGATCGACGAGTTGCTGCTCATGCGCCCAGCTGAAGAAAGAACGTGCCGCCGCCGCTCTCCGCGCGAGCGTCGACCGCGCGTCGCCGCGCTGAGTCGCCCGCCAGAGCCAGTCCCGGAGAGTCTCCAGGGTGACCTGGTCGACCTCGAGTTCACCGACTGTCTCCGCGAGATCCCGGAAGTCTGATCGGTAGGCGCGAACGGTGGCGGGAGAGAGCCGACGCACCCGAGCAAGGTGGTCGGTGAAGGCATGTGCGGCCGCCGCGAACTCCATGGATCAAGTGTGCAGGAACCCCGATCGCCGAGACGTCAGCCGCGCCGCTCGCCAACCCGCGCCCTCTGCCATCCCCCATCGACTCGTCGGACCGCACCCTTGAGCTCTAGCAGCCCGAGCAACGCAGTGACTCGCTCAGGTGCGAGTCCCGACCGTCGAGACAGCTCGACAGCGGCTCGCGCATCGCGACTGCTCATGGCATCGAGTAGACGAGACCGGTCGGGATCCGCCCCTGAACCGGGTGACGTACCTGGCGGCCCGTCACCCCAGAGCTCGCGTATCTCGGCAGTCGTTGTGACGCACCGCGCGTCGTACTCGCGCAGGAGCCGATGACAGCCGGCCGACGATGCGGATGTCACCGGCCCGGGCACCGCGCCGAGCGGTCGACCCAGTGCAGCTGCGTGACCGGCAGTGTTCAACGATCCGCTTCGCCATCCTGCCTCCACGACCACCGTCGCGTCGCTCACCGCGGCGATGAGTCTGTTGCGCGACAGGAATCGCCACTTCGTCGGCGCGGTGCCGCAGGGGACCTCGCTCACCACGGCGCCGGTCTCGACGATTCGCCGAAGAAGCTGCTGATGGCCCTGGGGGTACGCTCGATCGACCCCGCCCGCGAGAAAGGCGATCGTCTTTCCGCCGACTCCGAGTGCGGCGCGGTGACCTGCGCCGTCGATGCCATACGCTCCCCCGGACACGACGACTGCGCCGCCCGCGGCCAGCTCGCCCGCGAAGTCGCCCGCGAGCATCTCGCCGTATCCGCTTGCCGCCCGGGCGCCGACGATCGCGACTCGAGGTGCCGCGCTCAGTAGCTCCGGGTCTCCGCGCACCCAGAGCACGGTCGGCGCGTGCACCCCGAGGTCGTCGAGGGAAGTCGGCCAGTGCGCATCCCCCGGAAGCAGAAGTCGGGCTCCCACGTCCCTGGCGCCGCGCAGCGCATCGACCACGCTGCGCGCGTCGGCTCGGGTCTTCCACCGAGCCCGCCCGTCGGCGAGTGCCCGGCTGCTGACTTCTGAGACCGCCGCATTCCCGGTGCCCAATGCGAACCGGAGCGCGTCCGAAGCACCGAGCTCTCCGATCAGCGCCCCGGCCACGCCATCGCCCGGCTCGGTGAGGACCGACCACGACACCCGCGCGAGCGCCTCCCCCGCGTCTCCGGAGGACCTGACCTGTTCGAGCGACTCCCGGACCCCGGCGTCATCTGTGAGCGAATCGATCATGATGCGTATCCCCTCTTGAGAAACAGCGCCTGGCCCACTTCGTCGCGTCCCGGCCTGTCGGCTCCGGCGAGATCGGCCATGGTCCATGCCAGCCGTAGCACCCTGTCGTAGCCGCGCAGTGTGAGCGTTCCCCGCTCGAGAGCCCGGTCCAGCGGCGCCCGAGCATCAGCGGGGATCCGCAGATCGAGCTGTCTCAGCCGAGCACCGGGCACTTCGCTGTTGCGAAGCCATGGGGTTCCCCGCCATCGAGCGACAGCTCGCTCCCGCGCCTCGATGACCCGCGCGCGAGCGCTTTCGCTCGTCACCCCGGTGCGGTCTCCGATCATCGCCTGAGAGGCGGACACCCGGGAGACGTGCAGCTCGACATCTATACGGTCACGCAGCGGACCCGAGAGCCTCGTCGAGTACCTCCGGATAGCCAACGACGGACACACGCACTCCGCGCCACGCACCCCGTAGTTGCCACACGGGCAGGGATTGAGCGCCACGATGAGCTGGAACTTCGCGGGAAACCGAGCCGTGATCCCCGATCGGCTCACTTCGATCGCACCCGACTCGAGCGGTTGTCGCAGCGCGTCGAGCGCCACTCTCGAGAACTCTGCCGCTTCGTCGAGGAAGAGCACGCCCCTATGCGCCCGAGAGATCGCCCCGGGGCGAACGGACCTCGTTCCACCTCCGACGAGCGCGGCGACGGATGCGCTGTGGTGCGGCGACTCCAGCGGCGGCATCACGTCGAGAGCCTGCACCGACTCCCCCGTCAGCGAACGGATCGACGCCACCTCGAGCGCTTCGTCTTCGGTGAGACTCGGAAGGATGCCAGGCAGCCTTCGTGCGAGCATCGTCTTTCCCGCCCCCGGCGGGCCGCTGAGCAGCATGTGATGTCCCCCCGCCGCGGCGACGATCAGTGCGCGCACGGCGTCCTCCTGCCCCACGACGTCGGCGAGGTCCAACTCCTCGGGACGCTCGCGAGCTACCGCTGCGGCCGCGACCGGATCTGCATCGAGCACGTCGACCTCTGCGCCGTGCCACACCGCCACCTGCGAGAGGCTCGCCGCGGGACGCACCTCGATTCCTGGCACGAGCCTCGCCTCCGCCTCATTCCCCCAGGGGACGATCACGGTGTCGAACCCCGCGCGCGCGGCAGCGAACACCGACGGCAGCACTCCGGGAACGGGCCGGAGTCGACCATCGAGCCCGAGCTCACCGAGATGCACCACGCGCGCGATGGACCGACTGGACAGCGCTCCCCCGGCTGCCAGCGCAGCGACGGCGATGCTGAGGTCGAAGCCCGCTCCCTGCTTGGGGAGGCTCGCGGGTGAGAGGTTCACCGTCAGTCGACGACGCGGAAGATCGAGCGCGGTGTTCTTGCACGCGTTGTGCACCCGCTGGACAGCTTCGCCGAGAGACTTGTCGGGCAGCCCGATGATCTTGAAGTCGGGCGTCTGATTCGAGATGTCCGCTTCGACCTCGACCATGTGTCCATCGACCCCGGTGAGCGCGACCGCCCAGGTGCGGGCCGTCTTCACGACACGTCCACGAGGTGTTCGAGCGTGCTGTGCTCGGGATCCGCACCGATGATCCCGATCGCCTCGATCCGGATCATGAGCCCATGGGACAGGTCGGGATGATCGGCGGCCCACGCGTGCGCCAGCTGCCAAAGCCGGCGGATCTTGCGTGCGTCCACCGCTTCGAAGGGGTGCCCGTGAGCGATCGTCCGTCTCGTCTTGACCTCTACGACCGCCAGATGGCGGCCGCGGGAGGCGACGATGTCGATCTCACCCTGCGCACAACGCCAGTTGCGGTCGAGCACCTCATATCCGATACCGGTCAGGTACCGAACCGCCTGTTCTTCACCGGATCTACCGAGCTCGTCTTTCGCTGCCATGAGGACAGCCTGTCGATCGGCCTCGCCGATCAGCGCACCGGAAGAGTCGAACCTCCGGGACCTCTGGACAGCTGGTCAGGAACGCGAATCGTGCAGAAGAGGTCACTCCCCGTCGAGCGACAGCTCCTGGGGCAGTTCGAACTCTCGGCGCTGCAGTTCTTCGACGTTGACGTCCTTGAACGTCAGCACCCGCACGGCCTTCACGAAGCGGTCGGCACGGTAGATGTCCCACACCCAGACGTCACTCATCGAGATCTCGAAGTAGAAGTCGTGCTCGGTGTCGCGGCGTACGACATTCACCTCATTGGCGAGGTAGAACCGCCGTTCAGTCTCGACCACGTACTGGAACTGTGCGACGACGTCGCGATACTCGCGGAACAGCGCGAGCTCGAGCTCGCGGTCATAGTCGTCGAAGGCTTCCTCATCCATGATGTGTCCATCCTACGAGGCCCTGGCGCGGCCCGCGCGCGCGCACCTCAGGACCGCACGCACCTAAAGGGATCGCGGCGGCTCTACTCCTCGCCGCGGAGGCGTCCGATCGTCGTACCCGATTCGTCGAGAACGATGAGTTCGTCCCCGTCACGCGTGACCGCTCGAGCATCGAGGAGCCAGGTGTCATTGTCGGGACACAGCACCTCGGTCACGTTGCTGAGAACGATCATCACACCGTCCTGCTCTGCCATCCACGTGTCCCCGACGGTGTTGCATCCGTCGTACCCTGTCGATGTGCCGTCCTCCTCGAGCGTCAAGTACACGTGGCTCTCGTCCTGCGCTTTCCACGTGCCCAGAGGCACGTCCGCGGTCGCAGTCGACGCCACGGGCGACTGTGCGGGAGTTGCCGCTGGAGGATCGGTTTCGGTCGGGCTGGGAGTGACCTCCGTGCATGCGGTCAGCCCGAGCACGAGGAGAAGGGACCCGGCTGCCCACGTCTTGCGAAAGCGGGCTTCTTTACGCACGGTCACCTCTCCGTCCGGTCACGGGATCGTGTTCCCAGCGGAATCGACCACCAGGTTGACTCGCGTGTTGTTCAGAGCATTGTTTACGAGGCTGAAGGCTGAAGGGCCGTTTTCCCATGCGCGTCCGTAATGGATCCCCAAGGCCGTATTCCCGAAGAACCATGGTCCTCCCGAGTCTCCGGGAGCCGTGAACCAAGTCCCCACTCGGCATAGTCCACCAATGTCGTACCGCTGACCCGTATCGGGCACAGTGGTCGTTTGGTTCACCCCACAGGCAACAACGGTCCCGCACCTCTTCTGGCCCGTCGTCTTTCCGTACATGCACACGGAATCGCCGCTTTGGACCCCGGAACGGCTGTTGAAAACTCGAAGAGGTTCGTCAGGATCGACGAAGGTACGACCGCTCAAGCCGTACTTGCTGTGGTTCCAGCGGAAATCGCCTCCACCAGATCCGGCTTCTGTGGAGATCGAGTAGGGGTAGGGAGAGTAGAAGGCGTTGGCTGCGCCGTCGTACGATCCGGTTCCGGGACAGTGCGCAGCGGTAAGGATGCCAAGCTCGTTCCCTCCCTTACGCCTTACAGGGAACGCACCCGTGCAAACGTTCGCGAGCTCGCGTGCGCCATGGAAGAGTTCGGGAGCCAGGAGGAGCGCCGCGTCCACGGGTACGAACTCGATGACGAACCCGGCAGGGGCAGGGAGAAGAGCGGTGATCTGCTCCATCTGGCGTACCGTACTCTCCGCCACGGGAGCGCCCTTTGCGGTGCGACCGTACTCCACGACGATGACACGGCGCCCATCATCCGCGTACGTGCTGAACGTCGATAGGTCGCCGAGTTGTTCCATCAACTCCAAATGGAGGTCCGACGCGAACTGTTGATAGACGGCTTCTTGCACACCGTAGTCGCCCCGGAGCGCGACACCGCCGATGCTTTCGAACCGTTCGCTGACGCCCTCGGGAACGGCACCGACGAACCACACGGTGCCGGAGCGCTGATCTGGATTCACAACTGCGGCACCGAAGTCTTTGGGATACTCGGCCCGCACCTTGTCGACGGCCATGCCGAAGGCGACCCACCAGGCAGGCAGGCCGGTGGGTGACGACTCCTCATCCATCGCCATGATCTCCTCCTCAGTCATGGGGCGTTGACCGAGGTCGTCGGGCGGAAGGAGCACGTCGCCAGCGGGCCGTGCGGAGGTCGTTGCCGCGCCCTGGGGCAATGAGGACGCAGCCGAGGCGCCATTATCGGCGTTTGCTGATGGCAGGCCGCTAGCTCCGACGAGCAAAGCTAGCGCAGCGATCGTCCCGATCAGACCTCTTCTTCTCATGTCGTCCCCCACTTTCGTCAACGCATCACTGCGTCGAGACAGGGCCTTTCTAGCATGTGACGACACTCCGGGCAGTGTTTTACACTGATGCCCCGTTGAACTTCTCGACTTCGGCGGTTCTGGATTCCGGAACTCCTCCGGACCACATATCAGAACAGCGTCGGGACATCCGCGATCGCCCAGGATGATCGGTGGTGCGGGGAGAGCCCCACGCTCCTGATCGCATCGCGATGCTCGAGACTCGCATATCCCTTGTTCCTGTCCCATTGATACGCGGGGTGACCTTCGTGGAGCTCGGCCATGTACGTGTCACGGGCGACCTTCGCGATCACCGATGCCGCTGAAACCGACGCGCAGTCACGGTCACCCTTGACGACGGGCCGAACGCGCAGAGGAACCGGATGCACGGGCGAGACGTAGTCGTGATTGCCGTCGAGCAGCACGAGTGCTCCGTCGAGGTCCACTCCCGAGTCCACCACGCTCTGCACGGCGCGCGACGCCGCGAGCCCGAGCGCCCGCATGATGCCCACCGCGTCGACCTCGGCCGCACTCGCCCAGCCGACTCCCGATGCCTGCACCCATGCCGCGGCCCTCGCGGCGACGTCAGGTCGACGTCTCTCGGTGACCAGCTTCGAATCCCGAAGCCCTTCGGGAACGCGGCGGCGCGCGCCTGCCGCATCCATCACGGCAGCTCCGACCGCCACCGGACCGGCAAGCGCACCGCGCCCGACCTCATCGAGGGAGATGATCAGATCGCACTCGGTCAGCAGCCTGCGCTCCAGAGTGAGCTTCGGAGCGACGACGGTCATTCCGGATCCGGGACGCCGTTGAAGCTGTCGTGGTGGCCGTCGATCGTGCCCATACGGTCGAAGGGCCATGTGGTGAAGAACGCCTTGCCGACGACGTTCTCGATCGGCACGAATCCGCCACTCGGAAGATCCTGGTGCGCCCGCGAGTCCCTCGAACGGTCCCGGTTGTCTCCCAGCAGCCAGAGGGACCCCTCCGGCACGACCACGTCGAAGGGTTCGTTCGATGCAGCGGTGTCGCCGTCCGGCAGGTTCAGGTAGCCGAGCTCGTCGATGGGCGCGCCGTTGACCGTGATCTGACCGAGCGCGTTGCAGCAGACGACGTGGTCGCCCGGCAATCCGATCACCCGTTTGACGAGGTGATCCTGAGAGTCCGTGGCCGAGATCCCGATGACGTTGAGCATCCAGTCGAACGCTTCGATGAGCGGCGGCTGCGCCGGAGTCTGCGGCACTCCGTCGAGCCACCCGCCCGGATCCTTGAAGACGACGACATCGCCGCGTTCGTAGTCGTTCCACCGGGGCGTCAACTCATCGACGAGGATGCGGTCTTTGACCATCAGGGTGCGTTCCATCGAGGCCGACGGAATGTAGAAGGAGCGGACGACGAAGGTCTTGACGACGAAGGAGACAAGCGCCGCGATCACGACGATGACGAGGACGTCTCGCAGGAAGACGAGGAACCCACGACGCCGCTTCGTCGGTGGAGTGGACGCGGCGGCGGAGTCAGTCGTCATGAGGGTTCCTTCACAGTCTCGCACCGCACGGAGACGGCATCATCAAGGGTTGCACACCCCGGGGAGAACACAGCACCCCGGGACATCGTGTCCCGGGGTGCTGTGGAGAACCTGCGCGTCAGTTGTCGCGCTTCTCCTTGATCTTCGCCTTCTTGCCCCGCAGCTGGCGGAGGTAGTAGAGCTTCGCGCGACGCACGTCACCGCGGGTGACGACCTCGATGTGGTCGATCACCGGGGAGTGCACCGGGAACGTACGCTCGACACCCACCTGGAAGCTGATCTTGCGAACGGTGAAGGTCTCGCGAACGCCATCGCCCTGGCGGCCGATGACGACGCCCTTGAAGACCTGGATACGCGAGCGGGTGCCCTCGGTGATGTTCACGTGCACGTTGACCGTGTCACCGGGGTTGAAGACGGGAACGTCTGAACGCAGCGATGCTGCGTCGACGGCGTCGAGGATCTGCATGATCGTCTCTCTCTGCACTCGCCTCAGGTCGGTTGCATGATGTAAGTAGGAACAAGAAGAGGTGTGTGCTGAACGGAGCCGAAGCGTCCGTGGGCTCCCCTGAGGCAGAACCGGTCACGGCACAAACATTCATTCTGCCATGGATGCCTCACACGGCCAAAACGCCGTGCGCCGCGTCGTCAGTCCCGAGAGTCCTTCTCGCGGACGACGATGACTTCGTGCGCGCGGGTCTCGGGCGCCGGCTCATCGACGCCGGGCACGGAGGACCACGCGATGGTCTCGCGGATTCGAGCTCCGCTCCCCTTCGCCTCGTTCCACAGCTGCCAGAGCTGCAGCCAGAACAGGCCGATGCCGACCACCACCGCTGCCGCGAGCATCCAGCCGAAGGCGCCGTCGATGAAGCATCCGACCGCGATGGTCAACCCGTGCCAGAGCGTGAAACCGGCGACGTCCCACCAGGAGACCGCCCGCTCGACGCGCACCGACGGACGGGAGCGAGTCAGGAGCGTGAGAAGCAGCTGACCGATGAAGACCGAGGGCACGGCGATGAACAGCACCCACAGAATCGCCCACCCGCCCTGGAAGACGCCCCAACCCACGAGCAGCCAGAGCGGCAGCAGGAAAGCGGCCGGAATCAGCCACCGGAAGAACGCCTGACGCAACCACATGTCTCAAATCGTACGACGATGTGCTCGGCGTCGTCCCGGTGTTCGCTGTGAGCGCGCGGCCTCGGCGCGGACGCCCGCATCCGGGAGATCGGGGAGAATGGAGTGGACGAGAGGACACCCGATGATCGAACTGCGCACCCCTGCCGAGATCGACGAGATGCGCGCCGCCGGTCGCTTCGTGGCTGAGACCCTGGCAACCTTGCGCGACGAGACGAAGGTCGGCACGAATCTGCTGTCGATCGATCGCCGAGCGCACGACATGATCCGCAAGGCCGGAGCGGAGTCGTGCTATATCGACTACCACCCGTCCTTCGGCGCCAGCCCGTTCGGCAAAGTGATCTGCACGTCGATCAACGACGCGGTGCTCCACGGGCTCCCCCATGACTACACGCTCCGTGACGGCGACCTGGTCTCCCTGGACTTCGCAGTGTCCGTCGACGGCTGGGTGGCGGACTCGGCCCTCTCGTTCGTCGTGGGCACCCCGCGCGAGGAAGACCTTCGCCTCATCGACACGACCGAGCGCGCACTCGAGGCGGCGATCGACGCAGCGGTCGTCGGCAAGCGAATCGGCGACATCTCTGCCGCCATCGCCGCGGTGTCGCACGGCGAGGGGTACTCGATCAACACCGATTTCGGCGGACACGGTGTGGGGCGCATCATGCACGGCGACCCGCACGTTCCCAACGACGGTCGGGCCGGGCGCGGATTCCCGCTGCGCGAGGGCCTGGTGTTCGCCCTCGAGCCGTGGCTACTCGAGACGACAGACGAACTCGTGACCGACCCGGATGGCTGGACTCTTCGGAGCGTCGACGGATCCAGGGGCGCTCATTCAGAGCACACCGTCGCGGTGACGGCGGACGGCCCCGTCATCCTCACCGACAGGTCGTTCCTCGGCGTCCGCTGACTCCGGCTGCCCCGCTCATGGCCCTCATGTGCGGCGGTAGACGAACACATCCGTAACGATCGGCAGGTCGTACTCTTCACGGTCGCGTGTTTCGGGATCCGAATCCAGCACCGCCTCGATGGCGTCGAACATCTCGGTGCGTGCGAACTCGTCGGCGACGAGGAACGTGCTGACCGTCGACCAGCGACCGAGGTACGCGGCGCGTCGAATCCGCTCCGTCGAGTGGATCTGCTCGCGACGCACGAAGTCGAAGCCGGGGAGCTCGTCCGCCGCAGTGCTCGTGGCGACGGCTGCGTCCGCGTCCGCGTCCGCGCTCGCGCTCGCGAGCCCAGGGTGCGCGATCCGGTGAGCCGCTCTATCCCACCCGCACATCGGATCGAACCGGTTCCAGACGAGGCCGAGCGTTCCGCCCGGTCTGAGCACTCGCGAGATCTCCGCGCACGCGGCGTCCTCGTCGAACCAGTGGAAAGCCTGCGCGACCGTCACGATGTCAGCGACCCCGGACTCCACCGGTATGCGCTCCGCGCTGCCGAGATACGCCTCGACCTCCGGGAGCTTCGACCGCAGGATCTCGAGCATCGACTCCGAGGGCTCGACCGCGATGACGCGCTGTGCTCGTCCCACGAGCAGTTCCGTGAACTTCCCCGTGCCTGCAGCGAGGTCGAGCGCCGTGCGCACGGTGGGAGGCATCACCATGTCGGCTGCAGCCGGCGGAAAGCCCGGACGGTAGCGGTCGTAGTCCGCACCGGTGAGAGTGAACGATTTCGCCAGCACCTCGTCGACCATGCTGCGACGCTATCAGGCGACCGCGATATCGCCCGTCCTGCAACGTCGAGGCTGTGCCATCCTGAGTGCATGATTCCGGAGGACCGCCACGTGCCAGATCATCTGTTCCTGGTGCGGCACGGGCAGACCCGATGGAATCTGGAGCACCGGCTGCAGGGACAGCTCGACTCGCCCCTGACCGAGGACGGCATCAGACAGGCGCAGAGCATTGGCGAGCGGGTCGTCGGTCGCGGCATCACGACCGTCTGCTCCAGCCCGCTGGGCCGCGCACGACAGACCGCGGTGATCATCGCCGATCGGATCGGCGCAGAACTCGTCGAGATCGCGGAACTCGCCGAGCTCGATCACGGAGAGATGGCGGGCATGACCTGGGATGAGATCGATCAGCGATACCCCGGGGCGCGTGAGGACAGGGCGGCGAACCGCTACGGCTGGGCTTTTCCCGGAGGTGAGAGCTACGCCCAGGCGAGAGAACGGGCCCGCCGGGCGCTGTCATCGTGCGGATGGGCTTCGACGGGTGTTCCTCTGCTCGTCAGTCACGAGATGCTCGGCCGACTGCTGCGAGCAGACCTCCGAGGATTGGACGCCATCTCCGCGTTGTCGCTGAGGCACCCGCAGGACGTCGTGTTCGAGATCGACGGAGGAACGGAGCGGATGCTCTAGTTCTCGTCGTCCGGCAGCAGATCCGGGCGACGGCGACGCGTCCGCTCGATCTGCTGATCGCGGCGCCAGGAGGCGATCACGGCATGATTGCCGCTCAACAGCACCTCGGGCACCGGCCGCTCTCGCCACACCGACGGCTTCGTGTAGGACGGGTACTCCAGAAGCCCGTCTTCGTGCGATTCCTCGACCAGGCTCTCCGGATTGCCCACGACGCCCGGGATCAGTCGACCGATGGCCTCGATCATCGCCATGGTCGCGACTTCTCCGCCATTGAGGACGTAGTCGCCGAGGCTGATGAGTCGTACCTCTCCGAGCGACGCCGCATATTCGAAGACCCGCTCGTCGATGCCCTCGTACCGACCGCATCCGAAGATGAGGTGATCGCGGGTGCTGAGGTCACGAGCCGTGGCCTGAGTGAAGACCTCGCCAGCGGGAGAGGGGAAGATGATCGTCGGCGGCCGCCCCTCGCCGGAGAGATCCGACGACGCGAGATCGTCGAGCGCGAGGCCCCAGGGCTCCGGCTTCATGACCATCCCCGCTCCGCCCCCGTACGGGGTGTCGTCCACGGTGCGGTGACGGTCAGAGGTCCAGTCCCGGAGGTCTCGGACGCGCAGGTCGAGGATGCCTGCGCTCTGCGCCTTGCCGAGCAGGGAGAGCGTCAGGCCGTCGAAGTACGACGGGAAGATCGAGAGGACGTCGATGCGCACGGGCAGACCGTACCCGCGCTCAGCTGGTGGCGTCGGAGTCCGAGGACTCCCCCGCCTCCGTCGCCTCGGAAGCGTCGGGAAGCTCTTCGAAGAGCCCGGTGGGCGGCGTCACGATGACGCGTCCGGCGCTGAGGTCGACCGTCGGAACGATCGCCTCGACGAACGGAACCATGATGTCCTGCTCGCCCGACCTGACGATGAGCAGATCCTGCGCCGGGAAATGCTCGACCCGAGCGACCTTGCCCACCACGACTCCGTCGCGGACCACGTCGAGCCCTGTGAGCTGGTGGTCGAACCACGCGTTGTCCTCGACCTCGTCGTTGTCCTGATCGATCCAGAGGATCGCCCGGACGAGGGTCTCTGCACCCTCGCGATCGTCGACGTCCTTGAAGAACACGACGGGGTTGCCGTTCATCACCCGGTATTCGCGGACGACGACCGTCTTGCCATGCCACGGAGATGCCTCAGGCACCTGCAACGTGAACTCGGCCCCCGGAGTGAAACGCCGCTCGGGGTTGTCGGTGTAGAGCTCCAGCTTGAGAGCGCCCTTGAGGCCGTGGGCCTTGACGAGGCGCCCGACACGCAGCTGATTCTTGCCCTGGTTGCGGTCTGTCGACACCACGTCAGTCATCCGCGACATCGACACGGACACGACGCCCGTCTGCAAGAGCGGAGATGAGCGTACGCAGTGCTTTCGCGGTGCGGCCGCCGCGCCCGATCACGCGTCCACGGTCGTCGGGGTGCACGCGCACCTCGAGGAGATCGCCTCGCGGCGAGGTGGAAGCGTTGATTCGGACATCCTCGGGGTGATCGACGATCCCCTTGACGATGTGTTCGAGCGCGGCGGCGAGCACGACGAATTACTCGGCGTCGGCGGCGGGAGCCTCAGCGGCCTCCGCGTCGGCCTTGGCGGGAGCCTCGGTCTTCTTCTCGACCTTGGGCTTCACGACGGACTTCTTGGACGCGTCGATCTCGAACGGAACCTTGGGCTCCTTGACCTTGAGCGTGGACTTCGCGTCCTTGTCGCCCTTGAACTTGCCCCAGTCGCCCGTGATCTTCAGCAGCGCTGCGACCTGCTCGGTCGGCTGTGCGCCGACGGAGAGCCAGTACTGCGCACGGTCGGAGTCGATCTCGATGAACGAGGGCTCCTCGGTGGGGTGGTACTTGCCGATCTCCTCGATCACGCGACCATCGCGCTTGGTCTTCGAGTCGGCGACGACGATGCGGTAGTACGGCGCACGGATCTTGCCCAGGCGCTTGAGACGAATCTTGACAGCCACGATTCTCCTGAATTGTGTGGAAGGTAACGAACCGATCGCCTGGAGAGTGGGGTGCACACCCGGCGGAAGCTCAAATAGGGAGGACGAGTGCTGGATAGAGGGTCGAGCACGTCGTCCGACCTTCTATTCTGCCAGATCCGCGGCCAAGGAGCGAAACGGGGCGACACGGCGGTTGCCATGTCGACGACACCGCATGTCAGACTGTGCTCGTGAAGCTCGATTTCGCCTCATCGGCCCGGTCCACCGTAGGCCTCGAATGGGAGATCATGCTCGCCGATCCGGTGAGCGGTGATCTCGTAGGCCGCGCCCCCGAGCTGCTGTCGGCTCTCGAGCACGAGAGCGCCGACGAACGTCATACGGTCACAGGTGAACTGCTCACCAACACGATCGAGGTCACCAGTGGCATCGGTGACTCGGTGGGCCACGCGGTCGACGACATCGCCAATGCGATCTCGGCCGTGCGCACGGCGACGGATCCGGCCGGCATCGAACTTCTCTCCGCAGGCAGTCACCCCTTCGCGCAGTGGTATCAGCAGGAAGTGACCGACAAGACCCGCTACCACACCCTGATCGAACGCACCCAATGGTGGGGGCGCAACATGATGATCTGGGGAATCCACGTGCACATCGGCGTCGAGAACCAGCGCAAGGTCATCCCCATCATCAATTCCCTCGCGGCCTATCTCCCGCATCTGCAGGCGCTTGCCGCGTCGAGTCCGTTCTGGGCCGGTGAGCGCACCGGGTACGCGTCCAACCGTGCCCTCGTCTTTCAGCAGCTGCCCACCGCCGGACTCCCCTGGCCCCTGAACGACTGGTCCGAGTATGAGGCCTACCTCGACGACATGGTGCGCACCGGCGTGATGGCCGATGCCACCGAGGTGCGCTGGGACATCCGGCCGGCTCCTCGATGGGGAACCATCGAAGTGCGCGCCTGCGACGGCCTCTCGACCCTGCCGGAACTGGCAGCGGTGGCCGCCCTCGTGCAGGTCCTGGTGGAGCATCTCTCGCGGCAGATCGATGAGGGTCGAACTCTCGCGCAGATGCCGGCCTGGTACCACCGTGAGAACAAGTGGCGCGCAGCACGCTACGGCCTCGACGCCCGCGTGATCGTGGACTCGGCGGGAACGCAGAGGCCCGTGCGGGAACACCTGTCCGAGGTGCTCGAAGACCTCGCACCCGTCGCGGTCGAACTCGGATGCGGGCGGGAGTTCGGCAGCATCGAGACGATACTCACGAACGGCGCGAGCTACGAGCGGCAGCTGACGATCGCGAACGCGACGGGCGGCGACCTCGGTGCGGTCGTGCAGCACCTGATCCGGGAGTTCCGTTCGGGCCCCGAATCATCGACCGACGAGCCGTAGGGGTTAGTCCTCCACGAGGCGCCGCGCCAGCCCCTCATCGAGAACCACGTCGGTGATCAGCTCGGCGGCGATCGCGGCGCGAAGGCTCGCGAGCTTCGGCACTCCCGAGACGACGCAGACGCGCCGCGGCACCCGTCGCAGTCGGTCGAGGCCGGGGCCGGTCGCGCGCGCGTTCACGCGGATGTCCCTCCACGAGCCGTCTGCGCGGAAGAAGACCGTCGCCACGTCGCCGATGGCGTGATCTTCGCGCAGGCTCCGGTAGTCGTCGCGGCCGAGATACCCACCGACGTACACGCGGCTGGGCACCTCGGCGGCCGGAGAGCCGAGACTGAACACCGCGATGTCCATCTTCGACTGCAGGTCGAGCACTCGCCGCGTGCTCCGCTCACGCCACATGGCCTCGCGCGTCGAGGGGTCGTCGAAGAACGCCGGCACCGGGAACTGCTGCACCTGCGCCCCGAACGCGCTGCCGAAGCGCTGCAGGATGTCACTCGAATACTCGACGCCACTCGTCTGCGTGTTGCCCGCGCCATTCAACTGGACGAAGGTCGTGTTGTGCGTCTCCTTCTGCGTGAGACCTCGGCTCACCGCACTGATCGTCGATCCCCACGCGACCCCGACGATCATGTTGGAGTCGACGAACTGCGACAGCAGTCGTCCCGCCGTCAGGGCCACGCGCTCGAGCCGTTCGACCTCGCTGACGATCTCGGGGATGGGGACGACATGCGCGACGAGGCGGTGTCTGTCTCTGATGCGCTGCTCGAGCATCCCCAGTCTCTCCAGAGGAGAATTGATGCGGATGTCGACGAGTCCGCTCTCGCGAGCGAAGCTGAGCAGACGTGACACGGATGATCGCGAGGTCTTCAGCTCCTGCGCGATCACCTCCATCGTCTTGTCCTGCATGTAGTAGAGCTGCGCTGCGGTGAGCGCGGCGATCAGCTTCGAGTCGCGGGATCCCGCGTCAGACTGGGTCATGAGGACCTCCTCGCCTCGATCTTTGCACATATGTGCAGCGGGCTTGCGCGCAGTGGCCACGTGGGTCGAAGCTGGGGGCACGTACAGAGAAGGGTCGAAGATGATCGAGTCGACACACTCATCACCGGAACGCGCCGAAGTCCGCGCCGTCCGCGAGTCCGGACGCACCAGCGTCCTTGTCATCGGAGCCGGTATCAACGGGATCTCCGCTTTCCGTGACCTCGCGCTTCAGGGCGTCGATGTCCTGCTGGTCGAACGAGGAGACTTCGCTTCCGGCGCCTCAGCGGCCTCGAGCCACATGATCCACGGCGGCATCCGCTACCTCGAGAACGGCGAGTTCCGACTCGTCCGCGAATCCGTCGAGGAGCGCAACGGTCTGCTCAAGATCGCGCCGCACTATGTGAAGCCGCTCGAGACCACGATCCCGATCTACTCGACCTTCTCGGGCATCCTGTCCGCGCCCCTGCGCTTTCTCACGCACAAGAGCGGCAAGCCCCAGGAGCGCGGAGCGTTCCTCATCAAGGTCGGACTCACGATCTACGACACGTTCTCGCGCGACGGCGGCATGGTCCCGCGTCACCGCTTCCTCGGTCGCAAGCGATCGCTCGCGGAGCTGCCCTCGCTCGACCCGAACATCAAGTACACGGCCACCTACTACGACGCCTCCATGCACGACCCGGAGCGTCTCGCGCTCGACGTGCTGCAGGACGGACGCGCGGCTCACCCGGGCGCCGTCGCACTGAACTACGTCGAGGCCATCGCCCGCGACGGCAAGAAGATCGTCCTCCGCGATCGCGAGAGCGGCACCGAGTTCTCGGTCACCGCAGACGTGGTCGTGAATGCGTCGGGGCCCTGGACCGACCTCACCAACGACGCGCTCGGCAACGACACCCGCTTCATGGGCGGCACCAAGGGTTCGCACATCGTTCTCGATCACCCCGAGCTTCTCGAGGCGACGCGTGGACGCGAGATCTTCTTCGAGCACTCCGACGGACGCATCGTGCTGATCTACCCCCTCAAGGGTCGCGTGCTCGTCGGCACGACCGACATTGACGCGGATCCCCGCGAGGCCGCGGTGTGCACAGAGGAGGAGATCGACTACTTCTTCGATCTGATCCACCACGTGTTCCCGACGATCGACGTGACGCGCGAGCAGATCGTCTTCAACTTCTCGGGCATCCGTCCGCTTCCTCGCCACGAGGACACGGCCCCCGGGTTCGTTTCCCGCGACTACCGCATCGAGGTGGACGACAAGGGCGCTGCGCCCCTGGTGAGCCTCGTCGGCGGCAAGTGGACGACGTTCCGCGCGCTCGGTGAGTCCCTCTCCGATGTCGTGCTGAATCTGATCGGCCGCACCCGGACGGTGTCGACCGCCGGTCGTGCCATCGGCGGAGGCCGCGACTTCCCACGCACCGAGAAGGCTCGTCGGATCTGGATCCAGGAGAACCTCCCGGGTGCCGGCGACCGCGCAGAGCGCCTCCTCGCCCGCTACGGAACGCGTGCAGCACAGGTCTGGGAGTTCATCGAGCAGGGTGACGACGCTCCCCTCGCCGGCGATGACCTCTCGACCCGGGAGCTCGCCTGGATGGTCGAGAACGAGATGGTCGCGCGGCTGCAGGATGTCGTCATGCGACGCACCAGCATCGCATTCACCGGCCACGCCGACGCGGATGTGCTCGAAGAGCTTGCCGCAGCCCTGGCTCCTCTGCTCCACTGGGATCGTGCACGCCACGATGCCGAGCTCGATCAGACGCGTACGATGCTGAACGATCGACATGGACTCCAGATCTCGTCCCGCGCACGCGGCTGACGAGAGATCCGAACGCCGCCCTCCACGCGGCTTAACTCCCAACAAGTGCCAGTGCTATGGGGCTCTGGTACTCAAGAAAGGTCAATGAAGACATGACTGAAGTCAATCTCGGTCTCTACTTCCTCTCGGAGTTCGTCGGCACCGCAATGCTGATCCTCCTCGGATGTGGTGTCGTCGCCAACGTCGCTCTTGCCAAGAACAAGGGCTTCGGCGGCGGCTTCCTGATGGTCAACTGGGGATGGGGTCTCGCGGTCTTCGTGGGTGTCCTCGTCTCCGCCTACTCGGGCGCCATCCTCAACCCGGCTGTCGGAATCGGTCTCCTGGTCGGAGGCAAGATCGACTTCACGCAGTTCGCAGTGGCGACCGGCGCGGAGCTGCTCGGTGCGATCGTCGGTGCGATCCTCACCTGGCTCGCCTACAAGCAGCACTTCGACGAGGAGCCCGACCCCGCCAACAAGCTCGGCGTCTTCTCGACGGGCCCCGCGATCCGCTCCTACGGCTGGAACCTCGTCACCGAGGTCATCGGCACCTTCGTCCTGGTGTTCGCGATCTTCGCATTCGCTGACTACGGCGTCGCCGACATCGGAACGCCCGGAGGCCTCGGACCGCTCAGCGCCCTGCCCGTCGCACTCGTCGTCGTCGGTATCGGCGCTTCCCTCGGTGGCCCCACCGGCTACGCGATCAACCCTGCACGTGACCTCGGACCCCGTATCGCCCACGCGATCCTCCCGATCAAGGGCAAGGGTTCGAGCGACTGGTCCTACTCGTGGGTCCCGGTCGTCGGTCCGCTGCTCGGTGGTGTCCTCGCCGCCGTCGCCGCGCCCGTTCTGCTCAACCTCGCCTGAACCCGAACCTGACTTCAAAGGAGAACACAATGGCCGACTACATCATCGCCATCGATCAGGGCACCACCTCCAGCCGCGCGATCATCTTCGACAAGAAGGGCAGCATCGTCGCGACCGGTCAGAAGGAGCACGAGCAGATCCTCCCGAAGGCGGGCTGGGTCGAGCATGACCCCGCCGAGATCTGGCGCAACGTGCAGGAGGTCATCGGTCTCGCACTGAGCCGTGCCGACCTGACACGCCACGACATCGCCGCGGTCGGAATCACCAACCAGCGCGAGACGGCGGTGGTCTGGGACAAGACGACCGGCAAGGCCGCTTACAACGCCATCGTCTGGCAGGACACCCGCACGCAGGAGATCGTCGACCGCCTCGCGGCCGACGGAGGCGTCGAGCGTTTCAAGCCCGTCGTGGGCCTCCCCCTCGCCACCTACTTCTCCGGCACCAAGATCGCCTGGATCCTCGAGAACGTGGAGGGTGCACGCGAGAAGGCCGAGGCAGGCGACCTCATCTTCGGCACGACCGACAGCTGGGTGCTCTGGAACCTCACCGGTGGTGTGGACGGCGGCGTGCACGTGACCGATGTCACCAACGCCTCGCGCACGATGTTCATGGATCTCGAGACGCTCGAGTGGCGCGACGACATCCTCGAGGCGTTCGGCGTTCCGCGCTCGATGATGCCCGAGATCCGCTCCTCCTCCGAGGTCTACGGTGCGGCGGAGGACTCCTCCCTGCTGCGCGAGACGCCGATCGCCGGCATCCTGGGCGATCAGCAGGCTGCGACGTTCGGCCAGGCCGCCTTCAACCAGGGTGAGAGCAAGAACACCTATGGCACCGGCTGCTTCCTCATCTTCAACACGGGCGAGGAGATCGTCCACTCGAAGAACGGGCTTCTGACCACCGTCGGGTACAAGCTCGGCGACGGACCGACCCACTACGCTCTCGAGGGCTCGATCGCCGTCACCGGTTCGCTGATCCAGTGGCTGCGAGACCAGCTCGGGATCATCAGCTCCGCTCCCGAGGTCGAAGAGCTCGCCAAGCAGGTCGACGACAACGGCGGCGTGTACATCGTTCCGGCGTTCTCGGGCCTGTTCGCGCCGTACTGGCGTCCGGATGCCCGCGGTGCGATCGTCGGACTCACCCGCTACGCGAACAAGAACCACATCGCTCGCGCAGCGCTCGAGGCCGTGGCGTTCCAGACCCGCGACGTTCTCGACGCGGTCAACGCGGATGCCGGTGTCGACCTCACCGAGCTCAAGGTCGACGGAGGCATGGTCGCGAACGATGCGCTCATGCAGTTCCAGGCCGACGTGCTCGGTGTGCCCGTCGTTCGTCCGGTCGTCGCCGAGACCACCGCGCTGGGTGCCGCGTACGCCGCGGGTCTGGCAGTCGGCTTCTGGAACGGTCTCGACGACCTTTCCGCCAACTGGCAGGAAGACCGTCGCTGGGAGCCGTCGATGGAAGACGGCGAGCGTGACCGTCAGCTGCGTCTGTGGCGCAAGGCCGTCAGCAAGTCGATGGACTGGGTCGACGAAGACGTGAAGTGATCTCAGGATTCTGAGAAGGCGGGCCCGGAGGATTCCTCCGGGCCCGCTTCGTCGTCAGGCCAAGCGGTCAACGATCCGATGACGCCCAGGAAGGCGGAGGCGACAGCCCTCGGCCCCCGCGGGTCCCAGGCGACGTACTCGACGCGCACCGGTCCGCCGACGATCTTCACTGCGACCGTGTCGGACGAGGACGCGGCGACGATACCCGGCGCCAACAGAGTGACCGCGAGCCCGGCCGACACGAGCCCGAGAATGAGCTCCGCCGAGTCCGCTTCGAACGCCACGTCGCGCGGGATACCGGAGACCGCGAACACCGCATCGCTCTGCGCACGCCCCGACGTGCCCGCGGGGAAGTCCGCGAACACTTCTCCGGCGAGGTCTTCCAGCGCGAGTTCCGCACGCCCTGCGAGTCGATGAGTCGAGGGTACGACCGCGACCAGGGTCTCACGCGCGAGCTCTCGGGAGGCGACGCCGCTGGGGACGACATCCGCGCGCAGGCCCAGCATCGCGACATCGAGCTCGCCGCGCCGCACTGCGGCGGCCAGAGCGTCGCTGTTGCCCATCGTGAGCTGTACCCGAGCCTCCGGGTGTGCCTGCCGGAATCGGGAGATCGCGTGCGGAACGGAGACCGCGGTGACGGTCGGGATCACACCGAGACAAAGTGTGCCGACGACCCGGCCCGCAGCCGCTGCTGCGGCCTCGCGCGCGTGATCCGCTGCGGCCAACGCGGTCTTCGCATGAGCGAGGAATGCCTCCCCCGCCTCCGTCGTCCTGACGCTGCGACTCGAACGCACGAACAGGCGCTGCCCGAGTTCGCGCTCCAGCGCCGCGATCTGATGGCTGAGCGCGGACTGAGTCACGAAGCAGCGCTCGGCCGCACGGGTGAAACTCGACGAGGCCGCGACCTCGACGACATATCTCAGCTGCTGCAGGTCCATACCTTCATGATCGCCGTTCATGGATGCGGTGACAACCATGTGTTGGACTCATTCCTGCGTGCGGAGCAGCCTGAAGACATGAACCGAGTCATTCTTCTTCTCCTCACGGCTCTGGCGCCGATCTCCTGGGGCACGACCTACCTCGTGACGACGGAGCTGCTGCCCGCAGGACACCCTCTCCTCGCTGGCCTGCTGCGGTCTTTGCCCGCGGGCCTCATCGCCCTGGCCATCGGGCGCACGCCGCCTTCCGGCGGCTGGTGGCTGAAGTCGCTGGCTCTCGGCATCCTGAACATCGGGGCGTTCTTCCCCCTGCTCTTCCTCGCCGCGGAGAGGCTGCCCGGCGGGGTCGCCGCAGCGGTTGCGGGCGTGCAGCCCCTGATCATCCTCGGGATGGGCGCACTCGTGCTGAGAGATCTCATCCGCCCTGCGACTGCTGCGGCAGCTGCGATCGGTGCCGGCGGCGTGGCACTCGTGGTCCTCGGCCCCGCGGCAGAGCTCGACACGATCGGGATCATCGCCGCCCTCGGCGGTGTGACCGCGACAGCGCTCGGCATGATCCTCACCAAGCGGTGGGGTCGCCCCTCCGGCGTCGGTCCGGTCGCGTATGCAGGCTGGCAGCTCACCGCCGGCGGACTCTTCCTCCTGCCGCTCACTCTCGTCTTCGAGGGATTCCCGCCCGCATCGGACGGCGGCGCGGCACTCGGCTACATCTGGCTCGGCACAGTCGGGGGCCTGCTGGCGTACACGCTCTGGTTCAGCGGCATCCAGCGCCTGCCTGTCATCGCGCCCGGTCTGCTCGCCCTGCTCTCCCCCGTCGTCGCGACGATCCTCGGCGTCGTCGTCGCGGAGGAGCGATTCAGCGCCGTGCAGGCGATCGGACTCGCGCTCGTGCTCGTCGCGCTCGTCGGCGGGCAGACCGCTGCGCTCGCGCGACCGCGCCACCGCATCGAGCGACCCGACCGGTCACTCGTCGCAGCTGAGCGGTGAAGAGCCGTCAGCTCTTGCCGAAGAGCTTCTGGATCTCGGCGAGGTCGGCCTCGCTCGGCGCTTTGGCACCGCCGAGACCGAATCCCGATCCGGTCGGGTTCGCCGCGGGCGCGAGTCCCGCGTTCTCCGCCGCACGCTTCGCAGGGTTGCCCGAGCGGGATCCACCCGAGGACTTGCCCTTCTTGCCGCGCTTCGAAGACGCACCCGGCTTGCCCATTCCGGGCATGGAGCCCATTCCGGGGATGTTCGGCGTGCCACCGCGCGCGACGGTCTTCATCATCTTGGCGGCCTGGTCGAAGCGCTGGACGAGCTGATTGACGTCCGTGACGGTCATTCCCGAACCACGCGCGATACGCAGACGGCGTGAACCGTTGAGCACCTTCGGGTTGCGTCGCTCACCCGGTGTCATGGACCGGATGATCGCCTCTGTGCGGTCGATTTCGCGCTCGTCGAAATCCTCGAGCTGCTGCTTCATCTGCCCCATGCCGGGAAGCATCCCCAGCATCTTCTTCATCGAGCCCATCTTCTTCATCTGCTGAAGCTGGTCGAGGAAGTCTTCGAGGGTGAACTGCTCGGTCGCCAGCTTCTCGGCCATCTTGACGGCCTCCTCCTCATCGAAGGCCTGCTGGGCCTGCTCGATGAGAGTGAGGATGTCGCCGAGGTCGAGGATGCGACTGGCCATGCGATCGGGGTGGAAGGGCTCGAGGTCTTCGAGTCGCTCGCCGGTCGACGCGAAGATGATGGGGCGTCCGGTGACGGAGGCGACAGAGAGAGCGGCGCCACCGCGGGCGTCACCGTCGAGCTTCGAGAGGACGACACCCGTGAAGTCCACGCCCTCCTGGAAGGCGCGCGCCGTATTGACCGCGTCCTGACCGATCATGGCGTCGATGACGAACAGGACCTCGTCGGGGTCGGTCGCCTTGCGGATGTCCGACGCCTGCTTCATGAGCTCCGCGTCGACACCGAGACGTCCCGCGGTGTCGATGATGACGACATCATGCTGGTGGCGGCGTGCATGCTCGACGCCGTCGCGCGACACCTTGACGGGGTCGCCCACGCCGTTTCCGGGCTCAGGCGCGTAGACCGTCGCACCGGCCTGCTCGGCCACGACCTGGAGCTGGTTGACGGCGTTCGGACGCTGCAGGTCGGCCGCGACGAGAAGGGGCGTGTGCCCCTCGCTCTCGAGCTGCTTCGCGAGCTTGCCGGCGAAGGTGGTCTTACCCGAGCCCTGGAGGCCGGCGAGCATGATGACAGTCGGCGCCGTCTTGGCGAACTGCAGACGACGCTGCTCGCCGCCGAGGATCTGCACGAGCTCCTCGTTGACGATCTGCACGACCTGCTGCGCGGGGTTCAGCGCCTTGCTGACCTCATCGCCCAGGGCTCGCTCGCGGACCTTCGCGGTGAACTCCTTGACGACCGCCAGCGCGACGTCGGCATCGAGCAGCGCGCGACGGATCTCGCGCACCGTGCCGTCGACGTCGGCCGCGGTGAGCTTTCCCTTCGTGCGAAGGTTGCGGAAGGTCTCGGTGAGCCGATCGGAGAGCGTGCCAAAGGTAGCCATGGTGACAACGAGTTTACGCGAATCCCGAGATGTTCTCCGCGTCCGCGGCACCACCGACCGCGAGAGTGATCAGGGAGAGCCCGCAGGAGCAGGGGCCCGCCGTGGGCTCACTTCGACCGGCACCGCTCACTCGTGCGTCGAGACCCACGGCATTCGGCCGATCGCCTGCACCGCGTCGGCGAATCGGTCACCCACGGATCCTCGTCCGGCACCACCCTCCGCCCACGCTCGCACAGCAGCGAGTACGGCGGCGGCCCAGGTCGCCGCGACGATGTCCGCGGTGAGCGCGGCGACACCCGAGCGGTGCGCGAGATCGGCCAGCGCCGCCGCGAGGCGGGCCTGGCGCAGCGCTGCATCCTGCTCGAGTTCGTCGTCGAGGCCCATGGCCGACGAGTTCGTCATCGCGAGCGCGAGGCTGTCAGGCGCGAAGTCCTCGACGAGATCCGAGAGGATGCGCCTCACGTGTGTGCCGTCGCGATCTTCCGGCACGGTGACCAGGTCCTCGATGGCACGGCCGATGCGCTCGTCGAGACCCGACCAGAGCACGTCGCTCTTCGATGAGAAGTAGTTGAAGAAGCTGGAGCGGCTCACCCCGGCGCGCTGCGTGATGTCGGCGACCGAGGTGGCGTCGTACCCCTGCTCGAGGAAGAGCTCACAGGCGGCTTCGGCGAGAGTCTCGCGCGAAGATGCCTTCGGCCGCCCCGCCCGACTCGTGCTGCTCATGTCAACACGCTACCGCGCGTCGCTGTCGCGCGCGCCCCAGGCCTGGGAGGAGTATTCTTAGACGCAATCCATCAATTGAGTGAGAGCGACCTCGCATGCTCGACATCATCACCCCCGGACTCGCGCCGGACTACGTTCCCTACACACAGGGTTGGGAACTGCAGCGTCGCATCCACGCTGACGTGGTCGATGGCACCCGCCCTGACTCGCTCATCCTCCTCGAGCACGAAGCCGTGTACACCGCGGGCAAGCGGACCGAACCGCAGGAACGCCCGACGGACGGCACACCGGTGATCGATGTCGACCGCGGTGGGAAGATCACCTGGCACGGGCCAGGGCAGCTGGTGGGCTACCCGATCGTCCGACTGCCCGAGCCGATGGATGTCGTCGCGCACGTGCGCCGGCTCGAGCGCATCCTGATCGACGTGCTCCGGCCACTCGGCGTCGACGGATACCAGGTGGAGGGGCGCAGCGGGGTGTGGGTTCGCCGCCCACTGTCCGAAGACAAGGTCGCGGCGATCGGCGTGCGGGTGCAGCAGGGCGTGACGATGCACGGCTTCGCGATCAACTGCGACAACAGCCTCGCAGGATTCCGCGGAATCATCCCGTGCGGGATCACCGACGCCGGTGTCACCACCGTGAGCGAGGTGATCGGAGCCGAGGTCTCCCCCGTCGACATCGTCGACTCGGTGGTCGCCGCCTTCCTCGCCGAATATTCGACCGCCGAGCACACAGGAGCACTAGCATGACCGCCGCACCCGAAGGACGCAAGCTCCTCCGCCTCGAGATCCGCAACGCCGAGACTCCCATCGAACGCAAGCCGGAGTGGATCAAGACGAAGGCGAAGATGGGCCCCGAGTACACGGCGCTCCACTCGCTGGTCAAGAGCGAGGATCTCCACACCGTCTGTCAGGAAGCCGGCTGCCCCAACATCTTCGAGTGCTGGGAAGATCGTGAGGCGACCTTCCTCATCGGCGGATCGCAGTGCACTCGACGGTGCGACTTCTGCCAGATCGACACGGGCAAGCCCGACGCCTACGACACCGACGAGCCTCGTCGCGTCGCCGAGAGCGTCGTGCGCATGAACCTCCGCTATGCGACTGTCACCAGCGTCGCACGAGACGATCTGCCCGACACCGGAGCCTGGCTGAACGCCGAGACCGTGCGGAAGATCCATGAGCTCAACCCGAACACCGGCGTCGAGCTGCTCGCCAACGAGCACAACGCCGATCCCGCCTTCCTCGGTCAGATCTTCGACGCCCGCCCCGAGGTCTTCGCGCACAACGTCGAGACCGTGCCGCGCATCTTCAAGCGCATCCGCCCGGCGTTCCGCTACGAGCGCTCGCTCGATGTGATCGCCCAGGCGCGAGATGCCGGGCTCATCACCAAGTCCAACCTGATCCTGGGCATGGGCGAGGAGCCGGAAGAGGTCGTACAGGCGCTGAACGACCTGCACGACGCCGGCTGCGACATCATCACCATCACGCAGTACCTGCGCCCGTCCCCTCGCCATCTGCCCGTCGCCCGATGGGTCAAGCCTGCGGAGTTCGTCGAGTTCAAGGAGGAGGCGGAGCGGATCGGATTCCTCGGTGTCCTCGCCGGACCTCTCGTGCGCTCGTCATACCGCGCGGGCCGACTGTGGGCGCAGTCGATGGTGTCGAAAGGGCGCGAGATCCCCCCGCACCTGTCCCACATCGCGGAGAGCGCGGATCTCGGGTTCGCTCAGGCCGTCTGAGCGAATACCGAGGTGATGAGCGTCAGTCGGCGCTCATCACCGACTGCACGCTGCCGTCCGAACCGAGGTTCACGAGCAGCACGTCATCGGTGGTGGTGGCGTCGAGAGCATACTCCAGCACGGCGAACGGCTCGGATCCGCCGTGCTCGTCGGCGAGGATCGTCATGCTCATGAGGCGCAGCGAGCGGATGATGTCGACCGCGGCGTCACCGCTGACGTCGACGAGGACGTCTTCGAGCTCATCGCCGTAGGCCTCCTGCTGCTGCAGGATGTACTCGGTGACCTCGCTGGTGCGATCATCGACCTCAGCGAGCATGCCCCGTCGGGCGACATCGTCGACATTCTCGAGCCCCGCTATGAGCGAGGCCGCGATGTCGAGCGCGTCCGCTGAGACATCGTCCTGATCGGGCGCGGTGAGATCGACCGTGACGCTCTGGTCACCGAGCTCCACTGTCTCGGACCAGAAGATCGATCCGTCCGGTCCGGAGGACAGGAGGCCGAAGTAGTCGTGTTCGATCGCCATAACGCTATGAAACCAGCCTCGTGCTCGCGGCGGTAGTCCTGTGATCAGCCGACGAGCGACTTGACGAAGACATGGGGGGTGAAACCGGTCAGATCGTCGATACCCTCGCCCTGGCCGAGTAGCTTGACGGGGATGCCTGTGCGCTCCTGCACAGCGAGGACGAAGCCGCCCTTCGCCGAGCCGTCGAGCTTGGTCAGGACGAGCCCGGTGACACCTGCGTGCTCGAGAAACGCCTCCGCCTGCATCACGCCGTTCTGACCCGTGGTGGCGTCGAGGACGAGAAGGACCTCGCTGATGGGAGCCTGCTTCTCGATCACCCTGCGGATCTTCGAGAGCTCGTCCATCAGCCCGCCCTTGGTATGCAGTCGGCCGGCCGTGTCGATGATCGCGATCTCGATGCCCTCGCGCTGGGCGAACTCGACGGTCTGGTAGGCGACGGATGCCGGATCCTGACCCTCTTGCTGAGGGCGGACGATCGCCGCTCCGCCACGCTGCGCCCAGGTGGCGAGCTGATCGACGGCGGCCGCACGGAACGTGTCGGCTGCTCCGACGACCACACTGCGCTGGAACCCGCGAAGGAACTTGGTGAACTTGCCGATCGTCGTGGTCTTGCCGACACCGTTGACGCCCACGACCAGCACGACCGCCGGTCGTTCGGTGAGCTTCAGGGTCGTGTCGAACTTCGCGAAGTGCTCCTCGAGCGTCTCTCGCAGCATCCGCTGGAGATCCTGCGGATCGGTCGTGCGATACCGCTCGACCTTCTCGCGGAGCTCGTCGACGACCCGCTCGCTGATGTCGGGGCCGAAGTCTGCCGTTATGAGGGCCGTCTCGAGGTCCTCCCATGTCGTCTCATCGATAGTGGGCTTGACGAACATCCCGCGCAGCGCGCGAGTGAGGGACCACGACTTCTCCGCCATGACTCCAGCCTACGGGTAGCGCCGTCAGCCGGCCGCCGCGCGATCGCCCACGCGCTGTCCGACGACAGCCGACACGCCGTCCTGACGCATCGAGACCCCGTAGAGCGCATCGGCGATCTCCATCGTGCGCTTCTGATGGGTGATGATGAGCAGCTGCGAGCTCTCGCGCAGCTGCTCGAACACGGTGAGCAGGCGGCCGAGGTTGGCGTCGTCGAGTGCCGCCTCGACCTCGTCGAGGATGTAGAACGGGCTAGGTCGGGCTTTGAAGATCGCGACCAGCAGAGCGACTGCGGCGAGGGAGCGTTCACCCCCGGACAGCAGAGACAACCTCTCGATCTTCTTCCCCACCGGACGTACCGAGACCTCGATGCCCGTCGTGAGCATGTTCTCCGGATCCGTGAGTGAGATGCTTCCGGACCCCCCGGGGAACAGCAGCGGAAAGACCTCACCGAACGCGACCCTCGTGTCTTCGAATGCGCTCGCGAAAATCGTCTGCATCCGCTCGTCGAGGTCGGCGATGATCGTCAGCAGGTCCTGACGCGTCTGCGTCAGATCGGCGAGCTGCTCGGTGAGGAACGCGTGACGCTGCTCGAGCGCGGCGAACTCCTCGAGCGCGAGCGGATTGACTCGACCGAGCTGAGCGAGCTTGCGTTCGGCCTCGGCGAGTCGGCGCTGCTGGATCCGCCGATCGAACGGAATGGCCGTGTCGTCGAGCCCGTCGTCTTCAGCGGGCGCGGCTCCGGGGTCACGGGGAACGAGCTGGTCCGGCCCATATTCCGCAATGAGAATATCTTCGTCGAGCGCCAGCTCCGAGGCGACGCGCTCGAGCAGACTGTTGAGGTGCAGCTTCTTCTCGTGGATCTGCAGCTCGAGGCCGTGCACGCTCTCAGTGAGCCCGACGAGCCTCTCCCGCAGGGATGTCTCCTGCACGCGAAGTGCGGTGAGCTCCTGGTTCTGCGCCGATCGTGTGGCCTCGGCCTCGGCCAGTGCGACGCGCGCCTCGGTGACCGATCGATCGATCGAGTCCAGGATTCGGGGAAGCTCCTGCACCACTCCGGATGCGGCGTCGCGCTGCGCGCGGCGGATGACCGCTCGGCGCGCAGCCTCGGCCGCGGCATCTCGCTCCTGTTCGCGTTGCCGTTCGAGCCCGGCGACGCGTGCCTGCGCAGCACGCACACGCTCACGAAGGGTCTCGATCTCCAGCCGTGCTCGGACTTCACCCTCGCGGGCCATCTCGAGTGCTTCGAGCAGACCGTCTCGCGCCGAGGCATCGAGCACGGGCCGAGGGGCGGCGATCGCCGCGTCCAGTTCGGCCTTCGCCGCTTCGGCCTTCGCCTCCGCGTCGTGCACGGCGCTCTGCGCCTGTGCGAGTCCCGCCTCGAGCCGTTCGCACTCGGCGACCGCCGACTCGTGGGTGACGGTGATGCGGTTCACCTGTTCCGCATGGGTGGCCAGAGCGGCATCGTGCTCCCGCAAGGCTCGAAGCGCGTCCTTCGCCTGGCGACGGGAAGTCTCCACGGCCTCGTTCGCGTCTTCGCGAGCCTCACGCAGCGAATCGACGATGACCTGCACCTCCGCCAGGCGCTCGTTCGCTGCGTCACGTTCGGCGGCGAGTTCGAGACGGGATCGCTCGCCACCGGATCCTGTCCGAAGCGTCTGCGCCGTGACCACGTCACCGGCCGTCGTGACGATCGTCGTGGTCGTGTCGCCTGCGACGTCGAGCGCGGCTCTCGCACTACGCGCCGCGTCGAGGCTGTCGGCGATCACGACGTGAGACAGGATCCCGAGCACGCCATCCGGAGCCGTGACCGTGTCGACGGCCGGCGTCACCCCTTCCAGAGCGGGCAGTTCGATCGACGGATGAGCGGCGTCTGAGACGACGAAGTCCACCACTCCCCTGCGCTGGTCCGACGCGTCACGAGCCAGCTCGAATGCATCGGATGTCCCCTCGACGAGAACGCCTTCGGCCAGCGGACCCAGCACGGCAGCGATCGCGGCCTCGAACCCGTTCCGGACCTGCACGGAGTCGCCCACGAGGCCGCGCACGCCCGGGCCGCCCGTCTTCACGATCTCGGCGGCGCCTCCTGAGATCGCGAGCGCGCTTCCGAGTGCTGTCGCCTTGGCCGTGAGCGCGTCGACTTCGCGCTCTGCCGCGTGCAGACGCTCGCGGAGCGCCTCCCGCTCGGCCTCGGCCGCTGTGGCGGCACGCTGCGCACTCTCGTATGCAGCGGAATGCTCCGCCGCCGTGCCCTCCGGCGCCTCCGTGTCGTCGATCGACTCGAGGGCGTCAGCTGCATCGCGTCGGCGCGCATTCGCCGCCTCGAGCGCGTTCTCCTGTCGCAGCACCGCACCGCGCACCGCGGCGAGAGCCGACGCAGCCGCATCGGCCGTTCCTCGCAGTGAGCTGAGCCGCATGTCGTACTCCGACACGAGCGCGCTCTGCTCGGCGATGTCCACGTCGAGGGTGTCGAGCTCCGCCCGGGCGTGCACCACCTCGCGGCTCGCCACGGTCGCCGCGTCCTGGGCATCGCCGAGGCCTGCGGCGATCTCGGTGATCTCGTCCTTCGCCTCGTCGATCGTGCTCTGCGTGACCGTGACGGTCGTCACCGCCGCATCGTCCTCCTCCGAGCCGAGCAGCGCGAGTCGCTGATTGGCGAGGGTGTACAACCCGCGCATCCGCTCCTGCACCTGCTCGAGCCCGAATGCCACGCTTCTCGCCCGATCGACCGCGACCGAGTTCTGATCCTGCTCGAGGCGCGCGATGCTCCCCCGCACCGCCTCTGCCTGATCCGACAGCACGAGCCGTTCGGTGTGCCGCTCGTGCTCGGTGCGTGTGTGATCGGCCAGCGCGGTGCGCAGCGCCACCACGTCGTCCGCGAAGATCCGGGCCTTGGCATCACGCACGACTGCGGCGATCGTCTGAGCCTCACGCGCGATCTCGGCCTGCCTGCCCAGCGGCTTCAGCTGGCGTCGGATCTCGCCCGCGAGATCGCTCAGGCGCGTGAGGTTGGTCTCCATCGCATCGAGCTTGCGGAGCGTCTTCTCCTTGCGACGCCGATGCTTGAGGATGCCGGCAGCCTCTTCGATGAAGCCTCGACGATCCTCCGGCGATGCCTGAAGCACCGTGTCCAGTCGCCCTTGACCCACGATGACGTGCATCTCGCGTCCGAGACCGGAGTCGCTGAGGAGCTCCTGAAGGTCGAGCAGACGGCAGTTCTCGCCGTTGATCGCGTACTCGCTGGCACCGTTGCGGAACAGCGTCCGGCTGATCGTGACCTCGGTGAACTCGATCGGCAGAGCGCCGTCGCTGTTGTCGATCGTGAGCTGAACCTCGGCGCGACCGAGCGGCCCTCTCGTCGAGGTGCCGGCGAAGATGACGTCCTCCATCTTGCCGCCACGCAGAGTCTTCGCTCCCTGCTCGCCCATGACCCAGGCGAGGGCGTCGACCACATTGGACTTTCCCGATCCGTTGGGACCCACGATGCAGGTGACGCCCGGTTCGAAGACGAAGCTGGTCGGCTGCGCGAAGGACTTGAACCCCTTGAGGGTCAGGCTCTTCAGATGCATGCGCGTACCGCGCTTCGGGGGTGAATCACGCCCATACGCTACCGGAATGACGGCTCAGAACGGGCATCCCGCGCGGTGGCGAACTGAACCGGAATCAGGCGCGACACGCCGGACCACGCCGGAGATGCTTGACGGACACGCCCGGGTTTCGCTACCGTAACCTCCGGATCGCCACACGAAAGGAGGTTACCGATGATCACTCAGCTCACTGCTCAGGCCACTGGCCTCGCCGCGCCATTTGCGCCGCGCCTTGCGCACTCGGTAACCGCCGGCGTCCGTAGAAGCGCGCTCTCGTAGAACCGCAGCCCGAGAACTCTGCTCCGAATCACCCATCGGTCTCCGATCGATGACGGGGTTTCTCGCTCGCGTGTCTCCGCGCCCCACCCTCTGATCCACCACGGATCACGGATCTCCGCCGACCTCGGCGATCGCCTTTCGGCGTGCCGGGCTCTCGACTCCCGTCGCGCACCGCCGGCCGTCTTCACGGCGCCCTGCGATCGCGCGCTCCCACTCGCTGGACACCACCACCCATCTCGAAGGAATCACCGTGAACACCACGCTGTATCGCAGCATCCCCCACCCTCCGGATACCGAGGACCAGCAGGTCCTTCACATCCCCGCACCCGATGAGCTACGGCGCCTGGCGCTGGCAGATCGTCTCTCGCTCCGGATCGGCCTGTGGCTGCTCCAGCGGGCTCAACGCCCTCGCCCGGCGCGCCGCGTCACCGCCCTCGAGGCGGACGCGCTGCATCTCGATCGGCGGAACCGCACCGACGGCGAGACGTATGCCCTGCTCACGTACGACCTGCAGCGTCAGCTGCGCTGACCTGGAGATCACCATGAGCATTCCGCTCACCGCAGATGCGTCGCTGCATCCGCTCGTGCTGCCGGCACGGGCGGATGCAGCCGACGCGGCCGAGTTCCGCGAGCTCGCCCGCGTCCGCAACGCCGTCTATCGCGAACTCACCGGCCGCACCGAACAGGACCTCACGCCGGAGGCGCTGCTTCCGATCCTGCGCTCCCGCAAAGAGCGCACGACCGCGGTGTGGACCGTGCGCGTCGACGGAGAGATGGTCGGACGCACGGTCATCGACATCCCGCACGAGGAGGGCTCGCGTGTGGCCATCGCCGCGATCGAGCTCCACCCACGGGTCTGGGGTCGAGGAATCGGTACCGCGATCCTGCCACACGTCGAAGCCTTCGCGAGACTGCACGACCGCACGGTGATCCAGAACTGGACGGAGCAGCCGGCGAGTGAGGGTCCCCGGCTCGAGGCGCGGACCGGCTTCGGCAGCGTGCCAGACGATCACGTCGCGCGATTCCTCATCCGCCACGGGTTCAGCCTCGAGCAGGTCTACCGGGTGAGTCGACTCGAAGTGAATGCCGAGACGGTTCGTCGCGCCGAGGAGCTTCGCGACGACGCACGCGCGTCGTCTCAGGACTATCGCGTGATCCGGTGGATGCTGCCGACGCCCGCCGAGCATGTCGAGGGCTACGCCTGGCTGAAGTCGCGCATGTCGACCGATGCCCCGTCTGCCGATCTCGAGACGGACGAGGAGGTCTGGGATGCAGAGCGCCTGATCGAGTCCGAGAGACGCGTGGCGGAGATGGGCCAGATCATCCAGGTCACGGTCGCGCAGCACGTCGCAACCGGCGAGCTGGCTGCGTTCACCGAGCTCCGCATCGGACCGGATCTGCGCGCGACCACCCATCAGCACGACACCCTCGTGCTGAAAGAGCATCGCGGGCACCGATTGGGACAGCTCGTGAAATGCGACGCCCTCCTGTCGTGGACGGGCGTCGCGCCCGAATCCCGCGACGTGATCACCTACAACGCCGAGGAGAACCGGCCGATGCTCTCGATCAATGAGGCGATGGGCTTCACGGCCATCGCGTATGAAGGAGCCTGGAAGAAGGAACTGTCATGACGACCACCACACTGACCATCGAGCCACTGATGGTCCCTGACGCGCTCGACGCCGCGGACGGTGCGGACTTCCGCGCCTACGGTCAGCTCAACCGGCAGATCTGCGATGAGATGGTGGGTCTGCCCGACATCGCACCCGACGCCGCTCAGTTGCTCGCGTCGTGGCAGGACTCCACCGACACCCTGCAGACCGGATTCGTGGCCAGGAACGGCGACGAGATCGTGGGCATGATCACGGTCGCGTATGCCCAGGAGGCGGATGCGACGGCGGCGGAGGCAGACCTCCTCGTGCCCGAGAAGCACTGGGGAATCGGTGTCGAGGATGCCCTCCTGACGCTCGCCGAGTCGGAGGCTCGCGCCCATGGTCGGTCTCTGGTGCAGATCTGGACGCTGCACCGGCCGATCGAGTCCGAACGGATGATCTCCCCGCGGACGGGGTGGGGTCGAATCCCGGCGATCCCGCTGTCAGACGCGCTCGAAGCCCGCGGGTACGACTTCGAACAGGTCGAACGCAACAGCGAGTTCGATCTGCGGTCGGACCCCGCCGCGCTCCGCGCCGCTCTGGAATCTGCGCAGGCGGCCGCGGGAGACGACTATCGGGTGCTCCATTGGATGGCTCCGACGCCGCCCGAGTTCCGGGACGGCTATGCAGCGATCCTCGCTCGCCTGTCGACCGATGCGCCGAGCGGCGAGATGGACTTCGTCGCCGAGGAGTGGGACGCGGAGCGAGTGGTGCGCCGAGAACGGCGGCTCACCGGAGCCGGCCAGGCCCTGTCGATCGTCGCGGTGCAGCACGTGCCGAGCGGGGACATCGTGGCATACAACGAGCTGCTCGTCGGAGCGGACCGGACGGGGGTCACGCATCAGCTCGGCACGCTGGTGTCGCGCGAGCATCGAGGGCATCGGCTGGGCACCGTCGTCAAGTGCGCGAACCTCCTGCACTGGCGAGAGCTCGTGCCGCTCTCCCCGACGGTCTCCACGTTCAACGCCGAGGAGAACCGCCCGATGCTGAGCATCAACGAGGCGATCGGGTTCGTGCCGGTCTCCTACGCCGGAGCGTGGCAGAAGCGGATCTGACCGAGATCATCCGAGCGGTGTACGCGGGCGCGAGCGGATCATCCGCCTGGGCGATGCAGCACTCCCGGTCTGGTCGCGAGGCTGGAAGCATGAACGACTCCGTCCTCGAGGCACGCTCCCTGACCAAGGCCTACGGCAGCACTCGCGCACTCGCCGGGGTGGATCTCTCGATTCACCGCGGCGAGTCCGTGGCGATCATGGGTGCCTCCGGATCCGGCAAGACGACTCTCCTCCATGTGCTCGCCGGCATCGTCCCGCCGGACTCCGGCACGGTGACGTTCCAGCCGTCGACCGGGCACCCCGTGGAGGTCGCCGGGCTCGGCGAGTCAGCGCGTTCCCGGCTGCGCAGGGAGAAGTTCGGCTTCGTCTTCCAGCAGGGCCTCCTCATCCCTGAGCTCACCGCCGTCGAGAACGTGGCGCTCGCATCGATGATCAACGGTGTGAAGAGAGCGGATGCCACGGCCCACGCGGCATCCTGGCTCGCCGCACTGGGACTCGCCGGTATGGAGGACCGCCGCATCGGGGAGCTCTCGGGCGGGCAGGCGCAACGCGTCGCGATCGCGCGGGCCCAGGCGACCGGTGCGGATCTCGTGTTCGCCGACGAGCCGACCGGGGCGCTCGACTCGCACACCTCGCAGGACGTGATGAACGCTCTGCTCTGGTCGACGACCGGGCAGGGGCGCACCCTCCTCGTCGTCACGCACGACGCCGACGTCGCCGCTCGATGCTCGCGCATCGTCGCGGTTCGCGACGGGCGGATCGTATCGTCGGCGGTGTCCGCATGAACGCCCGCGTTCTGGCCCTCCTCCTTCGTCCGGCGAAGGGAGAGAACGCCGTCCTGGCGCTTCCCGTGGTCGCCTTCGGCGTCGTCGCCGCTCTCGTGCTGACCGTCGTGGGTGGAGCGCAGTCGTTCTGGACCTGGACCGACGAGTACGCCCCGATCTATCAGGCATTGGCGGCGATCGCTCTCGTCCTCCTCGTCGTGCCCCTGATGAACCTCGGCGGGGCGTCTGCGCGACTCTCTGCCCGCCGCCGCGACGAGCGGCTCTCTACCCTGCGCCTTCTCGGCGTGACTCCGATGGGTGTCAGCGTCGCCACCGTGATCGAATCCGTGCTCGTCGCGGCCGCAGGTGCCGTCGCCGGCGTCGTCGTCCATCTGGCGACCGCTCCCCTCGTCGGACTCATCCCCTTCCGTGGCACGGCTCTCGGCGCCGACGCCGTCGTGCTTTCTCCGCTCAGCATCCTCGTGGTCGTGGCAGGAGTCCTTCTCGTGGCGGCCGGAAGCGCCGTGCTGGGTCTCCGACGCGTGATCGTCTCACCGCTCGGGGTGCGCCTGCGGACCACCGCTTCGACTGTGCACTGGTTCCGTGCGATCATCGGCATCTCGGTGCTGGCTCTGGTCTTCGTCCTCGTCAAGATCTTCCCGTCCGTCGCGGGGCTCGCGGTGACGATCACCGTGCTGGCTGCTCTGTTCGCCGTGGCGCTCGCCGTGCTCAACGTGATCGGGCCGTGGATCCTCAAGGTCGCCGCATCGCGTCAGCTGCGCAAGGCTGAGCGAGCCGACCGGCTGCTCGCTGCCCGCCTGGTGTTGGACTCACCCAAGGCCGCATGGCGTCAGGTGAGCGGCATCGCGATGGCGAGCTTCATGGCCGTGTTCGCCGGGACCGGCGTCTCACTGATGAACGTGATGAACAGCGGCGACGCGACGACTGCTGATGCGGCACTCGCCGTGGACATGCGCACCGGTCTGGTCATCACGCTGGTCGCCTCCTTCCTGATGGTCGCAGCGTCCGTCGGGGTGAATCAGGCCGCCTCCGTGCTCGATCAGCGCGAACTGCACCAGAGTCTGCACCGTCTCGGGATGCCCTTCGACACCGTCGACGACGCGCGTCGCCGCGCGATCATGTCACCGCTGCTCGTCACCGCGATCGGATCGGCCATCTGCGCAGCAGTGCTCGTGTTCCCCCTGCTCGGGATCGCGCTGATCACCGCCCCCGAGTCGTTGCTGACGATCGGCGCCGTGCTTGCGGCAGGAATCGGCATCGTATGGGTGAGCACGCGTGCGACCCGGCCACTGCTCGCGCGATCATTCGAGATCGCCTGAGCCTCACCGTCGACGCTGGCAGCGGGGGCAGAAATGGCTCGATCGGTTCATGAATGCCTGTCGACGGATCAGAGTGCCGCACCGAGGGCACGGCTGACCGCCTCGACCGTACGCGTTGAGGGAATGGGCGAAGTACCCGGCCTGTCCGTTCACGTTGACGTACTGAGCATCGAAACTCGTGCCGCCCTCGGCCAGCGCCTTGGCGAGCACCACCCGGATCTCGGCGAGGAGGCGGCCGATCGCGGTTGTCGACAGCGAACTCGCGAGAGTCTCGGGGTGGATGCGCGCCGCCCACAGCGCCTCATCGGCGTAGATGTTGCCCACACCACTGATCACCTGCTGGTCGAGCAGCACCCGCTTGATCGCGCTGCCCCGTCTGACGAGCGCGCGAGCGAGGACGCCATCGTCGAAGAGAGGGTCGAGTGGGTCGCGCGCGATGTGCACGACCTGGGTGGGAATCATCGTCGGCCCGTCCGGCACCAGACGGTCGACGGCCAGCGACCCGAACGTCCTCTGATCGGCGAACACGATCGCGAGCTCCCCGTGCTGCGGATGCTCGATGCCGATGCGAATGCGCTCGTGGCGCTCCGCCTCGGCATCCGGGGTTCGGAGCAGCATCTGCCCGCTCATCCCGAGGTGCGCGATCAATGCGGAATCCTCGGCGTCGAGCGGAAGCCAGAGGAACTTGCCTCGTCGCTCGGCGGCGGTGAACGTGCGTCCTTCCAGACGCGAGACGAAGTCGGAGGAACCCGCGGCATGACGTGTCAGAGCGCGCTCATCGAACACGCTCACCCCCGTGATGACGGAACCGACCGCAGCCGGAGCGAGACCTGCTCGCACCACCTCGACTTCGGGAAGCTCAGGCACGCTCGTTGAGGAAGCGCCATGCGCTGAGCGCGGCCGCCATCTCTGCAGTCTTCTTGCTGCTGCCCTTGCCGGTCATCGCCACATCGCCGACGCTCACGGTCGCGAGGAAGCGGCGATCGTGGTCTGGGCCGCTGGCCTCCACCGAATACTGGGGCGGCGTGGCACCGACGCGCGCCGCCAGCTCCTGAAGACTGGTCTTCGGGTCCATGGCAGCGCCGTAGCGCTCGGGGTCGGCGAGGAGAGGCTCGGTCAGACGGAGCACGAGGTCGGTGGCCGCGTCGGGCCCCGCTGACAGATAGGTCGCGCCGATGACGGCTTCCATCGTGTCGGCGAGGATCGAATCCTTATCGCGTCCGCCGGTCTGCTCTTCACCTCGACCCAGCAGCAGGTGGCTGCCCAGATCGATGCCTCTGGCCACCTCTGCGAGTGCGACCGTCGAGACGACGCTCGCACGCCGCTTGGCGAGTTCGCCCTCATCGAGCCCAGGGTGGGTCGTGAAGAGCATCACCGTGACGGCCTGACCGAGAACGGAGTCGCCGAGGAACTCGAGACGTTCGTTGTGAGGGATGCCGCCATGCTCGTACGCATACGAACGATGGGTGAGCGCCAACTCCAGAAGCTCCGCGTCGATATCGACGCGGAGCTTCTCTGGGAGAGGTCTCGTCCCCCCAGGGACTTCAGTCACAGTAGTGAAGTCGCGACTCAGACGTCGGCGACCTTGCGACCCTTGTACTCGAGGAAGAGCTCGGTGCCCTGCGAGTCGGTGACGACCTTCGCCTGGTGCGGACGGCTGTAGACCGTCTTGCCGTTCTCGACGGTCTTGACGAGAGCGATGGGCGCCGCCTTCCACTGCGCGCGGCGCGAGCGGGTGTTCGAACGGGATACCTTGCGCTTCGGGGGGTTACCAGCCATGACTAGCTCTCTTCTTTCTCGGCGGCACGAGATTCTTCCGTGCCGTCTTGGTCTGTGATGTTCTGGAGCGCGCTCCACCGAGGATCGATGGGAGCCGCCTGCTCCTTGTCGGTGCTCGCTGTCAGCCTCTCGCCCGTCTTCGGGTCGAGCCCGGGGCAATCCGGCTGACACACCGGCTGAAATGGAAGCGCCAATACGGCCGCATCCCTGACTAGAGTTTCAAGATCCACGTGGTCGTCTTGAACCTCGAAGTCAGTTTCTTCCTCACCAGGATACGCGAAAAGCTCCTGGAACTCGACTTCGACGGGCCGAGCGATGTCGATGAGGCAGCGACCGCACACTCCGGCGTACTCCCCATCGACGATTCCCGAGACCAGAATGCCCTCGTGGACCGACTCCAGACGCACATCCAGGTCGAGTTCGGAACCGGCCTCATACGACACGATCCCCTCTCCCCAGGCGTCCTTCAGGGTCACGGAGAACTCATGTTCGCGCATCTCTCCCGGCTTGCGGACGATGTCGCGGACGGGGAGGACGAAAGGACCACTCATTCGGGAACGCACCCAGCAATGGTACCGGCTACACGCGGCGGGAGGCTGGCTTCGGGCTGAGCGCGGCGCTCAGGGGCGCGGCTTCAGATCCCGCGAGACCCGGTGTCGAGGAAATCGGCGACCGCGCGAGGGACGAAAGGCGACACATCGCCGCCGAGCCCCGCCACCTGTCGCACGAGAGAGCTGGACACGAGAGCATGCGCCGGGTCGGGCAGCAGGAAGACCGTCTCGATGTCGGCGAGGTGCCGGTTGACGATCGCCATCGGCGATTCGTAGGCGACGTCGATCTGCGAGCGGATCCCCTTGACCAGCACGCCGGCGCCCACATCACGTGCATAGTCGACCAGAAGACCCATGCTCCACGATCCGACGACGACGTTGCCTTCCATGCCCTCGTCGGCGATGGACTGCTCGATGAGCGACAGCCGCGCCGCGATCGGCAGCATCGCCTCCTTGCCGGGGTTGTGAACGACGAGCACATGCAGCTCGTCGTACAGCTTGGCGGCCCGACGGATGACGTCGAGGTGGCCCAGGGTCGGCGGGTCGAAGGAACCCGGGACGACGGCGATCCGGCTGCTCATGCCCCCAGCCTAGGGCACGCGTGCTCGGGTCAGTTCTTGGCCAGGGCCGCGCGGTCGTCGTCGCTCACCCGTCGTTCGATGGCGGATCTGAGCCCTGGGTTCGCATCGAGACCGGGGTCGGCTGCGAGGATCGCCTCGGCGAGTTCGCGCGCCCGGACGATCAGACCGGAGTCCTTGACCACGCGCAGCAGCTTCAACGACGACCGTACGCCTGCCTGTGCGGCGCCGAGCACGTCGCCTTCGCCGCGCAGCTCGAGGTCGACCTCGGCGAGGGCGAAACCGTCGAGGGTCGCTGCGACCGCGTCGACCCGCTCGCGCGCCACAGAACCGGCTTCCGCCTCGGTCACGAGCAGACACAGCCCTGGCACGCCGCCTCGGCCCACGCGACCCCTGAGTTGATGCAGCTGGGAGACGCCGAAGCGGTCGGCGTCGAGGACGATCATGGTCGAGGCGTTGGGCACGTCGACACCGACCTCGATGACGGTCGTCGCGAGCAGCAGGTCGATCTCGCCCCGGGCGAAGGCCTGCATGACCGCGTCCTTCTCGTCCGAGGGCATGCGTCCGTGCAGCACCGCTCGACGGAGACCACCGAGCTTGGGGTGCGTCGCCAGCGCCTCGTTGAGCTGCACCACGCCCCAGCGCGGACCGGAGGCACCCTCGGGTTGGAGCAGAGCGGGCTCCCCCGCCTCGGCCGTCTTCTTCGTGGTGTCGATCGCGGCGCACACCGCGAAGACCTGGCGCCCTTGGGCGATCTCCTCGGCAGCGCGCTCCCACACGCGGTTGAACCACCCGGGATGCTCGGCGAGCGGGGCGACGAACGACTCGATTCCCGCGCGCCCCTTCGGCATCGTGCGGATCACCGAGGTGTCGAGGTCCCCGAAGACCGTCATCGCGACGGTGCGAGGGATGGGTGTGGCGGTGAGGACGAGCGCGTGCGGACTGGACCCCTTGGCGCGGAGCGCCTCACGCTGCTCGACTCCGAATCGGTGCTGCTCGTCGACCACGACGAGCCCGAGATCTGCGAACGTCGTCTTCTCGCCGAGCAGCGCGTGGGTGCCGACCACGATCAGCGCTTGTCCGGAGGCCACGCGCAGCGCAGCCTTGCGTCGCGCTGCGGCCGGCATCTGCCCGGTGAGCAGCGTGGGCATCACGAGCGGTGCAAGCTCGGGTCCGAGCATCTTCGATATCGACCGCAGATGCTGGCCCGCCAAGACCTCGGTCGGTGCGATGAGCGCGGCCTGGCCACCGGACTCGGCGACCTGGAGCATCGCACGCAGGGCGACGAGCGTCTTGCCGGAGCCGACCTCGCCCTGCACGAGCCGGTTCATCGGCCAGGAGCCGACCAGGTCTTTCGCGACCTGCTCGCCGACGGTCTGCTGATCGGGCGTGAGATCGTAGGGCAGCGAGGCATCGAACCGCTCGAGCAGCCCCCCGGGCTTCGCCGCTCGCGCCGTGGCCGCGAGCGATCGCACCGCGTCGCGCTGCTGCAGGAGCGCGGTCTGCAGGGTGAGCGCCTCATGCATCCGCAGCGTGCGGACTGCAGGATCGATGTCGTTGCGGGTATTCGGCCGATGGATCTGCTCGAGCGCCTCTCTCGCGGTCAGCAGCTCCTCGCGCTTGCGGACGTCCGCAGCGAGAGGCTCGGGCACGTCACCGAGACCGTCGAGCACTCCGGTGATGAACTTCGCGATCTGCCAGGTCTGCAGCGTCGACGTCGCGGGGTAGATCGGGATCAGCACGGCTGCGCGTGCGTCCGCGCGCCGCCTGGCTGAATCCTCGTCGTCGAAGAGCTCGTACTCCGGATGCGCGAACTGCGTCATCCCGTTGAACTCGCCGACCTTGCCCGAGAAGACGCCGCGACGACCGACTGCGAGGTCCTCGGACCGCCACTTGGCCGCACCGAGGTTCTTCGCGAAGAACGTGAGCGACATCTTGCCGATGCCGTCGCCGATCACGACATCGACCATCGCGCCCCGTCGATTGCGCATCGCCCTGGCACTCGACGACAGCACCTCGGCGACGATCGTCACGGTCTCGCCGAGCGGAAGCTCGCGGATGGGCGTCAGCTCGCCGGGGTCGGCGTAGCGCCGGGGATAGTGCGACACGAGATCGCCGACCGTCTTCATGCTGAACGCCCGATCGAGAGACTTCGCCGGCGTCGTGCCCAGCGCCTCCTCCAGCGACGAATCCAGCGTGAGCGACATGATCCGAGTCTAGGAGGCCGCACGGACACGACGTGCGCCGCAGCTGTCGTATCGTGAACGGGTGACGAGGATCATCGCCGGAAAGGCACGCGGCGCGCGGCTCGACGTGCCCCACGCAGGAACGCGCCCCACCAGCGACCGTGTACGGGAGTCGCTCTTCGGAGCACTGGAGTCCGCCGACGCGATCGTCGGAGCCCGGGTGCTCGATCTCTACGCCGGCTCGGGTGCGCTGGGATTGGAGACGCTCAGTCGCGGCGCGGCCAGCGCCGATCTCGTCGAGCACGGGCGAGATGCTGCGGCTGTCGTCCGCCGCAATGCCGCCGCCGTCGCGAAGGCCGGCGCGTCCGGCGCAAAGGTGCACCAGAGCACGGTCCGGTCGTTCCTGCAGCGCGCCTCCGGCCCGTACGACCTCGTCTTCTCAGACCCGCCGTACGACCTCGACGACGACGCGATGACCGCCGACCTCATCGCACTCGCACCGAGTCTCGCCCCCGATGCCCTCGTGATCATCGAGCGTGCGCGGCGCTCTACACCTCCCGATCTCCGGGCAGCCGGCCTGCAGCTGATCCGCGAGAAGGCGTACGGAGACACCGCTCTCTGGTGGGCCGAGCCCGCTCTCGCGTCCGAGACGCCTCAGCCCGAGGTCGAATCCCAGTCTCGATAGGGGTCCCAGCCGCTCACGTCGGCGGGGGCGTCGTCGACCAGTAGACCGTGGTCGCCCTGCGGGATCACAGCCCCGATGATGCGGAAGCCCGACGGCAGCATCCCCGGAGGGAAGGTGGCGAGCAGCGCGTGATCCTCGCCGCCGGCGAGAGCACGCTGCGGAGAGTCTCCGAGGGCTGCGCTGTCGAGGGCGATCGTGACGGCCGAGGCCGCCGCCATCCGTCGTGCATCGAGCGCGAGACCGTCCGAGATGTCCATCATCGCGGTGGCTCCGGCCGTGGCGGCGAACGGTCCGAGGCCGATCGGCGGCGACGGACGCAGCTGCGCCGCCAGCGCCGCGCTCTCACCCCGTCCGAGCACGGACGGATCGACAGCGATCGGTGTGTCGCCATCGCGGAACCTGCCGAAGAGCACGGCGAGTCCGTGGGCGGCGTGGCCGAGCTCCCCCGCCACCGCGACCACATCGCCGACCCGCGCACCCGAGCGCGTCACGGGCGGCCGACTCTCGAGATCGCCGAGGGCCGTGACAGCCACGGTGAGGACGTCGGAGACGGTGAGATCGCCACCGACGACTGCGCAGCCGGGCGCGAGAGCCGTGCACGCCTCGCGCAATCCGTCTGCGAGCTGTTCGACGAAGGAGAGCCGCAGATCGCGTGGAACCGCCAGCGCGACGAGCAGCGCGGTCGGGCGCGCACCCATGGCGGCGACGTCGGCGAGGTTCACCGCCGCGGCCTTCCACCCGAGGTCATACCCCGACGACCACGCGAGCCGGAAGTCAGGACCGTGCACCAGTGTGTCGGTCGTGGCGACCACGGATCCGGACGGAGTCGCGATCACGGCCGCGTCGTCACCGGGTCCGATGATCGCGTGACTGGCCCGCGAAGTCCTCGCCAGGATGGCCCGCAGGATCTCCCCCTCCGAAAGATCGGCGAGGGTCGGATCATCGTCGCGAGGTCGGGAGGACATGCAGTCAAAGGTAGCCTGGATGCATGCCCCGTTCTCGTCGTCTCGCCGTCACCGCGGGGTCTCTGGCCCTTGTCGCGGCGCTTTCCGGATGCTCGACCACGATCCATCTGGAGCCGGCCGACGACGCGAACAATCCGGCATGCGCGGAGGTCTCCGTCCTGCTCCCCGACGCCGTAGGCGATCTGGACCGCGTGTGGACCGATGCCCAAGCCACCGGTGCCTGGGGTGACCCGACGGTCGTGCTGCGCTGCGGCGTCGAGCCGCCGGCACCGTCGACCGAAGTCTGCACCACGATCGGAAGCGTCGACTGGCTCGTGCTCGACCAGGAGGAGGAGCGCCAGCGTCTGGTGACCTACGGTCGCGATCCCGCCGTCGAGGTGATGATCCGCCGCGGCGAGGAGATCGACTTCCGCACGGTTGTCGAGAGTCTCTCGACGAGCATCCAGTCCGGCCTCGAACCGGCGACGGCTCGGTGCACGGACCGGGTGCCCACCGAGGATTCCCCTGACGCGGGATCCGCCGAAGGTTGACCGGACGCCTCCCGATCAGCGGCGCAGGCCCGCTTCGATCAGCTCGGAGATCAGGTCGCCGTAGCTGAGTCCGGATGCCACCCAGCACTTCGGGAACATCGAGATCGGCGTGAATCCGGGCATCGTGTTGAGCTCGTTGACGACGAGCTCTCCGGAGGGCGTCACGAAGAAGTCGACGCGGGCGAGGCCCTTGGCGTCCACCGCCTCGAAGACTCGGACTGCGGTCTCGCGCAGCCGCTCGATCAACACATCGTCGACGTCCGCGGGGCACACGATCTCTACACCGTCACCGCCGAGATACTTGCCCTCGAAGTCGTAGAAGCTGCGTGAGGTGAGCACGACCTCGCCCGGCAGTGAGGCGCGTGCCCGCTCGCCGGGGCGCCCGGCCAGAACGCCCACCTCGATCTCACGCCCGACGACCTGCGTCTCGACGAGTACCTTGCCGTCTTCGGCGAACGCGATCTCCATGGCGGCATCGAGGCCGTCCCCGTGGTCGACGCGCGACACGCCGACGCTCGATCCGGCACTCGCCGGCTTGACGAAGACCACATCGCCCAGCTCGGCGATCCGATCGCGGACGATCGCCGGATCGGCCTGCCACTCGTTCCTCCGCACCGTAATCCCCGGCGATACCGCGATGCCCGCGGACGTGAGTGCCAACTTCGTGAAGTGCTTGTCCAACGAGACCGCGGAATCAAGGATTCCGCAGCCCGCGTAGGGCATGTCGATGACCTCGAAGAAACCCTGGATGGCTCCATCCTCGCCATGCAGCCCATGCAGCAGCGGCAGCACGACGTCGACATGACCGAGCGATTCGCTGGTCCCATCCGGGCGCACGACGCGCAACGTCCGGTCCCCGCCGGGTTCGGGCCACAGCACCCTGGTGCCGTTGTCGGCGACCTCGGGCAGATGCGCTGCATCCAGCGGGAACTTCGACGGGTCGTCGTCTTCGAGGACGAAAGCCCCCTCGCGGGTGATCCCGACGGGGATCACCGCATAGCGATCGCGATCAATCGCGCCCAGCACTCCGCCCGCCGTTGCGGAACTGATCGAATGCTCGCTGGAGCGCCCTCCGAAGAGCACCACCACCGTCTGCTTGTCCATGGTTGGTCCTCTCACCCTGCGGGGTGTCGTCGTCCGTCGTCAGGTGGGGTGCGATGTCGCGCGGGTTCATCTTGCCGTCGAGCACCATCTTCACCTGCTCGACGATGGGCATGTGCACCTCGGACTCGCGCGCGAGCTGCAGCACCGGCGCGACGGACGCGAGGCCCTCGGCAGTCTGCTGCATCTGCTTGACGACGTCCTGGAAGCTGTATCCCTGGCCGAGCAGGCGCCCGGCCGTGTTGTTGCGGCTCAGCGGAGACTGGCACGTCGCGATGAGGTCTCCCAGACCCGCGAGCCCCTGGAGCGTCTCGGGGTGCGCGCCGTTCGCGACCGCGAAGTCGGTCATCTCGACGAGTCCGCGCGTGATGATCGACGCCTTGGTGTTCTCGCCGTACCCGACGCCGTCGACGATGCCGATCGCCACCGCGATCAGGTTCTTCAGCACTCCCCCGAACTCCGTGCCGATCACATCGGTGTTGACGAAGGTCCGGAAGTACGAGTTACGAGCCGCACGAGCGACCTCCTCGGCCGTCTCCTGGCTGCGCGAGGAGATCACGGCGGCCGTCGGCTGCTCCCGGGCGATCTCGAGCGCGAGGTTCGGCCCCGAAGCCACGGCGATGCGGTCGGGATCGCACCGCAGCTCCTGCTCGATGACCTGGCTCATCCTCAGCCCCGTCGTGCGTTCGACGCCCTTCATCAGGCTGACGATCTTCGCGTCGTTGTCGGACAGCAACGGTCGCAGCGCCTTGAGGTTCTCGCGCAGCGACTGGCTCGGCACCGAGAGGTACACCTGGTCGACGTCACGCAGCGCGATCGCCAACTCATGCGTCGCCGCCATGGTGCGCGGCAGGTTGATGCCGGGCAGATAGCGCGAGTTGCGCTTGGCCTCGTCGATCTCGTGCGCGAGTTCGGCGCGACGAGCCCACATCGTGACCTGCGCACCGCCGTCGGCGAGGATCTTCCCGAACGTCGTGCCCCAGCTGCCTGCGCCGATGACGGCGACTCGGGGGCCCGCTGGCGTGTTGCGCTTAGGAGTCAAGGCGACCCGTCTCCTTCTGTCCGTGCGAGGCAGGGTTCCAGCGTTCAGCCGGCGCCTTCTCGCCGCGCAGCTCTTCGAGCAACGCGGTGATCGCGTTCATCAGCCGTTCTGTGGCCTCATTCAGTGCCGCGGTCTCGCCCGCACGGCCACGCAGGTCCGACACGTCGACCGGGTCGCCGATGATCACGTCCACGCGCTTGCGCAGCGGCCACAGGCTCAGCCCCTTCTGGTATCGCCCCATGATCTCCTGGGTGCCCCACTGGGCCATCGGGATCAACGGGAGGCCGTCGGTCAGAGCCAGCCGCACGGCGCCTGACTTGCCGCGCATCGGCCACATGTCGGGATCGCGCGTCAGAGTGCCCTCGGGGTACACGATCACCCCGCGCCCGTGCTCGACCAGTTCGGCCGACTGCTTCAGCGTCTGCTTCGCGGCCGATGCCGATGACGAACGAGCCACCGGGATCATTCCCGTGCGACGCAGAATCCATCCGAGCACGGGAACCTTGAACAGGCTCTCCTTGGCCATGAATCGGGGCGCGCGCCCGATCCGCCACACCGCGAGTGCCACGATGAGCGGATCGAACTCCGAGTAGTGGTTGGGAGCCAGGACGTAGGCCCCCTCACGAGGGAGCTTCTCGGCGCCGGTGATGCGCATCTTCGCCAGCAGGGAGATCAACGGCACGGCGATCGCCGCGAGCGGCCAGAACACACTGGGCCGCGTCGTCTCGCGTGACCGGGAACCCATCCGGGTCACCGGATGACGTCGAAGTCGGCGCCCACGGCGTCGAGCTTGGCGAGGAACTTCTCGTAGCCACGGCTGAGGATGTCCACCCCGGACACCCTCGACTCGCCCTCGGCGGTCAGAGCCGCGATGACGTGGCTGTACCCGCCGCGCAGGTCGGGAACGACGATATCCGCGGCATGCAGCGGGGTCGGGCCGGTGATGACCGCGGCCTGCTCGAGATCGCGGCGCGGAACACGGCGGGGCCCGTCCTGCAGTCCGCGGGGGTGCACGACGATGTCGGCCCCCATCTTGACGAGCGCGTCGGTGAAGCCCAGACGATTCTCATAGACCGTCTCGTGCACGACCGAGCGGCCGTTGGCCTGCGTCAGCGCGACCACGAGCGGCTGCTGCCAGTCGGTCATGAAGCCGGGGTGCACGTCGGTCTCGACGACGACGGGCTTGAGCTCGCCGTCGCGGCGGAAGAGGATGCCGTCTTCCTTGATGTCGAACCAGCCGCCCGCCTTGCGGAAGATGTTGAGGAAGGTGAGCATCTCCTGCTGCTTGGCTCCGCCGACGAAGATCTCGCCGTCGGTGGCCAGCGCCGCGGATGCCCAGGAGGCCGCCTCGTTGCGGTCGAAGATCGACCGGTGGTCGTAGCCGCGCAGAGTCTCGACGCCCTCGATGAGGATGACGCGGTTCGGCTCGTACGAGATGATCGCGCCCATCTTCTGCAGCACGGCGATCAGATCCATGATCTCGGGCTCGATGGCTGCGTTGCGCAGCTCGGTCGTACCCTCGGCGCGAACGGCGGTCAGGAGGACCTGCTCGGTGGCCCCGACGCTCGGGTACGGGAGGTGGATGTTGGCCCCGTGCAGACGCGTGCCGCCGGTGGAGAGACGGATACCGCTCGGCAGCTTCTCGACGATCGCGCCGAACTTGCGGAGCGCGTCCAGATGGAAGTCGATCGGGCGGTCGCCGATGCGGCATCCGCCGAGGTCGGGGATGAAGGCCTGACCGAGACGGTGCAGGAGGGGTCCGCAGAACAGGATCGGGATGCGGGAGGCGCCGGCGTGGGCGTCGATCTCTTCGAAGTGCGCCGATTCGACATCGCTCGGGTCGAAGACGAGAGCACCCGGCTCATCGCCGTCGGACACGCGGACGCCGTGCACCTCGAGCAGCGAGCGCACGACGGCGACATCGCTGATGGCGGGGACGTCGCGCAGCACGCTGACGGTCTCTCCGAGGAGCGAGGCGACCATCGCCTTGGTCGCGAGGTTCTTCGCGCCCTTGACGTCGACGCGGCCGCGCAGCGGGCGCCCTCCACGAATGGCGAGGACGTCTCCGGTGAGTGGGGGGACTCCGTCCGGAAGAGCGTCGCGCACAGGTGTCGTCATTCGGAGCCTCACTTCGTTCAACGGAATTCGGGGCGGGGTCGCCCTCGGCTCCCCCGCCCCGCCGTTCACTGAACGGGAAGGGTCCGGGGCCGCCACGACTCGCGACGGGCCTCGAACTGCGCGATCTTGTCTTCGTTGCGCAGCGTGAGCCCGATGTCATCGAGCCCTTCGAGGAGCCGCCATCTAGTGTAATCGTCGATCCCGAGGTCAGCCTGGATCTCACCGATCGACGCCACCCGCGCCTCGAGGTCCACGGTGATGGATGCCCCGGGATTCCGGTCGATCTCGGCCCAGATCCGCTCGAGATCCTCTTCGGAGATGGTCGCGGCGACGAGCCCCTGCTTGCCCGAGTTGCCTCGGAAGATGTCGGCGAAGCGCGGGCTCAGGACGACGGCGAACCCGAAGTCGCGCAGTGCCCACACGGCGTGCTCTCGGCTCGATCCGGTGCCGAAATCCGGTCCGGCGACGAGCACCGACGCTCCCTGGAAAGCGGGCTGGTTGAGCACGAACTCCGGGTCCTGGCGCCACCCGTGGAACAGCGCGTCCTCGAAGCCGGTCTTGGTGACGCGCTTGAGGAACACGGCCGGGATGATCTGGTCGGTGTCGACGTTCGAGCGCTTCAACGGAGCCGCGATTCCCGTGTGGGTGATGAACTTCTCCATGGTCAGACCTCCGCCATCTCGTTCAGGTCGCTGGGACTCGACAGCGTGCCGCGGATCGCGGTCGCCGCGGCGACGAGCGGCGACACCAGGTGCGTGCGACCGCCCTTGCCCTGCCGACCCTCGAAGTTGCGATTCGACGTCGATGCGCACCGCTCGCCCGGAGCGAGCTGATCGGGGTTCATTCCGAGGCACATCGAGCAGCCGGCGAAACGCCACTCTGCGCCGAAGTCCTTGATGATCTTGTCGAGGCCTTCAGCCTCGGCCTCGAGCCGCACGCGGGCCGATCCTGGCACGACCATGACGCGGACGCCGTCGGCCTTCTTCTTGCCTTCGATGATCGACGCGAACGCGCGGAGGTCCTCGATGCGGCTGTTCGTGCACGACCCCATGAAGACCGCGTCGACCGGCACGTCCTTGAGCGGCGTACCGGGGACCAGATCCATGTACTCGAGCGCGCGCTCCGCTGCGGCGCGCTCATTGGCGTCGGCGATCTGAGCGGGGTCGGGAACTGCTGCCGAAAGCGAGCTGCCCTGACCTGGGTTGGTGCCCCACGTCACGAAGGGCTCGAGTTCGTCGGCGTCGATGAAGACCTCGGCGTCGAACGTCGCGCCCTCGTCGGTCGGGAGCGTGCGCCAATAGGCGACGGCGTCGTCCCAATCCTGGCCCTTGGGCGCGTGCGGACGACCCTTCAGGTACTCGAAGGTCGTCTCGTCGGGAGCGACCATGCCCGCGCGGGCGCCGGCCTCGATCGACATGTTGCAGATGGTCATGCGGCCTTCCATGGACAGCGCGCGGATCGCACTGCCACGGAACTCCAGGACGTACCCCTGACCGCCACCCGTCGTGATCTTCGCGATCACGGCGAGGATGATGTCCTTCGCGGTGACTCCGGGACGCAGTGTCCCCTCGACCGTGATGGCCATCGTCTTGAAGGGCTTGAGCGGGAGCGTCTGCGTCGCCATGACGTGCTCGACCTCGCTCGTGCCGATGCCGAACGCCATGGCGCCGAAAGCACCGTGGGTCGATGTGTGGGAGTCGCCGCAGACCACCGTGATGCCCGGCATCGTGAGTCCCAGCTGCGGACCCACGACGTGCACGATGCCCTGCTCGGCATCACCCAGAGAGTGCAGACGCACGCCGAACTCGGCAGCGTTGCGGCGCAGCGTCTCGATCTGGGTGCGGCTCGTGAGGTCGGCGATGGGCTTGTCGATGTCCCACGTGGGCGTGTTGTGGTCTTCGGTGGCGATCGTCAGGTCGAGTCGGCGCAGCGGACGACCCTCCGTTCGCAGTCCGTCGAACGCCTGGGGGCTCGTGACCTCGTGCACCAGGTGCAGGTCGATGTAGATGAGGTCCGGCTCGCCGTTCTCGCCCTTGACGACGAGGTGGTCGTCCCAGACCTTCTCGGCGAGGGTCCTGGGACGAGCGGGAGCAGTGTCTGCTGCGGGGATGTTCATTGCGTCTCTCCTGAAGCTGGCGGTTCGGCCCACGATGGACTCCGCGACGAGGAGGGGCTCAGAACGAGGTCTCGTCGCGGCCGCTAAGGAGGAGCACGATCCGCATGACGTCAGATTACCACCGCTTCAGCGACCGGAGTCGCCGCATGACACGCTACTGTCACCCGCACCTTCGAGAGGCATCCGCATGACCGACGACACGACCGGCTTCGCCACCAGAGCGGTCCACGCCGCCCGGAATCAGGGCGCTGCGTCGTCGAGGGCGACACCGATCTATCTGACGGCGGGCTTCGAGTTCGACGACTTCGACCACGCGGCCGACCACTTCGGCACCGGCGCCGGTTTCGGCTACACCCGGACGGGCAACCCGACGGTAAGCGCCGTCGAACGGCAGCTCGCCTCTCTCGAATCGGCCGCGGAGGCCGTGCTCGTCGCGAGCGGTCAGGCCGCGGTCGTCACGGCTTTGCTGACCGTAGCCGGCGCCGGAGACCACATCGTGTCATCGACGCACATCTACGAGGGCACCCGGGGACTCCTGCTCGACAACCTCGCGCGCCTCGGCATCGAGACGACGTTCATCGACGAGATCGCAGACCCGGACGCGTGGCGCGATGCGATCCGCCCCACGACGCGCGCACTGTTCGCGGAGTCGATCGCGAACGCGCGCAACGACATCCTCGACATCGCCGCAGTGAGCGCGGTCGCGGACGAGTTCGCGATCCCCCTCATCGTCGACAACACACTCGCGACCCCCTTCCTGCTGCGTCCGATCGAGCACGGCGCCGCCATGGTCGTGCACTCCGCATCGAAGTTCCTCGCAGGTCACGGGTCGGTGCTCGGAGGTGTGATCCTCGATGACGGTCGCTTCGATGCCGAGAAGGCCGGTCACAATGCTCCTCATCTGGTGCTCCCAGGGCGCGGGGGCTTCCCGAGTGTCTTCGCCCGACACGGCGGCAACGCTCGGATCGCCTATGCCCGCGAATCGGTGGCTCCCCGTTTCGGCGCCTCGCCGTCTCCTCTCAACGCGTTCCTGATCGGACAGGGCGCCGAGACCCTCGGCCTCCGGGTCGAACGACAGTCGCGCAACGCGCTCGAGGTGGCCCGTTGGCTGGCGGCGCACGATGCAGTCGAGAGCGTCGATCACGTGGGCCTCGAGACCCACCCCGATCACGCCCTCGCGCAGCGGTATCTGCACGGCGGATACGGTTCGATCTTCACGTTCACCCTCCGCGGAGGCATCGACGCCGCGCGGGACTTCGTCGAGAGCGTCGAGGTCTTCACGCACATGACCCACATCGGCGACGTGCGCTCACTGGTGCTGCATCCCGCGACCACCAGCCACTCGCACAGGACACCGGAAGAGCGCGACATCCTCGGCGTCCAACCGGGAACACTTCGACTGTCGGTCGGCATCGAAGACGTGTCCGACCTCATCGCCGATCTCGACCGGGTGCTCGAGCCGGCGCGAGAGGCCGTCGCATGACCAGGCCCCAGCACTTCGGCTGGTTCCTCGCTCGCGGTTTCGGCCCCCAGGGGTGGGGCTATCCGTCTCTGGACTGGGACTACGACTGGACGCGTCCCGAGATCTATCAGGAGGCGGCCCGGACCCTCGAGCAGGCCGGCTTCGACCTCGTCATCATCGAGGACGCGCCGTCTCTCGGCTCCCCGGACACGATCGACCTCCGTGTACGCCACGCTTTCGGAGGCCCCAAGCACGACCCGCTGCTTCTCGCTCCGTATCTGTTCCAGGCGACACGCCACCTCGGAGTCGTGCCCACCGTGAACCCGGCGGCGTACCTTCCCTACACGGCCGCGCGGCAGTTCTCGACCCTCCAGCACCTCAGCGGCCACCGTCTCGGACTCAACGTGGTGACCGACACGGGCAGCGCGCGTCACTTCTCCGCGGCGGCGCAGCTCGGACACGATGCCGCCTACGACCGGGCCGAGGAATGGCTCTCCGGCATCCGGTCGCTCTGGCGCAGCTGGGGCGACGGAGCATTGGTCGGCGATCGGGACACCGACGTGTTCGCGGACGGCTCGAAGCTGAGCACCGTGCGTCACCGCGGCGAGCACTTCGCGTTCGACGGCCCCCTGAACGCCGTGCCGTTCACCGATGGGGAGCCGGCGATCGTCTCCCCCGGCGGCTCGGGGCGCGGCCTCGGATTCGCCGGCGCCAACTCCGACGTCCAACTCGCCCTCGCTCCGCTCGACGAGGCATCCGTGCGCGCCTACCGCGCGAAGATCCACGACGCGGCGATCGCCTCCGGGCGTTCGGCCGCCGACATCAAGATCCTGTTCGCGATCCAGCCCGTGATCACGTCGTCCGCGGAGGAAGCAGACCGCATCGTCGCTGCATCCGCGCACCCCGACGACTCAGCCCTCGTGCAGATCGCTCGCAAACAGTCCAGTGATCTCGAGACCGACCTCACGTCGCTCGATCTCGACCGACCGCTCGACGTGTCGATCTTCGGCGAGCACGTCTCGCGCGGCAGCATCCAGCGTCTGATCGGCGACCGCGGCAAGGACGCTCCGCTGCGCGCCCATCTCACCGCCCTCGCCCGCGCCGGACGCATCGCCGACCGCTCGGGCTTCGTCGGGACAGCCGAGGAGTTCGCCGACCTGATCGAGGAACTCGGCGAATGGGGCAACGACGGTGTGCTGCTGTGGGGCGACTTCCACCCCGTGACGCTGCACCGCACGCTCGACGAGCTCGTGCCTGTGCTGCGGCGCCGTGGCATCCTGCGACGCGAGTATGTCGACGGCGGTCTGCAGGCCAACCTGCGCGCGTTCTGACGGGGTGGGGTGAAGCCGGTGTCACCAGCCCATGGAGCCCGGCACGCCCTTGAACGGGCCGACGACGGACGACGTCACCCAGCCGCCGTAGAACCCGCCAGGCTGTGGCACGACGACCTCATCGCCGACGGTGCACTCGTCCATCGGCCCCGCGTACACGGCCACCCGGGTGCTCAGCACCTCGAAACCGGGCGACGGATCCGGGTAGTTCCATGCCGCGCCCGCGGCCACCAGGCCTCCGCCACGCACGTCGAGATAGCGCGCTGAGCCCTTGAACTCGCAGAACGATGAGCCGGAGGCGTTCGAGAGCGCGCCATCGATGAAGTCGGCGATCGGCAGGTAGTACACCGGAGGGTGACTGGTCTCGAGCACCCGCACGGCATCCCACGTATCGGCGACGACATCGCCGCCGAGACGGATCGTGATGCGCTCGGGCACCTGCTCGACCATCGGTGGGCGCGGATAGTCCCACACGGATTCCTGTCCGGGCGACGGGGCGATGGGCTGAGGTCTGCGCATCTGTTCACTGTACGTCGCGCGGTGTTGACTGTGGTCATGGCTGAAATACCGATGTTCCCGCTCGGGTCGGTTCTCTTTCCCTACACCCCGCTTCCGCTCCGCGTCTTCGAGCCGAGGTACCTCACGATGATCGGGCATCTGCTCGACGACGACGACCCGCAGTTCGGCGTCGTGCTCATCGAGCGCGGTCACGAGGTGGGAGGCGGCGATCGGCGCAGCAGGTTCGGCACGATGGCCCGACTGGTGAGCGTAGCGGCGGACGCCGATGTGCTGCACACGCTCGCAGTCGGCACGGCCCGCTTCACGGTCGATCAGTGGCTCGACGATGCGCCCTATCCCCGCGCAGAGGTCACGCAGCTGCCTCAGCTGACGTGGCACGACACTCTCACCCCCCTGCGCACCGAAGCCGAGGCCATCGTGCGTCGGGTCCTCGCGCGAGTGGACTCGCCGTGGGATGCCGACACCGAGCTGTCAGACGACCCGCTCGCCGCGGCCTGGCAGCTCGCCGCGATCGCGCCCCTGGGCGAGTACGACCAGTACGCCCTGCTGCAGTCCAACTCACTCGGCGCCCTGCTGGGTCAGGTCATCGATCTCACCCTCGAAGCGGAGCTCCTCTGGTCAGCCGAGTGAGCGGGCTGCGATCACTCGACGTTCAGCGCCTTCTTCGCCGCCGACTTCTCGCGTGAGGACGCGATGAGGCTGGCGACCGTCGCGACGGTCATCGACACGACGATGACTCCCAGCGACACCATGTTGTCGATGTCGGGCACCCACTCGACGTGCTCGCCGCCGTTGATGAAGGGCAGCTCGTTCTCGTGCAGTGCGTGCAGGATCAGTTTGATGCCGATGAAGCCGAGGATCACGGCGATGCCGTAATGCAGGTAGCGCAGGCGGTCGAGCAGGTCGCCGAGCAGGAAGTAGAGCTGACGCAGCCCCATGAGCGCGAAGATGTTCGCGGCGAAGACGAGGAACCCGTTGGTGGTGATCTCGAAGATCGCGGGAATCGAGTCGATCGCGAAGATCAGGTCGGTCACACCGATCGTGATGAAGACGATCACCATCGGGGTCCACATGCGCTTGCCGTCGACGGTCGTGCGCAGCTTCGATCCGTCGTACGTCTCACTGATGTCGATCCGGCGCCGCAGCAGGCGCACGATGAAGTTCTCCTTCTTCACATCGTCTTCGTGCTCGCCCTCAGGCATCGCCTGCTTGATCGCGGTGTAGATCAGGAAGGCTCCGAAGACATAGAAGATCGGCGAGAAGTTCTCGACGATCGCCACGCCGACGAGGATGAAAGCGCCGCGCAGGACGAGCGCGATGATGATGCCGACCATCAGCACCTGCTGCTGCAGGCGTCGCGGCACGGCGAACTGAGCCATGATCAGCACGAAGACGAACAGGTTGTCGATGGACAGGCTGTATTCGAGTGCCCAGCCGGTGATGAAGTCGCCCGCGTTGCGCCAACCGGACACGCTCCCGAGGAACACCGCGAAGAGCAGCGCGAGGGCGACGTAGAACACGACCCACAGCGTCGACTCCTTGGTCGAGGGGATGTGGGGACGGAGACGGATCAGAAGCAGATCGCCGATCAGGATGATCGTGAGGACGATCATCGAGGTGATCTCGAACCAGACGGGGATTTCCAAGGGCGTACAGCACCTTTCGGAGGGTAGGGAGAACGCCGAAAGTCTCTCCCACGCACAGAGTGCGCCGCACGACCGGAGCAGCGATGACGGTGCTCGTGATGACGGTGGGTGCGCTTGCGGGATACTCCCTCTCGCGTCAGCAATGTTAGCGGAGCGGCGGGGCCGTGGTGGAATAGTCGACGTGACCTCGACCTCGCGCCCAGACACCGCCACGAACGGCATCCCTCCCCTCGCCCCTCGGTCTCAGAATTCCTGGGCTCGGGCGATCGGATCCCTCATCTTCGTCAGCCGCTGGCTGCAGGCCCCGCTGTATCTCGGACTGATCGTCGCGCAGCTCGTCTACGTGATCGTCTTCATGGTCGAGCTGTGGCATCTCATCGAGGGCGTCATCCACGACATCACGCACCTCGACGAAGCGGTGATCATGCTCGCCGTGCTCGGTCTGATCGATGTCGTGATGATCGCCAACCTGCTCATCATGGTGATCATCGGCGGCTATGAGACGTTCGTCTCGCGCATCAACGTCGACGGCCACCCCGACCAGCCCGAGTGGCTCTCGCACGTGAACGCCAACGTCCTCAAGGTCAAGCTGGCGATGGCGATCATCGGAATCTCATCGATCCACCTGCTCAAGACCTTCATCGAGGTCGGTGGCATGAGCGAGAGCGGGATCAGCACGGACGGCGAGAAGTACACCCCCATCGGCGTGCTCTGGCAGGTCGTCATCCACATGGTGTTCATCGTCTCGGCAGTCGCACTCGCCTGGATCGACCGCATGTCTCAGCAGACGCTCGCGAAGGCGCACGCGCAGCCCGCACACTGATCTGAGACGATGGGGCATCCTTCGACACTTCCCAGGTGAGAGACACCGAACGGAATCGGGATGCCAGTGCAGACGAGTGATCAGAGAGTGGCGGCGCAGGCCGCGGCAGGCGACGAGAGCGCCTTCCGTGAGCTGTACCGCTCATATGTCCGCCCGGTCTACTGGATCGCGCACGGCATGCTCGGCTCGCCCGCCGATGCCGAGGACGTGACGCAGGAGACCTTCGTCACGGCATGGCGGAAACTGCCGGGGTTCGAGCTGCAGGGAGACTCGATCCTCCCGTGGCTCGCGACGATCTGCCGCTTCCAGGCCTCGAATCGCCTTCGTCAGCGCAGGCGCGACCAGGCCCACACGACGGATGCGGTGGATGAGGCTCTGCCCTCGACGATCAGCGTCGAGGAGCAGGTGATCACCGCAGACCTCGCGGAGCGGATCGCCGCAGAGGTCGGCACACTGAGCGACCTCGACCGCGCGATCTTCCGCCTCTGCGCCGCCGAAGGCTATGCCTACCAGGCCGCTGCCGAGGAGCTCGGCGTGAGCCATGCGATCGTCCGGAACCGTCTCTCCCGAGTCCGCACCCGACTACGCGGTGCCGTGAAGGAAGCGAGCGACGCATGAACGACAAGCCCAGCACCGAGCAGCTGCCCGAGCTCACCGATGCGGCAGTGGCCCGCATCGAGACAGCCGTGTTCGACGACATCGCCGCCGAACGACCACGTAAGGCGCCGGCCGCGGCACGCGATCGACGCCGTCGGCGTGGGTGGCTGACCGGCACGGGGATCGCAGCCGCATTCGTCATCGGTGTCCTCATCACTCCCCCGATCCTCACCGCGGTCGGCGGTTCGGCGACGAGCACGGCCGAGGGCGGAGACATGCTCGTCACGGAGGAGTCCCGCTCGGGCGCTGCCGAGCAGGGCGCACCGTCGACTGCGACGGATACGGCCGAGTCTGCGCCGATGGCCGGTGATTCCGCAGTGGCTGATCGCGAGATCATCGCGACCGCCACTGCGACGGTGGAGGTGAAAGACATCGCTGACGCCGCCGACACGATCGGTGCACTCGCCGAGTCGCGCGGCGGCTACGTCGAAAGCACCGAGATCGGCAGAAGCGCCGCCGTCGACGACACCTCCGCCCCCGCGCCTGCACCGGCGGACCCGGGCTACGGCTGGATCAGCATCCGAGTGCCTTCGACCGACCTCCCCGCGGTCATCGATGAACTGGCCGAATCGGGAGATGTGGTCTCGTCGTCGATCTCGCAGCAGGATGTGACCTCGACCGCCATCGACCTGCGCGCTCGCATCGACGCGACCAGGGCATCTGTCGAGCGACTCAGCGAGCTGATGTCTCAGACGGGCACCGTCGCGGAGCTCATCGAGGCGGAGGTCGCGCTCACGGAACGCCAGGGACAGCTCGAGGCGTACGAGCAGCAGCTCGCATCGCTCGAGGACCAGGTCGCGATGTCGAGTCTCACGGTTCAGCTGACTCGCACCACCGCCGCGACCACCGCCGACCCTGCCGGGTTCTCCGACGGGCTCCTCGCCGGCTGGAACGGCCTCGTGGCCTCGATGAACGCCCTGGTGATCGCCGTCGGGTTCATCCTGCCGTGGCTCGCTCTGGGCGGCGTGGTGGTGCTGATCGTGTGGTTCGTCCGTCGGTCGCGCCGCTCCCGTCGCGCCGCGGCCTCGACCACGAGCTCGAACTCAAGCTCCAACGTGGGCTGACCTCTGTCCGGCTCGCCGCTGAGCACGGCCAGCCGGACAGAGGAACCAATCGGAAACGACGAAAGCCCTCGGAGAACCGAGGGCTTTCGCTTGTTGTGACCCCAGCGGGATTCGAACCCGCGTTACCGCCGTGAGAGGGCAGCGTACTAGGCCGCTATACGATGGGGCCGTCTGGCGGAACGTTTCCGTGCCGCGACAACTCAACAAGTATGCCATGACGATTCTCGCGCCGCCAAATCGAGGCGAGCCCTCGTCGATTCCCGGGCGTGGCGCGCTGGCTCGGCGGTTTGCCAGAGAGGCTGCGAAGGAGTTGACTCACCTCATGCGCATCACGAAATTCGAACATGCCGCTCTTCGCATCCAGCAGGGCGATGACATCCTCCTGATCGATCCCGGCTCCTTCACCGCGCCCCTGAACGATCTCTCAGGTCTCGTCGCCGTCGTGATCACCCACGAGCACCCCGACCACTGGACGCCCGAGCACCTGGATCGGATCCTCCGCGCCGCCCCCGGCACTCCGATCTACGCTCCTGCCGGCGTCGCCCGTGCGGCTGAGGGCTACGACATCTCAGAGGTCGCTCCGGGAGAGACCGTCGAGGTCGGCGCCTTCACGCTCCGCTTCTTCGGTGGCACGCACGAGGTGATCCACTCGTCGCTGCCCACGGTCGAGAACGTGGGCGTACTGGTCAACGACGCCTTCTACTACCCCGGCGACTCCTACGCGGTTCCAGAGGGGGTCGAGGTCGGCACGCTCGCCGCTCCGCTCGGGGCACCCTGGCTGAAGATCGGCGAGGCCATGGACTACGTCCTCGCCGTGCGCCCTCGTCGGGCTTTCGGCACTCACGACATGACCCTCTCGGTCGCAGGCAAGACGATGCACCGCCAGCGACTGCAGTGGGCGACCGAGCAGGGCGGCGGAGAGTTCTCGGTCCTCGAACCGGGCGACTTGCTCGACATCTGACCGTGGCGGACTCCCCCTCCGCCGAGTACTCGCTCGACGAGAGCGGCGTGCGAGACCTTCTCCGGCGAACCAGCCCTGATCTCGCCGGTCTGCCGCTCAGGCTGTTCGCCGACGGCTGGGACAACTCGATGTGGAGGCTCGGATCGGAGCTGGTCGTGCGACTGCCGCGACGCGAGCTCGCCGTGCCTCTCATCACGAATGAGCAGCGCGCGCTCCGCGCGATCGGTCCGGCACTGGCGGCCATCGGCATCCGCACCCCGGTGCCGCTGATCTCCGGCGAATCGACCGAGCTGTTTCCGCGGCCCTGGTCAGTCGTCCCCTGGATCTCCGGAACGGCGGCGCTCGCCTCCTCCCGATCGGACAACGCGGCGTGGGCACCACGACTCGCCGACGCCCTGAGGGCGCTGCACACCCCAGCCCCCGCGGATGCTCCGCGCAACCCGGTGCGAGGACGCGCCCTGAGCACTCGAGACGACGCGATACGGCCACGGCTCGACGCGTTCAGGCACCGCACGGCGCTGCGGGACGCCTGGGTCGCAGGTCTCGCCGCACCGGTCGGCTCGGAGCAGGTCTGGATCCACGGCGATCTCCACCCGGGCAACATGCTGGTGGAGGATGGCACGCTCGCTGCACTCATCGACTTCGGCGACGTCACGGTCGGTGACCCCGCCTACGATCTCGCCTCGTCGTGGATGCTCTTCGACGCCTCAGGTCGCGAGGCGTTCCGCAGTGCGACCGGATCTCGGTACGACGATGCCACCTGGGTCCGCGCGCGAGCGTGGGCGGCGTACATCGCCCTGATTCTCCTGACCCAGAGCGACGACCGACCCGAGTACTTCGCCGTGGGGGCGAGCACCGCCGACGAGCTCGACGCGGGCTAGCTAGCTCTGCGCAGCCCGAACGCGCAGCGCTCGGGCCAGGTGATCACGCTGCTCGACGACGATCCGGCGCAGCGCCGCGGGCGCTGCGCTGTTGTCGGCAAGCCAGGCATCCACGAGGTCGAGCGTCGGCGACGCGGGGAACAGTCCCACGACCAGGCGCTGAGCCAGCTCGATGCTCCGTGCGCCCCAGGCGTCGACGATCCTCTCGAAGTACTCGGCGTCGAACCCCGCGATGAGATCACGGCGCCCGCCTGCGCGGAAGCCCGCGATCACGGCATCCAGATGGTCATTGCTGAGCGTTTCATCGTTCCAGGCTGCGTCCCAGGCTGCGGCTCTCACCGTGGGATCGGGTTGCGAGGCGAGTGCCCTGCGAGCAGCCGTGCGACCGCTACCGGTGTCGTCGGACTCCAGCTGGGCCGCGACGTCATCGGCGCCCGCGTGACCCGTCGTGACGAGAGACGTGAGCAGCTGCCACCGCAGATCGGGGTCGATCGTGAGACCTTCCGGGGCATCGCCGTGCAGGAGCGCGTCGACCTCGGCTGCGCGCACGTCGTCGAAAGCCGATGCCGACGCGAGAGCGCGAGCCCAGGAGAGCTGCGCATCGCTGCCGACATCGGATGCCTGCAGCGCAGCCCACGCCGTCTCCACCCACGCCCGCTGCTCACCCTGTCGCTCGTGGTCGCTCGCATAGTTCCGGATCGCGAAGAGGGTGTTCGCGAGGATGCCGGCGAGAAGACCGATGTTCGACTCGTGCGGGGCATGCGCGCGCACGATCGAGGTGTATCGCGCCACCGTCAGCTCTCCGTCGCGCGTGGCGTTCCAGAGCGACGACCAGACGACGGCCCTCGCGAGGGGATCATCGATCGAGGACAGTGATTCCTGCACCGTCGTCAGCGATGCGTCGTCGAGTCGCACCTTGGCATAGGTGAGGTCGTCGTCGTTGAGAAGCACGAGATCTGCGACCGGAATGTCGACGGGTGTGCGCTCCTCGTGGATGTCGAGCGCGAGCTGGTCGCGGCGGATCACCCGCCCGTCGACGCGGTGGTAGAGACCGATGCGCAGGCGATGCGGGCGAGGATCGCTCTGCACGAGTGCGGCGCTGCCGTCGGTCTCCCGCTCGAGGCGCAGCGTCGAGACCCCTGTCGTCTGCAGCCAGGCCTGCGACCACTCGGTCATGTCGCGGCCGGAGACCGCACTCAGCTGCACGAGGAAGTCGTCGAGGGTCGTGTTACCGAAGGCATTCGCGGCGAAGTATCTGCGGGCACCTTCGAAGAACGCGTCATCGCCGACGAACGCCACGAGCTGCTTCAGCACCGCGGCACCCTTGGCATAGGTGATGCCGTCGAAGTTCAGCTTCGCCGCCTCGAGGTCGGTGATGTCGGCGACGATCGGGTGCGTCGTCGGCAGCTGGTCCTGCTGGTAGGCCCACGCCTTGCGGTTGGCGGCGAACTTGACCCACGCGTCATGGAAGCGCGTCGCCACCGCTGAGGCGTGCGAACCCATGTAGTCGGCGAAGGACTCCTTGAGCCACAGGTCGTCCCACCACTTCATCGTCACGAGATCGCCGAACCACATGTGCGCCATCTCATGCAGGATCGTGTTCGCGCGGGCAGCGCGCTGGGCGTCGGTGGCCGCACCCCTTGAGAGGTACGACTCGGTGAACGTCACGAGCCCCGGGTTCTCCATCGCGCCGAGGTTGTACTCGGGCACGAAGATCTGGTCGTACTTGCCCCAGGGATAGGGGTACGCGAAGGCATCGGTGAAGAAGTCGAGACCCTGGCGTGTGATCTCGAGGATCTCCTCGGATTCCAGGTACTGCGAGAGCGACTGCCGCACGAACAGTCCGAGAGCGATGCGCTGATCACCGCGCTCCCAGTCCCCCTCGACTCGGGCGTACGGCCCAGCCGCGACGGAGGTGATGTAGCTCGAGATCGGGAGCGTCGGTGCGAACTCCACGCGCTGCACCCCGACTCCGGCATCGACGGTCGCCGCGACCTGGTTCGAGAGCACCTCCCAGCCCGCAGGGGCATCCACCACGAAGGTGTACGGCGCCTTGATGTCCGGCTGCTCGAAACAGGCCATCACGCGTCGAGAGTCGGCCGGTTCGTACTGCGTGTAGAGATAGGTCCGGTCGTCGGCGGGGTCGTGGAACCGGTGCAGCCCCTCGCCCGACCGACTGTAGCTTCCGACCGCCTCGACACGCACCACGTTGGTGTCGACGAGGTCGTGCAGTTCGATGCGCGCACCGTCGTAGACCACCTCGCGCTCGACCCCGTTCACGACCACTCTCTCGACGCTCTCGCCGACGAAGTCCAGCCAGGTCGACGACGCGGTCGAGGTGAACTCCAGTGTCGTGATCGTGGGGAACCCGCTGCGCGCCCGCTCGGGCGCACCCGTGAGGTCGAGTTCGACGCGGATGCTGCGCACGGAGACGACGGCGGATCGCGCCGCGGTCTCCTCTCGCGAGAGATTGGCTGTGTCCATGTCTCCATCCTTCCATCTGAGATCCTCGGAGAAGTCCTCGCGTTGTGTTGCGTCACACAACACAACGAGCGTAGAGTTGCACTATGCAACAGCAAGAGGATTCGCGCGGACGTCGCAGCGACAGCGCCGTCGTCCTGCGATCCCTCGTCGCCGTCACGCGCCGCGGCCTCGTCGACGCCCGTGCGGAAGAGCCGAGGCTGTCGATCACTGATCAGTCCATCGTCATGGCGATCGCCGATGAGCCGGGGATCCGTTCGACGGACATCGCCCACATGTTCCGCCTCAACCGGTCGACCGTGTCGCGCCAGCTCTCGGCGCTCGTGTCTCTCGGCCTCGTGCAGGAGACGCCGTCAGCCGCCGGGCGCGGCCGTCCCCTCGAGCTGACCGCCGAGGGCGAAGAGGCCTTCCGCAACACGATGCGGTCGCTGCAGGGCGTGATCGACGCGCATCTCGCGCACTGGACGGACGCCGAGGTGGAGCGCTTCGCGCATGACCTCCAGCGCTTCGACAGAGGCGACGACCCGGCTTGACCACGGCCCACGAGGCCATCAGAGGAAGAAGAGAAATGAAGAACATCACTGTTCTCGGCACCGGCGTGCTCGGATCGCAGATCGCGTTCCAGACCGCCTTCCACGGTTTCGACGTCGTCGCGTACGACATCGATCAGCCTGCGCTCGACCGCGCGGCCGAGCGATTCGAGAATCTTTCCGCGCGCTACGTCGCCGACGGCGTCGAGAACGCCGCAGACGGGGGTACACAGGCCGCGATCGGCCGCATCCGCCTCACGTCCGACCTCGCGGAGGCCGCAGCTTCTGCCGACCTCATCATCGAGGCCGTGCCGGAGAACCTCGAGCTCAAGCAGGGCATCTACCGCACCCTCGCCGCCGCCGCACCCGCGTCGACGATCTTCGCGACGAACTCCTCGACCCTGCTTCCCAGCGCACTCGCTGAGTCGACGGGACGCCCCGACCGCTTCCTCGCTCTGCACTTCGCGAACGAGATCTGGTCGCACAACACGGCGGAGGTCATGGGAACGCCCGCCACCGACCCCGCCGTTTATGACGAGGTCGTCGAGTTCGCGACGAAGATCGGCATGGTCCCGATCCAGATCAAGAAGGAGAAGGCCGGGTACCTGCTGAACTCGCTGCTCGTGCCCTTCCTGCAGGCCGGAGCAGAGCTGCTCGTCGACGGGATCGCCGAACCCGAGGCGATCGATGCAACGTGGCGGATCGGCACCGGCGCCCCGGCCGGGCCTTTCGAGATCTACGACATCGTCGGGCTCACCACTGCATACAACATCTCCCGCATTGGGGGCGAGAAGCAGCAGCGGTTCGCCGAGCTGCTCAAAGAGCAGTACATCGACAAGGGCAAGCTGGGCGTGGCGACGGGCGAGGGCTTCTACACCTATCCCCGAGAGAGCTGAATCGCTCTCAGCGCCCGAGGAGCTTGCGGATCGCCGTCTCGGGCGACACCGTGAGATCGAGAGTGCGACCGCGCGCGTAGAGCCGGAACACACGCGGGTCGATGTAGCTCCCTCTGGCCACCGCGAGGGTGTTGCCGAGCGCTGACGCCGTGGCCTGCACGGCGAGGCGCTCGGCACGCCGCCGCTCGTTCTTCGTCTCGAGTCGACCGATCCGCGCGAGCGCGTCCGCCGCGAGGATCGTGCCGTGCAGCGTGCGGAAGTCCTTCGCCGTGAACGATGCCCCGGCGACCTGCCGAAGATAGTCGTTGACCTCGCCCGACGTGAGGCGCACCCGGCGGCGGCCTTTGCGGTACGCGAGCAGCGGTGCCTTGGGCGACCCGACGGCGAACTCCGACAGTGCCTCGGCGAGGGCGGCGTCGGTGATCTCGATCGCGGCGAGCTGCTTGCTCTTCGCGGGGAAGCTCAGTGCCACGTCGCTGCCGTCGATGCGCACGTCCCGTCGACGGAGTGTGCTGAGCCCCCGACTGCCGTGCTTCACGAGGTAGCGCTCGGAGCCGATGCGCAGAGCGGCGTCATCGAGCAGGCGGAAGGAGACCGCGAGTGCTCGCTCTCGCGTCAGACCCGGTTGCCCGATGGCGCGCGTGACCTTCGCCCTGGCCGCAGGCAGCGCGGCGGCGAGCTTGAGCGCTCGAGCGAACTTGCGCTGATCCCTCCCCGTGCGCCAGAGCGGGTGGTAGAGGTACTGGCGTCGTCCGGCATCGTCGGTTCCGACTGCCTGGATGTGCGCGAGCGGATCGGCGGCGATCCACACGTCCTTCCACGCCGGGGGTATGGCGAGGTCGCGGATGCGCTCCCGGTCGGCCTCGGCGACCGGGGTGTTGCCGGCGTCGACATATCTGAATCCGGACCCGGATCGTACGCGTCGGATTCCGGGCGTCTCGCCGGGCACGACTCTCGTGAGCGCCATTCTCGTCCTCTCAGTCACGCCGCGTGTGGCATGGGTGGTGCTTCTCGATCACGATGACCGACGAGAAGCGCGGACTGAAGGGCATGGCGCGAGACACGGGCGACCTGCTAGGCGACGCCGGGTCCTTCGGGCGGCGCCGAGTGGGTACGACTGCTGCTCAGGGATCGGATTGTCGGACACACCGACGTCTGTCATCCTCTTGACTATGGCCATGTCATTCGAGGAGTTCCGCACGTCCCTGATCAGTGCAGATCTGCGGGCGGCGCTGGGAGTGCAGCTCACCGACCTCGAAGCGCAGCAGGTGGCCGACGATCCAGCATCCGCACAGAGCTGGTACGCGTACTGGCTTTCGACGCAGCCGACGACTCCCCCGCCGCCCGCATACGATGGGCCGCCGCCCGCATATGCAGCGGCTCCCGGCGTCTCCGCGCAGGACGGAGCCCCTGCCGGTCCTCCCGTCTACCCGGGCTATGCATCCGCGCCGGAGGGCCGACCCGGCACCAAGAAGCGCGTCGGGCTGTGGGTGGCCCTGTCGGTCCTCGGGGCGCTGCTGCTGATCGCGGTGATCGTCGTGATCTTCGCCTTCGCCACAGCACGCCACTGGACGAAGACCGATGTGCCGGAACAGCCGGAGACCTTCCGCAGCGAAGAGTACGAGACCGGTCGCGTCGACGTCACGATGGACGACGTGAACCCGTGCTCGGTGAATCAGGACTGGACCGATTGCACGAACCTGATGGTCGCGACCTATACGGCTGCCTGCGTCGATGTCGAACTCACCGAGGCCGCGACCCTCCTGTGTGCGGAGTACAGCACCGCGATAGACGAGATGAAGGCGCTGGACGGTGACGGCTATTACGTCGCAACGCTCGGCAGCTCTGGAAGTCTGCATCAGACGCCCGAGATCGATACCCGCCAGGTATCGAACGAAGACTATGAGCCAGCAGTCACCCACGAGGCGGTGTGCTACCTCGAGTTCATCGGCGAGTGCGAGTAGACGCACTACCGGAAACGACGAAACCCCCGCCTGAGCGGGGGTTTTCGTCTTGCTGGGGTACCTGGACTCGAACCAAGAACAACGGAACCAGAAACCGCCGTGTTGCCAATTACACCATACCCCAAGGGCGAAACCGGAGCCTCGCACCGAGAGTCAAGCCTACCCGAGCCACGGCCCGAATGCCAAAACGCCTCGGTCCGTCCGGGCGCGTCGCCCGCTGATCATTGCTCTGCGCGACCACGGCGACGGGCAGGAGAGCGCCGAAGCGCTGCTCCCCACCCGCCTCCCTCGTCAGTTGGCGAGGAACGCCGACAGTGACCGCAGCCGCCGCAGCGACTCGTCCTTGCCCAGGAGCTCCATGGACTCGAACAGCGGCGGCGAGATACGACGGCCGGTGATCGCGACGCGCGGAGGGCCGTAGGCGACACGGGGCTTGAGCTCGAGATTCTCGACCAGCGCCTCAGCGAGAGCATCCTGGATCTTCTCGGGCGTGAACTCGGTCACCGGCTCGAGTGCGACGACGCAGGCGTCGAGGACCTCGGCGGCGTTCGCGGGAAGCCCCTTGAGCGCATCGGCGTCGTACGAGACGTCATCGGTGAAGAGGAACCCGACCATGCCCGGTACATCGCCGAGCAGCTGCACCCGCTCCTGCACGAGCGGCGCGACGCGGAAGGCGAGCACGAGCTGCTCATGCGTCGGCTCATCGAAGAGGCCCGCAGCAGCGAGGTACGGGATCGTCCTCTCGGCGAAGTCCTTCTCGCCGAGCTTGCGGATGTGGTCGCCGTTGATCGACTCGGCCTTCTTCTGATCGAAGCGTGCCGGGTTCGGATTCACGTCGACGATGTCGAATGCCTCGATGAACTCGTCGAGCGTGAACACGTCGCGGTCGTGGCCGATCGACCAGCCGAGGAGCGCGAGGTAGTTCAGCAGCCCCTCGTGGATGAAGCCGCGATCCCGATGCAGGAACAGATCGGCCTGCGGGTCGCGCTTGGAGAGCTTCTTGTTGCCGGTCTCGCCGAGCACCAGGGGCATGTGGGCGAAGCGGGGCACGAACGTGGTGACCTCTGCATCGATCAGTGCCGCGTAGAGCGCGAGCTGGCGAGCCGTCGAGGGCATCAGGTCTTCTCCGCGCAGGACGTGCGTGATGCCCATCAGCGCGTCGTCGACCGGGTTCACGAAGGTGTACAGCGGGATGCCGTTCGGACGCACCACCACGAAGTCGGGGAACGAACCTGCGGGGAAGGTCACCTCGCCGCGGATCAGGTCGACGTAGGTGAGGTCCTCGTCCGGCACCCGCAGACGGAGCGCGGGCTGGCGCCCTTCGGCACGGAAGGCGTCCTTCTGCTCGGTCGTGAGGTGACGATCGTGGTTGTCGTATCCGAGCTGCTTCGCCCGCCCGGCCGCCTCGTTACGAGCATCGATCTCTTCCGCAGTCGAGAAGCTCTCGTACAGTGCGCCCGATGCGAGGAGCTTGTCGATCACGCCGTGGTAGATGTCGTGGCGCTCGGACTGACGGTAGGGAGCGTGGGGACCACCGACCTCGACCCCCTCATCCCAGTCGATCTTGAGCCAGGTCAGCGCGTCGACGAGCTGGCGGAAGCTCTCCTCGCTGTCTCGGGCGGCGTCGGTGTCCTCGATGCGGAACACCATCTTCCCGCCGTTGTGGCGGGCGAACGCCCAGTTGAAGAGTGCGGTGCGGACCATGCCGACATGCGGCAGTCCGGTCGGCGAGGGGCAGAAGCGGACGCGTACGTCGGCTCCGCTGGCGGTCGTGGTGAGGGGGTGCGGGGTAGCCATATCCCCTCGATTCTAGTTGCCGGGTCGCATGTCGACCTCCCCGATCCGCCCGCGACAACAGGCCGGTGGAGAGGGGTCACCGTGGGTAACAGTCACTCACCCTGGGTAACAACCCGCATTCAGACCGATCGCGCTCCTATCGTTGCCGCATCGACCAACCGGAAGGGTGACAACGTGACAATCACGGATGCAGTGACGACAGGCCTCAGCGATCGCTGGCTCGGCGCGCCGAGACCTCAGACGAGCCGCGAATGGATCGACCGCGCCGAGGAGGTGGCCGACATCCTCGCGGTGGATGCCGTCGAGAGGGACCGCGCGAACGCGACGCCTCGAGCTGAGGTGCAGCTGCTCAAGGACTCGGGTCTCGTCACCCTGCTCGGCCCTCGCGCCCACGGCGGCGCCGGCGAGAGCTGGGACACCGCGTACCGCGTGATCAGGGCGGTGGCCCGCGGCGACGGATCGATCGGACAGGTCCTCGGCTACCACTACCTCTGGGCGTGGGCGGCTCGTCTCGTCGGAACCGAAGAGCAGATCGACGCGGTCGAGGAGCTGTACACCGCGAACGACTTCGTCTTCGGCGGCGCGGTCAACCCCCGCGACTCCGATCTGGTGGTCCGCGAAGACGGCGACGACCTGGTGTTCTCCGGCCGCAAGTCCTTCTCCACCGGTGGTCAGATCTCGGATCTGACCGTCCTCGAAGGCGTACTCGAAGGCACCGAGACGCACATCTTCGCGATCGTCCCCACGGCTCAGGAGGGAATCGTCTTCGGGAACGACTGGGACAACCTGGGCCAGCGACTGACCGAATCGGGGTCCGTGGAGATCCGTGACGTGCGCGTGCCCTGGACAGCGGCAGCCGGCTTCGTCGACCGGGTGTTCCAGCCACTGACGTACAACACCCTGAACGTGCCGACCATCCAGCTCGTGTTCGCCAACTTCTACCTCGGCATCGCACAGGGTGCACTCGAGACGGCATCCGCCTACACCCGATCGACCACCCGCCCGTGGCCGTACGGCGGCGACGACAAGCAGCACGCGACGGACGAGTGGTACCTGCTCGAGGGCTATGGCGAACTGGCCTCGAAGCTGTGGGCGGATGAAGCACTGCTGGATGCCGTGGGCTCCGAGATCAGCGCGGTGCTGCACGCCCCTCGCGAAGACCTCACTGCACGCCGACGTGGCGAGATCGCCGTGCGCATCGCGGCGGGGAAGCTGCGCATCGTCGACGACGGCCTGGAGGTCGCCACGAAGATCTACGAGCTCACGGGTGCCCGAGCCTCGGCCAACTCGGTCGGCCTCGACATCTTCTGGCGCAACCTGCGCACGCACAGCCTGCACGACCCGATCGCGTACAAGAAACGTGAGGTCGGCGACTACGTGCTGCGCAACGAGGTGCCTGAGCCGACCTGGTACACCTGATCGCCGCGATGCAGCTGCTCCTCGGTGCCGCGCCGACACAGGCGGTCGCGGCGCCGAGGAACCGCGGGGCACTCGGGTGAGGGAGGGGACTCAGCGGTGCGACGCCACGGCAACCGCCGCAGAATGCACGAGCGGCAGGCGCCCGGCGATCGATCGCTCGTCGCACACGGATATGAAGGCCGCGCGGAACGAACGCCGACCAGCGTCGTCGAGAGCACGATAGAACTGCCCGGCTCCCCCGACGCCTCCTTCAGCGGACGCCCACAGCGCTGGCGCGTCCGCCGACCACGTCCAGGTGATCTCCGACACCTGCGGGCTCGTCCAGCCCGCATCGCCGAGCATTCTCGCAAAGCCGTCGACGGTCCGCTCGAAGTCCTTCTCCGGCGGAAGCCGCTCGCCTTCCGACGGGATGAGAGCCGCTCGATCGCACACCTCTCGCCAGAGCCAGCTCGGCGAGCTCGTCCAGATAGTGGCCGCCACCAGATCGGCAGAGACGCGAAGGAGCTCGCCGGCCGACGCCCGGGGGTCGGCGACGTGATTCAGCACGAAGTTCGCCACGACCGCATCGAACTCCGCGTCCGCGAACGGCAACGACGGCAGCGCCCCGTCGCGCACCCGGATCTCCGGGTGCTCCTGCAGTGCGACTTCCCGCATCGTCGGCTCGGGCTCGCACCCGGTCGCGTCCCAACCGGCATCGACGAATGACGCCGCGAGGAGACCGGTTCCGGAACCGACATCGAGCAGCGAGCGGCCCGCAGGGGCTCCGAGCATCCCGAGCAGTGCGCCTGCGGTCCCGACGCACAGCGAGGCATACGAGTCGGCGTACGCGCGTCCCGTGCCCGCCCAGTCCTTCATCGCTTCGGGCGTCCGAGAGGCGAGAGCGCGACGATGACGACGACGATGACCGACGCGGCTACGCCCAGTCCGGCATAGTCGAAGTTCGAGAGCACCACGCCGGCGAGCACCGCGCCCGCAGCCGCCGAGAGGCTCATCAGCGAGTCGCTGCGTCCCTGCCTGCGCGTGCGGATCTCGGGAGCACTCGACTCGGTCAGCAGCGCGGCCCCCGCAACCGTCGCCGCGCTCCATCCGAGCCCCAACAGGATCAGAGCCACGATCACGCCCCACTCCCGATCGTTCGCGAACACGGCGAACGCCAGCGCGGCCCCGAGGAGCACCTGCCCCAGCAGGACAACACGCAGCCGACCCCATCGGTCAGCGAGAACGCCGAAGAGCGGCGACAGCGCGTACATGCCCCCGACGTGCAGGGCGATCGTGATGCCGACGAGAGCCGAGACGTCGGCCGGAGTGGGCGCCATCCCGTGCGCACCGTGCGCCATGTGCGCGAGATGCACCGGAGTCATCGCCATGACAGATGCCATCACGACGTGCGAACCGGCGACCGCGAACATCGCATAGCGAGCCACCACCGGTCTGTCTGCGATCACCTTGCCTGTGGCCCCCGCAGCAGCCGCTGAGGCAAGCTGCTGCGCGGCCAGCAGAGGGTCGGGCCTCAGCGCCACGAGGTAGAGGATGAGAGCCGCGCATTGGGCGACGAATGAGAAGACGTAGGAACCGGTCTGCGGCGGCATGCCGATCGCCGCGCCGACGATCTCACCCGGTCCGAGCAGCAGAGGGCCCGCGACTCCGCCGATGGTGGTCGCCCACACGACGATCGAGAGGTCGCGCCCTCTGTGCTGCGGCGCGGCGAGATCAGTGGCGGCGAATCGCGACTGCAGATTACCCGCGTTGCCGGCTCCGATCATCAGGATGCCGACCAGCAGCAGCGGGAACACCCGCAGCGACGCCGCGAGGATCACGACCGCGATCCCCACGAGCGCGAACAGATTGCCGAGTGTCAGTGCACGGCGGCGCCCCACCCTGGCGGCGAGGCGAGCCAGCGGGATCGCGCACAGCGCGGCGCCGAGCGTGACCGATGCGGTCGCGAGTCCCGACAACGCGTCGCTGCCGGAGATGTCGGCGGCGAGCAGCGCACCGAGCGACACTGTCGCTCCGAACGCGATTCCGCCGAGCACCTGTCCAGACGAGAGAACCAGCACGGTTCTCCGCTGCACCGCCGCCTGCTGTGCCGCCGTGAGGGCGACGACGGTCATGATGCGCGCACGGCGTCGCGCACGGTGTTGCGCAGAATACCCAGACCGGTGATCTCGACCTCGACGGTGTCGCCGGCGACGAACTCCCCCACGCCAGCCGGCGTGCCCGTCAGGATGACGTCACCCGGCAGCAGTGTGAATGCCGCGGATGCGTGCTCGATGATCGCCTCGACGGAGTGGATCATGTCGGTGAGCGGCGCCTTCTGACGGACCTCGCCGTTGACGCGGGTCTCGATCGTCGCCACCGACGGGTCGAACTCCGTGCTGATGGTCGGGCCGAGAGGGCAGAACGTGTCGAAGCCCTTCGCGCGAGCCCACTGGCCGTCCTTGCGCTGGAGGTCACGCGCGGTGACATCATTCGCGATCGTGTAGCCGAGCACGTGGTCGAGAGCATCCGCAGCCTTCACGTTCTTCGCGACCCGGCCGATCACGACTGCCAGCTCGCCCTCGTACTCGGTCTGCTCGGAGATCGAGGGACGCACGATCGCGTCGCCGGGGCCGATGACGGCGGTGTTGGGCTTGAAGAACAGCAGCGGCTCTTCCGGTGCCACTCCCCCCATCTCGGCGGCGTGGTCGTGGTAGTTCTTGCCGACGCACACGATCTTGGATCGAGGAATCACCGGCGCGAGAATCACGGCGTCGGCGATCGGCACTCGGTCTCCGGTGAGCTCGTATCCGGCGAAGAGCGGATCGCCCGCGAGGACGACGAGGTCGGTGTCGTCGACGATCCCGAAGAGGATGGCGTCGTCATGGCTGAATCGGGCGATCTTCATGCCACCAGCCTAGCCAGAGTGCACGACGACGAGACCCCGCTGTGCAGGTCGCACAGCGGGGTCTCGGGGAGTTCTTCGGACGATCAGGCGTCGAGACGCAGGAGCCAGCCGTGCTTGTCATCACGACGGCCGTACTGGATGTCGGTGAGTTCCTCGCGGAGCGACAGCGCGAGCTCGCCGAGCGGCTGCGGCTCATCGAAGCCTTCACCGACGAGTGCGCCGATCGGCGTCACGACTGCTGCCGTGCCGCACGCGAAGACCTCGACGATGTCGCCGGATGCCACGCCCTCGCGCCACTCGTCGATCGAGATCGGCCGCTTCTCGACCGTGTAGCCGCGGTCCTCGGCGAGCTGCAGCAGCGAGTCACGGGTGATGCCCTCGAGGATGCTGTCGGACTCGGGCGTCACGACCCGGCCGTCCTTGAAGACGAAGACGACGTTCATGCCGCCGAGCTCCTCGACATTGCGCTGCTCATTGAGGAACACGACCTGGTCGCAGCCCTTCGACGATGCCTCGCTCTGGGCGAGCAGGCTCGACGCGTAGTTGCCGCCCGTCTTGGCCTTGCCCGTGCCGCCCTTTCCGGCGCGTGCGTAGTCCTCGGAGAGCCAGATGCGCACGGGCTTCACCCCGCCGCTGAAGTAGGCCCCCGCGGGGCTCGCGATCACGTAGTACGCGACCTTCTGAGCGGCGCGGACGCCCAGGAAGGCCTCTTTGGCGAACATGAACGGGCGCAGGTAGAGGCTCTGGTCGGCGCCGGACGGCACCCAGCGTCCGTCGACCGCGATGATCTCGCGCAGCGACTGGATGAAGTACTCGGTGGGCAGCTCTGGCAGCGCGAGTCGACGTGCGCTGGCCTGAAGCCGTGCGGCATTGCGGTCGGGGCGGAAGGTGTGGATCGACCCGTCGGCGTGACGGTAGGCCTTGATGCCCTCGAAGATCTCCTGCGCGTAGTGCAGCACGGAGGCAGCGGGGTCGAGCGGGATCGGGCCGTACGGCTGCACGCGGGGTCGATGCCACCCGCCCTTGACCGACCAGCAGATGTCGACCATATGGTCCGTGAAGACCACGCCGAAGCCGGGGTTCTCGTGGACCTCGGCGACACGACCGGGCGTCGCAGCGGCCAGGTTCTTGGTCACAGCGAACTCCAGTGGAGCCACGGTGGTCTCGGCATCGATGGTCGTCATCTCGTCATCCATTCCTCGTGCGGCGCGCATCCTCGCGCCGTCTCAGCCTACGCCTGTCGTTCAGAGCAGAGCAGTGATTGCGGAGCCGATCTCCGCCGTGGTGCGCGCACCCGTGCGGGTGGCGATGTCGGACTCGACGGCGGCACTCACGCGAGCGGCCTCGTCGGCGAGCCCGAGGTGGTCGAGCAGCAGCGACACAGACAGAATGGCCGCAGTGGGGTCGGCCTTCTGCTGACCGGAGATGTCGGGAGCGGATCCGTGCACCGGCTCGAACATCGACGGGAACACCCCATCGGGGTTGATGTTGCCCGAGGCTGCCAGACCGATGCCTCCGGTGACCGCGCCGGCGAGGTCGGTGAGGATGTCGCCGAACAGGTTGTCGGTGACGATCACATCGAAGCGCGAGGGGTCGGTCACGAGGAAGATCGTCGCCGCATCGACGTGCAGGTAGTCGACCGCGACGTCGGGATGCTCGACGGAGACCTCGTTCACGATGCGCTGCCAGATGGCGCCGGCGTGCACGAGCACGTTGGTCTTGTGGACGAGCGTGACCTTCTTGCTGCGCCGCTCGGCGAGGTCGAACGCGTACCTGACCACGCGCTCGACGCCGAAAGCCGTGTTCACCGAGGTCTCATTGGCGACCTCGTGCGGCGTGCCCTTGCGGATGGCGCCGCCATTGCCGACGTACGGGCCCTCGGTGCCCTCACGGACGACGACGAAGTCGATCGCGCCCGGGTCGGCGAGTGGTCCCGCAGCACCCGCGAACAGCTTCGACGGACGCAGGTTGACGTAGTGGTCCAGCGTGAACCGCAGCTTCAGCAGAAGACCGCGCTCGATGTTCGCGTCCTTGAGTCGGGGGTCGCCGGGAGTGCCGCCGACGGCGCCGAGCAGGATCGCATCGTGACCGGCGATCGACTGCAGGTCGTCATCGGTCAGCGTGTCACCCGTCTCGAGGAAGCGGGCTGCGCCGAGAGAGAAGCGGGTCTTATCGAACGTCACATCGCTGGACGCGGTGACAGCGTCGAGGACCTTCTCGGCCTCGGCGACGACCTCTGGGCCGATTCCGTCACCGGGGATGACGGCCAGCTTCACGACACGCGACATGACACTCCTTGCATCGGGATGAACCGACCCGCACTCGGGCGGATGCCGAGCGGGCCGGTTCTCCCAGCGTACTGGTCAGTGCGTGGGCGCCTTGCGCAGTGTGACGGCCGCGATAGCTCCGGCGAGGACGACCAGCCCCGCTCCGATCAGCGAGGTCACCATGACGCCAGAACCGAACGCCGCGGATGCTGCGTCCCACAGCGCATCTCCGAGCTGCCCGGGAAGGTCCTGAGCCGCCGTGTACGCCCCGGCGAGCGTCTCCGTCGCCGCGTGAGCCGCCTCGGCGGGGATCCCGGCGGGGACCACGAGCGCGCCGCGGTAGAAAGCGGTGATGAGACCGCCGAGCACGGCTGTGCCGAGCACCGCCCCGAGTTCGTACGCCGTCTCCGACACGGCGCTCGCGGCACCGGCCTTCTCGGCCGGAGCGCTCGAGAGGATGAGCTCGTTCGAGATCGTCTCTGCGGCCCCGATGCCGATGCCCAGCACCACGAAGGCGATGATGAGCGGTGCGACACCGTGGTCGACAGTCGTGAATGCCACGAGCAAGTAGCCGACCACCGAGAAGATGAGGCCGGCCGGCACCAGCACGTGCGGACGTACGCGACGTGAGATGGGCACCACCGAGAGTCCGGCCACGATCATGGCGATCATGCCGGGAACGAGCGCCGCCCCCGCGGTCATCGGGGATAGCCCGAGAACCAGCTGGAGGTGCTGCGACACGAAGTAGAGGAAGCCCACGAGTGCGACCACGCTGAGAAGGTTCACCAGGATCGCCCCGGAGAAGGACCCTCGCCGGAAGAGCGCCATGTCGAGCATGGGAACCTCGGCGCTCAGCTGACGACGCACGAACAGATATCCCATCGCGATGCCGAGAAGAGCCCAGGCACCCGCCGTGAGACTCGGACCATCCACGGCCAGCGACTTGATCGCGTAGACCACGGGGATCATCGCAGCCATCGACAGCACGATGCTCACGATGTCGATGCGCCCCGGGTTCGGGTCACGGCTCTCGGGGACGAGCAGGGGTGCGGCGATGAGCAACGGGATGAGCACGGGGACGGCGATCAGGAAGACCGAGCCCCAGGCGAAATGCTCCAGCAGGAACCCGCCGACGATCGGCCCGAGAGCCGCCCCTGCCGAGAATGCCGATGCCCAGACAGCGATCGCGAGTCGTCGCTGGTCACGGTTCTGGAAGATCGAGCGCAGCAGCGACAGCGTCGAGGGCATCAGCATGGCGCCGAAGAATCCGAGCAGCGCGCGGGCCGCGATCAACAGACCGGCTGTCGGAGCGAAGGCTGCGAGAGCCGACACCACGGCGAAGCCGGTCGCGCCGATCAGCAGCATCCGGCGACGTCCGAAGCGATCGCCGAGCGTTCCCATCGTGACGAGCAGACCGGCGAGAACGAGCGGGTAGACGTCGATGATCCACAGCTGCTCGGCCCCGGTGGGAGCGAGCGCGATGGATATCTCCGGGAGCGCGAAGCTCAGCACCGTGTTGTCGACCGACACCAGCAAGACCGGCAGCATGAGCACGACGAGCGCCGCCCAGCCACGGGGCCCGACGCGGGGAGCATTCGTCTCCGTCGTCGGAATCGACGCAGTCCGAACCATGGAACACCTCTCAGAGTCATCTGACGGCCCGTTACTAAACCGTCCAGATGGTATAGTAACAGAGTCGTCACACTCCCGCGATACTGTGATGCGAGACGAACAGAGGATCCCCGATGCCCCGACCTCCGCTGGCCCGAGAACGCGTCCTCGACGCCTTCGAGTCGATCGTCATCGAAGAGGGCGAACGTGCGGCCACTCTCGATGCGACCGCCAAAGCAGCAGGTGTGTCGAAGGGCGGACTGCTCTACCACTTCGGATCGAAGGACGACCTCGCAGCCGGCCTGCTCGAACGTCTCGACACGCTCACGACGACCGACCTCGAGCGGATGACCTCGGCTGCGGACGGCCCCATCGCCTACTACGTGCGCACCTCGGTGATGGAGGATGACGCACTGGACCGCGCCCTGATCGCCGCGACTCGACTCGCGCAGGGCGGCTCCGCCCCCGCCGCGGAGGCGCTGCGCCGCAACAGAGACCGGTGGGAGGACACGATCCGTCCCCATGTGCGGGATGCCGCGAGCCTCAACCTCATCATGCTGCTCAGCGACGGCCTGTACTTCAACAACTCACTCGATGTGCACGGTCCGGAACGACTCGTGCCCCGAAGCGACGAGCTCTCGGACCTGATCGCCCTCGTGCTGCGCGCCACCGCGCCCTAGAACGGGCGGTACGAAGAGAGCGGGTGGGGCAGCCGCTCGGCTGTCCCACCCGCTCTCGGATGCTCCGTTTTCCGCCGATCAGATCTCGGTGATCTCGATCTGACGGAAAAGGTCGGCGTCGATGGATCCGCGCACGTCGTCGAGCAGCTCGTCGGACACCGGCGAGTCCAGCGTCAGCACGCTCAGCGCCTGGTCGCCCGCGCCGAGCCGCGAGATCTGCATGCCGGCGATGTTGATTCCTGCCTCGCCGAACTTCTGACCGTAGACCGCGACGATGCCGGGGCGGTCGGTGTAGAGCATCACGACGTGGTGCTTCTCGATCGGCAGCTCGATCGCGTGGTCGTTGATGGCGACCAGCTTCTCTGTCTGCTTCGGACCGGTGAGGGTGCCGGACACCGAGAGCTGCGAGCCATCGGAGAGTGCACCGCTCAGAGTGATCACGTTGCGGTACTCGTCGCTCACGTCGTCCTTGAGAAGGCGGACCGCGATGCCGCGCTGGTCGGCGAGCAGCGGTGCGTTGACGTACGAGACGGTCTCGCTGACGATGTTCGTGAAGACGCCCTTGAGCGCCGCGAGCTTCAGCACGCTGACGTCATAGTCGTTCAGCTCACCGTGCACCTCGACGTCGAGGCTCGTGAGAGGCGACGTGGCGAGGGCGGCGAAGATCTGGCCGAGCTTCTCGACGAGCGAGATTCCGGGGCGCACGTACGGGTCGATGACTCCCCCGGCGACGTTGACCGCGTCGGGAACGAGGTCACCGCCGAGCGCGAGGCGCACCGAGCGCGCGACCGAGACACCGGCCTTCTCCTGCGCCTCCTCGGTGCTGGCACCCAGGTGCGGGGTCACGACGACGTTGGGGAGGTCGAGCAGCGGACGAGCGGTTCCGCCCTCGGCGGGCGGCTCGGAGGTGAAGACATCGAGTCCTGCGCCGGCGATCTCGCCGGCGACCAGTGCGGCGTGAAGAGCTTCCTCGTCGAGGAGGCCACCGCGGGCGACGTTCACGACGAAGGCGGTCGGCTTCATGGCCTTGAACTGCTCGGCACCGATCATGCCGGTCGTCTCGGGCGTCTTGGGCATGTGGATCGTCAGGAAGTCGGCCTCTGCGACGAGCTCATCGAGCGAGAGGAGCTGCACGCCGAGCTGCTGCGCACGAGCCGAGGTGACGTAGGGGTCGTACGCGACGACGCGCATGTCGAACGCGGCGAGGCGGGCGGCGACCAGAGCGCCGATGCGGCCGAGGCCCACGATGCCGACGGTCTTCTCGAAGAGTTCCGCACCCGTGAACGAGCTGCGCTTCCACTGGCCGGCGGCGAGCGAGGCGTGGGCCGCGGGAATGCGACGGGCGAGGCTGAGGATGTGTCCGACCGTGAGCTCGGCGGCCGAGATGATGTTCGACGTCGGAGCGTTGACGACCATGACGCCGGCCGCGGTGGCCGCCTTGATGTCGACGTTGTCGAGTCCGACGCCCGCGCGGGCGACGACCTTCAGCTTCGGCGCGTGCGTCAGAGCCTCTTCGTCGATGTGCGTCGCCGAGCGGATCAGCACCGCGTCGGCCTCCGCGAGCGAGGCGAAGAGCGCCTCACGATCGGTGCCGTCGACGTTGCGGACGTCGAAGTCGGGGCCGAGGGCCTCGATCGTGGCGGGAGAGAGAACTTCGGCGATGAGCACGACGGGCTTCGGCACAGGGATCCTTCGGGGCAGCGCGACAGGGGGCCGATGCGCCGCACACCATGGGGGCGCGATCACCTCAACTGTACCCGAGCGCTCCTACTGCTCCGTGCCGTGTGACGCCGTGGATCAGGCCACGGCCGTCACGAGATCCGACATGTTGAGGATGCTGTAGCCGATCAGACTCAGCCAGAACACCGCTACGACGCCAAGGCCGGCCAGCAGAACCAGCACCAGCTCGCCGGCACGACGTCGTCGACCTATCGCGTACGCGAAGACGAACACGATCGCGGGGAAGACCACGCCGAAGAGCAGCGTCACCCAGCCGATTCCGGTGAGCCCGTTCTGCGCCATCGAGATGAGGTGCGCGACGGCGTTCCAGATCGCGTAGGCATAGAAGAGCCCCGCGAGCCCGAGCACGACTGCGCTCAACCAGCGAGGAGAACCGGAGGGCGCGGGAGAGACCGCCTGCTGCTCGGTCATGATCCGATCACCCCCACCGTGACGAAGGGCCACGGCACGAGCAGCACCACTCCGAGCAGGAGCAGCCCGATACGGATCCAAGCAGCCTTGGCCCGAGTGAGCACCCACACCGTGAGGAACCACAGGGCGGGCGCCGCCACTGCGAACACGAACCACGGCACGTACATGGCATCGTCGACGATCAGATTGGCGAGCGGCTTGAGGCGCAGTCCGCCGACCACCCAGCCGATGCTGTACAGCAGGTACACGCCGCCGACGACCCCGAGCGTCAGGAGCATCGCTGTGCTCAGATGTGACGCCTCCTGCTCAGCGGGCATCGCTACCGTGCCGTCGGTGTCGACGCGCCCCACTGCTTCGCTGCCCCGGCCGACGGCATTCCATCCGTCCGGCAGAGCCGCATCATCCGGGGCCTCGCCACGGGGCGCGGACACCGCTCTGTCTGAGCCCTTCGGTGCGGGCGCCTTCGGCGGGACACCGTCGTCACCGTCCCAGCTCAGGGCGTCGTCGGAATCGGAAGTCATGCCCCCAGCGTAGGACACGACGTCCACTATGCTCGGGGGCATCTGGGCCGCAGGGGCCCGCGCCGGGAGGGATCACCGTGGCAGAGCAGAACAAGAACGTCGATCAGACCGCGGCGAGCGGCCCGGTCGACGAGCCGGCCGCGGGCTGGAAACCGACCGCGGCTGCGAAGTCGAAGGCGACCACCTTCCGCTGGATCGCGGCCGTGCTGTGGGCCCTCGCGATCATCGGCGAGGCGATCTCGATCTTCTGGCTCTTGCGTCAGCGCGAGTACGTCGGCGAGGACGGCGCTCTGGTCCGCGATCCGGACACCGGCCTGCTCGAAGACCGGGGCGTCACGGTGGTGTTCCCGCAGTGGGCGTTCGTCACGCTTCTCGTGCTGCTCGTCGTGATCGCCGCCCTCGCCATCACCGGCTCGATCCTGTGGAAGAAGGCGAACCGTCTCGACCCTGCGCGCAGGTCCGAGACGGTGCGTTTCTTCGTGCAGAACCAGCTCGGCGCGATCATCGCGATCGTCGCGTTCCTTCCCCTGGTGATCCTCATCTTCCTCAACAAGGACATGAGCAAGGGCCAGAAGACCACCGCCGGGATCGTCGGCGTGGTCCTCGCGCTGCTCGCCACGGTGATCGGGGTGGACTTCAACCCGCCGTCCGTCGAGAAGTACACCGCCGACCAGTCAGCGGTGATCCAACTGCTCGGCAAGGACGAAGTAGTCTGGGTCGACGGCGGTGCGGTCTATCACGTGTGCGAAGAGGTCTCCGACATCCAGACGGGCAGTGAGAAGCGCACCGGCACCACGGCAGAAGCCGTCGAAGCGGGCAAGAGCCGACTCACCCTCAAGTTCGCCTCCGAGCTCCGCGCCTGCGGGCTCGCCGTGCCGCTCAACGCGGACGACATCGAGGCGGCACTGCGTGAGATCCAGGGCGGCCAGGTCGACACCGTGCTGCCCGCACCGGTGTGGGCGAACGGTGACGACGCTCCCGCTGTGGTGGAGGATGCTCCCGCCGCGGAGTGATCTCCCTCGGCACGACGAAGGGCCCGGTGCGGATCGCACCGGGCCCTTCGTTCGTACGTCAGATCAGCGTCAGCGCGCGGCGCTGCCGTCGACGTAGTCTTCGTCCTGCTGCTTCCATGCGAAGAGCGAGCGCAGCTCCTTGCCGGTGGCCTCGATGGGGTGCGTCTCCTCCTTGGCCCGCAGCGCGAGGAACTCCTCGCCGCCGTTGTCCTGGTCGTCGATGAAGCGCTTCGCGAACGCGCCGCTCTGGATGTCGGCGAGGATCGCCTTCATCGACTCCTTGACCTCGGGGGTCACGACGCGGGGGCCCGACACGTAGTCGCCGTACTCGGCAGTGTCGGAGACCGACCAGCGCTGCTTGGCGATGCCGCCCTCCCACATGAGGTCGACGATGAGCTTCAGCTCGTGCAGCACCTCGAAGTAGGCGATCTGCGGCTGGTAGCCCGCCTCGGTGAGCGTCTCGAAGCCTGCCTGCACGAGGTGGCTGACGCCACCGCACAGCACGGCCTGCTCGCCGAACAGGTCGGTCTCGGTCTCCTCGGTGAAGGTCGTCTTGATGACGCCGGCACGCGTGCCTCCGATGGCCTTCGCGTACGACAGCGCGGTCGCCCAGGCGTTACCCGATGCATCGCGCTCGACGGCGATGATGTCGGGAATGCCGCGGCCGGCGACGAACTCGCGACGGACGGTGTGACCCGGCGCCTTCGGGGCGACGAGGATCACGTCGACGCCCTCAGGAGCGTCGATGTAGCCGAAGCGGATGTTGAAGCCGTGCGCGAAGGCGAGCGTCTTGCCCTCGGTGAGGTTCGGGGCGATCGACTCGCTGTAGATCGTGCGCTGGTGCTGGTCCGGCGCAAGGATCATGATGAGGTCGGCCCACTGAGTCGCCTCGGCGACGGTCTTGACCGCGAATCCGGCCTCCTCCGCCTTCGGCGCCGACTTCGAGCCCTCCTTGAGCGCGATCGCGACCTCGACACCCGAGTCGCGAAGGTTCTGCGCGTGCGCGTGACCCTGCGAGCCGTAGCCGACGATGGCGACCTTCTTGCCCTGGATGATCGACAGATCAGCGTCTGCGTCGTAGAAGATCTCGGTGCTCACTGGTTTTCTCCTTGATTGGTGTTCGTGTACGTGTGTGAAGTCTGATCAGCCGCGCAGGACGCGCTCGGTGATGCTCTTGCCGCCACGGCCGATGGCGAGGAGACCCGACTGCGCGATCTCCTTGATGCCGAACGGCTCGAGAGCGCGGAGCATGGCGTCGACCTTGCCCCGATCGCCGGTGACCTCGATCACCAGCGCGTCGGACGCGTAGTCCACGACCGAGGCGCGGAACAGGTTGGCGACCTCGATGACATTCGACCTGTTCGCGTTGTCGGTGCGCACCTTGACGAGCATGTGCTCGCGCTGCACCGAGGTCGGGAAGTCGAGTTCCACGATCTTGATGACGTTGATCAGCTTGTTGAGCTGCTTGGTCACCTGTTCGAGAGGCAGGTCCTCGAGGTCGACGACGACGGTGATGCGCGAGATGCCGGGCACCTCGGTCACGCCCACAGCGAGCGAGTCGATGTTGAAGCCGCGGCGCGCGAACAGACCTGCGACACGGGTCAGCAGACCGGGGGTGTTCTCCACAAGGAGGCTCAGCACGTGAGTCGACATGGTCAGTCCTCCTCGTCGAATGCGGGCGCGTGCTCGCGGGCGTACTGGACGTAGCTGTTGCTCACGCCCTGGGGAACCATCGGCCAGACCATGGAGTCGGCGCTGACGACGAAGTCGATGACGACGGGGCGGTCGTTGGTCTCGAGAGCGAGCTTGATCGCCGCATCCACCTCCTCTTCCTTCTCGACGCGGATCGCGAGGCAGCCGTAGGCCTCGGCGAGCTTCACGAAGTCGGGGATGCGCACAGTACCGTGTCCCGTGTTCAGATCGGTGTTCGAGTGACGGCCGTCGTAGAACAGCGTCTGCCACTGGCGCACCATGCCCAGCGAGGAGTTGTTGATGATCGCGACCTTGATCGGGATGTTGTTGATCGTGCAGGTCGCGAGCTCCTGATTCGTCATCTGGAAGCATCCGTCGCCGTCGATCGCCCACACGACGCGGTCGGGCTCGGCGACCTTGGCGCCCATGGCGGCGGGGACGGAGTAGCCCATCGTTCCCGCTCCCCCGGAGTTCAGCCACGCGTTGGGCCGCTCGTACTTGATGAACTGCGCAGCCCACATCTGGTGCTGTCCCACGCCTGCGGCGTAGATGCCCTCAGGGCCGGTCAGCTCGCCGATCCGCTGGATCACGTACTGCGGCGCGAGCAGACCGTCGGTCGTCGGCGCGTATCCGAGAGGGAACTCGGTACGCAGGCCGTCGAGGTACGACCACCACTCCTCGGTGTCGGGAGTCGTCGTGCTGACGGCCGTGCGGAACGCGGACTCGAGATCGACCAGCACGTCGCGGACGTCACCCACGATCGGCACGTCAGCCGTGCGGATCTTCGAGATCTCCGCGGGGTCGATGTCGACGTGCACGACCTTGGCGTTCGGCGCGAACAACGCGGCCTTGCCGGTCACGCGGTCGTCGAACCTCGCGCCGAGCGACACGATGAGGTCGGCCTCTTGCAGCGCCAGCACCGCCGGGACGGTGCCGTGCATGCCGGGCATGCCCAGGTGCTGCTGGTGCGAGTCGGGGAACGCGCCGCGCGCCATCAGCGTCGTCACGACCGGTGCGTTGGTCGTCTCGGCCAGGGCGAGCAGCTCGGCCGACGCGCGGCCGCGGATCACTCCGCCGCCCACGTAGAGCACCGGCTTCTTGGCCTCGGCCAGGAGCGCAGCGGCCGCCTGGATCTGCTTGCCGTGGGCCTTCGTCACGGGGCGGTATCCCGGCAGGTCGTACTTGGGCGGCCAGACGAACGGCGCCATGGCCTGCTGTGCGTCCTTGGTGATGTCGACGAGCACCGGACCGGGGCGGCCCGTCGATGCGATCTCGTACGCCGCCGCGATGGCGCCGGGGATCTCGGATGCGTCCTTCACGAGGAAGGAGTGCTTCGTCACCGGCATCGTGATGCCGACGATGTCGGCCTCCTGGAATGCGTCGGTGCCCATCAGCGTCGAGAACACCTGCCCGGTGATCGCGAGCAGCGGCACCGAGTCCATGTAGGCGTCGGCGATCGCGGTCACGAGGTTGGTCGCACCGGGGCCGGAGGTCGCGATGCAGACGCCGACCTTGCCCGACGACGATGCATAGCCCTCGGCGGCGTGGCCCGCTCCCTGCTCGTGGCGCACCAGGATGTGCCGAAGCTCGGCCGCATCCATGAGCGGGTCGTAGACGGGGAGGATCGCGCCGCCGGGAAGGCCGAAGACGTCCTTGACGCCGAGGAGCTCGAGCGTGCGGACGACGGCCTCTGCTCCGGAGATCTCCGGTGCGGCGGATTTGGGCGCGGGCGGCCTCGGCACAGCCGAGACGGTGTCAGCAGTCATGACACTCCTTCTGATGGTCTGTAGGCGACGTCGGAGGCGGGAAGCCGGGCCGACGCGGATCAGCCGGTCGTCGCGCCCTCGGCGGCGGACCGCACGAGACGCGAGTACTTGGCAAGAACGCCACGGGTATAGCGCGGGGGTAGCGGCTCCCAGCCAGAGCGGCGGGAGGCGAGCTCCGCCTCGTCGACGAGTAGGTCGAGAGAGCGAGCTGCGATATCGACCCGTATCAGATCACCATCGCGCACGAAGGCGATAGGACCTGCGTCCACCGCTTCGGGTGCTATGTGGCCGATGCACAGGCCGGTTGTGCCGCCTGAGAATCGTCCGTCAGTCAAGAGTAGTACATCTTTTCCGAGCCCCGCGCCCTTGATGGCCGCAGTGATCGCGAGCATCTCGCGCATACCCGGTCCGCCCTTGGGACCCTCGTAACGGATCACGATGACCGTGCCGGCCTCGATCTCGCCGTTCGCCACGGCATCCATCGCCGCACGCTCGCGCTCGAACACCCGAGCGGGCCCTTCGAAGACGGCCGCGTCGAAGCCTGCGGTCTTCACGACCGCGCCCTCGGGGGCGAGCGACCCGTGCAGGATCGTCAGGCCGCCGGTCGCGTGGATCGGGTTGTCGAACGTATGGATGACCTCGCCGTCGATCGGCTGGGGGTCGAGGTCAGCCAGGTTCTCGGCGAGCGTCTTGCCCGTCACGGTGAGCGCGTCGCCGTGCAGCAGGCCCTCGTCGAGCATCGCCTTCATGATCACCGGGATGCCGCCGTGACGGTCGACGTCGTTCATGACGTACTTGCCGAACGGCTTCATGTCGGCCACGTGCGGCACCTTGTCGCCGATGCGGTTGAAGTCGTGCAGGCTCAGATCGATCTCGGCCTCGCGTGCGATGGCGAGCAGGTGCAGCACGACGTTCGTCGAGCCGCCGAGGGCCATCGCGAGGGCGATCGCGTTCTCGAACGCCTCCTTGGTGAGGATGTCGCGGGTCGTGATGCCCTGACGGAGCAGGTTCACGACGGCCTCGCCCGAGCGGTGCGCGAAGTAGTCGCGGCGACGGTCGGCAGCGGGCGGGGCGGCCGAGCCGGGGAGGCTCAGGCCGAGCGCCTCGGCGACCGAGGCCATGGTGTTCGCCGTGTACATGCCTCCACAGGCGCCTTCACCGGGGGCGATCGCGCATTCGATGCGCTTGAGGTCCTCTTCGCTCATGAGGCCCGCACGGCACGCGCCGACGGCCTCGAACGAGTCGATGATGGTGACGTCCTTCTCGGTGCCGTCCGACAGCTTGACCCACCCGGGTGCGATCGAGCCGGCGTAGAGGAAGACACTAGAGAGGTCGAGTCGGGCGCTGGCCATGAGCATGCCGGGGATCGACTTGTCGCAGCCGGCGAGCAGCACCGACCCGTCGAGACGCTCGGCCATCATCACGGTCTCGACCGAGTCCGCGATGACCTCGCGAGACACCAGCGAGAAGTGCATGCCCTCGTGGCCCATCGAGATTCCGTCGGACACCGAGATCGTGCCGAACTGCAGCGGGTAGCCGCCGCCCGAGTGCACGCCCTCTTTCGCGCCCTGCGCGAGACGATCGAGGCTCAGGTTGCAGGGCGTGATCTCGTTCCAGCTGGACGCGATGCCGATCTGGGGCTTGTCCCAGTCGGCGTCGCCCATGCCGACGGCACGGAGCATACCTCGGGAGGTCGTCGCCTCGATGCCGTCGGTGACGACGCGGCTGCGGGGCTTGATGTCGATGGGCGCGCTGCTGGAGGGATCATGCGAGGACATGACGGAAGTCTATTCCCGCCGGGAGGTGCGCTCGTCCGCGAGCGCCTCCAGAAGCAGGGCGATCTCTTGTGGGTTCTCCACACGGAGCTCGGCGGCGCTCTCCCCCGGGCCCACGCGCACGCCCAGATCATCGCCGGCGAGCACCCTCATCGCGTCCTCGTCCGTGACGTCGTCGCCGGCGAAGAGGATCGCCGTCGCATCGAAATGCTCGCGAAGGGCGGCCATCGCGGCGTCCTTCCCCTCGTTCCGGGATGAGAACTCCAGCACGCGATGACCGGCGCGCCGCCGCCAGTGCGGGAAGCGCTCGGCCGCCAGGGCATCGATCTCGGAGAAGACCGCCTTCTCGACCTCGGGCGTGGCGGTGCGCGTGTGCACCCCCATGCCGAAGGTCTTCGGTTCGAGCTCGGCACCCTCGTAGCGATCGATGATCGGTCGCGCGGCCTCCCACAGCTCCTCGCGGGAGCCCTCGGCGGACTCGGCGCCGCCGGATGCGGCATCGCCGACACCCGGGTACCAGTACTGGGCACCGTGCGAACCGGCCAGAGCGATCAGCGAATCGTCCGTGTGCTCGGTGATGACCCTCAGGTCGTGCATGCTGCGGCCCGAGACGTAGGCGACCACCGTGTCAGGGAGGGCAGCGAGCCGAGCGACCTGCGTCGCGACCTCAGGCAGCGCCCGGGCTGCCATCGGGTCGGGGACGAGCGGAGACGCCGTGCCGTCGAAGTCCAGTGCGACGACCAGTCTGGGCGTGGCGGCGATGGCGCTCAGCGCCGGGTCTGCTTCTCCGGGGGTCCAGTTACGGGTCACAGAGTCTCCAATCGAGGCGGTGTCCTCCCAGTATGACCCGGCGGATCAGCGTCGGCGGACGTCTGCGAGCGCGCGGAGGAACGACGACGACCAGGCGTTCACGTCGTTCTCGAGCACTCGGCGCCGCAGCGACCGCATCCTCTTGCCCTGCTCGGCCGGCGTCATGGCGACCGCCGTCATGATCGCGTCCTTCAACCCGGCGATGTCGTGCGGGTTGACCCGCACCGCCTGTCGCAGCTCATCGGCCGCACCCGTGAACTCGCTCAGCACGAGCACGCCGCGGTTGTCAGCTCGAGTCGCCACGTACTCCTTCGCCACGAGGTTCATGCCGTCGCGCAGGGCCGTCACGAGCATGACGTCGGCAGCGAGGTACAGCGCGACCATCTCTTCTCGCGGATACCCCTGGTGCAGATAGCGGATCGCAGTGTGGCCCATGGTGTCGTGATCGCCGTTGATGCGCCCGACGGCCAGCTCGATCTCGTCTCGCAGGTGCACGTAGGCATCGACGCGCTCACGGCTCGGACTCGCGACCTGCACGAACGTGACGTCGTCGACGCTCAGCCGACCGTCTTCGAGGAGCTCGCCGTACGCCTTGATGCGGTGGCGGATGCCCTTCGTGTAGTCGAGCCGGTCGACGCCCAGCAGGATCTTCTTCGGGTTGCCGAGACTCTCCCTGATCTCAGCGGCACGCGCCCGCACCTCTGGGCGGGCCGCGAGCTCGAGATACGGAGCCGTGTCGATGGAGATCGGGAACGCCCGGGCGACCGCAGTGCGGGTGCTTCCGTCGTCCGTCGGGATCGCCACTGCCGAGCCCTTGACCTCGTAGCGCAGGCGACGGCGGACCGCGGTCAGGAAGTACGTGGCGTCCTGCGCACGCTGGAATCCGATGACATCGGCACCGAGGAGCCCCTTGAGGACCTGATCCCGCCAGGGCAGCTGGGCGTAGAGGCCGTGCGCCGGGAACGGGATGTGGTGGAAATAGCCGATCGTGACGTCCGGTCTCAGCTCCCGGATCATCTGCGGCACCAACTGCAGCTGATAGTCGTGCACCCAGACCGTGCCGTCGGGGGCGACGACGTCGGCAGCAGCCTCTGCGAACCGGCGGTTGACCTTGACGTATGCCTCCCACCACTCGCGGTGGTACTGCGGCGGCGCGATGACGTCGTGGTACAGCGGCCAGATCGTGTCGTTGGCGAAGCCCTCGTAGTAGTCGGCGACCTCTTCGGCGCTGAGCGGCACGGGGATCAGGTCGATGCCGTTGATCTCGAATCGGTCCAACTCGAGGTCGGGCTGTCCCGGCCATCCGACCCAGGCCCCGCGGGCGCTGCGCATCATCGGCTCGAGAGCTGCGACCAGACCGCCGGGAGACGTCCGCCACTCCTCGTCTCCGTCAGGACCCACGACCCGGTCGACGGGAAGTCGGTTGGCGACGACGACGAAATCTGCGACTGACATGGGTGAGTGCTCCTGACGATGCAGTGGGGGTGTTCCTCAGGCTACGCGAGGTCGAGCGACGCTCAGCCTCCAGTTGACAAGCCCTGCAGTGAACGCTATCGCCGCGGCGATGATCGGCAGGACGAGGGCGCTGCCCGTTCCCACGTTCTCGGCGAGCTCTCCTGCCACCGCCGCGCCGAGGGACTGACCGACGACTATCCCCGAACCGAGCATCGTCATCACCGTGGCCGAGCGTCCGAGCGGGCTGCGCGCGGCACCGAAGCTGTACTGGGTCACCAACGTGGGTCCGATTCCGATGCCCATGATGGCCAGGGCGACCATCATCATCGCGGGCGAGTCGACGAGGAGCAACAGCAGGCTGCCTCCGAGAAGGATGCCGGAGAACACCAGCCAACGCGCGCGCAGCGAGAACCGCACCGGAAGCCAGGCGACGCCGAGGGCGAGGATCGCCGAACCGACGCCCATGACGCCGTAGAGGAGTCCGGCCTGCTCGGGGGCGCCTCGATCGGCCATGAAGGAGGTGAGCGCTGTGAGCATCGTGCCGAAGAACATCCCCACTCCGAGGATGCCGACGACGACGATCAGCAGACGCGGGCTGAAGAGCTCCGACACCGCCGACGGGGCTCTGCCGTTTTCATCTCGGTGCACGGACACGATGCGCGCGCTCGGATGCAGGGCGAATGCGCCGACGAACACGACTGTGAGCACAGCCGCACCGATCAGCGGGGCCCAGGGGGCGATGACCGACGCGAGGATGCCGACGATGAAGGGTCCGAACACGAACACGGTCTCATCGGCAGCGGACTCATACGCCATGGTGCCCGAGACGGTGCGGGTGCGGAGTGCCTCCGGCATCCGGTCCGCGATCATCGTGACGAGCCTGGAGCGAGACATGGGGGCGACCTGCGGCGCCGTCGCGCCGATGCCGAAGGCGGCGATCAGCACGAGGGCGTCGGCTCCACCCGCGTAGACGACGACCGTGAAGAGCACCAGCATCGCCCCGTTGGCGATCGCCAGGATCAGCAGCACCATGCGCTGCCCGAAGCGATCTGCGGCGGCGCCCAGCAGGGGCCCGAAGCACGCCGTGCCCAGGCCGACCGCTGCGGAGGTGAGTCCGCCGAGCGAGAGCGAGCCGCGCGCCGACACGACGACGGTCAGGACCCCGACGACCATCATCGCGAACGGCAGTCGGGCGATGAACGCGATGATGAAGTACGGCAGGCCCGCGATGCGGAGCAGCCCTGGTGAGTCCGGCGTCGACGTCGGGGCGTGGTTCTGAGGGGTTGGTGTTGCGTGTGTCATGGGCTCTCGCGCGTCCGCAGACGCGGGGTCGGGTGCCGCCGCTGTCCGCCGGAAAGCCGGCGGCCGGTAGATACACGGATTGCGGCCGCGGGCGAGCCGCGACTCGCCCAGTGTACCGCGCCCGTCAGAACCGCGCCTGGATGCCGGCCGCTCGTCGCACCTTCCCGTGACAGAATCCGCACCCGATTGTCAAGGCTGAGCGCCGCGTGGCCGTCGGAAGGTAGCGTGAGGGCATGAACTACCTCTCGGGAACCGGACTCCTTGGCGCGATCATGACGGGAACCACCCTGCTCCGCGGCTCCCGCGACACGCGGCTCACGTGGCGATCCGCGCTCGCGTGGGTGAGCTGGGGCATCAGCCTGGCCCTCGCGATCGGCGCGGTGATCGACACTCGGCGCGCGAAGCAGGGACGCCCCGTCTCGCCGGACTCCCCCGTCTACGCGAAGCAGCAGAGAGAACACGAGAAGGAAGCCAAGAAGGAGTCGAAGGGCATCAAGCCCCTCAAGCGCTGACTTCTGACTTCTCAGCGTGTGAGGATCAACGCCTCACCCTGACCGCCGCCGCCGCAGAGCCCGACGGCAGCGGTACCCGAACCGCGGCGCGAGAGTTCGTGGGCGACGTGCACGACGAGTCGTGTGCCGGATGCTCCGATCGGATGGCCTATCGCGATACCACCGCCGTGGATGTTGACGATGTCGCTGCTGAGACCGAGTTCGACCTGCGATCGAGCGACCACGGCCCCGAACGCCTCGTTGATCTCGACGAGGTCGAGATCCGCCGGTGCGATCCCCTGCTTCTGACAGGCCTGCTCGATGGCGCGGGCAGGCTGGGCCTGCAGGGAATTGTCCGGGCCCGCTGTCTGGCCGCTCGCTCCGATCGTGACGAGCACCGGCCATCCCTTGGCCTCCGCCATGCCACGGGTGGTCACGATCACCGCTGAAGCCCCGTCGGAGATCTGAGACGAGTTGCCCGCCGTGATCGAGCCGCCTTCCGCGAACGCGGCCCGAAGACCCGCGAGCGATTCGACGGTGGTGTCAGGTCTGATTCCCTCGTCCGCGGTGACGAGCACCGGCTCCCCCCGCCGCTGCGGAACCGCCACCGGCACGATCTCGTCATCGAACACGGCGGCCGCCTGAGCCGCCGAGGCGCGCTGGTGCGACAGGGCTGCCACCTGGTCCTGCGCTTGCCTGGTCAATTCGTAGCGGGCGTTGTGCCGCTCTGTCGACGCGCCCATGCTCTCTCTGTCGTAGGCGTCCGTGAGACCGTCGTACGCCATATGGTCGAGCACCTCGACGCTGCCGTACGTCCATCCGTCGCGCGAACCCATGAGCAGGTGCGGTGCCCTGGTCATGGACTCCATCCCGGCAGCGACGACGATCTCCGCGTCCCCGGTCCGGATCATCCGAGACGCGTCGATGATCGCGGTGAGACCCGACAGGCAGACCTTGTTCACGGAGTGTGCGGGAACGTCCCAGCCGATGCCCGCGCCGATCGCCGCCTGTCGAGCGGCGTTCTGGCCGGACCCGGCCGCCAGGACCTGGCCGACGATCACGGCATCCACCTCAGACGGATCGACGGATCCCTGTTCGAGCGCGCCCCTGATCGCGAACGCACCGAGCTGCGAAGCGGTGAAGCTCGCCAGCTGGCCTTTGAGCCGTCCCTGCGGCGTGCGCGCGGCGGCGATGATGACGACATCCTGGTCGTTCGGGTGGTCCTGGGCGATCATCTCAGCCCCTCCGTTCTCTGGGTTCATCGGTCGAGCAGCTGCGCCGAAACGGTGAGCGGCGGTTCGGTCGACGCCTCGACCTGTTCCACGGTGACGCCCGGTGCGAGCTCGACGAGGACGAGGCCATCGGGTGTGACGTCGATGACCGCCAGATCGGTGATGATCCTGTCGACCACGCCGCGCCCGGTGAGGGGAAGCGAGCAGCCGTTCACGATTTTCGCCGATCCGTCTTTCGCGACGTGCTCCATCAGGACGATGACACGCGCAGCCCCGTGCACGAGATCCATCGCGCCACCGGGGCCCTTCACCATCTTTCCGGGGATCATCCAGTTCGCGAGGTCTCCGGTCGCGGACACCTGCATGGCGCCGAGGATCGCGGCGTCGATCTTTCCGCCTCGGATCATGCCGAAACTCGTCGCCGAGTCGAAGTACGCAGCACCGGCGAGAACCGTGACCGTCTCCTTGCCCGCGTTGATCAGATCAGGGTCGACCGCGTCCTCGTGCGGATACGGCCCGACCCCCAGGATGCCGTTCTCGGACTGCAGCACGACGGTGACGTCGTCCGGCACGTGGTTCGGCACGAGCGTCGGCAGCCCGATTCCGAGATTGACGTAAGACCCGTCCCGCAGCTCTGCGGCGGCGCGTGCTGCCATCTCATCGCGTGTCAGCGCCATGTCAGATTCCTTCCGCGGAGACGGTGCGGCGCTCGATGCGCTTCGGGATCTCGGTGCCGACCTCGACCACGCGGTGCACGAACACACCCGGCAGATGGACGCGGTCCGGGTCGAGTTCGCCCGGTTCGACGAGCTGTTCGACCTGCGCGATGCACACCCGTCCGGCCATCGCCGCGAGCGGATTGAAGTTGCGTGCAGCCTTGTTGAAGATCAGGTTCCCGTGCCTGTCGCCCGCCAGCGCGTGCACCAGGGCGAAGTCGGTGGTGATCGCCTCCTCGAGCACATATTCGCGTGGCCCTGCCGACGTCTCGAATGTGCGCACGTCCTTGGGGTCGGAACCCACCGCGACGCTGCCATCGGGGTTGTAGCGCCGCGGAAGTCCGCCCTCCGCGACCTGCGTGCCGACACCCGTCTGCGTGAAGAACGCAGCGATACCCGACCCTCCCGCGCGGAGCTTCTCGGCCAGCGTTCCCTGCGGCGTCAGCTCCAGTTCGAGCTCGCCCGAGAGGAACTGCCGCTCGAACTCCTTGTTCTCGCCGACATACGAGGACGTCATCTTGCGGATCCGTCTCGCTGCGAGCAGGATGCCGAGCCCCCAGTCGTCGACTCCGCAGTTGTTGCTCACGATGCTGAGTCCGGCCGTGCCCTGCGCGAGCAGCGCCTCGATCAGCGCGATCGGGTTGCCGGACAGTCCGAACCCGCCGACGGCGAGGGAGGCACCGTCTGGGATGTCTGCAACCGCCTCCGCGGGATTCGCCCATTGCTTGTCGATCACGCATGCTCCTTCGAATGACGTACCTGTTCAGCATCCGCTCCTGCGGCCTCGGAAGGAAGGCGGCTCTTGCGATGTGGACGTAACTGGGCTTAGCGTCCACATTATGGAATCCACTGCTGTCGTTCCGGGAGCACAGGCGATCGCTCGCGCCGCGAAACTGCTCCGATTGGTCACCTCCAGCGGGCATGACGGCGCGTCACTGCAGGATCTCGCCCGCTCCGCGGAACTCTCTCGTTCCACCGCACATCGGCTCCTGTCCGCGCTGCGTGCGGAAGGGCTGGTCGACCGAGACGAGTTCAGTGCTCGCTGGATGCCGGGACCGGAGCTCTTCCTCATGGGATCGGTCGCCGCCGCTCGCTACGACGTGACCGCGCTCGCGCGGGACATCGTGCGCTCGCTGGCGGTGAAGACGGAGGAGAGCGCCTTCCTCTCCGTGCGCAGGGCCGACGAGACGGTGTGCCTGCTCCGCGAGGAAGGGTCGTTCCCGATCCGGTCGTTCGTGCTGAGCGAGGGTGTCCGGTTCCCGCTCGGCGTGGCAAGTGCCGGCCTCGCCATCCTGGCCTTCCTGCCTGACCACGATGTGGACGCCTACCTCGAACGGCATCCTGACCTGGAGACCGCGTGGGGCCGATCGCACGGCGCCCGCCCCTTGCGCACACGCCTCGCGGAGACCAAGGAGCGGGGCTACGCGGTGAACCCGGGGCTCATCGTCGAGGGCAGCTGGGGGCTCGGCGCAGCGGTCTTCGATCGGGCCGGACGGCCGGAGTGGGCACTGAGCCTGACGGGCGTCGGGTTCCGCTTCGGACCCGATCGGATCGGCGACCTCGGCAGGACGCTCCTGGCCCACGCACATCAGCTCTCTGCGCGGATCGCCGGCGCACGGCGTTGACTCGACGTCGTTACATACCATCCGGTATATACTTGCTGGTATGAATCGCCAGGATGTCATTCCCTCACTCGTGCTCTCGGGGTACGCGCTCGGCCGCATCGCCGCGCAGGATGCCGGCAACGACGCACCTGCCGCCCAGTGGCGAGTGCTGAGCCTGCTCGAGCAATCGGGGCCGAAGAGGGTCGGAGCGCTCGCTTCCGCGGCACGCACGACCCAACCCGGGATGACGCGGCTGATCGGGAATCTCGAGCGCGAAGGACTCGTGCTCCGCTCCCCCGATGCTGGGGACTCCCGCGCGATCGCCGTCGCCATCACAGGGGCAGGCTCACGTGCGCTGCAGGCGTGGCGAGAAGAGTTCCGCGACACTCTCGCACCGCGCTTCGCCGACCTCGATGCCGACGAGTGGGACATCCTGACGCGCGCCGCTCAGATCCTCGCAGCGCATACCACCACCGACTCGACAGGAGCCACAGAGTGAACACCCCCGCCACCTCAGTGTGGAAGCAACCGGCCCAGGTCTGGGCCGTCGCCTTCGCCTGCGTCGTCGCCTTCATGGGCATCGGACTGGTCGATCCGATCCTCCCTGCGATCGCCGAGTCGCTCCAGGCGAGCCCGTTCCAGACCGAACTGCTGTTCACGAGCTACCTCGCGGTCACCGGACTGGCCATGCTCGTCACCAGCTGGATCTCGAGCCGCATCGGCGCGAAGATGACACTGCTGATCGGGCTGGCGCTGATCGTCTTGTTCGCCCTCTTCTGCGCGCTCAGCGGCAGCGTCGACGCGGTCATCGGCTTCCGCGCAGGGTGGGGTCTCGGCAACGCCCTGTTCATCTCCACCGCACTGGCGACCATCGTCGGATCCGCCGCCGGCGGCAGCTCCGCGGCCATCATCCTGTACGAGGCGGCCCTCGGTCTCGGCATCGCGATCGGGCCGCTCCTGGGCGGGCTCTTGGGCGAACAGAGCTGGCGCGCACCGTTCTTCGGCGTCGTGGTGCTGATGGCGATCGCGTTCCTCGCGGTCCTCGTGCTGCTGCGCGGCCCGGGCGAGAAGCGCACGCCTGTGCCGTTCTCCGCGCCTTTCAAGGCGCTCGGCAACCCCGCCCTCGCGGTGCTCGCCACGGCGGCGTTCTTCTACAACATCGGGTTCTTCATCCTGCTCGCCTTCTCGCCGTTCCCTCTGGGCTTCGGAGCGATGGGCATCGGCTTCACCTTCTTCGGCTGGGGCATCGCGCTCGCGGTCACGAGCGTCTGGGTCGCGCCGCTGCTCATGCGCCGGATGTCACGCACCCGAGTCATTCTCACGGTTCTCCCGCTTCTCGCCGTCGATCTGATCGTCGCCGGGGTCCTGGTCGAGTCGGCCACCGCACTCGTGGTCTGCATCGTCATCGGTGGACTGCTGCTCGGCGTGATGAACACCGTGCTCACGGAGGCCGTCATGGAGGCGACGGATCTCCCCCGCTCCGTGGCGTCGTCGGCGTACTCCTCGGTGCGATTCCTCGGTGGGGCCATCGCCCCGCCCCTGGCGGCAGCCCTGTGGCACGCGTTCGATGCGACGGTCCCCTACCTCGTCGCAGCCGCAGCAGTACTGGTCGCTGCCCTGACGATCTTCCTCGGGCGGAAGATCCTGGCGCACATCGACGACGAGCCTGATGACGCCACCGTCGAAGACGCCGAGGCGATCCTGCTGGGCGACGCCGCGTGAGACTCGAGCCTGCCGCGTTCGCTACCGTGAGGTCATGAACGATCTCCCCGAGCGCAGCAGGCTCGTGCAGCAGCACCTCATCGAGGCCGGCGTCACAACAGAGATCCGCATGCTGCCCGATTCGGCGCGGACCGCCCCCGAAGCAGCCGCCGCGATCGGCTGCGATGTCTCCGCGATCGCGAACAGCCTCGTGTTCGTCGCCGACGGGGCTCCGGTTCTCGTGATGACGAGCGGTGGACACCGGGTCGATCTCGACGTGCTGGCACGCAGCACCGGCTCAGCCGCGATCGCGATGGCACCGGCATCCGTCGTTCGCGATGCCACGGGTCAGGCGATCGGCGGAGTCGCCCCCGTCGGGCATCCGACGCGGCTGCGCACCTACATCGACGAGGATCTTCGCGAGCATGGTGAGATCTGGGCCGCAGCCGGGCACCCGCACACGGTGATGCCGCTCACCTTCGAGACTCTTCAGCACCTCACCGATGGAGAGGTCATAGCGGTCGACTGAGCGAACGCTATTTCACGGTCACCGTGATCTCGGCCGTCTGCTGATCGTCCGCGTCTTCGGGCACCGCCCCGCGGAACTGGTACTCGAACTGGATCACCGTGGTCCCGTCGCCGACAGGTGGGAAACGATAGGAGACCTCGCTCGGAGCGCCGGTCTCGCCGTCCTGGCCGAGGTAGCGCGATCGTTCATCACCGGGACCGAGCACGGCCGGGTCGGGCTCTCGCGTGATCACCCACGCGTCGCCGACCGTCGGATTGATCTCGCCGAAGTCGACCACGAGGGCTTCTCCGGGCGCGAGGGTGACGGACGAGGTCGAGTAGTCGATCGTCCTCTCCGCCGCAGAACAGCCGGTCAGTCCCAGACTGAGAAATGCCGCGACCGCCACGACGGCGCAGACCTTCACCAGTCTCCTCATGGCCATCTCCCTAGCGTTTGCATCACGCTAGCGCACCGGGAGCCCGATCCTCGGCATCTCCGTGGGTGCAGAAAAGCCCCGATGACTGGCGAGAGTCATCAGGGCTGATCCGTGCACCCCCTCGGACTTGAACCGAGAACCCACTGATTAAGAGTCAGTTGCTCTGCCGATTGAGCTAGAGGTGCGTGGCCCGGGAAATCCCCGGCCGAGGAATTACATTACCAGCGGATCGCCGCCGGGCGAAATCGAGCCGGGTCCTCCACGTTCGCCGCGCGTGTCGCCTCAAGTCAACCCCTCTCAGACTCCCTTGTCCGGGCGGTTATCCTGGAGTCGTGACCGCCTCCCCCCGCGTCGACGACTTCTCTCGCGACCTCGCACTCGCTCTCCGACTCGCCGATGCCGCCGACGCGCAGTCTCTCCCTCGATTCGACAGCCCCGACCTCGAGATATCGACCAAGGCCGACAGCTCGCACGTCACAGACGCCGACCTCGCGACCGAACGGGCGATCCGCTCGCTTCTGGCGACGGAGCGGCCCGATGACGGCATCTTCGGTGAAGAGTTCGGCGCTGAGGGCAGCACCCACCGGCAGTGGATCATCGACCCGATCGACGGCACCGCCAACTTCCTCCGCGGGGTGCCGCTCTGGGGCACCATGATCGCACTCGCGGTCGACGGAGTCCCGCAGGTCGGTGTCGTCAGCATGCCCGCCGTCGGACGCCGCTGGTGGGCCGCTGCCGGCTCGGGAGCCTGGACCGCGACGGATGCCGAGCCGCGCCGCATCCGGGCATCCTCCGTGTCGTCTCTCGACGACGCCAGCGTCAGCTTCCAGAGCATCAGCCAGTGGGCCGAGTCCGGGCACACCGACCAGCTTCTGAAGCTCGCCGACCGCGTGTGGCGCGATCGTGCGTACGGCGACATCTACGCCTACATGCTCCTCGCCGAGGGGCGCATCGACATGGTCGCAGAGTTCGGAGTCAAGGAGTACGACGTCGCCGCTGCTGTTCCGATCGTTCGCGAGGCAGGCGGCCGCATGACCGGGTTCGACGGCGCCGAGACGATCTCGGATCTGTCGACACTCGCCACCAACGGCGTCCTCCACGGGGCCTTCCTCGATCTCCTGCACGACTGACCCACTGATGAAGGCTCGCGCGATGAACCGCTTCACCTCCGCCGCACTGGGCGCTCTGCTGCTCGCTGTCGCGCTCACCTCCTGCGCAGGGACGCCGGAGGTATCCGCGTCTCCGACACCGGACGCGCCGAAGCCCTCCCCCGCAGCCACTGCCGAGCCCGCGACCACTCCGACCCCCACGCCCGCAGCAGAGCCCGCCTGCGACACGATCGTGTCGGCCGGCACGGTGAAGGTGCTCACCGATCAGGGGTGGTCCTTCGAGGAGAAGGAGTTCGTGGTGGGCGGCGTGACGTTGGCCGATGGCCTCCTCTGCTTCTGGGCCGACTACAGCATCGCCTCCGACCATGGCCAGCTCTACGGATGGTCGACGATCAGCGCGGAGGATGCCACGGCGGCGCAGTCCTCGCTGCTGGGAGAGGGCTGGACCCGAGAAGACGGCCCGGACGGCATCTACATCACCGAGAACCCGCAGTTCGCCATGGGCACCGACGAAGACGGATACGGCATGACCTATCTGTTCGGCGACGGATGGGTGAAGTTCGCCGACACGCGCCAGGGTCTGGTCCTGATCGAATGGGCCGGGTGACGGCGGTTCACCCGGCCGCGTCCGGGGTGCTCACTGCACGGGCGCGTCGATCACCTCGTCCACCAGGAGAATGCCGCCGGTGGAGTTCACCGACTGCATGAGATCTTCTAGCCAGCGCGTGTTCAGCTGAGGCTGCTCCGGTTCGTCGAAGGTGAAGCGCAGCGGGATCGACGGGTGGATCCAGATGGTGGACCGCCCTCCGAGCTCTCCCTCGGGGTGACGCCACGACAGAGTGAAGCTCTCCTGTCGGCGGAGCTTGGTCGCGATGACGATCTTCAGATGCGCGAGTGCTCGATCCTCGATGTGGATCGCAACGTCGGACGCGCCATAGAACAGCGTTGCCATGCCAACCAGAATACTGATGAGGGGCGGCGATCGATGCTCACCCGGCGCGGCCCGGGGAGCAGATCTTGCGCGGTGTATCGTCACTCGCATGGACTCCGAGCTCGCTGACATCGCAGTGCAGCTCTACACCGGGCCACCGACGGATTTCGTGACCGCACGAGACTCCTGCGCCGCCGACACCGTCGACCCGACTCTCGCCGCTCGGATCCGCAGCCTGAAGAAGCCATCGGTCGCCGCCTGGGTGGTGAACGTCTTCGCGCACGAGCGCGCCTCCCGACTCGCAGAGGCACTGGAGCTCGCCGAAGAGCTGCGCGAAGCACAGGCAGATCTGGATGCTCGGGCTCTCGCACAGCTAGGGCGCGACCGGCGCGCCCTCACCAACAGGCTTGCCGCGGATGCCGTCGAACTCGCCGAAGCACGCGGACAGCGCATCACGGCGTCGACGAGAGAGGCGGTTCAACAGACCATCAGCGCCGCCTTCTTCGATCCGACTGCTGCCGCCGCCGTCGCCTCCGCGCGGCTGGTGCGGGAATTGGAACCCGCCGGCACGTTCGCAGACATCGCCGACAGCATCGTCGGCGGGGGCGCACCCGACGCCCCCGCGGTCGCCGCCAAGCCTCTCGACGAGGTCACAGCGCGCAGAGAGCGGCGGGATGCGGAGCGGGCTGTCAGGGAAGCGGAGAAAGCGCACGACCGAGTGGCGCGCGAAGCGGCCACAGCAGATCGGACGCTCCGCGATGCCTCGCTTCGTGTCGACGAACTCACACGTCGCGAGCAGGAGCTCGAGGCAGACCTGACGAAGGCGCGGGGCGATGCGAAACGTGCACGAGCCGACGCCGAGAAGGCGGAGGCCGAACAGGAAGCGCTTGCACAGCGCGTGCGAGAGTCTGAAGACGACCTCCGCGCCGCGCAAGACACCCGCGACCGACTCACCGGCGACTGACGGCGGGCTCAGAGTCAGAGAGCCGGCCCTCAGAAGCACGCGCCGCAGAGCGGACTCACCCGCCAGCCGATATTCTGTGTGTATTCTGAGCGCGGGACTCCACCGGCGGAGCCGAATTCACAGGGAGTGGCATGCGCAATCGGGTTCTCGGGGTCGCTCTCGTCACCGTCGCCATCGTCGCAGGATCGCTCACACCTTCGGTGGCGCTGGCAGCGCCCCCGACGTCGGCGGAATGGATACCCGTGGCCACGCTTCTGGATCAATTGCGTGTCGAGGCTCCTTCCACCGTCAAGTACAACCGCGACCAGTTCTTCGAAGGCGCAGATCTCGACGGAGACGGCTGCCGCACCCGTCAGGAGGTTCTCCTCGAGGAGACGGACATCCCCGCGACCGTCACCGGCGTGTGCACCGTCACGGCGGGTCAATGGTTGTCCTACTACGACAATGTCACGCATCTCGACCCCGCCGCAGTGGAGATGGATCACCTCGTCGCCCTCAAAGAGGCATGGGTGTCCGGAGCGTGGGCGTGGACAGATGAACAGCGACAGGGATACTCCAACGACGTCGATGACGACCGCGCACTGACCATGGTCACCGCGGCCGTCAACACGGCGAAGGCCGACAAAGATCCTGCGTCCTGGTTGCCCTCCTACCGTTCCATTCGGTGCACCTACGTCTCCGAGTGGGTCGCGGTGAAATGGCGCTGGAACCTGTCCGTCGACCCCGCCGAGAAGATCGCCATCCAGACGGTCCTCGAAGGCTGCGGCCCTCGGGACACCTGGCTCCCCGCGGCTCCGACTGTGGGGCGCCCCTCCGCGCCGCCGCTGCCGGAGCCCGTTGCCGTGCACCGGTTCTGGAGTCCCGTCTACCAGGGACACTTCTTCACCACTGATCTGGCGGAGCGCGATCAGATCATCGCCCGCTGGCCCGGTGTATGGACCTATGAGGGCCAGCGATACACCGCGTTCAAGACCCAGGTCGCAGGCACCGTCCCGCTCTACAGATTCTGGAGCAGCACGTACTCAGGGCACTTCTACACCGCTGACCCGAGCGAGCGTGCCGCAGTGATCGCCAAGTGGCCGAACATCTGGAAGGACGAAGGGGTCGCCTATTACGTGTATCCGGTGAACTCCACGCAGGCCGACACCGTTCCCGTGGCTCGGTTCTGGTCGAACTCTGCCGCTCACCACTTCTACACCGCCGACGCGGCCGAGCGAGATGCAGTCCTCGCCAAATGGTCCAGCGTGTGGTTTCACGAAGGCGACAGCTTCCGCGTGCCGGCCGCGGGCATCCCCGTCCCCTGACCGCCCCAGCCGCCGGGGAACCACTGCGCGACACAACGAACTGCACCGACTTCCCGAACTACGCTGCCGCGAAAGAATGGTTCGACCGCTGCTACCGGTACAAAAAGGCCCGTCTCCCCAGTGGCCACCGGTTTCTCGACGACCTCGGTAGAGATGCCGCCCGAGTTCGACGGCCTCGGCATCCCAGATCGTCGGATGGCGCGGACCGAGCGACCATACAGCGGAGGGACTCTCGCTCGGATCATCGCGATCCCGATGAGGAAGAGCCCCTCGACCGGAGCGTCGCCGACGCGGCCCCCAGACCGTGGCCGGTACACGCTCTCGTTCGCGATCGTACGCCCGATAGCCACGAGCCGACACCCCATGTCAGATGCCTCGTGGATCCGCACGCGTGACCACTAGATACAGCAGTGCATTGAGCGTACGGTTGCCGTGGCCAACAAACATGGCCAGGAGCCGGTGGAGTCCCCAGCGAAGCCGGTTAGGTGTCCCGATGGGTGTCCCCCAGGACCGGTCGGGGCACCGTTTCCAACCCACCACGACGTCGGAGCTCAGAGCCAGTCTCGTCCCGTCGGCCGGAGAACGGCCACCTCCGCGCATCGAACGTTCGCCCGAGAGCATGCTGAACATCGAACGCGGATCGACCTGCTCCAGGCCGGGGCTCGCCGCCTGACGAGTTATCCACAACGCAAAAAAGGCCCGCCTCCCCAGTTTTCACCAGGGAGGCGGGCCTTCTTGCTTGTGACAGCGACGTGGTGGAGCTGGGGGGAATCGAACCCCCGTCCAACGCTGAGTCTCCACGCCTTCTCCGGGCGCAGTCTGTGAAGACGTTCTGCTCGGCTCCGACCTTTGTCACAGACACCTAAGTCGACGAGCCCAGCCTGGGAAGAGTCCCACGTGACGTCCAGACGCCATCACGCAGCAAGATTCCTAAATGACGCCAGGATCCGTATCGGAATCACATACGGCCTGACGGACTATCGGGCTCGCTTATGCAGCGAGGGCGAAGTCGTTGCGCTTGGTTTCGGCAACTATTTTTTTGCAGAGAGCGTTTACGAGATAACTCTGCATCCTCGGCCCGCTTCTCGTGGATTCACAGGCGCTGTCGAAACCGATCAGCCCCGTGGTCCTTCTCTCGAAGGAGCCGCTGTCACACTGTTGATTTCTCACTTCGGGAACCGGAGTCCCCGAGCCTCATAGACTACAACGTTCGCAGCGGCTACGCCATTCCTCGCCTCGTCAGCGCGCTGGCGTAGAGTCACGACATGAGCGAAGTCACCGTCACCGTCCGGGGCGAACACGAGGCGCGGATCGCGCCCGAGCGCGCCACCATCCGCGTCAGCATACGTGCCGAGGGTGCGGAGCGTGCCTCGGTGGTCGACCGCGTCATGCGTCTCACCGAGCCCGTGCGCGCGAGCATCACGACGAGGCGCGACACGGGCATCGTCGTCGATTGGTCGAGCAAGCGCCTCTCCGTGCGCGCCGAGCGCCCCTGGAACAACGAAGGCAAGCGTCTCGCGCCCGTGTACTACGCAAGCATCGATCTGACTGCGACCTTCGCCGAGGCATCCGAGCTCTCGCTCTGGGTGTCGGACGTATCGCCGTGGGACGGAGTCGAGGTCGGGTGGGTCAACTGGCATCTCACGACCGAGACGAGCTCGCGGATCGAACGCGAGGTCGCGGCTGCAGCGGTCGGAGTGGCCGTCACGCGCGCGCAGGCGTACGCGACAGCGCTCGGACTCGGCACCGTCGTGCCGGTGGAGATCGCCGATGTCGGGCTGATCGCACCGACACCTGTTCAGCCGTTCTCCGGCATGGCGAAGGTGCGCGGGGCCATGCTGCAGGAGTCCGACACAGGCGGCGCATCGATGGAGTACGAACCTGACGAGATCGTCATCTCCGCCACCGTCGAGGCGCGCTTCCTCGCTCGCTGAGCCCGGGCCGTCAGCCGCGCACGGCGAAAGGGGCGAGATCGGCGGCGAGCCGCTCCGACACCCGCGCGTGCACGACAGTCCCCTGCTCGCTGTGATCCACCGACAGCAGCATCCCCGTCTCGTGGATCGCCGCGACAAGATCACCGCGATCATAAGGAACCACCGCGTGAACCTCGACAGCGGGCTTCGGAAGCGCCTCTTCGATGGCTACCCGAAGCTCCTCGATGCCCTCACCCGAACGCGACGAGACGAAATGCGCTCTGGGCTCGAGGCCCTGCAGCACGAGACGCTCATCGTCGGCGATCAGGTCCGCCTTGTTGAAGACGACGATCTCCGGCATGTCGCGGACTCCGACATCGCCCATCACATCGCGCACGGTCTGCAGCTGACCGGCGGGATCGGGGTGCGATCCGTCGACCACGTGCAGCACGACGTCTGCCTCACCGACCTCTTCGAGCGTCGAACGGAACGCCTCAACGAGCTGGTGCGGAAGATTGCGAACGAAACCGACGGTGTCTGTCAGCGTGTAGACGCGGCCGTCTGAGGTCTCCGACCGGCGCACCGTCGCATCCAGCGTCGCGAACAGAGCGTTCTCCACCAGCACTCCGGCACTCGTCAGAGCGTTGAGAAGGCTGGACTTGCCGGCGTTGGTGTAGCCGGCGATCGCGACGGACGGGATCGTGTTGCGCTTGCGCTCGGCCCGCTTCGCCTCTCGCGCAGGTCCGAAATCGCGGATCTGCCGCCGCAAAAGCGCCATCTTGGTGCGGATGCGACGACGGTCGAGCTCGATCTTCGTCTCACCGGGTCCGCGCGAGCCCATACCGGCACCGCCGGCACCGACCTGGCCACCCGCCTGGCGGCTCATCGAGTCACCCCAGCCGCGCAGACGCGGCAGCAGGTACTCGAGCTGCGCCAGTTCGACCTGGGCCTTGCCCTCGCGGCTCTTGGCGTGCTGACTGAAGATGTCGAGGATCACGGTGGTGCGATCGATGACCTTGACCTTGACGACGTCCTCGAGGGCACGTCGCTGGCTCGGCGCGAGTTCGGTGTCGGCGATCACGGTGTCGGCACCGGTGGCTGCGACGATGCCCTTCAGCTCCTGAGCCTTGCCTCGGCCGATATAGGTCGCGGCATCCGGATGCGGCCGTCGCTGCAGAACGCCGTCGAGCACGACCGCGCCTGCGGTTTCCGCAAGGGCCGCCAGCTCTCGGAGAGAATTCTCCGCATCGTCCTGGGCACCCTGCGGGTACACGCCCACCAGCACCACGTTCTCGAGGCGAAGCTGGCGGTACTCGACCTCTGTGACGTCTTCGAGCTCGGTGGAGAGACCGCCCACGCGCCGCAGCGCATGACGATCCTCGAGGTCCCACTGGTCGCCGTCCGAAGAGCCGTGCAGGGCCGTGGAGTGGTCCTGCAGGGCCTGCGCGGCGCCGAAGACACGTGCCTCCGTCCGCTTCTCCGCATTCGCGAGTACGCGATCGACTGCTTCGTCACCTGTGGAGTGTGTGGTGGTCTCCGTCATCCGTCCCTAATCTCTGGGTTTTGTTGCGAGCCTTAACCTTAGCCCGCGCTGTCCGCTACGCTCACGGTATGGGGTCCGACCATTACTTCACCGCGGCCCCGGCAAGCCCCGAGAACCTGCGATCGATCCGTGTGACGCTCGCAGGCCGAGAGCTGGACGTCACTACTGCTGGCGGCGTCTTCAGCCCGGATCGGCTGGATGCCGGTACAGCCGTCCTTCTCGCAAACATGCCTCCGGTTCCGCCGGGAGGCCATCTTCTCGACCTCGGAAGCGGGTGGGGACCCATCACGCTGTCGATGGCGATGGCCGCACCTCATGCGACCGTGTGGGCGGTCGACGTGAATGAGCGATCCCTCGACCTCGTGCGGCGAAACGCTGCAGCTCATGGTCTGAAGAATGTCAACGCATCCCTGCCCGAGGATGTTCCCGCCGATGTCACATTCCGCTCGATCCGTTCGAATCCGCCGATCAGAGTCGGCAAGAACGAACTTCACGGACTGCTCGAGAAGTGGATCCCCCGGCTCGACGAGCGCAGCGACGCTTGGCTCGTCGTGCAGCGCAACCTCGGTGCGGATTCGCTGCAGCGGTGGATCGCCGCGACGTTCCACCCGGGTTTCAGCGTCCATCGGACCGCGACGTCGAAGGGCTACCGCGTCCTGAAGGTGCGCAAGCACGGCACCCCGCCCACCGAGCCGATCACGCTCGTCTGAGCCGTCACACCGGCATCCGTCGCTGACCCACCAGCTCGGGGAGTTCACGCATGTCCGTGAACACGATGGCGCCTTCGCGTTCCAGCCAGTCGGCTGGTGTGAGTCCGCCGGCGTAGCCGAGAACCCGCATGCCCGCGGCGCGGGCGGCCTGGACTCCGAATCGACTGTCCTCGACCACCACGCAGCGCTCGGGGCTGACGCCGAGCCGCTCGGCTGCGCGCAGGAAGAGATCAGGAGCAGGCTTGCCGTTCGCGACGTCGTCGGCGCTGAAGATCCGTCCTTCGAATCGCGGAAGGAGTCCGGTCTGCCCGAGCGTCCTCCGGATCTTCGCATGAGAGCCGCTCGAGGCGACGCACGTCATTGTCGAGATCTCGTCCAACGCGGTCTCGATCCCGGCCACCGCCGTCAGCTCAGCTGCGAATGCGTCGAGGTACCACGGCTGGTACGAAGCCTCCCAGTCGTCGGGAAGCAGCCGTCCGAGATGAGCTTCGATCTCGGCGCGGAAATGCGCGGAAGAGCGTCCGACGAACCGGTGCAGAATCTCGTCGTGGGATAGAGACCACCCGAGATCCGCGAGAACCCTGCGATCCACCTCGATCGACAGTTTCTCGCTGTCGACGAGGACCCCGTCGCAGTCGAAGACGACCAGGTCGATCGGGTCGCTCGCCCGCATCAGATCAGGTCGACCTCGCCGCTGAAGACGAGCTGGGCAGGCCCGGAGAGGGCTACGTGCTCGCCGTCCTCCGCGGGGAACATGCGCACGCCGAGCGTGCCGCCCGGCACCTCTACGCGCCAGTTGTGGGGTGCCTTCTCGCCGGCCCAGTAGCGCACAGCCAGAGCCGTCGCCGCCACACCCGTGCCGCAGCTGAGGGTCTCCCCCACGCCGCGCTCTGAGACGCGCATCGAGACGTGTCCGATTCCGTCCTTCACGAGCGGCTCCCCCGGGACGACGAACTCGATGTTCGCACCCGCGGGCGGCGCGGGGTCGAGAACCGGCGCGCGGTGCAGCTCGAGCGACGACAGCTCCGCCTCGGAGGCGAGAGCGACCACGACATGCGGATTTCCCACGTCGATGCCCAGGCCGGGTCTCGTGACGGGTAGCCCGTCTGCGGCGACGAGTGGGTCATCGCCGGAGAGCTTCCACAGACCGAGGTCCACCTGGTAACCCGTCTCGCTGCGTGTCACGTCGCGCACGCCCGCACGCGTCCCGATCGGGAGCGTGGAACCGGGCTCGATCGTGGCGAGGCCGGAGCGCACGAGATAATGCGCGAAGACCCGGATGCCGTTGCCGCACATCTCAGCGATGGAGCCATCCGCATTGCGATAGTCCATGAACCACTCGGCGGCCGGTTCCTCCTCGAGTGCCGCCTGCCCGTCTGCGATCGCCGCAGAGCGAACGACGCGAAGGATGCCGTCGGCACCGATACCTCGATGCCGATCGCAGAGGACGGCGACCTGCTCAGCGCTCAGCTCGAGAGCGCCGTCGGGGTCGGCGATGATGACGAAGTCGTTGCCTGTGCCGTGTCCTTTGGTGAATGCGACCATCCACCCAGTGTAGAGATCGCGGCTATGCGTCGACGATCAGACGCCTGCCCGTGTTAGACACGGAGAATCGCTCGTACCCGAGGTCGTCGTAGAAGCCCAACGCCCCCTCGTTGCCCTCTCTGACCATGAGCTGCACCTTCGGGCAGCCCATGTCGAGAAGAAGTCGCTCAGCCTCACGCACGAGAGAGCGGGCGATCCCCTGATGACGGTGCGAGCGTGCGGTGGCCAGGTAATAGAGCCAGCCCCGGTGTCCGTCGTAACCGGCCATCACCGTGCCGATGATCCGAGCCGGGGTCGACCGAGCTTGGTGCTCCTCGACGACCAGGAACAGCTCGGGCTGCACCGTGAGCTTGCGCTCGATGTCGAGCCTGGGGTCGTTCCATGGCCGTGTGAGACCCGCCTCGGTCCAGAGCGCGACCACAGAGTCAGTGTCTGACGGATCGAAGGCCCGGACCGCCCAGTTCTCCCCCGAGCGCACGGGAGCCGACGACTCAGCCACGCTGCACGCGGTAGCGGCCGCACATGAAGTTGCGGTTGCGAGCGACCTCGAAAAGCTCGAGATCCAGTGCCCTCGGCAGGAGCGGTGCCCCGGAGCCGAGTGTCACGGGCGCGTACTGCACCCACACCTCGTCGAGGAGACCGGCATCGGCGAACTGCCCGGCCAGGTCACCACCGCCGACGACCCATAGATCCTTCCCGTCGGCCGCGGCGACCATCTCGGAGTGCACGGCGGTCACATCGCCCTCGGCAGTGCGAATGTCAGCGCCGGCCGGAAGCTCGAGCGATCGGTGGGAGAAGACCCAGGTGGGCTGCTCGTAACCCCAGCGCCCTTCTTCGTGGCGCATGACCCATTCGTAGGTCGATGATCCCATCGCCAGTGCGCCGATCGTCTTCTCGAACGACGCGTAGGACATGGGGCCGTCTTCGTCGATGTCCTGTGTGAGGAGCCAGTCGAGCGAGTGCTGGTCAGTCGCGATGAAGCCGTCGATGCTGCTCGCTGTGTAGAAGTGGGTGGCCATGGAACAACCATCTCATCAGGCTCAGACATCAGCCACCGACGTCGGCGGGCGACTGGCCTCACGGGTCGACGAGCGAAGCAGCGTCCACGGGTGGTTCGTACCACGTGAGTCCGGGATACCGTTTGAACCACGACACCTGACGACGGGCATAGCGCCGAGTGAGCGCCTGCGTCTCGGCGATCGCCTCGGCCTGGGTGAGGCGGCCGTCGATCTGCGCGAGAGCCTGGGTGTAGCCGATGGCGCGCTGCCCCGTCGCGCCATCTTCGAGTCCCTGTCGCCGGAGGTCCCGCACCTCATCGACCAGGCCCGCTTCCCACATGCGTACGACGCGGGCGTCCAGCCGCTCGACCAGCGCTCCGCGTTCGACATGCAGACCGATCAGACGAGTGTCGGCCTGCCAGAGCGCAGGCTGTTCAGGCAGGGCAGCGCCGTGCGTCGCGCTGCCCTGTTCGAGCACTTCGAGCGCGCGGATCACACGCCTGTCGTTCTTGGGATCGACACGCGACGCCGTGGCGGGGTCGAGTGCCCGCAGCCGGTCGAGCAGCCCCGCAATGCCCTCGCTTTCGAACTCGCGTTCGAGCCGCTCGCGGATCACCGGGTCGCGGGGCGGGAAGGCGAAGTCGAACACCACGCTGGAGACGTACAGACCCGACCCGCCCACGAGGATGGCGTCGGCACCGCGCTGCTGGATGTCAGCGATCACGGAGCGCGCCAGCGGCTGGTACCAGGCGACAGCGGCCTCCTCCTGCACCTCCCGCACGTCGAACAGATGGTGCGGAATCCCTCGACGGTCGGCCGGGGCGAGTTTCGCCGTGCCGATGTCCATTCCGCGGTAGAGCTGCATGGCATCGGCGTTCACGATCTCGGCGGCGTTGCCTCGGCTCTGCAGCGCTTCAGCGAGATCGAGGGCGAGATCGCTCTTGCCCGTGCCTGTCGCACCCACGATCGCCCAGAGCCGCGGAATCCTGTCTGTGGCGCTCCACGCCGGATCGGTCATGCCTCGAGCAGCGGTCACCTGCCGACGCGGAGCGTCGGGAGGCCCAGAGATACGACACGGGTGCCGTCGGCGGAGATCGGCGCTGGCACGGCACACGACTCAGCCTGCCCGCGGTCCCACGCATCGCCACCGCGTGTGCGTCGGATCCGCAGCGGGGAGCCCGTCGGGTCGTCCGCGAGGAGGTGGAACGGCGCCGCATGGGTGATCGTCACCGAGACGACATCGCCGGGGCGTGGGACAGCGGATCCGGACGTGACCTCGAAGTGCACGAGTCGGTTGTCCTCAGCTCGTCCGGTCAGCCTGTGAGTCTCGGCATCCTTCTTGCCTTCGCCTGTCGAGACGAGCACCTCGACCTCGCGCCCGACCTGCTTCTGGTTCTCCTCGAGGGAGATGCGCTCCTGAAGCGCCATGAGCCGGTTGTATCGCTCCTGTACCACTGCCTTGGGGATCTGGTCTTCCATGGTCGCGGCCGGCGTGCCCTCGCGGATCGAGTACTGGAACGTGAACGCACTCGAGAACCGTGCCTGCTCGACCACCCGCATCGTGTCTTCGAAGTCCTCCTCCGTCTCCCCCGGGAATCCGACGATGATGTCGGTGGTGATCGCGGCGTGCGGAATACGATCACGGACGCGATCGAGGATCCCGAGGAACTTCTCGCTGCGGTAGGAACGGCGCATGGCCTTGAGGATCCGGTCGCTGCCCGACTGGAGCGGCATGTGAAGCTGCGGCATCACGTTGGCGGTCTCCGCCATCGCGTCGATCACGTCGTCGGTGAAGGCGGCGGGGTGAGGACTCGTGAAGCGGATCCGCTCGAGGCCGTCGATCTCACCCGCGGCGCGGAGCAGCTTGCCGAACGCCTGCCGATCGCCGAACTCCACGCCGTAGGAGTTGACGTTCTGTCCGAGCAGGGTGACCTCGATCGCGCCGTCCTCGACGAGCAGACGGATCTCGTTCAGGATGTCGCCGGGGCGCCGGTCCTTCTCCTTGCCACGAAGGCTCGGAACGATGCAGAAGGTGCAGGTGTTGTTGCATCCGACGGAGATGGAGACCCAACCGCTGTGCGCCGAATCGCGTTTGGTCGGAAGCGTCGACGGGAACACCTCGAGCGACTCGAGGATCTCGAGCTCGGCATCGCCATTGTGTCGCGCCCGCTCGAGCAGGCCGGGAAGCGATCCCATGTTGTGCGTGCCGAAGACGACGTCTACCCAGGGTGCCTTGGCGAGCACGGCCTGCTTGTCCATCTGAGCCAGACAGCCCCCGACGGCGATCTGCATCCCGTCTTTGCGACGCTTCACCGAAGCGAGCTGGCCGAGGGTTCCGTAGAGCTTTCCTGCCGCGTTGTCGCGCACCGCGCACGTGTTGATGATCACCACGTCGGCTTCGGCGCCGTCGGTCGCGCGGACATATCCTGCGCTCTCGAGAGAGCCCGAGAGGCGTTCGGAATCGTGGACGTTCATCTGGCAGCCGAAGGTGCGGACCTCGTAGGAGCGCTGGCGTCCGTCAAGATCGATTGCTGCTGACGACGACTCGATGATCGTCGGCTCACTGCGAGGGATAGTCATGATCCCCCCATTCTACGAGCGGTTCTCCGACACTGCCGCTGAGGCGAGAGCTCGACGCCCTCGCCTCAGCGTCAGTCCGAGTCGACGAATCGAACCCCGGATGACGACGAGCCGAAAGAAGCCTCAGCGAGAGCCGACTTCGCGGCCGTCATCGCGATCGAGCCGTTGTAGCCACGGCGAGACAGCTGACCGACCAGACGTCGCAGCGCTGTGTCGCCGTCGAGGCGAGACATCGCTCGTGCTTTCGAGCGCGCGTACTCGAGTGCGCGCTCGGCGTCATCGTCGGGAACGTCGTCGAGCGCTGCATCGATCACGTCGCGAGGAATGCCGCGTTGCGAGAGCGCCCTCGACAGTGCGACCCGACCCTGCCCCTTGCGCTCGATTCCCGACGTCACCAGCTGGCCGGCGAGAAGTGTGTCGTCGAGGTAGCCCCGTCGACAGAAATCATCGATCACGTCGTCGATCGCACCCGCATCGAGCCGCTCGGCGTTCTGCTCGTAGCCCCTGAGCACCATGCGTGCCTCTGACAGAGAGAGCGATCGAGTCCGCAGCTTGCGGACGAGGAGCTCCTCTGCGTCGGCACGCAACCGAGAGGGGTCGATGCCGACGCCATCGCCTGACCCGACATCCTGCGACTGCAATGCGCGCAATCGCGGTGCGGACCGAGCCGCTGCACCGCGTGCTGGATGCCGTTCACTGGGCCCACGAGAGTCGAGGGATGCGACCGGATTCGAATCGCGGGCCGAGTCGCCCTCTGTCGACTTCCACCCCCCGATGTCGGCTGCGGAACGAGTCGTGGCACCGCTGGCCTCCGGAGCTTCCCGGTCGGCCGACTTCTCACGTGTGTCGTCACGGCCGAAGAGAGGGATGATGGGGGCGAGCTGCTCAGGCCCGCCCCCGCCATCACTCATGGTTCACTCCGGTCGCTCCGCAACCGCGGACCATCATTCTCATGCCGGACGGCGCTCGGCGAGCTCGTCTGCGGGCGCCTCAGTGGCGCCGCCGATGCCGAGCTTCTGCTTGATCTGCGTCTCGATGGCGAGTGCGACATCGGGGTTCTTGAGCAGGAACGTTCGCGCGTTCTCCTTGCCCTGGCCCAGCTGGTCGCCGTCGTAGGTGTACCACGATCCGGACTTCTTCACGATGCCGTGCTCAACACCGAAGTCGATCAGGCTTCCCTCACGCGAGATGCCGACGCCATAAAGGATGTCGAACTCCGCCTGCTTGAACGGCGGTGCCATCTTGTTCTTCACGACCTTGACCCTGGTGCGGTTTCCGACTGCATCGGTGCCGTCCTTCAACGTCTCGATGCGGCGGATGTCCATGCGGACCGACGCGTAGAACTTCAGCGCCTTTCCACCCGCGGTGGTCTCGGGCGATCCGAAGAAGACGCCGATCTTCTCGCGCAGCTGGTTGATGAAGATCATCGTGGTGTTCGTCTGGTTGAGTCCACCGGTGAGCTTTCGCAGTGCCTGCGACATCAGTCGAGCCTGCAGACCCACGTGAGAGTCGCCCATCTCACCCTCGATCTCGGCCCGAGGCACGAGAGCCGCGACGGAGTCGATGACGATCAGATCGATCGCGCCGGAGCGGACGAGCATGTCAGCGATCTCGAGCGCCTGCTCACCTGTGTCGGGCTGCGAGACGAGAAGAGCGTCGATGTCGACACCGAGCTTCGCGGCGTAGTCGGGATCGAGCGCGTGCTCGGCATCGATGAAGGCGGCGATTCCGCCGGCGCGCTGCGCGTTCGCGATCGCGTGCAGCGTGAGTGTCGTCTTACCCGAGGACTCGGGACCGTAGATCTCGACGATTCGTCCACGCGGGAGGCCTCCGACGCCGAGAGCGACGTCGAGAGCGATGGAGCCGGTCGGGATGACGGCGACGGGCGCGCGCTCGTCACTGCCCAGTCTCATGACCGAGCCCTTTCCGAACTGACGGTCGATCTGGGCGAGTGCTGTCTCGAGGGACTTCTCGCGGTCAGCGGGTGATGGCATGACGTGCTCCTTATGCTCGCGTGGTGCCGCCTGTAGGCTGTCGCGGTCCTCCCGGCTGGGCGGAACTCTCCGACAAGGCGTATGGCTCTTCGGCTTGCTGTTCACCGTACGAGGCACCTCGGACATTGCGTCGTCAGCTCCGCGAAACAGGGAGAACACCGTCTCCGAACCACTTGTGCAGAAGACTACGCCCGTTTCGAACACATATTCGACGAAACGCCGTCACGGCGTGTCGTTAGTCGAACGCGCGTCGAACGCGTCAGGGAATCATCGCCTGCGCGGCTCGAGTCGCCCAGCGCCGTGCCGTCGCTCCTGAGGCACATCGGTCTCGGCGCACAGCGCCAGCCAGATGTCACGCGGCGGGACACCGGCATCCAACGCCTGGTCGGCAGTACGGCCGGCGAGCTGGGTCAGAATGAGGTCGCTGATGAGAGACGACCCTCGACCACCGAATTCCGCGTCGACTGCGCGGAGGAACTCACTGCGACGCATCAGAGGATGAAGAGGATACGAAGCTCAGTGGAGCGAAAGCTCTGGCTCGACGGAAGCCACGAGGTCATCCGGCACGACGTCCGGGAAGACCTGGATGCCCTCGAGAACGGAGATGCGGTCGCCCACCTCTCGCATAATGATCGAGATGGGAACATCCAGAGCATCAGCAACCGACGCGAGAATCTCGCTCGATGCCTCCTTCTGGCCCCGCTCGACCTCGCTGAGATAGCCGAGTGCCACAGATGCCTTGCTTGCAACCTGCCGGAGCGTACGCCCCTTCTGCAGGCGGAAGTCCCTCAGCACATCGCCGATTTCCTGTCGTACAAGAATCATCGGAACCTCCTCCCAGATCGCCTTCTCGAGGTCTCCCTCGAGGAGACCGCCAGTCTAGTCCTACCGACCTTCACAAAATCTACCTTCGCACGCTGTGCTTTCGGTGTGAGCACATTGGACATAACGGAACGCACGCACCGGCTATTCCCGGAGGACCCGCAGGAGCATCGCAACGGCCGCATCGACCGTCTGGGCGCGGACCTGTGCGCGATCGCCGTCGAATCTGAAGGCCTCACTCACGGAGTGATCCGGGGTCACGACGGCGATGTGCACCGTGCCGACCGGCTGACCATCGGGAGAGTCCGGTCCTGCGATCCCGGTGGTCGAGACGCCGACGTCAGCGGGGATTCCGGAGACCTGCAGTGAGCGACGCGCGCCGGCCGCCATCTGCAGCGCCACCTCGGGGTGCACCGGCCCGTGCGCATCGAGCAGCCCGTCGTCGACCCCCAGCAGCGTGTGCTTGATCGGGGTGGCGTAGGCGACGATCGCTCCCCGCAGCGACGCCGATGCGCCTGGCACCGAGACGAACTCAGCAGCGAGAGCACCGCCTGTCAGCGACTCGGCGATGCCGAGAGTCCAGCCACGCTCGATCAGCGCGGCGAGCACCTCCGACGCGGAAGTCACGACCGCTGCCGCGACCCTCGCACCTGCGCCACGATGTAGTCGATCCCGCTCGCCACCGTGAGGATAAGCGCCAGGATCATCAGGATCGCGGTCCCGACCACCCACAGCTGGGGTCCGATCACCACGTGCAGCGGGAGCAGCGCCCAGGAAAGAGCCACGGCCTGAACCGCAGTCTTGACCTTGCCCATCCACGCGGCTGCCACGACGTGCTCCTTCGCGACCATGAGGCGGTGGATCGTGATACCCCACTCGCGGATCAGGATCACGATCACGACCCACCAGTTGAGCTCACCGAGCACGGCCAGGCCGATGAAGCCCGCCCCCGTGAGCAGCTTGTCGGCGATCGGGTCCCACAGCTTGCCGAAGTCCGTGACGATGTCGTGGCGACGTGCGAGGTAGCCGTCGACCCAGTCGGTGGATATGCCCACGACGAAGAGGATCGCCGCAACCCATCGGATGACGATGTCATCGAGCCCGTACGTTCCCCCCATCAGGAGCAGGACGAAGAAGATCACCGCGAGCGGGATGCGCGCGATTGTGATCGCGTTGGGAAGCTGCCGTGGAATAGCCATCAGTCTCGTCCTGTCAGTCCCCACGCGTCTTCGTCGCCGTCGTCATCAGCCTCGACCACGGGCAGGCCCTGGAACTGGGCTTCTACCGGGTCGTGCGGTGCCCCGGCCGCGGTCGCAGCCGGGGTGGGAGCGGCCGGCTTCGGCGGCGCATCGTCGCCTCGCAGCTTCGCCATGACCTGGGGCAGCTGCTCGGCGGTCGCCAGCACGTCACGCGCCTTGGATCCTTCGGAGGGGCCGACGATCTCGCGCGACTCGAGGAGGTCCATCAGGCGCCCCGCCTTGGCGAAGCCGACGCGCAGCTTGCGCTGCAGCATCGACGTGGAGCCGAACTGCGACGAGACGATGAGTTCGGCCGCCGCGAGGAGGAGCTCGAGATCATCCCCGATGTCCTCGTCGACCTCCTTCTTCTTCGTCGGCTCCAGTGCTTCCTGCACATCGGCGCGATAGTCGGGACGAGCCTGACGCGTGACGTGCTTGACGACCGCGTCGATCTCCTTCTCATCGACCCAGGCACCCTGCAGACGGAACGGCTTGGACGATCCCATCGGCGAGAACAGCGCGTCACCCTGGCCGATCAGCTTGTCGGCGCCGGGGCTGTCGAGGATCACGCGGCTGTCGGTGACGCTCGTCACGGCGAATGCGAGGCGCGACGGCACGTTGGCCTTGATCAGACCGGTCACGACGTCGACGCTGGGGCGCTGGGTGGCGAGCACCAGGTGGATTCCGGAAGCTCGTGCGAGTTGGGTGATGCGGACGATCGAGTCCTCGACATCTCGCGGGGCGACCATCATCAGGTCGGCGAGCTCATCGACGACCACGAGGAGGTACGGGTACGGTTTGAGAACACGCTCGCTGCCGACCGGGAGCTCGACTTCGCCAGCGCGGACGGCCCTGTTGAAGTCGTCGATGTGGCGGAATCCGAACGACGCGAGGTCGTCGTACCGCATGTCCATCTCCTTCACGACCCACTGCAGCGCCTCGGCGGCCTTCTTGGGGTTCGTGATGATGGGGGTGATCAGGTGCGGAACTCCCGCGTAGCTCGTCAGCTCCACCCGCTTCGGGTCGATCAGGACCATTCGCACGTCCGTCGGCCGAGCGCGCATGAGCAGGCTCGTGATCATCGAGTTGACGAAGCTGGACTTACCCGATCCCGTGGAACCGGCGACCAGCAGGTGGGGCATCTTCGCGAGGTTGGCGATGACGATGTTCCCACCGACGTCCTTGCCGACGCCGATGGTCATCGGATGCGTGCTCTTGTGCGCTGCCGGAGACCTGAGCACGTCGCCCAGAGCGACCATCTCCTTGTCGGCGTTGGGGATCTCGATGCCGATCGCGCTCTTGCCCGGGATCGGCGACAGGATCCGCACGTCGTTGGATGCGACCGCGTAGGCGAAGTTGTTGCTCAGCTGGAGGATCTTCTCGACCTTGACACCGTGGCCGACCTCCACCTCGTACTGGGTGACCGTCGGACCGCGCGAGAATCCGGTGACCTTCGCATCGACCTTGAACTGCGTCAGCACACTCGTGATCTGCTCGATCACCTTGTCGGTCGCTTCGGAACGCATGACCGGCGGTGGGCCTTCGACCAGAAGCCCCGGCGAGGGGAGCACGTAGGGAGTCACGGGCGCCTGAGGCCCCCGCGCCCCCGGCCCTGGGGTTCCGAAGCCATCGAGTCCCGGCAGCTCGGGCATCTCGCCCGTGTCGGACTCGTCATCGAGAAGTGCGGTGGTCTGCTGCCCGGCCAAGGACTCGGTCACCGAGCGCACGTCGGACAGCACCTCAGTCGCGGCATCCGAGGCGTTCTCCACGACCACGGCCTGGTCGTATGCAGGAGTCGGCTCCGAGGTCGTGAGCAGCGCGGTGATGTCGTCGGATCCGAGAGTGCCCTCGTCGGGGTCCTCCTCGCGGCCGGTCTTGTTGCGCCGCCACCACGGCAGGACATCCGGGTCGTCGACCTTGTCTGCCTCGTCGATCGGCGCCGCGTCCTTCGCAGGCTTCTCCGGGCGCTCGGCGTCGAACATCCACGCGTAGAGATCTCCGAGTCGCTGGCCGATGCGGTTCGGCGGGGTCTTGGTCAGGATCAGGACGCTGAGTGCGGCGAGAATCGACAGCACGATGTACGCGCCGACTTGCGTGAGGAGCGAGAGCGGCTCTCCTATCAACCACCCAAAAACACCACCGGCATCGCTCAGCGCTGTGATCTGCGGCTGCGGCTGCGGCTGCCCGCCCGCGACGTGGCAGAAGCCGGACAACGTGATCAACAGCAGGCCGAACCCGAAGCCGATCCGTCCGTTGTCATGCACGGATGCGGGATGTCTGAACAACCACCCTGCGAGAACGAGAAGCAACAGGGGAAGGATGAATGAAACGCGTCCTACGAGCATTCCCGCGGAGTAAGCGCTGATGTTGGCCGCGACCTCGTTGCCGATGAAGAACCATTCGTTGACCGCACCGGCGATCGCCAACAGCACGAGCAGGAACGGGAAGCCGTCGCGCCGATCGTCTTTCTCGAGTGTCTCGGGACCGAATGCTCGGAAGAGTCCGCCGACACCGTGGGCGAGCCCGTTCCAGGCCCGCACCGCCACCGGGGGCTTGTCTACCTCATCGATGTACTTCTTGGGCGCTGCCTGAGCCTTCGGAGCAGCCTGCCTCTTCGGGCGGGCCGTGGCGCTCTCGGACGCGCGCGCTGACTTCGTGGTACTCCTGGCCATGCTCTCACGTTACGTCCAGGGGCCGACATAGGCCCGTAATGACGCGGCATTCCGCTGTCTTCCACCACGGCGCAGCGAGGGATCAGGACGCGCGATGCACCATCGTGTCGCGCACGGTTCCTTCGTCGGTCACCACGAAGCCCTCTGATCGGTACAGCGTGCGCGCGAAGTTGTCGCGTTCGACGCTGAGGCTGATCCGAGGGTGTCCTTGCTCGCGAGCGTGGGCGACGAGACGTCGGAGCAGGGTCCGTCCGACACCGTGGGCACGCCAGATCGGCTGCACGCCGATAATGAGCTCTGGAACCGCGGTTCCGACGAATCCGAAGCCCGCATCGTCGGGCGCGAGCAGGCGATACCACGCTGCGCCGATCGGGTGGCCGTCCGTATCGACGGCGAGAAAGCCCGCATCCGCCGGTCGCATCCATCCGGAGACGTAGCGTCGATGCTCGACGGCGGTGAGGATCTCGTGCCGTGGTCGTGCTCCGCCCGAGCGCCAGTTCGCGGCCTCGACGACCATGTCGCCGAGGAAGCTCCCGTCCGCCTGTGTGGCGGGTCGGATCGAGAAGTCGTCCGGCATGAGGAGAGCGTACGCCGCTCGCGTTACAGCCGAGTGTCGGTCGACTGTGAACCCACGAGCGGCGCGGCGTCGATCACGCTTCGATGACGAGCGGAACGATCATCGGACGACGACGGAGCTTCTGGTTGACCCAGCGCCCGATCGTGCGGCGGATCACCTGCGAGAGCGCATGCGTGTCGCGCACGCCGTTGCCGGACGCCTCCTTGAGCGCGGCGATGATCTTCGGTGTCACGTCGTCGAAGACGGAATCGTCTTCAGCGATACCGCGAGCGTGGATCTCGGGTCCTGAGATGATGCGACCCGTCGCGGCGTCCACCACGACGATCACGGAGACGAAACCCTCTTCAGCCAGAATCCGACGGTCCTTGAGATCTGCATCGGTGATCGCGCCGACAGTCGAGCCGTCGACGTACACGAATCCGAGATCGAGCTGACCGACCACGCGTGCGTCGCCGTTCTTCAGATCGATGACGGTGCCGTTCGACGCGATGATGGTGCGCTCGGCGTCGATACCCGTGTCCTGGGCCAGCTTGGCGTTGGCGATCAGGTGACGGTACTCGCCATGCACGGGAAGCACGTTCTTGGGCTTGAGGATGTTGTAGCAGTAGATCAGCTCGCCGGCCGCGGCGTGCCCCGAGACGTGCACCTTGGCGTTCGCCTTGTGCACGACGTTCGCGCCGAGCTTGGTGAGTCCGTCGATCACGCGGTAGACGGCGTTCTCGTTTCCGGGGATCAGGCTGGAGGCCAGGATCACCGTGTCGCCCTCACCGGGCTCGATCGCGTGGTCGAGGTTCGCCATCCGACTCAGGACGGCCATGGGCTCGCCCTGTGAACCGGTCGACATGTAGACGATCTTGTCGTCGGGAAGGTCTCGCGCCTTCTTGTAGTCGATCAGCAGTCCGCTCGGCACCTTCAGGTAGCCCAGGTCTTCGGCGATCGTCATGTTGCGCAACATGCTGCGCCCGAGCAGGGCCACCCGGCGCCCGTGCGCCGCTGCGGCGTCGAGGACCTGCTGCACGCGGTGCACATGGCTGGAGAAGCTCGCGACGATGACCCGCCTCGGAGCCTTGCCGATGACCTGATCGAGCACCGGCCCGATGGAGCGCTCGGTGGGCGTGAATCCCGGCACGTCGGCGTTGGTCGAGTCGACGAGGAACAGGTCTACGCCCTCCTCGCCCAGACGAGCGAAGGCACGAAGATCCGTGATGCGTCCGTCGAGCGGCAGCTGATCCATCTTGAAGTCGCCGGTCGCCAGCACAAGGCCGGCGGGAGTGCGGATCGCGACCGCGAGGGCGTCGGGGATCGAGTGGTTCACCGCGACGAACTCGAGGTCGAAGGGACCGACCTTCTCGCGCTGTCCCTCCTTCACGGTGAGCGTGTAGGCCTTGATGCGGTGTTCCTTGAGCTTCGCCTCGACGAGCGCGAGGGTGAGGCCGGAACCGATCACGGGGATGTCGCTCTTCAGACGCAGGAGATACGGGACCGCACCGATGTGGTCTTCGTGCCCGTGGGTGAGGACGACGCCGACGATGTCGTCGAGGCGGCCCTTGATCGGCTCGAAGTCGGGCAGGATCAGGTCGACTCCCGGCTGGTGCTCCTCGGGGAAGAGCACGCCGCAGTCGACGATCAGGATCTTCCCGTCGAACTCGAAGATGGTCATGTTGCGACCGATCTCGCCGAGGCCGCCGAGCGGGGTGACCCGGAGCGTTCCTTCTTCGAGTGCTGCGGGGTCTGCGAGCGGGATGGACATGCTGTCTCCTCAGTCGGACGCTCGACGCGCCCGTTCGTTCGTTGTGACGCGGCTCACCGCGTCCGGTGTCAGCGGGTTGTGCCGTGCACCTTCGGCAGGGCACCGCCCGCGGCCGCGTTGCGGTCGGGGCGGAAGTTGGAGAAGTCTGCGCCGTGGACGTCCCTCACGAGATCGAGCTCGTCCTCGATGAGAGCGGCCTCCCACTCTTCGGGTCCGACGAGCGGCAGACGTACGCGTGGGCTCGAGATGCGACCGAGCCCGTGCAGGATGTACTTCGCCGCGACAGTGCCGGGCACGTGCGTCATGACGGCGCGCACCAGCGGCTCGAGCCGCTTGTGCTCAGCGGTCGCGGTGGCGAGATCGCCGCGGTTGACGGCGTCGATGATGGTCCTGTACGGCGCCGACGCGACATTCGCGGTCACGCCGATCAAGCCGGTCGCGCCGATCGCGAGGTGCGGCAGCACGTTGGCGTCGTCACCCGAGAAATACATGAGGTCGGTCTGGTTCAAGACGCGGCTCACCTCGGAGAAGTCGCCCTTGGCGTCCTTCACGGCGAGGATGTTCGGGTGCTTGGCCAGTCGGAGGATGGTCTCGTACTTGATCGGCACACCCGTGCGTCCCGGGATGTCGTAGAGGATCACCGGGAGGTCGGTGGCATCTGCCACGAGCCGGAAGTGGGTCAGGATGCCGGCCTGCGTCGGCTTGTTGTAATAGGGCGTGACGATCATGATGCCGTCGGCGCCTGCCTTCTCGCTGGCCTTGTACAGCTCGATCGCGTGCGCGGTCTCGTTGGATCCGCCGCCCGTGATGATCTTCGCGCGGCCGGCGGAGACGGACTTCCCGACCTCGACGAGCTTGAGCTTCTCGGGGTCCGTCAGGGTCGAGGTCTCGCCGGTCGTTCCCGTCACGACGATTCCGTCAGCACCGGCGGTGATGACGTCATCGATGTGCTTCTCGACAGCGGGCCAATCGACTTCACCGTCGGCCGTCATCGGAGTGACGAGCGCGACGAGAACCTGTCCGAAAGGGTTGCCCGAGTGCGTCATGCCCCCAGCGTATCGGTTCGCATGCCCGTCACCCAGACGGGGCATGGAGGATGACGTCACCGCGCTCCCTTCCTGCCGAAGAGCCAGCCCATGCAGTCGATCATAGGGAGGCGCCTAGGCTCGTCTGCATGACATGGGTCACGCATGAATCGTCCACGGTGTATTCGAATCCCTGGATCGAGGTCAGGGAGGACCGGATCACCGGGCCCGGCGGAGACGGGATCTACGGCGTCGTGACCATGCGCCACGCGGCCGTCTTCGTGGTCGCGATCGACGAAGAGGAACGCGTCTGTCTGGTGACGCTGGAGCGCTACACGACCGGTCGATCGATCGAGGTCCCTGCCGGGGGCAGCGACGGCGAAGACGCGATCGTGGCCGCTCGACGCGAACTGCTGGAGGAGACCGGCTTCGTGGCCGATGAGTGGGTGCACCTCGGAACCATGAACGCGTTGAACGGCATCGCCGACGCTCCGGAGCATGTGTTCCTCGCTCGGGGGCTGGCGCGTGCCGACGACCCGGCGCACGCACAAGCTGAGGAGGGCATAGCCGCCGTCTCGTGGGTGCCGCTCGCAGAGGTGCTCTCGATGATCGCGGACGGGCGGATCACCGATGGCGAGACCGTCGCCGCCATCACGTACGCCGGCATCCGTCTCGGCAGGTTCGGCTGACGCGCACACGTCCGCCGGCTCACACTGGGCCGGGAGTCACCGCGGCCGATGACGTCAGACGCGGCCGCGCCGTGCGACGCCGGAGGTCAGCCCACTCGGCAGCAGGCCGGCGACGGCGACGATCGCCTTGTAACGCAGAGACGGGATCGAGACGGACTTGCCGCGCGCCGCGTCGCGAAGCCCTTCTCGAACGACTGCGCGCGCATCGAGCCACATGAATTCGGGAACACCCTCGTGCCCCGGTCGCAGCCCCATCCGCTCGTGGAACGAAGTGTGCGTGAACCCGGGGCACACCGCGGTGACAGTGACGCGGTCGCGGGAGTACTCCGCATTCGCCCAGCGACTGAAGCCGATCAGCCAGCTCTTGCACGCGGAATACGTCGAGCGCGAGATGAACCCGGCGACGGATGCGACGTTGACGATGCGGCCGCCGCGGCCTCGCATCGACTGCAGCGCAGCGTGCATGAGGCGCATCGACGCCTCGACGTGAACACGCAGGTGGCGCACCTCGTCGTCGATGTCGTTGTCGGCGAACTGGAGCGGCAGCCCGAACCCGGCGTTGTTGACGAGCAGATCCACCGGATCGGAGGTGTCGCGGAGACGGTCGGCCACGCGCTGGACGTCGCTGTCGACCGACAGGTCGGCGGGGAGCACCTCGACGGCGATGCCGTGCTCGCTGCGCAACTCGGCGGCCACGGCCTCGAGGTCGCCCTCAGAGCGCGCGACGAGGATCAGGTCGGCTCGGCGTCGGGCGAGCTGGCGCGCGAACTCGGCGCCGAGCCCGGCGCTCGCACCCGTGATCAGAGCGGTGGGCATCAGCGCTCGTATCCGAGGAAGCGGTAGCGGATGCCGGAGCGCGACGTCTGCCACTCCCCCTCGTCGACGAGGCGCCACCCGGCTTTGGACGGCGCGTAGGCGTCACCGGTGACATCGATGTCGAGCTCCGTGACCTCGAGACGGTCGGCGTCGGCGATCACGAGGCGGAAGATCTCAGCTCCCCCGATGATCCAGACCTTGTCGTGGCCGCGCACGGCATCCGTCACCGCCGCCGCGCGACGTGCCCCGTCTGCGGACCAGTCCTGCTGGCGGGTGATGACGATGTTCTCGCGCCCGGGGAGCGGACGGAAACGCTCAGGAAGCGAGTCCCAGGTCTTGCGTCCCATGATCACAGGGGCGCCCAGCGTGACTTCTTTGAAATGGGCGAGATCCTCGGGAACGTTCCAGGGCATGCCGCCCTCTGCTCCGATGACGCCACCATGGGCCTCAGCCCAGATCAGCCCGACCCAGGTCATACCGCGACCGCCGCCCGGATCGGAGCGTGATGCTGGTAGTCCTCGACGATGAAGTCGTCGTAGCCGTAGTCGAGGATCGACTCGGGCTTCCGAGCGAATCGCAGGGTCGGGTACGGGTAGGGGGCGCGAGTCAGCTGTTCTCTCACCTGCTCGAGGTGGTTGTCGTAGATGTGGCAGTCGCCGCCCGTCCAGACGAAGTCGCCGGGCTCGAGTCCGACCTGCTGCGCGACCATCAGTGTGAGCAGGGCGTAGGACGCGATGTTGAACGGGACCCCGAGGAAGAGATCGGCGCTGCGCTGGTAGAGCTGGCAGGAGAGCTTGCCGTCTGCGACGTAGAACTGGAAGAGCGCGTGGCACGGCGCCAGGGCCATGTCGGGGATGTCCGCCGGGTTCCAGGCTGACACGATGAGTCGACGGGAATCGGGATTCTGGCGGATCTGCTCGATCACCTGCGCGAGCTGATCGATGCTCTCACCGTCGGGCGTCGGCCAGCTGCGCCACTGGACTCCGTAGACGGGGCCCAGATCGCCGGAGGCGTCGGCCCACTCGTCCCAGATCGTGACGCCGTGGTCCTGCAGCCACTTCACGTTCGAGTCGCCCCTGAGGAACCACAGGAGCTCGTACGCGATCGACTTGAAGTGCACGCGCTTCGTCGTGATCAGCGGGAAGCCCTTGGAGAGATCGAAACGGATCTGTCTGCCGAACACGCTGGTGGTCCCGGTGCCCGTGCGATCCGACTTGCGGGTGCCCGACTCCAGCACGTCTCGGAGAAGGTCTTCATACGGCGTCGGGACGGCTGCGCTCATGTGTGCCAGACTACCCGCCCCGAGGACGGAAGAGTCGGATCGTCACGATGCGACACATCGGCCTCGAGGTAGTCGAGTCACCCGTATTCTCTATCCATGTCGCCCGGAATCGCACTCGTCGTGATCGGAGCGCTGCTCGTGATCGCCGCCGCCGTCGGGATCGTGCTGCGGATTCTCGACGGACGGCGTCGAGGAGGTGGGCACCTCCTGTTCGATCCTGCCGATGCGGGTGCGGCGCAGCTCGGCTCGCACGCCACGCTCGTGCAGTTCAGCACCGAGATGTGCGCGCGCTGCCCCCAGGTCCGCAGGATGCTGTCGAGCTACGTCGCACACTCCGACGGCCTGCATCATCTCGAGGTCGACCTCACGCACAACCCTGAGCTCTCGGCGCGATACAGGGTCCTGCAGACCCCGACGACATTCGTGGTGGATGGCTCCGGCGCCGTCCGAGCGCGATTCCACGGCGTGCCGCACCGGCACGCACTCACCGAAGCCCTCGCCGCCGTCTGAGCACGCAACGACTGGAGCAGAGATGACCACTCCCGCAGGTATCGACCCCCGCGGTCCGCGCTTCGCGGCGACGATCACGACCGTGCTGCTGCTCGCGGCGACCTTCCTCGGACTCATCGGGATCTCGACCGCGAGGTCGTTCGGCTGGTTCGCCTATCAGCCGCTCGCAGCTGCGAGCTTCGGCTCCGACACATGGGCCATCGTCGCCGCGTCGCCGGGCCAGCGGGCGCTCGATCCAGGCTTCCTCCTCACGGTGGTGATCGCTCTGCTATTCCTGTGGAGCGTGCTCTCCCCCGCGACGGCACCCTCGGGCGTCGTGTTCCGCCGATTCGTGCGGCCCCGACTCGCACCCCCCATCGAGCTGGAGGACCCTCGCCCTCCTCGCTTCGCGCAGGGTGTGGGCCTCTTCGTCGTCACGATCGGACTCGCCCTGCACCTCGCCGGCGTGCCGTGGGCGCTGCCCATCGCGACCGCGGCTGCGTTCATCGCGGCCTTCCTGAATGCCGCGTTCTCGTTCTGCCTCGGCTGCCAGATCTACCTGCTGCTGCAGCGTGCGGGCATCCTCGGTCGGAGGCCATCCGCGGCCTGAGCGCGGTTCCGTCGGCCACAACCGGTCGATAGGCTGGCTCCACACGCGAGCGCACATCCCGCGACGCGAGAACCGGAGGAATAATGCCCGTCACCAGCGAAGCCACCACCACCTGGACCGGATCCCTGGCAGAGGGCTCGGGCACGGTCGCGTTCTCCTCGTCGAAGCTCGGAACCTTCCCGATCAACTGGAAGGCGCGCAGCGAGGGCAGCGACACGACCACGACCCCCGAGGAGCTGATCGCTGCGGCTCACGCCTCGTGCTTCAGCATGGCGCTGTCTCACGCACTCTCGGAGAACGGCACCCCGCCGGAGCGCGTCAACACCAGCGCGTCGGTCACTTTCAAGCCCGGAGTCGGGATCAGCGGAAGCCACCTGAACGTCAACGCCGTCGTTCCCGGGCTCTCCCCCGAGGACTTCCAGAGGATCGCTGCTGAGGCGAAGACCGGCTGCCCGGTCTCGCAGGCTCTCGCCGGCATCGAGATCACGCTCGAGGCCACCCTCGCCTGAGTCCGATCAGCCGCGGGCGATGCGAATCGCCTGGCGGATGCTGGCGCGGGCGTCCTTGCGGCGCCCCGCCGCATCCTGAACCACACCGAGGCGGTACCGCGCACGCCAGTCCGTCGGCGCGGCGTCCGCTTCCCCCGCGTACCTCGCGATCAGCGGGTCGGCGTCCGCTCGCGCGATACGTCCACTGGGGGTGAGCTCGGACTCCGCCTCGGGCATGCCACCTTCGGCATCGAGCGCACGACCCAGCCGATCGGCGGCGAACCCGAACTGCATCTCGCGGATGAGCGCCCAGGCGCCGATCGGAGCGAGCACGATCAACGCGACCCCCATGCCGATCGACACCGGTGTCCCGACGGCGAAGAACATCACGGCCAGCCAGACGGCGACCGCCAGATAGAGCAGCAGCGCCGCAGCCATGAGGCCCACGCCGATTCGCGACATCACGAGCGGATGCCGATGTCGATCATGCTCTCCAGCCCCACGAAGACCCCGTTCGCCTGCGCCGCGAACGGGACTGCCAACCGGATGCCCGGAGCGTATGCGAGCGCAGGCTCGACCGTGTCGTGAGTGAACGTCAGGGATTCGCCCGGGCCCGAGAGGATGACCTCCTGCTTCGCGATGACGCCAGGGCGCCGGAGCGAATGGATCGGCACGCTGCCCACCTGCTGCCCCCGCGCGCGCTGGTCGGCGTGCGGAGCGCTGACGGGCCCCTGCTCGGCTCGAGCCGCTGCGATGAGTTCGGCGGTGCGCACCGCGGTGCCACTCGGAGAGTCGACCTTCGCCTCGTGATGCGCCTCCACGATCTCGACCGATCCGAAGAACGGCGCGGCCGCGGCAGCGAGTGCCGAGCCGAGTACCGATCCCAGCGAGAAGTTCGGGATGAAGACGGCCCCGGTTCCGGCGTTCTCCACGAGTGGACGCACCAGAGCGATGCGTTCCGTGGACCATCCGGAAGTCGCCACCAGGACGTTGATCCGACGCTCCACCGCCGCGCGGACGACGTCGACGCTCACCTGAGGGGTGGTGGCGTCGATCACGAGATCCGCCCCGTCGAGCTCCGCGAGGTCGCTTCGAGAGGTGAGCACGCGACTCACCTCGAAGCCCTCGAGCCCATCGATCACCGCACCGATGATCGATCCGAGCTTCCCGGTTCCGCCGACGAGTGCTACCTGCGTGGTCATGCGTTCAGTCTATTTCTCGGCGGCGCCCTGACCGCCGCGGCGGGCCGGGGTATCGGGAATCAGACCGGCATGGCGTCGGGGATGCCCGTGCGCAGCTCGACCGGAAGATGCCCGGTGTCGTTGTGAGTGAGCAGCGTCCACGGACGCCCCTGCTTCTGCGCGATCACGGTCAGCCCGCAGTGCGCCTGATTCAGAGTCATCCACCGCCACTCCGGGGCGCCGAGGACCTCTCGCACGAACCATGAGATCACGAAGTTGTGGGTGATGAGCACCTCGTGCACGTCACCCGGCTTGCGCACCAGGAACTCGTTGACCGCGTCGAACATCTGGGCACGGCCGGCGTCGAGCTCGGCCTCGGTGACCGACCCGAAGAACGGCTCGTAGGCCGCGGGGGTCTCGTCGGTCATACCCGTGGGAACGCAGTCGAAGAGCAGCGCGGTCGGCTCAGGGTCGACCGACGGAAGTCGTTGCGCGATCGCCCGAGCCGTCTCGTTCGCACGCAGGAGGGGCGAGTGCCAGACGGCGTCGAGCGGGAGTCCTGAGAGCCGGTCAGCGATGAGTTCGGCCTGACGCTGGCCGCGCGGCGACAGGGGGCCGTCGGCGAGACCGTGTTCGGCGTCCTGATGTTCACCGTGTCTGACCAGATATATGTAATGCGTCACAAACTCGCTCGCTTCATCGACAGCGTCCGCCGGGATTCACTCCACCCTATGCCAGGTCTGTGACACAGGCGTTACGACGCTCAGTTGCCGGCGCGCGTGAGTTCGGCGACCTGTGCGCGCGAAAGCGTGACGCCGGCGCCCTGCATCAGCTCGTCGACGTGGTCGGTCGCGAAGGTGTTGACGATCGGAGCCGCGACGGTGCGCTGCGCGAGAAGCCAGGCGATGGACACGGCCGCCACCGGAACCTCGAGTTCGGTCGCCACCTGGTCGAGAGCGCGCAGGACCTTCGTGCCACGACGGTTCAGGTGACCGCGCAGCTGCTCTCCGCGCACGCCGTGCGAGGTCAGTGCCTTGCTGCGGTGTCTGCCCGACAGGAAACCGTGCTCGAGAGCGTGCGACGGCGTGACGGCGAGACTCTGTGCGCCGGCGACGAGACGCAGATCTCCCTCGAAGGGCTGACGACGGATGAGGTTGTACGGAGAATCGATCACCTCGACGCGCGGGTACCCGGCGGACGCGAGGATGCGTGCCTCGACAAGCCGCTCCGGTGCGAATCCGAACGCTCCGAGGGCGCCGATCTTGCCCGCGTCGATCATCCACTCGACGGTCGCGAGCGTGTCTTCGAGGTTCGTCGTCCGGTCGAGCGTCGCGTCGAGATACAGCACGTCGATGCGATCGACGCCCAGACGCGTGAGCGAGCCCTCGACCGCGCGCACGAGATTGACGGAGCCGAGACCCGGGTTGTCGGCGTGGGCTCCGATCCGCACACTCAACAGGACGCCATCACGCCGTCCTCTGGACTGCAGCCACTGGCCGATGATGTGCTCACTGCGGCCACCGGAGAAGCCGTCGGCAGTGTGGATCGCGTTGCCGCCGAACTCGACGTATCGATCGAGGATGCCGTGGCTCGTCTCGAGATCGACGTTCCAGCCGAACTCGGCCGCACCGAGCATCAAGGGAAAGGTATCGAGCCCGGTCTCGCCGAGAGGCACGCGGATGCTCTCTCCTATTCCCGGACCGACGATGGGAATGGGCGCGGACGGGTGCTCTGCCGTGCTCTGCTGCCCTCGCTCGTCCGACGCTCCTGCGCCTACGCTGAACAACCGCATATCCTCACCCCCGTCGGCCGGTGCGTACCGACCTCCGTCACTGCCTCGAATGCACCCCCCGGTGCGTACTTCGAGAGTAAGCGAGATCCGCGAACTCGCTGACCAATCCGGGGAACGGCGCAAGAACTTCGCATAACGGTTTGGTCACATCGGATACGACGAAGCCCGGGCCATCCGCGAAGGATGACCCGGGCTCCGTCGAAAGAGCAGTCGATTACTCGGCTGCGGCCTCTTCACCAGATGCTGCGTCCGCTGCAGGAGCGTCATCGAGCACGGGCTCGAGCGAGAGCTTGCCGCGGTCGTCGATCTTCGTGATCTTCACGAGGATCTTCTGACCGACCGACAGCACATCGTCGACGTTCTCGACACGCTTACCACCGGCGAGCTTGCGCACCTCGGTGACGTGCAGCAGGCCGTCCTTTCCAGGAAGCAGCGAGACGAACGCACCGAACGTCGCGATCTTGACGACGGTTCCGAGGAACTGCTCGCCGATCTCCGGGTTGGTCGGGTTGGCGATCGCGTTGACCTGGGCACGGGCGGCTTCGGCCGAGGGGCCGTCGGTCGCGCCGATGTAGACGGTGCCATCCTCCTCGATGGAGATCTGCGCACCGGTCTCGTCCTGGATCGCGTTGATCGTCTTGCCCTTCGGGCCGATCAGCTCGCCGATCTTGTCGACCGGGATCTGCACGCTGATGACGCGAGGCGCGGTCGGCGCCATCTCGTCGGGCGCGTCGATCGCGGCGTTCAGGACGTTGAGGATCGTCAGACGAGCATCGCGGGCCTGCGTCAGCGCACCGGCGAGAACCGACGTCGGGATGCCGTCGAGCTTCGTGTCGAGCTGGATGGCGGTGATGAACTCACCGGTACCCGCGACCTTGAAGTCCATGTCGCCCAGAGCGTCTTCCGCACCGAGGATGTCGGTCAGCGCCGCGTAGCGGGTCTCACCGTCGACCTCATCGGAGACGAGACCCATGGCGATGCCGGCGACGGGTGCACGCAGCGGCACACCTGCGTTCAGCAGCGACAGGGTCGACGCGCAGACGGACCCCATCGACGTGGAGCCGTTGGAGCTCAGCGCCTCGGAGACCTGACGGATCGCGTAGGGGAACTCCTCGCGGCTCGGCAGAACCGGCACGAGCGCGCGCTCGGCGAGGAAGCCGTGCCCGATCTCGCGACGCTTCGGCGAACCGACACGGCCGGTCTCACCGGTCGAGTACGGCGGGAAGTTGTAGTGGTGCATGTAGCGCTTGCTCGTGACGGGCGACAGCGAGTCGATCTGCTGCTCCATCTTGAGCATGTTCAGCGTGGTGACACCCAGGATCTGGGTCTCGCCGCGCTGGAAGATCGCCGATCCGTGCACGCGCGGGATGACCTGCACCTCTGCGTCGAGCGGACGGATGTCCGCCAGACCACGACCGTCGATGCGTGCGCCCTCGGTGAGGATGCGACCGCGAACGATCTTCTTCGTGACGGACTTGTACGCCGCGGAGAACTCGAGCGGTGCGGCTGCCGGAAGGTTGCCCGCCTCGGTCGCCTCGATGAGCTCGGCCCTGACGCGATCCTTGATCGCATCGTCGGACGTCTGACGCTCGACCTTGTCGGCGATCTGGTAGACGCCGACGAGGTCGTCGTAGGAGCGGCCGGCGACGAAGTCGTAGACCTCCTGGCTGTATGCCGGGAAGACCGGGTAGACGCCCGGCTCCTTCGACGAGGTCGATGCCAGCTCGGCCTGAGCCTTGACGAGCTGAGCGATGAACGGCTTCGATGCCTCGAGGCCCTGCGCGACGATGGTCTCGTCGGGCTTGGTGGCGCCGGCCTTGATCAGGTTCCAGCTGCCCTCGGTGGCCTCAGCCTCGACCATCATGATCGCGACGTCTTCAGTGCCATCGGCCTTGGTGACGACACGGCCGGCGACGATCAGATCGAACACGGCCTCGGAGACCTGCTCGGCGTTCGGGAACGCGACCCACTGGTCGGCGTGCTCGCCGTGGCCGGGGATGAACGCGAGGCGCACACCGGCGACGGGACCCGAGAACGGAAGACCCGAGATCTGCGTCGACGCGGAGGCGGCGTTGATGGCGAGAGCGTCGTAGAACTCGCCCGGAGCGATCGACATCACGGTGATGACGACCTGGACCTCGTTGCGCAGACCGTCGACGAACGACGGACGCAGCGGACGGTCGATCAGACGGCAGACGAGGATCGCCTCGGTGGAGGGACGACCCTCACGACGGAAGAACGAGCCGGGGATCTTGCCTGCAGCGTACGAGCGCTCTTCGACATCGACCGTCAGCGGGAAGAAGTCGAAGCCCTCGCGGGGGTGCTTGCCCGCGCTGGTGGCCGAGAGGAGCATGGTCTCGCCGTCGAGGTACGCGGCGACTGCGCCCTGAGCCTGCTGCGCGAGGCGGCCGGTCTCGAAGCGGATGGTGCGGGTGCCGAAGCGGCCGTTGTCGAGAACGGCCTCGGTGGCGGTGATTTCAGGACCTTCCAAGAGGTCTCTCCTTCTTTGTTTAGACTCGCGAGTCCGTGTGACGCGCGAGCGCATTCATGAAGGAGCGGATCCTGACGGATATGGGCGCGCGGGCATTCCCGCGAATCTCACCTGCGCTGGCCACCAGTAGAAAGCCACCCGACGTCGCGCCGAGGAACCCACCACAGGGGACCAGCTCTCCGCCGATCGCTCCATGAGTCGATATGAAATTGTCCGGTCGACACACGCCGACCACGTCCAGCCTATCAGCGGGCCATTCAATGTCCGCGCTCCGGCTGTCGTGCCACGCCGCGACAGCCCCGGCAGTCAGCCGACCTTGACGTTGCGCGGGGCGCTCGATCGCCCGAGATAGACGTAGTCGTCATGCTTCGCGACGCGCCCGTCACCCGCCGTGCGTCCGTGCAGTCGTCGCCATACCCACGGCAGTGCGTGCCGCCGCCACCACAGCCCCGCCCCGATCGGCTCGTTCTCGTGCAGAGCCGCATCGAGTGCTCCGAGTGCGTCGGCGTGCGGCACCGCGAGCACCTCACCCGCCCGGTACGCGAGGAACCTGTGGCCTCGACTGCTCAGGTGCACGAGGTCCTCACCCCAGTTCGGGCGGTCGGGGAGCGACGGATGCAGGTCCGTGTCGATCAGGATCGCACCCGTGCGCGCCGCGATGCCTGTGAGCGCCGTGGCGAACGCCGCGAACCGCTTCGTGTACATCGAGGCCGCGCGCCGACGGGGAAGGAACGGTGTGACGAGGAGGACATCCGCTCCGATGCTCCGGAGCCGAGTGATGGCACCCTCGAGCTCTGCGGCGAGCGCCGGTATGTCGACGTTGGGCTTGACGAGGTCGTTGGCGCCGATGAGGATCGACACGAGATCCGGTTGGAGCTCGAGTGCTCGCGGAAGCTGCGTGGTGCACACGTCGCGTACGCGCTTCGACCTGATGGCGAGGTTCGCATAGTGCAGCCCTCCTCGGGCGGCGAGCAGGAGCGCGAGTCGGTCAGCCCATCCGCGCAGCGCGCCATCGGGGGCCGGGTCGCACAGCCCCTCGGTGAGCGAGTCTCCGAGTGCCACGTATCGTTGCCAGCGACGCGCGGCGACGGGAACGCTGGGCTCTGGGCGGGTGAGGCGGCGAGCGCGCAGTCCGGCATCCACAGCCCGGAGCTCTTGTGCCTCGTCGAAATGTCCCAGGAGCTGATCGCAGGTGGTCGCCCAGCTGCGACCCTGCACTGCCTCGCGCCCTGCTGCACCGAACGCCCGGCGTTTGCGCGCGTCCCCGGTGAGGTCGGCGACGCGCATGCGCAGATCGTCTAGATCGCCGGGCCGATAGAGCCACCCGTCGATCCCCATGCGCACGAGGCCGAGGGGCCCTCCGCGTCCGGTGGCGATGACGGGCACCCCGCTCGCGTGCGCCTCCTGCAGAGTCTGGCCGAAGGTCTCGCTCTCCCCCGGGTGCACGAACACGTCGAACGATGCCATCGCTTCCGCGAGAGCGTCGCCCTCGAGGTGCCCGAGAAAGAGAGCGCCGGGCATCAGGGCTTCGAGCCTGGGCCTGGTCGGTCCGTCGCCCACGATCACGAGACGCGTCCCGGGGATCGTCTGCAGCACAGCCAGGTCCTCGACCTGCTTCTCCGGGGCGAGTCGACCCACATAGCCGATCATCACGACCTCGGTGCCCCACTCCGCGCGCAGCGTCGCGCTGCGTCGGGCCGACTGGAACCTGTCGGCATCCACGCCTCTCCCCCACCGACGCACTCGATCGACACCGAGCGCGGCGAGCTGCTGCGCCGAATCAGCCGACGGTGCGAGTGTCAGGGTCGCCCGCCGATGGAGCCGCGCGATGTGCGACTGTGCGATGCCCGTCGCCGCAGGGATGCGGTACCTCTGCGTGTATGCCGCGACATCCGTCTGGTACGCGGCGACCGAGGCAACGCCGAGTTGCTCTGCGGCGAGCGCGCCTCGCCAGCCGAGGGCGAAGGGCGAGGCCAGATGCACGACATCCGGAGCGAAGCGACGCAGCGATGCCGCGACCTGTCGCGCAGGCGAGGTTCCCACCCGTACGTTGCGGTAGCCGGGGAGCGCGAGGCTGGGCATGGGTTCGACGGCTGCGCCATGGACCTGTGCCGGCATGCCGAGCGCATCCGGTGCGATCACGTGCGCTTCGTGGCCTGCGCGTTCGAGGTGGCCGAGGATCTGCAGTACGGATCCGGTGACACCGTTCATGTGCGGAAGGAAGGACTCTGTCACGATCGCGACTCTCACAACCCCAGGATGCTGCCACCGGCACACGCGGTACGCGGGAAACGGCCCTGGGCACCAGAAGTTCACCGGATGCTGGAGCGCTGGTCACCGGCTATCCGGACGTTGGTTCCCGTTCACCCGCGCCGAGCACTGTGGAGGTGTGCCGATCGACCTGCTCAGCGGCCCATGGGCCCTCGTTATCATGAGCGTTCTCGTGTTCGGCGATGCGTTCTTCGTCGTCGTGCCGGGAGAGGTCGCGGTGACCGCACTCGGTGCCATCGCGTCGACCACCGGTGCTCCCCCGCTCTGGGCGGTGATCGTGTGCGCGGCAGCTGCGGCTGCGGCAGGAGACACCGCCTGCTATCTCATCGGTCGCACCGTCGGCACCGATCGCTGGCGATGGATGCGTGCGCCGCGTGTGCGCCAGGCCCTCGACTGGGCGCGGCGCCGTCTGGATGGTGGGACCGCCACGGTGCTCTTCACCGCACGTTTCGTGCCGTTCGCGCGTCTGGCGATCAATCTCGTCGCGGGCGCCTCGCGCATCCACCCCGGCCGGTACCTGCTGCTGGTCTCCGTGGCGGCTCTCGGGTGGGCCGGGTACCAGGCGTCCGTCGGCGCCGTCGTGGCCGCACTCGTGCCGGGTGGGCCCGTCGTGGCTGTGCTGGTGTCGGTCGCCGTGGCGGTCGGGCTCGGCGCGGTGATCGACCTCGTGTCCCGTCGTGCCCGGAAGTGATCCACCCGGCGGTCAGGGGCGTGCCCTAGGCTGGCGAACATGAGCACCGAAGAAGGCGCCTCCTCCAGCGAGGAGATGAAGCGCAAGTTCAAGGAAGCGCTCGAGAAGAAGAACGCGCACCACCGGCAGGGCGAGGCCCACCTGGATGGCGACTCCGCCGTCCACGGCGCGCCCGCCCCGCAGACGCGGCGCGAGTTCCGACGCAAGAGCGGTTGACCACACGGATGCGGGAGCCGACGATCGTCGGCTCCCGCATCCCTCTTTTCCGCCTGCTGCTCAGTGCTGCACTGCGCGAGCCCGCGCTCGCTCCTCTTTCGCGGCCATCTCGTCGAGCGCCGACTCCTTGAGACCCTGGATGTCGACCGCCTTGCTCTCGTCTGCCATCCCGTGGTCATCCACGCCGTCGAGCGTCGACTCTTCGAACGGCAGGGCTCCGCTCAGCACCTGCTGCACACGCTCGCGATCGATCTCACGCGTCCAGGTGCCGATGAGCAGAGTCGCGACCGCGTTGCCGGTGAAGTTGGTCAGCGCGCGCCCCTCTGACATGAACCGGTCGATGCCCACGATCACACCGACGCCGTCGACCAGGTCTGGGCGGTACGCCTGCAGACCACCGGCGAGCGTGGCGAGTCCGGCGCCGGTGACACCGGCGGCTCCCTTGCTCGCGATGATCATGAACACCAGCAGCCCGATCTGCTCGCCGATCGTCATCGGCTGGCCCATGCCGGTCGCGATGAAGAGCGAGGCCATGGTCAGGTAGATGGCCGTGCCGTCGAGGTTGAACGAGTATCCGGTGGGCACCGTGATCCCGACGACCGGCTTCGAGACGCCGATGTGCTCCATCTTGGCGATGAGGCGCGGAAGAGCGGACTCCGACGACGAGGTGCCGACGATCAGCAGGTACTCGCGGGCGAGGTACTTGACCAGGCTGAAGATGTTCACCCGCGTCACCGCGAAGAGCAGAGCCCCCAGCACGACCACGATGAACAGGATGCAGGTGATGTAGAACGCGATCATGAGCACGCCCAGGCTCCAGATGGCGGCGATGCCCGTCTTTCCGACCACCGCCGCGATCGCTCCGAAGGCTCCGAGAGGCGCGAGCCACAGGATCATGCCGAGGATGCGGAACACCAGCTTCTGGAGGTTCTTGACCGCCTCCATGATCGGGGCGCCCTTGTCTCCCAGCCCCTGGAGCGCGAAGCCGACCAGCAGCGCGATGAAGAGCACCTGCAGCACGCTCTCACCGGTGAAGGCGGAGAAGAAGGTCGTCGGGATGATCCCGAGGATGAACTCGGTCGTGGTCTTGGCTTCGGTGTCGGTGGTGTCGTAGTTCGCGTTGGCCATGTCGAGCCCGGCACCCGGGTGGATGATGTTGCCCACCACGAGACCGATCGCCAGCGCGAACGTCGACATCACCATGAAGTAGAGCAGCGCGAGTCCGCCGATCTTGCCGACGGTCGCGGCCTTCGCGATCGAGCCGACGCCCACCACGATCGTGCAGAAGATGATCGGGGCGATCATCATCTTGATGAGTGACACGAAGCCCATGCCGATCGGCTCGAGGCTCTGACCGACCTCGGGCCAGATGAGACCGACCGCCGCTCCGAGCACGACGGCGATGATCACCGAGACATACAGCCACGTGTGCCTGTCCCACGCCTGCTTGCCGCGTCGCCAGTGGAATCCGGGAAGCGAGAACCCTGTCGTGATGGCCATGTTTTCCTCCTTGATCATGAACGTCTTCGTCTCATGCCCTCGGGCGCCCTCGCCTTCGGTAAGCTCACGGTCGCGGACTTCGCACGGCGACGCCATTTGTGGTCGTATTGGTCTCCACCGATATGCCGGCTCCGCGATCACCGACGATCGGAAGGACGCGATGAGACCCGCACGCAGCGTCGCCTCACGCGTGTTCGTCGTGCTCCTGATCGCGACGCTCGTCGTCGGCGGTCTGGTGGCTGTCTTCCTGGTCTCCGATGCGCAGCGCGCCACGCACGCGGAGGCTGAGCGGGTCACCGCGGCGACTGCCGTGACACTGGCCGCGTCACCGCTGGTGACCGAGGCGTTGGACGCCGGCGACGTCGACGCGGCCACACGGATCCTCGAGCCGTATGCACTCGATGTGATCGCCGCCGCGGATCTCGACTTCGTGACGATCATGACGCCGGACGGCATCAGGGTGACCCACCCCGACATCGAGCAGATCGGCGAGAAGTACCTCGGCACGATCCCCGACACAGCTCGGACCTTCACCGAGGTCTTCACCGGCACTCTCGGTGCTTCAGTGCGAACGATCGTTCCGGTCGACTCAGACGACGGCGATCTGGTCGGTTGGGTGTCAGCCGGGGTGACGACGGAATCGATCTCCGACACCCTGATCCGCCGGCTCCCGCTGTCGCTCGGGATCACCGTCGGCTTGGTGGCTCTCGGCACTCTCGGAGCCTGGGCCGCTCGCCGGTTCACGCGACGCATCGCGGGCGACCTTCCGCCGGGGCAGGTGCGCGATGCCGTGTCTTCCTACGAATCGCTGCGAACGCTCGGCGATGCTCTGCGGGCGCAGACGCACGAGCACGGCAACCGCATGCACACGGCCGTCGCACTGCTCGAGCTGGGCCGCGCGGAGGAGGCGATCGGGATCCTGACCGAGACCTCGCGACAGAGCCAATCGCTCGTCGATCAGGTCACCGCACGACAGGCCGGCGACCCGACGGTGGGCGCACTTCTGCTCGGCAAGGCTTCGCAGGCGAAGGAACGAGGCATCGACTGGAGGTTGCAGATCGATCCCGACACTCCCGAATCGCCGCTGTCTCCGGTCGACAGCGTGGCCGTGCTCGGCAACCTGATCGACAACGCCATGGACGCCGCATCCGCCGGCGCCGAACGATGGGTCCAGGTCACGCTCGAGCCCTCGACCGACGGCGGCATCGTGCTCGCCGTCTCGGACAGCGGGCCCGGAATCGCTCCCGAACTCCGAACGCGGATCTTCGCACACGGGTTCTCGACCAAGCCTGCCGGCTCGCACGGGCGCGGGGTCGGACTCGCACTCGTGCAATCCGTCGTTCTCGGGGTCGGCGGGACGGTCGACCTCGAGGCCGACCCGACGACGTTCCGTGTCGTCCTGCCACCGACGAGAAGGAGGCGAGCCCCGTGATCCGCACGCTGATCGTCGATGACGACACTCTGACGCTGGAGCTCCACCGCTCGTACCTCGAGAGAATCGACGGCTTCATCGTCGCGGGCGAATGCACCCGAGCGCGCGCCGCGGTGAGCGCCGTGCTCGAGCAGCCGCGCGACAAGCCCTTCGATCTCATCCTTCTCGACATCACCATGCCCGATGGGTCGGGCATCGACGTGCTGCGCGCACTCCGCGCCCGTGCGGCGTCGGTCGATGTGATCGCGATCACCGGTGTCCGCGATGCCGAGAGCGTGCGGCAGATGGTCGCTCTCGGCGTGTATCAGTATCTCGTCAAGCCGTTCTCCTTCGCGGTCTTCGACGAGCGTCTCACTGCGTACCGAGAACACCGAGAGAAGGCGAGATCCACCGACGGCGAAGCGACCCAGGCAGAGATCGATGCGCTGCTCGGGCGCTCGACGAGAGCCGTCCCTGTTCCGAAGGGGCTCTCGGGGGCGACTCTGCAGAAGGTCACCGCCGAGCTCCGCACAGCCGGGGCTCTCTCGGCGAGCGAGGCAGCCCAGAGACTGGGGATGTCGCGGGTGTCCGTGCGTCGATACCTCGAACATCTGGCTGCGTCGGGAATCGTCCTGCGCAGCGCGCGATACGGCGCTCGCGGACGCCCCGAGACCGAGTACGAGTGGAACCGGCGCCCCGACGGATCCGTCTGACCCTGCACTGTCGGATGCCGTTCCAGGCTCCCGACCCGGCGCTGCTGCCTGCGGCCCACCGTTCGTTCCGGGTCAGCGCGGGAGGCGCCCCTCGTGGAGCAGAGCCTCAGGGTCGGCGATCGTGCGAGCACGACGAAGCCGGTCGACCGCTGCCGTCCGGCCGCAGCGCTCGAGGGTCTGCCCCGGCCCGAGGAAGGTCGGTACGGTGTGTGGTGCCGTCGCCCGCGCCAGAACCTCTCCGAACCCCGCCATGCTCGCGTCTCCCGGTTCGCCGGGGACTCCCGGGAACACCGGAACCAGCGCATGGAGCAGCCAGTCGACTCCCTGCAGAGATGCGAAACCCGCCCGTCTAGGCTCGTCCAGTGCCCCGCCGAGCATCCGGATGTCGATCCCCATGATCGGCCACTGCTCCGGCTGCGCTCGGAACCGCATCAGCTCATCGATCGTGTCGTCGTCGAGCGATGAGAGCGCGGCCGATACGCCGCGTCCGGGCGTCGGATCAGTGGGCTCGCCGCTCGACTCCGCGATGAGCCGGGGCGATGTGGGACCCGTGACCTCGCGCTGCACGGTGCCTACCCGACCCAATCCACTCACCAGCCGCTCGGCCGGGCCGTTCGTCGACAGCGCCTGCACCGTGAAGAAGCTGCGACCGCGGATCTCTTCCGGAAGCTGCGGGACATCGGGCATCCGCATCGAGTTCATGAACACGTTCAGCGAGGAGGGCGCATCGACGGCGAGGTCTCGGACCGCGCGCATCACGGCCGCGGCATTCCCCGCACCGAACGCGAGCTCTGCACCCCACACAGCGGGTGCAGCCACCAGGTCGATCTCGAGGGCTGTGACGATGCCCATGACCCCACCGGCGCCCCGCAGTGCCCACATGAGATCGGGGTCGCTGTCGTCGTCGACGCGCTCATGCTCGCCGTCGCTGCGCAGCATCCACACAGCGCGGAGGTTGTCCGACCCCAGCCCGGCGGTGCGGCTGAACCACGAATGGCCGCCGCCGAGGGTGTAGCCCGCGACGCTGACGACCGGGCTCGTTCCGGCCGGCGCGACCCAGCCGGTGCCGTCGAGCGCATCGACGACAGCACCCCAGCGGACACCGCTGCCGACTCGCGCTGTTCCGGCTTCGAGGTCGATCTCGAGTTCGTCGAACGCCGCCATCCGCAGGATCACGGCACCGGTGAGGTCGCCGGACGCACCGTGTCCGGTGGGTTGCACCGCGATCGTGACCCCCGCATCACGCGCTGCGTGGACGAGCGTGCGCAGATCGCCCAGGTCGGCTGGAGCGGCGACTCCGACCGGATGCTGCTCGATCGCGAGGTTCCACGGTCGACAAGCGTCGTCGAACGACTCGTCTCCCGGCAAAAGGAGGGTTCCGCGCAGCGCGCGTCGCGCAGCGTCCAGCACAGACAGGTGGGCCATGACGTCACCGTACGATGCCCCACGGACATTGTCGATGGCCTCATGGCCCACCGTGCGCCAGTCTCCCGGGCCGCAGAATCTACTCCCCGGCGAGACCGCCGAGCATATGACCGAACGAGCGGCCCTCTCCGAGATACGTCGCGGGGTCGTAAGGGTCGGCGGCCGCAGCCACCTCACGCTTCGCGATCGCCTCGGCCAGCTCGCGCGCGCCCTTCTCGACGCGCTTCGCGAGAGGAGCGACGTCGTCACCCCCACCGCCCCAATCGCTGGATGCGGCGAAGACGCCGGTCGAGACCGCGTCGGCATGCAGGTAGGCGAAGAGCGGTCGGATCGCGTAGTCGATCGCCAGGGAGTGCCGAGCCGTGCCGGCGTTCGCTCCGATCAGCACGGGCTTCCCCGTGAGCGCGTCCGGGTCGAGCACGTCGACGAACGACTTGAAGAGCCCGTTGTAGCTCGTCGAGAAGATCGGCGTGACGGCGATGAGCGCGTCCGCCGAGACCACGGTGTTGATCGCGGTCTCGAGGGCGGGCGGCGCGAATCCGGTGAGCAGGTTGTTCGTGATGTCGTGCGCATAGTCGCGCAGCTCGATCACGTCGACGCTCGCCTCGATGTCACGACCGGCCAGGGCCTTCACGGTCTCGGCCGCGAGACGATCAGCGAGCATCCGGGTGGACGACGGATTCGAGAGCCCCGCCGACACGACGGCGATTCGACGAGTGGTCATCTCAGGCTCCCTTCCGGCTGAGACCGAACGCTGCCCCCGCGGGAGCGGGAGAGTCCTGGTAGGGCGAGTCGCCCGTCAGGTTGTCGCCGCGGTTTGCGCCCGGCCGGGCCTGACGCGTCGGACCGTCGCCGAACTCCGCCTTCACCCGTGCCGCGTGCGTCGGAGCGTCCGGCACTCCGGCCGGGCGGTCCTTCGCCATCTCCTTGCGGAGCACCGGCACGACCTCGGATCCGAGGATGTCGAGCTGCTCGAGCACGGTCTTCAGCGGCAGACCCGCGTGATCGATCAGGAACAGCTGGCGCTGGTAGTCGCCGTAGTGCTCGCGCATCGCGGCGTAGCGGTCGATGACCTGCTGAGGCGACCCCACCGTCAGCGGAGTCATCTCGGTGAAGTCCTCCATGCTCGGTCCGTGACCGTACACCGGGGCGTTGTCGAAGTACGGGCGGAACTGGTTCACCGCGTCCTGCGACTTCGCCGCCATGAAGACCTGCCCGCCGAGGCCGACGATCGCCTGCTCGGGCGTGCCGTGACCGTAGTGCGCGTACCGCTGACGGTACAGCTCGATCAGCCGCTGGTAGTGCTCCTTGGGCCAGAAGATGTTGTTCGCGAAGAAGCCATCACCGTAGTAGGCCGCCTGCTCCGCGATCTCCGGTGTGCGGATCGATCCGTGCCAGACGAACGGTGCGACGCCGTCAAGGGGTCTCGGGGTCGAGGTGAAGCCCTGAAGCGGGGTGCGGAACTTGCCCTCCCAGTTCACGACGTCCTCACGCCACAGCTTGTGCAGCAGGGCGTAGTTCTCGATCGCGAGCGGGAGACCCTGCCTGATGTCCTGACCGAACCAGGGGTAGACCGGCCCGGTGTTGCCGCGGCCGAGCATGAGGTCCATGCGGCCGTCGGAGACGTGCTGCAGCATCGAGTACTCCTCGGCGATGCGCACGGGGTCGTTGGTCGTGATGAGAGTGGTCGACGTCGAGACGATCAGACGCTCCGTCTGCGCCGCAAGTGCGGCGAGGAACGTCGTGGGACTCGACGACCAGAAGGGAGGGTTGTGGTGCTCGCCGATCGCGAAGACGTCGAGACCGACCTCTTCGCTGTGCTTGGCGATCGCCAGCGTCGCCTTAATCCGCTCCTGCTCGCTCGGCGTCTCACCGGTGGTCGGGTCGCGGGTGATGTCGCTGACCGACATGATGCCGAACTGCACCGGGACGCCTGCCTGCTCGCTCATGATTGCTCCGTCTTCTCCGAATCGGGTGCCGTGCATCCGGTTCTATTCATCTGAATGTATCTGAGTCAACGCGATGCGAGCAACTTTATTCCCCGAGTAGCCTCAGAGGATGCACAGCGACGGAGCCGCCACGACGAACCCCGCCACCGGCTCGGTCCCGAAGCCCCGCAAACGCGTCCCGTTCTGGGACAACGCCCGCTACGCCTGCATCGTCCTGGTGGTCCTCGGGCACGCGATCCAGCGCCTCACCTACGACTCGGACATCGCGCTCGCGTCGTACCTGGCCCTCTACGCCTTCCACATGCCGGCCTTCGCCATCATCTCCGGATACTTCTCGAAATCGGGGTCACCGACGCGAGTCCAGATGGCGCGCGTGATCACCGACATCCTCCTCCCCTACGTCATCTTCGAGTTCCTGTGGACCCTCACCAAGTGGCTGGTCGAAGGGCAGGCCGACCCGAACTTCACCAAGCCGTCGTGGACGCTGTGGTTCCTGCTCGCACTCGGCATCTTCCGCCTCGTGCTCCCGTATCTCGCACTGCTCCGATGGCCCCTGCTGTGGACGGTGATCATCTCGGTCGGGGTGGGTTACCTGCCCAACGTCGACAGCACGTTCTCACTGTCGCGCACGCTCGGCCTGCTGCCCTTCTTCGCTCTCGGATGGTGGCTGCGCGAGCGCGATGTCGTCGCACGTTTCCGCCTGCTCGACGTCCGCCCGTGGTGGATCCGCGTCGCCAGCGTCGCCGTGCTCGGCGCGGCCGGCTTCGCCGCCTGGCACTGGATTGATCTCTGGAAGGAGGTCGACCTGCGCCACTGGCTGTTCTACGAGGATGCGTATGCGGACCTCGGCGGCGAGCAGTGGTGGGCAGGTGGGGTGCGCATCGCGCTGATGCTGCTGGCGGTGATCCTGAGCGCCGCGTTCTTCGCCCTGATCCCCCGGGGCACGTACTGGTGGACGAGGTTCGGTCAGTACACGATGTACGTGTTCCTCCTGCACTCGTTCGTGCTCTACCCGTTCCGCGAATCCGGCGTACTGCGCGATCTCGACCCGACGTGGCTGTGGCTGCCGCTCGTGACCCTGCTGTCGGTGGTGCTGGCCCTCGCTCTCGCGACGAAGCCCGTGCGCTGGCTCTTCCGTCCCCTGGTCGAGCCCCGCCCGCGATGGCTCTTCCGAGACCCAGAGCTCGCTCGGCGCGAGGGCCACCGCAGCGACCCGACGGGGTCGCGTCGGCCGCGCCAGGACGCAGCGGCTAGCCTGAAGGAGTGACCGCAGCCGAGACGATCCGCGACCTCCTGGTGGACCACGCGGACGCGTCGGGGTTCGGAGCCCACGGGCTTCATGTGCTGGTGGGCGACGACGTCGCTGAGCACCGGTGGACCGCTGACGTCCGCGAGGAGATCCACTCGGTGGCGAAGGGCGTGTGCGTCCTCGCGGCCGGAATCGCCGTGGACGAGGGCCTGGTGTCGTTCGATGCGCCCCTGGCCGAGTACGTCCCGGATCTCGCGCTCGGGGACGGCGTCGATCGGATTACGCTCCGACGCCTCCTGTCGATGTCGAGCGGCATCGATCTCCCGTGGTCGGAGACGATGATGACCGACTGGCCCGACCTCGCGCGCGAGTTCCTGTCGCGCCCGTCGCGCGGACTCGTCTTCCAGTACTCGAACGCCAGCACCTACACGGCCATGGCCGTGCTCGCGACACGGGTCGGCGACATCGTCGACTACCTGCGTCCGCGGCTGCTCGCGCCTCTCGGGATCGAAGACGTCGAGTGGGAGCGCTGCCCGCAGGGCCGCATCGTCGGCGGCAGCGGCATCGCACTGCGCACCGAGGAGATGGCACGCCTCGGCCGCCTGATCCGCGATCGCGGTGAATGGGAGGGGCGCCGTCTCGTCTCCCCCGAAGTCATCGACGCGATGCACTCCGACTGGGTGACGGCGGGCCAGAACCCCGGATACGAGCGCTACGCGCTGGCGGGATGGGACGGCCCCGGTTCGTCCTGGCGCCTGCACGGCGCGTACGGGCAGCTGCTCATCTTCCGCGGCGACGCGGTCGTGACGATCACCGCCGATGACCACTTCGGTGCAGACGCCATGTCGGCTTTCGTGGCGGAGACGCTGAGCGCCTGACCCCGTTCCGCGGCGGTCAGGCGAAGAGCTGGGCGCCGACGTACGATCCTGGCTTCGCGCCGGCAGGGACCGCCCAGATGCCCGAGCCGACGTGCCTGATGTACTCGTTCATCCGGTCGGTCGACAGCCGACGCTGCAGCGAGACGAACTGCGCGGGATCGCGCTGGTAAGACAGGAAGAAGAGTCCGGCGTCGAGACGGCCGAGATCATTGTTGCCGTTGACGTAGTTGAACCCGCGGCGGAGGATCCGGATGCCGTCGTTCTGGTCCGGATGCGCGAGCCGCACATGTGCGCTCTGGTCTATCGCCGAGGAGCCGAAGTCCGGTGCGGTGAACTCATCGCCGCCGGACAGCGGTGCCCCCTCGCCCTTGTCGCGCCCCACGATCGTGTTCTGCTCCGAGAGTCGCACACGATCCCAGGTCTCGATCAGCATCGCGATCTTCCGCGCTACGAGATACGAGCCTCCCGCCATCCATTCGGGCTGATCCGATGCCCCGACCCAGACGTTCGCGTCGAGGGCGGCGGCGTCATCGGCGAGGATGTTCGCCGTGCCGTCCTTGAATCCGAACAGGTTGCGCGGGGTCGCCTGGGCGGAGGTGGTGCGGGAGGTCTTGCCGAATCCGAGCTGCGACCAGCGCAGCCGGGCGCGTCCGAAGGCGATGCGACTGAGGTTGCGGATCGCGTGCACCGCCACCTGCGGATCATCGGCACAGGCCTGGATGCAGAGATCGCCGTGCGAAGACTGCGGGTCGAGGTCGTCACCCAGGAAGGCAGGCAGTCGCTCGAGCCTCTGCGGACGGCGTGCGGCGATTCCGTAGCGGTCGCCGTCCTCGTACTCGAACAGACTCGGTCCGAAGCCGAAAGTCATCGTGAGACCGGCGGCCGGGAGGCCGAGAGCTTCACCGGTGTCATCCGGCGGCACTTCGGCGTCTCCTCCGACGGCACCCGTCGCGCTCACCTCGAGCCCCTTGGTCATCCGCGACGCCGCATAGGTCCAGTCCTGCAGCAGCGTGATCAGGTCGTCACGATCGGTCCGCGGCATCATGTCGAAAGACGCGAAGTGCAGATGCTCTTGCACCGGAGTGGTGATTCCCGCCTGATGCGCGCCGAAGAACTCGTAGGCGACCTGCGAGTCCGCGTCGGCCCTGGCGCGGCCGAGGGCCACGCCACCGGCCAGTCCGCCACCCACCCCCACCGCGAGAGAGGCGACTCCCCCGCCGATCGCGAGGCCTAGGAGACCGCGCCGACTGAGGCCTGTGGAAGGGGATGCTGCGGCCGCCGACTCCGGCATGGAGTCGGCAGCCGCAGCATCCTTCGAGTGTTCGTTCACCTGCGAGATCGTCCGTTTCGAATCAGTCGAGGACTGTGCCGGTGAGCTGCGACAGCGGCTCGGCGAGCGCGTTGATGAGATCGGTGAACTCACGCTTGTCGGCGTCGGTCAGCTCCGCGTAACCGACGAAGCCCTCGTCGAGAGAGCCGTGGGCTGCCAGCGACTCTTCGAGAGCCGCGTACCCGTCCTCGATCTCGGTCACGAGCGCTGCGCCGTCGTCGCCCTGCGCGGTGGCGAAGTCCTGCACGAGGGAGAACGCCATCTTGGAGCCCTCGACGTTGGCCGCGAAGTCGTAGAGGTCGGTGCCGGACCACCAGTCCTCTTCGCCGGAGATCTTGCCGGTCGCGACCTCGTCGAGCAGCGCGATCGCACCGTTCGAGATTCCGCCGATCCCCTGGTCGTCCAGAGCCGTGGTGAAGTCGTCGGAGTGCACGTAGTCGTAGAGCTCCTGCACGTCTGCGAGCAGCTGGTCGCCGTAGCCGGCACGCTCCTCGGTCGTCGAGGGAGCCCAATCCTGCCAGGCGGGCGTCTCGCCGTCGGCGTTGAGCGCATTCTCCGCCGGCACCCACAGGTCCTTCTCGATGCGATGGAAGCCGGTCCAGTCGAGTCCTTCTGCCACAGCGTCGACCTCGCGGTAGTCGATCCGGGGGTCGAGAGTGCCGAGTGCCTCCGCAACAGGCTCGATGCGCTCGTAGAAAGCCCGGGTCTGCGGGAAGAGCGTGCGAGCGGCCTCGTCGTCCCCCGTCTCGTAGGCGGCGACGAACTCTTCGACGGAGGGGACCAGCTGTCCGACCTGGTCCTTCACGAATGCCGCGTACAGGTCGACCGCCTGCTGCTTCTGCTCCGAGTCCTCTCCTTCGACCTCCACTCGATCACCGGTCACCGTGAACTCCGACTTGCCGACGCCCTCGCCGATCATCCCGGGCTTGCACAGGGTGAAGTACTTTCCCGGCTGTGCCACGACGGTGAGTGTGCGGGAGGCGGACGGCGCGATGTTCTCGACCTCGCCCACGATGCGCAGTCCGTCATCGGCGAGCAGGTAGAACTCCGAGGTCTGTCCGCTGTCGTTCGTCACATCGAACGTGAGCGTGCCGCTCTCGGCAGTCGTCGCGGAGACCGCGCATTCGGAGTCGGTCGATGAGACGTCGAACGCGGCGCCTGCTGCGACATCGCTCTTGGCGACGCAGCCACTGAGGACGAGTGCGGCCGCGCCGGCGGCCGCGACAGCACCGAGGATTCGGCGAGAGGTGGTCATGCTGCTCCTTGCTGAGTGAGAGTGGGGGTCGAGACGTCGCGGTCTGCGGACGTCGAGCGAGGCGTGCTCGGTCGGCGGGAGCGCAGCCCGCGGACGAAGAAGAATCCGACGACGACGAGATAGGCGGCCCATGCCGTGACCTGCAGCCACGTCATCCGCGGCATGAAGCCGACGGTCGCCTGGAGGATGGTGGCCCATGCTCCGTCCGGGGCGATGACGTCGGTCACGTCGAAGGCCCACCCGAACGGGAACGCCGCCCAACCGAGCGCGACGGCGCCGGTGAGCGCGTCGATGGGAGCCGCGGAAGTGAAGGGTCCGGGCAGGGCGCCTGCTTCCTGCAGGTCCATGATCGCGTAGGCGAGGACCCCGGCGGCGACGATCACGAGGAAGCCGCTCGTCCAGGTGAAGAACCGGCGCAGATCGAGCCTGACGGCGCCGCGGGCGAGCAGCCATCCGATCACGACGGCTGTGAGGAGCCCGAGCAGCGCCCCGAGCAGCGCCGAGGGGGCGTCTCCGAAGGACTGGACCATCGACCACAGGAGGAGGGTCGTCTCGATCCCCTCCCTGGCCACCGAGACGAAGCCGATCGCGATCAGCGCCCAGAGGCCGCCGTGCGTCAGAGCACGATCGAGCCCTCCTTCGAGCGTCGCCTTCATGGTGCGCCCGGCCTTCTGCATCCAGAAGATCATCCAGGTGACCATGCCGACTGCGAGCAGCGATAGCAGCCCGCCGATGAGCTCCTGCGCCTCGAACGTCAGCGAGTAAGCACCGAACGTGAGCACCGCACCGATACCGAGGGCAAGAGCGATCGCCAGCCCCACGCCGGCCCAGAGTCTCGGCAGGGCGTCGCTGCGCCCGAGACGACGGAGGTAGGCGACGAGGATGCCGACCACGAGGGCGGCTTCGAGGCCTTCGCGAAGACCGATCAGGAACGTTGCGAGCACGAATGGAGACTCTCTGGAGGGTACTTAGGCAAGGCGTCCCTTACCTCAGGAGACACTAGCACCAGATCGGGGTCACCTCATGCGCGAGCCGGCGGGAGTAATGCGACGCAACACTCGACCGCGCGCCTCTCGGCCGATTTACGCTCGATGCATGGCTGATCTCTCGCTCCCCATCCTCGACCTGTCGCAGCTCGATGCCGGCCCGGAGGCCGCGGCCCGATTCCGTGACGAACTGCGTGCAGCGACGCACGATGTGGGTTTCTTCTATCTGACGGGCACGGGGGTCTCCCCCGAGCTCGAAGCTCGCCTGCACCGGGCCGCCCTCGATTTCTTCGCACTGCCCGAAGAGGAGAAGCTCGCGATCGAGAACGTCAACAGCCCCCACTTCCGCGGATACACCCGTGTCGGCGGCGAGCGGACGCAGGGCAAGATCGACTGGCGCGAGCAGATCGACATCGGCCCCGAGCGCGAACCCATCGAGGGCGGACCCGCCTTCAACCGCCTCACCGGCCCGAACCTGTGGCCGGCGGCCCAGCCCGAGCTCAAGGCGGTCGTCACCGAATGGCACGACACTCTGACCGAGGTCGCGCACAAGCTGCTGCGCGCGTGGGCCGTGACGCTCGGGGCGGAGGAGTCGTATTTCGACGAGCCCTTCCGCGACCCGTCGACGCTCATAAAGATCGTCCGTTACCCGGGCACCCACGAGCCGGAGCCCCAGCAGGGCGTCGGCGCCCACAAGGACTCCGGGGTGCTCACGCTGCTCTGGGTCGAGCCGGGCAAGGGCGGGCTGCAGGTGGAGCGCAACGGCGAGTGGGTGTCGGCTCCACCCGTTCCCGGCGCGTTCGTCGTCAACATCGGGGAACTGCTGGAATACGCGACCGGTGGCTATCTCAAGGCGACCAACCACCGGGTGATCTCGCCCAAGGCGCCGGAGGAACGCATCTCGATCCCGTTCTTCTTCAACCCGGCGCTCGACCAGCAGCTGCCGCTGCTCGAGCTTCCGGCCGATCTGGCTGCGGAGGCGACCGGCATCACCGAGGACCCGAGCAACCCGATCCACGCCACGTACGGGGAGAACGCCATGAAGTCCCGACTGCGTGCGCACCCCGACGTCGCAGCGATCCACCACCCCGACCTGGTCGTCACGAAGGCCTGACACCGGTCACAACGCCGGGCCACCCCCGAGCGCGACGATCTCGCGAAGCGCCTGAAGGTGGCCGGCGAAGGCAGCACGACCGTGCGCAGTCGAGTAGACCCAGGTGCGAGGACGGCTGCCGAGACTGCCCTTGCGAGCGACGACGTACCCCGCCGCCTGCAGGTGCGTGATGGCCTTGCTCAACGGCGAGTCACCGCATTGGAGGATCTCGCGCAGTGTGGCGAAGTCCAGCTCGACGCCGTCACCGAGTGATGCCAGGAGTGAGAAGCGGATCGGCGATGCGAAGTTGTCGTCGAGCCGAGTGCGCGGATGCGGCGCCGCCGACCTGTCAGTCACGCAGACCACGCCCGGGGACGGACGAGACGGCGACGAACAGCGCGATGATGCCCAATCCACTGAGCACGCCGGTGAGCACCGGAAGGCGGTCGACCAGCACCACCAGAGAGAGCGCGCAGGCCGACGCGGCGAACACGACGAGGTGAGGCCACCGCCACGAGGCGCCGACGGCGGGCAGGCCCATCTCCGTGCGCGCGGCCACGATCCAGACGAACAGCATCAGCACGACGAGCAGGAGCAGGGCACTCGTGAGCATCCCGTCCGAGGAGGACCCGAGCATCGCGAGCATACCGACGGCGACGCCGATGCCGATCGTTCCCCATCGCGCACCGCGCGGAAGCGGGGCGGGATTCACACGCGGAGGGCGTGCATCGCCGGTCGTCCGAGCGAGCTGCACCACCCCATAGCCGCCGTACCCAATGAGCACGAGCGCGGCAGGGATCCAGATCCCGAAGGCCGGGAACTCCGGGTCCCAGACGACGAAGCCGAACACGACGAGGGCTGCGACCGTCAGCACGGCTCCGGAGACCAGCAGTAGCCAGCGTGATCGCGTCACGCGCCACTGCATCCCACTGCGCTGCGCCATGCCGCTCGCCAGCTGACCCCACATGAGGAAGCTGAAGACGATGACCTGACTCGCCCCCCACGCCGCGGTCGCCGCGGAGGGCCGCAGCCATCGCGACGAGGTACACGGCCGTGATCACGCCGTTCGCGACCTGCAGCCACGCCAGTGCCCGCCGGTTGACGACATGCCCGCGGCGGTGGACCACGGCTTCCGCCTCGTCGAGATAGCTCTGGGCGATGTCCGCGCTCGGCGGGGCGAGCGCTTCTTGCCCCGCCACCGGCTTCTGCTCCATCGTCTGACCTCCGATCACTTTCCATGAGGAAAGCTCACTACTTTCCTATTGGAAAGCGCGCACAAGATCAACCCCCGGACATGACGAAGGCCGCCCCACACCTGGGGCGGCCTTCTCAAGAATGTTCTGCGCGATTGTACGCTGGCTCGCTTCGCCTTATCGGCGGAGGCCCAGGCGTGCGATCAGCGAGCGGTAACGCTCGATGTCGACGCTCTGGAGGTAGCCGAGCAGACGACGGCGCTGACCCACGAGCAGGAACAGGCCACGACGCGAGTGGTGGTCGTGCTTGTGCTCCTTCAGGTGCTCGGTGAGGTCCTTGATGCGCTGCGTCAGCATCGCGGCCTGCACCTCGGGGGATCCGGTGTCACCGGGGTGCGTCGCGTACTCTTCGATGATCGCCTTCTTGACGTCTGCTTCCAGTGCCATAGATTCGATCCCCTCTCTGCTTGTTGCGCGGTGCCCGACGCCTGATGCGTGAGCTCTCTTTATCCGCGGCCGATCAAACGGCAACCTGAAGAGTCTACCAGGCATGGACCCGATCGAGTGACGCAGAGAACCCCGGGCCCGACGGGCCCGGGGTTCTCTAGATCGGACGATCAGTCCTGCTGCAGAGCGCCCTGCAGGTCGAGGCTGATCGTGACGTCCTTGCCGACCAGCACGCCGCCGGTCTCGAGGGCTGCGTTCCACGTCAGACCGAAGTCCTCGCGGTTGATGACCGTCTTGGCCGACGCGCCGGCCTTGTAGTTGCCCCACGGGTCGGAGCCGAAGCCACCGAAGTCGAGCTCGAAGCTGACGGGCTTGGTGATGCCGCGGATCGTGAGGTCACCGTCGACGAAGAGCTCGCCGCCCTCGGTGCGCGCACCGGTCGACACGAACTCCATCGTCGGGAAGTTCTCGGTGTCGAAGAAGTCGCCGGAGCGGAGGTGCGTGTCGCGCCCCTCGTCCTTCGTGTCGATCGACGTGACGTCGACGCTCGCCTCGACGCGGGCCTCGAGGGGGTTCTCGGGGGCGATCAGGGTCGCGCTCTTGACGCCGAAGGTGCCGCGCACCTTCGAGATCATCATGTGGCGCACGCTGAAGGTGACCTCGCTGTGCGACGGGTCGAGCACCCAGGTGCCGGGACGGTAGCCGGGAATGTCGATGCTGGTCATGGTTTCTCCTCGGGAGACATCAGCCGCTTTGCGCGGCAACGGATGAGGGGCCGTGTTCACGGCGTCACGCGTTACAACTTACATGCACATGCATGTATTCCCCGAACGAGCAATCTCGTCGTCACGACGAAGAAGGCGCCGGGCCCACGAAGGGCTCGGCGCCTTCCGGCGTTGATCGGGTCAGCCGACGGCGACGAGATCGATGATGAAGATGAGGGTCTTGCCCGAGAGGAAGTGACCTCCGCCGACAGGGCCGTATGCGAGGTGCGGCGGGATGACGAGCTCACGGCGTCCGCCCTCCTTCATCCCCGGGATGCCGTCCTGCCACCCCTGGATCAGGCCGCGAAGCGGGAACTGGATGGTCTCGCCGCGACCCCAGGACGAGTCGAACTCCTCGCCCGACTCGAACTCGACACCGGCGTAGTGCACGGTCACGGTGTCGCCCGGCTTGGCCTCGGCGCCGTCTCCTTCGATGATGTCGCGGATCACGAGCTCCGCGGGAGCGGGGCCGGTGGGGGCGTCGAACTCAGGCTTTGTGCGATCAGTCATGCTCTCCATCAAACCCGAGCCGTGGGCCACCGGTCAACGTGATCGCTCCGCTGAGGGCGAAACGGTGACGAGCACCCACCTGCGCTCTCGAAACCCTTGACACCCGCGCGCGCCGGGTGCACCCTGTTTACAGATCAACTCAGCGCCCGGTAGACATGCAGGCATCGCCGCAGCACCGGGCGCTGAGTCTTGGTACGGGCGCTCATCGCGAATCCTCAGCGTCAGGATCGATGCACCTCGGCCGCGTACTCGACGAGCATCGACGCGAGCTCGTCCGGTCGGCTGAGCGCGACGCAGTGGCTGGCCCGGATCTCGTCCGCGACGACACCGAGGCGCCCGAGAGCGAGCTCTCGCAGGAGCGCTGACGGGAAGAACCTGTCCTCCGTGCAGACGACGAACCTCGTCGGCACGCTCGGCCAGGCGGTGAGCGGCCAGGGCGCAGCCATCGAGGCTGCGGACGGATGCGCTCTCTCGCGGCTCATCGCCTCTTCGGCCAGCCCTCGTGGCACGTCATGATAGAAGCCGACGAACGGATCGTCGTTTCCCGTGAGACCGCCGTCGCGAGCAGCCTGCGCCTCCACCGCGGCGGCGAATCCGGTGTTCGACCACCACTCATTCGGCGACTCCCCCGGCATGGGGATCATAGCCGCGAGCATCACGAGGGTGTCGGCTGTCAGTTTCTCTGCGACGATCGGCGCGGTGAATCCGCCGAACGAGTGACCGACGACGATCCCACCTCGTCGTCCGCCGACCGCATCCACGACCGCATCCGCGTAGTCGACGAGAGTGAGCGACTCGTCATCGCCCGGCAGGTCGGGCGCGATGACCTCGTGGCCGCGCTTCCGCAGGACGGCGGCGAGCCGATGCCATGACCATGCCGTGTCTCCCGCTCCGTGGACGAGGATGAAGACGGCCATGGCGGAGCTCCTCTCAGTACGCCAGCAGGGCGGCCCGCGTGGCACGTGTGCGTGCGAGCAGGGCCTGCTCGTCTGCCGGAGCCATCGGGTCTCGACCCGTGATCGCCCTCTGCCGGACGGATGCCAGCGTCGTGGCGTCCTTGATGAACTCGCGCATCAGCGGACGTCGATCGCCGCGCAGCTGCGAGGCCCAGGCGAGGCCGGTCTTGCGCCCTGCCGGGGTCGCCAGCATCGTGACCTCTTCGGGGGTGAACCACCCGGCGGCGGCGTAGTCACCGAGACGTGCCTTCGTCAGGCGCGACTCCTCCCGCCGCAGGGCGATGATGCCGAAGATGAATCCGACGAACAGCGGCACCTGGAGGACGAAGTAGAGGAGGAAGAAGTTCGCGAAGGACGATCCGTTCCACAGACCGTGCAGCACCATCGCGCCCAGCATGCCGAGAAGACCGAAGCCGAGCACCGCGCCCGTGGAGGCATGCCGTCGAGCGGCCAGACCGATCGCGAGCCCGGTGAGCGACGTGAACATGGCGTGCGCGAACGGCGACATGATCGCTCGCAGGATGAAGGTCACCGTCAGCTGCTCGCCCCCGCCCTCGATGAGGCTGATCGCGAAGTACTGGATGTTCTCAGTGAACGCGAAGCCGGCTCCGACCAGCGCGCCGTAGACGACTCCGTCAACCGGTCCGTCGAAAGAACGACGCGCGATGAGGAAGATCAGGAAGACTCCGAAACCCTTCCAGAACTCCTCGACGATGGGAGCCTGAATGACAGCACCGGCGACCTCGCCCCTGAGTCCCACGACGGCGGTAAGCCCCAGGTCGACGAGAAGCGTGAGCCCCACGGCGGCGATGGCGCCCCAGGCGATCGCGAAGAACACGAGCGTCTTGGGCTCGGGCTCCCAGCGATCGATCATCCGTACGACCAAGAAGACGATCGTGAGCGGGACGAGCGCGAGCACGAGACCGATGATCGACGCGAGCGGGCCGAGGAACAATCCGAAGTAGGCGATGAGGCCGAGCAGCAGCAGACCGAGGAAGCCGAACAGCGAGAACAGGGCGACGCGGCCGCCTCGTCGTGCCGCGGGCAGAGCAGGAAGACCAGGGGCAGGCGAAGGCGCGGCCGGGGCCGGCGGGGAATACGGAGTCGGTTGGGCCAGCAACGACGCGTATTCCGGGCGCTGGGAGAACTGCGCCGGAGCATAGCTCGACTGCGCATACTGCTGAGCGGAGTACTGCTGTGGATGCATCGGCGGCTGCTGCGCGGGCGGCGGCGTATACGGCGATGGCTGGGACGGTCCTCCGGAACTCATAGCCAAAGCATATGGCGAACAAGCAACTTCCCCCGGGTCTGGCGACTTCCTCCAGGCAATCGAGCCGGGCAGCGGATAGCGTAGGAGCATGCGGTTCGCTCATCTGCGTCGTGCCGACTCCCCTGCTGCGCATCTCGCAGTGGTGGAGGGTGCCGATGCCATCCTCGTCTCCGATCTCCTTCCCGACCCCCCTGCGACGCTTCAGCAGCTGATCGAGGGCGGCGAGCAGATGCTCACCGCGCTTCGCGCCGCCGTCGAGAGCAGCACCGCCACCCGGCATCCGCTCGAGGACTGGGCGTTCGTGTCAGCGGTCATCGCTCCTCCCGCCGTGCTCGCAGTCGGCCTGAACTACGCCGCGCACTCGAGCGAGCTCGGTCTGAAGACCGACGCGGCTCCGACCGTCTTCACCCTGTGGCCCAACTCGCTCACGGGCCACGAGCAGACGACGTCGTGGCCGCGAGCGCTGAGCGAGGCCGTGGACTACGAGGCAGAGCTCGGCGTGCTGATCGGCACGCCTGCGAAAGACGTCGCAGAGGCCGACGCCCTGTCGCACGTCTGGGGCTACACGGTCGTCAACGACATCACCGCTCGGAACGTGCAGTTCTCCGAGGCGCAGTGGTCACGGTGCAAGTCCTTCGACGGGTTCACCCCGACCGGTCCGTACGCTGTCACGGCCGACGAGGTCGCCGACCCTCAGGATCTGCACATCTGGGCCGTCGTGGACGGCCAGACCGTGCAGGATGCCAGTACCGACCAGATGGTCCGATCGGTCGCGAAGCTCATCGCACACCTCTCGCAGTCGCTGACGCTGCTGCCCGGCACGCTGATCTCCACCGGCAGCCCCGGAGGAGCCGGATACTCACGAGACCCGCAGATCTTCCTCCGCGATCGTTCGACCGTGACCGTCGGCATCGACGGGATCGGCGAGCTCACCACCCACTGTCGCGTGCTCGACTGAGCCGGATTCCGCGCACGCGGATACGAGAAGGGGCCCCGGCGTCGTGCGCCGGGGCCCCTTCTGCATGGTCAGATCTCGATGAGATCCTCGGCCGAGATCACCGGAATCGCAGCGGTGATCGCCTCGAGTCCGGACAGACGCGCGGGCGACAGCTGCTTGATGACCTCTTCACGCGACATCAATCCGGCCTCGACGACCAGGTCGGCCACATTCCGGTTGGTCAGGAGGGCGGTCTTGGCCAGAGCGGCCGCGGCCGCGTATCCGATGAACGGCGTGAGGGCCGTGATGACGCCGACCGAGGCGCCGACCATTGCTCCGAGACGATCGCGGTTCGCCGTGATGCCATCGACGCAGTTGACGCGCAGCGTCCACATCGCCTGGCGCATCCAGGTGATCGACTGGAAGATCGAGTGAGCGATCACGGGCTCGAAGGCGTTGAGCTGCAGTTGCCCCGCCTCGGCTGCCATCGTCACCGTCATGTCCGCACCGGCGACCGCGAACGCCACCTGGTTGACGACCTCCGGGATCACCGGGTTCACCTTGCCCGGCATGATGCTGGAACCCGCCTGCATGGCAGGCAGGTTGATCTCGCCGAAGCCTGCCTGCGGCCCCGACGACAGCAGTCGCAGGTCGTTGCAGATCTTCGACAGCTTCATCGCATTGCGCTTCAGCGTCGACGAGAACGACATGAAGGAGCCGGTGTCGCTGGTCGCCTCGACGAGGTCGGCGGACGTGACGAGATCGAGCTCGGTGATCTCGCGCAGGTGCTTCAGCACCGCGGGCGCGTAGTCGACGTGGGTCGTGATGCCGGTGCCGATGGCCGTCGCGCCCATATTGATCTCGAACATGAGCGACGCGTTCTCGGTGAGGCGCGTGTGGTCGTAGCCGAGGGTCGAGGCGAAGCCGTGGAACTCCTGGCCCAGAGTCATCGGCACGGCGTCCTGCAGCTGCGTGCGTCCGACCTTGAGCACGTCGTGGAACTCATGCGACTTGTGCAGGAACGAGATACGCAGCAGATCGAGCTCTTCGAGCAGTGACCGGAGCGTCAGCGACAGACCGATCTTGACGGCGGTCGGGTAGACGTCGTTGGTCGACTGGCTGCGGTTCGTGTGATCGATCGGCGAGAGGAACGCGTAGTCGCCCTTCTCGCGCCCGGCGAGCTCGAGGGCGATGTTGGTGATGACCTCGTTGGCGTTCATGTTCGTCGAGGTGCCTGCGCCGCCCTGGATCACCCCGACGGTGAACTGGTCGTGGAACTCCCCGTCGATGACACGCTGAGCGGCTCGGTCGATCAGATCGGCTCGTTCGGGGTCGAGGACCCCGATCTCGCGGTTCGCCCTGGCGCTGGCCTGCTTGACCATCGCGAGCGCGACGACGAGGTCGGGATAGACCGAGATCGGACGCTTCGTGATCGGGAAGTTCGCGTCGGCGCGGGCAGTGTGGATCCCCCAGTACGCGTCGGCGGGAATCTCCATGCTCCCGAGAGAGTCGGTCTCGGTGCGGGTGGGGGCAGGCGCGGCAGAAGCCATGTCACATCCTTGTGGGTAGTGGCGAGTGTGTGGTGCGGGGGATGCTCCCAGTCTACGCCTGCGTGCATGCGCCGCCAGGGATACGACGGCGGTTCAGCGTTTGCGCGAGAACGCCTCGAGGCGCTCGTCGGGGGTGAGCCGCGCCATCTTCTCGAGCCATGCCATGGAGAAGTGGTCACCGGTCGGTGCGTCCGTCACGGGCACCACGGTGTGCGTGATCGTGTCAGGACGCACATGCACGATCTGGAAGGCCTGCGCGGCATCCATCCCGTTCACATCGGCGGCGGGGCGCGCGACGTTCATCGTGTAGCAGGTCGCCGAAGAGACACTGACGGGCACGCCCGCGAAGGTGCCGTGCGACGAGTAGTGCAGGTGACCCGCGAGGATGCCGCGCACGTCGGTGTCGTGGATGACCGCCGCCAGCTCATCCTGGTGCCGCAGCTCGAGGATGTCGAAGAGCGGCAGGTGGCTCGGCAGCGGAGGGTGGTGCATCGCGAGCAGAGTGCCGTGCGGCGCCGGCTCGCTCAGGACCTCTGCCAACCACGAGAGCTGACCCGCATCCAGGTCACCGTGGTGCCACCCCGGCACGCTCGTGTCGAGCGCGACCAGCCTGAGACCGTCGAGGTCCCACACTCCCGTCACCGGCTCCTCGGTCGGGGGCAGGTCAAGCAGCCCCTCTCGGAGGGCCGGGCGCTCATCGTGGTTGCCCGCGACCCATACGACGACCGTCCCCAGCTCCTCGGCGACGGGCTCCACTGCGAGACGGAGTCGCCTGTACGCATCCGGCTCCCCCAGATCCGCCAGATCGCCGGTGATCACGATCGCCGCCGGGTGCGGATGCACGGCACTGATCGCCTCGAGAGTACGGGCGAAGTTCTCCTCGACGTCGTAGCGTCCTCCGAGCCGCACGCCGTCCGCCAGGAAGTGCGGGTCGCTCACGTGGATGATGACGTGGCTCGCTGGCTCGTGGCGACCGAAGACGAACTCGCTGCCGGAAGGCGCTGGCATGAACTCAGCCTAGGCCGCACGGCGACATCGGACCATGACGGCTCCACGGCAGCTGTAGTAGTCGCGATAGGGTGCTCGGATGGCGAAGAACGAGACGAGGCGACGGAACATCGCGGATGCAGGGCTGATCGTCCTGGCGACGGACGGTTCGCGCGGACTCACACACCGCGCCGTCGACCTCGTGGCCGGCGTGCCGGTGGGCACCACGTCGAACTACTTCCGCAGCCGAGATGCGCTCATCGAGGGTCTCGTCGAGCGCATCGGCGAGCGTCTCGCCCCCAGCGACGATGACCTTGCCCGCCGCTCAGCGGCGCAGCCGAGCAGGACCCTCTTCGCCGACTACGTCAGAGACATCGTGCGTCGTCTGACGGACGACCGCGATGTCACGCTGGCGCTGTTCGAGCTGAGGCTCGAGAGCAGCCGACGGCCCGAGGTCGCCGCACTGCTGGGTGCATGGCAGCGAGCCGGGTTCGATGCGGATGTCGCGTTCAACACGGCAGCGGGTCTTCCGGGCAGCCGACGCGAGATCGCGCTGTTCCACTACGCGATCGACGGGCTTCTGCTCGATCGGCTGACATCTCCGATCGACCCCGACACGTCCACCGACGAGATCGTCGACGACCTCGTAGCCGGCCTCCTGCGCTGAGTCCGAGGGCGCCGGACGCGGCGGTCAGTGCCCGACGACGATGATCAGGATGCCAGCCACCACGGCCACCGCGCACAGCGCGAAGCACCCGTAGGCGCCGTACAGCGCGATGCGTCGCTGCCCCTCGGTGAGTGGACTCTTCTTCGCCGCCTTGGCGGCCTGCTTCGCCGCCCGCTTGAGCTCCTTCTCAGAGACCACGGTGATGGCGTCGGTGAACTCCGCCGGACTCACGACCGGCGCATGTCCGCTGCGGACCAGCAGCCGAAGCCCGAACGCGTAGAAGGTCACGACGGCGCAGGCGCCGAGCAGCGCCGCGACGAACACCTGGAGGAATGCATCCCATTCGATGGCGACACTCACTTCGACTCCTCGCTGTTCGCCTTCTCCGGGTTGTCGACCTTCGTCGCGACGCCGGTGTCCGGTGCCTTCTTCGCCGCCTTCGCCGCAGCCTTCGCCTTCGAGTCGGCCCTGGCCTTGGCCTTGGCCTTCTCACGCGCCTCTGCGCGGGCCTTCGCCTCGGCCTTGGCCTCGATGATCCGCTGCTGCCGGCGCGTCGGCGGCGTCGTGTCGGGGTGCTCGATCGCGAGCCCCGACTCGGCCACGTCACTCATCGCGTTCGCATGAGTGACGGCATCCTTGCGGGAACGGAGGAACAGGCCGATGATCACGGCGAGCGCGAGTACCGTGTCGATCGCGATGCCCCAGAGCCCGAGCCACGTGATCAGCAGGGCTGCGAGAGCACCGACAGCGCCCGCCGCCGGAAGCGTCAGGAGCCAGCCGATGGCGATTCGACCGGCGGTCCGCCAGCGAACCGTCGAGCCGCGGCGACCGAGGCCCGAGCCGATGACGGATCCCGATGCGACCTGTGTGGTCGAGAGCGCGAATCCGAAAGCGCTGGAGGCGAGGATCGTCGCAGCCGTCGAACTCTCCGCCGAGAAGCCCTGCGCGGGCTTGACCTCGGTCAGGCCCTTGCCCAGCGTGCGGATGATCCGCCATCCGCCGAGATACGTGCCGAGGGCGATCGTGACCGCGCAGGCGATGATGACCCAGAGGTACGGGTCCGCCTGCTCGCTGTTCTGCCAGCCGACCGTGATGAGCGCGAGGGTGATCACGCCCATCGTCTTCTGCGCGTCGTTCGTGCCGTGCGCGAGCGCCACCAGCGACGACGTGAAGATCTGGCCCCAGCGGAAGCCGTCTCGTCCGTCGGGCTTGCCGTCGTAGCGCCGGGTGATCGAGTACGCGAGCTTCGTCGCGGCGAACGCGATGATGCCGGCCGTCAGCGGGGCGATGAGCGCCGGGAGGATGATCTTCGACAGCACCATGCCGAAGTCGATGCCGCCGACCCCGACCCCGACCAGCGTGGCACCGATGAGGCCGCCGAAGAGCGCGTGGGACGAGCTCGAGGGCAGACCCAGCAGCCAGGTCAGCATGTTCCAGGTGATCGCGCCGATGAGACCCGCGAAGATCATCGGGAGGAACACATCGCCCTGGATGGTGTCCTCTCGGATGATGCCGTGCGACACGGTCTTGGAGACCTCGGTCGAGAGGAACGCACCGACGAGGTTCAGCACCGCTGCGAGAAGGACGGCTGTCTTGGGCTTCAGCGCGCCTGTCGCGATGGGGGTGGCCATCGCGTTGGCCGTGTCGTGAAACCCGTTGGTGAAGTCGAAGAAGAGTGCCAGTGCGATGACGAGCACGACGATGAGGGCTGCGGTTTCCACCGTTCGCTTTCGGTCGTTGAGGAAGAAAGGAGAGGTGTCGACGGGATCGACGTGATGAACGAAGAGTTCACCGTGGGTTTCACTTCCGTTAACCGGCCCCGGTAGATCCTCCCACCCTCCCGGGTACCGGTCAACTCGACCTGGGCTAGCGTGGAACTCGTGACTGAAGCCCCGATCGCAGACCGCCGCTCGACCCTCCGCACGCACCACGGCGACACATTCGATGATCCCTATGAGTGGCTCCGTGAGAAAGACTCCCGTGAGGTGATCGCACACCTCGAGGCCGAGAACGCCCACACCGAGGACGTGCTCTCCCACCTGGCGAATCTGCGCGAGACGCTGTTCCAGGAGATCAAGGGCCGCGTGCAGGAGACCGACCTCTCCGTGCCCACGCGGCGCGGGAACTGGTGGTACTACAGCCGCACTGAGGAGGGCGCGCAGTACGGCATCCACTGCCGGACCGCCGCAGCCGAGCACGACTGGACCCCCCCGGTGCTGGAGCCGGGCGTGGCGGTGCCGGGCGAGACCGTGCTGCTCGACGGCAACATCGAGGCCGAGGGGCACGAGTTCTTCTCGCTCGGCGCGTTCGACACCTCTGACGATGCGACGAAGCTCCTGTGGGCAACGGATTTCGAGGGCGATGAGCTCTACACGGTGCACGTGCGCGATCTCGTCACCGGCGAGACCCTGCCCGATGAGATCCCCGACACCGGTGGCGCGTTCTTCACGCCCGACGGCACCGGGATCCTCTACACCACACGTGATGACGCATGGCGGCCTGACACGCTCTGGCTGCATCGCCTGGGCACCCCGGTCACGGACGACGTGAAGCTCTTCCACGAACCCGACGAGAAGTACTGGCTCGGCGCCGGCATCACCCGCAGCCGCAAGTACCTCGTGATCGCCGTCGGATCGAGCATCACCAGCGAGGAGTACCTCGTCGATCTCGCGGGCGACCTGACCGTCGCGCCTCGGGTCGTCTGGCCTCGTCGCGAGGGCGTCGAGTACTCGCTCGAGCACGCCGTGGTCGACGGCGAGGACCGCCTGTACATCCTGCACAACGACGACGCTCTGGACTTCGAGCTCGTGTCGGTATCGGCATCCGATCCGCAGGGAGATCGTCGTGTGGTGCTCGCACATGAGCCGGGACGCCGGTTGCTCGGGATGGATGCGTTCCGCGATTTCGCGACGGTGGAGTACCGCCGCGAGGGGCTCGAGCGTGTCGGGCTGCTCGACTATGGGACGGACGCGGTGGACGACATCGTCTTCGACGAGCCCCTGTACTCGGCGGGCGTCAGCGGCAACCCGGAGTGGCACTCGCCCTTCCTCCGACTCGGCTACACCTCCTTCGTGACCCCGGGCACCGTCTACGAGCTCGACCTGGCGACCCGCGAGCTCCACCTGCGCAAGCAGGTCACGGTGCTCGGCGGGTACGACCCCCTCGACTACGGCCAGAAGCGCGAGTGGGCCACGGCATCCGACGGCACCCGAGTGCCGATCTCGCTCGTCTGGAAGCGCTCGTTCGGCGAACCGGGCTCCGAGGTGCGACCGGTGCACCTCTACGGCTACGGGTCGTACGAGCACTCGATCGATCCCGGCTTCTCGGTCGCGCGGCTCTCAGAGCTCGACCGAGGGATCGTCTTCGCCGTCGCGCACGTCCGCGGCGGCGGTGAGATGGGCCGGCAATGGTACGAGGACGGCAAGCTGCTGAACAAGCGCAACACCTTCACCGACTTCGTCGCGTGTGCGGAGCACCTCATCGAGCAGGGCGTCACGTCTCCTGATCGCCTCGTCGCCGAGGGGGGAAGCGCCGGTGGACTGCTCATGGGAGCCGTGACGAACCTCGCTCCCGAGCTCTTCGCAGGGGTGCTGGCGGCAGTGCCCTTCGTCGACGCACTCACGACGATCCTCGATCCCTCGCTCCCCCTGACGGTGATCGAGTGGGACGAGTGGGGTGACCCGCTGCACGGTGCCGACGTCTACGAGTACATGAAGTCGTACTCGCCGTACGAGAACGTCCGTGACGGGGTGGACTATCCGCGGATCCTCGCGGTGACCTCGCTCAACGACACGAGAGTCCTCTATGTCGAGCCCGCGAAGTGGATCGCCGCCCTGCGTGTCGCCGGTGCGACCGACGCTCTGCTCAAGTGCGAGATGGTCGCCGGTCACGGCGGTGTCAGCGGTCGCTACAACTCGTGGAAGGAGCGCGCTTTCGAGCTCGCCTGGATCTTCGACACGGTGGGTCTCGCCTCCGAGTGACCAGGCCGGCCCGGTGCGCTCAGGCGTTCCGAGAACGGGCGGAGGCCGACGGCGTCCGCCCGTTCCGGTCTCAGCCGAAGAGCGCCGCGGCCTCGTCGTAGCGACTGCGGGGAACCGTGTTCAGCTCTCCCAGCGCCTCTGCGAACGGCACACGGACGATGTCGGTGCCCTGCATCGCGACCATCTGGCCCCATGCCTTCTCGACGATCGCGTCAGCCGCGTGAAGTCCGAGACGGGTGGCGAGCACGCGGTCGAACGCGGACGGGGATCCACCGCGCTGGATGTGCCCGAGGATCGTCGCGCGGGTCTCGATGCCCGTGATCCGCTCGATCGCGGGAGCGAGCTGATCGCCGATGCCGCCGAGACGAGGTCGGTTGAAGGCGTCGAGGCCCTTGTCGCTGTAGGCCTCATCCATCCCGAGCAGCTTGAACCCCTCGGAGACGACGACGAGCGGCGCACGACCTCGGTCATGCGCGCTGGAGACGAGCGCTGTGATGTCGTCGATCGACATCGGAACCTCGGGGATGCAGATGGCGTGCGCGCCCGCTGCCATGCCCGCATGCAGCGCGATCCAGCCGACGTGACGGCCCATCACCTCGGCCACCATGCAGCGCTGGTGAGAGTCTCCTGTGGTGCGCAGGCGGTCCATCGCGTCCGTCGCGATGTTGACGGCCGTGTCGAAGCCGAAGGAGTAGTCCGTCGCGCGAAGGTCGTTGTCGATCGTCTTCGGCACACCGATGACGTTGATGCCGTCTTTGGCGAGGCGGTCAGCTGCTGCGAGGGTGCCCTCGCCGCCGATCGCGATGATGCCGTCGATCTTGTGCCCGTACAGGGTCTTGGCGATGTTCTCGGCGCCACCGCGCTCACCCTCGTAGGGGTTGGTGCGACTGGTGCCCAGGATCGTCCCGCCGACCTTCGACAGGCCCTTCACCTCGTGACGGGTGAGGGGGAAGAAGTCGCCGTCGACCACGCCTCGCCATCCGTCGCGGATGCCGACGAACTCGAGGTCGTAAGTGGTGGTGCCCTTGAGCACGATGCCGCGGATGACCGCGTTGAGTCCGGGGCAGTCGCCGCCGCTCGTCAGAATGCCGATCTTCATGCTTGCCTCAGACGGTTCAGGGGAAGGGGAACAGGCGACGGTGCCTGCGATCGACACTAGCGCTCCGACCCGACCGGGCGCCATTCGGGACGATGAAAACCGGGGATCTTGCCGGTGAATCGAGACGATTCCCGGGATATGAGCGAGGAGCCCAGCCAACACGAGAGATCGGCGTCAAGAACCGAGGTTCTTAACGCCGATCTCCCTAGCAGTACGCGCGTGTCACGCGGCCCCGAGCGCCTCCCGAAGCAGGTGCATGAGGGCACCGAGCTGCACCGGCTCGGCAGCCGCCTCATCGAGGGCTTCGCCGTCGAGCGCTCGCGCTGCGAGACCCTGCTTCTGGTCGATGAGTTCTGCGATCTTCGCATCGATCGTGTGTGCCGCGATGATCCGCCAGGCCGTCACCGGCTCATCCTGACCGATGCGGTGCACGCGGTCGATCGCCTGCGTCTGCTCGGCGGCTGTCCACGACAGCTCCGCCAGGACCACGTTCGAGGCCGCCTGGAGGTTCAGACCGACGCCGGCCGCGGTCAACGAGCACACCGCGATACCCACAGCGGGGTCGCCGTTGAAGTCGTCGATCGCCTGCTGGCGGACGGTCGAGGTCTGGTCGCCGCGGATCGAGACCGACCGGATGCCGGCAGCGGCGAAGTGCGCCTCTGCCTGATCCATCACGTCGATGTGCTTCGCGAAGAACACGACCTTGCCCACCGATCGCTGGAGCTGAGCGGCGTAGTCGGCCGCCAGGTGCGCCTTAGCCTGTCCGATTCGGCGCACCATGGTGAAGACGTTGTCTCCGCCGGTGCCCGCGGCCTTCGATTCCTCGAGCTCGTTCTGAGCGACCAGACGCACGATGTCCTGATCGATCTCGCCCGGTGCGAGTCCGCGGTCGCCCCGCGCCTCGATGATCCGCCGGTATCGGGCAGCGAGCCGCTCGCCCAGCTCCCGCTCGGCCTGACGGATTCCGCGGCCGAACTCATCATCCAGCTGCACGGGCAGGTCGGCGATGAGCTTGTCCGGCAGATCTGCTGCCACGTCCTTCTTCTTGCGCCGGACGATCCCCATCGAGATCACCGCCTCGCGAGCCTCCGGGTAGAACGCCTTGTCGGCGGGCGTGAACCCGGTCGCGTCGAGCTTCTCCATCAGCTCCGGCCCCGGCTTCTCGCCCGTGGTCCAGCCGAGGAAGCGCCAGATCGCGTCGAAGTCCTCGACGTCGTTGATCAGCGGTGTGCCCGTGAGCGCGAGCATCAGGGGCTTGCCGCCGGGGGTGCGCTCGCGCACGCGGTTCGCGAGCGACAGCACGTTCTGCGAACGCTGAGAGCTGAGGTTCTTGATGAAGTGCGCCTCGTCGACGACCATGCCCCGAAGACCGATCGACGCGAGCCACGACATGTGGCGGTCGAGGATCTCGTAGTTCACGATGAACACATCGGCGAAGGCGTCGATGTCGGCGCCATCTCCCTGGATCACCGTCGCCCTGCGCTGCGGAGTCCACCGCTCGACCTCGCGCGCCCAGTTCATCTTGACGACGTTGGGCACGACGACGAGCAGCGGATAGGCGCCGGCGACGGACGCGGCCAGCACGGACTGCGCGGTCTTGCCCAAGCCCGGTTCGTCGGCGAGCAGGAAGCTCCGGTGACCTTCGCGCACCGCTTCGAGGAAGCGCGACTGGTGCACCATGACCTCGAGCCCCTTGGGCGAGAGGTGGTCGTACTCAGGGGCCGGCGGCAGGTCCATGCTCGCGGCTCCTCCCCCGGCTCCCGTCTCGAACGCCTTGTACAGGGGGCCCATGAGCTCCCATCCGTCCAGGCGTCGACGCGGGGTCGTGGTCGCGCGCGGGGTGAGATCCGGAGCGAGGAACGGGTTCGCCAGCTGGCGCGCCTCGACAGACGGCGGCGTCACCTGGCGCTCTGCGATCCCGGCCGACACCACCGGCGTCTGGACGGGCGCCACGTCGGCGATGATGAGCTCTTCGGGTGCCAGTTCGGCTCCGGACTCGAGCAGCCAGTCGCGTCGCATGCGCTTCGCGACCGGCGAGGTCGCCTGATCGGCCTCGAGAAGCTGGATCAGCGAGGTGTCGCGTGCCGCGGTCTTCGCCAGGATCGTGGCCACGCCGTCGAGCCGCTTGAGCAGCTCGGCACGGGCGGCGTCGGCGATCTCCGGATCGGCCTTGACTCTCGCGCGCTCTTCGCGCACCAGGAACGCGATGACCTGGAACTTGACCCGGTTGGTGGGCCCGAGCTTCCCTCGCTGCGACTTCGCCTCGATCTCACGCACCTTGCGGGCGAGGATCGGGATGAGGGGTGCCTCGTCATCGCGACGAGACGTCTTCTTGCGCCGTGTTGCGGCGGTTGCCGTGGTCGGCATGCTCCTCCTGAGCGTGAAGGCCGGAGCATCCGTGGGATGCGTCGGCCGTTCTCGGTGTCCGCGTGTGGCGTGAGCCAGGACCGTACGAACAGTATTTCCGGTGATCGTCTACGAGCGAATGACGCGCGAGGTTCAAGGACCACCGAGACTCATTCTATGCCATGCGACCTGAGCGACGCAGATCAGGACACGCAGAGTTCGAGCGGAGTTCAGCTGGAGCGGCGCGACAGCACGCTCGCGGCATCCGTCACGTCGGTGGCCATCTGCGCCTTGAGCTTCTCGATCCCCTCGAATGCGACCATGCCACGCAGACGCTCGACGAACTCGACGGTCACATCGTGACCGTACAGGTCGAGATCCGTCTCGCCGATCACGTGCGCCTCGACCTGGCGCTCGAGCACGTCGTCGAAAGTGGGGTTGGTGCCCACCGAGATGGCTGCCCGATGCCTGAGTCCCGTCTCATGGTCGACGAGCCATCCGGCGTACACACCGTCGGCAGGGACGAACGAGTCGACGGATGCCGAGAGATTCGCAGTGGGGAAACCGAGTTCCCGTCCACGCTTGAGCCCGTGAACGACCTCGCCGCGCACGTCGACGTTGCGATCGAGCACGCGAGCGGCAGCGGTGACGTCGCCGGCCATCAGCAGTTCACGGATCCAGGTCGAAGAGACACGACGGCCGGACCCGTCGAGGAACACGTCGTCAACGACCTCGACCGTGAATCCATACCTCGGCCCGAGTTCTCTGAGCAGCTCGGGGTCTCCTGCTCCGCCCCGACCGAACCGGAAGTCACGGCCCACGAGCACGGTGGACACATGCAGAGCACCGGTCAGGATGCTGGCCACGAAGTCCTCGGCGCTGCGCGCCGCGAGTTCTTCGTCGAAGGTCAGAAGCAGGGTGGCGTCGAGCTCGAGTTCGCCCAGCAGCTCCAGCTTGCGCTCGACCGTGACCACGTTCTCGGGGCAGCGATCCGGCCGAAGCACAGCGAGCGGGTTGCGGTCGAACGTGACGGCGACCGCGCGGACTCCCGACTGCGCCGCGATCTCCTTCAGGCGACGGATCACCGCTCGGTGACCGGCGTGGACGCCGTCGAATTTGCCGATCGCCACGGCTGACGGGCCGAAGCCGTCCGGCACATCGCTCGGGTCACGAAAGACGATCATGCGTTGGCCTCGGCATGGAGAGCAGGCTGAGCTTCGCGGATCGGCCCGTGGGTGCGCAGCCACCAGATGCCGAAGACCGGCAGCACGAGCGGGATGAACAGGTACCCCCGCCCGAACATCGACCAGACGGTGTCGTGCGGGAACAGCTCAGGGAAGAAGATGCTCAGCGCACCGACCGCCAGGACTCCGGCGAGCTCGAAGACGATCGCCACCCAGGCCACCGCGTACCAGCCGCGTCGACTCGCGAGAACCAGTGCCAGAGTGGCCAGGATGTACACGACCGCCGCGAGTGCTGACAGGGAGTAGGCGAGAGGCGCCTCGTCGAACTGTCGGAAGATCTGTACGAAGCTTCGACCGGTCGCCGCCAGCGCCATCACGGCATAGACGATCACGAGGACACGGCCGATGCCGCTCATGCGGGAGGTGGGAACGGAGGTGCTCATAGCGTCCTCCATTCTAGATCCGGGCGAGAAGACTCGGATGCGCTCCCGACCGGCTCAGGCCACCTGGATGGTCCAGATGACGTGCATGCGCCACACCATGATCGCGACGGCGAGAGCGGCCACACCGAGGATCACCGTGCTCCAGCGGCTCCTCTCCATCAGCGCCCACAGCACGGCACCCACCGGCAGCAGTACCGCTGAGACGAGATAGACCCAGTACTCCAGCAGGTCGCCCGTCGGAGGGTTTCCTGCCAGGGGCGCCACGATCGCGACCACCACCTGGACGACGAGGAGCAGCTCGACGAGGGCGAGCGCTCCGACGGTGTAATCGCTCGGGCGCCGGCCGGCAAGACCGAGCGAGACGCAGAACACGCCCACCATGGTCGCGACCGCCACCTGGGCGATGGTCAGCCAGAGGATCATCCGGCAGCCTCCGGCATGTTCATGGCGCTCTTGAGGTCAGCGCCGCGCCTTTCGACGACGCCGACGAAGATGCCGTTCGGGTCGATCGCGGCCGCCTGAGCGCCTGTCAGTCGATCGGCCTGTCCCGTGAGCCTCTTGCCGTGACGCAGGTCTCTCGCCTCCTCGGTCGACACCGACAGCGGATCGAGGACCCTCGCGGCCGCGGCGGCCGGGGTCAGCAGCGCCTCCTCGACGACATCGTCGACCGTCACCGCATCCGCGACATCGAAGTCGCCGACGCGCGAGCGCCGCAGCGCCGTGAGATGACCGCCCACCCCGAGCCCGGCGCCAAGGTCACGAGCGAGCGAGCGGATGTAGGTGCCGGAAGAGCAGTCGACGACGACGTCGAGATCCAGGAACCCTGCACCGGACCGCTCGGCGACGACGTCGAACCGCGAGACGGTGACATCGCGTGCGGCCAGCACGACCTCTTCCCCTGCGCGCACGCGGTCGTACGCGCGGCGTCCGTCGACCTTGATGGCAGAAACCGAACTCGGCACCTGAGAGATCGCACCGGTGAGCGCTCCGATCTCGGCTGACACCCTCTCGGGGGTCACGGGATCCCACGACTCGGCAGAAGCATGCGTGAGGATCTCGCCGTCCGCGTCATCCGTGTCCGTCGTCTGGCCGAGCCGGATCGTGGCCTCGTAGGTCTTGTCGGCTCCGACGATATAGGTGAGCAGTCGAGTCGCACCTTCGACGCCGATCACGAGCAGACCGGTGGCCATCGGGTCGAGGGTTCCCGCGTGCCCGACCTTGCGTGTGCCGAGCGCGCGCCTGGTGCGTGCGACGACGTCGTGGCTGGTCAGTCCAGCTGGTTTGTCGACGAGGAGGATGCCGGGCGAGACCATCTCTCAAGCCTACGATGCGTCCGAACTCTCCCACGCACGTCCCCTGGCGTGCGCGGGGGCCGGGCCTCGACCCCCGAACAGGATCCCGGTTCGCCTAGGCTGTCGAGGTGCCTTCGACATCGCCTGCCACCGCTGAGGTGTCTCTGCCGCTTGTGCACTGGTATCGGGACGCAGCACGCGACCTGCCGTGGAGGCGCCCGCGCTTCCACGAGGACTTCGGCGCCTGGGGCACACTGGTCAGCGAGTTCATGCTGCAGCAGACCCCCGTGAACCGCGTGATACCGCACCTCGAGGCGTGGCTCGACAGGTGGCCCACGCCCCCGGCGATGGCTGCCGCCTCGACCTCCGAGGTGCTGCAGCAATGGGCCAACCTCGGCTATCCCCGCCGCGCACTGTGGCTGCATCGCGCCGCCGTCGAGATCACGGAGCGTCACGGGGGCATCGTTCCCAATGATGTGGACGCCCTGCTGAAGCTCTCGGGGATCGGTGACTACACCGCGAGAGCCGTGGCTGTCTTCGCCTACGGCGACCGACACCCCGTCGTCGACACGAACACACGTCGTGTGATGGCACGCGCGATCCTCGGCCAGGCCCAGCCGGGCCCGCCCTCTCGCCGCGATCTGGAGCTCATGGATTCGTTGCTCCCCGCGGATGTCGTCGAATCCGCCGTGTTCAACGCGGCAGCGATGGAGCTGGGCGCGACCGTGTGCACGGCCCGGTCGCCGCGCTGCGACATCTGCCCTCTGGTCGACGTGTGCGCCTGGGTGGCCGCAGGGCGGCCGGACACCGGCGACACCAGAAGGCGCCAGGCGGCGTTCGAGGGCTCCGACCGCCAGGCGAGAGGCGCCGTGCTGCGGATCCTGCGTGCCGCTGCACCTGTGCCGGTCCTGATCGACTCCGTGCTCGCCGAGTGGCCTGATCCTCTTCAGCGCGACCGTGCGATCGACTCTCTCATCGTCGACGGCCTCGCCGAGGCCGATGGCGAGATGTTGTCGCTCCCCCGCTGACCGCGACGGTCAGACGAACTGGCCGATACGATGCGCGAGCACGGTCAGCTCGACGCGGGTCCTGACCTCGAGCTTCGCGAAGACCCGGCCCAGATGGACTTCCACGGTGCGCACCGACACGTGGAGCGAGTCGGCGATGTCGCGATTCGAGGCTCCGCCGACAGCCAGCATCGCGACCTCCAGCTCTCGAGCGGTGAGCATCGATTCCCAGACTCGGCGGCACGATGAGAGCGGGTCGCCGGCGACGGCGGCGCCGTCGGCGACCTCCACCCGATCGAGACGCGCCGCAATCGCCCTCGCCCACGCTGTCGCACCGGAGACCTCGAGGAGGTTACGAGCCATCGACAGATGCTCTCTTCCGATGGCGATGTCGCCCTTGATCAGCGATCTGGTACCGATCATCGCCTCGACTCTCCCGCGCGAGAACGGCGAGGTCAGCGTCCGCGCAGCGGCGACGACGAGCGGACGCTCGACACGCCATTCGTCGTCCGAGCAGCTGGTGATCTGCACACGCAACCGCTGAGCGAGCGCGATCTCGGGTGGCTCGATCCGGTGCGGACGCCACGACGCGCCATGCGTGACGACGATCGCCTCCTCGAGCCCGGGAACAGACAGCGTCGGCTGCGGAGCGCCGCGGTCTCTCCAGAGCCGCATGCACGACGCCGCCTCGGCCGAGTTGCCCGCCAGGAATGCTTCGATGCCCCGATCCACGAGCTGATCGATGCGAGAGGGTGCGGGAAGCGCGGCAGTCAGCGCCTTTGCGAACGGCCCGAGGTGACCGAGAACCGCCAGGTCGAGGCGACGGGCGATCACGACGCCGAGTCCGGCGAACGGCACAGCGACGGGCAGCTCGAGCGCGGCGCTAAGCATCCGGTCGCGCGCCGCGCCGATGTCTCCGCGCCACATCAGCAGCAGCACTTCGACGATCCCCCGATAGGCCGCGACAAGGGGGCTGAGCTCGAATCCCGCCACGAACGGATCGACCTCGACTCCGATCGCAGAGTCCCCGGCAGCGAGGAGCCGGAGAGCCCTGTCGACGTCTCCCTCGACGGCCGCTCGCAGTGCCAGGAGCATGCTCCCGGAGAGCGGACCGGTGCCGCGCACGTCGTCCGTCTCACCGTCGCCGATCACGAGCCAGGCGAGCGCGACCACCGGGTCTCGAAGTTCGCTGTCGGCGTCGACGCGCCCGCTCGCTCTTCTGAGCGCCTCGAGCCACGAGCGCATCCCGCGGCGGTCGCCCCGCTCGGCGCACAGCATCGCAGCGAAGGCCGAAGCCCGCGCCCACGAGTACCAGTGGGCGTCATCATCGATGCGCGGCTGGACGACGCTCGTGTCGACCTCAGGCACTGAACCGCGGAGATGCGCCTCGGCGACGAGCAGCCCACCGAGACCCTGCAGACGATAGAGCTCGTCACCATCGGGAAAGAGACTCCCCAGTCGGCACGCCGCCTCGACCGCATAGCCTGCGGCGATCGCCGCGACACCGGCGACGAGCGTCGCCTCATCCCGCTCTATTCCGCTTGAGTGCGCGGCGGCTTCCGCCGCGAGATGGAAGGCGCGCTCGCTCAGCCCGGCCTCCGAGTGCTCTCTGGCGATTCGGGTGAGCTCGCCGGCGGTCACCGGTTCGCCGTGTACCGCCGCACGAGCACCGTGCCAGTCGGCATCGACCCTCTCGCCGCGGGCGTCGAAGAGCCGGTGCAGCCTCGAGTGCACCGCGGCAGCCATCGAAGACGTTGTCGTCGCGCGCAACCAGATCGCCAGCCGGGGATCGGCGAGCCGAACCCGACCCGCATGGATGTCGAGCAGTGAACCAAGTGGACCGCCGGCGAGTTCTGCGGCGGATCGACCCGCGAAATCGACCAGGGGATCGAGCCTGTCGTCGAGCCTCAGCGACACGGCGACGAGGACCGCACGATCTCGGTCGTCGAGCTCCAACTGAGCGAATAGGGCTTCGACCGATGGAACCATCGGCAATGGCGAAGGAAGCGCCCTGAGCCCGCGGCGCTGATCAGCGTCGAGACGAGCAGCGACCGCCAGGATCGTCTGCGGGTCTCCAGACAGCTCGACCGCGAGTCGCGCCGCGACATGCGGCGCGCAGCTCAGATCATGCTCGAGAAGGTCGTCGAGAATCTTCTCGACGACCGCCGGAGCGATCGAGGTCGCCCCGTGCGCGCGCGAAAGAAAGATGCCGAACCCCCCAGTCCCCACGGGCGATCACCCGTGGAGCCGAGGTTAGCAAGACACCGCGACGCCCAGACGAGGGCACCGATATTCAGGACTTCGTGTCGTCGTCTTCCTGGCGGAGGTACGGGTCTGCCTCGCCCGCGTGCGATGCGGAGGATGCGAGCTTCGCCACATCGGCGTCGCGCTGCTGCGCTTCGCGGAGGAGAGCCGAGATGTGATCGGCGTTCTCCGGCAGCGCGTCGGGGATGAACTCGAGCGTCGGCACGAGGCGAGTGCTGAGCTGCTTCCCGACCTCACTGCGCAGCATTCCGGTGGCGGAGGTCAGCGCCTCACCGCTGGAGAGACGCTCCTCTTCGGTGCCGAGCACCGTGTAGAAGACGGAGGCGTGCTGCAGGTCACCCGTGACACGGACATCCGTGATCGTGACGAAGCCGAGGCGCGGGTCTCGAAGCCCCTTCTCGAGGCGCTCCGCAAGGATCACTCGAATGCGATCAGCCAGACGGGCCTGTCGTTCACCAGCCATTGTTCTCTCCCTCTACGTACCCTTCGGGCGAGGATGCATGACGCACCCTCGCCCGAAGATATCGAACTCGATCAGCCGCGAGGCTTCTCGATCAGTTCTGTCGTCTCGATCTCGTCACCGATCTGGATGTCATTGAACTTGCCGAGGCCGATACCGGCCTCGTAGTCCGTACGCACCTCGGTGACGTCGTCCTTGAAGCGACGCAGCGACTCGATGGCGAGGCCGTCCGCGACGACCACACCGTCGCGGATGACGCGAGCCTTGGCGTTTCGCGTGATCGTTCCCGATCGCACGATGACACCGGCGATGTTGCCGAACTTCGAGGAGCGGAACACCTCGCGGATCTCGGCGACACCCGACTGGACCTCTTCGTACTCCGGCTTGAGCATGCCCTTGAGCGAGCTCTCGACCTCGTCGATCGCGTTGTAGATCACCGAGTAGAACCGGATGTCCACGCCTTCACGCTGAGCGCGCTCGCGCGCCTTCGTGTCGGGGCGGACGTTGAAGCCCACGATGATCGCGTTGTCGATCGTCGCGAGGTTGACGTCGGACTCCGTGATCGCACCGACGCCGCGGTGGATGATGCGGAGCTGCACCGAATCATCGACCTCGATCTTGAGCAGCGACTCCTCGAGTGCCTCGACGGCACCGGAGACGTCACCCTTGATGATGAGGTTGAGCGACTCGACCTTGCCCTCCTCGAGAGCACGGGTGAAGTCCTCGAGCGAGATGCGCTTGCGGGCCTTGGCCAGCTGGGCGTTGCGCTCGACTGCTTCACGCTTCTCAGCGATCTGGCGGGCCATGCGGTCTTCTTCGGTGACGATGAAGACATCGCCTGCACGCGGCACCGAGTTGAGACCCTGCACCTGCACCGGACGCGACGGGTAGGCCTCGAGGACCTGCTCGCCGTTCTCGTCGGCCATCGCACGCACACGACCGTAAGCCGTTCCTGCGACGATCGCGTCACCGATCCGAAGCGTTCCGGACTGGATGAGCACCGTGGCGATGGATCCGCGGCCCTTGTCGAGCTTCGCCTCGATGGCGACACCGCGAGCGGCCTTGTTCGGGTTGGCCGTGAGGTCGAGCCCCGCGTCGGCCGTGAGCAGCACGGCGTCCAGGAGCTCCTGGATGCCGGTGTTCGCCCGAGCCGAGACGTCGACGAACAGGACGTCTCCGCCATACTCCTCTGCGACCAGACCGTACTCGGTGAGCTGCTGACGAACCTTGGCCGGGTTGGCGTCGGGCTTATCGACCTTGTTCACCGCGACCACGATCGGCACGTTCGCCGCCTGGGCGTGGTTCAGCGCCTCGACCGTCTGCGGCATGATGCCGTCGTCGGCCGCGACCACCAGGATGGCGAGGTCGGTGACCTGCGCTCCACGAGCACGCATGGCGGTGAACGCCTCGTGACCCGGGGTGTCGATGAAGGTGATGGCACGCTCGATGCCATCGTGCTCCGTCCACACCTGGTACGCACCGATGTGCTGCGTGATGCCACCGGCTTCACCATCGATGACGTTGGTCTGGCGGATCGCGTCGAGCAGACGGGTCTTACCGTGGTCGACGTGACCCATGACGGTGACCACCGGAGGACGGATCTCGAGGTCGTCCTCGCTCTCCTCCTCGAGCTCCTGCTCGAGGTTGAGACCGAAGCCCTCAAGGAGCTCCTTGTCCTCGTCCTCGGGCGAGACCATCTGGATCTTGTAGCCGAGCTCTTCACCCAGCACCTCGAACGTCGCCTCGTCCAGCGACTCGGTGGCCGTGGCCATCTCGCCGAGGTTGAAGAGGATCGTCACGAGGGTTCCGGGCTGCACCGTGTAGCCGGTCAGCGTCTCGATCTTGTCGGCGAAGTCCGCGATCGACGCACCACGGCGCATGCGGATGATCTCCCCGTTACCGCGGGTGACGTTGACGCCACCGACGACCGGGGCGCTCCGCATCTCGAACTCCTGCCGCTTCGCCCGCCGCGACTTGCGCTGCTTGCTCTTGCCGCCGCCCTTGCCGAAGGCACCTGCGGTACCTCCACCAGGACCACGACCGCGACCGCCGCCGCCACCCGGGCGACCTGCGAAGCCACCACCGGGACGAGCACCGGGACCGGCACCGGGTCCACCGGCACCGCCGGGACGACCGGGGCCGCCCGGACGCTGCTGGAACGGTGCACCACCGGGACGACCGCCCTGACCGCCGCGCGGAGCGCCGGGACGGGGGGAACCGGGACGAGGTGCACCCGGACGCGGGGCACCGGGACGCGGAGCCTGCGGACGCGGGATGTTGCCGGGAGTCGGACTCGGCCGCTGGCCCATGCCCTGCGCCGAGGCGAACGGGTTGTTGCCGGGACGCGGACCTGCCGGACGCTGGCCCATGCCCTGCGCCGACGAGAACGGGTTGTTGCCCGGACGCGGTGCGCCGGGCTTCGGTGCGCCGCCGTCGTTCGACTTCGGTGCAGCGGATCCGGGCGCGGCCTCTGCCGAAGCAGTGGTCTCGGCCGGAGCCTCTGCGGCCGGGGCGGGAGCCTCGGGAGCCGGAGCGGCGACGGGCTCTTCCGGCGCGGGGGCCGGCTTGGGTCCGGGCTTGGGCCCGGGAGTCGGTCCACCGGTCTTCGCGGCACCGGGCTTCGCAGCACCGGGCGTCGCCGCATCGGTCTTCGCGGCGCCGGGCTTTGCAGCACCGGGCTTTGCCGCACCGGGCTTGGCCGCGGCGGGAGCCGCGTCAGCGGATGCCTTCAGCGAGGCATCCGACTCGATGGCAGCGCGAAGCTTGCGCGCCACCGGAGGTTCGATGGTCGAAGAGGGGCTCTTGACGAACTCTCCGAGTTCCTTGAGCTTTGCAAGTGCGATCTTGCTGTCGACGCCGAGTTCGGCGGCGATCTCGTGTACGCGTGGTTTACCAGCCACAATTCTCCTGTCTGGGGTCGGTCCACCCAGACAGGGCAGACCACTAGTCGCGGACGGGTCTCATTTCGAGCCGTTCACTTTGTTTCCATAGCCGTTCAGCCTTTGTTTCTTGGTGGGTATTGTTCGATGATTCGCGTATCCAGATTGCCGGATGCGCGAAGTGCTCGGCCGAAAGCGCGGCGCCGCAGAGCGGCATCCATGCATTCCGGTGTCGGATGCACCCACGCGCCTCGCCCCGGCAGAACGCTTCGCTCATCGATGATGAGGGTGTCGTTCTGAGCCACCACTCTGAGAAGAGCGGTGCGGGGAGCGCGCGTGCGACAGCCGACGCACGTTCGAACGGGTTCCATCTTACACCTGTGTTCCCGTCCGACTCGCGCGACGGGCGCGAGTCGGACGTGACGAGCGATCAGTCGAGGACGCTGTCGGGCTGGATGTCGATCTTCGCGCCGGTGAGTTTCGCAGCCAGACGAGCGTTCTGCCCCTCCTTGCCGATCGCGAGAGACAGCTGATAGTCGGGCACCAGCGCTCGCACCGCTCTGGTGTTCGCATCGAGGATGAACGCGCTGGTCACCTTGGCGGGCGAGAGGGCGTTCGCGACGAAGGCGGCGAGCTCCGGATCGTGATCGACGATGTCGATCTTCTCGCCGGAGAGCTCCTCGGTGACGGCGCGCACACGGCGCCCCATCTCACCGATGCACGCACCCTTGGCGTTGATCGCCGGGTCGTTCGCACGGACGGCGATCTTCGTGCGGTGACCCGCCTCGCGGGCCAGCGAGACGATCTCGACGAGCCCTGCGGCGATCTCGGGCACCTCGAGCGCGAACAGCTTGCGGACGAGACCGGGGTGCGTGCGCGACACGGTGATCTGCGGCCCTTTGAGGCCCTTCGCGACGCTGGTCACGTACACGCGGAGGCGCGAGCCGTGGGTGTACTCCTCGCCCGGCACCTGCTCCTCAGGAGGAAGGATGGCCTCGACCGCTCCGAGATCGACGTGGATCATGCGAGGATTCGGTCCCTGCTGGATCACGCCGGCGACGATGTCGCCTTCTTTGTCCTTGAAATCACCGAGCACCACGTCGTCCGCGATGTCGCGCAGACGCTGGCTGATGACCTGCTTCGCGGCGAAAGCGGCGATCCGGCCGAAGTCATCCGGCGTGGCATCCTCTTCCCCGATGATCGCGCCCTCTTCGTCCTTGACGACCTGCAGCACGGCGACGTGCCCGGTCCGACGATCGAGATCGACGCGGACACCCTCGGGAGTCGCTCCGTCTGCGGAGACATGCTTGGAGTAGGCGGTCAGGATGGCCTGTTCGATGATCGAGACCAGCTCATCGAAGGGGATCGCCTTCTCCTTCTCGATCCCACGCAGCAGACTCAGTTCGATATCCATGACGACTCCCTATTCAGCTCTCGTCACGCGGGTGTGCACGCGCGACATCCGTACCACGATACCCTGTGCCCACCGCCGTCGCCACGACGACGGCCGCACCGATGCGGTGCCGAGCGTGCAGGAGGACTCAGTGACGACGTACGACACCATCGTGATCGGGGCGGGGATGTCCGGGGTGACGGCGGCCCGCATGCTCGCGGACGCCGGAGCCGACGTCATCGTCCTCGAGGCGAGGGATCGCGTCGGCGGCCGCATGCACACCGATCGCACCGCAGGCTTTCCCGTCGATCTCGGCGCGTCGTGGGTCCACGGCATTGAGCGCTCCGCACTGTGGGACCTCGTGCAGGCGCTCGGAATCCCGACGCTCGAATACACCGTCGGCAGCTTCCAGGCCGGAGGGCGGCCGATCGAGAACTTCGACGGCGACGGCAGGCCGATGGATGCTGCGCTCACATCCCAGTGGGTCTCCGATGTCGAGGAGGCGGATCGTCTGCTGGTCGACGAGATCGAACGGTCCTCCCCCGGTGACACCTACCTCGATGTCACCGAACGCGCGCTCGACCGCACCGGCTTCGATCCTGAGCGCATCGACGAGATCCGGGAGTTCTTCCGCCACCGCGTCGAAGAGCAGTGCGGAGCATGGATCGGAGACCTCGACGCGCACGGGCTCGACGAGGACGCCATCGACGGTGACGAGGTCATCTTCCCTCGGGGTTACGACGAGCTCCCGCGGCGCATCGCCGCCGAACTCGACATCCGCCTGGGCCACGTGGTCACCCGCATCGCCCGCACGGATGCCGGAGTCACGGTGTCGACCGAGAACGGGGAGTTCTCCGCACGGAGCGCTGTGGTCACCGTGCCGCTCGGAGTGCTCAAGTCGGGGTCGATCGACTTCGCTCCTCCTCTGCCCGACACGGTCGCGGAGCCTATCGAGCGGCTGGGCATGGGGGTGTTCAACAAGGTCTTCATCCAGTTCCCGGAACGTTTCTGGAACGAGGACAGCTATGTCCTGCGGGCGCTCGGCGAGGCCGGTGAGCACTGGCACTCCTGGTACGACGTGTCAGCCGTGAGCGGGCTTCCCACATTGCTGACATTCGCTGCAGGTCCGTTCGGTCGCAGAATGCAGGAGCTCTCCGATGACGAAATCGTCGCGGATGCCGTGGGTGCTCTTCGCGCCCTCTACCCTGAAGCCGTCGGCGAGCCCACCGCGCACTGGGTCACCCGCTGGGGGCACGACGCGTTCTCGAACGGTTCGTACTCGCATCTCGCACTCGGGTCGTCTCACCACGACCATGACGACCTCGCGGGGCCCGTCGACGGAGTGCTGCACTTCGCCGGCGAGGCGACCTGGGGCGACGAGCCGGCGACCGTGGGGGCGGCCTTCTACTCAGGCCACCGCGCGGCGGAGCGGATCCTCGGGCATTCGATCGATCTCGCCGCATTCGCGCGCGGAATCACAGCGCGGGAGCGGACTCCAACGAGTTGATCGCGCCGATGAGGCGGAACAGACTGCCGACCTGACGCTGGTCGAGGTGCAGGGCGAGACGCGGAAGATGCAGCAGATCATCGTCGGCGACCTCGGGTGACCGCGGAGCAGTCCGCTCGATTCGCCCGCTCGACAGCATCCCGGCGAAGCGGTCGTTCAGTTCCTCGAGCTCTGCATCGGTCGGGGCGACCCGCAGTCTGAGCACGAGCGAATCGCCGACCCAGCGCAGCGAGTCGTAGTTGCGCCAGAACCCCGCGATCACTGCTGCGGCCGACTCGACGGAGTCGGTGATGACCACGCGGTCGAAGTCGCCATCGGAGATCACACCCGTGGGCTCCAGATCCTCGTCGATGAACCGCTTGAGACCGTTCCAGAAAGTGCCGCCCGGCTCGTCGAGCAGGACGATCGGCGTCGGCTCGGCCTTGCCGGTCTGCTGCAACGTGAGCAGCTCGAACATCTCGTCGAGCGTGCCGAACCCGCCGGGCAGGCAGATGAAGCCGCTGGACTCCTTGATGAGCATCAGCTTGCGGGTGAAGAAGTACTTCATCGCCACGACGTGCTCGCTCGCCGCGATCAGGCTGTTGGCCTTCTCCTCGAACGGGAGACGGATCGACACTCCGAGCGAGAGCGCCGGTCCGGCTCCCTCCGCGGCAGCCTGCATGATCCCCGGCCCCGCACCGGTGACGACCATCCACCCATCCGCGGCGAGCGCGGCGGCGACGTCACGGGCCTGGACGTAGAGGGGATCATCATGGCGGGTCCGAGCCGAACCGAAGACCGTGACTTTGGGCACGCCCTCGAACGGAGCGAACAGTCGGAAGGCATCTCGCATCTCAGCGAGAGCGGCTGAGGCGATCTTGAGGTCGAGGCGGGTGGTGCCGTCCTCGCCCAGCAGGACCGCCGTGCGCATCATACGCATGACCAGCCTGCGGTCGGTCTTCACCCCGGCCTCGTCGAGGACGTTGTTGATCTCGGCGCTCAGCGATTCCGGCAGCGGTTCGTCGGTCATGCCCTCAGCCTGTCACGACGGCATGTCGGGTGGGTCGTCGCAACGCCGCCCGATGCGCTGACCACGCGGGCGTTCCGGTGTCAACGCCCGTGCGAAGTCGGACCTCCTGCGCCACAGTGGCGTCATGACAGAGATCACTGGACCGGAAGCACTCGCGCGCGTGACCGAGCTCGTCGAGGACATCGACTTCACGATGCTGACGACGACCGACGAAGACGGCAACCTGGTGAGCAGGCCGATGTCAACCCGGCAGATGGACGATGCCGGTGACATCTGGTTCTTCACCGCAGAAGACACCGAGAAGGTCGAAGAGGCGAGAGCTCACCACCAGGTCGGCCTCTCATACTGCGACGCCAAGGGCATGCGATATGTCTCGGTCGCCGGCAACGCGTCCGTCGTGCACGACCGCGCGAAGATGGAGGAGCTCTACTCCCCCTCGCTTGACATCTGGTTCGAGAACGGCCTCGACACCCCCGGCATCGCTCTTCTGAAGGTGTCGCCGACGGTGACCGAGTTCTGGGAGCCCGCCAAGGGCAAGATCGCGATGGCGGCGGGTGCGCTCAAGGCACTGGTCACCAAGGACACGCCCGATGACGACATCATGAACCACGGCCGCATCGTCCGCTGACGGACGGCTCACTCCGTACAGACGGATGCCGCGCACCTCGGACGAGATGCGCGGCATTCTTCGGTCTGTACGGTCAGCGCCGGGACAGCTGCTGCACGGCCTCGGCGACCGATACCGCCTCACGGTCACCCGTGCTGCGGTCCCACAACTCGACCTGGCCCTCAGCAGCACCACGGCCGACGATGACGATCTTCGGCACGCCGACCAGCTCTGCGTCTCCGAACTTCACGCCGGGCGAGACCTTCGGACGGTCGTCGTAGAGCACGTCGAGGCCCGCAGACTCGAGTTGCGTCGAGAGCTCGGTCGCCACATCGAACGCCACCTGATCGCGGCCGGCCGCTAAGACCTGCACATCGAAGGGCGCGACGGATGCGGGCCAGATGAGTCCCTTGTCGTCGTTGTTCAGCTCGGCGATGATCGCGAGGATGCGCGTCACGCCGATCCCGTACGAGCCCATCGTGACCGTGACGAGCTTGCCGTTCTCGTTCAGCACCTTGAGGCCGAGTGCCTCGGCGTACTTGCGGCCGAGCTGGAACACGTGGCCGATCTCCATCCCGCGAGCGAGCTCGACCGGGCCGGAACCGTCGGGAGCGGGGTCGCCCGCCCTGACGTTCGCGATCTCGATGATCCCATCCGAGAAGAAGTCCCGACCGGCGACGACCGAATGCGCGTGCTTCTGGTCGACATTCGCGCCGGTGATCCAGCTCGTGCCCTCGCTCACGCGGGGATCGACCAGGTAGCGGATGCCGGTCGCCGACTCTTCGCCGAGCACAGCGCCGGTGGGCGACCAGGGCCCGATGTAGCCCTTCACGAGCAGCGGGTTGTTCTCGAAGTCGTCGGCCGTGGCGGTCTCGACCTCGGCGGGCGCGAAGGCGACCTCCGCGCGCTTCTCGTCGACCTCGCGGTCACCCGGGATGCCCACGACGACCAGCTCGCGCGTTCCGTCGAGGTGAGTCAGTGCCAACACGACATTCTTGAGGGTGTCGGCAGCGGAGTAGTCGCCCTCGAGGTGCTCGTTCGCGTGGGCGACGAGCGTCTCGATCGTCGGCGTGTTCGGTGAGTCGAAGATGACAGGGGATGCGTCGGCATCGAAGGCGATCGCGTCGGGCACTGCCGTCGCGAACGCCTCGACGTTGGCGGCGTAGCCGCCGGCGCTCCGCACGAACGTGTCCTCACCCACGGGGGTCGGGTGAAGGAACTCCTCGCTTCGCGAACCGCCCATCGCCCCGGCATCCGCCTGGACGATCACGTACTCGAGACCGAGGCGCTGGAAGATCCGCTCGTACGCATCGCGCTGAGCCTGGTAGCTCACATCGAGTCCGGCATCCGAGGAATCGAACGAGTAGGCATCCTTCATCGTGAACTCACGACCGCGGAGCAGGCCTGCACGCGGGCGTGCCTCATCGCGATACTTGTCCTGGATCTGGTAGATCGTGAGAGGCAGATCCTTGTACGACGAGTAGAGATCCTTGACGAGGAGCGTGAACGCCTCTTCATGGGTCGGTGCAAGCAGGTAGTCCCCGCCCTTGCGGTCCTGGAGGCGGAACAGCAGGTCGCCGTATTCCTCCCAACGCCCGGTCGCCTCGTACGACTCGCGAGGCATCAGAGCCGGGAAGTGCACTTCCTGCGCACCTGCGGCGGCCATCTCCTCGCGGACGACGGTCTCGATCTTGGCCTTCACGCGCAGTCCGAGCGGGAGCCACGCGAAGATTCCGGCAGCCTGCGGTCGGATGTATCCGGCGCGGATCAGCAGCCTGTGGCTCGCGACCTCTGCGCCTGCAGGGTCTTCACGGAGCGTACGGAGGAAGAAATTCGATAGACGAGTGACCACCGGGCAAGTCTACTGACCGGTGGTCACTCGTTTCGCGATGGGTCAGTTGAGCGCGGGGAGGCCGTTGGGGATCACGCCGCCGGCGTACAGGCTCGCGGCGAGCTCCTGGACGGCCGTGAGCGCCACCCGCTGCGGAAGAGGACCGTACGAGATGCGGGTGACACCGAGCTTCTCGTACTCCGACGCGGCGAGGGTGCCGGGCAGACCGATCACGCTGAGCTTGCCCGCACCGAGGCCGTCGACGAGCTGTCGAGTGATGTTGGCGTCGAGCATTCCCGGCACGAAGACCGCGGTGGCACCGGCATCGAGGAAGGCGCGCCCACGCTGGATCGCGTCGGCGACACTCTCGGCGACGGGGCGGTGGCCTGCACGGACGAACGCATCGGTGCGCGCATTGAGGGCGAACGGAACACCCTCGGCTTCGGCCGCCTTGACGATCGCCTCGACCGCGGCGACGGATTCGTCGAACGGCTTGAGGCGGTCTTCGACGTTGGCGCCGACGACACCGGCGCCGATCGCCAGGCGGGTGGTCTCCCCCGCGTCGCCGTAACCGTCGTCGAGGTCGGCGGTCACCGGGACCGAGACGGATGCAGCGATGCGACCGATCATGTCGATCATGATGTCCCGCGGAATCGTGCCGTCCTCGAATCCGAAGGAGGCGGCGATGCCGTGCCCGGCAGTCGCGATCGCCTTCGTCTCAGGCAGCTTCGCGACGGCGCGGGCGGACACGACGTCCCACACATTCACGACGCGGAGGATCTCCGGGGCTTCGTAGAGTCCGATCAGGGCCTTGGCCTTCGCAGCAGTGGTCATGCCCCCACGCTAACGCCCAGTATTCCGGTCTGGGTCGGACGGACACGCGAATCACAGGTTCCCGAGGCACCGCGGTGCATCGCTGATCGTCGGGAGCGTCGTCTTCGGGCGCGCCTGGGCGGCCCTGGCGAGCGGCCTTCACGGGGCTGCGCTCTCGTCCATTCCGGGATGCTGTTGTTCTGTTTCCGTGTCTGGGTTTTGGCCTCTGATCTGGGGTGGGGATGTCAGTGGTGGGTGATGTGATGTGGGTATGACGGCACTGATCGACGCAACAGTGGAGCAAATGGGCGCGCTGGGCGCGGTCGCAGAGATGCTCGTCGAGGTCGATCGGACGATCGGGTCGTTGCTGGCCGCGCGTGATGGCCTCCTCGCGCTCGGTTCGCGGATCGCTGTCGAAGCAGCAGAGCAAGCCGCCGAACCGAGTGCTGATGGTGTCGATCTGGCGGTGCGGGCGGTGGCGGCGGAGTTCGGGGCGGCGCTGCGCGTCAGCGACCGGACGGTGCAGCGGCGGATGCTCGACGCGGAACTCGTGGTGTCCCGGTTCCCCCGGGTGTGGCAGGCGCAGGGTGCCGGGCTGATCAGCGCCGCGCATGCTCGGGTCATCGTCGACGCCGGGATGCACCTTGAAGATCCTGGCGCACGGAGTGCGTACGCAGGGCAGATGGTCGACTTCGCTCAGACGGAGTCCCCGAACCGAGTGGGGCGGATGGCACGGCGCGTCGCCGACCGCTTCCAACCGCGCAGCATCGACGAACGCCACAAGGACGCTCGCCGCGAGCGCGGCGTGTGGGTGAAGAACCGCGCAGACGGCATGGCGGAACTGAGCATCTTCGGCCCGGCCGCCCTCGTGCACGGCGCATTGAACCGAGTCACCGCGATCGTGAAAGCCGCGTTCGCGGAATCGTCGAGCGACTCCCGCACTCCGTCGGCCCATGACTCGCGGACGCTCGGGCAGGCCCGCTGCGATGTCGCTCTCGACCTGCTCCTCACCGGCGCGCCCGCAGGACACGACACCGTCGACGGCATGCTCGCCGCGATCACCCCGACCGTGACTGTCACCGTCCCCGTGCTGTCGCTGATCGGCGCGAGCAGCGTCCCGGCCGAGCTGGACGGCTGCATCCCGATCGATATCCGCACCGCACGGCTGCTCGCGGGTATGGCGTCCGGGTGGGATCGGATCCTCACTCATCCGATCACCGGCGCTCTGCTCGCCGTCGACCACTACCGGCCCTCCGTTGCCCTGAAACGGCACTTGAGAGCCCGAGATCAACGATGCCGGTTCCCGACCTGCGGGTACTCCGCCCGAGACGGCGATCTCGACCACACTCGCGACCACGCCCTCGGCGGCGCGACCACGGCCGACAACCTCGGCGTCCTGTGCCGCCGACACCACACCCTCAAGCACCGCACGCCCTGGCACGTCGAACACCGCAACGACGGCGCCTTCGCCTGGACCAGCCCCACCGGCCAGATCTACATCGACAAACCACCCGCACAGAACACCACCACCGTCACCGAAGACGACGCGCCACCGCCGTTCTGACCGTGCGGCGATGGGCGACGGGCGACCATGCCTGGAATCGCGCAGTCCTCTGGCCGCGTCGTCATAGTGTGGAGTCATGCCTCAGCGCCGATCGCACGTTGCCCCGTCCGCCGCGCAGACCGAACTCGCCGCGGCGCTTGCCGCGCTGAGAGAATCCCTCGACGCGCCCACGGACTTCCCCACCTCGGTCGTCGCCGAAGCAGAGGCGTCGGAGGCTGCGGTTCCCGAACTCGACCTGCGCGACATCCCCTTCGCCACGCTCGATCCGCAGGGCTCCCGCGACCTCGACCAGGCCTTCCACCTCGAGCGGCGGGATTCCGGGTACACCGTTCGCTACGCGATCGCCGATGTGCCCGGCTTCGTCGCCCCCGGTGGGGCGGTGGACGCCGAAGCCCGCCGTCGAGGTCAGACGCTGTATGCGGCAGATGGCAGGATCCCCCTGCATCCGAAGGTGCTCAGCGAGGATCGCGCGTCGCTGCTGGCCGACGCGGACCGCCCCGGACTCGTCTGGACTTTCGCCCTCGATTCTGCGGGAGTCGTCGAAGAGTTCCGGCTCGAGCGGGCTCTGATCCGCTCACGCGCCCAGCTCGAGTACGCCAGCACGCAGGCGGCACTGGACCGAGGCGAGGGCGGCCCGGCCGCGTTGCTTCCGGAGATCGGTGCGCTGCGGATCGAGCAGGAGAAAATCCGCGGCGGCGCAAGCCTGAACCTCCCCGACGTGGAAGTGACCAGAGCCGCCGACGGCACATATGCGATCGAGCGTCGGCATCCGCTTCCCGTCGAGGAATGGAACGCGCAACTGTCCCTCATGACAGGCATGGCAGCCGCGTCCCTGATGATCGGCGCCGGCATCGGCATCCTGCGGACGATGCCGCAGCCCGACGAGAAGTCCTTCGAGGCTTTCCGTCACCAGACCGAGGCCCTGGGACGCCCGTGGACGACGGGCACCTACGGCGACTACCTTCGCGAGCTGGATCGCGAGGACCCGATGACCCTCCCGATTCTCGAGGCTGCGGCATCGCTGTTCCGCGGCGCCGGCTACGTGGCCTTCGACGGGTCGGTGCCGCCCGACGTCGAGCAGGCGGCCATCGCCGCACCCTACGCGCATGCCACGGCGCCGCTGCGCCGTCTCATCGATCGCTGGTCGCTCGCGATCTGCCTCGCAGTCTCCGAAGGTCGTGAGGTACCGAGCTGGGTACGCGAGTCCCTCCCGGATCTGCCCGCACTGATGCAGGAGTCCGGTCAGCGCGCATCCCGGCTCGATTCCGCGACGATCAACTGCGTCGAGGCCGCGCTGATGACACCCCTGGTCGGCTCTGCCGTCGATGCGACCGTGATCGAGATCCGTGGTGAGCGGGCGGCAGTCCAGATCGCTGAGCCCGCCGTCACCGCTTCCGCCCCGATCCCCGCCGACACGGTGCCCGGCGCTGTCGTGAGGCTCCGGGTCGTGCGCGCCGACATCGCCCGAGGCGAGATCGAGTTCAGCGCCTGACGGCCTAGGCTTCCCGTCATGCCGATATCGCCGTATCTGAGCGACCTTCGCGAGCGCGTTGGTCATGACCTCCTCATACTTCCCGCTGTGACGGCGATCATCCGGCGCGGTGATCGTTTTCTGCTGTGCCGGCAAGCACATTCACCCCTCTGGGGCCTGCTCGGAGGGGGAATAGAGCCGCTCGAGAGACCGGAGGATGCGGTCCTCCGAGAGGTGCGCGAGGAGATCGGTGTCGAAGCCACCGTGCACGGGATCGTGGGGGCCTATGGAGGCGAAGACCTGCTGGTGAGCTACCCGAACGGGGATCGTGTCAGCTACACCACGATCGCCTACTCCTGCTCGATCCCGATCGACGCGGAGTTCCTCTTCACCGATGGCGAGCTCATCGAGATCGCCTGGTTCACGATCCCGGAGATCGCGCGGCTTCCGCGGGATCGGTGGGTTGATCCGATCATCGACGATGCCAGCCGGTTCTGTGAGACCCGCTATTCGGAACGGAGCAGCATCGTCGAGAAGGCCGTCTGTTACGTCATCGCCGAGAATCGACTGCTGGTCTTCACTCACGACGACACCGACATGCTCGCCACCGGGGTCCAGGTGCCCGCAGGCACCGTGCGCCAGGGCGAAAGTGCTGCCGGCGCGGCTGAGCGAGAGCTGTTCGAGGAGACAGGTCTCCGTGGAACTGTGACCCGCCGCCTCGGCACGGATCTGTACGATCTCTCCCCTGCCCGCGAAGAGATGGCACTCCGCCACTTCTTCCAGTTGGAGATCCCCGACCCCGATGTCACGGCCGTGTGGCAGGCCGGCGAAGCCGATCCGGCAACCGGCGACTCCCCCATCTCATGGACGTGTCGATGGCTCCCACTGAGCCAGGCACACGTGCTCGCCGCCGGACTCGGCGCGCGGCTCGGAGCAGCGACGCGCTGATCCCCGGAGGCGCACAGCCCGACGGTTACGCTGTCGACGTGGACCACTTCGCCGTCGCTGAACGATTCGTCGCCGCCCACTACCCGCGGGCCGATGTCGCCATCGTGGCGGGGAGCACAGCGCGCGGCGACCGCACCTCGACGAGCGACATCGACCTGCTGCTCCTCGGAGATGACCTCTTCGATGTCGACGGACAGACGAGTGAAGCCTCGACGCACGACTTCGACGGAGAGATCTTCGAGGTCTTCGCCTACACGTCGCGGGGTTTCGACGAGTGGGCGGCACGAGGCATCGCGCAGCACCGTCCGGTGACGGTGCACATGCTCGTCGACGGCATCGCGATCCGAGAGGATGACCGACTGGGACCACTCCGACAGCGTTGGCGGAGTGTGCTCCACGCCGGGCCCTCTCTCAGCGCGCAGGAGTCCGCCTTCCGCCGCTACGTCATCACGGATGTGCTCGACGATCTGGAGGACGCCACGGACCCCGTCGAACAGCGCGTGGAGGCATCCATCCTGTTCGAGCGGATCGCAGAGCTCATGCTGCTCACCGAGGGGCAGTGGATAGGGGCGGGCAAATGGCTGCCCCGACGCCTTCAAGAGCTGAGCATCGAAAGAGCCGACCGCTTGACCATCCCTCTGATCGCGAGCGACTACAAGACCTTCGCAGCCCGCGTCTCGGCTGAACTCGAACGTGCCGGCGGCCGCGTGCAGGCCGGATTCGTTCGCTGAGCGGACTCAGACCGCGGGAACGGCCTTCGTGGTCATCACCAGCAGCTGGGGATCCGTCAGATCGAGCGCAACCGAGATCGAGACGAACTCGGAAAGCGACTCCACGTGCGTTCCGCCGCAGAGGATCTCGGCGTGGCCATCCGGCAGTTCGCAGTGCCAGCTGCGGCGATCCACGATGGTCGGGCCCTCGGGCACCACGCGGCTCATCGCACCGGAGGCGACCCACGTGGCCAGCTGGGCGTTGATCGCCGCCTCCCGATCCTCGAGCGTCGCCGCGAACGTCTCGGTGTCGAAACCTGCTCGGCGCAGGCTCTTGCCCAGACGGTACTCGTCGACAGCGCCGTCTTCATGGATGCGGCTGGACTGATTCGCTCTGGCCTCGAAATTCGGGTTGCCCAGAGCATCCGCTCCCGGGTCCTTGCGCCACAGGTCGGCGACGGCGATGTCGAGGGCCAACGACGCGAGGTGGCATGCGGTGTGCCCCCGGCTGAGGCCGGCCCGCCGAGGAGCGTCGACCGACAGCTCCACACGCGCCCCCTCGACCAGCGAGGACGGCGTCTCCCCCTCGAGCGGGTGACCGACGAGCCAGGTCCACCCCTCAGCGCCACGCTTGACCGGAATGTCGGCTCCGAGCGCGAACTCGCCCTCATCGGAGATCGCCGCCATCACAGCCTCTGAGACGCGAACGACAGCCCCGTCGAGCACGATCTCACCGCTGTCGCCCGGCTGATCCGGCCACGTGTGATCGACCGGGTGGAACGGCGTCGCGTCCACGACGACGACGGTGCCCGCCTCGCCGGACTCGATCCGACGGACGGTGCTCGAACCTGAGACGCCGCCGGCGGGGAAGGACACGACAGTGGACGAGGACATGGAACTCCTTGAGGCTGACTGACGCGGTCGGTCAGGCCGTGACGACCTGCGCGGTGCCGAGCGGCGCCTCAGGCCCCATCTCGACCGCGATGCGGTTGGCCTCTTCGATCAGCGTCGCGACGATGTCGGCTTCGGGCACGGTCTTGATGACCTCGCCCTTGACGAAGATCTGTCCCTTGCCGTTGCCCGAGGCGACTCCGAGGTCGGCTTCGCGCGCCTCGCCCGGACCGTTCACGACACAGCCCATGACGGCGACGCGCAGCGGAACGGTCATGTCCTTGAGACCCTCGGTCACGTTCTCGGCGAGCGTGTAGACGTCGACCTGGGCGCGTCCGCATGACGGGCACGACACGATCTCGAGCTTGCGCTCGCGCAGGTTGAGCGACTGCAGGATCTGGTGCCCCACCTTGACCTCTTCGGCGGGAGGCGCGGAGAGAGACACGCGGATGGTGTCGCCGATGCCCTCACCGAGCAGGATGCCGAACGCCGTGGCGCTCTTGATGGTTCCCTGGAACGCGGGTCCGGCCTCGGTCACTCCGAGGTGCAGCGGCCAGTCGCCGCGTTCGGCGAGCTGGCGGTAGGCCTTCACCATGACGATCGGGTCGTTGTGCTTGACCGAGATCTTGAAGTCGTGGAAGTCGTGCTCCTCGAACAGCGAGGCCTCCCAGACAGCACTCTCGACGAGAGCCTCAGCGGTCGCCTTGCCGTACTTGGTCAGGATGCGGCGGTCGAGCGAGCCGGCGTTGACGCCGATGCGCAGCGAGACGCCTGCGGCCTTCGCGGCCTCGGCGATCTTGCCGACGTTTCCGTCGAACTCGCGGATGTTGCCCGGGTTCACGCGCACAGCGCCGCACCCGGCGTCGATCGCGGTGTAGATGTAGCGCGGCTGGAAATGGATGTCGGCGATCACGGGGATCTGGCTCTTCATCGCGATGATCTTCAGCGCGTCGGCGTCGTCCTGATGGGGGACGGCCACACGGACGATCTCGCATCCGGATGCGGTCAGCTCCGCGATCTGCTGGAGAGTCGCGTTGATGTCCGTCGTCTTCGTCGTCGTCATGGACTGGACGGTGACGGGGGCGTCGCCGCCGACGAGCACCTTGCCCACCTTGATCTGGCGAGACTTGCGGCGCGGGGCGAGGACTTCGGGGATCTTCGGCATCCCAAGATTCACTGCTGGCACAACCCCCAGCCTACGCCGCTTGGATGCACACAGGCTGGATGCCGCACGGCACGCATGCGCGTCATACGACCTGGGCGCCGGTGCGCGGTGTGATAGTTTTCAGGCCATGCTCGCGAACTTCACCTGGTGGCCCGCCTCTTAGGCGGTGTGTTCGCGTTCCCACGAATCCAGACCGCCTCCGGGGCGGTCTTTTCGTTGAGCCGAGCCGGAGCCATGCACAGGAGACACCGATGACCCTCTCACGTCTTGCCGAGCTCATTGCAGATCCCACGGCATCGTTCGTGCTGATCGCGCGCGACGGCGCAGACACGGTCGAGCTGCTCACCGGCGAAGTCGTCGACGTCGATCTGCTCGCCGACATCCCGCTCACGATCGACGGCGCCCCCCGCGAGATCTTCACGATGGTGCCCTACCGTCAGGTGCGTGAGCGCGGCTTCGTCGCTCAGGACGACGGTGCACCCCTGCGCTGCATCGTGGTCGATGAGCACCTGCACATCGCCACGCCCGAGCTGCTCTCGGCACTTCCCTCGGACGCCGTGCCGCTGCGTGAAGGCGGCTTCGACATCCCGGACGAGGAATACGCCACGATCGTCGAGACCGTGATCGCCGACGAGATCGGACGCGGCGAGGGCGCGAACTTCGTGATCCGCCGCGACTTCACCGCCGAGATCGACGTCGACGACCGTACTGCAGCCCTGACCTGGTTCCGCGCGCTGCTCACGCACGAGCGGGGTGCCTACTGGACCTTCGCGGTGGTGACCCCCGGACACATCGCGGTCGGCGCGAGCCCTGAGGCGCACGTCGTCGCACGCGGCGGCGTCGTCACCATGAACCCGATCTCCGGCACGTTCCGCCACCCCGCGGGTGGAGCCACGAAGGAGACCCTGGTGGACTTCCTCTCCTCCACCAAGGAGACGGAAGAGCTCTTCATGGTGGTCGACGAAGAGCTCAAGATGATGAGCGCCGTCTGCTCCGACGGAGGACGCATCACAGGCCCGCATCTGAAGGAGATGTCGCGCCTCACCCACACCGAGTACATGCTCCGTGGTCGCAGCGCGCTGGACCCGCGCGACATCCTCCGCGAGACGATGTTCGCGCCGACCGTGACCGGCTCGCCGATGCAGAACGCGTGCGCGGTGATCCGCCGTCATGAGAAGAAGCCACGCGGCTACTACTCCGGTGTGGCGGCCCTGTTCACTCCGAAGGACGCCGGTGGACACGACCTCGACGCCCCGATCCTGATCCGCACCGTGTATCTGCAGAACGGCTCACTCAGCGTGCCGGTGGGCGCGACGCTCGTGCGGCACTCGGACCCGCACGGCGAGGTGTCGGAGACCCACGGCAAGGCCGCCGGCGTGCTCGGAGCGATCGGCGCGATCGATCGCGACAGCGTCGCCGAGGCCCGCGATGATGCCGACGCCCCGGGAGAGCGACAGCCCCTCGCCGACGACCCCACGGTCGCGGAGCTGCTCTCTTCGCGCAATGCGCGCCTGGCGGACTTCTGGCTGAACCCGCAGGGCGACGATCTGACCGGGCCCTTCGCCGGCCGATCGGCGATCGTCGTCGACGCGGAAGACCGCTTCACCACCATGCTCGCCCACCAGTTGCGCCACCTCGGGCTCGATGTCACGATCCGCGCCTGGAGCGACGCCGATGATGCGGAGCTCGACGCGGCCGACCTGGTGGTCGCGGGCCCGGGCCCGGGCGATCCCCGTGACGTCGGGAGCGACCGCATCACCAGGATGCGCGAGGTGGTGTCCCGACGTGTGGACGCCGGGTCGCCGCTGCTCGCGGTGTGCTTGAGCCACCAGATCCTCAGCGATCGTCTCGGCATCGCCCTGACGCCCCTCGCCTCACCGCACCAGGGGCTGCAGAAGTCGGTCCCCGTGTTCGGCGAGGACGCCTCGATCGGCTTTTACAACACCTTCACGGCCAGGGTGACGCCCGGCACGACGTCGACGGGAGCGGTCGAAGTGTCGGCCGACCCTGAATCAGGCGACGTCTACGCGCTTCGCGGCGAGCGCTTCGCATCGGTGCAGGGCCACCTGGAATCGATCCTGTCGCGCGACGGCATCCGCACTCTCGAGCGTCTGGTCTCGCACGCGCTCGCCTGATCGGAGAGCGGATGCCGGGGCTACCCGCCCCACGCGCACAGCGGCGACACCGAAGGCGACTCAGCCGCCGAAGATGTTCACCGGATTGAAGACGTCGGCGAGGAGCAGCACGGCACCCATCACGATGAGCAGTGTCGCGACGACCACGGTCAGCGGCACGAGCCTGGTGGCGTCGACGGGCGGGGGCGGCGGCCGACGGAACAGCTTCGCCCAGGCACGGCGGATGCCGTCCCACAGCGCGACGACCACGTGGCCTCCGTCGAGCGGCAGCAGCGGGATCAGGTTGAACACGAACAGCGCGACATTCAGGGATCCGAGAAGCCCGAGGAGCACCGAGAAGCGGTTGAGGATCGGCGCGTCGATCGCCGCGACCTCACCCGCGATGCGCCCGACGCCCACGACGCTCAGCGGGCCGTTCGGGTCGCGCTCGGACCCGGTGACCAGGGAGACACCGGTGTCCCAGATCCGAACCGGAAGTGTGAGGATCATCGACCCCACGCGTGCGACGGTGTCGGCTGCCATCTCGGGTCCTGCCGAGAGCGGCTGCTGGACGAAGCCCATCTGCGCCGCCATGCCGACATAGCCGACGTCCTTGACGACGGGTTGCCCGTCCTCGCCGATGACCGGCTGCCCACTGGCATCCGTGATGGTGCGCTCAGCCTCGATCGGAGTGATGCTCAGCGTCTTCTCGGCACCGTCTCGAAGCACCACCAGATCCAGGGTCTGCCCCGGCGCTGCCTGCACGACGGCGGTCGCCTGGGCGAAGGTCGACACGGGCTGACCGTCGACGGACACCAGCACGTCACCCGGCCGGATGCCCGCCTCTGCGGCCGGCGTCGCCGGGTCGTCGGGTTCGCACTCGGTCGCCGTCGATCCGGCGGGCAGAACGCACTGGTTCACCGAGGCGATCGTCGTGGTTCCCTGCTGCACACCGATGCCGGACACCAGCACGGTGAAGATCACGATCGCGAGGATCAGGTTCATCAGCGGACCGCCGAGCATCACGACGACGCGCTTCCACACGGGGAGGCGATAGAAGACACGGTCCTCTGCCCCCTCCGCGATCGTCTCGTCGTTCGCCGATCGGGCGTCCTGCACGAGAGCGCGGAAGACGCCCTTCGCCGGGCCCGATGCGGTGGAGGCCGGATACATCCCCGACATCGAGATGAACCCGCCGAGCGGCAGCAGCTTGAACCCGTACTCGGTCTCGCCGATGCGCTTCGACCAGAGCCTCGGGCCGAAGCCGATCATGTACTGGCCGACGCGCACGCCGAACAGCTTCGCCGGCAGGAGGTGGCCGACCTCGTGCAGGCCGATCGACAGGCCGAGGCCGATCAGCATGAACACGATGCCACCCAGATAGAGCAGTGCTTCCACTCCCCCAAGCTAGTGCTCGCCGCCTAGGAATAAGCCCTATGTGCTGCACTGCGCGACGGCGAGACACGATTAGGCTTGTGCTGTGACCTCCCGCCAGCTGCGACTTCTGCGCGCAGCCGGCGCATCAGGCACGGCCACGCTCGTCGCCGCCGCATCGCACACCACTGCAGGAGGAGCCGCCCCCCATCCGCTTCTGGTGCTCGCCGTCGCGACGCTCCTCGTGCCGCTGGCGGCGCTTCTCATCGGCGCCCGGGCATCCCGCGCACGCGTCGCTTTGACGGTGCTGGTCAGCCAGGGGCTCTTCCACCTCGTGTTCCAGCTGCTCGGCACGCCGACGGGTGCGACGGCGCTCTCGGGGCACCACCACCATCTCGATCTCGCCGCTCTGGGCCCGGTTGTCGCCGCGACCGCTCCTGATGCCGTCATGCTCGTCGGTCACGTCATCGCAGCAATCATCACTACTGCTCTGGTCTGTCACGGCGAGTCGTCAGTGCGAGCGATCGCCGGCTGGGTGCAGGCACGCCTGCGCCACACGGTCACGGTGTTCCGCCCCGCACACGAGCGCCCCGCCTTCCCGGTGTTCGTCATCCGAGTGCCGAAGGAGAACGACTTCTCGGCGTCGGTGTCGCGCCGCGGTCCTCCAGCACACGTCTGATCACGCATCGCCTCCCTGAGGCGTTTCCACCTTCCCGCGGAAGCCGCGCACACCGACGCGCCCGCAGATCAGCACACAGGAGTACCACCATGCGTTTCACCACCACCCGCCGCAACGTCACCGCAGGAGTCATCGGGGGTGCGATCCTCGCACTCGCCATCCCTGCGATGGCGAGCGCCCACGTCAGCGTCAGCCCCGACGAGCTGATCGCCGGAGACCACGGCGTGCTGACCTTCTCTTTCGCCCACGGCTGCGAGAACTCCCCTACGATTTCTCTGAAGGTGACGATGCCCGAGGGCCTCGCCTCCGTCGCACCCACCATGGACAGCGACTGGACGATCGACATCGAGAAGGGCGATGACGGCCTCGTCAGCGCCGTGACCTACACCGCCGTCGCACCGGTGCCCAACGAACTGCGCGGCGCAGTGAGCATGGCTGTCGGGCTCGACGAGGACACGCCCGACTCACTCGCGTTCCCGGTCATCCAGACATGCGTCGAGGGCAGCACCGAGTGGACGCAGCTCGCCGAGGACGGCGAAGACCCGCACAGCCTCGACGCCCCGGCTCCGGTGGTCCAGGTCGTCGCCGCGTCCGCTGACGGCCACGGTGAGCACGGCTCCGCAGAGGACGCCGGAGACGCGGACACCGCCGATTCGGATGCCGCCGACGAGGCCGGCTCCTCGAACGAGCTCGGGACGGCGCTGGGTGCGGGCGGCCTGGTCGCCGGAATCGCCGCGCTGGTCGTCTCGGTACTGGCGTACCGCCGCAAGGCGTGACCCCCTGGCACGTCTCCTCGGCTCGACGCGGCCGAGGAGACGTGCCGCACCCGGTCATCGCGCCGCGGGCGTGAGATCATGGATGCGACATGTCGATTGAACAACAACCGAGCCTGCCTCCCGTGCTCCGCCCCGCGAACCCGCCCCGGCGTGAGCTGTCCGAACTCGCCTCTCGATTCGCTCGAGAAGTCCGCGGCGACGTGACCGGAATCACCCTGTCCGGCATCACCCTCGCCACCGCCGATCTGCGTGCAGGCGAGGCCTTCGTGGCGATCCGAGGCGTGAACCGCCACGGAGCCGAATTCGCGGCCACCGCCGCCGAGAAGGGCGCCGTCGCGATCATCACCGACGATGACGGCGCAGACATCGCCCAGCCCGCCGGACTCCCCGTGATCATCGTCGACGACCCCCGCGGCGTGCTCGGCGCTCTGAGCGCGTGGGTCTACGGCACCGGCGCGGGCGAGTCGCTCCCCCTGCTGTTCGCCACCACGGGGACCAACGGCAAGACGAGCGTCTCGCATCTGCTCGAGGGCATCCTCGACCAGCTCGGCGTCGTGACCGGACTCTCCTCCACGGCCGAGCGCCACATCGCCGGCGAGGTCATCGTCTCGAGACTGACGACCCCTGAGGCATCCGAGATGCATGCGCTGCTGGCGCTGATGCGGGAGCGCGACGTCGAGGCCGTGGCAGTCGAGGTCAGCGCCCAGGCGCTCTCACGTCATCGCGTCGACGGCATCCGCTTCGACGTCGCCGGATTCACGAACCTCAGTCACGACCACCTCGATGACTATGCCGACATGGAGGAGTACTTCGAGGCGAAGCTCCCGCTCTTCCGTCCCGACCGCGCGACCCGCGGCGTGGTCTGCCTCGACTCCCCCAACGGTGCGATCGTGGTGGAGCGAGCGGAGATCCCCGTCGTCACCGTCGGCACACCATCGATCGCCGCTGATCCCGCTGCGGCGGCCCGCGCGGACTGGGTCGTCGTGATCGACGACGAGCGCGCATCCGGCACCACCTTCACGATGTCGGGCCCCGCGGGCACCCTGACCACGACGGTTCCCGTGATCGGCCCGCACATGGCCGCCAACGCCGCTCTCGCGATCGTTATGCTGCTCGAGGGCGGCTACGAATGGCACCGCATCACCTCGGCGCTCGACCGTGACGGCGGCATCCTGGCCCATCTTCCGGGTCGCACCCAGCTCGTCTCCGGAGACACCGGCCCTGTCGTCTTCGTCGACTTCGGGCACTCTCCCGATGCTTTCGAGAAGACCCTCGCCGCGGTCCGCCGCGTCACCCCGGGCAAGGTTCTGATGCTCTTCGGCGCCGACGGCGATCGCGATGCCAGCAAGCGCTTCGACATGGCCCGCACTGCCGTCGAGGGCAGCGACATCCTCGTCGTGACAGACCACCACCCGCGCTTCGAAGACCCGGACTCAATCAGGGCCACTCTCGTCGCCGGCGCACGCGCAGCGCGGCCTGACGCCGAGATCCACGAGTTCTCGCCGCCCGAGGCGGCCATCGTCGCTGCGGTCGGACTGGTCGGAGAAGGCGACTCGATCCTGTGGGCAGGCCCTGGGCATCAGGACTACCGCGACATCCGCGGCGTGCGCACGCCCTATTCGGCCCGTGAGCTGGCGCGACGGGCGTTGCGCGCGGCCGGATGGCCCGTACCCGACTCGCACTGGCCGGTCCCCTACTCCGACGAGGGCTGACCCTGGAGAGCGGCCGCAGCGATCCGCTGCGGCCGCTCTCGCGTCAGGCTCGTGCGATCAGCTGGTCGGCCTTGCGGCGCGCCCACTCCTCGGCGTCGGCGAGCGATTCGATGGTCAGGGTCTGCGGCGGCTCGTGGGCGTCGACCACCCGTGCGATCGTGTCGACGATGCCGAGGAACGGCAGGCGCCCCTCATGGAAGGCATCGACCGCCTGCTCGTTGGCCGCGTTGTAGACCGCGGGGAACGTCGCGCCCGCTCGGCCCACGGCCTTGGCGAGATCGACAGACGGGAAAGCGACGTCGTCGAGCGGCTCGAAGGTCCAGGAGGTCGCCTGGGTCCAGTCGAGAGGGCGTCCGACTCCGCCGACGCGGCTCGGCCAGTCGAGCCCCAGCGAGATCGGAAGACGCATGTCCGGTGGGGATGCCTGGGCGATCGTCGACCCGTCGATGAACTCGACCATCGAGTGCACGATCGACTGCGGGTGCACGACGACCTCGATGTCGTCGTAGGCGACGTCGAACAGCAGGTGCGCCTCGATCACCTCGAGACCCTTGTTGACCAGCGTCGCGGAGTTCGTCGTGACCATGCGGCCCATGTCCCATGTCGGGTGCGCAAGCGCCTCCTGCGGGGTGACCTCGAGCATCTGCTCGCGTGAACGCCCGCGGAAAGGCCCACCGGATGCCGTCACGACGAGGCGTCGCACTTCGGCGTGAGTGCCGCTGCGCAGCGCCTGCGCGAGCGCGGAGTGCTCAGAGTCGACGGGGACGATCTGGTCTGGGGCGGCGGCTGCGAGAACCAGCTCACCGCCGACGATGAGGGATTCCTTGTTCGCGAGAGCGAGGGTTCTGCCGGCCTTCAACGCTGCGAGGGTGGAACCGAGTCCGATCGATCCGGTGATCGCGTTGAGCACCACGTCGGCCTCGACATCGCGTACCAGCTGCTCGGCCTCGGCCGCACCCAGTGCGGTGCTGTCGACGTGGAAGCTCGCGGCCTGTTCCGCGAGCATCTCGGCGTTCGACCCCGCGGCGAGCCCGACGAGTTCGAAACGACGGGGATTGGCGCGGATGACGTCGAGCGCCTGTGTGCCGATGGAGCCGGTGGAGCCGAGGACGATGATGCGACGCATGCCGCCAGCCTATGGCAAGCCCCCGGCCCCGCTGTCTTACGGTGCCTGCTCTACCGGAGTGGTCGCGAGGATGTCGACGACGAAGACGAGGGTCTCCCCGGTCAGATCGGTGTCGTTGGGCTCGCCCTCGCCGTAGCCGTCCTTCGGCGGCATGGCGACGACCACCTGCGACCCGACCTTCTGGCCCTCGAGGGCCATCTTGAACCCGGGGACCACTCCGCTGGTCGGGAACTGCGACGGCGCTGCGTCCCGGCTCCAGCTGGAATCGAACTCGGAGCCGTCCGACCACTTCACGCCGCGGTACTGCACCGTGACCAGGTCACCCGCGCCGACGACAGCACCGTCACCCTGCTTGAGGACGGCCACCTCGGTCTCGGCGGGGGCATCGGAGTCGGGGATCGTGATGGTCGGCGAACCGGCATCGTCGAGCTCGACGACGGGCATGCCATCGGTCGCGTCGACATCGGACCCGGAAGCCGTCGTGGGAACCTGGTCGATCGTCTCGACATAGAGCACGCTCGGGTTCATGCCTTCCTGTGCTGCGGGAAGGGTCAGGACGACGCTCGAACCGATCGGGAGGCACTCGGCCGCGACGGTGAAGACGGTGGACTGCGTCGGGTCGACGATCTGCTGCGGCTGCTGAACGGCGAGGAGAGCGGACAGAACCCCGTCGGGGCCGCGCTCCGAGGTGCTGAGCACCTCGTTGGTCGTGGCGTCGATGAGCTGGTAGCGCAGCGATACGAGGTCTCCGGGCATGACGTCGTCGCCATCGCCCTCGACCACGACCGAACGCTCGGCCTCGGCGAGGTCCGTGCCCTCGGGCACGGAGACCTTGGCATCTGCCCCGGATCCTTCGACGGACACGGCATCAGAGCCTGCGCCCGACCCGATGTCAGCGAGGCAGGAGCTCTCGGAAGACGCGTCGGGGGTGGCGGTGGACTCCGGGGTGGCTCCTCCGGAGCACCCGGCCAGCAGAAGAGTCGCCGCGGCGACGGTGGACAGGACGATAAGCGGACGCTTGCGCACAGTTGAACCTCAGGATCGCGGGCGGGACACCCCATCATCTCGCACGCCCCTTTGCTGAGGCTGGGAGGCGCGCGCTGGCGCTTCATTCCCGCCCCGGCATGATTGCCGGGGTAATCTTCTCTGATGACGTCTGACCAGTCCGTGGAGCCCGAAACTTCGCCCTCAGAGACTGAGAAGCCTCGTCACGCAGGCATGGCCTATGCGCTCGGCCGCAGCCTCATCACCCCGTTGGCGCGCACGATCTACCGGCCCCGTATCGAGGGCAGGGAGAACGTCCCGAAGGACGGCGCGGTCATCTTCGCAAGCAATCACCTGTCCTTCATCGACTCGATCGCGATTCCGGTGGCCGCTCCGCGCCCCGTGCATTTTCTGGCGAAGTCCACCTATTTCGAGGGGACGGGGTTCAAAGGCTGGCTCAGCAAGACGTTCTTCGAGTCCATCGGCGCGATCTCCGTACGCCGTGGGGCGGGCAAGGCCGCCCTCGATGCCCTCGACGTACAACGCCAGCTGCTCGACGAAGGCCTCGCCGTCGCGCTCTACCCCGAGGGCACACGCTCGACCGACGGACGCCTGTACAAGGGGCGCACGGGCGTGGCCTTCCTGGCGTTGCAGACCGGTGCACCGGTCGTCCCGGTCGGATTGATCGGCACGGACAAAGTCATGCCGGTCGGCGCGAAGATGCCGACTCTGAAGGAACGGATCACGGTGCGCTTCGGTGAGCCGCTCGACCTCTCGCCGCATGGCCCCGCCACGAGCGGTCGCGCCCGCAGACTCGCGACGGACGAGATCATGGCCGCGATCCATGCTCTTTCCGGCCAGGAGCTGGCCGACGCCTACAACGAGGCTCCCGCGCAGGGCGCGATCGAGAAGATCAAGCAGGCGCTCCCCCACGAGCGCCGCTGACGCGGACCGCCAGCTCAGCTCGTCTCGGCGCGCACCGATGCCTGGTGCCGCACGGGGAAGTTCATCGAGTTCGCGATGAAGCACCACGCATTGGCCTGCGCATGAGCCCGCTCGGCCGCGTCGATCATCGAGGCATCGGCGACGACGACCTCCGGACGCAGCATCACTTCGACGAACGCGCCGCCGCCCTTTCCGTCCTCTCGCATCATCCCCGACGCCGAGTCGCGATAGGAGACGACGACGACACCCGCGGTGACGCACGCGTGCAGGTAGGAGAGCAGATGGCACTCGGAGAGCGACGCGAGCAGCAGATCCTCGGGATTCCACCGCGACGGATCACCCCGGAACGGCTTGTCGGCGGAGGCGAGGATGTCGGGCTTGCCTGCGACCTCAAGCGTGACGTCGCGACGATACTCGCGATAGCCGCTGGTGCCCGTGCCGGAGTTGCCGGTCCAGGTCGAGCTGAGTGAATAGCGGTGCTCGCCGAGCGGCGCTGGTCGATCTCCCATGCGAACAGTCTGCCACCGGGAAGCCCTCGACGATCTCCGCGCCTGGCACTGCGTGCGCCCAACCAACGATATCCTTGGGAGGTGCTGGAGACTCTCACCGTTCAAGATGCCGTGGAACTTGCCGTCGTCGAACGAAGCGGGTTCATCGAGTCCCGCCATGCGGGAGCGGCGGTGGTCCTCTCACCTGAGGGCGACATCGTCGCGCGCTATGGGAACGCGGACGCTCTGATCCTGCCTCGCTCGAGCCTCAAGCCGCTGCAGGCCGTGGCGTGCATCACAGCCGGAGCAGCACTCGAGGACGAGCAGCTCGCCCTGTCGACGGCGAGCCACAGCGGCACCGACCGTCACGCCGCAGTGGTCCGCGACGTACTCACCGAGGGCGGTCTCACCGAGGATCACCTGGGCTGCCCGCCGGCGTGGCCCGGTGATACGTCCGCCCGCGACGAGCTCGTGCGCGAGCACGGTGTGCAGACCCGCATCCGCATGAACTGCTCCGGCAAGCACGCGGCGATGCTTCGCGCCTGCGTCGCGACCGGCTGGCCCACCGACAGCTACCTCGACCCCGCTCACCCGCTTCAGATGCACATCCGCGATGTCATCGAGCGCCTGACCGGCGAGAAGGTCGCCCATACAGCGATCGACGGATGCGGCGCCCCGGTCTATGCGATCACGTTGACGGGCCTCGCCCGTTCGATCCACCGGATCGGCACCGCCTCGGATCGCTCCCCCTTCGCCCTGCACCGGGTCGCCGGCTCCCTGGTGCGCGCGGTGCGCGAGCACCCGTGGACCATCGACGGCCCGGGTCGCCCTGACACGATCGCGATCGAGAAGCTCGGGGTGTTCGCGAAGGGCGGCGCAGAGGGAATCATGGTCATGGTCGCTCCGAACGGAACGACTGTGGCATTGAAGATGCTCGACGGCGGCGCACGCGCATCCACCATCGTGGCCGCGACTCTGCTCGCACGCGCAGGCGGACTCACCGATTCCGAGGTCGCGACTCTCGCAGCCGCCCTGCCGCTCGAGGTGCTCGGTGGCGGCGAGGAAGTCGGAGCAGTCCGCCCCGGCAGCGGCATCTGACCGCACGACGCACTGCTCATCACCGGGGCGCGAGCGCCGGGATGACGACACGACGGGGCCCGGCATCGCCGATCAGCGACCAGGCGCGCCCGGCGTGCGGTCGCGCGTAAGGCGGGAGTTCACGCACACCCGCGAGTTGCCGCAGCTCTGTGGCGCTCTCGGCCCGGATGAGGGCCTCTCCCTCTCGGCGCACCCGCTGCCACAGCGGCCAGTTGCGTTGCCAGGCATCCGCTTCACCGATCAGCATCGTCGGACGCGTCGAGTCCTGCAGGTCGCGAGGTTCACCCGTGAGCGCCACCACATCGCAGCCTGGATGGGCGGCTGCCAGCGATTCGGCGACCGTGGCCACTCCGGCGGTGACGAGTGCGGTGAGCGCGGCGCGCGGCGACCACCCGTGATCGCCCCGATAACGAGAAGCACCGCGGCCGGGTCCCGACGATCGCAGTCGCTCCTCGGGGACCCAGACCAGCTGGATCTCTCGATCGCCCATCCGCATCCGCCCCGGCGGTCGGTCTCGATCGAAACCTGCGGAGTCCCCGCCTGCGGCGAGATGATCAACGCGGCTCGGCATCCTCAGCAGCCCGCGGAGCGGCAGTGCATCGAGAAGTCGCCCCAGGGGGCCGGCTGCTCTTGTCGCTGTGAGCGCGAAGGTGGTCCCGGACCCGTGCCGCAGGATCTGCTCCCAGAGCTGCGCGGCATGCTGACCGTATTCGAGCGGCAGCTCGCTGATCCTGACGTCGATGTCATCGCAGAGAACGAGTCCTGGACCGCGTGACCCGTCTGCGGCCAGAGCGACCACGGTGTCCCAGGCGCCCTCCGGATCGGACGGTATCCAGAACGGTTCGTCATGCTGCTTCGCCAGCGCACGCAGCGCCGAGGTGCGCCCAGACCCCGGTCCGCCGAGAAACACGATTCCGCGGTCGGAGCCGATCGAGAGCGACTCGAGCGGCTGGCGCTGACGCTCCGGATCGTCGGCTCGCCCCAGGATGACACTGCCGCTCCGCATCTCGGGCTGGAGCGCTGCCAGCGGGAGCATGAGCGGAAGCATGGGCAGCCACGGGCTGTGCGGGACGTCGGCGTCGGCCCACCTCAGGGTGACGGCTCTCAGGTCGGCCGCGCCCGTCAACGCCACTCTCATCGCCATCGGCTCGGCATCCTGAGGACGACGGACCAGCGCCAGGCCCCTGGACTCCACCCCGCCCGGAAGATCCGCCGCACCGTCGGTGCCGATGACAGCGCGGCTGTCTGCGGCGTCCGCGACGCGCAGACTCACTCGGAGCGGGCAGTTGGCGGCCAGTGCGTCGCGAATCACGCCCGAAGCGCGCTGGGTTCCGAGGATCAAGTGCATGCCGAGCGCTCTGCCCCTGGCCGCGATGTCAGTGAACACGGCCCCGAGATCGGCATGATCCTGAACCAATGCAGCGAACTCGTCGACCACGATCACGAGCCTCGCCATTCCGATCTCCCGCACATCACGTGCGCCGGCCTCTGCGAGGACGGACTCACGGCGGCGCAGCTCTGCGGTCAGGCTGGACACTCCCCTGCGTGCCCCCTCCTCATCGAGATCCGTGATGACCGCGGCCACCTGCGGGAGCATCCGAAGCGGTTCGAAGGCCGTGCCTCCTTTGAAATCCGCCAGGACGAAGGTCACTCGGTCCGGGCCATGGTTGCTCGCCATGGCCGTCACCCACGTCACCAGCAGCTCGCTCTTGCCGCTGCCAGTCGTGCCGGTCACGATGGCGTGCGGTCCGTCGTCGACGATGTCGAGGAGGATGTCGTCGCGTTCACCTCGGCCCACCACCGCCGCCAACCCGACCTGCGACGCGGGCTGGCACAGATCGCTGAGCGCCACCCCGGCCGGGAGCGAGTCCAGCTCGTCTCCCTCACCCGATCGCTCTTCTCCGGTGGCGAGTGCCTGATCGCGGGACATGCACTCAGCGGCGACCTCGATGATCCCCTGCGGCGTGCGGACTCTCGCGCGGTGCGGCTCGACGATGTCGACGACCGTCGTGATCCCCTCCGGGACATCCTCGTCACGGCCGAGGAGCCAGATCACAGCATCAGCCGACGGCCGAGGCTCTCCGCTTCGCGCGACCGCGAGACGAAACGAACCGCGCTGCACGAAACGCGACTGTGGGAACCCTGCCACTCCCAACTGCTCCAGATGAGGGCCGACGATCGACATCTGAGCGGCACCGAATCTCAGACACAGCTGCACCACGAGCGCTCTCGTCACAGCGGCGACGACGGGGTGCGCACCCCGCAGCCCCAGACCGCCGCTGAGCGGAACCGTGATCGGCACATTCTCGAGCCTGGCGCATCGCGTCCGGAACTCGCGTTCGCGCTCCCCGTCGCCTCCCGATGCGCGCACGGCGCTGTTGCCGACCCCGCTGCCGACGACGATCTCGGTGTCGGCGCCCGGTGGTTCTAGGCCGCGCAACGGCGGTTGCGCAAGACCTGCCGCCGCATCAGGATGCCGGTGCCATCGCATCTGACGCTCATCGTCGTGGAGCCGTGTCAGCTGTGCGTCAGCGAGCGACCAGGCCGCCGCGCTCTCGGCCTCGGCTGCCCGGAACGCCTTCCTCCGGGAGCGCGACCCGTCGATCAGCGACGCGAAGGTCATCAGGGGCCCGAGAGCCGCGAAACACAGCGAGAACAGGGAGCCGGTGACCAGCCAGAGCACCACTCCGGCGGCCACCGGCACGAGCGCCGCGATGAACGGCGTGGGTGGCCTGCGAGCGGGCACAGGGGCGGCAGGGATCGCTATCGGCAGAGAGTCCATGTCACCAGTGGACCCCATGGAAGAGGCGCCGAGTGAGCCCTCCCCAGGGATCGGCCGCTATTCGGCGGACTCGTCCGGTGTGGAGGAGGACTCGTCCGGTGTGGAGGAGGACTCGTCTGCGATCTGCACGATGACGAGCGTCACGTTGTCGCGCCCCCCGTTCTCCAACGCCGCTGCGAGCATTGCATCGACAGCGGCCGCGGGATCGGCGTTCTCACGGAGGAAATGCTGGATGCCGTAGTCGGTCAGCTCTTTCGTCAGCCCATCCGAGCAGATCACGAACCGGTCGCCAGGACGGACATCGAGGGTGACGTAGTCGGGAGCAGTGAGCTCACTCGCTCCCACCGCTCGTGTGATCACGTTGCTGTACGGGTGCCCTTCAGCCTCTTCGGGGCTGATCTTGCCTGCTGCGATGAGCTCCTGGACGACAGAGTGGTCAGTGGTGATCTGCACCAGACGCTCGTCCCTGAGGAGGTATACGCGCGAATCGCCGATGTTGAGCGAGGTCCAGTGCGGTTCGTCGCCCTCGAACTCGAGGAAGACTCCGGTGAGAGTGGTGCCGGTGCCTTCGTCCGTGGTCTCAGGATGGTCGGCGATGTCGGCGACGGCCAGCTCGAGCGCTCCCTCGATGGATCCGCGATCGACCGCGCCCGCCGCGACGACGGCGTCGAGTCGTTTGACCGTGCTCCGGCTCGCGATCTCACCACCGGCGTGACCGCCCATGCCATCGGCGACGATGAACAGCGGGTAGTCCGCGAAGAACGCGTCCTGATTCGTCTCGCGGCGCCGACCGACGTCGGTCACACCCGCCCAGGAAAGCAGCAGCGTGCGCTGCGCAACCGTGACGCTGCGCGTCTTCGTCGTCGTCTCAGCCACTCGTCGCCTCCGGATTTCCTACGGGTCGGGCTACCCCAGGACACTCACACATCGTAGTGGACGCTGCGACGGTCGCACTCGCACCCCCGGCCGCAACGCGGAGTCCTGCGGCGCCGAACCGGGGCTGCCACATGACCATGCCTCCACGTTATCGTCTTCCACCCTGGCGCTCCGACACGGCGGCCCCATCCCCGCACAGCACAGAGCCCCCGACCGAAGTCGAGGGCTCTGTGTCACGTCAGATCAGGCCGGAGGCTGCGTGGGCTCCGTGGGCGGAACCTGCGGAGCTGCCGGAGGCGCTGCGGGCGGAGCGGGCGGTGCCGTCGGAGGAGTGGACGGAGCAGCCGGCGGAACGCCGGGAGCGGCCGGGGACGACGGCGCTGCGGGCGGAGCGTAGCCCGGCTGGGCAGGCTGAGCCGGAGGCGCGTAGCCGGGCTGAGCGGGCGGAGCGTATCCCTGAGGCGCGGGAGGGGCGTAGCCCTGCTGAGGGGCACCGTATCCCTGAGGAGCGCCGTAGCCGGGGCCGGCCACCGGGCGCGGCTGCACGGGAACGCCGTCCCAGACAGTGGAGTCAGCGAGGAAGCTGTTCCCTGCCCACGGAGCAGGAGCGATGTTCGGGTTCCAGCGCGACTTGTCGAAGGCGTTGATGCCGTACCAGACGATCGAGAGCAGGACGAACAGCACGACCCAGACAGCGTCCTTCTGGAGCTTGAGCCCGACCCGCCACGCGGCGAGAGCGAGAACCACGGCCAGAGCGATGCCGGTCAGGAAGTTGAGATACGGGATGAACGAGAGTCCGATGCCGATCAGGACGACCCACGGGGAGATGTCTCCGAGCTTCGCGAAGATCATCGAGTTGTAGACAGGCACCCACGCGCGCCACTTGCCCTGGACACCCGCCTTTTCGAAGATCTTCATCAGGAAGATCGACGAGATCACATAGAACGCCAGCGCGAAGAGCAGACCGATCAAGAAGACGACGAAGAGGCCGGCAATAGCCGCCCCATTGTCGTAATAGTCGTTGTACATGATCCCCTCCGGATCTGATGGAGCTGACGCTGTGCGCGCCGCGACACCAACCATATCGGTGTGCCGATATGCGGGGCAACGACCCACGCGCGGAGAACGCGCTGCACGTCATGCGCGATCATTCCGCGACGACGAGCTCTTCGACACCTGACTCGTCGCTGCTCCGGAGAACGAGTCCTCTGCCATCGGCCCATGTCCGGAGCGTCCGAAGCGATCGAACCCGCGGGCGATCCTCCGCCAGAGCCCGCACGAGCAGCCCCTTGGACTTCTTGTTGAAGTGGTTGAGAGCACGACCGTGTTCCGTGACGACCCGCACGTAGCACGAGGCCACGGTGCCAGGCACGGGGCCGAGCGCGACATACGCTTCGCTCCGCAGGTCGAGGACGAAGTCCGTGTCCTCCTCCGCTATCGCCTCGGTGGTCGCGTCGGCCCAGTGTCGCCGCAGCGCAGGCAGACCAGGCAGCGAGGTGCCCGCAGCCAGCCGATACGGCGGGATGGGGTCGAGCGCCCCGATCGGGCCGAGCGGGGCCGAGTGAATCCAGACGTTCGCGCCGAGCCAGCGACGGGATGCCGGGGCGAGACTGCTCGCATCGAGCGCGTCGTACAGGACGCCCGTGTAGCGATCCACCGCCGGCATGGTCGGCGCCGAGCGCAGCATCCGATTGTGAACCACGTCGCCGGCCTGCTTCGGGCTGAGCTTCAGCACCTTCCGCGCGTGCTCTTCGTCTCCTGCCAGATCGATGAGAGCGTCGATCACCTCGTGACGCTTCGCGCCGAGGCACGGAAGCGCGAGGGCGCTCACGTCGAGAGGCGCACCGTTCCCTTCAGGTCGCTTCGTCTCTGACGGGGGCAGGAGAATCTTCATGAAACCTCGGGGATACAGACGCGTCCGCCCCGACCCCAGAGGGGCCGAGGCGGACGCGATGAACTGAACTGCTCAGGCGATGAGAGCCGCGTTGCCTGCCACGATCGTCAGGACGTCGCCCTCCATCGAGAGGAAGCCGTCCTGCGCGTTGGCGAGCACCTTGGTGCCATCCGTCTGAGTGATGCGGACCTGGCCTTCGGCGAGGATCGCCAGGACCGGCTCATGGCCGGTCATGAAGCCGATCTCACCCTCGACGGTCTTGGCGACCACGAGGCTCGCCTCTCCCGTCCAGACCTCCGCATCCGCGGAGACGAGGCTGACATGCAATGCCATGGTCAGCCGTTCTCCTTCTGGATCTTCGCCCACTGCTCTTCGACGTCGGAGATGCCACCGACGTTGAAGAAGGCCTGCTCGGCCACGTGGTCGAAGTCACCGCGGGTGATCGCATCGAAGGACTCGATGGTCTCCTTGAGCGGGACGGTCGAACCCTCGACACCCGTGAACTTCTTGGCCATGTAGGTGTTCTGCGAGAGGAACTGCTGGATGCGGCGTGCACGCGACACGACGATCTTGTCCTCTTCGGAGAGCTCGTCGACACCGAGGATCGCGATGATCTCCTGCAGTTCCTTGTTCTTCTGGAGGATCTGCTTGACCGTGGTGGCGACGCGGTAGTGGTCCTCGCCCAAGTAGCGGGGGTCCATGATTCGCGACGTCGAGGTCAGCGGGTCGATGGCCGGGTACAGACCCTTCGACGCGATCTCACGCGAGAGCTCCGTGGTGGCGTCGAGGTGGGCGAACGTCGTCGCCGGAGCCGGGTCGGTGTAGTCATCGGCCGGGACGTAGATCGCCTGCAGCGAGGTGATCGAGTGGCCACGGGTCGACGTGATGCGCTCCTGGAGCACACCCATCTCGTCGGCGAGGTTCGGCTGGTAGCCCACGGCGGAGGGCATGCGGCCGAGCAGCGTGGAGACCTCGGAACCGGCCTGCGTGAAGCGGAAGATGTTGTCGATGAAGAGCAGCACGTCCTGCTTCTGCACGTCGCGGAAGTACTCCGCCATCGTCAGAGCCGAGAGGGCGACGCGCAGACGCGTTCCCGGCGGCTCATCCATCTGGCCGAAGACGAGGGCGGTCTTGTCGAAGACACCCGCCTCTTCCATCTCGTGGATCAGGTCGTTGCCCTCACGGGTACGCTCGCCGACACCGGCGAACACCGAGACTCCACCGTGGTCCTGCGCGACGCGCTGGATCATCTCCTGGATGAGGACGGTCTTGCCGACACCGGCTCCACCGAACAGACCGATCTTTCCGCCCAGCACGTAGGGGGTCAGAAGGTCGATCGACTTGATGCCGGTCTCGAACATGGTCGTCTTCGACTCGAGCTGGTCGAAGTTCGGAGCCTTGCGGTGGATCGGCCAGCGCTCGGTGACCTCGATCGTCTCACCGGGCTCGAGGTTCAGGACCTCGCCGATGACGTTGAAGACCTTGCCCTTGGTGACGTCGCCGACGGGGACCGAGATGGCCTCGCCGGTGTCGCGCACTTCCTGGCCACGGACGATACCGTCGGTCGGCTTCAGAGCGATGGCGCGCACGAGGTCGTCGCCGAGGTGCTGAGCGACCTCGAGGGTGATCTCGACCGAAGAGTCGCCGATCACGATCGTGGTCTTGAGTGCGTTGTAGATGTCGGGGATCGAGTCGTGCGGGAACTCGATGTCGACAACCGGACCGTTGACGCGTGCGACGCGCCCGACGACCGCGGTCGCCGGCTGGTCAGCCGTAGCGGTGGGGGTCATTTTCGTCTCTCTCCTGATGGTCTATTTGCTCGATGAGAGCGCGTCGGCGCCGCCGACGATCTCTGCGATCTGCTGCGTGATCTCCGCCTGACGCGCGTTGTTGCGCAGACGGGTGTAGTCGGTGATGAGCTTGTCGGCGTTGTCGCTGGCCGACTTCATCGCCTTCTGCGTCGCGGCCTGCTTCGCGGCAGACGACTGCAGAAGCGCGTTGAAGACGCGGCTCTGGATGTACACCGGCAGGATCGCGTCGAGAACGGTCTCGGCATCCGGCTCGAACTCGTACAGCGGGTAGACGGCGTTGCCGGCCTCCGAGTCATCGGCTTCCGTGATCTCCAACGGAAGCAGACGCACGGACTCGGGCGACTGCGTCATCATGCTGACGAAACGGTTGTACACGAGGTGGATCTCGTCGACGCCACCGTCGTCTGCACCGCGCCCGAAGTCCTCGAGCAGCTTGGCCGAGATCTCCTCTGCGGTGTGGAACGACGGGGTGTCGGTGTCGCCGGTCCACTCCGCGGCCGCCGCGATGCGACGGAACTGGAAGTATCCGACGGCCTTGCGTCCGACGAGGTAGAACACCGGCTCCTTGCCCTGCCCGCGCAGGAGCTCTGCCACCTCGAGACCCTCACGGAGGATCTGCGAGTTGAAGGCTCCGGCGAGACCGCGGTCCGACGAGAAGATCACGACCGCGGAGCGGCGGATCGTCTCGGGCTCGCGGGTGAGCGGGTGGTCGACGTTCGAGTGCGTCGCGACGGCCGACACGGCCCTCGTCACGGCTCGCGCGAAGGGGCTGGACGCTTTGACGCGTGCCATGGCCTTCTGGATGCGCGAAGCCGCGATGAGTTCCATCGCCTTCGTGATCTTCTTGGTCGTCTGAGCAGAGCTGATCTTCTGCTTGTAGACCCTGAGTTGAGCGCCCATGAATTCAGTTCCTCACGCGGTTACGCGCGACGACCCTTGACGATCTTCTCCTGGTTGACGTCCTCAGCCTCTGCTGCAGCGTGCTCCTCGTGGCCGGGAGCGCCGATGGCGTGTCCCTTGCCACCCTGGAACTCCAGGATGAAAGCGTCAGTGTGCTTCTCGAGCTCGGCGACAGTGTCGTCGTCGAGGACGTTCGTGTCGCGCAGCGTCTCGAGCACCTTCGTGTTGCGACGGAGGTAGTCGAGCAGCTCGCGCTCGAAGCGCAGGACATCGGAGACCTCGATGGTGTCGAGCTTGCCCTTGGTGCCGGCCCAGATCGAGACGACCTGCTCCTCGACGGGGTACGGCGAGTACTGAGGCTGCTTGAGCAGCTCGGTGAGACGCGCACCACGGGAGAGCTGGCGACGCGAGGCCGCGTCGAGGTCGGATGCGAACATCGCGAATGCCTCGAGCGAGCGGTACTGCGCGAGCTCCAGCTTCAACGTTCCGGAGACCTTCTTGATCGACTTGACCTGAGCGTCGCCACCGACTCGCGACACCGAGATACCCACGTCGACCGCGGGACGCTGGTTGGCGTTGAAGAGGTCGGACTGCAGGAAGATCTGGCCGTCCGTGATCGAGATCACGTTGGTCGGGATGTACGCCGAGACGTCGTTCGCCTTGGTCTCGATGATCGGAAGACCGGTCATCGAACCCGCGCCGAGCTCGTCGGACAGCTTGGCGCAACGCTCGAGCAGACGCGAGTGCAGGTAGAAGACGTCACCCGGGTAGGCCTCGCGGCCCGGCGGACGGCGCAGGAGGAGCGACACGGCACGGTAGGCCTCAGCCTGCTTCGACAGGTCGTCGAAGATGATGAGGACGTGCTTGCCGCCGTACATCCAGTGCTGGCCGATGGCCGAACCGGTGTAGGGGGCGAGGTACTTGAAGCCCGCGGGGTCGGATGCCGGAGCGGCCACGATCGTGGTGTACTCCAGGGCGCCGGCCTCTTCGAGCGCGCCCTTCACCGAAGCGATGGTCGAGCCCTTCTGGCCGATCGCGACGTAGATGCAGCGAACCTGCTTGTTGACGTCGCCCGACTCCCAGTTGTCCTTCTGGTTGATGATCGTGTCGATCGCGATGGCCGTCTTGCCGGTCTGGCGGTCGCCGATGATCAGCTGACGCTGACCGCGGCCGACGGGGATCATCGCGTCGATGGCCTTGATGCCGGTCTGCATCGGCTCATGCACCGACTTGCGCTGCATGACGCCGGGAGCCTGGAGTTCGAGCTCACGCACGCCCTCGGTTGCGATCGAGCCGAGGCCGTCGATCGGGTTGCCCAGCGGGTCGACCACGCGGCCGAGGTAGCCGTCGCCGACGGGAACGGAGAGGACCTCACCCGTACGGGTGACTTCCTGACCGGCCTCGACGCCGGTGAACTCGCCGAGCACGACGACACCGATCTGGTGCTCGTCGAGGTTGAGCGCGAGTCCCTTGGTGCCGTCTGCGAAGGTGACGAGCTCGTTCGCCATCACGCCGGGAAGTCCCTCGACGTGCGCGATGCCGTCTGCCGCGTCGATGACGGTGCCGACCTCGGTCGCCGCGGCCCCAGTGGGCTCGTATGCTGCGGCGAAGTCCTTCAGCGCGTCACGGATGACGTCGGGGCTGATCGATAGTTCTGCCATTGTCTTCCCTTTGTATCTGGGTGCGCGGTTCCCCGCGCGAAGTCGTGTTAGCCGGCGAGCTTCTGGCGAAGATCGGCGAGACGGGCGGAGATGCTGCCGTCGATGACGTCATCGGCGATCTGCACGCGCAGGCCTCCGACGACGGCGGGGTCAGAGACCTCGTTGAGCGAGATCTTGCCGTCGTAGCGACGCGAGAGTGCGTCGCTGAGACGAGTGCGCTGTGCATCGGTGAGCGGCTTGGCGCTGTGCACCGTGGCCACCACGCGGTCGCCCTGATCTGCGACGACCCGCGTTGCCCGACCGAGCATCTGACGGACGCGGCGGTCGCGAGGCTGGCGCACCAGCGACGAGACGATCACCGCAGTCGCGTCGCTGACGCCACCTGCGAGCAGCTTGTCGACGAGTGCGCCCTTGGCGTCTTCTCCCCCGAGGCGGCTCCCGAGCGCGAGCTCGAGTTCCGCGTTCGCGGCGATCACGCGAGCGAAGCCGAACAGCTCTCCCGCGATGTCGGCCTGGGGCTCGGCGATCGCTGCAGCCCGGATGGCGAGCTCCTCGATGCCGTCAACGAGCTGCGAAGCCGAAGACCAGCGCTCGGCGACGACGGTCTTCAAGACGCTCTGGGCGTCCTGAGAGAAACCGCCGAACACCGCTGCGACGACGTTCTGTCGCGCCTCGACCGGAGCCGAGGCGTCGGCGAGCGCGCCGCTCAAATGAGACGACTCCGTCACGGCACGCGCAGCTGCGAACAGCTCCCGTGCCGTGTCGAGAGTGACGTCCTTCGCTGCGGCAAGCGTTTGAGCGGATGCCGCGAGTGCCTGAGTGGTCGCGCTGCCCATTACTGAGCCGCCTTCTCGGATGCTTCGAGGTCTGCGAGGAAGCGGTCGACCACTGCGGTCGCACGTGCATCGTCGGAGAGCGTCTCGCCGACCACGCCACCGGCGAGGTCGATGGCGAGCGAGCCCACCTCGCTGCGCAGCGAGACGAGAGCGGTCTGACGCTCGGCCTCGATCTGCGTGTGCGCGGTCGCGGTGATGCGAGCAGCCTCGCTCGACGCGGCCTCCTTGGCTTCGGCGACGATCTTCTTGCCGTCCTCGCGGGCGGCCTCACGGATCTCACCGGCCTCGGTGCGTGCCTCGGCGAGCTGCCGGGTGTACTCCTCGAGCGCGGCCTCAGCCTGCTTCTGTGCTTCGTCAGCCTTGGCGATGTTGCCCTCGATGGCGGCGGACCGCTTGTCGAGCATCGCCGTGAACTTCGGAAGGGCGACCTTCCACACGACGACGAGGATGACGAGGAACCACAGACCCGACCAGATGATGTCGTACCACGCGGGGATCAGCGGGTTAGGCGTTTCTCCCTCAGCCGCGAGGTTCGTGACAAGAGCGTTCAGCATCCTGTCTCCTTCAGAAGTCGGTAGAGATTACGGGAAGGGGATGAATCCGACGGCGATGCCGACGAATGCAAGCGCCTCGGTGAAGGCGATACCGATCCACATGAGGACCTGAAGGCGACCGGCCAGCTCGGGCTGACGGGCGACGCCCTCGATGGTCTTGCCGACGACGATGCCCACGCCGATGGCCGGACCGATCGCTGCGAGGCCGTAGCCGACCGATGCGAGGTGACCGTTGATGTCTGCGAGAACCGTAGTAGCGTCCACGGGTTTTTCCTTTCGTTGGGTGGGACGGCAGTTGCCGACCCGCTCAGTGCTCTTCTGCGACCGCGAGCTGGATGTAGACCGCGGTGAGGACGGTGAAGACGTATGCCTGGAGGACGGCGACCAGGATCTCGAAGAGAGTGAATGCGCCGCCGAAGGCGAGGGTTCCGACACCGAGAGCGGCCCAGCCGCCACCTGCGGTGAAGAAGAAGAACTGGGTGGCCGCGAAGCACAGCACCAGGAGCATGTGGCCGACGACCATGTTCATCAGGAGTCGGAGCATCAGCGTGACGGGACGGATGATGAAGGTCGAGAGGAACTCGATCGGCGTCACGATGATGTAGACCGGCCACGGAACTCCGGCCGGGAACAGTGCGTTCTTGAAGAAGCCGAGCGGGCTCTTCTTGATACCCGCGTAGATGAACGTGAAGTAGCTCACGAGTGCGAGCGTCAGCGGCACGGCCGCGATGCTCGTGCCTGCGATGTTCAGGAACGGGATGATTCCCGTGATGTTCATGAACAGCACCATGAAGAAGATCGTGGTGAGGATCGGCAGGAATCGGGTGCCGTCCTTGCGTCCGAGGAGGTCGTGCGCGATGTTGGTGCGGACGAAGTCCAGCCCCATCTCGACGACGCTCTGGAAGCGTCCGGGGACGATCTTCATGCGGCGGGTTCCGAGAACCAGGAGCAGCACCACCACGACGACGGCGAGGAACTGCACGAGGTGGATCCGGTGGACGGGAATGACCCCGAACGCGTTGAAGAGGATCTCCGGGAAGAACTCGTCGATCGAAGGTCCGTGGAACTCGCCGTCAGAGGCGAGTTTGGGCATCAGGGTCGCAGCAAGATTGAACAGCGCGGGCTCCAGCTTCGGGGCACCGGTCAGAACCGGGGCGACGATGGTCGGTGTGCTTCAAGCGCAAGCGCTCGCGAACGAGCGGCGGGCACGTGACAACACTATCAGAATCTGAGGGTGTCCTAAGACCGCGGAGCCTCTTCTGCAGGCCCGTCCTGATCGCGGACCTCGGGGATCAGGTTGTGCCGACCCGGGGCGCGATCCTCGGGCACGACGGTGGGCAGCTGCACGCCGGGGGCGTAGTCGCTCGGCGCCTTAGTGGGCAGAGACGCGTCACTCACATTGGGCAGTCGCATACGCGTCAGCACGATCACGTCGATCACCAGCGACACGATCACGCCGGCGACGATCGAGAGGAAGAAGACCATGGGATTCAGCCAGGGCTGACCGGCCAGGAGGATCATCACGACGAGGAACACACCGAGCTTCAGCAGCCAGCCGCCCAGCACGATCGCGAAGAACAGCTGCACGTAGAGCGGGTCGCCGAACCAGCGGTTGGCGATCAGGATGCTGAGCGCCGTGATGCCGAGGAACAGCATCGCGAGCACGACGCCGAGCAGCCCGCTCACGAGGCCCTCTCCCCCGCCGACGAGAAGACCGATCCCCCCGGCGACGATCGCGAGGATCACCATCGAGAGGGCGGACCAGAGCAGCGTCCTCCGCAGGATCGGATTGCTGGAAACAGGGCTCGGGCTCACGGGGACTCCACGGGTGTCGGGTCGGGCTCAGCAGACGCCGCGGACTTCCGTCGGCGCAGAGGGTTCAGGGTGATGACGAGGCATGCGGCGATTCCCACGAGACCGAACACGACTCCGGGGAGGTACTGGCCGGGCCAGTCCTCGCGGGCACCCACGTACATGAGGAGGACTGCGAGGGAGATGACCGCCGTCCAGGCGTAGAAGATCAGCACGGCGTCGCGGTCGCGGTGGCCGAGGTCGAGCATGCGGTGATGAAGGTGCTTGCGATCGGGAGAGAACGGCGACTTGCCCGCGTTCATGCGGCGCAGAACGGCCAGGCCGAAATCGAGCAGCGGCAGCAGCACCACCAGCAGCGGGAGCAGGATCGGGATGAACGCCCCGAGGAGCTGCGATCGTCCGAGGCGCTCCGGGTCGAGGGCGGAGGGCTCGAGCTGTCCCGTGACGGCGATCGCGGACGTCGCCATCAGCAGGCCGAGGACCAACGCCCCCGAGTCGCCCATGAAGAGCTTGGCCGGACTCCAGTTGAAGGGCAGGAATCCGAGGCATGCGCCGATCAGCACGGCCGCCAGGAACGAGGCGAGGTTGAAGTAGCTGGATGCGCCGGTGTCACGCGTCAGGATGTAGGAGTACGCGAAGAAGACTCCGTTGGCGATCAGGCATACGCCGGCGACGAGCCCGTCGAGGCCGTCGATGAAGTTGACCGCGTTCATCACGATGACGATCGCGAACATCGTGATGGTGATGCTCAGCCAGCTCGAGAACACGATCAGATCGCCGAACGGCAGCGAGAGGATCTGCAGCCCCCCTCCCACGGTGATGATCCCCGCCGCGAGGAACTGCGCACCGAGCTTGATCATCCAGTCGAGATCCCACAGGTCGTCCACGACGCCGATGACCGCGATCAGCAGCGACGCGGCGAGGATCGACCACATCGTCTGCGGTGGCATCCACATGGTGGCGAAGAACGGGTTCGCGGCCGAGAAACCGATCGCGGCGGCGATGCCGAGGAAGATCGCGACCCCGCCGAGACGCGGGGTGGGGGTCGTGTGCACATCCCGCTCGCGGATGGTCGGGTAGAGCTTGAACCGCAGGCTCAGCCGCCAGACCGCCCAGGTCAACGCGAATGTGATCGCGGCGGTCAGGATGATCGTGAAGAGGTACTGCTTCACGAATCCCCGTCCGATTCCGGTGCCTGAGCCTCGGGCTCGAGCAGGTCGCCGAGCACCTCCTCCAGCCGCTCACGGCTCACCGCGCCGACTCGGAGGATGCGCACGCCGCCCGTGGTGGGCTCAGCGCCGCGGGGCACCAGCGAGGTCGCGTCGACGATCGTCGATGCGATCCCATCACGGCTGATGCCGTCTGCGAGGTAGACCGAGACGCTGTCGCCGAGCATGCGCTCGGCGTCGAGCGCCGAGATCGCCGACTCGCGACCGGTGAGGTTGGCGCTGGACACCGCGAGCGGTCCCGTCTCGGCGAGCAGCTCGAGTGCGACCCGCCCTTCGGGCATCCTGACGGCGACTGTGCCCTCTGTATCGCCCAGATCCCAGACGAGGGACGGCTGCGCGGGCAGAACGATGGTCAGCCCACCGGGCCAGAACTCGTCGACGAGACGCTGGACGGGCTCCGGTACCGACTCTGCGAGCGCATGCAGAGTCTCCTTCGTGCCGATGAGGACCGGCGGGGGCTGGTTGCGCCCTCGCCCCTTGGCGTCGAGGAGACGTTGCACCGCTGCCGGCGAGAAGGCATCGGCAGCGACGCCGTAGACCGTGTCGGTGGGCATGACGATGAGTTCGCCGCGACTGATCGCCTGGCGGGCGTGGCGCATGCCGGCGAGGAGCTGGGCCTCATCGCCGCAATCGAAGATGGAGGACATGACGATCCGATTCTAGTTGGGGATCCCTGTGCGGTTCGTGTCCGCGTCTCACGGCCGCAGAGCGGTCGTCGCTCTGTCTCGCAGGGTGAGGTCGCGGTGCGTCGCAGCCGCCCGCCATCCGTCGCGCGTGAGGATGCTGCGAATCTCCTCGCCCTGCAACTCGCCGTGCTCGATGACCAGCAATCCGCCCGGATGCAGCAACTCCAGGGCGCGCACGCTGAGCACGCGCACGACGTCGAGACCGTCTTCTCCCCCGTACAGCGCCATCGACGGGTCGAAGAGGCGCACCTCGGGGTCGCGGGGAACAGCGGCGTCAGGGACGTATGGGGGGTTCGAGATCACGACGGACGCCGTTCCGTCGAGCTCGGGGAAAGCGTGCGCCAGGTCCTCATTCTCCAGGGTGAGGTTGGCCACACCCGCGGTGTTCCGCACGGCCCACGGGTAGGCGTCGGGCGAGAGCTCTGTCGCGAAGACCCGCGCATGGGGCACCTCGGTGGCCATGGCGAGAGCGATCGCGCCGCTGCCGGTGCCGAGGTCGATGCCGATGGGGTCGGGCAGCGGAGACCCGAGCAACGCGTCGATCGCGTACTGCACGACGGTCTCGGTCTCAGGACGGGGCACGAAGACTCCCGGCCCCACGGCGAGTTCCAGGTGCCGGAACGGCGCGGTCCCGGTGATGTGCTGGAGCGGCTCGCGCGCGGCGCGGCGGGTGACGAGGGCACGCAACGACTCTGCATCCGCCTCGTCGACCGCATCACCGCGGATGATGGCGGCCTGGACCTCGCCTCGTCGCAGTCCGAGGACGTGACCGGCGAGCAGCTCGGCATCGACGAGAGGATCCGCGATGCCCGCATCGGCGAGCTGTCTGGCCGCGGCGTGCACGACGGAGGCGAGGGAGAGATCGGGCATGAATCCAGAGTAGAGCGCGGCAGGTGTCATATTGCCCACCCCTGCAGGCCCCTCGCATAGGCTGGAGCGCGCAGTCCCCCGCACAGGAAGGCTCTCCCCATGACCGGCATCCACTCCGACATCACCACCGCATTCGGCAACACTCCCCTGGTACGCCTGAACCGCGTCACCGAGGGACTCGGCGCCACGGTGCTGGCCAAGCTCGAGTTCTACAACCCGGCCTCGAGCGTCAAGGACCGCCTCGGCATCGCGATCGTCGACGCCGCAGAGGCCTCGGGCGAGCTGAAGCCCGGGGGCACGATCGTCGAGGCGACCAGCGGCAACACCGGCATCGCGCTGGCTATGGTCGGCGCCGCGCGCGGCTACAAGGTGATCCTCACCATGCCCGCATCGATGTCGAAGGAGCGGCGCATGCTCCTCAAGGCATTCGGTGCCGAGCTCGTGCTCACCGACCCCACCAAGGGCATGACGCACGCTCTCGCTGAGGCGGAGGAAATCGCCGCCCGCACGCCGGGTGCGGTGCTGGCGAAGCAGTTCGCCAACGAGGCGAACCCCGCGATCCACCGCAAGACCACGGCCGAGGAGATCCTCCGCGACACCGAGGGCTCGGTCGACTATCTCGTCGCCGGGATCGGCACCGGTGGAACCATCACCGGGGTCGGGCAGGTGCTGAAGGAGCGCGTCCCGGGCGTGCAGATCGTCGCCGTCGAACCCAAGGATTCCCCGATTCTCACCGAGGGACACCCTGGACCGCACAAGATCCAGGGCATCGGACCGAACTTCGTGCCCCCGATCCTCGATCGCGACGTCCTCGACGAGGTCATCGACGTCACCTTCGACGACGCCATCCGTGTCGCGCGTGAGACCGCGCGCAAGGAGGGCATCCTCGTGGGCATGTCGAGCGGCGCCGCGATCTGGGCCGCGCTGCAGGTCGCCGAGCGCCCCGAGGCTGCGGGCAAGACCATCGTCGTCATCATCCCCTCGTTCGGCGAGCGATACCTCTCGACCGCCCTGTACGAAGACCTTCGCGAAGGCTGACCCGCTCGATGGGCATGATCGGCCGAATGCGCGAGGACGTCGCGGCAGCACGCCTTCGCGACCCCGCGGCGCGCAGCGACGCCGAGGTGGCCCTGCTGTATCCGGGACTGCACGCGATCTGGGCGCACCGCGTCTCGCATGCGCTCTGGCGCAGACGGCTGCGCCTCGTCGCTCGCGCCACCTCGCAGATCTCGCGGTGGCTCACCGGCATCGAGATCCACCCGGGGGCGCGGATCGGCCGTCGCTTCTTCATCGATCACGGTATGGGTGTGGTCATCGGCGAGACGGCCGAGATCGGCGACGACGTGATGCTCTATCACGGGGTCACACTCGGAGGCCGCACGCGAGACTCCGGTAAGCGGCACCCCACTCTCGGCAACGGCGTCGCCGTCGGCGCGGGAGCGAAGATCCTGGGGCCGGTCACGATCGGCGAGGGATCGGTCGTCGGGGCGAACGCCGTGGTGACCCGTGACGCGCCGGCCGACAGCATCCTCGTCGGTGTGCCGGCGAAACCGCGGGCGCGGATCATGGGTGAGGACACCAGAGCCGTGCTCGCCGCACCGGACTACTCGATCTGACCCTCTCGCGAGGGCCTCACGCGCCGCGGCGCGACCGGACTTTGTCGACCTTCTTGCGCAGGAAGATCAACGGCAGCAGCACACTGCCCAGCGCCGTGATGAGCCAGACGATCACGGATCCGAGCAACCAGCCCGTGAGATCGACGATGCGCAACCCGCCGATCGGCAGCAGGACGACGATGACGAGGGAGATCAGCGTCGAGAAGATCCCGATGCCGCCCATCAGGACCGGCGCATAGCGATCGGCCATCCTGCCGACCCAGGGTGCGAGCACGCTCTGCAGGATCGCGAAGATCACGATGCAGGCCACGAATCCCCACCACTTGTCCCACTCGATCTGGAAGCCCTCGAGCACGAGATCGGCGACGATGAGGCCGAGGCCTGCAGACACGAGATACATGAGCGCACGGAACAGAAGGGTGATCACGGCCTGAGCATATCGCTCCCCGTGCGCCGCGGCAGGACCGGCGGGGCGTCAAGTCAGGAGTCGGAGCCCACTGCGGCGAGTCGCGCCTCTTCGTCTGCCTGGATCGCACTCTCGATGATGGGCTCGAGCGCACCGTCCATCACCTGGTCGAGGTTGTACGCCTTGAAACCGGTGCGGTGGTCGGCGATCCGGTTCTCGGGGAAGTTATAGGTGCGGATGCGCTCCGAACGATCCATCCCGCGGATCTGCGACTTGCGCGCGTCTGATGCCGCGGCATCCAGCTCCTCCTGCTGCTTCGCCAGCAGTCGTGCGCGCAGAACGCGCATCGCCGCCTCACGGTTCTGCAGCTGCGACTTCTCGTTCTGCATAGACACGACGATGCCGCTCGGCAGGTGGGTGATGCGCACAGCCGAGTCGGTCGTGTTCACCGACTGGCCGCCCGGTCCCGATGAGCGGAACACGTCGATCTTCAGATCGTTCTGGTTGATGGCGATCTCATCGGGTTCATCGACCTCGGGGAACACCAGCACTCCGGTGGTCGAGGTGTGGATGCGCCCCTGCGACTCGGTGGCCGGCACGCGCTGCACGCGGTGAACGCCGCCCTCGTACTTGAGGTGCGCCCAGACACCCTGAGCGGGGTCGGTCGAGGAGCCCTTGATCGCGACCTGGACGTCCTTGTAGCCGCCGAGGTCGGACTCGTTGCGCTCGAGCAGCTCGGTCTTCCACCCCTTTGAGGCCGCGTACTGGATGTACATGCGCAGCAGATCGGCGGCGAACAGCGCCGACTCGGCACCGCCCTCCCCCGCCTTGATCTCCATGATCACGTCGCGAGCATCATCGGGATCCCGCGGGATCAGGAGTCGCCTGAGCTTCTCCTGCGCCGACTGCAGGTCCTCTTCGAGCGACGGGACCTCGGCAGCGAACGCCTCGTCCTCACGGGCGAGCTCACGCGCGGCGTCGAGATCTTCGGATGCCGCCGCCCACGCCTCGTAGGCGGCGACGATCCGCGACAGCTCGGCGTAGCGGCGGTTCACGCGCTTCGCCCGAGCAGCATCGGCGTGCACCGCCGGGTCGGAGAGTTCCTCCTGCACCCGGCGATGCTCGTCGATCAGAGTCTGGACGGACTCGAACACTCCGGCTCCGCTCAGCGGATGTTGCTGTCGTGTCCGTGCGAACCCGAGGGCAGCGTCGGAATCGACTTCTGCATCTGCACCAGGAACTCGACGTTCGAGTGGGTCTCCTTGAGCTTGCCCAGGACCACCTCGAGCGCCTGCTGCTGGTCGAGGCCCGCGAGGGCTCGGCGCAGCTTCCAAGTGATCTTGACCTCGTCGGTCGAGAGCAGCATCTCTTCGCGGCGGGTGCTCGACGCGTTCACGTCGACGGCCGGGAAGATGCGCTTGTCGGCGAGCTGACGCGACAGGCGCAGCTCGCTGTTGCCGGTGCCCTTGAACTCCTCGAAGATGACCTCGTCCATCTTCGAGCCGGTCTCGACGAGAGCCGTGGCGAGGATCGTGAGGGAACCGCCGTTCTCGATGTTGCGCGCAGCGCCGAAGAAGCGCTTGGGCGGATACAGCGCCGAGGCGTCGACACCACCCGAGAGCACTCGGCCGGACGCGGGGGCCGCGAGGTTGTACGCACGGCCGAGGCGCGTGATCGAGTCGAGCAGCACGACGACGTCGCGGCCCAGCTCGACGAGACGCTTGGCGCGCTCGATGGCGAGCTCGGCGACCGTGGTGTGGTCTTCGGCGGGACGGTCGAACGTCGAGGCGATGACCTCGCCCTTGACCGTGCGCTCCATGTCGGTGACCTCTTCGGGGCGCTCGTCGACGAGCACGACCATGAGATGGACTTCGGGGTTGTTCTGCGCGATCGCGTTCGCGATCTGCTGCAGGACGATCGTCTTGCCGGCCTTGGGCGGTGCGACGATGAGGCCGCGCTGTCCCTTGCCGATCGGAGCGACGAGGTCGATGATGCGCTGGGTCAGCTTCTCGGGCACCGTCTCGAGGCGCAGACGCTCCTGCGGGTAGAGAGGGGTGAGCTTGCCGAACTCCACGCGGGTCGCGGCGTCGTCGATCGACAGGCCGTTGATCGAGTCGACCTTCACGAGGGCGTTGTACTTCTGACGACCCTGCTGCTCGCCTTCGCGCGGCTGCTTGATCGAGCCGACGATCGCGTCGCCCTTGCGCAGGTTGTACTTCTTGACCTGTCCGAGCGAGACGTAGACGTCGCTCGGGCCGGCGAGGTAGCCGGTCGTGCGCACGAACGCGTAGTTGTCGAGCACGTCGAGGATTCCGGCGATCGGAACGAGCAGGTCGTCCTCACCGATCTCGGTGTCGAACTCATCGGTCGGCACGCCGCCGCGACGCTTGTTGCGCTGGCGATTGCGGCCGTTGCCACCCTCGTCTTCGGCCGGCGCACTCTGCTGCTGTTGCTGCGGCTGCTGCTGCTCGCCGCCCTGTCCGGTGCCGTTCTGGCCACGACCACGGTTGCGGCTGCGGTTGCGGTTGCGGTTGCGGCCGCCCTGCTCCTCGCCGCCGTCGGCGGAGTCGGAGGACGAGTCTGCGGCGGGGGCCGTATCGGCCGGTGCTGCGTCAGCGGGCTTCTCGGTCGCGGGAGCCTCGGTCTCGGCCGCAGGCTTCTTCGCCGTGCGGCGTCCGCGGCCGGTGGTCTTCTTCGGCTCGTCGGAGGAGCCTGCGGCATCCGCGGAGCCGGCCGCGTCGGCGGATTCGCTGCCGTCGGAGGTCTTCGCTGCGGGGGGCTCGGCGTTCGCCGGTGCGGCGGCTGCAGGGGCTTCAGCGGCGGGAGCGTCGGCGGTATCCGCGTCGGTCTTCTTCGCGCGACTGCGGCGGGGAGCCTTGGCCTTGGGGGCCGCGTCGGCGGCGGGAGCCTCGGCCGCGGGGGCCTCGGATGCCGGTGCGCCGTCAGCGGATGCTGCCGCCTTCTCGGCCTTCGCGGCGGCGGTCGCAGTGCTCGCGCGGCGCGGTGCGCGCTTGCGGGCGGGTGCCACCTCAGTCGCGGCAGTCGTCGCGGCGTCGGAGCTCGCGGCCTTTGCCGCAGCCTCGGCGGCAGGTGCCGCCTGGTCGTTCTGGGTCTCGGAGAAATTCTCCACGAGTACTCCCTCTTCGGTCTCGGGGACATGAGCGGCACGCGCACAACGGGTGCTGCGCGCGATCGCACGGACTGACGCTCGGCGTCAGCCAGCCTCTGCACTGGGTTCTCGAAAAGAACGAGGTTCTCGGTGAGAGCAGTGCGACAGGGGTTTGCGTGCGGGTCTTGCAGAGTTGCAATGGGGCCAGATTCACGCAGTTACGTGGAGCCCTCCGCTCGATTCCCCACTGTACCACCACGTACGTCGACCGCGAGCAGCAGCGCGTCCCACGGGGTGTCGGTCGTGGATTCGGCCAGCTCCACGGCGTCCTGACGGCTTCCGGGGCCGTCAGCGAGCACGAGGACGCTGGGGCCTGCGCCCGAGACGACAGCGGCGAAGCCCGCCGCGCGGAGCGCCTGAACCAGCCGCTGGGTCTCAGGCATCGCCTCCGCCCTGTAGTCCTGGTGCAGGCGGTCGGCCGTGGCGTCGAGCAGCAGTTCAGGGCTCTGCGTGAGAGCGGCGATGAGCAGGGCCGAACGCGAGACGTTGAACACCGCGTCTGCCGTCGAGACGTGAGGGGGCTGCAGCGATCGCGCCTTCGACGTCGACATCGTGTATGACGGGACGAGCACGAGCGGCGAGACACCACGGTGCACGAGCAGCTTCTTGTGCTGCGCGCCGCGTTCACCCATCCACGCGATCGTCAGGCCGCCGAACAGCGCGGGCGCCACGTTGTCGGGATGTCCCTCGATCTCGGTGGCCAGGCGCAGCATGTCGGCGTCGCTGATCTCCACGTCGCCCTCGAGCAGACCCTTGGCGGCAAGGATGCCTGCTGCGACCGCCGCACCGGAGGATCCGAGTCCACGACCGTGCGGCACGCCGTTCTCGGCGACGATGCGCAGCCCCGGAAGAGGTCGATCGACGTCCGCGTAGACGTGCGCGATCGTGCGGACGATGAGATTCGAGTCGTCACGCGGGATCTCGGCGGCTCCGGAACCCGAGACCTCGATCTCGAGCGCTCCCGCGGGGAGCTCGGTCACGAGCAGAGTGTCGTAGACGCTGAGCGCGAGTCCGAGGGTGTCGAACCCGGGACCGAGGTTGGCGCTGGTCGCCGGCACGGTCACCTCGACCGTGCGCCCCGCTGCCATCGTCACTCGCCTTCCACGCGGAGCACCGAGACGACCCGCTCGACGACAGAGCTGCCTGCGAGAGCATCGACCGTGGCGCTGAGTGCGGCATCCGTGGCCCGGTGTGTTCCGATGACGAGACGAGCAGTGGGCTCGTCCTCCCCTTCGACGGTCTGCACGACCGTGGCGACAGAGACCGCTCCGTCGCTCAGGATGCCGGCGACGGTCGCAAGCACGCCCGGAGCGTCCGCGACCTCGAGAGTGATCTGGTAGCGGGTCGTGACGTGACCGATCGGCACCACCGGGAGGTTGGCCCTGGTGGACTCCCCCACGCCGACGCCGCCGGCGATGTGCCGGCGAGCCGCCGACACGACGTCTCCGAGCACAGCGGATGCCGTCTGCACTCCGCCTGCACCTGCGCCGTAGAACATCAGCGAACCGGCCGCCTCGGCCTCGACGAAGACGGCGTTGTTGGCGCCGTGCACGGAGGCGAGCGGGTGCGACTTGGGGACGAGTGCCGGGTAGACGCGCACCGAGATCGACTCGGTGCCGTTGGCCTCGATGCGCTCGCACACGGCGAGCAGCTTGATCACGAAGTCGGCCGCTCGTGCCTCCTCGATCATCGACGCCGTGATCGTCGTGATGCCCTCGCGATACACCGCGTCGAGCGGAACCGCCGTGTGGAACGCGAGGCTCGCGAGGATCGCCGCCTTCTGTGCGGCGTCGAACCCCTCGATGTCGGCGGTCGGGTCGGCTTCGGCATAACCGAGGCGCTGCGCGTCGGCGAGCACGTCGGCGAAGTCGGCACCCTCAGTGTCCATGCGATCGAGGATGTAGTTGGTCGTGCCGTTCACGATCCCCATGATGCGCACCACGCGGTCGCCGGCGAGCGAGTCGCGCAGCGGTCGGATGATCGGGATCGCGCCGGCAGCGGCCGCTTCGTAGTAGACGGATGCGCCCACGCGGTCGGCCGCCTCGAACAGCTCGGGACCATGGGTGGCCAGCAGCGCCTTGTTGGCCGTCACCACGTCGGCACCGGAGCCGATCGCCTGCAGGATGCTCGTGCGGGCAGGCTCGATGCCGCCGATCAGCTCGATCACGATGTCGGAGCCGAGGATCAGAGACTCGGCATCCGTCGTGAACAGCTCCTTGGGCAGATCGGTCTCGCGCGGCGCATCGAGGTTGCGCACCGCGATGCCGGCCAGCTCCAGCGTGGCACCCGCCCGGTCGGCGAGTTCGTCGCCGTGACGCAGCAGGAGGTCGGCCACCTGGGAGCCGACCGCTCCGGCGCCGAGGAGTGCCACCCGAAGTCGTCGGTACTCAGTCGTCATTGCATCTCTCCTTAGGAGGGTTGTTCAGTCGTGCTACGTCGGGAATCGCGTCGTTCGTCGCGCGGATCACCCGTGGTGCTCGGAGGCCTCGATGCCGACATCGCGCGACAGGACGTCGGCGATGGTCTCACCGCGGACGATGATCGCCGACCGGCCATCACGCACCGCGACGATCGGAGGGCGAGGGACGTGGTTGTAGTTGCTGGCGAGGGGCGCACAGTACGCACCGGTGGAGGGAACAGCCAGCAGGTCGCCCGGAGACACGTCGGCGGGGAGGTACTCGTGGTCGACCACGATGTCGCCGGACTCGCAGTGCTTACCGACCACCCGGCTGAGCTGGGGTGCGCCCGTGCCGAGCCGCGAGGCGAGGCGAGCCGAGAACTGCGCTTCGTAGAGCGCTGTCCTGGCGTTGTCGCTCATGCCGCCGTCGACGCTGATGTACCGCCGGGTCGCTCCGGTGTCGAGCGCGACGTCCTTGGTGGTGCCGACCTCGTAGATCGTCACCCCGGCGGTGCCGACGATCGCTCTACCAGGCTCGAACGACAGTGCCGGCACGGCGATGCCGCGCGCGTCACAGCCCTCGGCGACAGCGGCGACGATCTCACCCGCGAGCGTCTCGATCGGTGTGGGATCGTCGACGCTCGTGTACGCGATGCCGAACCCTCCGCCGAGGTTGAGCTGAGGGACCGATCCGCCTTCGAGTAGCGCTGCATGCAGTTCGAGCACGCGCGACGCCGACTCGCGGAAGCCCGCGACGCCGAAGATCTGCGATCCGATGTGGCAGTGGAGTCCGGCGAACTCGAGGCCGGGGATCTCGCGGATACGGGCCACGGCCTGCTCGGCTTCAGGCAGAGGGAAGCCGAACTTCTGGTCTTCATGAGCCGTCGCGAGAAAATCGTGGGTCTCGGCGTGCACGCCGCTGATGACCCGCACCAGCACCCGCTGCACAGTGCCGGTCCTGGCGGTGATCGCCGCCAGACGCTCGATCTCGATCGCGCTGTCGACGATGATCGTGCCGATGCCCACGTCGACCGCGCGCTCGAGTTCGGCGACGGACTTGTTGTTGCCGTGGAAGCCCAGCGATGCCGGAGAGACGCCCGCCGCGAGCGCGACCTCGAGCTCGCCGCCGGTGCACACATCGATGCGGAGCCCCTCGTCGATCACCCAGCGCGCGATCGTCGTGGTCAGCAACGCCTTGCCTGCGTAGTAGACCTGAGCAGTCGTTCCGTGGTCGGCCGCAGCCGTGTCAAAGGCCGCGCGGAAGGCGCGAGCGCGGGAACGCACCTCGTCCTCGTCGATCACCAGCAACGGCGTGCCGTACGTCTCGGCGAGAGCGGTCGCGGAGATGCCGGCGATCTGCAGCGCTCCGTCGGCACTGCGCACTGTGGAGGCCGGCCACACAGCGGCGGGAAGATCATTCACGTCGTCGGGCACGACGAGCCATTCCGGGGCGAGCGAGTCGGCAGGGGAAAGCAAGGAACACCAATCGTGGGACGAGTCTCGGGCGGATGCGCGCACTGCGAGGTTGCCCCCGATTCTAGGGCACGGCGCATGCCGCATCAGTCATGGTGACGCTCGGCGTCAACCCCCTGCGGACACATCCTGCTGACTCGTAAGGTGGTGGAGATGAGCACCGAATCCGCAGCACCCGATGCCCGACGCCCAGGCCCGATCGCGCGCGTCAGCACTGCGGCGATCCGCTGGGCTCTGACACGTCGCCCGGTGCGGGCCTTCCTGCTCTACTCCGAGCGCCGGGGTCCGATGCTGGCCGACAGCGTGACGTACCGCGCGCTGTTCAGCGTGTTCGCCGCCGTGCTCCTCGGCTTCTCGATCGCCGCACTGTGGCTCGCGGGCAACCCCGATGCCTGGGACGCGATCATCTCCGCGGTCCAGGCCGTGGTGCCCGGCCTCATCGGCGAGGACGGCGTGGTGGATCCCGACGATCTCAAGGAGCCGATCTCGCTGTCGATCGCCGGTGCCGTTTCGACGATCGCTCTGATCGGCTCGGCGCTCGGCGCCGTGGGGTCGCTGCGCACGGCGGTGCGCGTCCTCGCCGGCACTGCACACGCGGATGTGCTGTTCATCTGGGTCATGCTCCGCAACCTGCTGCTCGCGGCGGGTGTCGCCGTGCTGTTCGTCGCCGCAGCGGCCGTGACCTTCGCCGGTCGGCTCGGGATCACCTGGATCAGCGGGCTGCTCGGCATCTCCGAGGATTCACCTGTCGCCTCCTGGAGCATCCGGATCGTCTCGCTGGTCGTCGTGCTCGCGCTCGACACCGTCCTCATCGCGGGTGTGTTCCGGCTGCTCTCCGGTCTCCGACCATCGGGGCGCTCTCTCTGGATCGGAGCCCTCATCGGCGGTATCGGACTGCTGGTGCTGCAGGAGCTCTCCGGACTGTTCATCGGCGGCGCGACGAGCAATCCGCTGCTCGCCTCCTTCGCCACACTGCTCGCGCTGCTGATCTGGCTCAATCTGTCGACTCAGGTGATCCTGATCTCCTGCGCCTACATCGTCACGTCGGAGGAGGAGCGCAAAGACCGCGTGCACGCCCGGTTCGGCGCGACGACCTTCCCGCAGCGACGTGTGCAACGCGCCGAGGCCGAGGTCGCGCTCGCGACGTCGGAGCTTCGCGCAGCGCAGAAGGCCGAACGGGAAGCCCGCCTCGGCTCCGACGACGACTGAGCGTCACGCCTGAGGGCAGGTGCCCTTCGCGAGCAGGCTCTCGTCGGTCGCGATGGCGCCGTCGACGTCGACGTCGATCACCGCCTCCGATCCATCGATCTCGAGGTCGGTGAGGGTGATGCCGGCGGGCAGCTGATCGGCGATGCAGATGCGCTGCGTCTCGGTGAGCTGTTCTCCGAGTGCGCCGAGGGTCGAGCCGACCTGATCCGCGTCGACCTCGAGCCCGCCGATCGTCAGCCCGACAGGTGTCAGTTCGAGGTCTCCCTCTGCAACGCCGGGAGTCACCGTCAGGGAGATCGGGATCGTGATGCCCAGCACGCTCACGGAGCCGGAGACCGTCGCGTTCGGCGTCTCGAGCGTGACGGTGTCGATGGGCAGGTCGGTGTTCGAGAGCAACGTCGTGAACTGCGACTCGTCGATGCGAATGGTGCCTGATGCGTCGCGCAGATCGCCGCCGCGCAGCGGGACACCGGTGGCAGTGACGTCGACGGCACCCGTGATGCCTTCGAGAGTCACGGAATCGGTGGAGAGGTGCAGGCTGTCGAGAGTTCCGCCGATCAGTTGAGGCAGCAGGATGCCGTCGGCTTCGACCGCGAGCTCCTGGTCAGCGGGAAGGTCGAGCTGCTCGATCACGATCCCCCGCACGATGCCGGGCAGGACAGCCCGCGCGATCAACTCCGCCGCGACGACGAGAGCGGCCAGCAGCACCACGACGGTCAGCAGCACCCACGGCCACCGCTTGCGCTTGCGCGCGGGTGACGCGACACCGTCGACAGCCACACCGTCCTTCCCACCGGGGATCACGAGCGTCGGATGCTCGGAATCCGCAGCGGGGTATGGAACGGTGTGGTTGTCGTCGCTCATGCTGCCATCCTGCCCTACGGCGCCGGACGGCAGCAGGAGTCACATGCGCTCTGGGGCGGACACGCCGAGCAGGTCGAGCCCGTTGCGGAAGACCTGTCCCGCAGCGTCGTTCAACCACAGACGCGTGCGGTGCACCGTCTCGACAGGGTCGTCGCCCTGCGGGATGACCCGGCAGTTGTCGTACCAGCGGTGATACAGGCCCGCGAGCTCCTCGAGGTAGCGCGCGACGCGGTGCGGCTCGCGCACCTCAGCGGCGAACGCCACAATGCGAGGGAACTCCTGCAGAGCGCCGAGCAGCGCGCTCTCGGTCTCGTGCGTGAGCGTCTCGGGTGCGAACTCCGAACGATCCACCCCGGAGTCGGCGGCGTTGCGCGCGACGTTGTGCGTGCGGGCATGCGCGTACTGGACGTAGAACACCGGGTTGTCGTTCGTGCGCTTCTGCAGCAGCTCGGGGTCGAGCGCGAGAGGCGAGTCGGCAGGCGAGCGCTCGAGCGAATAGCGCAGTGCATCAGTGCCGAGCCATTCGCGCAGATCGTCCATCTCGATGATGTTCCCGGCGCGCTTGCTGAGCCGTGCTCCGCCCACAGACACGAGCTGCCCGATCAGCACCTCGACGTTCTTCTCGGGGTCCTCCCCCGCCGCGCCCGCGATCGCCTTGAGACGATGCACGTACCCGTGGTGGTCGGCACCGAGCAGATACATCTTGTACTCGAATCCGCGGTCACCCTTGTTGAGGTAGTACGCGGCGTCGGCGGCGAAGTAGGTGTACTCGCCGTTGGAGCGACGGATCACACGATCCTTGTCATCGCCGAAGTCGGTCGTGCGCACCCACACTGCGCCCTCGTCGTCGAACACGTGGCCCTGCTCGCGAAGGCGGTCGACGGCGCGGTCTACGAAGCTGATGCCGTCTTCGTCCTTCGCGTGCAGTGTGCGCTCCGAGAACCACACGTCGAAGTCGACGTTGAACTTCGAGAGCGACTGCTTCTGCTCATCGAGCTGAAAACCGTATGCGAGTTCGCGAGTGACGACGACCTGCTCGTCATCCGGAAGATCCAGCAGATCGGGGCGTGCCTCGAGGACGCGCGTTGCCAGGTCGCCGATATAGCTGCCGGCATATCCGCCCTCGGGTGTGGGCTCGCCCTTGACTGCGGCGAGCACCGAGTTCGCGAAGCGCTCCATCTGAACGCCGGCGTCGTTGATGTAGTACTCCCGGGCGACCTTCGCTCCGGAGGCCGCGAGTACACGAGCGATCGCATCCCCGAGCGCCGCCCAGCGGGTGTGGCCGATGTGGAGCGGACCGGTCGGGTTCGCGCTCACGAACTCGATGTTGATGGTGTGGCCTGCCTGAGTGTCGTTGTGCCCGTACTCGGCGCCGGCGTCGACGATGGTCTTCGCCAGGGCACCGGCGGCAGCCGCATCGAGGCGGATGTTGATGAACCCGGGGCCTGCGACCTCGGCGCTCTGCACGCCGTCGACCTGCGCGAGCCCGTCGGCGATCTGCTGCGCGAGCTCACGCGGATTCGTGCCGAACGGCTTCGCCAGGCGCATCGCGATGTTCGAGGCCCAGTCACCGTGGTCGCGGTTGCGGGGGCGCTCGAAGACGATGTCCGATGCGGTGAGCGCGAGCGGCTCGCCAGGACGTCGTTCCTCGGCGATCGGTGCGAGGACGGCGAGGAGGGCTGTGGCGAGCGTTTCAGGGTTCATAGGCCTCCCAGTTTACGGCGCGTCACGCGCCCGAATTTGCGAGGGCCGGATCGTGATCTACAGTCATGCCATGAAGGCCACTCCTGCACGTCGTCGACTGCCCGTCGCAGGCCTCGCCGTCGCCGTGATCCTGGCGCTCGCCGCGGTCGTCCTCGGCGTCTGGCGCCCGTGGGTTCCGGTGCCTTCCTCGACACCCGTCGGTGCCGCGGCAAGCGAGCAGGAAGCGGTCGAGATCGCGCCTGCCCCGCTGCTCCTTCCCGAGCAGCCGACCGTTCTCGTCTTCGGCGATTCGTGGACCTACGGCTCGGCCGCGACCGACCCGACCCTCGGCTACGCGTATCGGCTCGCCGATCTGATCGATGGCGAGACGATCGTGGACGGTGTCCGCGGCAGCGGCTACCTCAAGCCCGGACTCGACGGCCCCGCTTTCGGCGAGCGCATCGCCGCTCTGGATCCGACGCTCACCCCCGACCTGATCATCCTGCAGGGGTCGATCAACGACCGAGCCCAGGGTGAGGCCGGGTACAGAGAAGCTGTCACCGCCGCCTGGGACGCGATCGCGGCGAAGTATCCGGAGGCCACCATCGTCATTCTCGGCCCGGCACCGCACGAGTTGCCCGTCGGTGCCGAGACCGCTCGCATCGACGCCGATCTCGGCGCCCTCGCCGCGGCTCGCAGCTGGTGGTACATCTCCCCCATCGCACAGGAGTGGATCACCGAGCAGAACTATCTGTCGGTCATCGACGTCGAGGTGGGCCGCAAGCATCCGTCGACCGACGGACACCGCTACCTCGCTGAGAAGCTGGCCACCGCACTCGGCGAACTGGGCGACGCGCCGGTGACCGAGGCCGGTGAGTCGGAGACCACTCCCCAGCAGTGATATTGTCGATCGGTACGCCTCCGTAGCTCAGTGGATAGAGCGCCGGTTTCCGGTACCGTAGGTCGCAGGTTCGACTCCTGTCGGGGGCACACAAGGTTGTTCGTGGAACGAACGCAGATTCGTACGCGACACCGATCAATACGAGGAAAGCCGCCTGGTTTCAGGCGGCTTTTCTCGTTGAGCGCGGTGTGCTCCGAGGTGACAGCCATGTCCACACCCAGAGCCTCGACGACACCATCCGCCTGGACGGGGTTGGCGGCCTTCGCGGGCGTCATCATTCAGCGCAATCTTGTCCCTGTTGCAGGGCCTCGCGCTCCTGCTGCTGCTCACCGCCTATGATTCGTGAGATGTTGCGCAATCGCCGGCCGAAGGACGTCCACGCCACCACACGCACTTCTCCCGCTCCGGATTCCGCTCCCGCCGGAGTCCTCTCCCCCAGCCTGCGCGTTCTCCTGACGCTCGCGGCGGCAACCGTCGCTCTCGCCGGGGTGTACTTCATCCGTGAGGTGTTCGGGCCCGTCGCACTCGCGATCGTGATCGTGGTCATCTGCGAGCCCCTGCGCCGCCCGCTCGATCGGCGCGGCTGGCCCCGGTGGGCGAGCACCACGGCAGTCATCGCTCTCGCCTATCTGATTCTCGTGGCCATGGGGGCACTGCTGTGGCTCGCAGGTACGCAGTTCGCTCGGCTGATCACCGACCTCGTCTCCGAGGGCGGTCTTGACCGAGCCGCAGCTCAGCTCGTCTCAACTCTGCAGTCGCTCGGGCTGGACGCGGAAGCCTCGGATGCCGCGGCTTCGGTGCTCGACCCGGAGACACTGCTCGGGCTCGTTCGCAGCGTCGGCGGCACCGTGCTCAGCGTGGCCACCGCGTTGTTCTTCGTCTGCGCGTACATCATCTTCATGGCGGTCGATGCCGCCCGCTATCGTCAGGCCCCCGCGCTCTTCGCAGCCACCAAGGGAGCGACGATCGAGCGCATCGTGCACCTCAACTCCGGCATCCGCAGGTACTACGTCGTGAACGCCACGTTCGGCGCCATCGTCGCGGTCATCGACGGGCTCGCGCTGTGGTGGATGGGGATCCCGGTTCCCATCGTCTGGGCCATCCTCGCCTTCGTGACGAACTTCATCCCGAACATCGGGTTCATCCTCGGCCTCGTGCCACCGGCCATCCTCGCGTTCGTCGTCGGAGACTGGCCCTTGCTCCTCGGAGTCATCGCGGTCTACTGCGTCGTCAACGTCGTGCTGCAGGTTCTCGTGCAGCCCAAGTTCGTCAGCGACGCCGTCGACCTCAGCCTCACACTGAGCTTTCTCTCGGTCATCTTCTGGACGTTCATCATCGGACCACTCGGGGCGATCCTGTCGATTCCGCTCACCCTGCTCGTGCGCACTCTGGTGCTCGAGGGAGACCCGAGCACGACATGGCTTCGATGGCTCTCCGGTGACCGCACCGCGATTCCTCCAGAGGTGCGCCCCTCAGAGGAGAGATCCGACACGCGACCCCGACGTCGCCGTTCCGCACGCGGCAGCGCAACAGGCGACCGATAGGCCCCGGCCTCCGTCAGTCAGACGTACCGATCCCCGCCGCGTCATCTGCAGGTGCAGAATCCTCGTCGCGGCGTGCCTTCGCTCCCGCACCGGCTCCGAGCGAAATCGTCGAGAGCAGGCCCAGCGACAGGAATCCTGCCGCCGTCCACGCGGCGAACCGTGTGCCGTCGGAGAATGCCGCCTTCGCGTCGTCTGCGATCTCGGCGGTCTCGGGCTGAGCCTCCAGCCCGCTGATCGCCGCGCCGGCGCTGTCGACGACGGACGACACGATCTGGTCGCGCTGCTCAACAGGAAGCCCCCGTGCGTCTAGTGACGATGTGAGTATCCCGGCCGTGCTCGTGAACAGCACCGTGCCCAGGACTGCGACTCCCAGCGCTGCTCCGAGCTGCCGGGAGGTCGATTGCGTCCCCGACGCCGCGCCGCTGTCGTCGACCGGCACGTCGGCGAGCACGACACCCGTCAGCTGCGCCGTGGCGAGGCCGACACCGAGTCCGTAGACGAAGAGGAACGGGATGAGAGGCACCCACGACGCGTCCGGGGCGATGACGAAGCCGACGCCCGCGACGCCGACGATCTCGGCCAGGAGCCCCGCTCGCACCACCCAGACCGGAGCGACTTTGCCGCTCGCCGCGCCTGCCGCACCGCTGGCGACGAATGACCCGCCGGCAAGGGCGAGCAGCAGCAGGCCGGTCTGCAGCGCGTCGAAGCCCAGGACGAACTGCAGCCACAGCGGCAGTGCGAGGATGATGCCGAACTCGCCCAGCGAGACCACCGTGGCGGCGACGTTGCCGTTGCGGAACGACGGGATGGAGAACAGTCGCAGTGCCAAGAGGGTCGACCTGCCGTGGCGTTCCCGGTGCACACCCCACGCGATGAAGGCGACGAGCCCCGCGACGGCCAACGCGAAGGCGAACGGGATCGGAGACACATCCAGCGGCCAGCTCCAGTCGCCGAGCTCTGGGCGCTGGTCGACGAGCCACCACCCGTAGGTGCGCCCCTCGATCAGACCGAACACGAGACTCGCCATCGTGATCACCGAAAGGATCGCTCCGACGACGTCGATCTTCGACGGTCGGTCGCTGCGCGATTCGGCCACCGTGAGCAGCACCCCGACGATGATGATGACCCCCAGAGGAATGTTGATGCCGAAAGCCCAGCGCCAGGAGAACTCGGTCGTCAGCCATCCCCCCAGAAGCGGCCCGACGGCCGCCATTCCACCGATGGTCGAGCCCCACACGGCGAAGGCGATGCCGCGCTCGCGGCCGCGGAAGGTCGCGTTGATGATCGAGAGGGTGGTCGGCAGGATCATCGATCCTCCGACTCCCTGCGCGAGACGGGCGAGGATCAGCATCCCGCCGTCCGGTGCGAACGCGGCGAGCACCGAGGATGCCGCGAAGACGACGACACCGATGATCATCACGCGCCGTCGTCCGAATCGATCCGCCAGGCTGCCGAACACGAGGAGCAGGGCGGCGAACACCAGCGTGTAGGCCTCCTGCACCCACTGCACCTCGGTCGAGGTGATGCCTAGGTCGTCGACGATCGCCGGAATCGCGACATTCACGATCGTCGAATCGACGATGATCAGCGAGACGGCGATGCTGATGAAGACCAGGCCCACCCAGCGCAGGCGAATGTAGCGTTCCATGACTACTAGCCTATCTAGCAATTAGACAAGTGTCACGATATCTGCGCCCCGACAGCGAGCGAGTATCAGTTGGTCGGCAACTCCGGAGTCGGACGATCGATGACCCTCCGCACGCCGCCTCTGGCGAGCATCAGCACGATGATGAGCGCGGTCACCTGCAAGAACCCACCCAGATACACGGCGTCGCCGAAGACCCACGCCACGATCTCGAGCACGAGGAACTTGCTACCGGGAAGGACGAGCAGCAACGCCCCGACGTTCAGCACTCTGATCCAGTGGCTGTGCGTGCCGCGGATGCGGGCGACGATGCGCTTCTTCACGAAGAGCACCCCCTCGAGCACGACCTTGAGCAGCACCGCAGTCAGCAGGGCGAGAAGGAACGACTCGGAGATGACCTCGGGGAACAGCTGGATGAAGACGCCGAGCACGACGAGGTAGACGAATATGTCGACAAGGTCGACGGAGCGGACCTTCACGGCCTCATCGCAGCGAGGGTCGGGTCGCATTTAGATTGTGCACAATCTAATCGTGTGCAATGCTTGATGGATGGCCGTGACCGATGAGATGGTGTGCTTCTCGCTGTATTCCGCCGCGCGCGCGACGACGCAGGCCTATCGAGCCCTTCTCGCACCGTGGGGCCTCACCTACCCGCAGTATCTCGTGCTCGCGATCCTCTGGATGGAGGGCGAGCAGACCATCGGCTCGCTGGGCGACGCCATGCAGCTCGATTCGGGCACCCTCTCCCCTCTCGTCCGCCGCCTCGAGCAGGCGGGCTATGTGAGCCGAGCCCGCAGCTCAGCCGATGAGCGTGTCGTCACCGTCGTGCTGACCGAAGCGGGCACGGCATTGCGCTCTGAGGTCGCCCCGGTCCACACTACCATCGCCGCTCTCGCCGGCATGCACGACGACGACCAGCGTCACCGCCTGATCGCCGAGCTGCAGGAACTCACAGAGCGACTGCAGAAGACCGCTCCCTCCACGCGCACACCGCGCGCCGATTGACCACAACCCGGAAGGAATCCACATCATGGAAGCTCTCTACACCGCCGAGGCACTCGCCACCGGAGCCGGACGAGCCGGCCGCGTCGCCACGAGCGAAGGCAACCTCGAGCTCGACCTCGCCATCCCGAAGGAGATGGGCGGCAGCGGCGACGGCGCCAACCCCGAGCAGCTGTTCGCCGCCGGCTACGCCGCGTGCTTCCACTCGGCGCTGCAGTCCGTCGCCCGCACGCAGAAGGTCAAGATCACCGACTCGTCGGTCGGCGCCCGCGTGCAGATCGGATCCAACGGCGAGGGAGGTTTCGGACTCGCCGTGAAGCTCGAGGTCGTCATCCCCGACCTCCCCCACGAGCAGGCTCAGGCGCTCGCGGACGCCGCACACAAGGTGTGCCCCTATTCCAACGCGACCCGCGGCAACATCGACGTCGAGATCACCGTCACCGACGACTGATCCACCCAGAGCATCCCCCACGACCGATCCCACAAGGAGACACAATGCGCGCACTCACCCATGACACCTTCGGCGATCCCGAACAGGTTCTGACCGTCACCGAACGCCCCACCCCCGAGCCCGGCCCGGGTCAGGTTCGCCTGCGGATCATCCTCTCCCCCATCCACAACCACGACCTCTGGACCATCCGGGGAACCTATGGCTTCAAGCCCGAGCTGCCGGCGGCATCCGGCACCGAGGCGCTCGGCATCGTCGACGCTCTCGGCGAGGGCGTCGACAACCTGACCGTCGGCCAGCGCGTCGCCTCGGGCGGCACGTTCGGCGCCTGGGCGGAGTACGTGGTCGCGAACGCCGCGGGGCTCATCCCGGTTCCCGAGTCGCTCAGCGACGAGAGCGCGGCGCAGCTCGTCTCGATGCCGTTCAGCACCGTGAGCCTGCTGCATTTCCTGGGGGCGGAGAAGGGCGACTGGATCGTCCAGAACGCAGCGAACGGTGCAGTCGGGCGCATGCTCGCCCAGCTCGGCGCAGCCCGCGGCGTGAACGTCATCGGCCTCGTGCGCCGCTCGGCCGGTGTCGACGAACTCCGCGAACAGGGCATCGAGAACGTCGTCGCGACCGACCACGACGGCTGGCGCGAGCAGGTCGCCGAGATCACCGGCGGTGCGCACATCGCCTACGGGATCGACTCGGTCGGCGGTTCGTCGGCAGGCGACGTGCTGTCGCTCCTCGGCGAGGGCGGCACACTCGTCGCGTTCGGAGCCATGAACTCCCCCACGATGGAGATCGCCTCCGGAGATGTCATCTTCAAGCAGGCGACCGTCAAGGGCTTCTGGGGCAGCAAGGTCATCCAGACGATGGATGCCGCTACGCGGGGCGCCCTGTTCGGCGAGCTCTTCCAGCGCGTCGGCGACGGTACCCTGACCCTGCCGGTCGCAGGGGTCTTCGATGCCTCTGAGGCCGCCGACGCCGTCCGTGCGAGCAACACCGCCGGCCGCGTGGGCAAGGTCCTTCTGAAGTTCTGACCACCCGGTGCCTGACCGCCCCCGTCAGATTCGTCCTCTGACGGGGGTGCGCTCCGCCCCGTCGCCACCCTCCGGCATCGCCATCTCAGCGCGCACGCCGAGAAGTCGCACCTCCCGGTCGTGATCGAGCGTGGCGCCGAGTGCGAGAGCCGCAGCGACGACCTCCGCGCGCTCGGTCGTCGGCTCTGACAGCTTGCGACCGAACGTCTTGGTCTCGAACGGCGCGTACCGCACTTTGAGATGCACGCGAATGACCGGGCGCCCGTCGGCGGCGCAGTCGTCGAAGGCCTGCCCTGCCAGCTCGGTGAGCGCTGACTGCACCTCCGCGGTCGTCGTGAGGTTCTGCTGAAACGTCGTCTCCCGACTGTGGCTGCGCGCCACCCAGGGGGTGTCGTCGACCACGCTCGGTCCGAGGCCCGAGCCGAGATCGCGGTACCAGACACCCATACGCGGACCGAACTCCGTGACGAGCTGATCCTGGTCCGAGTCTGAGAGCTCGCGTACCGTCGTGATCCCGTGGGCGGCGAGCCTTTTCTGCACCTTCGGCCCCACACCCCAGAGGTCTCGCGTGGGCTTGTCGCCCATGACCTCGAACCAGTTCTCGGCGGTGAGCCGGAACATGCCGCGAGGCTTGCCGAACTCGGTGGCGATCTTGGCGCGCACCTTGTTGTCGCCGATGCCGACCGAGCAGTGCAGGCCGGTCGACTCGAGCACCGCGGTCTGAGCGATGCTCGCGACCCGCTCGGGGTCATCCGTCGTGACGCCGAGGAAGCACTCGTCCCAGCCGATGACCTCGAGCAACACCCCGGGCAGCGCACGCAGCGTCGACATCACCTCGGTCGATGCCGACTCATAGGCTTCGTGGTCGACCGGCAGGAAGACCGCGTCGTCGGGCGCCTTGCGTGCCGCGATCTTCAACGGCATCCCCGATCCGATGCCGAACTCGCGCGCCTCGTACGAGGCCGTCGATACGACAGCTCGCTCCGTCGGGTCTCCCCTGCCGCCCACGATCACCGGCAGTCCCGCGAGCTCGGGCCTGCGAAGAACCTCGACCGCAGCGATGAACTGGTCCATGTCCACGTGCAGAACCCAGTCGCTCATGCATCGAGTGTGGCCCGTGTCACCCGCGAAGTCACCCCTCGAACACGATCAGCTCGGAGATCAGCCGATCGACACACCGATCGCCGTCGAGATGACGGCGAGCAGCGGCAGGGTGCCCTGCATCGCGGCCGCACGCAGCTTGGTGCGGTCGGAGAGCACGAGCACCAGCGCTGCCGCGAGCATCATTCCCGTGCCCGCGAAGACCAGCGTCAGTCCGACCGTCGTGAGGCCGATGATCACGAAGCCGACGCCGAGAAGTGCGGTGAGAGCCAGGAACAGGTTGTAGAAGCCCTGGTTGAAGGCGAGAGCCTTCATGGTGACGGCATCCGCTTGGCTGGCGACGCCGAAGATCTTCCTCGTCTCGGGTTCGGTCCACTTGAGCGATTCGAGCGCGAAGATGAAGACGTGGAACGCGGCAGCGGCCGCGGCGAGGACGAGTCCGACGATGAGCATGACTCGATCGTATCGACCCTCGCGCCCTGTCAGATCAGGAAGATCGGCAGCAGTCCGGGGTTGTGCGCGTGCACGAGCACGGCGAAGACGACCGCATCGAACAGCAGGTGCACGGTCACGACATAGGCCAGCGAGTGCGTCCGCATGAAGATGAACCCCTGCAGGAGCGCGAACGGGATGGTGAGAAGAGGGCCCCACTCGCGATAGCCCAGCTCCCACAGGAACGACACGAACACGATCATCTGCAGGACGTTGGCGAGGGCATCGGGAAAGTGCCTGCGCAGCAGTGCGAAGACGGTGCAGATGAAGAACAGCTCGTCCCAGATGCCGACCGCTCCGACGCCGACGAACAGGCGAGCGATGAGGTCGGGCGAATCGACGACCGGCCAGTTCTGGTAGACGCCGCTCGTGATGAAGTAGAACGGCAGGATCAGCCAGCCGAGCACCAGGACCGCCACCAGCCACCCCCACTGCAGGCGTCCCCATCTCTTGTGGGCACGCCAGGGGAAGCTGATCGCGCGGTCTCGGAAGACGAAGCGCGAGACGACGTACGGCACCGCGACCGCGCCGCCGAGAGCGAGGGTGAACCGCAGCATCGCGAGGTTGTCGAGCTCCGCGGCCAGCGGGATGACGCTTACGATGAGCATTCCCAGGGCGATCAGCGAGAGGTCCCTGGTGAGCGAGGGCTGACGGCTCACACCGATCACGCGAGCGCTCTCACGCCGCGCGCCGACGCTCACCGTCTGATCCGGCGACGAGGGCAGGCGCCGTTCGACGAACCAGGCTGCGCCGACACCCAGCGCGAGCAGCACCCAGCCGAGCCAGGCGATCTGCGCCACGAAGAACGCCGGTGCCGCAAGGCACACGAGCAGCGCAGGCACGACAGCGGGCCAGGTCGTCGACGTGCGCTGAGTGTCGATCACGCGCGCGACTTCCGCCGATACACGAGGTCGCGGATGTCGCGCCCCTTGGCGATGCCCTTGCGCTCGAAGGCCGTCATGACGCGTCCGTCGAACCGCTCCGCCCAGTCGCCGTCGAATGCGCGCTCGAACAGGGGCTCGGCGTCCAGCACCTCGCGCATCTGCAGCGCGTAGTCCTCCCAGTCGGTCGCGAGACGCAGGAGACCTCCGTCGCGAAGCGCACGGGCTGCGGTGTCACCGAACCCTTGGCGGACGAGCCGTCGCTTGGTGTGCTTCTTCTTGTGCCACGGGTCGGGGAAGAAGATCCAGACCTCGGCGGCCGCGGCCTCGGGCAGATACGACGAGAGCACCTCCGGCGCGTTCGCCTCGACCACGCGCACGTTGCGAGCGCCCTCGCGGTCGGCATCGAGCATCGTCCTGGCGAGCCCGGCGCGGAAGACCTCGACGGCGAGGAAGTCGTCATCGGGGCGCGACGATGCGGCGGCGACGATCGCGTGCCCCTGACCGGAGCCGATCTCGACGTACAGATCGGCCTCGCGCCCGTATTCGACGGTCGGTTCGAGCCTCGCTTCAGGGTGCACCGAGGTCCAGGCGACATCGCGGGGGACGTCCAGGAGGTAGTGCGGTCCGAGCTCTTCGAAGGCGCGCTCCTGGGCGTCGGACATGCGGCCGCTGCGGCGCACGAAGGAGACCGGTTCGTCGCGGAAGGTGCGGGGTTCGGGCATGCTTCCAGGGTAGTCGGCGGTGATCAGCCCCACAGACCGCAGATCAGGGCGCGGGCGCGGTCACGAAGTCGATCAGCTCCTCGACACGGCCGAGGAGCGCGGGCTCGAGGTCGCGATACGTGTGCACCTTCGACAGGATGTGCTGCCAGGCTCGACCGGTGTCGCCCTGCGTCTCATAGGGCCAGCCGAACGCCCGGCAGATTCCCGTCTTCCAATCGGTCCCTCGAGGGATCTCGGGCCACTTCGCGATGCCCAGGGCTCGAGGGGTGACGCACTGCCAGACGTCGACGAAGGGATGTCCGACGATCCGCACGTGCTTCCCGTGCGGACCTCGGGCCACTGCATCCGCGAGACGCGACTCCTTCGAACCGGGCACGAGATGATCCACCAGAACCCCGTAGCGGCGCGATGCGCTGGGCGGCTCTGCGGCGAGCAGCTCATCGAGCAGATCGACTCCCTGTAGGAACTCGACGACCACGCCCTCGACCCGCAGGTCTGCTCCCCACACCTTCTCGACGAGCTCGGCGTCGTGTTTTCCCTCCACCAGGATGCGGCTGGGCAGCGCGACCCTGGCCCGCTGATCGGCGGCCACGAAGGATCCGGATGCCGTGCGTCGGAGCCCCTGCTCCTTCGCCGCGGGAGGGGTGAGGCGCACCGGCGATCCGTCGATCAGGAACCCGCCGCCGAGAGGGAAGAGTCGCTTGCGCCCGACCCGATCCTCGAGCTCGACATTGCCACCCTGCACTCGCGTGACCGCTCCGCAGAATCCGTCCTGCGCGACCTCGACGACGAGATCGAGCTCGGCGGCAACCTGCGGCACCGGCTTCGCCGCGCGCTCCCGCCAGCCAGCCGCGAGCACATCCGATCCGTACCTGTCGTCCATGCCATCCAGCGTATGTGTCTCCGCTGAGGGCGAACGGCTATCCCCGCTCGGAAGCTGTCGCGTGTCGGCCTCAGTGCATAGACTCGTGCCATGGGGCTCGGCTGCCGGTCGGAGGGAACACGATGAAGACACGGTGGCTGGCGCTGGCCGCACTGACCGCGGCAGCGGCCGCAGGGGCGTTCTCCGTCTCGGCCGCATCTGCGACCGATCCGGTCACGCTCGACTCGGGATACGTGACCGATGACGCCGACGCCCTCAGCGCCAGCGAAGAGGATGCCGTCGAGGCCCGCCTCCAGACGCTCAGCGACAACTCCTCGTCCGACCTCTTCGTCGTTCTCGTCGACGACTTCACCTCGCCGTCCGACAGCGTCGCCTGGGCCGACACCGTCGCAGAGAACAACAACCTGGGATCCGAGCAGTATCTCCTCGCCATCGCGGTGGACGGACGCAGCTACTACATCTCGGCCGCGCCCGACGGCCCGCTCAGCGACAGCAAGCTCGACGATGTCGAAGACAAGATACTGAGCCTCGCCGCGCAGGAGGACTGGGAGGGCATGATCGTCCTCGCCGCCGACGAGATCGAGGGCGACGGCGGGGCGGGTGCTCTGCGAGCCACGGTGATCGTGGTCGCGGTCATCGCGCTCGGCCTCATCGTGTGGCTCGTGATCGCGCTCGTCCGCCGCTCCCGTCGGAATGCCGAGATCCGCAGGCGCGGCGCCATGCCCGAGAAGCCCGATCCGAACGATCCGTTCTCGACTCTGACCGACGAGCAGGTGCAGACGCAGGCGGGTGCTGCCCTCGTGCAGGCCGACGATGCGATCACCTCGAGCCGCGAGGAACTCGGCTTCGCCGTCGCGCAGTTCGGCGAAGCGGCCACCTCGGCGTTCACCGGCGCCGTCGAGACCGCCAAGGCCAAGATGTCGGAGGCTTTCGATCTCAAGCAGAAGCTCGACGACGAGATCGAGGACACCGTCCACGATCGTCGCGCCTGGCACATCCGCATCATCCAGATCTGCGAAGAGATCGACGACGTCCTCGACGAGAACACCGAGGCGTTCGACGCTCTACGCAAGCTCGAGCAGAACGCCCCCCAGGAGCTCGAGCGAGTCAAGGGCGAGCGGGCAGCGCTCGCACCTGTCCTCGCCGGCGCGGCCTCTGCGCTCTCGGCTCTCGCCGACACCTACGACCCCGCGGCTCTGTCGACCGTCGCCGACAACCCGGCGCAGGCCCACGAGCGCGCGCTGCTCGCAGACCGTTCGATCGAGGCCGCCGCAGAGGCGATCGCCGCGGGCAGATCCGGCGAGGCGGCCTTCGCGATCCGCACGGCCGAGCAGTCAGTCGCCCAGGCAGCTCAGCTGGCGCAGGCGATCACCGCACTCGGCGCCGAGCTGACGAACATCGAAGCGCAGGCACAGGCCTTGGTGGCCGAGCTGCAGGCGGACATCGCCGCCGCCCAGCAGCTGCCCGACTCCGGCGGAGCGATCTCCTCGGTCGCCGCGGCGACGGCCCAGCAGTTGCAGCAGGCCCAGGCCGGCCTCGCTGGAACATCACGCAGCCCCCAGCGAGTGCTCGAAGCCCTCACGGCGGCGAACGCTCAGATCGATGCCGCCATCGCCCAGGGCATGCAGGCCGTCGAGCGCGCCCGCCGAACGCAGCAGATGCTCGAGCAGACGCTGACCCAGGCCGGCTCCGAGATCCGCGCGACCCGTGAGTACATCGAGACGCGCCGCGGCACCGTCGGGTCGACCGCACGCACTCGGCTGTCGCAGGCCGAAGCCTCCCTCACCCAGGCACTGAACCTGCGCGCATCCGACCCCGAAGCGGCGCTCACCGAAGCCGGCCGCTCGCTCGATCTCGTCCGTCAGGCCACCTCGTCGGCTCAGGCCGACGTCGAGGCGATGACCCCGAACCGGTACCAGAACGACAGCTGGGGCGGTGGGGGCGGCAGCATCTTCGGCGGATCCGGCTCGGGCGGCTCCGGCCTCGGAGGCGACATCCTCGGCGGCATCATCGGGGGGCTGCTCTCCGGTGGCGGAGGCGGAGGCGGCGGCTCCTCCCGGCGCAGCAGCTGGCGCTCCAGCGGAGGCGGCGGATTCCGCAGCTCCGGTTTCGGCGGAGGCGGCGGCAGCCGCTCCAGCGGCCGCAGCGGCCGTTCGGGAGGGCGACGCTTCTGAGCCGCACACACATCGACCCCAGACATCGAGTCCGACCCTCTGAAAGGAACCACGCATGACCAAGCAGTCCATCTTCGGACGTATCTCGACCCTTGTCCGCGCGAACATCAACTCCCTCCTGGACTCTGCGGAAGACCCGCAGAAGATGATCGACCAGCTCGTTCGCGACTACACGAACAGCATCGCGGATGCCGAGTCGGCCATCGCCGAGACCATCGGCAACCTGCGCCTGCTCGAGCGCGACCACGAAGAAGACGTCCAGGCGGCCACGGAATGGGGCAACAAGGCGCTCGCCGCGAGCCGCAAGGCCGATGAGATGCGCACCAAGGGCGACGCCGCAGACGCCGACAAGTTCGACAACCTCGCGAAGATCGCTCTTCAGCGCCAGATCAGCGCCGAGCGCGAGGCGACCGGCGCCGAGCCGCAGATCGCCGCGCAGACCGAGATCGTCGACAAGCTGAAGTCCGGCCTCAACGGCATGAAGGACAAGCTCGGCGAGCTGAAGAACAAGCGCAGCGAGCTGCTCGCCCGCGCCAAGGTCGCCGAGGCGCAGACGAAGGTGCAGGATGCGGTGTCGTCGATCAATGTCCTCGACCCCACCAGCGAACTTGGCCGCTTCGAAGACAAGGTCCGCCGCCAGGAGGCTCTTGCGCAGGGCAAGATCGAACTCGCGGCATCGAGCCTCGACGCGCAGTTCGAGAGCCTCGAGGACCTCGGTGAGCTCACCGAGGTCGAGGCTCGTCTCGCCGAGCTGAAGGCGGGCGGCTCCGCCCCTCGCCAGGCCATCGAAGGCTCCTGATACACCTGCGGGTGCCTCGGATCCTCGCGTCCGAGGCACCCGCTCCCCTTTCTCAGCTGGAGGCACCCATGGTGCGTTTCCTCGTCGTCCCGCAGTGGCAGGGCTCCCCCGCCGCCCGCGCGATGCTCCTCGTCGACGGCGCCTCGGCGATCGCCGGCGATCTTCCACGCGCGGCGACCACCGTGCTCGACGTGCCCGTCGAAGCGGGTGAATCTCTGGGAACGGGCGTTCGCCGCCTCAGCGCGCTTCTGCGCACCAGAGAGCTAGTCCACGAGAGCATGACGGCCGACACGGTGGTCATCGGCGGCGACTGCAGCGTGACGGTCGCCGCGCTGGCAGCTCTCCCCGGGGGAACCGACGACCTCGCCGTCGTGTGGTGCGACGCCCACGCCGACCTTCACACGCCCGACACGTCGCCCTCCGGCGCCTTCTCCGGAATGGCGCTCCGAGCAGTGCTGGGCGAGGGAGAACCTCAGCTCGCGGTCACGCCCGGGATTCCCCGCGACCGGGTGGTCGCGGTGGGCATGCGCAACCTCGAGGATTCCGAGGTGACGGCCCTCGAAGGCCTCACGCAGCTCTCCGTCCAGGATCTCGACTCACCTGAAGCATTGGCCGACGCGGTCGAGGCGACCGGCGCACGGCGCGTCTGGGTGCACATCGACGTCGATGTGCTCGACCCCGCCGAGATCGCCGGGGTCTCCTCCCCTGCCCCGTTCGGACTCGCGCCCGCCACTCTGAGCACCGCGATCCGCGCACTGCGGTCACGTGTTCCGCTGGCCGGCGCGACCATCGCCGGGTTCGCCCCCCGCTCACCCGCCGACGCGGTCGACGACCTCGGCGCCCTGCTCCGCCTCGTCGGTGCCGTCGCATGACGGCCGACTGGCGGCCCGCTGCCGAGCTCGCTCTGGCCCGCGGTCGACGACTCGACCGAAGGATTCCCGCGTTCCTGCTCCGCTCACCGATCAGCCGACTCGGATACTGGTGGGGCACGGCCGTCGGCTGGATCTGGGGCTCGCTGTGGAGCACCGGGCCCGTCGAACGCCGCGCCGGCCTCTGGGTGTTCCGGGGGATGCCGAACTGGACGTTCAATCGCGGCGGGGTGTGCGTAGGCGGCTGCTTCCTCACCGGCGACGCGCGCCCGAGCGACGCGATGCTGCGACACGAAGCGGTGCACAAAGCACAGTGGCTGCGCTACGGAATCCTGCTTCCGGCGCTCTATCTCTTCGCAGGCCGTGATCCCCTGCGCAACCGCTTCGAGATCGAGGCAGGGCTCGAAGACGGCAACTACGTCCGCCGCAGCAGAGCTCAGCGGTAGACGCTCGGCGCCTAGCGCTCGACGGGCAGAAGTCCGAACCGCTCGGGTGCGTGGATCTGAGCGGGCTGGATGTCGAGAGCGCCGGTCAGGTGCTCGACGATGTCGGCAGTGCCGAGGTAGCCGCCGAGAAGAGTGATGTGCGTCTCGAGCTCGTCGTCGCAGAGCATCTCGTCAGCCCAGGCGCAGGTCGCCCGCGCGAGCGCCTCCCCGGGAGCGCAGGCGCGGCCGGTTCCGGGTGCTCCTGACCGCTGGGCTCGGGCGAGCCAGGTGACGGTCATGCGGCCAGGCGCGTCGATCACGCCGATGTCCGACGCGTCAGCGACCTCGATGAAGATCCGGCCCGAGGCACACAGCGGCAACGTCGAGAGGAACACCTCGAGCTCGGCCAGCGAGTGCTCGTCGGCCGTCACCAGGTGGTGAGCACGACGACGTGCGGCGCGGCGCTCAGCACGCGTGCTGCGGGTCTCGAGGAAGGTCTCCATGATGCATCCAGCATACAGCACGTGAAGGGTTGCCTAACCTTGCTCGGGCACTTCTTCCACGAGCGCTCCCCGAAGATCTTCGAGTTCCTGATCCGTCATGCCGTTCGCACGGAGATAGTCGGCGGCCGAGCCCCACCGCTCGTCCACCTGCTCGAGAAGCGCCCTCATCACGGGCGCAGGCGACTGCGTGGCCAACGCGACGGCATGCACCGCCTCCGGATGCTGCGACCTCAGGTATGCCGCGATGCGATTCGACCGCTCGGCCGGCAGCAGCGACTCCGTGAGCGCATAGTCGTCGACGATCGCCTCACGGTCGGCGCCCACTGCGGCGAGCGCAAGGGCCACCGTCACCCCGGTGCGGTCCTTGCCCACCGTGCAGTGAACCAGGGTCGGCTCTCCCGCCGCGATGATGCGGATGGCGGCGACGAGCCGCTCTCCGCTCTCCTCGAGAAGATGAAGATAGAGGTCTTCCAGGCTCGTATCTGTCTCGAAGAACGAGCGCACGGATCCGAGGAACAGCGGAAGGTGAGTAGTGTCCGGCCCCTCGATCTCGGTCGGCTCCGCCGCGACCTCTTCGCCGTCGCGGAGGTCGACGATGTGCGAGACGCGACGACGAACCTCGTTCACACCCGCCGTGGTGGCCGCCGAGAGCTGGCCCGACCGCAGAAGCATCCCCGAACGGATCCGCCCGCCTTCCGCGGGAAGCCCGCCGACGTCGCGGAAGTTGTTGACGCCGTCGATGTCGAGGACGCTCACGCCTGCGCCTGCGGGGCGCGCGGCGGAACAGGGTATCGGCCGGCGATGACGACCCTGTTGAACGCGTTGATCGAGATGCACGCCCAGCTCAGTGCTGCGTACTCCTTCTCCGTGAAGACTCCCCCGACGCGGTTGTAGACCTCGTCTGAGATGCCCTCCTCCGAGATGAATGTGAAGGCCTCGGCGAGTTCGAGCGCCGCCTCCTCGCGGTCGCTGAACACGTTGCTCTCTCGCCAGGTCGCGATCTGCATGAGCGTGTCCGTGTCGATGCCGGCCTTGAGCGCCCTGTCGACGTGCAGACGCGTGCAGTAGCTGCATCCGTTCAGCTGTGAGGAGTGGATCATCACGATCTCCTTGAGCCGATCGTCGATGCCGTTCGCGGCGCAGATGTCTCCGACCGTACGCGCGAAGGCGTCGAGCGCCTGATACGCCGCTGGCTCGGTCTTGGAGAGGTGCACTCGCGTCTCGCTCATGTCTCAATGATATTCCGTTGTGCACTCGCTCCGGGAGGTTGCCCTCGAAGAGATCAAGTGCACAACGACAAGCCACCACCCCGTCATGTTCGCTTTATGACAACCATAGACACGACTCGAATTGGCACGGTGTCTCTGCATTTCCGCACCACCTTGAAAACAGAGCAGAATATGCAAGTGGCGATCGACACCAGCGAGTTCAACTATCTTCCCGCACAGGCGCAGGCGATGGGGGTCCCCGTACCATCCGTCCGACGCGTGACGCTTCCCCTCCCGGACGGCCGTCACGTCAGCGCTCTCCGGTTCGGCGAAGAGACGCCCCGTGTCACGCTGCTGCACGGCGCCGGCCTCAACGCCCACACGTGGGACACGACGGTGCTCGCTCTTCAGCATCCGGTGCTGGCGATCGACCTCGCCGGGCACGGCGACTCGTCGTGGCGCGGCGACGTCGACTACTCCCCTCGCACGCTCGCGCTCGATGTCGCAGCAGCACTCGACGCCTGGACCGATGGCCCACAGCTGGTCGTCGGCCAGTCGCTCGGCGGCCTCACCGGCGCAGCCCTCGCTGCCACTCGACCCGACCTCGTCTCGGGGCTGATCGTCGTCGACATCACCCCTGGCATCGACACCTCCGCCGGCCCAGCCGCCCTGCGCGAGTTCTACGCCGGCCCCACCGATTTCGCGACCCGCGACGAGCTCGTCGACCGCGCGATCGCGTTCGGGTTCGGGGGCGCCCGATCCGACACCGAGCGCGGAGTCTTCCTCAACACCCGTGTGCGCGACGACGGACGTGTCGAGTGGAAGCATCATTTCGCTCACCTCGCCGCTCAGACGCTGGCAGCCCATGACCCTGGCGACGTCGCGGCGCCGTCGCCGCTCCACGCCACCGGATGGCAGGATCTCGCGGAGACGACGGCCGCGGTGACGCTCGTCCGCGCGCTCGACGGCTTCGTGAGCGAGGTGGATGCGAAGGAGTTCGGCGAGCGCCTGCCTCACGCTCGCGTCACCGCCATCCGGGCCACCCACAACGTTCAGGAGACCGCACCCGCCGAGCTGGCGTCACTGATCTCCTCGTCGCTCGCCACCCGCGGAATGTGACCTTCCGTTCCACATTCCGCCCTCACCGCCCCGACACATCCCTAGGCTCGATCCATCGGCACACAGCAACTGCCGCCCCGAGAGGAAACAACCCATGTTCCGACGTACGCGACGACTCGCGCTGATCTCCGCGATCGCGGCGAGCGCCATCGTCCTCACCGCCTGCTCAGGTGCCGCAGAGCCCGAGGCCACCGAACCGGTGGGAGAACCCGACCCGGACGCGACGCTGCAGGTGGGCCTCGTCCTCGAGCCCACCAACCTCGACATCCGTCGCACCAGCGGCGCAGCGCTCGAGCAGATCCTGATCGACAACATCTACGAGGGTCTCGTCAGCCGCACACAGGAGAACGAGATCGTGCCGCGGCTCGCGTCCGACTACGAGGTCTCCGAAGACGGACTCACGTACTCGTTCACGCTGAACGAGGGCATCACCTTCCACAGCGGAACCGCACTCACCTCCGCCGATGCGGTCGCCTCCTACGAGGCCGTGCGCACTGACGCGACGTTGCAGGGCAATGCCGAGTTCGCCTCTGTGGCTTCGATCACAGCTCCAGACCCGACCACGGTGCAGATCGTGCTGACCGAGCCGAACCAGAACTTCCTGTTCTCGCTGACCGGCCCCGCGGGCCTCGTGTTCCAGACCGGCGACACGACCGATCTCAAAACCGCCGAGAACGGCACCGGCCCCTTCACCCTGACGCGCTGGAGCAAGGGCAGCGCCATCACGTTCGCCCGCAACGAGGCGTACTGGGGCGAGCCTGCGGGAGTCGCCGAGGTCGAGTTCCAGTACATCCCCGACTTCACGGCCGGAGTGAACACGGCTCTCGACGGTGGCGTCCAGGTGCTCACCGCGGTGGATCCGAATCTCGCCCCGCAGCTCGAGGACTCCGGCGACTTCTCACTCACGACCGGTCGGACCACCGACAAGGCGACGCTCGCGTTCAACAATGCCAAGGCTCCTCTCGACGACGTCAGGGTGCGCGAAGCGCTGCGTCTCGCGATCGATCACGAAGCTCTCGTCGAGGCCGTCGGCGCAGGCTCCGCCCTCTACGGACCGATCCCCGAACTCGACCCCGGCTACGAAGACCTCTCCGATGTCGTCTCCTACGACCCCGAGAAGGCCAAGGAGCTGCTGGCTGAGGCCGGGCAGGAAGAGCTCGAGCTCACCCTGACGATCCCGAGCTTCTACGGCACGACGGTTCCGAAGGTCCTCATCTCCGACTTCCAGAAGGTCGGTGTCACCCTCGATGTCGACTCGGTCGAGTTCCCGACCTGGTTGGAGGACGTCTACACCAACCACGACTACGACCTGAGCTTCGTGCTGCACGTCGAGCCGCGCGACTTCGGCAACTTCGCGAACCCCGAGTACTACTTCGGCTACGACAACGCCGAGGTGCAGAGCCTCTACACCGAGGCGCTGGCCGAGGTCGACCCCGACGAGTCGGCGGACCTGCTCGCCGAGGCCGCTCGGATCGTGTCCGAGGACCACGCGGCGGACTGGCTGTACAACGGCGCGACGATCACGGCCGTGAGCCCGCTCGTCACGGGGTTCCCCGAGGACTCGATCAACTCGCGCATCAACCTGGCCGGCGTCACCGTGGCCACCGAGCAGTGATGACGCGCACTTCGTGATCCGCTACGCGCTCGTCCGAGGAGTCCTGCTCATCGCAGGGCTCCTCGTGTCGAGTGCGGTGATCTTCCTGACCCTGCGGGTGTTTCCCGGCGACGTCGCACAGCTGATCGCGGGAACCCAGGCCTCCCCCGCCGAGGTCGAGGCGCTCCGCGAGTCGCTGGGCCTCAACCGCCCGCTTCCCGCACAGTACGCCGAGTGGATCGGGGGCATCTTCCGAGGGGACCTCGGCACGTCCCTGCTCTCCGGCGCCTCGGTCGGCGAGGAGCTGCTCGAGAAGGCTCAGGTGACGGTGCCGCTCGGCATCCTCGCCCTGCTGATCGCCGTGCTCATCGCGGTGCCGTTCGGCATCCTGGCCGCGCTGCGCCGCGGCGGACGCGGAGGCACCGCCCTCAGCGTCGGCGCACAGGCCCTCGCGGCTGTGCCGGTCGTCTGGGCGGGGATGATGCTCATCGTCGTCTTCTCGGTCTGGCTCGGCTGGCTTCCACCACAGGGATTCCCGCGCACGGGATGGAGCACGCCCTGGAAGGCACTCGAGTCGCTCCTGCTGCCCGCTCTCACGATCGGCATAGTCGAGGGGGCGATGCTCATGCGGTTCGTCCGCAGCGCCACCCTTCAGGCCGCCGGTCAGGACTTCGTGCGCACGGCAGCAGCCAAGGGCCTCACGCGCACGCGGTCGCTGATCTCGCACGGCATCCCCGCCGTCGGCCTGTCGATCATCACCGTGCTGGGACTCCAGATCGCCGGCATCATCGTCGGGTCGGTCGTGATCGAGCAGCTCTTCACGCTTCCCGGCATCGGACGGATGCTGGTGGCCGACGTCGGCACGCGCGACCTGATCAAGGTGCAGAGCGAGCTCCTCGTCCTCACCGGATTCGTGCTCGTGGTGGGATTCCTCGTCGACCTGATCCACCGTGCGGTCGATCCGCGCCAGAGGGAGGCGTGATGCGCGGCTGGCTTCCGAGACTGTGGCGCACCGCCACCGGACGATTCGGTCTGATCGTCGTGGCGGTCATCGCGCTCACCGCACTCGTCTCGCTGTTCTGGACGCCGTTCGATCCTCAGGAGTCCGACGTGCGCGCACGCTGGTCCATCCCGAGCTGGCCGCATCTGCTCGGCACCGACGACACGGGCCGTGACATCCTCAGCCTACTCATGGCAGGCGCTCGCACGACGGTCTTCGTCAGCATCGGTGCCGGTGTCGTCGCGACGCTCGTCGGCATCGCCCTCGCTGCCCTGGGTGCGCTCACCGCCCGCTGGCTGCGCGAGACGGTCGCCGTGCTCGTCGACATCCTGATCGCCTTCCCCGTGCTGCTGATCGCCATGATGATCTCGTCGGTCTGGGGCGGCTCGCTGTGGGTGGTGATCTGGTCGGTCGGCATCGGATTCGGCGTCAACATCGCCCGCGTCACGAGACCCGAGCTGCGCCGCGTGCAGCAGAGCGACTTCGTCCTCGCCGCGCGGGCGTCCGGCCTCACGACCGGACAGAGCCTCGCTCGTCACCTTCTTCCGAACGTCGCCCCCGTGTTCATCGTGCAGCTCTCGTGGTCGATGGCGGTCGCGGTGCTCGCCGAGGCCGGCCTGTCTTACCTCGGCTTCGGCGCCTCGGTCACGGAGCCGAGCTGGGGACTGCTGCTCGCCGACCTGCAGCGCTACATCGGCGTGCATCCGCTGTCGGTCATCTGGCCCGGTCTCGCGATCACGATCACCGTGCTCGCGCTCAACCTCCTCGGCGACGGGTTGCGCGAGGCCACCGATCCCACGCTGCGCCACCGCGCGGCCGAGGTGCACACACCGGCGGTGATCGCATGAGCCTCGAGGTGACGGACCTCGTCGTCCGCATCGACGGACGCGCCGTCGTCGACGGCATCTCCTTCGAGGTGCCGGACGGATCCCGTCTCGGTCTGATCGGCGAATCCGGCTCAGGCAAGTCGCTGACCGCCCTCGCGGTGCTCGGCCTGCTCCCCGAAGGAGCGGTGGCGAGCGGCAGCATCCGCTGGAACGGGACCGAGCTGATCGGACTTGCGGATCGCGAGCTCGCGCGACTGCGCGGCGACGAGATCGGGATCGTGTTCCAAGAGCCTCGCACCGCCCTGAACCCGATCCGCACGGTCGGCAGACAGATCGCCGAGTCGATCCGCATCCACGAGGGCATCGGTCGGAGAGAGGCCCGCGAGCGTGCGGTCCAGGAGGCCGCGCGCGTGCGGCTGCCCGACCCCGCCTCGATCGTCGATCGCTATCCGCACCAGCTCTCGGGCGGTCAGCGGCAGCGGGTGGCGATCGCCATAGCGCTCGCGTGCCGGCCACGACTGCTCATCGCCGACGAGCCGACGACCGCTCTCGACGTCACCATCCAGGCCGAGATCCTCTCACTGCTGTTGAACCTCGTCGAGGAAGAGGGCATGTCTCTCATGTTCATCACGCACGATCTCGCGGTGCTCGCACAGGTCGCGACCCACGGCGTCGTGCTTGAAGACGGACTCGTGGTCGAGGCGGCCCCCGTGAGCACGCTCCTCACCGCTCCGACGTCCCCGATCACGCAGGGGCTCCTGCGCGATGCCACCGCGACACTCTGGCGTCCCGAGGGAGGCACGCGATGAGCCTGATCGAGGCGCGGGCGCTGCGACGCGACTTCGTGATCCCGAAGCGTTCGACGTTCGAGAGCACCCGACGGCAGACCGCACTGGCGCCGACCGATCTCGACATCGTCGAGGGGTCGTCTGTCGGCATCATCGGCGAGTCCGGGTCGGGCAAGTCCACCCTCGTCAAGCTGCTCCTCGGCCTCGACCGCCCGACGTCCGGCACCGTCACTCTCGACGGCAGGACGGTGGACGCTTCGGCATCCGCACGGTCGCTGCACTGGCTGCGCCGTCAGACCGGGCTGGTGTTCCAGGACCCCTACGCATCGCTCGACCCGCGCATGACCGCTGCGCAGATCGTCCGCGAACCGCTGTGGGCGCTCGGAATCGATGGAGATCACCGAGCCAGAGTGCGCGAAGTTCTCGAGCAGGTGGGCCTGGAGCCCGAGATGGGCGATCGGTATCCGCACGAGTTCTCGGGTGGGCAGCGGCAGCGCATCGCTCTGGCGAGGGCCATCGTCCACCGTCCGCGCATCCTCGTCGGCGACGAGCCGCTGTCGGCGCTCGATGTGACCGTCCGTGCTCAGATCCTCGAGCTCCTCGTCGAGCTGCGCCGCACCTCAGACCTGACGCTCGTGCTGGTGTCGCACGACATCGGGGTGGTGCAGAACCTCTGCGACACGGTCGTGGTGATGAAGGACGGCGAGATCGTCGAGCGCGGCACCACCGCGGACGTGCTGCTGCACCCGACGCACGATTACACGAAGACGCTGCTGGCCGCTATCCCGGTCATCCCCGCTCCTCCGGCGTGATCGCGGCTCTCAGCGCCCGGAGCTCAGGCCGAAGAACTTCCGTCGGCGGCTCGGGCGCAGGGCACGTCGCATGTAGACGGTGCCGAGGTCGCGGCCGAACTTGTGACCGACGCGACCCATGCGCCCGGCTTCGACGAAACCGAGCTTGGCATGCAGGCGAATCGACGCGTCTGCTTTGGTGTCGCTGATCACGGCCACCATCTCACGGATGCCGAGCTGCTCGCATGCGTCGATCAGAGCCTGCAGCAGTGCGGCTCCGAGGCCTTTGCCGCCGGCCCCCGGCCCGAGGTAGATCGAGTCCTCGACGGTGTAGCGATAGGCGTTCTTCCCCGCCCACGGCTGGGCCAGCGCATAGCCGATCACGACCCCTGCCGGTGAGACAGCCACAAGGAAGGGCAGGCCGAGCTTGCTCAGCAGCGCGAACTTCTCCCGCCAGTAGGGGATGCTGCTGCGTCGCTCGTCGAGCGTGACGACCGAGTTGCTGACGAAGTGGTTGTAGATCTCGCGCACGTACGGCAGATCGCCGGACCGTGCGGGGCGGATCGAGTACGAGAACACGTCGGGTTCGGACTGCGGTCGCAGATGGCGCGGCAGCACACGGCGGCGATCACCGGGCTCGAACTGCATGCGATCAGCTTAGAGGGAGCTCGCCGCCGATGCGCCAGTCGACCGGGCTCGCACCGAGTCCTTCGAGCATCTCGTTCGCCCGCGAGAACGGGCGGGAGCCGAAGAATCCCCGCCGAGCGGACAGCGGCGACGGATGCGCCGAGGCTATGACCGGTGTCTCTCCCAGCAGCGGCTGGAGGTTCGCGGCGTCTTTTCCCCAGAGGATCGCGACGAGCGGCCGGTCGCGGGCGACGAGGGCACGGATCGCGAGCTCGGTGACCTGCTCCCACCCCCAGCGGCGGTGGGATCCCGCCTCACCGGGGCGGACAGTCAGCACGCGGTTCAGCAGCAGCACACCCTGGTCACTCCACGCGGTCAGATCTCCGTGCGGCGCCGGTGGGATGCCGAGATCGCTCTCGAGCTCGGCGTAGATGTTGCCGAGACTGCGCGGCAGCGGGCGCACGTCTCGGTCGACCGCGAAGGACAGGCCGATCGGATGCCCGGGAGTCGGATAGGGGTCCTGACCCGTGATGAGCACCTTCACCTCGGACATCGGGCGCTCGAACGCACGCAGCACATGCTCCCCCGCGGGAAGATAGCCCCGCCCGTCAGCCTGCTCCTCACGCAGCCGCTCACCGAGGGCGGTGATCGTCTGCTGCGCCGGAGCGAGGGCGTCAGCCCAGTCGGGGTCGATCAGCCCGTCGCCGGCGAGCTCGGCGAGAGTGCGCGCAGTCATCGCTCAGTCGATCGCTCGGACCCGCAGCGGTCCGCGGGCGAGGAGGTGGTTCGCCGACTGGGCGACGGGCCGCATCGTGATGAGATCGAGGTTCACGTGCGCCGGGGCATCCAGCGCGTAGGCGATCACGTCGGCGACGTCCTCGGCCCGCAGTGGCGCTTCGACGCCCGAGTACACGGCCTCCGCGGCGACCGCGTCTCCGCCGAGACGGTTGAGGGTGAATTCCTCGGTGTGCACCATGCCCGGAGCGACCTCGGAGACGCGGATCGGCTCTCCGTTCAGCTCGAGGCGGAGGGCGTGCACCAGCATCGCCTGAGCGGCCTTCGCGGCGTTGTAGCCGCCGCCACCGGCATAGGCGACCTGCGCAGCAGTGGACGTCACGAAGACGGTGTCGGCGTGGCCGTCCGTTGCGGCGGCCCGGCGCAGCAGGGGTAGGAGCCCGGCGACCAGGCGCTGGCTCGAGAGCACATTCGCGTCGTACATCCACTGCCAGTCGTCGACCGATGCGTTCTCGACGCGGTCGGTGCCTCGTGCGCCGCCGGCGACCTGCACGAGAGCGTGCACCGGGCCGGTCGCCTCGAGCTCGGTGACGAGCGCGGCGACGGCGTCCGGGTCCGTCAGATCGCACGCGATCGTCGAGGCACCCGTCTCCGCCGAGAGCGCCGCCAGCCGGGACGCGCGTCGTGCGACTCCGACGACTCCCCAGCCTCGCGCGCGCAGCGCGCGCACCGTGGCCTCTCCGATACCCGAACTCGCACCCGTCACGACTGCACGCCTGTTGACCATTCCTCCACCGTACGATGTTCCGGCGACTATCTCGCGTCGTGCGCCGCCACGTCGCACTTTCCGGCCGACCTCGCGGTCGTTCCGTGCGACCTCTCTGTCGCCCCCTGCGACCTCGCCTCGCTGGTGAGCACCACCGCGACGCCGATTCCGCACAGGACGAACCCTGCGACGGTGACGATGGTGATCGACTCTCCCAGCAGGATGCTGCCGGCGAGTGACGTCGCGGGGGCGATCAGGAAGAGCAGAGCCTGCAACGCGGTGATGCCCACTCGCCGCAGCAGCCACCAGTACAGACCGTAGGCGGCGAGGGTCGGGAACACGGCGGTGAGCACGACGGCGAGCCAGAACGAGGCGGATGCCGGCGGAACCAGGGTTCCGGTCACGGCCGCGATCACCAGGAGCAGCACCGCGGTCATCGTCACATGGATCGTCAGTGTGAGGAGCACACCACTCGTCACCGCCGACCTGCGCTGCAGCAGGGTGCCGAGGATGAGGCAGACCATCGCGACGGCCGGCAGGAGATACGCCACCGGAGAAGCCTCCGATGACCCGAACTGTGAACGCACCACGAGGAGCACGCCGACCGCTCCGATCACGAGCCCAGCCCATTGCGCACCTCGCACGCGCAGACCGAGCACCGGGCCGACGAGCACAGCCACGACGAGTGGCTGCACCGCGTCGATGAGGGCGACCGTGCCTGTCGCGATGCCTGCCGCGACGGCGCCGTAGACCGCGAGACAGTATCCGAACTGCGCGAAGAGCCCGATCGTGGCCTGTGTGCGCAGATCGCGAGCGCTCAGCCCCTTCGCCCCACCCGTGAGCCGGAGGACGGCCAGGAGGACGACCGCCAGAGGCACGAACCGCCACACGAGGAGCGTCAGCGGCGACACGTCCACCGTGGCGTACGCAGGAATGATGAATCCCGAACTCCAGGTGACGATGAACGCGACGGCGGCGACCACCGTCATCACCGAGCAAAGTAGACCGATCTGTTTACTCATGCTCCGACTATACAGACTGGTATAGTCGATCGCATGACGCAGTCCGTTCCCGAGCTCGCACCGCTCACCCCCGGAGGGCGACGCGTCCTCGACGCCGCGTCGCGGCTCTTCTACGAACGCGGCATCCACGCGGTCGGCGTCGACACGATCGCCGAGGCGGCCGGCGTCACGAAGAAGACTCTCTACGACCGTTTCGGCTCGAAGGAGGCGCTCGTCGTCTCCTACCTCCAGCACCGCGACGCTCGCTGGCGAGAGCATGTGGCCGCACATCTCTCGCGCGTGCCCGAACCCGGCCCCGATCGCGTGCTCGCGATCTTCGATGCGGCGATCTCCTGGTCCGACGAGAACAGCCCGAAGGGATGCAGCGCGATCAACGCGCGGGCGGAGATCGGCGACGGCAACGACGAGCACCCGGTGTTCCCCGAGGTCTCCCGCCAGAAGGTCTGGCTGCTCGACGTGTTCGAGGAGCTCTGCGCCGAGGCGGGAGCCCCCGATCCTCGCGCGTTGGCGCAGGCGATGATGCTGCTGTACGAGGGCGCGATCGTGACGGTCGGGATGACGACGTTCGCCGAGCCGTTCGCGATCGCTCGCACGTGGGCGGCGCGACTGCTGACACAGGGCTGACTCCCCGATCCTCGACCTGCGGATTCGATCCGGATTCATTACGTCACATTTCCCACCCGCTGTTGACAGCCGTCGATGTTCCGTACTGTCGCATCAACGACATCAGTCGAACCGACCTTCCAACAGTTCCAGGGGGAACACATGTCCGCACCCGAGACCTGGCGTTTCGAGACGAAGCAGATCCACTCCGGAGCTGCTCCCGACCCGGTGACCAAGGCCCGCGCAACGCCGATCTACCAGACCACGTCGTATGTGTTCGACAGTGCCGACCACGCGGCGAACCTGTTCGCGCTGGCCGAGTTCGGCAACATCTACACCCGCATCCAGAACCCGACCCAGGATGTCCTGGAACAGCGCCTCGCGGCACTCGAAGGGGGCACCGGCGCCCTCGTCCTCGCCAGCGGTCAGGCCGCATCGACGTTCGCGGTGCTCAACATCGCCGAGGCCGGCGACCACATCGTGTCGTCGAGCTCGATCTACGGCGGCACCTACAACCTGTTCAAGTACACGCTCGCGAAGCTCGGCATCGAGGTCACGTTCGTCGAGAACCAGGACGACCCCGAGGAATGGCGCCGCGCCGTCCGCCCGAACACCAAGCTGTTCTTCGCGGAGACCATCGGCAACCCGCAGATCAACATCCTCGACATCCGCACCGTCGCAGACGTGGCGCACGAAGGCGGCGTGCCGCTGATCGTGGACAACACGATCGCCACCCCGTATCTGATCCGCCCGTTCGAGCACGGCGCCGACATCGTCGTGCACTCCGTGACCAAGTTCCTCGGCGGCCACGGCACCACCATCGGCGGCGCGATCATCGACGGCGGCACCTTCGAGTGGTCGAAGAACGTCGAGAAGTTCCCCGGGCTCACCGAACCCGACCCCTCGTACCACGGCGCCAGCTACACCGCTGCGGTCGGCGACCCGCTCGCCTACATCATCAAGGCTCGCGTGCAGCTGCTCCGCGACCTCGGCTCGGCCATCGCACCGCAGAGCGCCTGGAACCTCATCCAGGGCATCGAGACCCTGTCGCTGCGCATCGAGCGCCACGTGCAGAACGCTCAGGAGATCGCCGAGTGGCTGGACGGCCGCGAAGATGTCGCGTCGGTCAACTACTCGGGCCTGCCCTCTTCCCCCTGGTACGCCAAGGCGAACCAGTACGCACCCAAGGGCGTCGGCGCGGTGCTGTCGTTCGAACTCAAGGGCGGCGTCGAGGCCGGTCGCGAGTTCGTGAACAGCCTGTCGCTCTTCAGCCACCTCGCGAACATCGGCGACGTGCGCTCGCTCGTGATCCACCCGGCATCGACCACGCACGCACAGCTCACGCCCGAGCAGCAGCTCACGGCCGGCGTCACTCCCGGTCTTGTGCGCCTGTCGGTAGGCATCGAGAACATCGACGACCTCAAGGCCGACCTCGATGAGGCACTCGCCGCGGCGCGCCGTGTGTCGGAGGCCGCTCGCGCCTGACCCACCCATCGGATGCAGCAGGTGCCCCGGGCTTCGGCTCGGGGCACCTGCTCGTTTCGGGCGCGTACGGCAGGTGCACAGACAGCTCGGTCGAGAATGAGAAGCCTGCCCGAGGAGGTCACGATCACCGCCACGACGAGTTCGCCGACCCACCGACGCTCGCACGCGCGCGCGGGGCGCATCATCGCCGTCGCAGGGCTCGTGGTGCTGGCCATGGTCGTCGGCGTCTGGATCCCCGGATTCGTGGGCACCGCGGCCGCCGCTCTCCTTCCGTGGTGCGGCCTCGCGCTCGGAGTCCTGTCGGTGATCGCACTGATCCGAGTCCGCCGTGTCGTCCTGGTGCTACTCGCGCCCATCCTCGTCTGGGTGCTCGCGATCGCACCCTCCGCTCCCGGCTTCGCATCGGGTGCCGCCGAGCAGACGTCGACCGTCGAGATCGTCAGCCAGAACGTGCGCGCACACTCCGGCGGCGCAGCCGAATCCGCGGCCGACCTCGCCGCCTCCGGTGCCGACGTGATCGCGCTGACGGAGCTCGACGCCGACAGCCTCGCCGCCGCACGGGACACGCTCGCGGCTGACTACCCGCACTCCTACGCGATCGGTACGGTCGCCGTCTGGAGCCGCCTCCCCATCGCCGATGCTCAGGCACTGTCGCTCGGGCTCGACTGGAAGCGCGCGCTACGCGTGGTGGTGAACGCGCCGGATGCCGACGTCGTCGTGTACGTCATGCACGCGGCCTCAGTGCGACCAGGCGTGCAGAACGACCGGGATGCGATGCTGTCGGGTATCGCCGATGCCGTCGCTGCCGACACCGCCGAGTCCATCGTCGTCGTCGGCGACTTCAACGCCGCCTCTGCCGACCCGGCCCTGGGTGCCATCCGGTCGCAGCTCGACTGGGTCAGACCGACCGACGGCACCCTCGGGTTCACCTGGCCCGCGGGGCTGCCGCTCGCCAGGATCGATCACGTCTTCGTGCGCGGCCTGGACGTGCTCGGCTCCACGACGATGCGAGCCGGCAGCAGCGATCACCTGGCGACCGTGACGACCCTCACTCTCTGACACCGAGCGGCGGCCGATCCTCCTGGGCGACACCCGGGTACGTAACGTGCGTCCGACGGATCGCGGTACCAGGCGAGAATGGGAGCATGGACTGGCAGACGACCTCTGAAGACACGGTGCCCTCGGCGCCCGTGACGGAGGCCGACGTGCGTCTGCTTCGCGCACGACCGCCCGCGACCGGCGCCTGGCGCGACGGAGACCCGGCGGGCGGACGCAGCTTCGCCTCGTTCGGCGCCTTCCCGACCGAGAGCGGCGCCGAACTCCCCGGCATCCGTCTCGCATTCGAGACGTGGGGCGAGTTGAACCACGCCCGCGACAACGCGATCCTCGTGCTCCACGCGCTCACCGGCGACAGCCACGTGCGGGGCGGCGCCGGAGCCGGGCATCCGACCGCAGGCTGGTGGGAGGACGTCACTGGGCCGGGAGCGCCGCTCGACACCGACCGCTGGTTCGTGATCGCGCCGAACATGCTCGGCGGATGCCAGGGCTCCACGGGACCGGCCAGCATCGCGCCCTCCGGATACGAGTGGGCATCCCGCTTCCCCTATCTGACCATCCGCGACCAGGTGGCGGCACAGGTCCGCCTCGCCGATTCCCTCGGCATCGACACCTGGGCAGCCGTGGTCGGAGGGTCCATGGGCGGGATGCACGCGCTCGAATGGGCCGTCACGCACCCTGAGCGCGTCGCCCGCCTCGCGGTGCTCTCGTCGCCGCCGGTCACGACAGCCGATCAGATAGCCCTGAACACGGTGCAGCTCGAGACCATCCGCATGGACCCGCGGTTCCAGGGCGGCGAGTATTACGACCTGGGCGACGGCGACGGCCCGCATCGCGGCCTGGCCCTCGCCCGGCGCATGGCACTGCTGAACTACCGCAGCCCGATCGAGCTCAACCAGCGATTCCAGCGTTCGTGGCAGTCGGGGGTGTCGCCTCTCGGTCATGGTGGTCGCTTCGCGGTCGAGTCGTACCTCGACTTCCACGGCAACAAGTTCACCCGCCGTTTCGATGCGAACAGCTACATCACCCTCGTCGAGGCAATGAACTCTCATGACGTCGGCCGTGACCGCGGCGGCGTCGAAGAAGCACTGCGCTCCGTGACCGCCACGACGCTCGTGCTGGGGATCGACAGCGACAGGCTCTTCCCCGTCGACGGCCAGCACCGCATCGCCCGGAGCATCCCGAACACCCTCGACGGCACTGAAGCGGTGGTGCTGACCAGCGACTTCGGTCACGATGGATTCCTCATCGAGACCGAGGCGGTCGGCAGCAACCTGCGACGGCTGCTCGCGAGCTAGCTGTAGCTCTCGTCGATCGTCCAGGGCCGCGAACCGGTGCGCAGACGAAGGCCGTCCCACTCGAAGTCCCTGCCCTGAGGCGAATCGACCACACGGGTAGAGAAGTGCTGCGCCACCCCGGCGGAGGCGAGAGCTGCATCGACGGATGCGAAGCGACTCAGCTGATGCAGTGTGACCCAGGTCGGCGGGAAGAGCGTCCACTCCCCCGTCGCATGCCTCGACAGGGCTTCTGCCGGGCTCAGCCACATCGCGTCGACGACCTCGTCGACCGAGAACCGCAGTTCGTCGTCGGGCACTGAGGCGAGGAAGAACCAGGTCCGGATACGGATGGGCGCCTCGACCGGGGGCTGCCAGCGCGACAGCACCACGGGATCGCTGATGATCAGACCGACCTCCTCCGCCGTCTCGCGAACCGCCGCGCGGCGCGCATCGTCGCTCTCATCCGCCCCCACTCGGCGGTCGGACGACTCCACCTTGCCGCCGGGGAACACCCAGGCGCCAGCGAACGACCCTCGATCCGGCCGGCGCATCAGCAGGACGGCGAAGCCCTCGACCGTGGCGCGTAGCAGCACGGCTGTCCCGGCGACGGGCAGATCGTCGATGTCGGTCACGGCCCCACTCTACGAGGCGGACTACCGCTCACACCGCAGCGAGCGCCGGTCTGCGCGCCTCCGAGCGATACGACAACAGGGCGATCACGAGGCCGGCGACCGCGAGCGCCGCCCCGGTCCATGACGGCGCGACGAAGCCCCAGCCGGCGGCGATCACCACTCCGCCGAGGAACGCTCCGAGGCTGTTGCCGATGTTGAGCGCAGAGTGGTTCATTGCTGCGGCGATCGACTGGTTGTCTCCGGCTACATCCATCAGCCGGGTCTGGATCGTCGGGCTGAGCACCGAAGACACGAAGCCGACCACGAACACGAGAAGCGCGAGCGTGACGATCCAGAACGCGAGCACGGCGAGGAGAGCGAACACCACGGCCATCGCCGCGAGTCCGAAGAGCAGGGTGCGTCGCAGGTCGATGTCGGCGAGATGTCCGCCGACGAGGTTTCCCGCTGTCATCCCGAGCCCCATGAGCACGAGCACGATCGGCACCGCCCACTCTGGAGAGCCCGCCACCTCGGTGACCAGCGGGGCGATGTAGCTGTAGACCGCGAAGAAGCCGCCGAAGCCGATCGCTCCGATGCCCAGGGTGAACCAGACCTGAGGAATGCGGAAGACGCCGAGCTCCTCGCGCATGGTCCGCCCGGGCGAGCCCGGGTGCTTCGGCACGAAGAACGCGATGCACACGGTCGCCAGGGCGAAGACGAGAGTCACGACCGCGAAGGCCGCCCGCCACCCCCAGAGCTGGCCGAGGAAGGTTCCCAGAGGCACCCCGACCACGTTCGCCACGGTCAGTCCGGTGAGGATGAAGGCCACGCCCTTGGCGCGGTTGCCCGGCCCCATGACCTCCGCAGCGACCAGGGCGCCGATGCCGAAGTAGGCGCCGTGCGGCAGACCGGCGAGGAACCGCGAGGCGCCCACGAGTTCGAAGGTCGGCAGGAACACCGTGAGCGCATTGAACACGGTCAGTGCCAGCGCCAGTCCGATCATGACCCGGTGGCGAGGGTAGCGGGCCACGAAGCCGGCGATCGTCGGAGCGCCGACGACCACGCCGAGCGCGTAGAGCGAGATCAGCCACCCGGCTTGACTCAGCGCGTCTTCAGGGCTGCTGGCCCACAGCGTGGGCAGCAGCTCGTCGGCGATGTTGGGCAGCAGGCCCATCACGACGAACTCGGTCATGCCGATGCCGAAACTGCCGATGGCGAGGGAGAGGAGCGCCCACTTCGCCGCACCCCTCGATTCAGTCGAGGGATTCACCCGTCGAGTCTACGGGGTGTCCGCGTCGTCGATCGCCGCTTCGAGCCGCTCGATCTTCGCGTCGAGCTCCCCCGCGTAGCCGGGGCGGATGTCGGCCTTGAGCACGAGCGACACCCGCGACCCGAAGGGCATCACGGCTTCGGTGGCGCGCTTGACGACATCCATCACCGAGTCCCAGTCCGGGCCCTCGATCTCGGTGAACATGCTGGTCGTCCGGTGTGGCAGGCCCGACTCTCGCACAACGCGGACTGCGGCGGCGACCGCGTCATGGACCGAAGCGTCGGAGCGCTCGGCTCCGTCGGAGGGGACGCCGCTCGGTGCGACGGAGAAGGCGATCAGCATGGGTTCACTCCCTGGTGGTGGACGGACGATGGGCGGGCACGCGGACGAGGGCGCGGATGCCGGCGGCGAGGAGCACGACGAGACCGATATTGCGCAACGTCAGGACGGTGATGGGCAGCGTCTCTGCGCGCAGCAGCGCGTCGTAGCTGAGCGGATAGATCAAGCACGTGAGAGCGCACAGCGCGAGCACGAGCACCGCGGGGGCCGCGGCTCGCGTGCGGTCGAGGACGAACCAGAGGATGGCCGGAGCGACCAGCCACGTCTGGAACTGCGGAGAGCCCACCTTGTTCAGGACGATCAGGGTCGCCACGAGACTCAACGCGAGTGGAGGGAACAGCCGGGCGAAGGACGCGCCGCGTGACGCCTTGAACCCGCCGATCACGGTGATCACGACGACGACGACCGCCATCAGCGGTGTGAGCAGAGCGCTGACGGCATCCGCACCCTGGGCGCTGATCTGGAAGGTCAGGATGTCGAAGCTGTACTCGATGCGGGCGGCTCCGGCGATCGTGAGCCACAGGAACGGGGTCGCAGCGACGGCCTCGATCTGCAGACCGCGTCCCGTCTGCTCCGTCAGGAATCCGAAGATCTCGGTATCGGCCCCGACGGCGACCAGCACGATGAGGACGGCAGCCGATACGGCCGCGGCGCTGAGCAGAACCCGCATCCGGCTCCGGGCAGCCACCACAGCTGCGAGCAGCAGCGCGCCCGGCCAGATCTTGATCCAGGCGCCGACCGCCAGCAGTGCGGCGGCGGCAGCGGGACGGCGCATCAGCCAGAGTCCGCCGACCACCGCGAGCGGCACCGTGATCGCGTCGATGCGGTACATCGCGATCGGTCCCAGCAGAAGCAGGGCGGTGATCCAGAACCACGCGGCCATCCGCCGTGGCTGCGACGGCGAACGCCCGACGAGCACGGCGAAGGCGATCGCATCGAGCACCGTGACGAGCACCGCCCACGCGATCAGATAAGCCCCGGAGGCCCCCATCGCCGCGATGAGCGGTGTCGACAGGATCTTCGCGAAGAGCATGGGCACGAGCGCGAGCTGCGGGTAGACCCACGTCTCGGTGACTCCGACGATCGGCCCACCCGAGAGCGCCGCCGACGACCAGGGCTCGTACACCAGCACCACGTCGCCCATCGGCTGGCTCGGATACAGCCAGCCGGCGACCGCCGTGACGAGGTGCACGAGTCCGAAGGCGCCCCACAGCGCGACGAGACGCATCGAGGAGGTGCGACTCACGCGACGACGTCCGAGAATGCGCGAGGCAGGGCCTCCGCGACATCGAGGGCCACGATCGGATGCCCCGTCGCGCCGCCGTCCGCGCCCGAGCCGGCGGCGATGACACCGGCTCGGCCGTGCAACCAGGCGGCTGCCGCCGCGACCTCGGCCAGTGGCGCGTCGAGGTTCGCGGCGATCAGCGCACCGAGCACCCCGCCGAGGACATCGCCGGTGCCCGCCGTCGCGAGCCAACCGGTGCGCGCCTCCACACGGATGACGAGTCCTTCCGGATCCGCGATCAGCGTCTGCGCGCCCTTGAGCAGCACGACGGCGCCTACGGCATTCGCGACCCGGGCGACAGCGCTGATGCGGTCATCGACGGCGTCGTGTCCGAGCTGATCCTGCAGACGCTCGAACTCACGGCCATGTGGCGTCAGCACCCGCGGCGCACGACTCCCCCGCGCCAGGTCGAGTGCTCCCGCATCGACGATCACAGGCACGACCCCGTCGAGCAGGTCGCGCAGCTCGCGCTGCGCCTCAGGGCTCCTGCTCGCGGCATCCGTCCCTGATCCGATCACCCAGGCGCCGACGCGCACGCCGGCCGCGCGCGGACTGACCACGGTCTCCGGGCGCCGGGCGATCACGGCGTCTGCAGCTCGGCCGTCTCCGATGTAATGCACGAACCCGGCGCCGGCGCGCCACGCCGCCTCGACGCCGAGCACCGCGGCACCCGGGTAGGCGGATGATCCCGTGCGCAGGCCGACGACGCCGCGAGAATACTTGTCGTCGTCGGCTCCGGGCACGCGCAGGAAGCGTGCGGTGTCGTCGCGGGACCAGTCGCGTGCGTCGGGCATGACTCCACGTTAGTGCGATGGCCCGCACCGCCCCACCCGGCCGGTAGCGTCGAGGGGTGAGCATTCTCTTCTCCCCGCTGAGCATCCGTTCCGTCACGTTCCGCAACCGGCTCTGGGTGTCTCCCATGTGCATGTACAGCGCGGTCGACGGCGTCGTGCAGGAATGGCACCACACCCACCTCGCCCAGTTCGCCTCCGGCGGTGCCGGTCTGATCGTGGCCGAGGCGACGGCCGTCATGCCGGAAGGCCGCATCTCGCCTCGGGATGCCGGGCTCTGGAACGACGAGCAGCGCGACGCGTGGGTGCCGGTCGTCGAGGCGATCCATGCGCGCGGCGCTGCTGCGGGCATCCAGCTCGCGCACGCCGGCCGCAAGGCGTCGACGTGGTGGCCCTGGGCCGACGAGCGCGGCTCGGTGCCCGAATCGCAGGGCGGATGGACGACCACGGCCCCCTCCGCCGTCCCGTTCGACGGCTTCGCGGAACCCGCGGCGCTCGATCAGGACGGCATCGACGCCGTGGTCGAGGGGTTCGCGACGGCGACCCGCCGTGCCCTCGACGCCGGCTTCGACGTGCTCGAGGTCCATGGCGCGCACGGGTACCTGCTGCACCAGTTCCTCTCTCCGCTCTCGAATCTGCGAGGCGACGAGTACGGCGGGTCGCTCGAGAACCGCGCTCGGCTGCTCCTCCGCGTGGTGGATGTGATCCGCGAGGTCGCCGGAGACGGTGTGCCGGTGTTCGTGCGCATCTCGGCGACCGATCACGCCGAGGGCGGTTTCACCCCCGACGAGGCGGCGACGGTGAGCGCCTGGGCGACCGAGCACGGGGCCGACCTCATCGACGTCTCCAGCGGAGGGCTCGTGGCCCACCAGCAGATCAGCGTCTTCCCCGGCTATCAGGTGCCGCTCGCCGAGACCGTGCGCCAGGGAGGACGCATCCCGGTGACGGCGGTCGGGCTGATCACCGCCGCCGAGCAGGCGGAGCGGGTGCTCGCCGACGGTGCGGCGGATGCGATCTTCGCGGGCCGGGAGTGGCTGCGCGATCCGCACTTCGCACTCCGGGCCGCGCACGAGCTCGGAGCCGAGATCATCTGGCCGCCCCAGTACGAGCGGGCGCGTTGGCGCTGACACGCACCCCGCAGAGAAGCCCCCGGGTCCGCATGGACTCGGGGGCTTCTGCGTGAACGCAGATCAGTGGCCGCGGATGCGACGGGTCGCATCCTGCACCTCGCCGACGAGCTCCTCGAGGATGTCCTCGAGGAAGAGCACGGCGGTCGTGCGGCCCTGGGAGTCCCGCACCTTCGCGAGGTGACGCCCTGCTCGGCGCATCACCGCGAGCGCGTCCTCCAGATCGGTGTCCTCCTGCACCGGAACCATGTGGTTGATGCGCTTCGCGGGCAGCGGCTCGACCAGCTTCTCAGCGGCACCCGGTCCGTCCGATGCCCGCAGGACGTCCTTGAGGTGGACGTATCCGACAGGCACCCCGTCGTCGTCGACGATCACATAGCGCGAGAACCCGTAGCGAGCGACGGCCTTCTCGACGTCGTCCGGAGTCGCCGACTGCGGAAGCGTCACGAGATCGCTGAGCGGCACGGCCACATCGCGAGCCTTCTTGTCGGTGAACTCCACTGCTGCCGCCACAGTGCCCGCCGTATCGGTGAGCACTCCCTCGCGCCGAGACTGGTCGACGATCGTCGCGACCTCGTCGAGCGTGAACGTCGAAGCGGCCTCGTTCTTCGGCTCGACCCGGAACAGCCGCAGCACGCCGTTGGCGGCCGCGTTCAGCACCCAGATCACCGGCATGAAGATCTTCGACACGAACACGAGCGGCGGCGCGAGGATGAGCACCGCTCGCTCAGGCAGCGAGAACGCGAGGTTCTTCGGCACCATCTCGCCGAACACCACGTGCAGGAACGACACGATCAGCAGAGCGATCGCGAACGACACGGCATCGACGACACCGTCCGACCAGCCGAGCGCGTGCAGCGGCACGGCGAGCAGGTGGTGGATCGCAGGTTCGGAGACGTTCAGGATCAGCAGCGAGCAGATCGTGATGCCCAGCTGAGACGTCGCGAGCATGAGTGTCGCATGCTCCATCGCGAAGAGCGCGGTCTTGGCGGCGCGCGATCCGCGGTCGGCCTTCGGCTCGATCTGCGACCGGCGCGCGGAGATCACCGCGAACTCGGCGCCCACGAAGAACGCGTTCGCCACGAGCAGCACGACCAGCCAGGCCAGTCCTCCCCAGTCGTTCATCGTCCGACCACCTCTGCGGGAAGATCCGTACTCGGGACGTATCGGATGCGGTCGACACGGCGTCCGTCCATGCGGACGACCTGGAGCTTGCCGGTGTCGAGCTCGACCTCGTCGCCCACGGACGGGACGCGCTCGAGGATGCTCATGACATAGCCGGCCACGGTGTCGTACACGTCACCCTCCGGAACCTCCACTCCAGCCCTGCTTCGAAGCTCGTCGGGCCGCAGCTCTCCGGGGAAGGTTATGCCGTCTCGGCCGCGGACCACTCCGGCGCGTGTGCGGTCGTGCTCGTCCGAGACCTCGCCCACGAGCTCTTCCACGAGATCTTCCAGCGTGACGAGACCGGCTGTTCCGCCGTACTCGTCGACCACGACGGCCAGCTGATATCCGCGGGCTCTGAGCTCCGAGATGAGCGCGTCGACGTGCACGGTCTCGGGGACGCGAAGCGGATCGGTCGAGAGCGCGCCCACTGGCACCTCGGCTCGCCGATCACGCGGAACGGAGATCGCGGCCTTCAGGTGCACGACACCCGTGATGTCGTCGAGATCGTCGTCGTAGACGGGGAATCGGCTGTGTCCGGTCCGGCGGGCGAGCTGGATGACGTCGTCGGCCGAGTCGCCGGCCGCGAGGGCGTGCATGCTCGGACGAGCCGTCATCACGTCGGCAGCCGTCAATCGGGAGAACGTCAGCGTGCGGTCGAGCAGGCTCGCGGTATCGGCTTCGAGCAGACCGGCACTCGCCGAGCGGCGCACGAGAGAGGAGAGCTCCTCAGCGGAGCGCGCACCCGACAGCTCTTCCTTCGGCTCGATCCCCATGCTCCGCAGGACGCCGTTCGCACTGCCGTTGAGCACGACGACGGCAGGCTTGAAGACGGTCGTGAACGCGACCTGGAACGGCATGACGAGCTTGGCTGTCGCGAGCGGCAGAGCCAGGGCGAAGTTCTTGGGCACCAGCTCGCCGAGGATCATCGACAGCACCGTGGCGACCAGCATCGCGACGATCGTCGCGATCGGGCCGACGGCGGCCTCAGGGATGCTCCATGCCACGAGAGTCGGGCCGAGGAGGTTGGAGAGCGCGGGCTCCATCGTGTACCCGGTCAGCAGCGTCGTCAGCGTGATGCCGAGTTGAGCGGACGACAGGTGGGTCGAGGTGTGCTTCAGCGCGCTGATGGTCAGCGACAAGCGGGATTCGCCGCGGGCCTGACGCGCTTCGAGATCGGCGCGGTCGAGATTGACGAGGGCGAACTCGCTCGCGACGAACAGCCCGGTGCCCACGGTGAGCAGAAGCCCCACGCCCAAGAGGATGTAATCCATCAGTCGTTCCTCCCGGTGCGGGAAGGCGGGCAATGGGGCGATGTACTACAACTGGGAGGGTCGTCCATGGTGTCCACGATTCTACGGGATCGCAGCGCGATCGAGCACGGAGCGCTACCAGCTGACCGGGAGCGCTTTGCCCTCCTCGTACCCGGCGGCGGACTGCAGCCCGACGAGCGCCCGTTCATGGAACTCGGGCACCGACGAGGCACCGGCATACGTGAATGACGAGCGCACGCCCGAAGTGATCATGTCGAGCAGATCCTCGAGCCCCGGGCGCAGCGGGTCGAGGTAGATCTTCGACGACGAGATCCCCTCCGCGAACAGCTCCTTGCGGGCGCGCTCGTACGCGTCGAGGCGCCCGAACCGGGCCTGCACCGCCTTCGTGGAGGCCATGCCCCAGGACTCCTTGTAGATGCGACCCTCGGCGTCGCTCTGCAGCTCGCCTGGCGCCTCGATCGTGCCCGCGAACCAGGAGCCGACCATGACCGATGCGGCACCGGCGGCGAGCGCGAGTGCCACATCGCGCGGGTAGCGCACTCCCCCGTCCGCCCACACGTGCGCGCCGAGCTCCTGTGCGGCCTGGGCCGTCTCGAGCACAGCCGAGAACTGCGGGCGGCCGACGGCGGTCATCATGCGCGTCGTGCACATGGCGCCGGGCCCGACACCGACCTTGAGGATCGAGGCGCCCGCCTCGACGAGGTCCTTGACGCCGTCGGCGGTGACGATGTTGCCCGCCACGATCGGGATGCCGAGGTTCAGGGCGGCGACGGCGCTCAGTGCTCGCAGCATCCCCTCCTGGTGTCCGTGCGCCGTATCGACCACGAGCACGTCCACGCCGGCGTCCGCGAGGGCCTTCGCCTTGGCGGCGACGTCTCCGTTGATGCCCACCGCCGCCGCGACGGCGAGGCGGCCGTCGCTGTCCAGCGCCGACCGATACAGCGTCGATCGCAGGGCGCTGCGCGCGCTGAGCGTTCCGACGAGGTGCCCATGATGAGTGATCGTCACCATGTCGACGCCCGCATCGGTGATCACATCGAACGCATGACGCTCTGATCCGATGTCATCCGCATCGAGAGACGGCGTGCCGGCATGCACGAGGTCGCCCAGCTGCGCGTCCGGCAGTGCGGTGGCCAGTCGTGTCGCAGCCAGGACGCCGAGAATCCGCTCCGCATCGTACGGGGCCTCACCCGTGGCCACGACGATGCCGTGACCCGCGGTCGCGGGCATCAGCCGGAGTGCGTCCGACACCGATGCCTCGGGAGGCAGCACGATCGGCGTGTCCCACAGCACCGGCTGAGCCTTGACGTCGCGGATCGCGGCATCGAGACCCTGCAGCGGCATGTCCTGCGGGAGCACACCGAGTCCGCCGCGCCGCGCGAGCACCGCTGCGAGCCGGGGGCCTGTGACGGAGTTCATGTTCGAGGCCACGATCGGGAGAGTGGCCGGGGTACCGTCCTGCGGGGTCAGATCGACCTGCAGACGGCTGGTGACCGCGGATCGTCGCGGCACGAGGAACACGTCGGAATAGGTCAGATCGACTGTGGGTGACTCACCGGAGAACTCCATACCCCCACGGTACTCAGATCGCGGCGTCGAGGGCGCATGCCTTCGACGATCGGGCGAGGAAACACGTTAGGCTGGGAAGTCGAGAGTGTGCGGGCCCGGACGCATCCTGCGACCCGGTGTGCACATATGGACTTCAGCGATGAAAGAGGGCGATCGAGCGTGTCGAACCAGGTGACCGGCGTCGGGGGCGACGGGGGGTTCGGAGCCAATTCCTGGCTCGTCGAAGAGCTCTACGAGCAGTACAAGGTGAACCGCGACTCCGTCGACAAGGAATGGTGGCCCATTCTCGAGAAGTACCAGTCGGATGCCGCGACCGGCACCGCAGCTCCCGCACCCGCTGCCGAGCAGCCCGCGCATCCGGTGACCGCACCCATCCCCGTGATCGGTGCACAGCCCGTGGCGCGCACCACCACCAAGCCCGCAGCTGCGGCCCCGATCCCCGCGCAGGCCCCCAAGCCCGCGGCGAAGGCCGAGGCTCCGGAGTCGGCGGAGCCCGCCGAAGAAGACAAGGTCACGCCGCTCCGCGGTCTGCCCAAGACCCTCGCCGCGAACATGGACGAGTCCCTGACCGTCCCCACCGCAACCAGCGTCCGCACGGTGCCCGCGAAGCTGATGATCGACAACCGCATCGTCATCAACAACCACATGGCTCGCACCCGTGGCGGCAAGATCAGCTTCACGCACCTCATCGGCTGGGCGCTCATCCGCACGCTCGACGATTTCCGCAGCCAGAACGTGTTCTACGCCGAGATCGACGGCAAGCCCTCGGTCGTGGCGCCGGCGCACGTGAACCTCGGCATCGCCATCGACCTGCCGAAGCCCGACGGCACCCGCGCGCTGATGGTCCCCAGCATCAAGCGCGCCGACACGCTGACGTTCAGCGAGTACCTCGTCGCCTACGAAGACCTCGTCACGCGCGCCCGCAACAACAAGCTGACGGCGGCCGACTTCCAGGGCACCACGGTGTCGCTGACCAACCCCGGCGGCATCGGAACCGTGCATTCGGTTCCCCGCCTCATGAAGGGGCAGGGCTGCATCATCGGCGCCGGTGCGCTCGAGTACCCGGCGGAGTTCCAGGGAGCGAGCGAGAAGACGCTCAACGAGCTGGCGATCGGCAAGACCATCACGCTGACGAGCACCTACGACCACCGCGTCATCCAGGGTGCCGGTTCCGGAGAGTTCCTCAAGAAGGTGCACGAGCTGCTCATCGGGCAGCGCGGCTTCTACGACGACATCTTCGCCGCTCTGCGCATCCCGTACTCGCCGATCCGCTGGAATCCCGACATCGCGGTCGACCTCGCTGAGCGCGTCGACAAGCAGTCCCGCGTGCAGGAGCTCATCAACTCGTTCCGCGTGCGCGGACACCTGATGGCCGACATCGACCCGCTCGAGTACGTCCAGCGCTCGCACCCCGACCTCGAGATCGAGAGCCACGGCCTCACCTTCTGGGACCTCGACCGTGAGTTCGTCACCGGCGGGTTCGGCGGCCGTCGGGTCGCCAAGCTCCGCGACATCCTCGGCGTCCTGCGTGACTCGTACTGTCGCACGCTCGGCATCGAGTACATGCACATCCAGGACCCGGAGCAGCGTCGCTGGTTCCAGGAGAAGGTCGAGGTCAAGTACCAGAAGCCCGGCCACGACGAGCAGCTGCGGGTCCTCCGCAAGCTCAACGAGGCCGAGGCGTTCGAGACCTTCCTGCAGACGAAGTTCGTCGGTCAGAAGCGATTCTCGCTCGAGGGCGGCGAGTCGCTCGTCCCGCTGCTCGACGAGATCCTCCAGGGTGCAGCCACCTCCGGCCTCGAAGGCGCCGCGATCGGCATGGCGCACCGGGGTCGTCTGAACGTCCTGACGAACATCGCCGGCAAGACCTACGGCCACGTGTTCCAGGAGTTCGAGGGCACGCAGACCCCCGGCAACCAGCGCGGCTCCGGCGATGTGAAGTACCACCTCGGCACCGAGGGCACCTTCGTCGCCGACGACGGGTCCGAGCTCCCGGTCTACCTCGCCGCGAACCCGTCTCACCTCGAGACCGTCGACGGCGTGCTCGAGGGCATCGTCCGCGCCAAACAGGACCGCAAGCCGATCGGCACGTTCGCCTGGCTGCCGATCCTGGTCCACGGCGACGCGGCGTTCGCCGGTCAGGGCGTGGTCGTCGAGACTCTGCAGATGTCTCAGCTGCGCGGATACCGCACCGGCGGCACGATCCACGTCGTCGTCAACAACCAGGTGGGCTTCACGACCCTCCCCAACGACTCGCGCAGCTCGGTGTACGCGACCGATGTCGCGAAGACGATCCAGGCGCCGGTGTTCCATGTGAACGGTGACGACCCCGAGGCCGTCATCCATGTCGCGCAGCTCGCGTTCGAGTACCGCGAGAGGTTCCACCGCGACGTCGTGATCGACCTCGTCTGCTACCGCCGCCGCGGACACAACGAGGGAGACGACCCCTCGATGACGCAGCCGCTGATGACCGATCTCATCCAGGCGAAGCGGTCGGTGCGCAAGCTCTACACCGAGTCGCTCGTCGGTCGTGGTGACATCACCGAAGAGGAGTACGACGAGGCCAAGGCCGACTTCCAGAACCGTCTGGAGATCGCCTTCGCAGAGACCCACGCCGCCGAGACAGGCGCCAACCAGATCCCGCAGGACCTCCCGCCCGCTGACGAGCAGGTCGGTGCCCCGGAGATCACCGGAGTCTCGAACGAGGTCATCCAGCTCATCGGCGACGCGTTCGTGAACAAGCCCGAGGGCTTCACCGTGCACCCCAAGCTGCAGCAGCAGCTCGAGAAGCGTCTCGACATGAGCCGCAACGGCAACATCGACTGGGGCTTCGGCGAGCTGCTCGCCTTCGGCTCGCTGCTCGTAGAAGGCACGCCCGTCCGACTCGCAGGGCAGGACTCGCGCCGCGGCACGTTCGTGCAGCGTCACGCGACTCTGCACGATCGCGCGAACGGCCAGGAGTGGCTGCCGCTGTCGAACCTGTCGGAATCCCAGGGGCGCTTCTTCGTCTACGACTCGCTGCTGAGCGAGTACGCGGCTCTCGGCTTCGAGTACGGCTACTCGGTCGAGGCGCCGGAGGCCCTCGTCCTGTGGGAAGCCCAGTTCGGCGATTTCGTGAACGGCGCCCAGTCGGTCATCGACGAGTACATCTCGGCGGCCGAGCAGAAGTGGGGACAGCAGTCCAGCGTCACCCTGCTCCTCCCCCACGGCTATGAGGGTCAGGGACCGGACCACTCGTCCTCGCGCATCGAGCGCTTCCTGCAGATGTGCGCGCAGGACAACATGATCGTCGCGCGCCCGTCGACGCCCGCATCGTACTTCCACCTGCTGCGTCGTCAGGCCTACGCCCGTCCGCGCAAGCCGCTCATCGTCTTCACTCCGAAGGCCATGCTGCGACTGCGCGGTGCGACGAGCCCGGTCGAGGCCTTCACTCAGGGTCGCTTCGAGCCCGTTATCGACGACGGCCGCGGTCTCGACCGCAACGCCGTGAAGCGCGTGCTCGTGCACTCGGGCAAGGTCCACTGGGACCTCAAGGCCGAACTCGAGAAGAACCCGAACCCCGAGGTCGCGCTGGTCCGGCTCGAGCAGCTGTACCCGACGCCGATCGACGGTCTGAAGGCCATCACCGACTCCTACCCGAACGCCGAGCTGGTGTGGGTGCAGGAGGAGCCGGAGAACCAGGGAGCCTGGCCGTTCCTGGCTCTCGCATTCGCCGACGTCCCCGGTGACCGCAGCTTCCGTCCGGTATCGCGGCCGGCGTCGGCATCGCCCGCGACGGGCTCGTCGAAGGTGCACGCCGCAGAGCAGGCGAAGCTCCTGCGAGACGCGCTCACCATCAGCTGACGACCATCCGAGAAACAGCGAGAGGCTCACGGGATCACCGTGAGCCTCTCGCTGTGTAGTCTGTCGTCGTCGCCGGGGGGACGTCTCTCAGTACCAGATGCCCAGAAGCGGGGCATCTGCCGTGCGGAACGCATCGTCCAGCGATGCCGCCGTCTCAGCCGATGCGCGCAGACGGCCGGCCGCGCGCAGCCGCACGGCGCTGACTCCGCCCGCGTAGATCGACGAGAGCGCGCCGACGCCGAGAACGACATCGGGCTCCACATCACCGTCGGCGCGCGTGACGTCAGCCGTTCCATCGGCATCCGAGGTCAGTCGCCACGAGCCTTCGGCGAAGCCGAGAGGGTCTTCGACTCGGAAGACCACATCGAGGGGCGCCCGGTACGTCCGAGCGCTGAGCGCAGCCGACACGTCGAGGATGCGCAGCCACCCGTGGTCGTGCGGAGTGAGTTCCACGCCTCGCTGGTCGTTGACGAGCCAGGTGATCGGATCGTCGATCGGACGCAGGTCGACGATCACCTTCGACACCAGGTCGTGCTGCAGAGCGAATCTCCAGAGCGCGGACAGGGCGTCCGTCGTGGTCGAGGCCAGGTGGTGGATCTCCATGTCGGCGCGGAAGCTCCCCGCGACCTCCTTGAGCGTGTAGGCCATCGCACCCCGCACTGCTCCGTCGGCGTCGAGGTAGCGCACGCCCCGAACGGCGCGCGGAGCTGTGTGGCCCACAGACAGCCCGGCGATCCGCTCCCAGCGCGCGTCCCACCCTGCGATCTGACCGGAGCGCTGTGTTCGCGCCTCCTCATGCAGGGCAGACAGGTCCTTCTGAAGCGTTTCGCGGTCGACGTACTCGATGCGGCCATCCGTCGCCGGGCCGTTCCAGCCCGCTCTCGGCGCATCGATCGACACCTTGGCAGCGGGGATAGCCGAGGCGAACCCGTATCGCTCGTAGATCGTCGCCTCCGAGACAGTGAGGCCGGCGAGTGCCACACCCGCTCCCGCGGCGGCACGCAGCTCGCCTTCGAGCAGGTTGCGTGCGATACCGCGGCGACGGTGAGTGCCCGAGACCGTGACAGCGCTGATCGCCCACATGCCGACCTCGCCGCCGGGCACGGTCAGGGGCGTGACCCACGAGTTGACTGTGGCGACCGGGAAGGCACCGTCAGGGGCATTCTCCTCGAACACACCGACGTTGCGACGGGTCGCGAGCAGTGTGCGATCTGCGATGATCTGCTCGGGCGTGGGATCGGCATCGAGGAAGCCTCGTGCTTCCGCCCTCAGGAAGGCCTCGGTATCAGCATCCGACCCGTTGTCGACGAGTCGGTAGACGAGGTTCTTCGCGGCCAGGCGTCCAGCGGACACAGGATCAACGGGGACGGTTAGCGCGTCGGTCATTCCTCCACCCTATGGGCAGGCGCGACAGACGGTCCCGCGTCAGTGCTGTGAAGCCTGCACCTCACGCAGCCGGGCGAACACCTGGTCACGCAGCTCTTCGGGTGCCGTCTCCTTGCATGCGCGCGCCACGACCTCGGTGAGGGTCGTAGCGACGAGCGCCTCATCCCGGCAGGACGGGCAGTTCTCGAGGTGCTCACGGATCTCGGTGTGCTCGGTGTTGCACACCTCGTTGCGGAGGTACTCCTCGAGATCCTTGCGGGCCTTGTCGCAGCCGCAGTCGGTCATTTCTTGCTCCTCGGGTCGGCCGCAGAGATTCCCCGCTCCACGGCGTACTCAGCCAGCAGCTCCCGCAGCATCCGCCTGCCTCGATGCAGACGGCTCATCACGGTGCCGATGGGTGTCTTCATGATGTCCGCGATCTCCTGATAGGCGAAGCCCTCCACATCAGCGAGGTACACCGCCAATCTGAAGTCCTCTGGCACGGCCTGCAGCGCGTCCTTGACGACCGATGCAGGCATGTGGTCGATGGCTTCCGCCTCGGCCGAACGGCTGTGCGACGCGGTGGTCGACTCCGCACCGCCCATCTGCCAGTCCTCGAGCTCGTCGATCGTGCCCTGGAACGGCTCGCGCTGCTTCTTACGGTAGATGTTGATGTACGTGTTGGTGAGGATGCGATACAGCCACGCCTTGAGGTTCGTGCCCTGCGAGAACGTCGCCCACGACCCGTATGCCTTGACGAAGGTCTCCTGCACGAGGTCAGCAGCGTCCGCCGGGTTGCGCGTCATGCGCATCGCCGCGGCATAGAGCTGATCCATGAACGGGATCGCCTGTTCCTCGAATTCGCGTCGAGGGTCGCTGACCGTCTCTGCGGTTGCCGTGTCATCCATCACCGGCCAGTCTAGGCGGGTGAGGTCGACCGACTCGCGTTCCAGCGTTGCGAGCATGCTCTCTCCTTGTCGGCGTGCGCCCATATTCGATCGTTCGGACACTCGCGTTTACTAAGGTGGGAACCGATGAGCGCGAACAGGTATTCCCCCTCCCCTGTCCAGGGCGTCTATGTCGCGCCGACGAGCACCGCAGCCGTCCATGCGACCGTGACCATCCCCGGCTCGAAATCGCTCACCAATCGCGAGCTCATCATCGCCGCGATCGCGGACGGACCGGGCAGGCTCATCGCCCCTCTGCACTCCGACGACTCCCGACGCATGATCGACGCCCTCCGCGCCCTGGGCGTCGGCATAGAGGAGATCGACGGCAACGGAGAGTTCGGGCCCGACCTCGCGATCACTCCGGCCAAGCTCGTGGGCGGCACCACGATCGACTGCGGCCAGGCCGGCACCGTGATGCGCTTCATCGCGCCGCTGGCTGGGCTCGCACAGCACGACGTGCACCTCACCGCACACGAGACGGCCCTGCACCGTCCGATGGGCGGCCTCATCAGCGCACTACGCGACCTCGGAGTCGACATCGACGACGAGGGCACGTGGGCCCTGCCGTTCACCGTCCGCGGCCACGGGCGTATCCGCGGCGGACGCATCGAGATCGACGCCTCGGCATCCAGCCAGTTCGTCTCGGGACTCCTGCTCGCCGCCCCGCGCTTCGACGTCGGTCTGCACCTCGTGCACACCGGCGAGCATCTGCCGAGTCTTCCTCACATCGACATGACCATCGAGGCGCTGAGCCGTCGCGGCATCCGGATCGAGCGACCCGCGACGGGCGAGTGGCTCGTGGAGGCAGGCGTGCCACGCGCCAAGGAGATCGCCATCGAGCCCGATCTCTCGAACGCCGCCCCGTTCCTCGCCGCTGCACTGGTCACGGGGGGCGCGGTATCGGTGCCGGGTTGGCCGGTGCACTCCACCCAGCCGGGCGCTCTGCTTCCCGAGATCCTCCAGGCCATGGGCGCGCACGTCGGCCGTCACAGCGGAACGCTGACGGTCAGGGCGGGAACCGAGATCCGCGGGCTCGACATGGATCTGTCGGCGGCGAGCGAGCTGACCCCGACACTCGTCGGGCTCGCTGCGTTCGCGTCCGGCCCCACCACTATCCGCGGCATCGGTCACATCCGACTCCACGAGACAGATCGCATCGCAGCTCTCATCGGCGACATCCGCGCCCTCGGCGGCGAGGCGGAAGAGCTCTCCGACGGCCTGCGCATCATTCCGCGACCGCTGCACGGTGGCCGCTGGGCAGCGCACCACGACCATCGGATGGCGACGACGGGAGCCCTCATCGGCCTGCGGGTCCCCGGGGTCGAGATCGACGACATCGGCACCACGTCCAAGACTCTCCCGGAGTTCACCCTCCTGTGGGAGCGGATGCTGCGGGGCGCATCCACGTGAGCTGGCTCGACGACTCCGACGACCTCGAGGACGACTTCGAGGACTATGACGAGAGCAGCATCCGCACGCGCCCGAACCCGAAGGCCAACCGCCCCCGCACCAAGCGACGGCCGGCTCACGACGACGCGCAGATCGGCCGCGTCCTCGGGGTGGACCGTGGTCGGTACTCGGTGCTGATCGATGAGGACACGCCTGACGAGCGCATGATCACCGCGGCACGGGCGCGGGAGCTCCGCAGGAACCCGGTCGTCACCGGTGATCTTGCGAAGGTCGTCGGCGATGTCTCGGGCGAAGACGGCACTCTGGGCCGGATCATCGGTATCGCCGACCGCACGTCCCTCCTCCGACGCAGCGCCGACGACACCGACCAGGTCGAGCGGGTCATCGTCGCGAACGCCGATCAGATGCTCGTCGTCGTCGCCGCCGCCGACCCCGAGCCGCGTGCCCGACTGGTCGACCGCTACCTCGTGGCCGCGTTGGATGCCGGTGTCCGTCCGCTCCTCGTCGTCACGAAGACGGACCTGGCCGATCCCAGCACCTTCCTGTCGCATTTCGACGGACTCGACGATCTGCGCGTCTTCACCAGTGCACAGGATGAGATGCCCGTCGACGAGATCGGCGCTGCCCTCGTCGGACACTCCACGGTCTTCGTCGGCCACTCCGGTGTGGGCAAGTCGACGCTCGTGAACGCCCTGGTGCCCAGCGCCCTTCGTGCGACAGGGCACGTCAACCAGGTCACCGGCCGCGGCCGACACACCTCGTCATCGACCGTCTCGCTGAGATACGTCAGCCCGGAGGGCAACGGCTGGGTGATCGACACCCCCGGCGTCCGATCCTTCGGTCTGGGGCACGTGAACCCCGCGAACATCCTCGCCGCCTTCACAGAGCTGGCGGAGATCGCCGAGAAGTGCCCGCGCGGATGCACCCACCTCGCGGATGCTCCGGATTGCGCGCTCATCGAAGCGGCCGAGAGCGGCGAGCTGAGCGAGACGGGACGGGCGCGCCTGGACTCACTGCAGAGGCTTCTGCAGACGTTCGCCGACAAGGCGGAGCAGACGCCCGGCCGGTAGGCTGAGCATGTGACTGTGCGCCTCGACTCCGGATCCGCTGCCCCCGACTTCGCTCTCCTCGACCAGGACGGCGCGACCGTCCGACTCGACGATCTGCGCGGCCAGAAGACCGTGCTCTACTTCTATCCGGCCGCCATGACACCCGGCTGCACGACGCAGGCCTGCGACTTCCGCGACAGCATCTCTTCGCTCGAGGGCGCCGGATACCGCGTGATCGGGGTCTCGCGCGACGAGCCTGTGAAGCTCGCCGAGTTCCGCGAGCGTGACGGTCTGACCTTCGCCCTTCTCAGCGACCCGGACCACGCCGTGCACACCGCATACGGAGTCTGGGGCGAGAAGATGAACTACGGCAAGGTCGTAGAGGGTGTCATCCGCTCGACCTTCGTGCTCGATGAGGAGGGCACGATCACCCTCGCTCAGTACAACGTCAAGGCCACAGGGCACGTCGCGCGTCTGCGCAAGCTGCTCGGCATCGACGCCTGAGACTCACTCCGCCGGGCGCTCGTTCTCGGCGCGCGTGCTTGCGATCAGCAGTGCGAAGCACAGCAGCGCGGGCAGGCCGACGCCGACGGTGAACGCCCAGGCCACCGGCTGCAGCGTGAGCGAGGCGAGCGCGATCGCGATGGCGAGCACTTGGAAGACGACACCGCCCGAGCGCGCCCATGAACGGCCCGTCCTGGTCCCGATGGCGAAGGCGAAGAGGGCGACAGCGCCGACGAACGTCAGCACGATGAGGGCGAGCGCCGTCGGCAGCGAGGCGGCATCACCTGCGCCGAGACCGACGAGTTCGATGAGGGCGAAGACGATCAGTGCGGCACCCTCTGCCGCGAGAACCGCGGAAGCCGCCAGAGCGAGGCCGGGTGAGCGCACTGTTGTCTCCTGAGAATCGAATGAGAACGGCGGAAACCCTTGATTTCGCCGGTTTCATGTAACAGAATAGACAACGTCATGTGCTCCCACAGCGGCGTGGGGCGGGCTTCGCGCTCGCATCACAGAAAGCGGGCATCCGTCCGTATCTCATACAGGGTAGCTGAACCCGATCTGCACCCGAAATCCGAGTCGTCGCAATGCGATGATTTCTGAAAAACCACACCGAGGAGCCCCCATGGACTGGCGCGATAAGGCCGCCTGCCTGACTGTCGACCCCGAGCTGTTCTTCCCTGTCGGGAACACCGGTCCGGCCGTCGACCAGATCGAGAAGGCGAAGACCGTCTGCGCCACCTGCACGGTGACTGAGATCTGCCTGCAGTACGCCCTCGAGTCCAGCCAGGACTCGGGCGTGTGGGGCGGTCTTTCCGAAGACGAGCGCCGGGCCCTCAAGCGCCGCGCCGCTCGCGCCCGCCGCGCCTCCTGAACATCGAGAAGCGGCCCGAGACGATGTCTCGGGCCGCTTCTCTGTCTCCGCTCGGTGCTGCCGGGGGCTCTCCGCCTACTTGGTCAGCCAGCGGAGCGGAATGTCGATGACGACCTCGGTGCCCTCGCCTTCGCTCCCCCGCCACTCGATCGATCCGCTGAGCTCGCCCTGAATGAGGGTGCGGATGATCTGAGTTCCCAGCCCCTGACCGATCCGCCCCTCCGGCAGCCCCTTTCCGGTGTCGTGCACCGTGACGCGCAGATTCTCCTCGGTGCGCGCCGCATCGATCGTGACCATGCCTTCCTGCCCTGCGAGGCCATGCTCGACGGCATTCGTGACAACCTCGGTGAGAGCGAGCGCCAGCGGTGTCGCGTATTCGCTCGGCAGGACGCCGAAGCGGCCCGTCGATCGCGTGCGCGCGCGGGTGTTCGGCGCCGACGCGACCTCGGCCACCAGCTTGAGGACGCGATGGAACACCTCGTCGAAGTCGACCTTTTGCGTCAGCCCCTGGGCCAGCGTGTCGTGCACGACGGCGATCGAATCGACGCGTCTCATCGCCTGAGTCAGTGCATCGCGTGCCTCATCGGAGTGCGTGCGTCGCGCCTGGATGCGAAGCAGCGAGGCGACGGTCTGCAGATTGTTCTTGACGCGGTGGTGGATCTCGCGAATCGTCGCATCCTTGGTGATGAGCTCCTGCTCCTGGTGGCGCAGCTCCGACACATCGCGGCACAGGAGGATCGCGCCGATGCGGGTTCCGTGATCCTTCAGCGGAATCGCCCGCAGCGAGACCGTGACGCCCCGCGCTTCGATGTCGGTCCGCCACGGTGCGCGTCCGGTCACGACGACGGGCAGAGACTCGTCGACCTGCCGAGACGGCGGCACTAGCCTCGTGGTGACCTCCGCGAGCGATTCACCCTCGAGCTCGTCATCGAACCCCATGCGATTGAACGCCGAGAGCGCGTTCGGGCTGGCGAACGTCGTGATCCCGTCGACATCGATGCGGATCAGGCCGTCCGACGCCCGCGGCGCACCGCGACGAGGAGATGTCGGAGCCGCGGGATCCGGAAAGCTGCCGTCGGCGATCATGCGGAAGATGTCATTGGCGCACTCGTCGAACGTGATCTGCTGCCGAGACGGAGTCCGAGCCTCGCCGAGGTTCGTGTGCCGGGTGACGACGCCGATGACGACGGCCTGGTGCTCAGCGCCGCGACGTTCGTTGACGATCGGCACTGCTCTGACACGCGTCGGGGTCTCTTCGAACCAGTCCGGTGAAGAGGAGTCCACGATCTTCGCCGAATCGAATGCCCCCTGCACCTGCGTGCGCCACTGAGGGCGCACCCGCTCGCCGACGATGTCCCGGTAGAACAGAGTGGCTGCTCCGCTCGGACGTGCGTGCGCGACGGCGACGAAGGATCCGTCGTCGGTCTCGATCCAGACCACGATGTCCGCCGAAGCGAGGTCCGCGAGAAGCTGACCGTCACCGGCGAGTCGGTGCAGCCACTCGACATCGTTGTCGGCAAGACGGCCCTGGGCATTGGCGAGGTCGCTGAGCGTTGACACCCCACCAGCCTAGAGCGCGCCGGCTCAGAGAACGGCCAGCGACGTCGCACGCCAGCGACGGTCGAGTCCTTCGAGGCGGATCGCCACCGCCCGGGTGCGGCCCGGACCAGCGACGACCACCACCGCTTCGACCTTGCCGTCGACAGGTTCGGTCACACGGATCGACAGGATCTCGAAAGTCGGGCGCGCAGGCGAGACCCCCCTCGCACTGCGCGCCCTCGCCGAGAGGTTCGCCCGCGTCACCAGGCTCCGGTACGCGTCTTCATTGAACCAGCGGGCGAGCTGATCGACTTCTCTGACTCCCGCGAGCACCTCGAGCACGCCCTGCGTCAGGCTCCGCAGCAGCGGATGCGGATCCGGAAGCTCGGCGCGAGGCGTCGGCTGCGGGGCGAAGTACTCGTGAAGCATCATCTGAGGCACTCTCCATCGGGAAGACTGCGCCAAGTAGAGCATGCGCACGGTCGCCGTCCGGGCCGCGTTCGCGATGTATGTGGATAACTCGTACATGCCCTCCTGGACTTCATTTACGGTGGGGCGCGTGCACTGGGATCGACTGTTCGAAGACCTCGAAGGCCAGCTCGCCTCAGAGTGGGAGAGCGAGCGTGCGGCGCTCGACGCCGAATCCGAGCGACTGCGCATCTCGCGGCTCGAACTTCGCAGCCGCCTGAGGGTGCTCTGCGCGTCAGCTGCTCCGGCGACCCTCGATCTGCCGGGCGGAAGACGTGTGCGTGCCCGGCTGAACGCGCTCGGCTCCGACTGGATCGCCGCCACGATCGCACAGGCCGAGGAATCGACGGCCAAGCGATCGACCCTGATCGTCCCGTTGCACGCGGTACGAGGGCTGACCGTCGACCACGGCCTGCTGCTGTCGAGTCTGGATGATGAAGGAGGCTCCGCGCCCGTGCTCCGCGAGCGTATGTCGCTCGGGTTCGTTCTGCGTGATCTCGCCCGGCGGCGGGCTCCGGTGAGGATCGTCAGCGTCGACGACTCCGACGTGCACGGAACCATCGACAGGGCGGGAGCGGATCATCTGGATCTCGCTCTGCACGATCCGGGTGAGGCGCGGATCGCCTCGTCGGTGCAGAGCTTTCAGATGATCCCATTCGCTGCCGTCGCCTCGGTGCAGACCTCCGGAGATCAGATGCCATGACGGCGGGAAGTACCCCAGACCTCCGGAAAACTGGCCTCGTTCGCCTGTCGCCACAGCGCCATGCGTCTGGCCTCCTCCGACTGCTCGGCGAGATACTCCGAAAGACTCGACGCCTCGATGCGCCATCGGGCCGGCGCGCCGAGCTTGGATCCGCGCAGACGACCCTCATACACGAGTTCGACGACCTCGTCGATCTCGATGCTCAGCAGCTCCGCCACCTGCGCCGGAGCGAGGAAGCCCTGCGCCGGGTGAGAGGAATGAGGCATGCTCCCATTCTCCTCCTGCCGTGCCGGAGCGCCAGCGTCGACCCGATGCTGTGGATAAGTCTCGAGCAGCCGCATCGATTTCTGTGACCATGTCGGCATGAGCAAGTTCGTCCGTTCCCGTCGCGCCGTCTGGGGTGACGCGCGCTTCCTGATCGGCATCGCCGTCGTCGCGTTGTCGATCGGCGGCGTCTGGGCCGTCGTCTCCTCCTCCGGCACCACGACCCCTGTGCTTCAGGCGACGCGCACTATCGTGCTCGGCGAAGCGCTCGTCTCGGGCGACTTCCAGGTGGTCGAAGTCGGCCTCGGCACTGTCACGGACCGCTACCTGGCACCGCAGGAGCTCAGACCAGGTCAGGTCGCGTCCCGCACACTGTTCGAGGGAGAGCTCCTGGCGACCTCTGCGACCGAGGACGCCGATGCCGACAGGACGACCACGATCGTCGTCGAGAGCAGCACGGGGATCCCGGGCGAGGTCGCCGCCGGGAGCGTCATCGAGCTCTGGCACTCGCCACCGGTCGGCGACGACGGCAGCCAGAGTCCCCCTCGCATCCTCGTGGCCGACGCGATCGTCGCATCGGTCACGAAGACGGAGGGGATGCTCGCTGCGGAGGGAACCACCGCGGAGGTGGTGATCGACCGAACGGATGTCCCTGAGGTGCTGGCCGCGATCACCGGCGGCTCTGCGCTCTCCATCGTGCCGATCGGCTCGGCCTCATGACCTCGGTCATCATCGCCGTTACGGAAGCCCGCGCGCGCGTCCTGGCCGACGAGCTGGAGATGGAGGGCATCAGTGTGGTCTCCATCGTCCAGCCGAGCAGGATCCTCCCTCTGCCCGAAGGCGTCGATGCCGCCATCGTCACCGCCACCCGCGCCGTGCTGACGCCCGAGCTCATCGCTGAGTGCGACAGGGCAGGCGTGCGGATCGTCCCGCTCGGCGACAGCGACAGCAGACTGCTCGGGCGCTACGGACTCGCCACTGCACTCCCGACGGATGCGAGCGGCTGGGAGGTCGCGGCAGCGCTGACCGCTGACATCCCCGACACCGTCGAGCGTGCCGCATCACCGCCACATCGCGTGACGGCCGTGTGGGGCCCTTCCGGGGCACCCGGAAGGTCGACCATCGCGATTCAGCTCGCCGTCGAACTCTGTCGGACGGGTCGGCGCACCGCCCTGGTGGATGCCGACACCGTCGCGCCGTCACTCGCGCTCCTTCTGGGGCTCAGCGACGATGCGCCCGGCATCGCCGCAGCGTGCCGACGCGCAGAACTCGGCGCACTCGACTCGGCCGAGCTCACGCGGCTCGCGACGATCCTCGAGACCAGCGCCGGAGAGATCGAGGTCCTCGGCGGCATCAATCGCCCAGGACGCTGGCCGGAGCTGGGAGCCCGCCGCCTTCAGACCACTCTGCGCGCCTGCCGCAGTTGGGCGGAGGAGACCGTCGTCGACGTGGCGAGCGCCTTCGACGCAGACGACGAGGCCACCTACGACCTCACCGGACCGCGCCGCCACGCGGCCACGGTCGCGGTGCTGCAGGAGGCGGATTCGATCATCGCGGTCGCGTCAGCCGACCCCCTCGGCATCAGTCGCTTCGTGAGAGAACATGCCGAGCTCAGAAGACTCACCACCCCCACACCCGTCAGGGTCGTCGTGAACCGCGTGCGGCCAGGCCCCCTGGGCATCGACGCGCGTGGTCAGATCCGACGCACCCTCGAGAGGTTCGCAGGCATCACCGACATCGCGTTCCTCCCGTTCGATCAGCGCGCCGCTGACTCCGCTCTGCTGCACGCACGGCCGATGGCTGATCTCACCCCGCGCTCGACACTGGTCGCCGGCGTGCGTCGCATTGCAGAGACCTACGCCTCTGCGGTGTCGCAGCCGCCTACTGGCGGTAGCTCGAGAGGAAGTTCCCGAGGCGCTCGACGGCTTCTGCGAGCACGCGAGGCTCGGGAAGCGTGACGAGCCTGAGGTGATCGGGCGTCGGCCAGTTGAAGCCGGTCCCCTGCACGAGCAGAATGTGCTCGGAGACCAGCAGGTCGTAGACCAGCTTCGCATCATCCCTGATCTCGTGGACATTCGGGTCGAGACGAGGGAAGGCGTACAGGGCGCCGACAGGCTTGACGCAGGAGACCCCGGGGATCGACTCGAGCCCTTCCCACGCGATGTCGCGCTGCTCGTGCAGGCGTCCGGTCGGAGCGATCAGGGAATCGATCGACTGCACTCCCCCGAGAGCCGCCTGCACCGCGTACTGCGCGGGCACGTTCGGGCAGAGGCGCGTGGATGCGAGCAGGTTGATCCCCTCGAGGAACCCCTTCGCGTGGTCCTGAGGCCCGGTGATCACAAGCCATCCGGACCGGAATCCGGCGACTCGATACGTCTTCGAGAGTCCGTTGAAGGTCAGGCACAGAAGATCGGGCGCCAACGTGGCCGTAGGGATGTGCACCGCACCGTCGAACAGGATGCGGTCGTAGATCTCGTCGGAGAGCAGCAGCAGCTGGTTCTCTCTCGCGATCTGAACCATCCCCTCGAGGACCTCGCGCGAGTAGACGACGCCGGTCGGGTTGTTGGGGTTGATGATCACGAGGGCTTTGGTGCGAGGAGTGATCTTCGACCGGATGTCCTCGAGGTCGGGCTGCCAGCCGTTGTCCTCGTCGCAGAGGTAATGCACCGGAGTGCCGTCAGCCAGACTCGTCATGGCGGTCCACAGCGGATAGTCGGGTGCCGGGATCAGCACCTCATCGCCCTCGTCGAGAAGCGCCTGCATCGTCATCGTGATGAGCTCGGACACGCCGTTGCCGAGGAAGACGTCCTCGGGATCGAATCGGGGGAACCCGGGGATCTCCTCGTACCGGCTGACCACGGCGCGGCGCGCCGAGATGATCCCCTTGCTGTCGCTGTACCCGTGAGCGGTCGGAAGCGCCGCGAGCATGTCGTGCACGATCTGGTGGGGTGCCTCGAAGCCGAAGATGGCAGGGTTGCCCGTGTTGAGCTTGAGGATCCGGTGTCCCTCGGCCTCGAGCCGCGCCGCCTCGACGAGCGTGTTTCCACGGATCTCGTACAGGACGTTCTTGAGCTTCGACGACTGGTCGAAGTGGCGCGTTGGTGTCATTGCGCAAGCCTACAATGACGAGAAGAGGGGCCGATCCATCCGGACCGGCCCCTCTTCGTACGTGCTGCTACTTCTTCTTCTTGCCCTGCGCCCGGCGCTGCTCACGGTTGCCGGCAGGTGCCGCAGAGGGCTCCGTGCGCTGCCCGAACGCTCCGCGCGGAGCTTCCTCTGGCTCTGCCTGCGCGGCCGGCGTCTGACGCGCGGCAGCCGCCTGACGGAGCTTCTCGGTCGCTGCCTGCTGGACTCGCCCTCGGTCGTCGCGCACCTCGACCTCGCCGGCGTCGTTCGCCGCGGAGTACTCGAGATGCTGGTCTCCCGCACCTTCGGCAAGGCCCTTGGCCTCGACCTCGGCGGTCTGTGAGTCGCCTGCGCGGCGAACCTCGACCTCGAGGTTGTAGAGGTATCCGACGGATTCCTCCTTGATCTGCCCCATCATCGACTGGAACATCGCGTAGCCCTCACGCTGGTACTCGATCAGCGGGTCGCGCTGCGCCATCGCACGAAGGCCGATGCCGTCCTTGAGGTAGTCCATCTCGTAGAGGTGATCGCGCCAGCGACGGTCGAGAACCTGGAGCACGACGCGACGCTCGAGCTCGCGGGTGGCCGCTTCTCCGAGCGACTCCTCGCGGGTCTCGTAGGCGATCTTCGCGTCGGAGAGCAGCTCACGGGTCAGCCCGTCCGCGGTGATCCCGCCCTTGCGGCCTGCGGCCTCCGAGACGACCTCGTCGATCGTCACACTAACCGGATAGAGCGTCTTGAGCTCTGTCCAGAGTGCGTCGAAGTCCCAGCTCTCGTTGTGCCCCTCGCCGGTGTGATCCCGCACCACGCCGCTGATCGCGTCTTCGATGAAGTGCTGTACCCGGTCGGCGATGTCGTCGCCCTGCAGGATGTGACGGCGGTCGGCGTAGATCGCCTCTCGCTGGCGGTTCAGGACGTCGTCGTACTTGAGGACGTTCTTGCGCATCTCGGCGTTGCGGGACTCGACCTGCGACTGAGCGCTGCGGATGGCCCGCGACACGAGACCCGACTCGATCGGGACGTCGTCGGGGAAGTTGGTGCGGGCCAGGATCGCTTCGGCGGCCCCCGACTGGAACAGACGCATCAGGTCGTCGGTGAGGCTCAGGTAGAAGCGGCTCTCGCCCGGGTCACCCTGACGACCGGAACGGCCTCGCAGCTGGTTGTCGATACGACGCGACTCGTGGCGCTCGGTGCCCAGGACGTAGAGGCCGCCGGCCTCGATGACCTTCTCGGCCTCCTCGGCCACGATCGCCTTCATCGCCTCGTAGGTCTCGTCCCACGCGACCTCGTACTCCTCAGGCGTCTCGACGGGGTCGAGCCCCTTGCCCTTGAGCTCCTGCACCGCGAGGAACTCGGCGTTGCCGCCGAGCATGATGTCGGTTCCACGACCGGCCATGTTGGTAGCGACCGTGACGGCGCCGAGGCGCCCTGCTCGCGCCACGATCTCTGCCTCACGCGCGTGGTTCTTCGCGTTCAGGACCTCGTGCTTGACGCCCTTCTTGGCGAGGAGTCGCGACAGGTACTCGCTCTTCTCGACGCTGACCGTTCCGACGAGCACAGGCTGGCCGTTCGCGTGGCGCTCGGCGATGTCCTCGACGACCTGGGCGAACTTGGCGGTCTCGTTCTTGTAGACGAGATCGGACTGATCCTTGCGGACCATCGGCCGGTTCGTGGGGATCGGGATGACACCGAGCTTGTAGGTCGACATGAACTCGGCCGCCTCGGTCTCGGCGGTACCGGTCATGCCGGCGAGCTTGTCGTAGAGACGGAAGTAGTTCTGCAGCGTGACCGTGGCGAGAGTCTGGTTCTCGGCCTTGACCGGCACGGCCTCCTTCGCCTCGATGGCCTGGTGGATGCCCTCGTTGTAGCGACGTCCGACCAGGATGCGGCCGGTGTGCTCATCGACGATCATGACCTCGTCGTTCATGACGACGTAGTCGGTGTCCTTCTTGAAGAGCGCGAGGGCCTTGATCGAGTTGTTGAGGAAGGAGATCAGCGGGGTGTTCGCGGACTCGTACAGGTTGTCGATGCCGAGGTAGTCCTCGACCTTCTCGATACCGGGCTCGAGCACGCCGACCGTGCGCTTCTTCTCATCGACCTCGTAGTCGACGCCTGCTTCGAGGGTGCGGGCGATCTTCGCGAACTCGGCGAACCAGCGGTTGGCCTCTCCCGACGACGGACCGGAGATGATCAGCGGCGTCCGTGCCTCGTCGATGAGAATCGAGTCGACCTCGTCGACGATCGCGAAGTAGTGCTCGCGCTGGACGAGGTCTTCCTTGCGCCACGCCATGTTGTCGCGAAGATAGTCGAAGCCGAACTCGTTGTTCGTGCCGTAGGTGATGTCAGACGCATACTGCTCGCGACGCACTGCCGGAGTCTGACCCGAGACGATGATTCCGGTCGACATGCCGAGTGCCCGGTACACGCGGCCCATGAGCTCGGCCTGGTAGCTCGCGAGGAAGTCGTTGACGGTGATCACGTGGACGCCCTCGCCCGCGATCGCATTCAGGTAGGCGGGGAAGGTGGCGACCAGGGTCTTGCCCTCACCGGTCTTCATCTCGGCGATGTTGCCGAGGTGAAGAGCGGCACCACCCATGATCTGCACGTCGTACGCACGCATCCCGAGCGTGCGCTTCGCCGCCTCACGCACCGCGGCGAACGCCTCGGGCATGAGCTGGTCGAGCGACTCGCCCTTCGCGAAGCGCTCGCGCAGCTCGACGGTCTCGTTGCGCAGTTCATCGTCCGTGAGCTTGGAGATGTCCTCTTCCAGCGCGTTCACGGCCTTCACCACCTGGTTCAGGCGACGGATGACCCGCCCCTCTCCCGCGCGCAGCAGCTTCTCAAGAGGATTCGCCACAGATGTCATCTCCCTGTCGATGGTTCCGGCGGCGCCGCTTGTCGGGCACGCGCCAGGCATACCTTGTCATGTTACCCGTCCGTGACCTGCACGTCGTCTGCATGGCGCGCCGCCCTGACGTTTCCGAGTATGTATATATTGATCCACGACACCGGGAGGTCCATATGTCGGTCAGACAGAGTCTGCTCGCGATCCTCGCGCAGGGCCCCTGCTACGGCTATCAGCTGCGCCACGAGTTCGACCGACGCACCGGTTCGGTCTGGCCGCTCAACGTCGGTCAGATCTACAACACGCTCGAGCGCCTCGAGCGCGACGGACTCGTCGAGCGTGGAGTGGCCGATCTGCACGGGCATGTGTACTGGGAGATCACCGATGCCGGGGCGTTCGAGGTCGACCGTTGGCTGGATTCCCCCGTTGCACGGAGCCGAGCCACGCGCGACGAGCTCGCGATCAAGCTGGCCGTCGCGGCGACTCTTCCGGGCGCGGACGCGACCCGCGTGATCGCGACCCAGCGTGCGGCGTCCGAAGCGCATCTCGGGGATCTCACCACGGCGCGCGAGTCGCGCGAGGACGACAGTCCCCAAGGCCTCGCATGGTCTCTCGTGGTCGACTCGATGATCTTCACCGCGGAGGCCGAGCTCCGCTGGCTCGACCACGTGCAGACGCGTCTCGCGCAGCATCCCCAGCACACGCTCGCTCTGGAGCTGACGTCCGAGCGGCCGAAGCGCGGCCGGCCGGCGAGGGCGGAGGCCGGGGCGCTGGTCTGAGCGGAGTTCGCCTGGAGCGTATGCACAGCCAGGGTTGCCGCCCGGGAAACTAGGATCAGTCCTATGGCTGGAATATGGGGCAGACGCAAGCGCGAGCAGGAACAACTGGCCGCACAGGACGCCGACCTGGCTCGCCGCGCAGAGCAGGCACTCGTGTCTGCGGACGAGCGCATCAGGAGCACCTCCGACGAACTGGCGTTCGCGGAGGCCGAGCTCGGCGAGCAGCTGACTCGTGACCTGAAGAAGGCGCTGAGCGCCGTGCGCACTCACCTGCGCGAGGCATTTCAGCTCCACCAGCTCAACCACGATGAGATCCCCGACACTCCTGAGGAGCTCCGCACCCGCAATGCGCGGATCATGCAGCTGTGCGATTGGGCGCAGGATCTGCTCGACGAGAAGACATCGGACCTCGCGACATCGATCTCGAAGGTGCGCCGAGCACCGGAGGTCATCGCCCAGGTGCGAGCGGATGCCGAGACGCTGAGCGCGCGGATCCCGCACACGAACGAGACCGTCGCCCGTCTCTCCTCTCGCTACTCGGACTCGGCGATGCACCAGATCACCGCCAGCGCTGCGGAGGCCGAGCAGCTGATCGCCTTCGCCACTCATGGCGCCGCCGTCTCGGAGCGGCGTCGGGCCGCCAAGCAGAACGAGGAGGCGAATCTCGCCCTCGAGACCGCCACCGAGGCGACGCGCCGCGCATCCGCTCTGCTCGATGCCGTGGAGGATTTCGAGATCGAGGCGCTGCGCGCGGAATCGACCCTCGCGGAGGTCGTCGCGGACTCCCGCAACGACCTCATCGCTGCGCGGACCGCGCCGCAGGTACCGGCCGTCGCTGCCGCCGTCTCCGCCCTGCAGGACGCTCTCAGCGCACTGTCGCCCGCCGGCACCCCGGGAGACCCCTTCGCGGAGCTGTCGCAGCTGCGCGAAGCGAACACCGCGCTCGACGACGCGATCGCCACCGCCCGCCACCGTGAAGCGCACCCGCTGCCCAGCATCCAGCAGGTGCAGCACGCGATCGATGACGCGGACCGTCAGCTCGGCGTCGCCCGTGGACTCATCGCAGGGCACCGCGGCTGGATCGGCGCGGATGCCCGCACTCGCCTCGCAGAGGCCGAGAGGCTGCGCGTCGACCTCTCGGATCTGCTCCCGGCGGAGGAGACCCGCGACGAGGCGTTGGTCAGCGCTCGACGCGTTGCGCACCTCGCGTCGGAAGCCCTGCAACTCGCTCAGCGTGACATCGATTCGTCCCGACCGCAGGACCAGGGCTGGGGCGGCGGCGACGGCTGGGGTGGCGGCGGCTGGAGCGGTGGCGGCCGACGCGGCGGGGGCAGCGACGTCGCCTCCGGGATTCTGGGCGGTCTCGTCATCGGAAGCATCCTCGACGGGATCTTCGACTGACCCGCACGATCAGGACACGACGACGGCCCGGCTCCTTCTGGAACCGGGCCGTCGTCATATCAGCCTCAGGAGGCGAGCGCCTCAGTGGGCGGAGCCTGCGTCTCGAGCGCGATCACGCCGTAGTCCCAGCCCTTGCGTCGGTAGACGACGCTCGGGTGATCGGTGCGCACGTCGACGAACAGGAAGAAGTCGTGCCCGACCAGCTCCATCCGGTCGACGGCCTCTTCGACGGTCATCCATTCCGCTCCGAAGTTCTTGGTGCGGATGACCACCGGCGAGTAGACCTCGTCGTCGTCGTTCTGGATCGGCACAGCGCCCGTCGCGACCGCGCGAAGGACCTCCACGGATGCCGGCTGGACGTCGATGCCCTCGAGCGCACCGCTCTCCTTCTCGAAGTGCGCCCCACGCGGATGCTGGCGCCCGTCGACTCGCTTCTCCTTGGCCCGGCGAAGCTGCTCGGCCATCTTGTCGACGGCCATGTCGAGTGCGACGAACTTGTCTCCGTCCGTGGCCTCGGCGCGGACGACAGGACCCTTGCTGACGAGCGTCAGCTCGACGGTCTCATCCGGTACATGACCGTTGCGGTACACCCGGTGGGTGACCTTGACATCCAGCCGTTGCGCACGCGACGCGAACGTCTGGATCTTGGCGATCTTCTCCTCGACAACGGTGCGGAATCGGTCGGTGATACCCACCCCGACGCCAACGATGCTCGTTTCCATTGCTGCCTCCTTGTCCCGGTCCTCCCGGCCAAGGGCGGACCGTGGTCGCCTTGTGACCCCCAACGGTAGTCCGCCTGACCTCGGATGTCACGGGTCATTTGCTGCGTGTCTCCGATGCGTTCGCATTCCGTTCGCCGAGACGGGGTGTCGCGGCGAGCGCGACCGCCGACACGACCCGGACCCCGGCCTCTCTCAGCGTGCGAGCCGCTTCGTCGAAAGTCGCTCCCGAGGTCACGACGTCGTCGACCAGCACGACTGCCCCACCCCCGGGCTTCGGTCGCCATCGCATGCTCCCGCGCACGTTCTGCGCCCTGCTCGCCGAGTCGAGTCCGCGCTGATCCGTGCGACGGCCCTGCGACGCGAGCAGGCGATCGGGCACCGAACCGGCTCGGCGGATCAGCAACTCGGGCACGCGGTAGCCCCGTCGTCGGAACGCAGCCCGCGTCGTCGGTATCGGCACCAGGCGCACCGGATCATCGATCGCGGCCTGTTCTTCGTCGACTCCGCCGAGCACCTCGCTCAACGCGGCTCCGAGCGGGCGCGCGAGCATCGTCTCGCCGTCATCCTTGAGCCTGCGGATGCACCGGGCTGCGATCGACTCGAACGGCATGGCGGCGCGCACGAGCAGACCAGCCGGCGTGCGTCGCACGAGGGGTGCGGCTCGGATGCTCTGCCGACACACGTCGCACAGCAGCGTCTCTGGCCGGTCGCAACCTGCACAGGTCGCTGCGAGCAGGAGAGCGAGCACCTCGACGCCGATGGCGCGGGTGTGAAGATGCGACAGCATCCGTCGATCATGTCGCGCGGACCCTGCACTTCGATCACGATCCGACACGGAGCGCGCGCCCTGGGGGGACTCGGCTTTCACCGGCCCGCCGTGCAGAGGCAGTCAAGCTCAGTGACCTGCTCTGGTGGCGAGAAGCGAGACTCCGGTGATCGACTCGCTCCATGCCGACCCGGTTCGCGCGAACACGGCGCCGTCCGCGGCCAGAACCCGCAGACCGGTGGCGGCTCGCGAGCCCGCTATGGACACTGCATCCGTCGGAGCGACTTCGGCCCCTCCCGGTCCTCCGACGACCTGCGTGACGACCATCCGGTCGGCGGAGTCGGTCAGGAGGCCCAGGCGGTCGGCTCCCAGCCAGACGAGACCCACTGCGCTGCCGTCGAGCTGCGCCAGTGGCTCGGTCGGTCCGAGTTCGGTGGGCACTCCCGTCTCATCGCGGACCACCGAGGAGACGACGATCCAGCGCTCTCCTCCGACCACGACGACGGCAGCCACCCTGGCGCCGTCGGCCGACACTCGGATCGCGGAGACCGCCGATGCGTCGGGCCACGCATTCGCGATCGCCTGCGGGGCGACGTCGCTGCCGATCGCCTGCAGAGAGGCAGGCGCATTCGACGGCACCGACCAGGTGTAGTCGTAGGGGTCCATCGACGGCCGCACCAGCGACGGGCGCGCATCGAGCTCATCGAAACCGCCGTCGCCGGCGAGCCACACATGCCCGTCGATCAGCTGCACGGCCGCGTGCGAGCTGTCGGCCGACACATCGATCGCCGTGACGGGCTGACCCGCGTTGAGGATCTGATCCGTGACACCGGGGATCGGGGTGATCTCACCACCGACCAGCATCCCGAACGTCCCGTCCTTCACGACGAGGCTGCCCGCATCCGCCGTATCGGTGACGACCTCGACGACACCGGCCTCCAGCGCCCGACCATCGACCGTAAAGCGCACCTGATCGATCTGCACCCCCGCAGCAACGAGGGTTGCCTGAAGCTGTGTACGCATGCGCGCGAGGGTCGTCGGTTCCAGACTCAGCGCCGCGCGGTTCAGCGCGACTTCGGCGATCTGATCCTGGTCGATCGGCACGGAGTCGCGCGCGAGCTGCACCTCCTGCGGGAACGCGCTCTGCACCGCCGGGTCGAGCCACGGACTCGGCGCACCGCCGATCAGCGACTGCGCGATGGTCGTGGCCACCGTGACGCGTCTGGGGAACCAGCGCACATCGGGGACGAGCCGCTCCCACGTCTGGTCGAAGTACTGCAACGCGTAGTCGTCGTAGACACGCGAGAACCTCGACTCATCGATCACGACGCCGTCCGGAGCCTCGGCGATCCGCCACTGGCCCTTCGTGCGCACGACCACGAAGGCCGAGTTCGACGCCCCGAACGCCTCGGAGTAAGCTCCCGTCGCGTCGACGCTCGCGACCTGGTCGAACGCGACCCGCACGTCCGCTGTATCGCCGTCATCGGCCTCGTCATCGGCCTCGTCATCGTCGAGATTCGAGGTGAAGGAGCGCGTCGCTGCGCTCACGTCGATGGACACTCCCGTGTTCGGACGCCAGGTCGAGGCGAGTTCGGGGGTGAGGAACCTCCGAGCGCTGTCCCAGTTGTCAGCGGGAGTGATCGCGGCCTCCATGAAGCCCTCGACGATCTCCTCAGGGCCCGCACCGTCTACAGGGTCCGAAGCCAGAGGGAGGAAGTCCTGCCCCTCCGGAGGCGCGCCGAGCGGGATCCCCCGCTGCACGTCTCCCGTCATCGGGAGACCCGTGCATGCGCACAGAAGAAGCGCAGCGGCCGCGATCGCGAGCCCGCGCAGCGTGCGCCGAGTCGTGGACGTCATTCGATGCTCCCTCGATCGAAGAGCTCCGCCGGCACGTCGGCGAGCTGGATCGGCTGCGTGGCGTCATCGATGTCGGCGAGGGTCTCCTGCGGCTCTAGCGGGACGGGCGAGGGGCCCTCCGTCGCGTCGCCCCTGCGAGGGAGCGTCAGGACGAAGTTCGTGCCTACCCCGAGCTCGGACCAGACGTCGAGTGAGCCGCCGTGCAGAGTCGCGTCGCCGAGCGCGATCGACAGCCCGAGCCCCGTGCCCCCGAGAGTGCGTTGGCGAGACGGGTCCGCGCGCCAGAATCTGTCGAACACCCTCTCCGCATCGGCCGGATCCATGCCGAGACCGAAGTCGCGGACGCCGGCGGCCACAGCATGCTGATTGCTGTCGACGGTGACCACGATCGGCCTGCCCTCGCCGTGCTCGATCGCATTGCCGATCAGGTTGCGCAGTACCCGTCGCACTCTGCGCGGATCCATGTCCACGGGCGAGTACCCGCCTGGAGCCACGAGTCTCAGCTGGCTGCCCCGGTCGTCGGCGAGAGGCTGCATCTGCTCGATGATGTCCTCGGCGAGGTGCGCGAGACTCGTCGCCTCGAGTTCGAGCTGCACGGAACCGGCGTCGTAGCGGCTGATCTCGAGCAGATCCGACAGCAGCGTCTCGAACCGCTGCACCTGCGTGTGCAGGAGCTCGGTGGTGCGTGCGGTCGTCGGGTCGAACTCGCCCCGCTGATCGTTCAGCATGTCAGCCGCGAGACGGATCGTGGTGAGTGGCGTCCGCAGCTCATGCGACACGTCCGAGACGAAGCGCTGCTGTACGAGCGACAACTCACCCAGTTCCTTGATCTGAGATTCGATGCTGTCGGCCATGGCGTTGAAGGAGCGGCCGAGCGTGGCTATCTCGTCTTCACCGTGCACGTCGATGCGCACCCCGAGGTCGCCGGACGCCAGACGCGCGCTGGTCTCCGCAGCCTCGACGATGGGTGTCGACACCGTGCGGAGAACGATGAAGGAGATCGCCGCGACGATCGCGACCAGGCCGATGCCGGCGACCCAGAGGGTGCGCTGCACGAAGACCAGAGTGTTGTCGGCGTCAGCGAGATCATAGGCGAAGTAGATCTCGAACGGACCGGCCTCGGGCACCCGCAGCTGCTGTCCGACGATGATTCCCGGCACCTCTCGACCGCCGACCTCGAGCGGCACGGACTGCCACGACTGCCAGTCGTCGAACTCGACAACCCTGTTTCTGAGGCCGGAGCTGATCAGATTGTCGCTGAGCCCTGCGGTGAAACCGTTGAGCGCGACGTCCGGGTCGACGTCCATGCGGAATCCGGCGAGACCCTCAGCTGTCGAGTTGCGCCCCAGGTCCTCCTGCACGCTGTCCCACAGTTCGGGCAGGGCTGCCGGGTCGTCGCCGAGCGCCGTGGCGTCGAGAGTCGCCTGCGCCTGGTTCACCGAACGTGCTGCATCATCGAGCGCCTCGCTCTTGCGAGACTCGAACAGATCGTTCTGGATCACGAGAGCCATCGTCACGCAGGTAATCAGAATCGCCGTCGACGTGAGCAGAAGTGTGATCGTCAGCGTTCGGAAGCGCAGAGAGCTCCGCCACAGCGCGCGAAGGAAGCTCGGCCAACCACGCCAGTCGCGGATGACAGCGACCGCCGTGGTGGTCGCTGTGGTCGCGGCCATGGTCGGCCTAGCCCGCGCCCCCGGCACGGTAGCCGACGCCCCGCACCGTCATGACGATCTTGGGGTTGTCCGGGTCGAGCTCGACCTTGGCGCGCAGGCGCTGCACATGCACGTTCACCAGCCGAGTGTCAGCCTTGTAGTGGTAGCCCCACACCTGCTCGAGCAGCATCTCACGCGAGAACACCTGCTGCGGCTTCGAGGCGAGAGCGACCAGTAGCTGGAATTCCAGAGGCGTCAGAGCGATCGGAGCGGTGCCACGGCGCACCTCGTGGGCGTCGACGTCTACGGTGAGGTCTCCCACTCGCAGCTGCTCCCCCACGTTCTGCGACGTGGGCCGCAGCCGCGTTCGGATGCGCGCGACGAGCTCCTTCGGATTGAAGGGCTTGACGATGTAGTCGTCGGCTCCGACCTCGAGCCCTCGCACCACATCGGCCGTGTCGCTGCGAGCGGTGAGCATGATGACGGGGACTCCGGATTCGGCGCGGATCCGCGAGCAGATCTCGATGCCGTCCATGCCGGGCAGCATCAGGTCGAGCAGCACGAGGTCCGGGCGCTGTGTGCGCCACTCATCGACCGCCCGCGCACCGTCGGCGCAGAACACCGGTTCGAAGCCCTCGGTGCGCAGCACGATGCCGATCATCTCGGCGAGCGCGGTGTCGTCGTCGACCACAAGAATGCGTGAGGTCATAACTGTTACCTTATGGCACTCAGTACCACGGCCCCCATGTCTACGCGCCGACGGGTCTTGTGACACGATGGGAGCGCACGACGGAGGGAGTGCCGGTGAGCGGCCAGACGTGGACCCCTGCCCCTAAGAAGGGCATCATTCCCCTGCATCCGCTGACTTTCGGGATGCTGCTGAGCAAGTCGTTCGTCGCGCTGCGGCACAATCCCAAAGTCCTCTTCGGCTTCGGCGTCGTGATCCAGTTGGCGGTCGTCGTGCTGAGCGCCACGGTGATGGGCTTCGTGCTCGTCACGACGTTCACTCGGCTCGAGTCGCTCTCGCCGTCCTCTCCGGACTTCGAGGCCGTCTTCGCAGGCACCATCGCGATGAACATCGTCGCCGGCATCGCCGTGGGTCTCGCGTCCGTCGCATTCACCGCCCTGATGCAGGGCGTGGTCGCAGCCGAGATCGGATTCGCCGCGATCGGGGTGAAGGCGAGCCTCAAGACCCTCTGGCGCAAGATGATCCCGTCGTTCTGGCGGCTGGCGGCATTCGCGTCGCTCTCCGTGATCTTCATCTTCGGTGTGATCGTGATCCTGTTCGTCATCATCGCCGGCTTCGTCGCGAGCGGGCTCGGCGGTTCCGCCGAAGCCATCGGCGGCATCGTCATCCTCGTCCTGGTGCTGCTGCTCGCGATCGTCCCCCTCACTGTCTGGCTGACGACCAAGCTGCTCCTCGTGCCGTCGATCCTCGTCCTCGAGCGCGCGAAGTTCCGCGACGCACTCGTTCGCTCGTGGCGCCTCACCCGGGGCCGTTTCTGGATCGCCTGGGGAGTCACCTTCCTGATCGGCGCCATCATGGGTGTCGCGATGCAGCTCGTGAATCTGCCCGTCTCCCTGGTGAGCTCGATGCTCGGGTCGATCATCGCCCCGACCGGCTCTGCCGACACCGCCACGATCATGGGCTTCGTCTTCGCGCTCCTCGCCCCGCAGATCCTGCTGCTCGTGCTGCAGGCCATCACCCTCGTGGTGCAGAGCACCGCCGGCACTCTGGTGTACCTCGACAGCCGCATGCGCTACGAGGGGCTCGACCAGGCACTGATCAGTCACGTCGAGAGACGCGATCTCGGATGGACGGACGAGCAGCTCGGCGATCCGTTCGTCGTCGACCCCGAACGCGCCGTCACGAGCGCCCCGCCGCCGAAGCAGGTTCCGGAGTGGGCCACCATGACGCCCGCCGGCTATGAGATGCAGCAGTCCCCGGGGCAGCCGCCCTACGCCCAGCAGTACCCGGCGCAGCCGTACCAGGGCCAGCCGCCCTACGCGCAGCAGTACCAGGGACAGCCGTACGCAGGGCAGCAGTACCAGGGACAGCCGTACGCAGGGCAGCAGTACCCGGCGCAGCAGCCGTACGCAGGGCAGCAGTACCAGGGGCAGCCGTACCCGGCGCAGCCGCCGTACCCGGGAGCGGTCGCACCGACCCCGCCTCAGTCGCCCGTGGGCGCCTCAGCGCCGCCCCCGTACTCGCCCCCTCCTGCTCCCCCGGCCCCCTCAGCGCCGCCTGCCGATTCGACCTGGGCCGCACCGGGGGCCGACCGTGAAGGATCTGCATGATCCGCTCGCTCGACGACGTGCGGATCCCCGACGGAGATGAAGCGCGGCAGTGGGCCGAGCAGGAGCTCTCCGATCCGCGCTACGCCGATGCGAAGCCCACGTGGTTCGACCTGGTCGCTCGGGACATCGGGCGGTTCCTCGCCGACCTGTTCAGCTCCGACAACGGAGCCAACGTCGGGCCCTCTGCTCTGATCGTCGTGAGCATCATCGTCTTCGGCGCTCTCGTGGCGGCCCTCATCATCTGGGGCCGCCCGCGTCGCGCCCAGGGCGTCCGCCGGCCAGGGACCGGCCTGCTCGGCGCGGACGACGACCGCTCAGCCGCCCAGTTGCGAGCCGATGCCGATCGCTGCGCCCGCGGAGGCGACTGGGACGAGGCGACCATCCTGAGATTCCGCGCGCTCGCCAGAGGACTCCTCGAGCGCGATCTCATCGATCCCTCCCCCGGAGCGACAGCGCAGGCCATCGCGCGAGAGGTCTCGGTCGTGTTCCCTGCAGAGACCGGGCCGGTCCGCCAGGCCGCGGTCTCCTTCGACGACGTCCGTTACCTCCGGCATCCGGCGACCGCTGAGCGCTATGCCGAACTCGCGGCCACCGACGACCGGCTCAGCGCGCTGCGCCCGGAGGCGGTGACCGCGTGAGCGTTCTCGAACAGCGCGATGCCCCGGCGTCGACAGCCGAACGTGCACCTCGTGGCAGGCGATGGCGGTCGGTGCTCGGCTGGGCGATCGTCGTGGCGCTCGTTCTCTGCGGCGTCTTCGTGGCGATCCAGGTCGGTGTGCGCATGCCCGATCAGCGCGGCGCACTCGATCCTGAGAGCGTGGGCGATTCCGGAGCCATGGCGATCGCCCAGATCCTGGAGGACAACGGGGTCGAGGTCTCGGTCTTCCGCTCGCGAGATGAGGCACGAGCTGCTCTCGATGACGACACCACGCTCGTCATGGCCAATCCGTTCACGCTCACAGACGAAGGGATCTCCGAGCTGATCGACCCGGCCGACCGAGTCGTGTTCCTCTCGAGCAGCACGCATCTGCTGAACCTCCTGCGCATCGGCGACAACGCCTCGCCGGACTCGGCCCCGGTGCAGGCACAGTGCGACGCCCCGGAGTTCGCCGAGGTCGGCACCATCCGCCCTGATCGACTGTTCGCACCGGCTGACGGGGTCGAGGGCTGCTTCGGAACCCGCGACGCGGCGGCCGTGCTCGTCGACGAGACCGACGGCACGACGCGTGTGGTCGTCGAGGGCGCGCGTCTCTTCAGCAACGCCTACCTCGCGGACGATGGAAACGCCGCCCTCGCACTCGCTCTGCTCGGTCAGACAGACCGGGTCGTCTGGTACGTGCCCAGCTTCGGCGACACCGACATCGAAGGCGAGACCGAGGACACGCTCGGCTCGCTCACTCCAGGATGGGTGACACCCGCCATCCTGCTGCTGATGATCGCCGGCGTCGCGGCGGCCCTGTGGCGCGGTCAGCGCTTCGGTCCGCTCGTCGCCGAGACTCTTCCGGTGACCGTGCGCGCCTCGGAGACGATGCACGGCCGGGCGCGATTGACCGCCAAGGCAGGTGACGCCGCGCATGCGGCGGAGGCGATCCGCGACGGCAGCAGGCGCCGGCTCGCACGCAGACTCGGACTCGCCGTCACCGCGGGTGCAGAGGAGGTCGCGGATGCCGCAGCCGACCGGCTGCGCATCCCCCGCGGATCTCTGCACGACCTGCTCGGGGGTGCGACGCCCGTCGACGACCCATCGCTGATCGATCTCGCTCGGCGCCTGCAGGAGCTCGAGAGCGCGGTCGACGCCTCCTCCTTCACCGAACGGAGATCCGAGTGATCTGCCGATCCCACCGAACCGCCGTCCATCCATCCGAACGGAAGCCGAGGACACCACGTGACCGCTGAGACATTCGACGACGCCGAACTGCGTCAGGCCATGCACCGTGTGCGCACCGAGGTCGACAAGGCCGTCGTCGGCCAGGCGGGCACAGTGACCGGCCTGCTCGTGTCGCTGCTGGCCCGAGGACACGTGCTTCTCGAGGGCGTGCCCGGCGTGGCGAAGACACTCGTGGTGCGCTCGTTCGCACGTGCGCTGGGCCTGGACACGAAGCGCGTGCAGTTCACCCCCGACCTCATGCCCGGCGACGTCACCGGCTCGCTCGTGTACGACGCCCGGACGGGCGAGTTCGACTTCCGTGCGGGTCCGGTGTTCACGAACATCCTGCTCGCCGACGAGATCAACCGCACGCCCCCGAAGACGCAGGCCGCCCTGCTCGAGGCGATGGAAGAGCGGCAGGTGTCCGCCGACGGGGTCAGCCGACCGCTGCCCGATCCCTTCCTCGTCGCGGCGACCCAGAACCCGATCGAGCACGAGGGCACCTATTCGCTTCCCGAAGCGCAGCTCGACCGCTTCCTGATGAAGCTGGTCGTGGGCATGCCCGAGCGCGACGCCGAGGTGTCGGTGCTCCGCAAGCACGCGTCGGGCTTCTCGCCTCGCGAGCTCACCGGGGTCGAGGCCACCGTCTCAGCCGACGAGATCCGAGCGGCACAGGATGCCGCGGGGCGTGTCGAGGTCACCGATGACGTGCTCGGCTACGTCGTCGATCTCGCCAGGGCGACGCGACAGTCGCCCTCGGTCGAACTCGGCGCGAGTCCTCGCGCCTCGACGGGCCTGCTGGCCGCCGCGAAGGCGTGGGCGTGGCTCAACGCATCGACCGCAGTCACCCCCGATCACGTGCAGACCATGCTCGTGCCGGTCTGGCGCCATCGACTGCAGCTGCGCCCGGACGCGCAGATGGAGGGCGTGTCGGCGGATGCCGTGCTCACGTCCGTCGTGCAGCAGACCAGGGTGCCGATCTAGGTGTTCGTCACCGGCCGTCTCGCGCTTGCCGTCGCCGTCGGCATAGTCCCGCTCGTCCTCGCCGGGCTCGCGGAGTTCCCTCCGTATGCCGCGCTGGGCATCTGGTTGCTGTCGTGCATCCTGCTCGTGGTGCTCGACGTGCTGCTGGCACCGAACCCTCGCTCCGTCGTCGTGACGAGGCGCGTGCCGACCCGCACGCGGATCGGAGAACTGGTTCCGGTGAGCGTCGCGCTGCAGAACCAGGGCGGTCGAACCCTGCACGCGGTGATCCGCGACGCGTGGCAGCCGACGGCCGGAGCGGGCGAGGCGCGTCAGCGCCTCAGCATCCCGCCGGGTGAACGACGCCGCGTCTCGATCCCGCTGCTGCCCCGGCGTCGAGGGGAACTCGCGAGCGAGTTCGTGATGATCCGGTCGCTCGGTCCGCTCGGCCTCGCCGGACGGCAGGCCCGCCACATGGTGCGCGGCACCATCAGGGTGCTCCCCGCCTTCTCGTCGCGCAAGCATCTTCCCTCGCGGCTCGCACGGCTGCGAGAGCTGGACGGCAACACGAGCATCCAGGTGCGCGGCCAGGGAACCGAGTTCGACTCCCTCCGCGAATACGTCCGAGGCGACGACGTGCGGTCCATCGACTGGCGCGCGACCGCGCGGGCGGGGACCACGATGCTGAGGACGTGGCGCCCCGAGCGCGACCGCCACGTCGTGATCATCATCGACACGGGGCGCACCGCGGCCGCCCGTGTCGGCGAAGGCACGAGGGTCGACGCCGCCCTCGAGGCGTCCCTGCTGCTCGCTGCCCTCGCCGCACGAGCGGGTGACCACGTGCATCTGCTCATGTACGACCGCGTCGTGCGTGCGCGCGTCACCGGCGTCGACGGCACTGCGCTGCTCCCCGCGCTGACCGACGCGATGGCTCCGGTGCACGCTCGCCTCGTCGACACCGACTGGCCCGGCGCGTTCGCCGCGGTTCGCACTCTCACCACTCGCCCCGCCCTGATAGTCGTGCTGACGGCGCAGGATGCCGCCGAGTCGGCTCGCGGATTCCTCGGTGCCTTCCCCGACGCGAGCAGGGCGACGTCCATCCTCGTCGGATCCGTCACCGATGACGGGATCGCGGATCTCGCGGTGCAGCGTGGTTCGCGGGAGGAGATCTACCTCGCGGCGGCCGCCGAACGCACCATGCGGGATGCGGAGAACGTGGCCGATGCGGTGCGTCGCGCCGGAGGAGAGGCCATCGCCGCCGACCCTGAGTCTCTGCCTCCGAGAATCGCCGACCGATACCTCGAACTCAAGGCCGCCGGACGGCTGTGAGCCGCTGAGGCCTCAGCCGGCGAGAAGTCTCGGGGTCCCCGCCTCGTACTCGACGAGGTCTCCGGTCTCGCCTCGGCGGTAGGCACGACCGCCGATGACGAGCATGTAGATCAGGAACGCGGCGAGCGCAGCGACACCGATGCCGATCTTGATGGGCCAGGGCAGCGCCCACCCGGTCACGAAACCTTCGATCAGGCCTGAGACGAACAGCGCGAATACGAGTCCTATCGCCACCGTCGCGAGCGAGCGCCCTTCGGTGGCGAGAGACTCGCCTCTCGAACGGTGCCCCGGAGCGACCCACGACCAGAAGAGGTGGAGACCACCCGCCGCGGCGACGAAGATCGATGTCATCTCGAGAAGGCCGTGCGGGAGGATGTAGAGGATCATCACGTCGACCTGATCGTGCGCGGCCATGACGGCGCCGGAGACTCCGAGCCCCATCGCATTCTGCACGAGCACATTGATCGGCCAGAGCCCGGTGATGCCGAACAGAACGCACTGCAGGGCGATCCAGGCGTTGTTCCACCAGACCATGCCCATGAACACCGCTGCGGGGTTCTCGGTGTAGTAGCCGGTGAAGCTCTCGTCAGCGTACTGCTCGAGCAGGTCCGGCGGGCCGAGGGTCGCGAGGAGCGCCGGGTCTGCCGAGATCCACGCGGCGGTGCCGACCACGATCGCGATGAACGACACAGCGACGACGAGCGTCGTCCAGCGCAGCCGGTACAGGGCAGCCGGCAGCTGCCGGGAGAAGAAGCGGCCGGTCTGGGTGAGGATGTTGTCGGATGCGCCCGTGAGACGCAGTCGTGCACGCACGAGGATCGTCGAGAGGTACGCGCCCTGAGGCGATTCACCCACCGAGGTCTTGAGCTCGGCCAGATCAGCGGATGCCGCGCGGTAGCGAACGATCAGCTCATCGACGTCGGCCCCGTCGAGCCGGGCGCGACTCAACTGATCGAGTCGCTCCCACTCGGCGCGGCGCGCATCTGTCAACGCATCGGCATCCACCTGATTTACTGTACTCATGTCTGCCGCGCTCGATGCATCCGACGAGGTTCTCTCCGGCGAAGCCGTCGCGATCGATGTGCAGCCGATCGGCTTCGTCCTGCGAGCCGCGGGGGCGATCATCGACCTCCTGGTCGGCATCGCCGTCTTCCTGCTCACGCTGTTCCTGCGGATCTGGCTGCTCGACATCGGCGTTCTCGACCAGGCGACCGACACGATCGCGTTCATCGCTTCGATCGTGATCAGTTTCGTGGTGCTGCCGATCACGATGGAGGTCGCCCTCAAAGGCCGCAGCCTCGGCAAACTCGCGGTCGGCGGTCGTATCGTTCGCCTCGACGGGGGCGCGACCGGATTCCGCCACGCCTTCATCCGTGCTCTCCTGGGCGTTCTGGAGATCTACATGACGCTGGGCAGCGTCGCCGTGCTCGCCGGAGCGTTCAGCGCCCGATCTCAGCGTCTCGGAGACATGGTCGCCGGCACGTACAGCCAGCGCGTGCGCACGCCGAAGCTGATCCCCAGCGTCCCCGTGCTGCCGCCGATGCTCGCAGGCTGGGCGCAGATCGCCGATGTCGCCCGACTGCCCGACCGCCTCGCTCGTCGCATCTCGCAGTTCCTGCAGAGCGCTCCGCGAATGGTGCCGAGCGCACGAGCGAGGGTGGCGCAGGATCTGCTCTCCGAGGCCTCGCCGTTCGTCTCTCCCTTGCCCCAGGCCGCGCCCGAGGTGGCACTCATCGGAATCACCGTGCTCAGACGAGAGCGGGAGCGCAGGGCGCTGCAGAACGCCGATCGCAGAGCGGAGAAGCTCACCGGTCGTCGAGTCGGCGTCTGAGGGCTCATCCCGTGTCGCACGTCGCCCGCGCTCGAGTCAGAATCGGATGGCGTCGATCACCTTCACGCGCAGTGCGACCAGCGCTGGGATGAAGCCGGCGACGGCGCCCACCAGGATCGACGCCGCGAGACCGACGAAGGCCGCTCGCATCGGGAACGGCGGGATGTCCTGGATGCCGTAGAAGAGCGACGTCACCACCCAATCGGAGCGGAGCACCGCGACCACGATCGCGATGCCGACGAGACCGGCCACCGTGGTCGCCACCAGGCTCTCGAGGAACACCGAGAAGAAGACCCGGCCAGACGTCGCGCCGAACGCGCGACGCACACCGATCTCACGTACCCGCTGCCGCATCGCGACCAGCTGGATGTTGATCAGGCTCAGCGCTCCGAGCGCGAGGATCACGGCCGCGATGCCTCCGGTGACCATCTCGAAGGTCGCCTGCGCATCCAGTGCCCCGGGTTGGGCCGCCCAGTCCGATCGGCTGACCGACACCGTCTGCCCTTCCGGAAGCCCTGCCCGCAGATCCATCGCGAGCACGGGTGCGATCTCATCGACCTGCCCTTGACCCAGCCAGATCTCATACTGCGGCCATGCTCCCTCCGGCAGGGCGTCGACGCGAGCACGGTAGGCGTCGTAGAGGATGTCGACGCGCAGCTCCTCATCACCGAACCCCTGGCGAGGAACGACGCCCACGACCTGGTACGTGCCCCCGGCCGGCCCCGCGAGCGTCAGCGTCGGGTGCTGCGCGATGGGTGTCCGTCCGATGCGGTCCCACAGCGCCTCGGTGATCACGACGGGAGGCGAGAGCGCGTCGGCATCCGCATCGCGCATCCAGCGTCCCTCGAGCAGCTGCTCGCGGTGGATCTCGGAGTAGAGCGGGTCGATCAATCGCGAGTTGACGTCGACGATGCCGTCAGGAAGCTGCACGGGGACGACCATGCCCTGCGCGATCCGCGCGGTGTGGCTGAACTCGAATCGCTCGGCGACCCGGGTGAACCGCTCGTCGAAGGCGTCGAAGTCGACGGGTGCGCCGTCATCGCTGCTGATCGTGACGACCAGCGTCGCCGCCCGACCGCCCCAGCGGTCGGACTGCTCGGCCTGGAACTGGCGCTGATACTCGGAGATCGCGACGACGCCGGTGAGGGCCGCCACCGAGACCGCGATGCCGATCAGGCTGAGCAGCACCCGCAGCTTGTGCACGCGGATCTCCGACCAGGCGTCCGAGAGGGCGCCGAGGATGCCGGTCATGACGCTGCTCCCCTGCGCGAGTACGGCATCGGGGGCATGGCTGCGGGCGCGGATGCCCTCGAGTCCGCACCTACGGCGGAGGGGACGGAGGCGGCGAGGGTGGAGGCTTCGAAGGCGCGGCTGAGATCTGCCAGCTCGAGGACTCCGGCGTCGAGACGGTAGTGCCGTCTGGCACGGGCGGCCACATGGAGGTCGTGCGTGATCGTCACGAGTGCGGCGTCGGTCTCGGTCGCCACCTCGTCGAGCAGAGACATGACCGAGGCACCGGTGTCGATGTCGAGCGCTCCGGTCGGCTCATCCGCGAGGATCAGCACGGGTCTGCGCACGAGGGCTCGCGCTATCGCGACCCGCTGCTGTTCTCCCCCGGAGAGCCGATCGGCGATCTGATCGATCCGGTGACCGAGACCGACTCGCTCGAGCATGTCGGCGGCGATCTGCCTCCTGTTCCAGAACATCCGCCCGCGCGCGTGCCCGAGCGGCATCATCACGTTGTCGAGCGCCGTGCGTCCAGGCAGCAGATTGAACTGCTGGAAGACGAAGCCGACGTTGTCGCCGCGCAGCCTGTCCAGCCGCCCCGAGCGCATCCGCCGCACTTCGCGGTCTTCGAACGACACCGACCCGGTGGTCGGAGCATCGAGCATCCCGAGGATGTTGAGCAGCGTCGACTTGCCCGAACCCGATCTCCCGACGATCGAGACATGGTCGCCGGCACTCACCTCGAGCGTGATGCCCCGCAGGATCTCCAGTTCCGAGTCATCGGCGAGTCGTACGCTTTTCGTCACATCGCTGAGCGCGACGAGCGTCACCAGCTGACCCCGCTGTCGCACTGCTCGACTCCGGGCTCGATCTCGTAGCAGAACTCCTCGACCGGTGCGACGAATCCGGGAACGAACTGTCTGATCGACTCGCCCTCTTCGAGGCCGGAGACCACCTCGACAATGGCCCCGTCGTTGACGCCGAGCTCGACAGGACGCTCCTCGGGTTCGGAACCGTCGCCGGCATCTACCCACACGTTCCCCGTGCCTGCCCCGCCCTGCACCGCCGTGACGGGGACCACCAGCGCGTCATCGACCTGTCCGAGCGCGAGATCCATCGTCGCGGGCAGACCGGCGAAGACGACCTGGTCGCCGGGCACCGCGCATCTGACGCTCGCCGTTCCCTCGGCGCTCACCTGCACTCGCACTCCGGTGCAGGCGAACGGCGCGGGTCCGCCGGTGATGGTCACCGACGCTTCGGACGGCGCGTTCACCAGGCGATACAGCTGCACCGGTTCCACGGTCGCGAGCAGGTGGTAGCGCGCCGGCGTGAGCGTGAAGATCTCGGTTCCCGCAGACGTCGCCTGTCCCTTCACAAGAGAGATCTCCGAGACATCTCCGGCCTCGGACGCGACAACATCCACATCCCTCTTCGGCTCGTCCTGTCTGATCGTGAAGATCTTCTGTCCTGCCGCGACCGTCGCTCCGTCCGGCACGTGCACCGCGATGACCGTGCCGGTGACCTCGGTGCGCACCGGGAAGGCGTCATCGCGGGCGACATTGCCGCTAAGGGTGAGCGCATTCACGACGGATCCTCGCTCGACAGGGATGACCGGGTCTCCGATCGACGCCTCAGGACTGACCATCGCCTCGCTGCTGTCCGGAAAGAACGCGATCTTCACGAGAGCTGCCGCGCATGCTCCGAAGACGAGCACGAGAAGAAGGGGGAAGATCCAGCGTCGCCAGACGATCACAGCTGCCTTTCCGGCGGCGCCGCCCTGGCGCATCCGCGGTCAGCGTAGCCGCATGCGCGGAGGACTCACCGCGCAGGGGCGGCGTGTCTCATCCACCGAAGTGAAGAACTCAGGCGCGAAGCGCCTCATGACGGATCACGAGCCACCCGGCGGGGACGGAGAGCCGATCCGCGTGCTGGGCGCACAGGTCGTGAGCGTTCGGATGCCGCGCCGTGCCCAGCGGCCCGAGCGCCGCCATCTGGTCGCCGTAGTCGTAGGTGAGCGTCGCCACGGCTTCACGCGCGCAGCCGACCTTCGAGCAGAGTCTTCCGTCCATTCACGCCAGGCTACGTCCAGGTTCTCCGGACGAGCGGATGCCGCGCCGCCCCGGTCGGCAGACTCGGCCTAGACTTTCGCTATGCCCCGCCGTCCCCGCACCTCCGACGCACCCCGACGCGGGGCCAGGCACGGACGCCACGGACGCCTCGGACGCAGCGAGGTCGTTCGCCCTCCACTCGCCCCTCTCGACGGACGCATCGACCGATTCGATCTGACCGTCGGCACTGCTGTGGAGTTCCTCCGCGGCACGTGGCCGGAGCTGCAGGAGGTGCGGTTCGAGATCGGCGCCATGCCGGCCTTCGATGCGACGGACGAGGTGCCACGCTGGCATCTCGATCATGAGAAGGCGCGGATCGTGCTCTTCCGGCTTCCGATCGAGCGACTGCTGCCGCCAGGCCACGACGACGGCGCTCACCGGAGGATGGCCATCGAGAGCGCCGTCTTCAGAGCCGCGGCGGAGTACGTCGGCCGCGAACCCTGGGACCTCGGCGGTCACGACCACTGATTCCGGTGATCCGCCCTCACCGACCCGTCGTCACGGATAGACCGTGATGCTCTGCTGCGCCCCCATCGCGGGCCAGACGGGCCACGCGGCGAGCTGACCAGGCCCGTTCATCGTGACTGACGCGTGCACGGGTGCCGACGTCGACATCGAGTAGACGGTGCGCGGCTCCACATCGACCGATGCGGAGGAACCCGCGGGCACGGTGACGTCGATCGGGTCTCCCCCCGCCGCGGTTGCGACCTGCACCACCGCGTCGGCATCCTCGCCGTTGACGAGCACGAGGCGGGGGTTCGGCCCGGAGGGAACAGCCACGTATACGTCATCCTCGAGCTCCGGGGCCGGTGTGACCCAGGCGAAGTCGTCCTGTGGCCCGGCGACGTCCTGCTGTCTCACGCCGGCGAGCACGGGGTTGTCGGACTCGATGCTCATCGTGTAGCTCCCCGGCGCGAGCGCCGACAGTGAGAGCTCCGTCGGCACATCGGCGGTGAGCGGAACCGCGAACTCGTCGACGATCGTCGAAGATCCGACCTCGCTGACCCGCACCACGGCTGCGGAATCGACCTCGGGCGACATCAGACGCAGGACCGCCATGTCGGCGTTGTCGCCCTGGTTCTCGAAGACCTCGATGCCCGGAAGCACCGGCTGACGCTGCGCAGCGGGCACGGCATCCTGCAGATCGATCCCCGCGGGATCGAGCGTTCGGGTGAGGGACGACTGCAGCACTGCGCGCACCGGGGCGCCCGTCGCGGTCACCTTGACGATCGGAAAGTCCGAACCGGCGGCGATCGATGTCAGCGGGAGCGCGATCTGCGATTCCGCGGGGACGATCACGGTGCTCGATGCCCGCACCGACCCGTACACTCCGAGCGCCACCGTGGAAGGCACGACGCCCGGATTCGTGAGAACGACGAGATCTTCTGTCCCGGTGGCGACCGTTCCGCCCACGAGCCACGATTCGATGCTCGCAGGACGACAGGGAGCCGCGGCGAGGCCGGACAGATCCTCCTCTGCCAGGCTGGCGGATTCCGTCGCGCCGAGCAGCGGCGCTTGGCGTGCGTCGACGGTGCCGACGAGGCGCTGAGCGGATCCACCGTCAGCGAGGTCCCTCGCGGGCAGCGGGCTCGACTCCGGTCGGCCCGACGAGCCCTCGACAGTCAGCGCGGGCGATGCCGCCGACACCATCTCCAGAGGGTTGGACGGATCACGTCCGACTGCGCGGAGGTCTCCGTTGCACACGAGCACGGTGTCGCCCGGAATGGGCGTTACCTGTGCCTGAGCAGGCTCGTGGACGACTGTCGGCCAGGCCGCGGTGACGCCGAACACGACGCCGACGACGCACGCCCCCGCCACGACGGCGCCTGTCAGCACGCGAGCGCCGGTGGCCGCCACCCGGAATGCACGGTTACCGGCCATCATCGCTCCCTTTCGTCCTGTTCGAAGCCCCGATCGACCTGATCCGTCGCGCCCGCGGCATGGTCGGGATCATCGACGGCGTCGCCGGGGCCGATCTCAGCATCCTGGTGCGGACCGCTCGATGAGCCGGTCTCCACGGGCGCATCGGTCTTCTGTGCGTCCGCGGATCCATCGCCCGCCTTCCCGTCGGCCGCAGGATCTCCGGCATCCTCCCGTGACGCACGGGGATCCTCACGGTCCTCGGTGCCCTCGGGGCCGTCGCGGTCCTCGGGGTGTCGCGGCAGCACGAGCGGCTCTTCCGGCGCACGTCCCACGATTCGAGACTTGGCGCGGGCCGCTCGTCGCGACGCACGCGTCGGCACCGACAGCAGCAGCGCGGCGAGAACGAGCACGAGCTGGGTCGTGATCACCAGGCGGGCCGTGGCCTGCTGAGCCGAGGACAGTGGCGTGCGCGGAGATGCATCGGCCTCGAGCCTGTAGAGCACACCGCGGTCGGTGGAACCGGCCTGGACGAATCCGGCGCGCTGGTCGAGCGACGTCACGGCCGCTGTGCGCAGAGAGCGGGCGCGATCGGATTCTTCGCCGGAGACCTGAGCGACGAGGACGTAGGAGATCCCCGTCTTGCCCAGCTCATCGGCCGCATCGAAATCCCGTGCCGAGAGCAGGTCGACCGCCAGTGTCGTGAGGTCGGCCCCGCGCAGCTCCGTCGCCGTAGACAGAATCGTCGTCTGAGCGCTCAGCGTCTCGCTTCCACCCCATGCGACCTCGGTCGCGAGACCTCCGTCGTTCTGGGGGGTGAGCACGAGTGTGCCGATCTGACGATCAGCGCCCGCCTGTGCGGCGACGTACGCCGGAAGCGTCGACGCAGGGCCGTCGCGGAGTTCGGAGGAATCCGAGTGGGAGGAATCCGAGTGGAATGCGGCGAGCGCCGGAACCGCGCAGACCGCGATCGAGAGGGCGGCGACCGCTGCGCTGACGACGCGCACCCGTGGCATCGACAGCGCGGTGTCGAGAGTCACGAGAGCGGCTCCCGTGACGCCGATCCAGGCGAGACTGAGACCCGAGCCGGGCCAGATCGCCACAGGCACTCCCTGGGCGAAGGACACTGCGATGCCGACCGCGAGGAAGGCAGTGGCGAGGCCCGAGAGCGCGACGACCAGAAGCGTGATGCCCGCTCGCCAGCGCGGTGCGACCGACGATGCGAGAGCGAGAAGCGCCAGCGGGGCCAGCAGCACGCCGACCCAGGGTGTGAGTTCGACGCCGAGCCACGAGGCCCATCCCGCCATGTCTGCGCTGGGGAACCCCGTGGCCAGAGCGAGTCTGCCGGCCGCATCGGCTGTCGCCTGCGGGCCGTTCCAGACCGAACCGGGATCCGCGAGCACCGCGAGGACGTCTCCGTTGCTGAGCTGCCAGAGCACGAGCGGAGCGAAGAGGGCGACCGCAGGAACGGGCACCCAGAGCAGGCGGACGGCCCCGCGGATCCGTGCCCCCGCGAGAGTGATGCCGAGCGCCACGACCCACAGCAGCAGAAGCGCCGGGGCCAGCGACGGCGCGCACGCCGCCACTGCGGCGAACAGGATGGAGGCGGCTCCCGCCGCACCCCACGAACGGTGAGCCACGGCCGCTGCGTGGAAGAGCCACGGCAGGAGGAGGTGCACCAGCACACCTGCCGGACGGCCGTCGACCAGCGCGGTCAGGAACGTCGGCGCGAGCGCCCACACGATCCCGGCGAAGATGCGCAAGCCCGCGCGATCGGTCACACGCGTGGCGGCGAACCAGCCGCCGAGCACAGCGAGAGGCAGCGCCAGCACCCAGAGCAGCACGAGGGAGAACGAGGGGGCACCCGGCCAGAGCGAGCCGAGCACGGCGAGCACGCCGGCGAACGGATCAGCGGGACCCACGACGTCGACTCCGAGACCTCGCAGCCCCCAAGCGGCGTCGCTCCAGAGCGCTCCGACCGTCTCGCGCAGCGGAAGCAGGGCCCCGCCGCCGAGCACCGGCCACGCGACGATCGTGGTGAAGGTCGCCAGGCTGACCACGAGTGCGCCGAGAACAGCCCAGGCGCCGCCGCCGGAGAAGAATCGGAGTTCACTGGCAGCTCCGCCCTCGCTGCCATGGCCGTCGTCGAGTCGTCGACGCAGATCGGAACTGCTCACCCGCAGCGGCGCGATGCTCGACCAGCTCGATGTGCGGAACGAACGGATGCGCGCACGAGACCGAGCGATCGCACCGAAGCGGAACATCGCCGTGACAGCAGCTGCCCACTCGGGAGCCACCGCCTCCGGCCGCTTGCTGACCAGATCGGTCAGCGATCGCCAGAGCGCGAGCGGGAGCAGGCTCAACCAATGCAGCGGCACGGCGATCGCCGGAGCGTAGGCGAGCCGCCGGTGCAGCTGCGCAAGCCTGGTCACGAACGCGCGCCTGCCTCGAGCGGTCGGCAGCGCCGCCGGCCCATCCGGCGAGACCGACACCCTCGCCGACGGCGCGAGCACCACGCGTCCGCCGCCCAGCCTGGCGCGGACTCCGAGATCGAGCCCCAGGTCCGCACCGGCGAGGGCCGGATCCGGCCGCAGCGCGTCGCGGACCTCGCCGCGGATCAGCATGCCGCGGATGTCTGCGCCCAGCGCGTCGTCGCTGCCGTCGTGCTGCCCCTGATCCAGCTCACCGCCGGCCAGCTCGACGGCACGCCCGAGCGTCGTCATGCTGACCCCGAGGGAGACGATCTCGCGATCGTTGTCCGTCTGCACGAGCTTCGGTGCCACGATCGCCGCAGACGGCGAGCGTTCGAGGGTTCCGACCAGGCGCTCAAGAGCGCGCTCGTGAGGCGCGGTGTCATGTGCGAGCAACCAGACAGCGCTTCCCTCGAGGATGCGGGGTCTGGCCAGTTCGACAGCGTCGGCGAAGGACGTGCTTCCGCGCGCCTGGATGATGCCTTCGACAGAGCTGGCGATGGCCTCGCTCTCGCGAGCCGAGGCCGCATCGCCGCACATCACCAGGGTGATGGCGGCTGGGGGTGCGGTTTGGGAGCGCAACGCATCGAGTGTGCGGAGCAGCTGCGCGCGGGCGGAAGAACCGGGGCGCGCGACGATGATTGCATGAACTCGGGCTGGCATGACCTGGTCAGCCTAAGCGCGCGGCGGGAGTCCGAGGCATACCCGCCTCGGCGTGGCCGCGATCAGCTCGCGCGACGCTTGAGCTTGCGGCGCTCGCGCTCGGAGAGGCCGCCCCAGATCCCGAAGCGCTCGTCGTTGTTGAGCGCGTACTCGAGGCACTCGCCGCGGACGTCGCACGATGTGCAGATCCTCTTGGCGTCGCGGGTGGATCCGCCCTTCTCGGGGAAGAAGGCCTCGGGATCGGTCTGCGAGCAGAGCGCGTCGCTCTGCCACGCCAGAGCGTTGTCGTCGTCGGCCTCGATCTTCCGAACCCCGGGGACACCGAGGTTGATCGGATCGACGAACCAGTTCTCCGGTACGTCTGAACGGTAACCCGTCATCTCGCTCTCCAACCCCTAAATTCCGCCCCCTCGGCGGGCCGTGCTCAACTAATTACACCCGTGTCATTCGCATCGGTCAAGTCGCGGATCGTAAACCCTCAATCCGGTCTTGAAGGTTCTTGACCTCCGCACGGCGTGTCGCACCCCCGCTCAGAAGGTCACCCTTGAGAGGCAGGATCGCCGGGAGAGGCGACGAACGCCTCGCCTCGGCCGCTGATCGTCAGGCGCTGCTCATCGGTGGTCGCGAACGCGACCCTGCCGACGGGGACGTCGCGCAGAGCGCCGTCCGCCCCGCTCACCGCGACACGACCGGCGGTGGCGAGGACCATGGTCGGTCCGTCCACGTCGATCACGACGCTCGCGCCGTCGAGCTCGATCCTTCGGAGCGAGAAGTCGGCGACAGGGGCCGGGTACTCGGTGACCGCATCCGCAGCCACCGGACGCAGCACCGGCACTTCACCCGTCGTCGTGTCGAGGATCGAGAGCAGCTCGGGCACGTCGATGCGCTTGGGAGTGAGTCCCCCACGCAGCACGTTGTCGCTCGCCGCCATGATCTCGACCCCGAGCCCTGCGATGTAGGCGTGCAGGAGCCCGGCCCGCAGGAAGACACCCTCTCCCCTGCGCAGCACCACGTGGTTCATGAGGAGCGCGACGACCACACCGGGGTCCCCGGGGTAGGTCTCCGAGATCGCCGCCACCCCGCGAATCGTGGTCGCCCACTCCCCTGACGCCGAGCCTGCGGCCGCGTGCACCGAACCGACGATGTCATCCACCACCGCCTGCGCCTCGCCTGACAGCAGCCAGCCGATCGTGTCGCGCAGCACGTCACCGGGGCCGCGGAGACGAGCGGCGATCTCCTCGACCCCCGCACTGTCCCCCAGCACGTCGAGCAGACGCAGGGTGTCGGCGATGGGGCGCAGCCCGCTCAGCGACTCGAAACGATCGCTCAGCGCGACGATCAGCTCCGGCTTGTGGTTGTCGTCGCGATAGTTACGATTCGGGTCTGTGTCGGCGAGCGCCGACTCCCGCGCCCACCCCGCTCTCGCCTGCTCGATGGTCGGGTGCACTTGGATCGACAGCGGCGATGCGGCAGCGAGCAGCTTCAACAGGTAGGGCAGGGACCCACCGGTGACGGCGTCGAGCGTCCCGTCGCCCTGCACATCCGCAGGGTCCCCCGGGTGGTCGCCGAACCACACCTCCGCCTCAGGGCCGCCCGCAGGGGTGCGGCCCTCCAGGTCGGCGAGAAGCGTCGTCGAGCCCCAGGCGTAGTCACGGGGCACATTCGAAAGGCTGAGCAGCATGTCACCAGGGTATTGGCATGCGAACTCGCCGTGCCACGGCGCACTGCATCAGGTTCGTCGTGATCTCCGCGCGGTAGCCTGAACGCGATGGCGCAATACACGAAGCACCCGGTCGCCGCCCCGCCCACCGCTCCAGAGCGTGAGTCGACGGGGCATCTTCTGCTGCGCGGGTACATCGGCCTCGTGCTCTTCGCGACCTTCGCGCACTCGGCGGTCTACAACCTCGTGGGCGAGATCGGTGCATTCGTCACGCTCATCGCGTTCCTGATCGCGACGCTCGCCATCGGCGTGCCGATGGTCGCCCGTCGCCGTCCCGCCGCGTTCGCCTGGCGCCGCCTGCCGTGGGCCGCGATCGCCTACACCGCGCTGGCCCTGCTCTCCGTCGCGTGGTCGCAGTGGCGAGGAGCGACCGTCGTCACCTGGGTCCTACTCGCGACCGTCACAGTGAACGCCCTGTTCATCGTGCACGTGTTGTCGTGGCAGGAGATCGTGCGGGCGCTCGCCTCCGCATTCAAGTGGATCCTCGGACTGTCCCTCGCGCTCGAGCTGTGGGTCGCTCTCGTCGTGCGCGCTCCGATCCTGCCGAACTTCTTCGTCCGCCCCGAGGGCGAGATGAATGCGCACTGGTACTGGGTCAGGGGCAACCTGCTCGAAGGCGGCCGCATCCAGGGGATCGTGGGCAACTCCAACGTGCTCGCCATCGTCTGCCTGTTCGCGATCCTCACCTTCGGCGTGCTCTTCGCCGCCCGCGCGCGGTGGCGCACGACCCTTGCCCTCTGGACTCTGCTGGCGGTCTACTTCTTCCTCCGAGCCGGGTCGGCCACCGCATACGCGTGCGCGGCGGCCGCGGCCCTGGTGCTCGTCGTGGCGCTGCTGATGCGCCGCACGAAGAACCCGGGCGCGCGAACGAGGCTCTACGTGGTGTCCATCGGCGGCACCGTGATCGCCGGAGCCGCAGTCTGGCTGCTGCGGGAGCCGCTCTTCGCCCTGCTCGGGCGCAGCGCAGACCTGACGGGCCGCTCCGACAAGATCTGGGACCAGGTCCTCGCGCGTGCAGCCGAGCACCCGATCTTCGGCAACGGCTTCTCGAGCCCCTGGGTCCCGTTCGACCCGGCCTTCGCCGGGTGGATCGAGGATCACGGCATCACCGTCTTCCATGCGCACAACATGTGGCTCGACGTACTGATGCAGCTCGGCGTCGTCGGTGTCGTCCTCATGGCGCTCGCCTACCTCAGTCTGCTCTGGCGTTCGTGGTTCTTCGCGGTCGACCGACCTCGCTGGGATCTGAAGTCCGACCGCAGCTTCTCGTCGATCACTTTGCTCCCGAGTCTCTTCACCGTCGTGCTGCTCGTGCAGGGGCTCACCGAATCGACGCCCATCATGCTCTGGGGCTGGATGCTGCTGGTGCTGCTGACCTTCAAGATCAAGGCCGTGCCCCTGGTCGGCGTGGGCGAACGTGAGCGCGTGATCGAGCGCGGCGAGCGAAGCCGGCGGGTTCCGTGACGCCGCAGCGTCGTCTGAGCGACCTGCTCGGCTCCGCAGAGTTCGCTCGTGCGTACACGGTGGCGGTCCTCACCGCGGTCTTCTCGTCCTTCACGATCGAGGCCGCGGCCTCGCACGTGACCCTCGCCACGGTCATCGCGGTGCTGTGCCTGCTGGGCGCCTGCGTCCTGTGGGTGCGACGAGAAGAGCTCTCGCTGCTGCGCATCGCTCCGTCGTCGCTCCTGGCCTTCCTCGCCTGGGCGGCCGTCAGCATCGTGTGGTCACCCGACAAGTCGGCCACCGCCTTCGGCTGGATGGAGCTCGTCGGATTCGCGTTCCTCGCGGTGACGGTCGGTCACATCCGCGACACGCTCCAGACCGTGCGAGCTCTCGGAGACTCGCTGAGATTCCTCCTGCTCGTGTCGCTCGGCCTCGAGATCCTCTCCGGAGTGCTGCTCGACACTCCCTTCATGTTCCTCGGAATCCAGGGCGACCTGGCCGTCGGAGGTCCTGTGCAGGGGATCTTCGGCAGCAGGAACATGCTCGGATTCGTCACCGTCATCGCGCTCATCACGTTCGTGATCGAGTGGCGGACGCAGTCGTTGACGGCTCGCATCGCGATCCCGTCGATCGCGCTCGCGTCTCTGCTGGCGTTCTTCTCGTCCTCCCCCACCGTGCTGGTGCTCGCGGCCGCGGTCGGCGTCGTCGCCGTCGCTCTCGCGATCGTCCGTCATGCACCTGCGGAAAGACGGACCATCGTGCAATGGGTGCTCGGCGCTCTCGTCGCCCTCGCCCTCGCTGCGGCCTTCGCCCTGCGCCACGTGATCATCGCGCTGCTCGACGCGGGCTCCGACTTCTCGATCCGAGCGACCCTGTGGAACACGATCCTCGATTTCGTCGCTCTCAAGCCCGTGGAGGGCTGGGGCTGGTTCGGGTCCTGGGCCCGCGGCGAGTTCCCCTTCACCTACATCAATTTCCTGCTCGACGACCACCATCAGAGCGCTCTGAACGCCTACTTCGACGTCCTGCTGCAGTTGGGCGCGGCAGGGCTCGTACTCTTCCTCCTGTTCGGCGGAATCGCCACCATCCGGTCGTGGCTCGTCGCGAGCGTGCGACGTTCGGTCGTCTACGCCTGGACACCTCTGATGCTCGTCACTCTCGCGGTGGAGTCGATGTTCGAGAGCTTCACCCTGGTCGGCGCGGGGTGGTTCATGCTGGTCCTGTGCGCTCTGCGGGCCGGGCAGACGAGGTCGTGGCGCGAGAGCATCGATGCCGCGCACACCGGCGCGATCCCCACCCTGCGCCCCGAACGCTGATCTCTCCGCCGCGCCCTCGGCGGATTCCGAACTGCGCCGGGTAGGGTGGAGCTGCTCGCGGCGCCCTGCGGGCCCCCAGCCACCGGAGATTTCACCTCGTGACTCACGCCCCCTTCGACCCGGCGTCCGCGACGATCGTCATCGTCACGTACAACCGGTCCCACCTCCTGACCGGTCTCCTCGAGAGCATCACCGCGATGGACCCGAAGCCGGGCCATGTGGTGATCATCGACAACGCCTCGTCCGACGACACCACCGATGTCGTGGAGTCCTTCCGCCCTAAGCTCGGCACGGAGGTCGTCTACCGCCGACTCGAGACGAACACGGGCGGATCGGGGGGCTTCAGCGAGGGTATGCGCACCGCATACGAGCTCGGCTCCGAATGGATCTGGATGATGGACGACGACGTCGAGGTCGTCACCGACGGTCTGGCCAAGATGGGCAGATGGGCTCCGCGCTTCAAGAGCATCCAGGGCCGCCGCTACGACTACGACGGCAGCGAGTTCTACTGGCAGTACCGGATCGCCGAGCGCATGGGCATCCCCATCCCGTTCGCGCCGTCGGGTTTCGACGCGTCCGGCTTCAAGGAGATGAACAGCGGATGCTTCGAGGGGATGTTCATCCACCGGTCCATCGTCAAGCAGATCGGTCTGCCCGACCACCGCTTCTTCATCTACTGGGATGACCAGATGTACGGGTGGCTCGCCTCACGCAAGACCACTGCGGTGATCGTCGACGAGTTCGTGCTGCGACGCACTCGCGAGATCAAGCAGTGGGACATGGGCATCCGCCATATGAATGCGTCGAGCAACGCCTACCGGTTCTACATCATGCGCAACCGGGCCTACATCAAGCACTATTACCGCGTGCACGGCAACTACAACCCGGTGCTGTTCGGACTCGGGACGTCGATGACCTTCGCGAAGGAACTCATCCGTCTGCTGTTCGTCGAGCGCACGGTGCGCGGAACGAGCAATCTGTTCCGGGGACTCAAGGAGGGCGGCAAGCTCGGCCGCGATCGCTCCTGGAAGCCCATGCCCGCTCTGGAGGACTGACACCATGACCGACGAACCGCAGCCGGACCTCCGCTGGGCCCCGCTGGAGCCGAAGCCGAGCAATCGTGGTCGAGTCTGGCTCATCGTCGGACTCGTCGTCGCCGCGCTCGTCATCGTGGGCGTGCTGCTGTTCTTCCTCCTTCCGCGGGGAGAGTCGCCGGCGCCGGGCGCCAGCGGGTCGCCCTCCCCTTCCGCATCGCCGTCGACGTCGCCATCGACGTCGCCCTCGTCGTCGCCGACGCCGACCCAGACCGAGGCCCCACAGCCGACGGCGGCGCCTGAGCCGTCGACGCCGGTCACGACCCCGCCGCCCGCCGTAGACCCCTCGGTCGACGCCTTCCGCGGGCAGGTGCAGGGGTGGCTCGATGACGCTCTGACCGGGCTTCAGATCGCGAGCGAGAGCAGCGGCCAGGACGCCACGTCCGTGATCGAGAGTCTTCAGGCCGACGCCCAGCGACTCGGCGAGACCGCTCCTCCCGGGTCCATCGAATCCGCGTGGGGCGCCGCTCTGAACGACTACATCCAGGCGCTCAGCGCCGTGCATTCGGACGTCGCTGCGGGCGCACCTGCGACAGTCGACGGCGCACGCTCTGCCGTCAACCAGCTGCGCGGCATCGTCGGGCTCTGACCGAGAGGCCGAATCCCGCGTCGGGCGGGCTCAGTCGACGCTGGACTCGAGGCGGCGCAGGCGCTCCTCGTAGTGCGCGGCGAGTTCGAGCCGGATTCGCGAGCGCTCGTGTTCGGCCTGTGCGCGGCTGAGCGCGCCGTCGGCATCCAGGTTCCCCGCATCGAGCCGCACTCGCAGCCACTCGAAACGCTGCTCGAGCGCCGCGACCTGCGGGGCGATGCGATCGAACTCGGACCTGATGTACGAGAAGTCGGCCTGAGTGCCGGCGAGGCGTGCCTCGTAGTCGCGCTGCGCGTTCTCGAACTGCTCGAGGGCGCGCCCGATTCTGGCGTCCACTCTCGCATCCACACGGCGTTCGACGACGGCGTCCAGTCTGCGACGGAGTCGGTTCAGCATTCAGTCCTCAATCATTCGGGTGATTGTCGATGGTCGGTGAAGTTCAGCGGTGATAGCTGACGCGGCCTGATTCGATCCAGCCCCGCACGAGCTCCGATTCCAGGTCGATCCGGTGTTCTTGCCCCACAGCCGAGGGATCACCGTAAGCGTGGTTCCAGGATGTCTGATCCGGGGCGTCGACGAACGAGAACCCGGCGGCATCGACCCGAGCCTCAGGGAACAGGCGCGTCGCGATCCACAGCATCACGGTTCCCGTCGTCGCCCACTGGCCACCGCTGCGCGGATCAGCTCCCATCGCCTCGCCGAGAGGCAGCACCACTTCACGGTTCGGCATCGTCACGATTCCGAGGTCTGCGGGCCAGAAGGCGGGAAGCTTGGGGTTCTCCCAGAGCAGTCGTCCCGGTTCGATCATCAGATAGAGACGCTCGGTGTAGCCCTCGAAGAACCAGGGGGTCGGGCGCACACCCCGGTTGAACACGACGACGTCGGCGCGGTGTCCGACCGACGGTGCACCGTCGACGTCGTCCACTCGAAAGCCGTTGACTCGGAACACGACGTCCGCGGTGTCGATCATCTCGGCCCGCTCGTCGGACGGCTCGAGCGGTTGGTTGCCGACGACGGCGATCCGGCGCACCGTTGCGGTTCGCCCGTATGCGCTGACGAGCGGACGGAGTCGGTCATAGAACTCGGCCTCACCGGCCATCGCCCTGTCATCACCGACAAGATCCGTCGCATGCCCCATGAGACCTCAGCTTAGGGCACGCCGTCTCCGGCTCCGGCGGCACCGCGGCGAGTCCGCCGCAGGACGCGTCTAGAGTTGTCGGCGTGACTTCTTCGCAGACCATCCAGCTCTCCACCGCGAGCATCGGCGCCGGTTCGCCGGTGTTCACCATCGCTGAGATGTCGGGAAACCACAATGGCGATATCGATCGCGCACTCGCGATCGTCGACGCCGTCGCCGCCACGGGTGCCGATGCCCTGAAGATCCAGACGTACACGGCCGACACTCTCACGATCGATTCGGACAGACCCGCCTTCCAGGTCGCGAGTGACCACGGTCTCTGGGGCGGCCGCAACCTGTATTCCCTGTATCAGGAGGCGCATACGCCGTGGGAGTGGCACGCGCCGATCTTCGAGCGCGCACGGAGCCACGGACTCATCCCGTTCTCCACTCCGTTCGACCCGAGCTCGGTCGCGTTCCTCGAGGAGCTGGGCGTGGAGATCTACAAGACGGCATCCGCCGAGATCGTCGACCTGCCGTTACTCCGCGAGGTCGCCCGCACCGGCAAGCCGATGATCGTGTCCACCGGCATGGCGACGCTGTCCGAGATCGACGCGGCGGTCACCGCCATCCGCGGCGCCGGTGGCACCGAGCTGGTGCTCCTGGCCTGCACGGCCGCCTACCCCGCGGTTCCCGAGGAGGCACGGCTGGGCAACATCGAGGCGCTGCGGAACGCTTTCGACGTCCCGGTGGGGCTCTCCGACCACACGCTCGGCATCGGAGTCGCGGTCGCGTCTGCAGCCCTCGGTGCAGTCGTCATCGAGAAGCACGTCACGATCGACCGCACGGATGGCGGCGTCGACGCGGATTTCTCGCTCACGCCCGACGAGTTCCAGGCCCTCGTCGTCGCCTCCGAACAGGCACGTATCGCGTCGGCGAGCGGTGTGTCGTTCGGACCGACGGCCCAGGAAGAGGCGGTTCTCGCGCTTCGCCGATCTCTGTTCGTCGTCGCCGACGTGCGTGCCGGTGACAGCGTGAGTCCTGAGAACGTGCGGTCGATCCGCCCCGCCGGAGGGCTGCGCCCCGATGATTTCGCCCTTGTGAGCGGACGCACGTTCACGAGAGACGTCGAACGCGGCACGCCACTGACCTGGGACGTCCTCTAGGTCAGGCTGCTAGGACAGTCGCCATCTCGCCAGGGTGAGGAAGCCGTCGTCATCCTCGGGCAGATGCGGAAGATAGCCGGCGCGCTCGAACAGCCGACGAGACGCGGCGTTGTCGCGGTGCACCGCAGCGACCAGGCGAATCGGGAGCTCTGCGGTGAGCGCTCTCTCCGCCGCGTGAACCGCCGAGGCGGCGATACCGCGTCCACGACTCTCCGGAGCGACGGTGATCGAGATCTCCCAGTCGTCCGCCGACCTCCTGTCCCAGCGGCAGGTGGCGACCGGCTTCCCGTCTGATTCGATCACGAGGAGTCGACGGTCGGGATCCTCCAGGCTTCTCGCGAGCCAGTCACGGTGCGATCCCCAGTCGACCTCGCCGCGCGAGCGCGAGTTGACTCGGACAGTCGGATCGTTGCGCCACTCGAAGAGCTTCTGCCCGTCGTCGAGGGTCGCAGGGCGAGCGATCACAGCAGGTCCAGGTGCGATCTGGGGTCGCGTGCGCAGAAGCTGCTCCCACGAGGCCACGATCCGCCAGCTTCCGAGCCCGTCTACGATCCGCTTCAGGGCGGCAGCCGTCTCGGCGAGCGATCCCGGTGAATCGAGAAGGTCGGCGAGCAGGCCGATCCGCTCGTCGAGGCTCTGATGGGGCGGCTCCCCCAGGCCGACGGCGAGCCCCCGCTCGACGACCTGGCGGTAGCCGGTTCGCTGGTTGTCCGCCACGCAGACGAGTGCCATCGGCAGTCCCATGCACGCGAAGTCCCAGACGGAGGTTCCGGCCGCGGTCACGGCGAGATCGTGGTTCCGGGCGACCGCGGGGAGGTCGTCGACGAAACCCAGGACCTCGACGGAGTGACGCGAGGTCTCGGCCGCTGAGCGCACTCCATCGCTGCGCCGGGGGTCGATCACGGTGATCTGCAGCCTGGCGGGCAGACGATCGAACTCGGCGACGACGCGAGCGGTCACACCGTGGGGGTCCGTCCCGCCCATCACGACCAGCACCCGAGGCACGGCCGAGCGCGTCGTCCGCACCTCGCGCTGCGCGAGCACCTGCGCGCGCACGACCACGGCGTCGATCCCCGCCAGATGGCTGAGGCTGCGCTGAGGACTCGCGAAGGTGCGCTCGGATGCCAGGTTGGCATCGGTCGCGAGATCGGCGTCACGCACGCCGAACGGACCGTCCTGCATGTTGCTGATCAATGGCCCGAGAGACGTGAGATCGGGAATCTCCCGGTAGCTGTCCAGATGGATCACATCGACACCGCGCGCAAGATCGGCGAAGTCGCCGAGGTTCGCCGAGGGCCCCCGCGTCGTGAACAGCTCCAGCTCCGGTTCCATCCTGCGCAGGATGCCCGCACCGGCCTCGTCGACATCGCCGAAAACCGACGCCGACCACCCACGGGCGCGCGCGACGCGAGCGACCGTGAGAGTGCGCATCAGGTGTCCCATGCCTGACTCGACACCGGCGTTGCAGTGCAGGAGGACCCGTCGCCCACTCATCGCACGTCCCTCTCCTCCGGGGCGCGCCTGCGCCCACCCGATAGGATAGGCCGGGCATGGAACAACCCGAGCATCCATGCCATCACGACAACGCTGAGGAGACAGAGTGTCGGTTCTCGAGGGCGCGAGCATCCTCATCACTGGCGGCACCGGGTCATTCGGCAAGGCGTTCATACGCCACGCCCTGACCCACCTCAACCCCCGGCGGCTGGTCATCTTCTCGCGGGACGAACTCAAGCAGTACGAGGTGCGACAGCAGTTCGGCGACGACCCCCGGCTGCGATGGTTCATCGGCGACATCCGCGATGAGAGGCGTCTCGCACGCGCGCTGCACGGCGTCGACTACGTGGTGCATGCCGCTGCGCTCAAGCAGGTGGACACGGCCGAGTACAATCCGTTCGAGTTCGTCAAGACGAACATCCTGGGCAGCCAGAACGTGATCGAGGCATCGATCGACGCCGGCGTGAAGCGCGTCGTGGCGCTCTCGACCGACAAGGCGTCGAGCCCGATCAACCTGTACGGCGCAACCAAGCTCACCGCCGACAAGCTCTTCATCACCGGCAATCACTACGCCGCCGCGTACGACACGCGGTTCGCGGTCGTGCGCTACGGCAATGTCATGGGATCCCGCGGGTCGGTCATCCCGTTCTTCTCTCGGCTGGGCGCCGAGGGCAAGCCGCTCCCGATCACCGATCTGCGTTGCACCCGGTTCTTCATCACGCTCCCGCAGGCCGTCGAGATGGTGGTCGACACGTTCGAACTCATGCAGGGCGGCGAGCTGCTCGTCCCCCGCATCCCCTCGATGAAGGTCACTGACCTCGCCCACGCCGTCGTGCCGGGAGCCGAGCTCGTCGACGTGGGTCTGCGCCCGGGCGAGAAGCTCCATGAGGAGATGATCAGCCCGGAAGAGGGCCGCCGCGCGGTGACGGTCAGCGACGGCAAGTACTTCATCATCCAGCCCGACCTCGCCTCCTGGGGCTATCAGATGCCCGCAGGCGCCGTGCCGGTGCCCGAGGGTTTCGCCTATCGTTCGAACAGCAACGACCGGTGGTATTCGCAGCAGGAGATCGCGGAGATCATCGAGGCGGGGATCTGACGGTGCTGCCGTACGGGCGTCAGTCGATCTCGGAGGACGACATTCAGGCCGTCGTCGACGTGCTCCGCGGCGACTGGCTCACGACGGGACCAGCGGTGGCCGCCTTCGAGGCGCGGCTCAGCGAGATCGCCGGAGGGCACCGGGTGGTCACCGCGACCTCGGGAACGGCGGCGCTCCACATGGCGTACGGTGCCGCAGGAGTCACCCGGGGCGACACTGTCATCTCGACGCCCATGACCTTCATCGCCACGACGGCGATGGCGTCGGTCCTCGGAGCGAACATCGTCTTCGCCGATGTCGAAGAAGACACCGCCCTGATCGACCCGGATGCGGTCGACGCGCTCGTGGACGAGCGGACCAAGGTGATCGCCGCCGTCGACTACGCGGGCCACCCTGCGGACTACGACAGGCTCTCGGCCGCGGCCGCGCGGGTCGACGCGCTCGTGCTCGACGACGCCGCTCATTCGATCGGCAGCACGTACAAGAGGCGACCCGTGGGCGACCTCGCGGACCTGACCACGTTCTCGTTCTTCCCCACCAAGAACCTCACGACAGGCGAGGGCGGCGCTCTCGTCGCCAAGGATCCGCTGATCGCGCAGCGCGCCCACGAGTTCCACTTCATCGGACTCGTGCGCGACGCCGACCGATTCGCGATGACGACCGAGGGCGCCTGGCATCAGGAGGTCCACGAGTTCGGATTCAACTACCGCCTCGATGACATCGCCTGCGCACTCGGTCTCTCCCAGTTGGCGCGGCTCGACACGTTCAGGCGGCGACGCGCCGAGATCACTCGTCGTTACGACGCGGCTCTCTCGGGCGTCGACGGGGTTCGCACGCCGATCCAGCGCGACGACGTCGAGCTGATCCGGCATCTCTACCCGGTGCGCATCCTCGACCAGCGCCGCCGAGAGGTCTTCGACCGGATGCGTGCAGACGGCATCGGGGTGCAGGTCAACTACATGCCCGTGTACTGGCACCCTGTCTATGCGGATGCCGGCTACCGCCGCGGCATGTGCCCCAATGCTGAAGCCTTCTACGCCGAGGAGCTCTCGCTCCCCATCCACCCGGAGCTCACCGACGACCAGGTCGACCAGGTCGTCGAGTCGCTCGTCAGGGCTCTCCGTTGACGCGCATCGGGATCATCACCCAGGCGCGGATGACCAGCAGCCGCCTTCCGGGCAAAGTGCTGATCCCCGTCGGCGGCCGGTCGATGCTCGATCACCATATCGACAGGCTCGTCACCGCAGATCTGCCCGTGATCCTCGCCACCACGACGAACGCCGCTGACGACTCTCTCGCGGCCCTGGGGCACGCGCGAGGGGTCGAGGTCTTCCGCGGCAGCGAGGTCGACGTGCTGAGTCGGTTCGCGGGGGCGGCATCTTCCGCGGGGCTCGATGTCGTCGTCCGAGTGACCTCGGACTGCCCTCTGATCGACCCCGCGCTGATCGCTGAAGGCGTCCGCCGGTTCGTCGATCTCGATGATCCTCACGCCCACGTCTCCAACGTCCTCGAGCGGACATACCCGCGCGGGTTCGACTTCGAGGTCTTCTCTGCGTCCGCCCTCGCCGACGCCGACAGGAACGCCGCCGAGCCGGCCGAGCGCGAACACGTCACGCCGTACCTCTACGCAGGACGTTCACCGCGTTCGAGCATCCATTCGATCACCCGACAGATCGATGCTTCACGCTACAGAGTGACCCTGGACACCCCCGAGGACCTGACTGTCATCCGGGCGCTCATCGAGGACCACGGTGCCGCCGTGCTGGACGTCTCCGAGATCGTGGCCGTCCTCGACGCCCATCCGGAGCTCGCCGCGGTCAACGCGCACGTGGAGCAGAAGAAACTCGGCGAATGACCGAGGGGGCGGTCGCCCGCCCGCCTCAGCCGCGGTTGTAGTCGGCGTTGTACCTGTCGAGGACGTCTGCGATCGGACCGTCGAGAACGAGCCCACCCTTGTCGAGGTAGAGACCGCGGGTGCAGAAGCGGCGGAGGTCGCGCTCGCTGTGGCTGACGAAGAAGAGCGTGCGCCCCTCGGCGAGGAGCTCGTCGATGCGCTTGTAGCACTTGTCACGGAACGCCTTGTCTCCGACGGCGAGCACCTCGTCGACGAGCAGGATCGGCTCGTCGAGCTGCGACACGACCGAGAACGCCAGACGTACCTTCATGCCGTTCGACAGGTGCTTGTACGGGGTGTCCTCGAAGCCCGCCAGCTCCGCGAAGGCGATCATGCCGTCGTAGCGCTCGGCGACCGCGTCCCGCGGCATTCCATGCAGTCCGGCCATCAACGCGACGTTCTCGCGCACGGTCAGGTCGCCCACGAACCCGCCCGTGATCTCGATCAGAGGAGCGACTCCACCTTTCACCTTCACAGCCCCCTCGTCGGGGAGCAGTACGTTCGCGACGAGACGGAGCAGCGTGGACTTGCCCTGGCCGTTGCGCCCGACGACGCCGATCGACTCCCCCTGCTGCACCGTGAACGAGACGTCACGCAAGGCCCAGAACTCTCCGGAGCGCGCCCGCCGCGCCGCAGGGGCGAAAAGGTCTTTGAAGTTCTGGCGCCCACGGCGGTTGCGGCGGAAGCGGACACCCAGATCTCTGGCCTCGATCGCGACGGTCATCCCAGCTCCTTCAGCACGGTGCGCTCGAGGGACCGGAACGTCCACACGCCGAGCGCAAGAATGACGAGGGTCATCGCCACGCTGACGAGCAGCGTGAAGAGGTTCCACTGGTCGGGGAAGAACGGCATCCGGTACAGCATGAAGATCCCGGCGAGCGGATTGAACGCACCGAGGGTCTGGAAGATGCCGGGAAGGTCTGTGACGTTGTAGATGATCGGAGTCGCATAGAACATGACGCGCAGGATCAGAGCCGTCGTGCGCTCCAGATCGACGAAGAGGACGCAGAGCGGGGCGACCAGCAGCCCCAGGCCTACGAGGAGGACCGTCTGCAGGAACACGGCGACCGGAACCCAGAGGATTCCCCAGCCGATCTGGACGGTGTGGGCGGGGTCCTGCTCCACCACCAGGTTGATGATCACGAACGCCGCGAGCACGGGCAGGGAGAAGAGGAACTCGACTCCCTTGCTCAACACGATGCGATTGACCCAGATCGATCGAGGGATCGCGGTCGAGCGCACCAGCTTCGCGTCCTTCTTGAACGCACGAGTGAAGTCCGTGACCGACGTGTTGAACCACACCCAGGGCAGCAGGGCGCTGATGAGGAACACGATGTACGGATCCTCACCGACATCGCGGTTGAAGATCTGCGTGAAGACGAACCAGTAGATCACGCTCATCACGAGCGGATCGAGCACCGACCACAGGTACCCGAGCAGGCTCGTCGAGTACCGCACCTTGAGGTCCCTCGCCGACAGCAGCCAGAGGGAATGCAGATAGCGCCGGGGCGTTCCGGGCGCCCCGGCAGCAGTGTGACTCACAGTGCCGAGTCTACGAGAGCGAGTTGTTCCACAGCGACAGCGCCGAGCCGATGGCCATGTGCATGTCGAGGTACTGGTAGGTGCCGAGGCGTCCGCCGAAGTGCACGTCCTTCTCGCCCTTCGCGAGCTCACGGTACGCGAGCAGCCCGTCGCGGTCCGTCGGCGTGTTCACGGGGTAGTACGGCTCGTCCTCGCGGTTCGCGAAACGGGAGAACTCGCGCATGATGACGGTCTTGTCGGATTCGTAGACGTCCTTGCGCTCCGGGTGGAAGTGCTTGAACTCGTGGATGCGCGTGTACGGCACGTCCATGTCGGGGTAGTTCATCACGCTGGTGCCCTGGAAGTCGCCGATGTTCAGCACCTCCTGCTCGAAGTCGAGCGTGCGCCAGCTGAGAGCGCCCGCCGTGTAGTCGAAGTAGCGGTCCACGGGGCCCGTGTAGATGATGGGCAGCTGCCCGACTGTCGCCTTCTTGTTCAGCGGCTGATTCTCGTCGAAGTAGTCGACGTTCAGCTTCACCTCGATGTTGGGGTGATCGGCCATCCGCTCGATCCACGCGGTGTAGCCGTCTGTCGGCAGCCCTTCCCACGTGTCGTTGAAGTAGCGGTTGTCGTAGGTGTAACGCACGGGGAGCCGGCTGATGATGTCGCCGGACAGCTTCTGCGGGTCGGTCTGCCACTGCTTGGCGGTGTAGTCCCGGAAGAAGGCCTCGAACAGAGGACGGCCGACGAGAGCGATGCCCTTCTCCTCGAAGTTGGCCGCCGTCTTGACGTCGAACTCCCCCGCCTGCTCGCGCACGAGGGCCCGCGCCTGGTCGGGCGTATAGGCCGACTGGAAGAACTGGTTGATGGTTCCGAGGTTGACCGGCATCGGGAAGACAGTTCCCTTGTGCGTCGTGTAGACCCGGTGCACGTAGTTCGTGAAGCTCGTGAACCGGTTGACGTACTCCCACACCGTGGCGTTCGACGTGTGGAACAGGTGGGCGCCGTATCGGTGGACCTCGATGCCCGTCTCAGGCTCGGCCTCACTGTAGGCGTTCCCGCCGATGTGGTGGCGACGGTCGATGACCGTGACCTTGCGGCCGGCGTTGGCGGCGCGTTCTGCGATGGTGAGGCCGAAGAAGCCCGACCCGACGACAAGAAGATCCATGTTGCTGCTTTCTGCCCACAAGGCTCACATCCGCGCGGCGTCGCGCACGGCACACAGCAGACAACTCTACCGGCAGCGGACTCGGCGCAACCTGTCAGCCCGCCTCGGCGCCGAGGGGTCCTCCGACCTCCAGCATTCCCTGCAGCATGGGAGCGAGAGTGCGCCCGTACGTGTCGGAGATGTGATTGTCGTCGATGTACACGGCGATATTGCCGATCGATGCCCGACACACGCCCTCGGGGCACAGCCAGGGTCGGAAGTCCACGGCGATGACCCCTTCGGCCGCCGCCAGATCGTCGAGGTCCTCCCCGATGGCGAACCCGGGTTCGGGAACATCGCACGACGCCGCAGCAGCGCCCGGCGCGACCTCGGATTCGTCGAGGGCGCACTCGTACATGTCGACATCGAAGCGCGGATTGTCTCGCACGGCGATCACCTGGATCCCGCTGGCAGTGAGTTCCTCGGCGATCTCTCGGATCCCCTCCACGAGCACCTCGGGAGACGCAGGGGTCGCCCGAGTCACGACGAGGTACACGGCATCGGGCTGCACCCTCGTCGCATACTCGATCGCAGCGGCACGCCACTCCTCGCACGGCGGGCCCGCGGCCGACCAGGTCGGTGCTCCGATGCCGATCGCGCATCCGCCCTTCAGCAGGGCGACGATGCCCCACCCCTGCTGATCGGCGACAACGGTGAGGGGCGACATGAGCTGTTGCGCGTGCGAGTCCCCCATCACGAGCACCCGCCATGCGTCCGAGTCCCCCGCATTCGCGGTCTGCGCGCAGCTGCCCTGCAGCACCGGCTCGACGGGCTCGAGCTCGCCCTCGCAGCTGCTCTTCAGATCCACCCATTCCTCATCGAGTGCTGTGGCCAGCGGGATCAGCGGCAGATCGGCGCCCGAGAGGTCGATCGGGGTGTCGATCTGCGCCGCCCCCGGGTATCCGCCGGTGTCGCTGGCCAGCAGCGCTGCCTCACGCTGCTCGATCGTCAGCTGCCATGCGGCGAGCGGCGCGGCGACGATGAGGACGAATGCCGCGAGAACGAGCGCACCGAGACGATGCGAGCGATCGAGGACGGCTGAGTCCCGAATCGGTCGCTCGACCAGCATCGACACGAGCCTGGCGAGCACGAGCGACACGAGGACGATTCCGAGGCCGGCCGACCACCCCGGCTCGGAACGGCCACTCAACATCATCCAGGTCACGAGGACGGGCCAGTGGACGAGATAAAGCGCATAGGCGTCTCGTGAGACGTAACGCAGTGGCGCTGACTCCAACACCACCGCAGGTCCGCCACGCGGGCGGTCGCGCCCGGCGATGATGACGAGCGCCGTGCAGACCACCGGCCACAGGGCGAGATACCCGGGAAACCCTCCCTGCACGTCGAGCACGATTCCGCACATCACGATGCCGACGATCCCGACCCATCCGAAGACCGCCCCGAGCCACGGTCGAACGCGGATGTGGGGAAGCGCGATCGCGACGAGCGAGCCGGCCGCGAACTCCCACAGTCGTGTGCGTGTGTCGAAGTAGGCGAACGACTGGGCTCGCATCGTCTCGACCACCGAGAACCCGAGCGAGACGACGAAGATCACACCGAACACGAGAGCCAGGGCAGGAACGATCAGGCGCTGTCGTCGGCGGAGCACCACCCACACCCCCGCGATGATCAGCGGCCAGAGGATGAAGACCTGCCCTTGGACCGACAACGACCAGAAGTGCTGGAACGGACTGGGCGTGACGGACTCGCGCGCGTAGTAGTCGACCTCCGACAGGGCGAGAGTCCAGTTCTCGACGTAGAAGAGGCTCGACCAGGCCTCGGTCCAGACGCGCGGCCACTCGGTCTGCGGATACATCGCGAGTGCGACGCCGAGCACGCCGACGATCGTCACGGCGGCCGCGGGCAGCAGCCGTCGGAACCGGCGCAGCCAGAACGGACCGAGGGCAAGCGGGCGCTGCGACTCGAGCCGCCGCACGAACGACGCGGTGAGGAAGAACGCGGAGACCATCAGGAAGACGTCGACTCCGCCCGAGACGCGGCCCAGCCATACGTGGTACGCCACCACGAGCAGGATCGCGAGCGCTCGGAGACCGTCGATGTCGGCGCGGTGTGTCAGAGGGCGCGCGGAGTCAGGGGCGGGAGGCCGAAGCCATGTCGGTCGCGTCGGATTCATGAAGAGGGCGGCGTATCGGCGGGGGGGGTGTCGCCGCAGTCGTCTCGGGTCGACCGTCTGCCGCTTTCAGACTATCTGCTCTGCGTCAGCAGTCGCTCGGCCGCTGCTTCGATATCGGGTCCGAGCAGCCTGGCGAACTCGAGGTTGAGGTGATCCGCGTCGTAGTAGACCGGGATGCCGCCCACCACGGCGTAGCACGAGTTCGCGTCGCAGAAGCGGTCGGTCAGGTCCAGCACGCTGATGGATTCCGATCCGGCCGCCGCACCGGCGGCGACCATCGGGTCGGCGGGGTGCGCCTCAGCGCGAGGACGCGCACAGGATTGCGGCTCGTCGGAGTTGTGGAGGACGCAGTCGGGGCTCCTGACCTCGGCGTTGAAGGGAGGATCCGCGAGCGCGAGCACCTTGATACCCGCGTCGTTCCAGCGCTTCCAGTACTCCAGCAGCCCCTGCGACATCTGATCGATCTGCGGTCTGTCGCTCCCGTCGTCCACCAGCTGAAGCCGAGATGCCATCGCGGTGATGACGAGGTCGGGGCCATCCTCGGTGACGGTCTCGGCGAGGTCGCGGGACCACTCGCGACACCTCTCGACGTCGGCGATGCCCCACGCGCTGCGGAATCCGATGAAGTCGACATCGGCCACGGGGCACCCTCCGTAGTAGCTGGTGTCGACGATCCAGCCGTTCTTCTCGGCGATGTCGAACACGGCCCCCTGCCACTGCTGCGCGTGCGAGTCACCGATCAGCCAGACCCGCGTCGGATCCGCTGCACCGCCCGAGAAGTCGCACTCGTGCGTCGTCCTCAGATCTCCGTAAGCGAGGATCGGCAGGAACTCACCGCACTCCTCAGGGGTGTAGAAGTACTCGTTCTTCTTCGTCATCACCGAATAGTCCGCGGCCCCGAAAGGGTCGGCGCACTCCGCCCCCGGTGCGAGCGCCGAGGGGCCCTCGCACGTCGATGCGAGGAGATCGTCGGGTGGCCCGTCTGCCTCGACCCGCGCACTGTACGAGGCGAGGACGCCGGCCACGAGAGCAGCGATGACGATCATCCCGGCGACCATGAGCCCGAACGCACGGCGCGAGGAGCCACGCCAGTAACCCCAGGTCTGGCCGGCGTCCTCGACGAACCTCTTCGTCAGCGCGGCCAGCACGAGCGCGATCGCGAGCACCGCGATCTTCGACAGGGTGGTCGCCTCGCCCCCGATGACGAACGGCGCGACGACGATCAACGGCCAATGCCACAGATACAACGAGTAGGAGATGCCGCCGACCCACTGCACGGAACGCAGGGCCGTGACCTTCGCATGCCAGAGCGACGCGAATCTCTCGCCGGCGAGGATCACCGCCGCGGTGCCGAGCACGGGCACCAGTGCGGTGTACCCGGGAAAAGCTGTCGTGTGATCGTAGACGAGCGCGGCGAAGACGATGAGGGCGAACCCGAGCAGGCTGACGATGTCGGCGGCAGTGCGCCCGAGAGGTATCCGGCTTCCGAAGAGCGCGATCGCGCCACCGACGGCGAATTCCCATCCGCGCGTGAAGGTCGCGAAGTACGCCTGAGGCGGCGCGACGCTCGTGTAGATGACACTGGCGGCGAAGGAGACGATGCTCACCACCGCAACGACCAGGATCAGCGCGTTGGTCGTCCTCCTCCTCGTTCCGCGACGCGTGCTGGGTCCTGCGGTGCGCCGAGACACGGCGAGCGCTGCGAGCAGCAGCAGAGGCCAGACGATGTAGAACTGCTCCTCGACCGAGAGCGACCAATAGTGCTGCACGACGCTCGCCGCATCATTGAGCGCCGAGTAGTTGACCGACATCGATGCCAGGAACCAGTTCTCGACGTACCCCGCACTCGCCGCGACCTCCCAGGCTCCGCGCTCCCACCGAGGGTAGGGAAGGAACACGACGAGAAACACGAGCGACACTGCGAGCACGAGCATCGCCGCCGGGAGCAGGCGCCGGATACGTCGGGCGTAGAACGCCCCGAGTCGCACTCCCCCGGTGCGCCTCATCTCTCCCACGAGGTGTCCTGTGATGAGGAAGCCGGAGATCACGAAGAAGACATCGACGCCCACATACCCGCCGGGCAGGCGCGACGGCCAGAGGTGGTTGAGCACGACCAAGCCGATGGCGACGGCGCGGAGCGCCTGGATGTCGGTTCGGAAGACCCGCGCTTTCGGCGCCGCGATGAGAGCATCCGCGGTCCGCAACGACGCGCTCACGGCGCGAGATACTCCCGAAGCAGTTCGTCTCCCGCACGAGGGGTGAAGCCGATGCCGTGGACCCTGGTCAGATCGAGCACGCTGTTCAGCGGGCGCGGGGCGACGGGCGACGTCGCCGAGGCGAAGTACTGATCCGTCGACACGCCCGTGACCCGTGCTGCATCATGGCCGACGAGTTCGAACACGCGGCGAGCGACGTCTGCCCAGGTGACGACCTCGCCCTCGGAGGTCAGGTTGTAGACCCCGAACGGGGGCCGCTTCTCGACCAGGGTGCGGATGAGGCGAGCGATCTCGCTCGCGAACGTGAGCCGCCCGCGCTGGTCGTCGACGACCTTCGGGTCCACACCCTTCGCAGCCAGCGAGGCCATGGTGCTGACGAAGTTGCTCCCGCTCCCGATCACCCAGGAGGTGCGGACGATGTAGTGACGCGGAGCCGTCGATACGGCGAGATCGCCTGCGGCCTTGGACTGGCCGTAGACACCGAGAGGACACACGAGGTCGGCTTCCGCATAGGGGCGATCGGCCGACCCGTCGAACACGTAGTCGCTCGACACGTGCACGAGCGTGATGCCGTGCTCTGCAGCGATGCGAGCCAGCGCGGCGGGCCCTGCGGCATTCACCGCCCACGCGTCACGCCTGCCGTCGGGCGTCTCCGCACGATCGACGGCCGTGTATGCGGCTGCGTTGATGATCGTGTCGTAGTCGCGCCACCGGCGCGCATCGGCCAGCGTCGCCGACCCGAGATCGAAATCGGCGCGCGTGGTCCACTCGACGCTCTGCATGCCGTCGAACTCGGACCGCAGGGCAGTTCCCAGCTGTCCGCCCGAGCCGATCACGAGAGTCTTCCGAGGGGCGACCGGCTCCACATCGGAGAGGCGCGGATGTGCGAGATCCTTCGCAGAGACCTCGGCCTCCGCAAGCGGAATGGGCCACTCGATCGCAGCGGTCTCGTCTGCGAGATTCAGGAAGGAGTACGACGCGTCCGGCGACCAGTGGTCGTTCACGAGATACGTGTAGGCGGTGTCGGGCTCGAGGGTCTGATACGAGTTGCCGACGCCCCGTGGCACGAAGATGGCCTTCGAAGGATCGAGCTCGGCGGTGAAGACCGCGCCGAACGTCGGTCCCTCCCGCAGGTCGACCCAGGCGCCGAAGATCCGTCCCGTAGCGATGGACACCCACTTGTCCCACGGCTCGGCGTGGATCCCGCGCGTCGTTCCGACGGCGTCGTTGAACGAGACGTTGTTCTGGACGGGGCCGAAATCGGCGAGGCCGAGCGCGGTCATCTTCTCGCGCTGCCAGTTCTCCTTGAACCACCCGCGCGAGTCGCCGTGAACCGGCAGATCGAAGATCTCGAGCCCCGGAATCGTCGTCTCGGTGCGACTCAGGGACTTGCCGAAGTCGATCTCGCTCATCGGGTCACTGTCCCTTGGAGGCGTAGAACGCCTCGGTCTGGTCCTTGGAAGGCGCCCACCACGACTCGTTGTCGCGGTACCACGCGATGGTCGCGGCCAGTCCGGACTCGAAATCGGCGAACTCCGGCTTCCAGCCCAGCTCCGTGCGCAGCTTCGTGGAGTCGATCGCGTACCGCAGGTCGTGACCGGCACGATCCGTGACGTGGTCGTACGCGTCTCGCGGCTGACCCATCTCCTCGAGGATCAGCTCGACGACCTCCTTGTTGTTGCGCTCGCCGTCAGCGCCGATCAGATAGGTCTCGCCGATCTGACCCTTCTCGAGGATGGTGAGCACGGCAGACGAGTGGTCATTGGCATGGATCCAGTCCCTGACGTTCTCACCCGCCCCGTAGAGCTTGGGACGGATGCCGCGGATCACGTTGGTGATCTGACGCGGGATGAACTTCTCGACGTGCTGGTACGGCCCGTAGTTGTTCGAGCAGTTCGAGATCGTCGCCTGCACGCCGAACGAGCGGACCCAGGCGCGGACGAGCAGATCGCTGCCGGCCTTGGTCGACGAGTACGGCGACGACGGGTTGTACGGAGTCTGCTCGGTGAACCGCTCGGGGTCGTCGAGCTCGAGGTCGCCGTAGACCTCATCGGTCGAGATGTGGTGGAACCGCGTCTCGTGCTTGCGCGCCGCTTCGAGCAGCGTGTACGTGCCGATGATGTTGGTGTCCAGGAAGGGACGGGGGCTGTGCAGCGAGTTGTCGTTGTGGGACTCCGCCGCGTAGTGCACCACAGCGTCCGCCTCGGCGGTGAGCCCGTCGACGAGCTCGGCATCCGTGATGTCGCCGTGCACGAACCGCACCCGGTCTTCGGGAAGCCCGGCGAGCGAGGCCCGGTTGCCTGCGTACGTCAGCGCGTCGAGGACCGTGACCGTGTGGTCCGTGTGCTCGACCGCGTAGTGGACGAAGTTCGATCCGATGAAACCGGCGCCTCCGGTGACGAGGATGTTCGACATCAACGACCTCTTTCCAGGATCTCGAGCAGGTATGTTCCGTAGCCGGACTTCACGAGCTTGGTGGCCCGCTCACGCAGTTCGTCATCGGTGAGGAAGCCCTGACGCCAGGCGACCTCTTCCGGGACGCCGATGCGCAGACCCGTGCGGCGCTCCATCGTGCGCACGTAGTCGCCGGCATCCGACATCTGGTCGAACGTCCCGGTGTCGAGCCACGCTGTTCCCCGCGGCAGCACCTCTACGCGCAGGCCGCCGCGCTCGAGATAGGCGCGGTTGATGTCGGTGATCTCGTACTCCCCGCGAGCACTCGGCTCGAGGTTGCGGGCGATCTCGACCACGTCATTGTCGTAGAAATAGAGTCCGGGCACGGCGTAGTTGCTCTTGGGGTGCTCAGGCTTCTCCTCGAGGGAGACGGCGCGACCGTCGGCGTCGAATTCGACGACGCCGTAGGCGTTGGGCTCTGCGACCCAGTAGGCGAAGACGGCACCGCCCTCGACGTCCGTGTAGCGCTTGAGCTGGGTGCCGAGTCCCGGACCGTAGAGCAGGTTGTCACCGAGCACGAGGGCGACCTTGTCGTCGCCGATGAAGTCCGCTCCGATGACGAAGGCCTGCGCGAGACCGTCCGGCGACGGCTGCTGTGCGAACGTGAGGTTCACTCCGAACTGCGACCCGTCGCCGAGCAGACGCTCGAACTGCTCTGCGTCGTGAGGAGTGGTGATGATCAGGATGTCCCGGATCCCCGCCAGCATCAGCGTCGACAGCGGGTAGTAGACCATCGGCTTGTCGTACACGGGAATCAGCTGCTTGGAGATGCCGATCGTAATCGGGTGCAGTCGAGTGCCTGAGCCGCCAGCGAGAATAATGCCTTTCACCCCCATATCGTGCCACATCCCAGCTGGGACTCAGAAAGACTCGATTTACTTGCGTCACACCATTCACACTGGCATCATCTGTGTATTTCCGCCACAATGAGCAGGTGACCGGCTCAAAATCCCCCCACCTGCTCGGCATTCTTGCCAGTGCAGCGTCTGTCGTCCTCGCCGCATCCCTGCTCGTGGCGACGCCGGCCAGTGCCGTGTCGCCCTCATCCTCCGGCGGCCTGTCCACCGCCGCGACGACGCTGGCATCGTCGACTGCGGCGACGGCCCCGGTGGATGCGTCCATCCGCGAGACCGCGAACCTCGCGCAGTTCAAGCCGGGCAACATCATCTCCGACGCCGTGTTCTTCCAGAGCGACACGATGTCAGCCGGTCAGATCGACTCGTTCTTCCGCGGCAAGGTGGCGTCATGCCGCAGCGGATACGTCTGCCTCAAGGACTACCGTCAGAACACGCCGAACCGCCCGGCTGACAGCTACTGCCGTGGCTACAGCGGAGCGGCGAACGAGTCGGCGGCGACGATCATCGCGCGGGTCGCGCAGTCGTGCGGCATCAACCCGCGGGTGCTCATCGTCATGCTCGAGAAGGAGCAGAGTCTCGTCACGCACACGTGGCCCAGCAGATGGCGCTACGACATGGCTCTCGGTCAGGGCTGCCCGGACACGGCGGCGTGCGATCCGGCATACGCAGGCTTCTTCTACCAGATCTACGGTGCGGCCAGGCAGATGCAGATCTACGCCGAGGGGCGCTGGTTCACCTACTACGCGCCGGGAAAGACCTGGAACATCCTGTATCACCCCAACCGGGCCTGCGGCTCGGCGCCGGTGCGCATCGAGAACAAGGCGACCGCCGCGCTCTACTACTACACGCCCTATCAGCCGAACCGCGCGGCGCTCAACGCCGGCTACGGCACAGGTGACGGGTGCTCCAGCTACGGCAATCGCAACTTCTACCAGCTCTTCACCGATTGGTTCGGCAGCACGCAGACATCGGGTGCCACGTCGGCGACCCTCGCGCAGGTCCCGGGTCGCGCGGAGATCTACATGGTGCAGTCCGGCGTTCGCCACCACGTCGTCGCCTCCGAGGACTATGCCGCGCTGCGGTCGAGGCTCGGAGGGGCCGTCTCTGTAGCCGCGTCGTACCTCGACCCGATGCCGGAGGGCAAGCCGGTCACGCGGTACGTGCACGACCCGCGAACGGGCACGCTGTACCTCCTGGAGCCGGACGGCACCCGGCATCGCTTCGTCGACGCGGGCCAGGTCGCCCTGTTCGGATACTCGTTCGGCTCGTACGTCAACCTCACCGGCTCCACGGCGGACCGATTCTCCGAGGGTGCACCCGTCGGGTCGTTCTTCCGCTCAGGGACGGAGCCGGAGGTCTACCTCTATCAGTCAGGGCTGCGCAGGCATGTCGCCAACCAGCAGACATGGCTCGAGGTGTCCAAGGGAACGCCCGGATATGTCGCCTCGATGAAGCCGTCGGCGGCCGCGGCGATCGGCAACGGCCTTCTCGTGATCAAGGCGAACAGCCTGATTCGCGCCATCGGCTCGAAAGACGCATATCTCACGCTTCTCGGCGACCGCCTGCTTCGAGTGCCGAACACCGCGCTTGCCGCTGAGTTCGGCGCTACGGGCCTCACCGTCGTGCCAAGCAGTTCTGTCGCAGCCAACACGAAGGCGGGGTTGACTCTCACTCCAGTCGTTTCGTGCGGCAACAGCACTCTGATCGCCGCCGGCGGCAAGCTCTATCCGGTGTCGGGCACGAAGTTCGGCGGCATCAAGCCGACCAAGCTGGGCCCCGGAGAATGTGGTGCGATGCCCCGCGCGAAGACCACGGTCTCCGATCCGCTGTTCATTCAGCCCCAGGGGGCGCCGGAGATCTATGTCGCCTCGGGAGGCACGCTGCGGCATGTGCCGTCCCCCGCCGATCTGCTGGCACTCAACGGATCCAGACCGTTGCGGGTGCTGCCCTGGTCGCAGGCAACCGTCCAGTGGTTCGGCACCGGCCCTGCGAGCCTCCCCGCCAATTCCTTCGTGCGCTTCACCGGACGCGAGGAGATCTACCGATACGAGAACGGCGTGCTGCGTCACGTCCGCAGCATCAAGACCCTGCTCCAGTTGAACGGGGGAACCCCACCGCGGGAGTATGTGCTCCCCGGTGCGCAGCTCTCAGGATTCAAGGTCGGATCCCCCCTGCTGACCAGCGGCACGGACTTCGTGCAGTTCACCGGCGCACCGGAGATCTACTTCTACGAGAACGGCAAGCTGAGGCACGTCACGTCGATCTCGGTTCTGCTCAGACTCGGCGGCGGGCGCGCACCCGAGGTGCTGCAGATCGCTCCCGCTTTCAAAAGGGACTACGCGGTCGGCGCTCCGATCACGTGACCGGTCGATCCGATAGGATCGGGGAACTATGAGTTTGCCGTCGGACCGTGTCCTCGTCATCGTCCCCGCGTGGAACGAGGCCCGCAACGTCGGACGCACCGTGCACGAGATCCGCGCCGCGAGCGCCGACTTCGATCTTCTCGTCGTCGACGACGGATCCACCGATGACACGGGCACAGTCGCCAGAGAAGCCGGCGCCACGGTCATCTCGCTCCCGTTCAATCTCGGCGTCGGCGGGGCGATGCGCACCGGGTTCACGTACGCGAAGCGTCACGGTTACACGCGCGCCATCCAGGTCGACGCCGATGGGCAGCACAATCCGGTCGACATCGCCCGGGTCCTCGACGGTCTCGACGCGGCGGACATCTCGATCGGCGCTCGTTTCGCGGACGTCGGCGACTACTCCGTTCGGGGCCCCCGCCACTGGGCGATGCTGTTCTTGGCGAAGACCGTGTCCAGGGTCGCCAAGACCCGCCTCACAGATGTGACGAGCGGCTTCCGCGCGGCCAACCACCGAGCCATCGAGCAGTACGTCCGCTATTACCCCGCCGAGTACCTCGGCGACACCATCGACTCCCTCGTCGCAGCGTGTCACGCGGGCTTGACGGTGACGCAGGTGCCCGTGGCGATGCGGCCACGCGTCCACGGGACGCCGAGCCAGGGCCCGATCGGAGCATCGATCTATCTGCTGCGTTCGGTGTTCACTCTCGGCCTGGCGATGCTGCGCCGCACCGACTCGTCGAGCCAATCGACGAGTGTCCGTGAACGGGAGGACGCACAATGATCATTGCCGTCGGGATCGCCCTCTCGCTGTTCATCCTGGCGCTGGTGTTCTGGATGCTTCTGACGCGACGCCTTCGCGAGAAGTACGCCGTGATGTGGATCGTGATCGCGCTGAGCGTCCTGCTGCTCGGGATCTTCCCGCAGCTTCTGCTCTGGGCGACCGCACTGCTCGGGGTGCAGGTGCCGGCCAACCTCCTGTTCGCTCTGGCCATCACCCTGCTCCTGGGAGTGTCCCTGCACCTCTCTTGGGAGCTCTCCCAGGCTGAGGACGAGATCCGCCGCGTTGCGGAGGAGGCAGCGCTGTCGCGCGCCGAGATAGACAGGCTGGACAGCCGGATCGCGGCCCTCGAGGCTCAGCACCGAGGCAACGGCGCCGACAGCGCTCCCCCGGCATGACGTCCCGAGCCCCGAGCGACGAGGTTTGGGGAGTCGTCACCGTTCATCGCCCTGCGGAGGTCCCTCCGCTTCTGGCCGATCTCGCTCCCCAAGTCACCGGAATCATCGTGGTCGACGACGGCAGCGGCTCTGAGTTCGACTCGATTCGCGCGGAGATCGCATCGAGCGGAGCACAGGTGGTCGCCTTGGAGCACAACTCCGGCATCGCCACCGCCCTGAATCGCGGCATCCGCGGCGCCCTCGACAACGGCGCGAGCGCGATCGTGACGTTCGATCAGGACTCGACCATCGCCCCCGGCTTCGTCGACGCTCTGAGAGCCGCCTGGGAACGCGCCCGCACTCACCGCATCCCCGCCGGCCCCGTCGTTCCGGAGTTCTTCGCCGACGTATCCCAGGCCGGGTCGCCGACACGACACGGAGTGGTCTACGCCGCTCACGCGATCCAGTCCGGCATGTATCTGCCCGCTGAAGTGGTCGACCGGGTCGGTCTGATGGATGACGCCCTCTTCATCGACCTCGTCGACACGGACTTCGAGCTCCGCTGCCTCGACGCCGACATGCCGTGCATCGTCGCCTCCGGTCTCCGGCTGCCGCACCGCCTGGGTGCACGCTACCGAATCCCCGGCCCCCTCGGAGCACTGCTGCCCACCCTCACCCTGAGCACGCCGTTCCGGTACTACTACCGGGCCAGGAATCGCATCGTGCTGGCGCGGCGCCACCCGCGGCACCGCGCCCGACTGCGCCGCGACGCACGCGCCGACTACGCGTACTTCCTGATCGCGTGGATGCTGGCGACACCCCGCTCGACCATGCGAAAGCTGCTCGTCGCGGGGTTCCGCGACGGACGAGCCGAGCGCATGGGCAGGATGGGGCCAGCGCTCTCCGCTGACGCTGCCCGCGTCACCTGGCGCATTCGCCCTCTTCCCGACGCGCTACCCCGCTGACGGCCGTCTACGGCGTCACGGTCGGTCTGCGTCGACGCCCTCGAATCAGCCAGCCTGCCGCCCAGCTCCCGAGATACGCGATCACGAAGGGCGCCGGCACGACCTGTGCGCGGCGGACTCGACGCAGCATCCGCAGAGTCTCGAGCAATCGCCGCCCCGAGCCGAAGCGCCGATCGATCTCGATCGCGCGCGTCGCCTGGGGTTCACGCTCCACGAGCGTCTGCGCCATGAGCTGGCGCCATCCCACGTAGATCCAGAACAGCATCCGCGCCATCGCGAACGGCGACGCCGACCCCTCGTACCGCATCGAGAACGAGACGGCGTTGCCCCAGGCTCTCCGCAGCGTCGCGATCGGGCCGAGCCGCAGCCTGCTCGGATCACCGAAGACGTTCGCAGAGTGCTGCACGTAGTCCTGCACGACGTCATCGACGATCCGACCGCCTCCCCGCGCCATGCCCACGGCGGCGAGCCAGTGATCGTGCGCGACCGTGTGGGAGGAGAGACGAGGGAACGGCAGCGCCGTCGACAGCAGATCGGCGCGGAAGAGGCACAGCGAGCCGGTGAACTGATTCACGATCATGGTCGATGCGGCATCGAGCTGTCGTCGCTCGGTGAATCCGAGCACTTCCTCACCGGGGTGGGACACCAGCCGGGCCTGCCCGGATACGATCGCAGCCTCCGAGAGGTGCGGAAGCAGGGTCTCGAGCTTGTGGGGGTACCAGAAGTCGTCCTGGTCGCTCAGCGCCACCCATTCGGCCTCCGCGGGCACCGCCGCAAGCCCCCGCTCGAAGTTCAGGTAGAAACCGAGGCGTCGCCCGTCTGCAAGGACGCGGAAGCGCTCGTCGTCGGGCACGACATCGGCGAGGACCTCCTCGACAGTCTCCAGCTCTCCGTCAACGGAGATGATGCACTCCCAGTCAGTCACTGTCTGGTCGCGTATCGAGGCGAGCTGGCGGGCGAACAGCTCCTTCGAGGGTCGATAGGCGGCGAGCACGATAACTCCAGCCATTCGTCCCTGACCTCTCCTTCAACCCGACTCCAGTAGTCTAGGCTCGCACGCGTTAATGTCCGCGCCATCCCGAGTGGTGTTGGGCCGCAATGGTCCGAGGAGTCCCATCGATGAAGGTTCTACTGTCACGCTTCGCGGGCTTTAGTGCCGTTCCTCTGATCTCTTTCATCGCGCCGCTGTTCTTGCTGCCCATCATCCCGAACGTCTTCGGCCTGGAGGCGTGGGGGTCGGTGGGCACGGCTCAGGCCGTCGGAACCGTCTGCGCGATCGTCGCGGGGTTCGGATGGAACATCTCCGGTGGAGCGCGCATCGCGCTCAGCGCCGACGACACCGCTCGGAGTCAGCTCTTCGGAGACTCTTTCTGGTGCCGCGGCCTGCTCGTGGTGACGGCCGGATTGGTCGGCGCCGCGCTCAGTTCGGCCCTCGTCCCGGCCGAGTTCCGCCTCGTCGCCGCACTCGTGACTCTTGCGACGACCGCTGCTGCGATGACCGTCGTCTGGTACGCGGTCGGCGTGGGCAACGCGCGGGTCGTGCTGCTGTTCGAGACGGTCCCGGTGAGCATCAGCGTCGCGCTGGCGATTCCGCTCCTCCTGCTCACAGAGCAGCTGCTCTGGTATCCGATCCTCACGCTGATCGGTTTCCTCATCGGGCCGGTGCTTCTGAACCTCCGCCTCTACCGACGACCTGTACCTCCGTTCGCAGGGAGGCGGATCCTGCGCGCATATCGTGCGAACCTCTCGGTCGCCGCGGCTGAGACCATCGGCGGCTCCTACACGTCGGCGCCCATCCCGCTCGCGCAGGGCCTGCTCGGCTCGGCTGCCAGCGGTCAGGCCACCTCGGCGGACAAATTCTTCCGCATCGCCCTCTTCGCCATCACCGTTCTGTCGAACACTCTTCAGAAATGGGTGCTCGAGGTCTCCTACGCACATGGTCGGCTACGCCGCCATCTCGTGGCCTTCGGGCTCCACGCCGCCCTCGCCCTCATCGGCGGCGCGGCGCTGACGGTGCTCGGCCCGGTGTTCTCCTCGCTGCTGTTCGGCGCGAAGGCGACGCCGGAGATCGCCGTGTTCCTCGGCTTCGGTGCGACCTTCGCGTTGACCAGTCTGACAACCCCTTTCATCCGCAATGTCCTGGTACCGGCCGGCCTGAACCGCTACGTGCTCTTCGGCACCCTCGGTGCCGCTCTGGTCGGAATCCCGCTCATGGTCTTCGGAGCCCAGTGGGGCCTCAGCGGGATCATCGCCGGGCTCGCGGCCTCGGAGCTCGTGATCCTCGCCGTCGTCGTGACAGCCGGAATCCACCATCTGCTCGTGGAGAGGCGATCGGCTTTCGCCCTCGTCGCACCCGCTGACGGAGGCATCGTATGACGAAGACCGTGAGCGTCTGCATGGCCACGTACAACGGTGCACGGTTCGTCAGGCACCAGCTCGAATCGATCCTCGATGGGCTGGGCCCCGGCGACGAGGTTGTGGTGGTCGACGATGCGAGCACCGACGACACCGCAGATGTCGTGGCGGCTGTCGAAGACGGTCGCATCCGACTGATCCGCTCCGAGACGAACCGCGGATATGTGAAGGCCTTCGAGGCCGCGATCGCCGAAGCGACACGCGAGATCATCTTCCTATCCGACCAGGATGACGAGTGGGTTCCCGGCCGCCGCGCGCTGCTCGTGGAGGCACTCCGTGACCGTTCGATCGCCGCCGGCGACCTGGTGCTGCTGCCTGACGACGCCCCTCTGCGTTCTCCGCTCACGGGACGCCCCTGGCACCTCCAGGCGCTGCCCTCAGGCGGCTCGCTGTCGAATGAACTGCGTCTGCTCGCGGGTGACGCGCCCTACTACGGCTGCGCCATGGCGTTCCGACGCGAGGCCAAGGACCTGATCCTGCCCTTCCCTGAGTTCCTCGTCGAATCCCACGATCTGTGGATCGCGACGGTCGGCAATACGGCTCGCGGGCTCGCCCACGTCCAGAGCCCTGTCCTGCGTCGCCGACTGCATGATGCCAATGCGTCGGCCCCGAAGCCGCGAGGACTCCGCAAGGCGCTGCAGTCACGGTGGATGCTCATCCGCGCATGGCGTGAAGCATCGCGTCGCGTCGGTTCCCTGCGCTGACGCGACCGCGTGATGCGGTTGAGCCGCCGCTTGGGGATCCCCGGACTCAGCTCAGATCGGCCACGTGCGCCAGTGACGATCTGAGGCCCCGTGCCGTGCCGTGGCGCAGCACGAGGGGCAGCGCGGCGATCCCGTGCAGGCGCGACATGAGGCGCACCCGCGCGGTTCGCGCCGTGCGGGTCCATCCCCGTTCAGCGGCCGAGCGGCGCGCTATGCGGTAATACCGTCGCTCATCGAGGAAGCGGCTGCCGTCGAGCAGCGTCTTCTGGGACGCGCTCTCCAGATGACGTCGGTAGGAGAAGGCGAGCGTCGGCGCGTAGGCCAGCGTTCCGCCGTCGAACGCGATGTCCATCAGCAACGCCAGGTCCTGGATGACGGGGAGGTCATCTGTGAAGTCGATTCGGCGCAGCGTCTCGACACGAAGCGAGAGCGACGGCCAGTAGAGCCAGTTGCCCCGGATCAGCGTTGTGGCCATGTCGGGGCCGCTGAAGACGGTCACCCCCCGTCCCTTCGGAGCGAGGTGGCGCTGCTTGATCCGATCGACAAGGGGAAGGACGACAGCTCCCCTTTCGTCGATGACCTGAACCGCCGGCTGGATGACGTCGGCGTGCGGCACTGCGCGGGCCGTCGCGCGGACGACCTCGACGTAGTTCGGGTGCAGAAGGTCGTCGCAGCCGAGGATCGTGACGAATTCCCCGGACGCACGTCGAACGGACTCCCGGAAGTTCTCGGTGATCCCGACGTTGTGCTCGTTGCGGGTGTAGACGATCCGCTCATCCCGCTCCTGACCGAAGTGAGCTGCGACGGAGTCGTCGGGATAGCAGTCATCGATGATCGTCAACCGCCAGTCCGGGTCCGTCTGGGCGCGCACGGACTCGACGGTCTCATACAGCTGATCCGGGTCTCCCCAGAACGGCACGAAGATCTCGTAGGTCATGACCCGAGTCCGCACGAGACGATTCTGAAGAGCTTCGCCTCGCCGCGCTGCTCGACGAGCTCGACGTAGGGCGAGTCGTCGAGGTCATCGAATCCCGAGTAGTCTCCGTCGTTCTCCTGGAAGTCCCCGTCGGCGCTGAAGTCGAGGACGTACTCGACCCCGGTGTCCTCGAGGGCGTCGCAGACCTGCGGAGAGTCTCCGTCGGTGCTCAGCATCGTATTGATCGCCTCGGCGTCGTCGGTGAGGTCCATCAGCAGATGGGGCATGAGCACCCGTCGTCCGCTCACGCCGTAGGCGAACGAGGCCCCCGTCCACGGGTCGCCCGCTATGACCGCATCCTCAGGGACGAGCTCCGAGAGATCCTCCATGAGATCGAGTTCGTCCGGAGACACGATCGGCCCGCCGGGGCGGAGTTCATACGTGTACTCGATGTCAGCGGCCGCCTGTCGGATCGCGGCGTTCTGTGTGACTCCCACGAGCGCGATCACGACGATGGCGATCAGGACGACGGGGAGGCGCTCGGAGAGTCGACGTACCGGCACCAGCAGTCGCTGCCGGAGAAGCCACGTGACCAGGACGATGCCGCCCAGCGCCGCGAGCGGCAGGACTCCGATCGCCCAGAAGGCGGCGATACGCGGCGGATTGTTGTACCACGGGGCCGTGAACCAGAAGCGGAGCGTCTCGTACGGCGACGCAGACACGATGATGTAGAGCACTGCCGAGATGACCGCCATCGCGAGGATCGACCACCGCGCGTAGCTGCCTCTGCGGATCACGCTGTACGCGCCGATGATCATCAGGGCCGTGATCCCGAGCGAACTCGGGTAGCCGTACACGCTCGCCGCCACGACCTCGCCGATCGAGTCGGGAACCGTGTTGATGATGGGCCAGTAGATCTGGCTCGCCGGTGGCCGAACCACCTGCAGGAGGACCACTCCTACGGCGGCGTATGCGACCAGCAGACCGATCGCGATCAGCCGTGGTCGACCCGGAGTCCTCATCTGGTGCAGGAGCCTGGCGATGATGAAAGGCACCGTGAGTGCGACGACCGCCATGAGCGCGCCCGGGTGCGCGACGCCCAGACCGGGCACGACGAGCACCATCAGCAGCGCCCAGTCCTGACGGCGCGACACTCGCCCGGGCCTGAGCAGCCACCAGGCGACGGCGATCGCCGCAGGGGCGACGGCGAGGCCGAGGAAAAGCGGATAGAGCACGCCGTAGTGCAGGAGCAGGAAGGGGAAGGCAGGGAAGGCGGCGGCGAGAGCTCCTGCGATCACCGTCATGATCTGATTGCGCCCGAGGAGCTCGCGCACCAGGAACACCGCCCCGATCGGCCAGACGACCGCCGCGACGACGATGATCATGGCGTTGGTCGCAAGCGGCACGGAGGCTCCGCTCAGCGCGACGACGATCGAGACCATCGCGTGCCAGCCCGACGGGTAGAAGGGCACGCCCTCCGGCGACGTCATGCTGCCCAGCCACAGGGGCGATGCGTTTCCGGTGTCGAGGACGTACTGCACGGCGTTCAGATGGAAGAAGTTGTCGTAGCGCTGCGAGAAGAACTCGGGGTCGTGCATGCTTCTGACCAGCACGAACGCGATGAGCGCGGCGGGCACGACGATCGAGATGATCACGGCGACCAGCTGTCTGGCGCTCGCTCGCGGCCGGGGCAGGGCCGGCTTCCCGACGTGCCTCGTCCAGAAGTACGCGGCGATCGACGCGACCGCGGTGAGGACGAGGACCGGGACGATGCTCCATCGGATTCCCACGAAGGGCGCCGCGAGGGCGGCGACCGCGACGAGGGAGACGCTGAGCGCCGGGGCGAGCGCGAGGAGTCTCATACCGCGCAGGCGGAGGAGGAAGCCCAGCACCAGTCCCGGAAGGAAGAGGAGAGCGCCGGTGACGATCAGCGCTGGCAGGATCGAGACCCAGCTCACGCCGCCTCCGCCTCTGGATACTTGATCTTCGGGTTGAAGGTGATGCCCTTCAGCCACTTGCCGAGCAGCTTCGCACGCAGATCCAGCGGAACGCGGCCGCGGTGAAGGCTCACGAAGAGGCGCGCTCCGAACTCCACGAAGTACAGGAACCCGCGGTGGTGCAGCTGCCAGGACGCCTCGTTGCGCACACCGTACGAGAACTTCCACAGGCTCTTGCGGTCGACCATCGCGAAGTTCACACCCCGGTTGTCTCCCATGTCATGCACGACGACGCTGTCGAGCACCTGCACACCGGGGCAACGCGCGGTGAGGCGAAGGGTGTACTCGCGGTCGTCGAACCAGATGAAGTACTCGGAATAGGGAAGCCCGTACTCCGCGATGGCCCACCGCGGAATCAGCACGGACACGAACGAGCATGCGGTCACCATGACGTTCTTCTGCCCCTTGACGAGCAGGCGCCCCCAGTCCCACGTGGTCACCGGGTTGTTCATCTCGCAGATGCTGCCGTCGGTGAACTCGACCACCGAGCACGCGAAGGGCACGTCGCCGCCGAGCTCCTGGACCGCCCCGTCGAAACCGGCGATGAGGCTCGCGAGGGCTTCCGGCTTCGGATAGCAGTCGTCATCCATGATCCACACATGGTCTGCGCCGGACGCGTAACCTCGCAGCATCCCCTCCGAGAACCCGCCCGCTCCCCCGGAGTTGGTCGACATGCTCACGACTTCGAGGGGAACCGACGTCTCGAGCGCGGCCAGGTACTCCGCCGTGCCGTCGGTCGAGGCGTTGTCGATGACGAACAGGGTCTCGACCGGGTGCGTCTGCGCCTCGATCGATGCGATCACGGTCTTCAGCTTCTCGAGCCGATTGAACGTGACGACCACTCCAGCGACACTCACCACGAGCCCACCTCTTCCTTGAACCATGAACTCGCGGACTGCTGAGACAGCAGCTTCTTCTCAGCCTTGCGCTCCTTGCGCCACAGCGCCTCTCTCGCCTCCTCGTCGTTGACGAGCGGGGCCACAGCCTCGGCGAGCCTGCGCGCGGCGAGGCGCGCATATCGAGGGACCAGAGCCGACTCCGGGATGATGTCACCCTGGGCGCCGACGTCCGTCGAGATCACCGGCACTCCGTGCGCGATCGCCTCGAGGGTCGTGAGCGTGAGGCCCTCGTTGTGGGAGGCCACCACGAGCACATGGGCTTCGTCGAGAGTGTCGGAGACCGGGGTGTCCGAGGTGCGCCGGACGATATCGGCCCTCAGCCCCTCGGCCTCGATGATGTCGTCGACCCAGCTCGACAGCTCGCCGCCACCGTGCAGTATGAAGCGGAGCGAGTATCCCTGACGCTTCAGGCGTCGCGCCATCGTGATGAAGACCTCCGGAGCCTTCTGCCGCGCCATCCGGCCGACGAACGCGACGGTGAACTGCTCCCCTGCAGATCGCGGCCGGAACACGGCATCCTTCGGCTTCACGGTGAGTCCGCCGAGCGGTGCCATGACCACACGGTCAGCGGGGATCCGCTGCACGTCTGTCATCCAGCGGGCGAGGCTCGGCGAGATCACGTGGTGCGTGGTGATCGACTTCGATGCGATCGCACTGCTCAGAGGATAGCCGCCGCCCGTGTACTCGACGATGTGAGTGCTGTCGATGATGGGGATGCCTGGACGCGACGCGGCGATCCACGCCACCCGGTCATAGAGCCACTGGTTGTGGTGGATGACGACGCCGCGCACGTCGAAGGTGCGCAGCAGCGAACGGAGCAGAGGCTCGACGCCGGCCGTCTGAGACACGACGGTGGGCTCCGAGAAGGGAATGAGCAGCGCCCCGTCGAGTTCGGGACGAGTGACCCACGGCTGGTGCGAGTCCCGATTCGTCAGCACGATGGGGAGCAGACCCGCCTCACGCACCAGACGCACCGTCTCGAAGGCCCAGAGCTCAGCGCCGCCGAGCTCGAACCAGTGGAGGCCGATGATCACGGCCTTCTGCGCGCCCTCGAGGACCGGACCTGCCGGCACGATCACCTCGTCCTCGTGCGCACCGCCGCGGCGGAACTCCGCATCGTAGTCGCGAGGCTCGATGGCCGTCGTGAGCTTGCGTCTGAATCTGAGCAGCGAGAGATCGCGTGCATCGTCGTAGAGGAGCGGGGCGCGGGACTTGACGCTTCGCGCGATCCCGCCGATGATTCCAGGGCGCTGCGGGCGGTAGGGGTCGGAGTTCAGAACACCGTCGGAGGACACATGCAGGTGCCGGGTGGGCGACGCGACGAGTCGGGCTGACGCCGCCTCCGTGCGCTCGGACTCCCGCTCCTCGACGGAGACGGAGCTGACGATGTCGAAGCTCTCGATGCGGTGACGGTTGTTCCTCGAGAGTCCGTCGAACGCGCTGTCGTCCGTGAGCCGAGGAGTCGTCTCCACCGAGCCGTCATAGAGATGGATGCGCAGAGTCCGCTGGGGCGCCATGAGTGCATGGAAGTTCAGAGCCCCGACGAGGAGCCGTCGTTCGCGCTCCGACAGATCCACACCCGTCTGCGGGTCCTCGAAACGGAAGAGTGCAGGCTGATCGAGGGCTTGAAGAGGTGTCACGGATACAGTTTGCTTTCGGATCGACGGACGCACGAGACCACCGCGAGCCTACCAGCGACGGTGCGCCCGACCCTGGGTTGAGCCTGTGCCGCGCGTTCGCGGCTTCCCCACCGATCTGCCAGGGACGATGCGCCGGGGATCGTATGATTGCTCACGGTGCGCCCGAGACCGTCGGCGCGTCGGAAGGTGGAATCGCGGTGCAACAGGCTCGCACAGCCGACGACCAGAGAATGACGACTCCTGGCGCGAATCGAGGACTCCTCGAGGTCTTCCGGCAAAGGCATCTGCTCTCGCTCATCGTGCGCAAGGAAGTGCAGATCCGCTACCGGGGGTCCATCTTCGGGTGGCTCTGGTCGTATGTGAAGCCGCTCGTGCAGTTCGTCGTCTTCTTCGTCGCGATCGGCGTCTTCCTCGGTCTGAACGACCGGGTCGACTTCTTCCCGATCTATCTGCTCTCCGGCATCACCGTCGTGACCTTCTTCAACGAGGCGTTCTCGAACGGCACCCGATCGCTGGTCGACAATGCGGCGCTCATCAAGAAGATCTACCTGCCCCGCGAGATGTTCCCGATCGCGAGCATGATGATCGCCGCCGTGAACACGGTGCCGCAGATCATCGTCGTCATCGCGATCTCGCTGTTCTTCGGCTGGGCTCCCTCTTTCGCCTCCCTGGGCGCGATCCTCCTGGCTCTCGTGATCATCGCCGTTCTGGCCAGCGGCCTCGGCCTCTTCTTCGGTTCCATCAACGTGACGTTCCGCGACGCGCAGAGCTTCGTCGAGATCATCGTGATGGTCGCGATCTGGGCCTCTCCCGTGATGTACGAGTGGACACAGGTCGCCAGGGTCGTGCCCGAGTGGCTCTTCGTCCTCTATCGACTGAACCCGATCACCGCCGCCGTCGAGCTGTTCCACTACGGAGTCTGGTTCCCGCTCGGACCCGATGCCTCCCCGATCCCCGACGTATGGATGTACGGGCTCATCGCACTCGTGACGTCACTCATCGCGCTGGTCATCGGCCAGCTCGTCTTCCGCCGACTGGAGGGCCGCTTTGCCCAAGATCTCTGATGCGCAGCCTCTCCCGCGGATCATCATCGACGACGTCCACAAGACCTTCAAGCTCCGGCACACGCATTCGATCAAAGAGACTGCTCTCGCTGCGATCCGCCGCAAGCCGCTGACGACGGACTTCCATGCCCTCGACGGCGTCTCGTTCGAGATCCAGCAGGGCGAATCCGTCGCTCTGCTCGGGTTCAACGGATCCGGCAAGTCGACGATGCTGAAGCTGATCTCCGGGGTGCTCGAACCGGATGCCGGCACCGTGCTCACTCGCGGCCGCGTCGCCGGCCTCATCGAGGTCGGGGCGGGGTTCCACCCGGATCTGTCCGGACGCGAGAACATCTTCCTCAATGCCGCGATCCTAGGCATGAGCAAGAAGGAGACCGAGGCGCGGTACGAGGAGATCGTCGCATTCAGCGAGATCGAGCAGTTCATCGACACCGAGGTGAAGCACTATTCATCCGGCATGTTCCTCAGACTCGCCTTCTCCGTGGCGATCCACACCGAGATGGACGTCCTGCTGATCGACGAGATCCTCTCGGTCGGCGACGAGCCTTTCCAGAAGAAGTGCCTCGCCCGCGTCCGCGAGCTGCATGACCAAGGCAAGACACTCGTCGTCGTCAGCCACGATCTCAGCATGGTGTCGAACCTGTGCGATCGCGGCATCCTGCTTCAGAAGGGCAAGGTGCGCTTCGACGGCGCCAGCGCGGAAGCCGTCGAGGTCATGCGTTCCTGATCGGGCCTCGGCGCCCCGGACCGGGGCTGCCAGAGCTCACAGATCTGCGTGCAATCCCCACACGCGTTCCGCCGCGCCGAGCCACGAGAAGGACCGTGACCGGTCGGCGCCGAGCACGCTCAGACGACGCGCGCCGTCACCGACGGCGTCGGCCACGGCTTCGGCCATGTCCGTCGGCGCGGTGATGACTCCCCCGTCGGCGATCACGTCGTGGTGCACTCCGCTGTCGACGGCGACCACGGGCACTCCGAGAGTCATCGCCTCTAGAGCACGCCACGGCCACACGGCGTGCGAGCTGGTGGCCACCAGAGCGGATGCGCCTGCGAACACCGCCGCCCGATCCGCGACCGACAGCGACCCGCGGATGTGCGCCCTCGATTCGGGCAGTCCTGCGGCCGCGGCGACCTCGGCCAGCCTCGGCTCTGAGCCCTCAGGCGCGTCGAGCACGACGGCTTCCCTGCCTGCAGAGATCGCCGCCCGGAACCCGTGCTCGAGCGAATCGGCGGAGCCCGTGAGCACCACATAGCCCGAGGGCAGAGACAGGGAGGCGCGTCGTGCGGTCGCATCGAACGGCACGACGAGGCTGCACGGGGCAGCTCCAGGGATCACGCGGATCCGTCCGCTCAGCTTCGCGATCTCTTCCAATCTCGCGCCGACGGCATGCGAGGGCACGACGACGGCATCCGCGTGCTTGACGGCCCTCTTCAGCATCGCCCGCTGCCAGGCGACGGCGCTCTTCGAGAGTGAGTCCGGCTCTTCCCACGCCTGCAGATCCCACAGGGTGACTGTGGTCTGATCATGGTCGTGCAGGCGATCGTGCCGCACCAACGGGGCCATCAGGGTGGGCGAATGGATGAGACCGCCGCCGACCCCCCGCACGATCCCCAGCTGCCACGACGCCGCGAGCTCTCGACGCGCGAGCGACAGTCTGCGCACATCCGAGAGACCCGTGATCGGCACCTCGACGCCGGAGGGGACGATCGCCTCGACCTCGCAACCGGCGGGGGCTGTCGAGATCAGCGCGGCGGTGAGGTCGGATGCCGCTGATGCGTGATCCGCGTGCACGACATGCGTCAGCTGATCAAGAACCACACGCAGCCGAGCACCCATGCGACAACAGTAATCGCCCGACCGCCCCGAACCTGGGAGCGTGACCGCGAGCGACGAGGATCGAGCCAGTCGACACCCCGATATGCCGCTACGTGCTTGAATGCAGGGGTGAGTGACGGACGCCTGCCTGTACGTCGTCGGTGGTTGCGGTGGACCATCGGCGTGATCGTGGTCTTCATCGTGCTCGCGATCGGCTGGGTCGGCATCCGCGGTATCGGGGCAGTGAACAGCCTGCAGGAGGTCGCAGCGTCGTCGTCGAAGCTCAAGCAGGCGATCGGCCAGGGCGACCTCGACAGGGCTGCGTCGCTCTCCTCCCGCATCGCCCACCATGCCCAGTCGGCCCACGACCTGACCGCCGACCCGGTCTGGCAAGGATTCGGCCTCCTGCCGTGGCTCGGCCCGAACTTCTCGGCGGTGAGCGACGTCGCCGAGATCGCCGACGACGTCGCCTCGGACGCTCTCGTGCCCGTTCTGGAGGCCGCCGAGGAACTCGACCTGGCGAGTCTGGGGCTCTCGGGCGGAGCGGTCGACCTGGCGCCGTTCGCGCAGATCGAGCCCTCGCTCGCCGAGGCGAGCGCGACACTGACGTCTGCCGAGACGCGCGCGCTGGGGATCGACGCGGATGCGACCCTGCCCCCGCTCGCCGATGCCGTGCGGGAGATGAGATCGACGGTCACCCAGGCCGCCACGGTGGTCGGAGCGCTGCACGGAGCATCCGCGCTGCTGCCGAGCATGCTCGGCGCGGAAGGGCCCCGGAACTACGTGCTCGCGATGCAGAACAATGCGGAGCTGCGGTCTTCGGGCGGAATCATCGGGGCCATCGCACTTCTTCACGCGGAGAACGGCCGGATCACGCTCGTGCAGCAGGCCTCCACTCAGGACTTCCCCCCGCTCGAGACGCCGATCCCCCTCAGCGAGTCGACCGTCGCCCTCTTCGAGGATCGTCCGGGTCGCTACATGCAGAACCTGACGAGCATCCCGGACTTCACCGAGGCTGGGCCCGCGATCGCGACGCGATGGCAGAACCGCTTCGGGCAGCCGGTCGACGGTGTCATCGCGGTCGATGCCGTGATGACAGAGAACCTCCTCGCTGCCACAGGACCGCTCACGTTCGGGCCGTTCACCGCCACCGAGGACACCGTGGTCGACCTGCTGCTCTCCGAGATCTACGCCACCGTCCCCGATCCGATCGCACAGGACGAGATCTTCTCGCAGGCGGCGGGAGCGCTTCTGTCCGCTGCGCTGACCGGCGCGGATCCGAAGGATCTCGTCGCAGCTCTCTCTGCGTCCGCCGATGAGCGACGCATCCGCATCTGGAGCGCTCACGAGGATGAGGAGGCGATCCTGTCAGCGTCGACCCTGGGTGGGGCGCTGCCCGAGGACGACACTCAGACTCACGTCGGCGTGCTGCTGAACGACACCACCGGCGGCAAGATGGACTTCTATGCCGACGCCGACATCACGACCTCGATCGGTTCCTGCGATGGCGAACCGACCACGCAGGTGACGGTGACCTGGAAGAACGACGCTCCGGCCGACGCCGGGACCTCCCTTCCGCCGTACGTGACCGCTGACGGGTTCTACGGCGTCCCCGCCGGGTCGACCCGCACTCTGATCACGGTGTACGGCCCTGAGGGGGCGACTCCGTCTCACATCGACCGCGACGGTGAAGAGATGAGCGTGCAGACGGCTCTGCTCGGCTCCCGGTCGGCGGTTCAGCATGAGGTGCTCCTGGCCCCGGGAGAATCATCCAGGATCACCGTCGAATTCCAGGGAACCGGGGCGGGCGAGCGACTCACGGTGGTCGATCACACGCCGATGGTGACCACGCCTGAGACCTCTCGAGAACAACTGCGCTGCGCATCGTGACTTTCCCGATTCGATGATGTAGTGTCAGTCCCACTGGGGAATATCTGAGTTCTGCAATTCTGTCGTGGGGACAGGATGAACTCACGCAGTCGGATGCAGGGGTGTATTCGAAGGCGATTCCGCGTGTATTTCTGGGGAGAATCATGCTGAAGAAACTGGCTGCAATCAGCCTCACCGCTGGCGTGCTCGTGCTCATGGCGCCTGCTGTCGCCTCCGCCTCGCCGGTCGTTCCGACCGAGCCGGACTCGTATGCGGGCACACCGCGGGTGTCTGTCGATGATCCGATCATCGACATCTGCGAAGTGTCCACCGTCGCATTCGGCGCAGGCTACTTCCTGCCGTCCGAGAACGTCGGCGTGTCCGTCTCCGGCCTCAACGCCGGCGACTCGGCCATCTCGGGCAACACGGCGGCCGCCGACGGCAGCCTCGCGGTCACCTTCCGCCCGCCGTCCGACGGCGAGGGCTCCTATGCGCTCGCCTTCAGCGGTTCGCGGTCGTACACGGCGACCATCACGGTCTCTGAGGGTCATGACTCTGCCGTGAGCTGCGACCACGACCCCGGTGTCGCGTCCACAGGCACGGAGCTTCCGCTCACCGGCGGTGGGCTCGAGCTCGCGCTCACCGGCGGCAACGTGTCGCCGTGGGTTCTCGGAGGTGGGGCAGCCGCGCTCGTGGCCGGTGGAGTGCTCGTAGCGACAGGCGTCACGCGCCGCAAGCGCGCCTAGGTCAGATTCCCGCTCTGCGGGAATCGACTGGACGACGGTGATCCCTCCCCCTCCGATCACCGTCGTCTGGTGAATCCGGTCACTCACCGGAGGCCCACGGCCGCCACCTTCACTCTCAGGTGGTGACCGTGGGTTCACTCATACGTCAACGTGTGACGGAATGACACGGAGCACCCACCCGAGGCACCGCCGATCACGGTGTCGGTGTCGGTGTCTCCGTCGGAGGATGCAGCGTCTGCTGGACCATCTCGTGGATGTAGCCGTAATCGGGAGCATGCTCGTCGACGCCATGCTCAGGAGTGAGCTCGATCGTCGTGACGGTCTGCTCACGAGCCTTGGTCATCAGATCGAAGAACTCGGGGAGCTTGTCCTGAGGCAGATCGGTGCTGATCAGCGCGGTTCCTGCGGACGCCACCTCATTGAACCGTGTGAGCACGGTCTGCGGTGTGAACTGCGCGAGAATCGCCTCCTGCAGTTCGCGCTGGCGCTTCATGCGGTCCCAGTCGCTGGTCGTGTAGCGCGATCGCGCATACCACTGCGCGGTGTCGCCGTCCATGTGCTGCTGCCCGACCTCGATCCAGCCGATCGCCCATGCATCCACGTCGTACGGGTCCACGCCATCGGGTGGACCGCCCTTGGGCAGCCGCTCCGTCACGTTGATGTCCACTCCGCCGAGCGCGTCGACGAGCGCCGCGAAGCCGTGCATGTCGACGAAGACGTAGTACGGGATCTCGATCCCGAGAACACCCTCGGCCGCATCCTTGGTGGCCTCGATCCCCGCATCGGAACCGTGCCCCGCAGCATCCGGATACAGCCCGGTGCCGTTGTCGTCGCGGCAGATCTCCGCGGCGTTGCGCACGTGGTTCATCCAGCCGTTCCACCCGCACGAGTTCGAGCTGTGACCTTCGAAGCCGTTCGGATACAGCGCTTGCATCGGGCTGCCTTCGCTGAAAGGCGCGTTGGGAAGCTCACGGGGGATGCCGGTGATCGTGACGGCACCGGTGGTGGCATTGACCGAGACCACCGAGATGCTGTCGAACCTCATCGAGTCGCGGCCCTCGCCGCTGTCGGCTCCCAGCAGCAGGATGTTGTAGTAGCCCTCGCTCGGCGGCAGGCTCGGCCCGCTCTGGCCGAAGATCGTGTTGATCGTGCCCCGCGCGGTGCCGACATAGGACGCGGCGTATCCGGTGCCCGTTCCGACGAGACCGAGCAGAAGCAGGGCCACGAGAGGTATCGCGAACTTCGACGGACCTGGAACTCTGACCAGTCTGACCATCCGCAGCACGTCGAAGGTGAGCACCGCCCACAGCACGAGGTAGGCGATAAGCAGCACCTGGACGAGCGTGAGGACGACCGCCGAGAACCATCCTCCGCCGACCGTGAGCCACAGCAGCACCGGCCGCGCGAACAGAGCCAGCCCCGCGCCCACGATGACGAGGAACCAGGCGAGCAGCGTGGCTCCGAGACCGATGCGCCCGAGCCGGCGATTGCCGGCGAGCACCTGAGCAGAACCGGGCACCAGCAGGTTCAGCAGCACAAGCCACCAGCCGCGCTTGGTCATCATCCCGGCATCCGCGGTGTTCGGATGCCGCAGAGGGCGGGTCTCGATCAGCGGTCGCGCCGAACCTCGCGGCGGCGCAAGGGTCACAGGGACCCCTTCAGCCGATCGTTCTTCTCCTCGACCTGCGCTTCGAGATCGAGTGCGTACGCCTCGATCCGATCGGCGAGGTCGTCGTCGGAGGTGCCGAGAATGCGCGCAGCGAGGATGCCCGCATTGCGGGCTCCCGCGATCGACACCGTCGCGACAGGGATGCCTGCCGGCATCTGCACGATCGACAGGAGGGAGTCCATCCCGTCGAGGTAGGCGAGGGGCACGGGGACGCCGATGACCGGCAGCGCCGTCATCGAGGCGAGCATCCCGGGCAGGTGGGCGGCCCCACCGGCGCCGGCGATGATCACTCGGATACCGCGACCGCGTGCTTCCCGCGCGTACTGCATGAGCTTGTCAGGGGTGCGGTGGGCCGAGACGACCTCGACCTCGTGCGGGATCGCGAAGTCGGTGAGCGACTGAGAGGCGTCGCTCATCACGCGCCAGTCGGAGTCGGATCCCATGACGACGCCGACGAGGGGCGCGGTGGAGGAGTGCAATGGCTCAGTCACCCACTCAGGCTACGGTCTGGTGCTGGGAGAACCCCCGAACGGCACACCCCTGGTCGCACCCTCAATCGAAGTGAGCCGCTGCCGCACGGGCCACGTACACCGCATCGTCGAGGTCGTCGGAGGTCACGTTCACGTGTCCGACCTTGCGGCCAGGGCGCGGGGCCTTCCCGTAGGTGTGGATCTTGGCCGAAGGATGCGCGGCCATCGCTCCCGCGAAACGGTCGCCGAGCGAGCCGCTCTGCGGCCCTCCGAGGATGTTCACCATCACGGACCACGCCGCCTGCGGTGCGGTCTCGCCGAGGGGCAGATCGGCGACCGCACGCAGGTGCTGCTCGAACTGCCCGGTGACGGCGCCGTCCTGGCTCCAGTGGCCGCTGTTGTGCGGTCGCATCGCGAGCTCGTTGACGAGAATGCGCTCGTCGTCGGTCTCGAAGAGCTCGACCGCGAGCATGCCGGTGACCCCGAGTCCCTCGGCGATCGACCGCCCGATCTCCTCGGCGACCCGGGCGAGACGGTCGGTCGAATGCGGGGCCGGCGCGATCACCTCTGCGCAGACACCGTCACGCTGCACGGTCTCGACGACCGGATAGGCGACGATCTCGCCGCTGGGACGGCGGGCGACCTGCTGCGCCAGCTCGCGAACGAACCCGACGAGCTCCTCGACCAGCAGAGCCTCGCCGTCGGGGAGCTGCTCGAGCCAGTCCTGAGCCTCGCTCGCCGCTCGGATGACACGCACGCCCTTGCCGTCGTAGCCACCACGCGGCGTCTTCACGACACCCTGCCCGTCGTGCTCGTCGAGGAATGCCTGCAGCTCGGACGCATCGCGAACCGGCGCCCAGTCGGGCTGGGGCACGCCGAGTTCTTCGAGCCGCGCCCGCATCAGGAGTTTGTCCTGGGCGAACTGCAGAGCATCGGGCCCGGGGTGCACGGCGACGCCCTCGGCGACGAGAGCCCGCAGCACCTCCTGGGGGACGTGCTCGTGGTCGAAGGTGACGACGTCGACGTCTGCGACGAACGCGCGGACGACCTCGAGGTCGTGATAGTCGCCGACCGCGGTCGCGGCGAGCTGGGCCGCCATCCCCTCGTCTTCAGCGAGCACCCTCAGGTCGAGTCCGAGCTCGACCGCCGGAGCGATCATCATCCGAGCCAGCTGGCCTCCACCGATCACACCAACGCGCAGCGCCATGGGCCGCCTCCATTCGTCCAGACCATTCTCGCGCATCGACGCGCACGCCGTTCACTCGTCGCGCTGATCACGGCGACGCTGCGCCGTGATCAGAACCCCGCGGTCCCGTCGTTGCCCGCCTGCGCATCGCGGTGCGCGAGAATCTGGCTGACCTCGATCTGATCGGCGAGTGTCTCGTGCACGAGCGTCACATTCGGCACGTTGGCAAGGCGCAGCGGCGCGTCGACCCCGTTGGAGAGCGTGATAGTGCCGACGCCCCACATGCGCTGGATCACGCCGCGGCGCACGCCGATCGTGTAGCCGCGAGCGTGCGACATCTCCTGCCTGTTGCGTGCACCGATGCCGTGGTTCACGATGACCCGTCGAGTGGTGAGCGTCACCGAACGCGAGTACCAGACGACCCAGGGCACGACCACCAGCAGGAGGACTATCCCCCCGGCTGCAGTCAGCAGCATCCAGTTCTCGAACGGCGCCGGCAGATTGTCATAGAAGAAGGTCGTGGCACCGAACACGGCGATCAGCACCAGAGCCGACCAGAAGAGCCGCCGGGCGTGTGTGCGGAACCGAGCGATGAGCAGCTCTTCGGCGGGCGCACCCGGCGGTGGCATCGTCGGCCTACCGCCGAGAGTCACGGGCTGAGTCACTCCTCCATTGTGCCCGCAACCGCCGACATCGCCGCTCGCACGCCGGGCGTGTCAGACTCATGCCGGCCGGACGTGCACCACATCGCCTGCAGAGATCGGCCTCTCGGCTCCACCCGCCCGCACCAGCAACCGACCGTCGGCATCCAGTGCTGTGGCTGTTCCGACGAGCACGGAGCCCCCCGGGAGCGAGACCCTCACGTCGAGCCCGATCGTCGCGCAGCGCCTGCTCGCCGCGGCATGAAGGCCGCTCGAGACGGCGTCGCCCGCTGCGGCGAGATCGGCGACCAGCTCGTCGAGTCCGCGCAGATAGGTGGCGAGCAGCCGATCGGCGTCCGCCGCGACGCCGAGCACGGCGAAGGAGGTCGCAGTCGGAACCGGCAGCTGAGACTCCGTCATCGCCGTGTTCACGCCCGTTCCCACGACCACGGCATCGTGCGTCGCCTGCGTCAGGATCCCGCAGATCTTGCGACCGTCGACCAGCACGTCGTTCGGCCATTTGACAGCCACCTCGTGGTCCGGAAGCTGCTCGGCGATCGCATCCGCCATCGCCACCCCGGCCGCGAGAGGGATCCAGCCGCGCGCATCGCCTGACGGCAGCCGCCGGAGCAGCACCGAGACGGCGAGCGACGCGCCCGGCGCGGCTGTCCAGGAGCGGCCGAGTCTGCCGCGACCCGCCGTCTGATTGTCGGTCAAGAGCACGGACAGGTGCGGCGGCGTCGTGAGCGATTCGCGCGCGCGTTCGCTCAGGATCTCATTGGTCGAGCCGGCGTCGGTCAGCACCTCGAGATGCGAAGCGACCGCCGCCGTGAGGGGGAGTTCCATCGTCAGACCTCCTCTTCGTCGGCCTCTTCGTCGTCGTCGTCCTCGTCGGTGCGCACCGCGCCGATCTCGTTCGCCTGCCAGTGCTCCCACTCCTGCATGAGGCGTTCGATCGCGGCGTGGAACTTCGCTGTCGCCGCTCCCGGCGTCGTGTCGCCGAAGTAGTGCTGCACCCACATGCGCAGCCTGGCGATGGCCACCTCGTCGGCACGGACGCGTTCGACCTCGGCGACGATGTCGCCCGCAGCGTCCGCGCTGAGCCACTCGCAGTCCGACAGATAGCCGTTGGTGTCGATCGACGCGCGCTCGTCTGCCGGTCGCGTGATCATCAGCGGCTTGCCGACGGCCAGGCGGTCGTAGACCATCGCCGAGATGTCGACCACGGCCACGTCGGCGGCAGCCAACTGCCATCCGAGTTCCGCCCCGTTGTCGTACACGTGCTGCGCAGTGGGATCTGCGGCGTTCGCCGCGGCGATGGCCGCGATGATGCGACGGTGCGCTGCGCCGTACTCGCCGTCGACGACTCCGCTCCGAGGGTGCGGCCGGTAGATCACGCGGTGGCCGCGGGATGCGAGCAGCGTCTTGACAAGCGTCTCGCCGTGCGTGGCGATCGACCCGTAGTGCGCGCTCGGGCGGTCGCCTTCCCACGTCGGGGCGTAGAGCACGACCGTGCGCTCGTCCGGCACGTAGGGAAGCGTGCCCGAGTAGTGGTCGGCCTGCGGGCGACCGATCTCGATCGTGCGCTGATCGATGTCCCAGTCCCAGAGAGTCCTCGACAGGCGGTCGCGCGCGGCTTGCCCGGCGACGAGAGCGTAGTCATACGCCTTGTACTGATTCGTGGTCATGTACATCTTGTCGGACTCGCCGTGGTTGATGAACACGTGCCAGCGTCTGCCGTAGCGGAACATCTGGAAGTTCCGGGTGTTCTGGTTCACATACAGGACGACACGGATGTCCTGCGATGAGATGAACCTCTCGAGGTCACGGATCGTGGGAACGAAGGCGACCGGCGGGCCGTCCTCGTCGAGCAGCTTGTCGGCACCGGTCGCCGAACGCGACAGCACGACGACCGGCCAGCGCTTCGACAGCTCGGCGAGCGGTCGGTACCACTGCCTCATCTGGTACATGTTCACGTCGCCGTCGGCGAAGTACACCGCCACCTGGTACTGCCCCGGCTGGTGCGGTTCGCGTTCGGCGAGGCGCCGTCGCACTCGCTGCACAGCCTTGCGGGAGGCGAGCGCCCGCTTCAGCAGACGGTAAGCCTTCTTCGCGTCGGACACTGCACCCATCCCTCCAGGATACCGAGTACGGGGGCTCCAGCCGACGGCCGCTGCCGAGCCCCCGCTCTCGTGAATCAGCGAACGTCCGAGCAGCGCATGCCATGATCGTCATGTGCCCGACAACGACATCGCCGCCCCAGAGACCGGAGTGTCGTTCGTCATGCCCGTGCTCAACGAGCGCGCCTACCTGGAGCACGCGATCGCCTCCGTGCTGACGCAGGAGCTGACGGTCCCGGCCGAACTCGTGCTCGCACTCGGCCCGTCGACCGATGGCACGACGGAACTCGCTCAGCGTCTCGCCGCGGAAGACGACCGGATCCGACTCGTCGAGAACCCCGCCGCACACATCCCCGTCGGATTGAATGCGGCGATCCGGGCCAGCCGCTTCGCGACGATCGTCCGCGTCGACGCGCATTCCGAGCTCGCTCCCGGTTATGCGGCGCTCGCGCTGGAGACCCTCGAGCGCACGGGGGCCGCGAACGTCGGTGGTGTGATGCGCGCCGACGGCCGCACGCCGTTTCAGACGTCTGTGGCGCGCCTCTACAACTCGCCGGTCGGTCTCGGCGGAGGCGCGTATCACGGTGGCACTCACGAGGGCGAAGCCGAATCCGCGTACCTCGGCGTCATGCGCCGGACGGTGCTGGAAGAGGTGGGGCTCTTCGACGAGTCGATCCGCCGTGGCGAGGATTGGGAGCTCAACCTCCGGATCCGTCAGGCAGGACACCTCGTCTGGTTCGACCCGAACCTCTCCGTGACCTACTGGCCTCGCGAGAGCTGGTCGCGCCTCGCGCGTCAGTTCCGAGCGACCGGAGCATGGCGTGGCGAGCTCGTGCGCCGATACGGGCGCCGCAACGGCATCCGCTTCTTCGCTCCCCCGGCGCTGGTGATCCTCCTCGCCGTCGCCGTCGTCACCGGGATCCTGCAGCTCGCCGGCGTCCTCAGCGGAGTCCTCTCACTCATCATCTCGGCCGTCGTGCACCTGCCACTGGTGGCATACCTGTTGCTCGTCGTTCTCGTCGCCTGCCTGCCAGGCGGGGGCGGTCCCCGCCAGAGGCTGTGGACCCTGCTGGTGCTGCCCACCATGCACCTCTCGTGGGGCCTCGGCTTCCTCGGGGGCGTGCTGCGGGGCGCTCGCGACACCGTCGACGCATCGCGACTCGGCACCCGCAACACGCCACTCCCCTAGCGCGCCGGCAGCCGGCCACGTCGAGTCACCGGGCGACGTACCCCTGGTCGAGAATGCGTGCGACGACCCGGCCGGCCGCGTGCCCGTCGTCCCGCGGGTTGAACTGCGCCCGCCAGGCGCGGTATCGCTCGGCGTAGACGCTCTCGTGCGCGCTGTCGGCCAGCGCGGCGACGAGTTCGTCCTGCGAGTGGACGAGCGGTCCCGGCGCGCGCGTCGCGAGATCGAAGTAGAACCCTCGGAGCTCTCCTCGGTAGTGGTCGAGGTCGGGAACGAGGAAGAACATGGGCTTTCCCGTCACGCTGAAATCGAACATGACCGACGAGTAGTCGGTGATCAGCACGTCGGCCGCGAGCAGGAGCTTCGAGGTCTCGGGGTACCCGGTGACGTCGATCACGCGGGCGCCGGCTCGATCCCGTCCGGTGTCGATCGTGCGCGAGTGACCGCGCACCAGCACGACGGCGTCGGTCTGCCTCGCCAGATCCTCCGGGTCGATGAAGTCGACCATCTCGGTCCGATCATCGCGCCACGTGGGGGCGTACAGCAGCACCCGCTCGCCGTCGGCGATGCCGAGGTCGGCGCGGATCGCACGGGCGTCACCGGTGACGAGGGCATCGTTCCTCGGATACCCCTCGACCCAGATCGGCCGCCCCAGGAAGGCGTATGCCTTGCGGAGAATACGCTCGGAGTACGTGTTCTGGGCCAGGAGCACATCCCAGCGGCGAGATTCCTTGACGACGGCCGCCATGCGACGAGGATCGAACCCGGGTCGATGCAGGGCGAGCCGCTTCAGCGGGGTGCCGTGCCAGGTCTGCAGCACCTTCTGACCCGGTTTGCGGACGAACCGGCGACGCAGCCAGTCGTTGACGACCAGCAGCCGCGACGCAGCGCGGGCCCGCCACCACTCCGGGCTGCCCTCGACGACCGCGATCGCCCCCTCCGGAACCGCCACGGACAGGTCGACGACGCTCCAGTAACGCACGACATCCGGCGCCTGCGCGAAAAGGGCCCGGTCGATCGCCTGCGGGTTGCAGCCGACGGTGCGGCCGTAGAAGCTCTCGAAGAAGACGGCGTTCTCGGTGGCTCCGGGATGCGAGACATAGCGCCCCTCGAGAGTCGCCTGCCCCTCGCTCGTCTCATAGGCGGGGTCGATAGGCGCCGCGATGCGCACCGTGGCACCCTCGACGGCGATCCGCACACCCGCCAGCACCTCCGGGGCGATGAGGAGATCGCCGAACTCGGCATCCGCGATGCGCAGCTCGTAGTCCCCCGTGGGCAGCGGAAGCTCCGGGCCGCCCCACCGCGACGCGCGCAGCGGGAACGTCGCCTTCCAGGTCTTGCCCCCACCGGTGATCCGAGCGTCGACGCGGGCGCGCGGCCCGACCAGCTCCGCCGTGGTCGGGCGCTGACCGGCGCCTGCGATGACCAGCGTCTCTGCCGCCTCATCGATCCGGGCCGTGGTCATGCTGCTCCCTTCGGCGCGGGGATCCCCCGCGCACGTATTGTCTCGTAGACGCGCCGGGTGTTGCCTCCGTCGCGGAAGGCGTGCATCTCCGCGCTGAGCGTACCCGAACGCTCGGACTGCGCGGTGAAGACGTCGTCATCGTCCAGCAGTGCCGACAGCTGCGGCAGAAGCGCATCCCAGCTGGTCGGGGCGTCCTCGCCCGCGACGTCCTGGAATCGGCCGTAGAAGCCTCTTGTACGGGCGTAGTCCTCGGCGTCCGGGGCGAGGAAGAGCACCGGCATCCTCAGCAGCCCCACGTCGTAGGCCAGCGAAGAGTAGTCGGTGATCAGGACGTCGACCGCCGGAAGCACGGGCGTGACATCGGGCAGAAGGGCGGCCCCGAGCATCCTGACCCTTCGGCTGGGCAGCGGGGGCGCATAGCCGCCCTCGCCGAGCGGATGGGAGCGAACCAGCAGCACCGCGTCGCGCTCTTCGAGCACCCGGATGATCCGCACCCACTGGGCAGCCGTCGGAATCGCCGGGTCGTCGGCTCCGTCACGCCACGTCGGCGCGTAGAGGATGGTGCGAGAACCGGTCGGCAGACCGCCGAGCACTCGGTCCAGAAGGTCGGATGCCTTCGCTCGACGCTCTGTCGGATCACCGGAGGACAGCACGTCGACACGCGGCTCGCCAGTGACGACGACTCGACCGTCACCGAGCGCGAACGCCGACTCGAGACGTCCCCTCGAACGGTGCGATGCGGCCGGCAGGACTCGGATCCGCTGAGCCGCACGCCGGTAGAGGATGCCGACGAGGCGGCGCAGCACCGGGGCGCCGGGGATGCTCGGGACCTGCGTGGTCGCGGGCGAATCGAGTCCGATGCGCTTGAGCGGGATCCCGTGCCACAGCTGCACGACGAAAGCACCGGACACCGCATAGCGGTTCACGTCGCCGAGGCCGTGCGTGACCACGACGACGCGGGCACGCGCCGTCGCCCACCAACCTCGCAGGCTGCCCTTGCGTGTCGCAGGAAGACCGAGTGCCGCGGCGTCGCTGTCCTCCCGATCGGAGGAAGTGAGCCATACGGTGTCGTGCCCCTCTGCCGCTACGAGGCGCTGCAGGGCGAGAGCACCGTCTCCGATGCCGGCGCCGCACCCGAACACCCAGCGCGTACCCCGCGGGATCAAGAGCGTGCCGAGTCGCCCGACGAGGTAGAGCGGTATCCGAAGCAGCTTGGCCGCATTGCCGGAGCCGAAAGAGAAGGACGCCACCCCGCGAGCCTATCGCGGGGTGGCGTCCTTCCCGGTGAGCGGGATCGCCCGAGTCAGCCGGCGAGCGCGCCGAGGGTGACTTCGATCTCGTACTCCTTGCCTCCGCGGATGTACGTGACCTTCGCCTCGCTGCCCGCGGCGGCTGCGCGCACCTGCGCCGTCAGGTCGCTGGCGCTCGTGATGGGGACTCCGTTGAAGGCGGTCACCACATCGTCGGCCTTCAGCCCGCCAGCGGCGGCGGCGCCACCACCGGTGACCTCGGCGATGTACGCACCAGAGACGTCGGCGTTCTCGACGCTGGCCGCGTCTCTGACCGACGCGCCGAGCAGGCCGTGGCTGGCTGCGCCGTTCTCGATGATCTCCTCTGACACGCGCTGGGCGATGTTGGCGGGGATCGCGAACCCGATTCCGATCGACCCCGACTCCTCGGAGCTCCCGGAGCTCGCGATCGCGACGTTGATGCCGATCAGCTCGCCCTTGCCGTTCACGAGCGCGCCACCGGAGTTCCCGTGGTTGATCGCGGCATCCGTCTGGATCACTGCGATCGAGATCGACTCAGACGTCTGCTGAGATGTGTTGCCCGGCAGGTCGAACTGGAAGGGTCCTTCGCCCTCTTCAGGCGTCTCCTGCTCGTTCTGCGGAGCGTCCTCCGAGGTCGAATCGGGCAGAGCCGACGACGCGATCTGGATGCTGCGGTTCAGCGCGCTGACGATGCCGGTCGTGACCGAGTTCGACAGACCGAGCGGCGCGCCCAGCGCCACCGCGGTGTCACCGACGTTGAGCTTCGACGAGTCGGCGAAGTCGATCGGGGTGAGATCCGTCGCATCCTCGAGCTTGATCACGGCGAGGTCATAGATCGGGTCGGTCCCGACGACCGTCGCCGAGAAGATGCGACCGTCCGAGGTGGTGACCCGGATCGTCGGATCGGCCACGGCGCCGCCGAGGGTCACCACGTGGGTGTTCGTGAGCACGTAGCCGTCGTCGCTGATGATGACGCCCGAACCGCTGCCGCCCTGATCGGAGCCGGCCACCTCGATGGTGACGACCGACGGGAGCGCTGCGGTCGCGACGGCGGTCGTCTCGTTGACGGAGCCGGGGTTGTTCACCGTGATGGTGTCGGGACCCTGTGCCACGCCCGTGGACCCCTGATTCGAGATCCCGTTGAGGATCGCTCCGCCACCGAACCCCGCAACGCCGCCGACGAGGGCGGCCGCGAGGACGATCGCGGCGAACTTCACTCCGGCGCGGGGCTTCGTCTCCTTGACCTTCGTGGAGCCATCGACCGGCTGACCGGGCTCGGCTCCGGTGTGGAGACCGAATGCGGCACCGGGGGACGTCGCGGTCGGGCCGCCGACGGGCGCCTGGTGCTGTCCTGGCAGCTGTCCTGGCTGCTGTCCTGGAGTTCCGAAGTAGGGCTGGGGCACGGTCGGGGCTGCGGTCGCCACCGGGGCGCTCGGCGCCTCGAATGCCGGAGCGGGCGACGACGCGAAAGACGAGGGGACGTGGTGTCCCTGGTGTGGTCCCGAAGCGGTGACGATGCCGGGAGTCTCAGCGGCGGCATCCGTCGTCGAACGGTCGACGACCTCTGCTGCCTCGGTGGACGGCGCTGCGTCATTCGACGCAGGTGCCGAGTGGTCCTGGGTGCTGTCTTCGTTCATGGTGTGTGCTCCTTCAACAACGCCCTCTTAGAGTGACGCCTGTATCTGTGCGTTTCGTATGGCGAAGATGAGTTTCACCTATGGCCTTAGCCTGTTCTTCATGAGTGTCATCCCCGGAGCATGGCGGCGCACGGCAGCGGGTGCCGGTCTGCTCGCACCAGACGGAAGCGTCGCGCCCACCATCTTCGCAGAGATGTCGGCCGCGGCGGCCCGAACCGGTGCGATCAATCTCGGGCAGGGCTTTCCCGATGAGGACGGCCCCGCAGAGGTTCTGGACGCTGCCAGGGAGGCGATCTCCCGCGGAGTGAATCAGTACCCGCCCGGCAGAGGGAACCCCGATCTGCTCGAGGCGATCAGCGAGCACCAGCGGCGCTTCTACGGCCTGGAGGTGGACCCTTCGCGCGAGGTCATCGTGACGGCCGGCGCGACCGAGGCGCTGACCGCGTCTCTGCTCGCGCTCATCGACGGTCCGGAAGACGAGGTGATCGTCTTCGAGCCCTACTACGACTCGTATGCGGCCGCGGTCGCTCTCGCCGGCGCCCGGCTGCGCACCGTGCCGTTGAGAGCACCCGACTTCCAGCCGGACCTCGACCTGCTGGCGGCCACGGTCTCCGACCGCACGCGCATCATCCTGATCAACGATCCCCACAACCCCACCGGCGCCGTCTTCGATCACGAGGTGCTCGCGGAGGTCGTCCGTCTCGCGGAGCTGCACGACGCGATCATCGTGACCGACGAGGTCTACGAGCATCTCGCCTTCGCACGCCCGCACACCCCGATCGCGACGCTTCCCGGCGCTGCCGAGCGCACGCTCACGATCTCCTCCGCGGGCAAGACGTTCTCGGCCACCGGCTGGAAGATCGGGTGGGTGCACGGGCCCGCAGAGCTCATCACCGCCGTGCTGACCGTCAAGCAGTACCTGACATACGTCAACGGCTCGCCGTTCCAGCCGGCCATCGCCGTGGGCCTGCGGCTCGGAGACGACTTCTTCACCGGTGCCGCGGCGACGTTGGCGCACAAGCACGAGATCCTCGGTGCGGGTCTCCGCGCTGCGGGGTTCGCCGTGTTCCCGCCGCAGGGCGGCTACTTCACCGTCGCCGACGCATCAGCACTCGGCGGTACGGATGCCGCCGAGTTCTGCCGCGCGCTTCCTGAGCGCGCGGGAGTCGTGGCGATCCCCCTGACCGCCTTCGTTGCTGAGGCGCACCGCGACGACTACGCCGGGCTCGTGCGCTTCGCGGCGTGCAAACGCGTCGAGATCCTCGAGGAGGCGGCGAAGAGGCTCGTGTCGAGCTTCTGAACGCTCCGATTCAGCGTGGCCCGACGGAGTATCTGCGCACCCGCAGCGACGGGTTCACGGCGCGCACGCGCTCGATGGCAACCCGCTCGACAACGGCGACCGCGATGCCCTCGGTCGTTCCGACTCCGGCGAGCACGACGCCCTGCGGATCGACGATCTGCGAGTGCCCGACCCCGATCGGGGCCGGATGGTCCGCGGCGATCACGTATGCGGTGTTCTCGATCGCTCGGGCGGCCAGCAGCGTCGTCCAGTGGTGCTCCTTGAGCGGACCCCGCACCCACTCGGCCGGGACCACGAGGGCGTCGGCGCCCGCGTCGATCAGAGTGCGCGACACCTCGGGGAAGCGCAGGTCGTAACAGGTCATCAGCCCGAAACGGAGTCCGGCGAGCTCGAACGTCGCGGCGCCCCCGACCTCCCCCGCCTCGACCCAGTCGGACTCGGTCTGACCGAACGCGTCGTACAGGTGCTGCTTTCGGTAGGTCGCGAGGATTCCGTCGCCTCGCACCGCGACGACCGTGTTGCGCACGTGCGTCGCGTCTGAGGCGCGCTCGGCAAGCCCGGCGACGATCACCACGCCGTAGTCGGACGCCAGGGCGATCAGCGTCGAGACGAACTCGCCATCCAGCGTCTCGGCGTTCTCAGCCAGAGTGGCGTCCATCGGATCCACGAAGTAGCTCGAGTACTCGGGGAAGACGATCAGGCGCGCACCGCGCACCGCGGCATCCGCAGTCAACTCCGCGATGCGGTCACGATTGTCCTCCCGCGAGGACGTGGGCGCGAACTGGCAGACGGCGACGGGAACGGCGGCGGAAGCGGTCTCGGTCATGCTCACATCCTCCCGCATCGTGCTCACCGCGCCTCGATTCGCGGACTCCTGATTCGCGTGTTAGGCTATAAAACGTGCCGCGGGGTGGAGCAGTTCGGTAGCTCGCCGGGCTCATAACCCGGAGGTCGCAGGTTCAAATCCTGTCCCCGCAACGAGAATGCGACACAAGAAAAGCCCTTGATCGGGAGAAATCCTGATCAAGGGCTTTTCGCATGCGTGCGTCCACCAGCAGCCCTCGCGGCCGAGGCTCATCGAGAGCGATCGGCCGCGAGGCGTCTGCGATGACTACGAGACGTCAGCGGTAGCTGCGCGTGAGTTCGGGGCCGGTCGGCTCGACGAACTTCACTCGGATGCTCTCGAGCGCGGGCGCGTCATCCGCGACATAGCTCATCACCACGCGGTCCCTGTTCGCGGTTCCCCCGTCGGGCAGGATGAGCACACGCGCGACGGAGAGCCCGTCGACGAAGTCGTCCTCCGAGGCGCCACCCACCCGACCCTGTTCCCAGGTGCGGAACACGCCCGCCGCGGGCGAGCTGTCGCGTCGCACTCCCTCAGCGATGGTGGTGCGCGCCATCTCGTCGAGGAACGCGAGATTGTCGAGAACCATGTCGACATCGTTGAGCACGGACTCGTCGAAGCGGTCCGGGAAGTCGATCTCAATGCGCGCCTGCACATCCTTCCCTTCGAACGGCACCGAGCCGTTCATGGCGCCACCGCCGGGTCCGCCGTCGAGGGTGATCGGGCCGAGATGACGACTCTCCATCAGCTCACACCCCCAGGTTCGCGCTGAGGATCTCTTCGGCGAGGAGGCGCGAGACCTCCTGCGAAGCCGCCGCATCCGACGAGAAGTAGTCCTCGACCGTCGCGTCGAACAGCTGATGTCCTCGGGCGTACTCGGCCACGGTGAGGGCGAGGCAGCGCGCCGTCAGCGCATAGAGATCACTTGCTGCGTAGTGGGTGCCGTTCGAGGAGCGCCCGACCCCGGCGTTGCGCGGGGTAGGGTTCGCACCCGGCGCGCTGCCGAGCGTCGCCGCCGCGCTGGCAAGCTCCGTATCGATCCTGCCCATGCTGTTCGATACCACGGTCGCGTTGCTCCTGTCCATGCTCATGGTGCCGTCGCCGACCGGATACGGCCCGAGAGCGAAAGCGTCCAGATTGTACGTGGCGTTGTCGGATCGGATGATGCTCGCGGCTTCGGTCATCGCGTCGTTGAGCTTGTTCTCCTGAGCCTCGAGCGCCTCATCGAGCTTCGTCAGTGCTTCGTCGAGCGACTCCAGGATGTCGAGGTAGGTGTTGCCGGAGATGACGACGTCGCGGGCGATCCCCTGCACGCCGCTGCTCACCGCTCCCGCGATACCTGCGAGCACCGCTGCTGCGGCCACCGTCCCCGTACCCGCTGTCACCACCGCGGACACGACCCCCGCTACCGCCCCGACGACCGTGAGCACGAGCGTGCCGTTGGCGGCTGCCGCGTTGCCCGCCTTCTGATCCCAGGCGGCGCGGGCACTGTCGCAGATCGACACCACGTCCTGTTGTGCGGCGGGCCACATGGCCGCCTGAGCACTGTAGTTGAGTTGGAGGATGACGCACGCGTCGCCCAGACCGTGCGTGACGGATTTGAACTGGATGTAGTACTTGTCGATGAAGGCGGGCTTGAAGCTGCCCTCGATCTTGTTGGCCATCATCTCGTGCACCGAGTCGTTGGCGGTCCCGATCGCGCCGGTGTTCTGAACCGATGCTCCCGCGCCGGATGTGCCGAGGATGGCAGCCGCCGCAGAGGTCGCACTCGCCGGAGCATCGCAGGCGTCGCCTCCGTCAGGCAGGTCCAGCCACTTGGACACCCGCGAGTCGATCGCCGCCCGGATCTCATCGAACGCGGGTGCGACCGAGTGGTTCACGCCGTTGCCGTCGCCGCCGCCCTCCCCTGCGGCGTTCGGCCGATTGTAGAAGTTGAGCATGAAGCCCCACTTCGCGTAGATCTGGTCATTACCCCAGTTCGGGTGAAAGCCCTGATCCGCCATGAAACAGTCGATCGCAGCGCGCTTCATCTTGCCGATGATGTCCGGCAGCTCCGAATAGTCAGGCATGTCTCGATCCCCTCCAGTCTCGATTTCGATGAGTGCCGGCCGTATGTCCTCTCGAATCATCGGGGCACCCTCTCGGAGAGACTAATCGAATGCCCGGCTGCTTCGCTCGCGGCAGGACGACGACCGCCTCACATGTGGCACCTCTGGTTAGACTGTCCAACCGAACGGCGCGACCATCGATCGCCGTACGGTCCGCGGAGAACAACGACCCGGAGGTCCACCATGACGCAGACGCCCGACAACGCCGCGGGAAACCGTCACGCGCCCGCATCCGGCTCATCACGGCGCGCGCTCATCGGCATCTGGACCGGCGCCGTGGCGCTGCTGCTCTCTGCCGCACTGATCGTGCTCTTCTTGCCGATCGCTGCTCTGCTACCCATCGCAGCAGTCGCTGCGTTTCTGGCGATCGCGGCTCTCCTGCTGGGCGTTCGAGGTATGCGCTCTGCGGTGCCCCGCGCGGGAACAGCAGCCGTCATCGTCGCAGCGGTCGCGCTCGTCGTCGATCTCGTCTTGATCGTCGTGATGGCCGTCGGCGTCCTCGGCGGCAACGGCCTCAATCAGGTCGAGGTGCGCGCCACGGGCGGGCCCACCTTCACGGTCTCGTTCGCCGATGACACGAAGTCGTACGACGAGGAGTGGGCTTCCAGCGGCTGGAAGCAGTACACGACGACGGGGGATTCGGCGGAGATCGCCGTCACCGCTCCGGACGACGACTCGGACTCGACCGTGAGCTGTCAGATCCTGTGGAACGGCGAGCTGGTCGTCGAGCTGAGCGGCACCGGCGCCGTCACGTGCCGCTACGACGCGGACTGACCGAACCGCTTTCTCACGCGGTGCCTTCCGAGACCGCGAGCGATCTGGCCGGAGACGAAGGATGCCGCCCCTCGAGAGGGGCGGCATCCTTCGCCGCAGAGGGTTTACTCCCCCGCGCCTTGTTCCAGCCCGAGCAGCGTGTTCACGGCATCCGTGAGCCGCTTGTCGGCCTCGGCGAACTTGGTCAGGTCACCCTCTTTGAGCGCTGCCTCACGGTCGGTCAGCGCCTGCTGCGCTGCCGCGAGGGCCTCCGCCTCGACGTCGGTCGGGGCGGTCGGCTCGGTCGGGACCTCACCGGTGTCCGGGTCCGGTTCGGTGGGCTCGACCTGGTCGTCTCCACCGGCCGCACCCGCGTCGCCGCCGAACAGCGTGTCGAGGGCCGCGGTCAGCGTGTCCTCGAACGCGACCTTGTCGCCGAAGGCCACGAGGACCTTCTGCAGACGAGGGAGCTTCGTGCCCTCCGAGGACTGCACGTAGACCGGCTGCACATAGAGCAGACCGCCACCCACGGGCAGCGTCAGCAGGTTGCCGTAGAGCACCTCGGACTCTCCCTGCTGCAGCAGGTTGAGCTGCGGCACCACGGCGGTGTCGGAGTTGTAGGTGTTCTGCACCTGACCGGGGCCGGGCACCGTCGTATCGGTGTCGATCTCGAGCATCCGCAGCTGGCCATAGCCTTCGGCCTTCACGCCCGCCTCCGACCCGGCATCCGAGTCCACAGCGAGGTAGCCCATCAGCACGTCGCGGTTGCCACCGCTGCCCGTCGCCGACGGGATGAAGGTGGAGAACATCGAGAACCGCGGAGAGTCCTGCCCCGGCATCTGCATCGTCAGGTAGTAGGGCGGCTGCAGGACCGCGTCGCTGCGCGGGTCGTTGGGCGTCTGCCAACGGTTGTCCTGCTGCGCGAACGAGCCCGCGGTGTCGATGTGGTAGATCCCGAGGATGTCGCGCTGGACCTTGAACAGGTCGGTCGGGTAGCGCACGTGGCTCATCAGATCAGCCGACATGTCGCTCACGGGCTTCAGCGTCGACGGGTAGATGTTCTGCCACGTCTGCAGCACGGGATCCTCTTCGTCCCATGCGTACAGCGTCACCGAGCCGTCGTAGGCATCGACCGTCGCCTTGACCGAGTTGCGGATGTAGTTGATCTCGTCGATCGCGAGGGTGGGCGACGGGATGTTCGAATCGGCGATCGCCTCCGACAGACTCACGTTCGTCGAGTACGGGTAGGTCGCGCTCGTCGTGTAGCCGTCGACGATCCAGACGACGCGTCCGTCGACCACGCTGGGGTACGGGTCGCTGTCGAGCTCGAGGTACGGTGCGACCTTCTGCACACGCGTCGTGGGGTCGCGGTCGTAGAGGATCTGAGATTCCTCGTTCACCAGGTTGGAGAACAGGATCTGCTCCGACTGGAACTTCAGGGCGTAGAGCAGCTTCGTGAAGGTGCTGCCGATCTGCGGTCCGCCGTCGCCTTCGAACGTGGTCTTGGTCTCGGTCGAGCCGTCCTTGCCGCGCGGGTAGTCGATCTCGACGGGGTCGGTGCCATCGGGAGAGCCCACGATCGAGTACTCGGGCGAGTTCTCACCGAAGTACACGCGGGGCTCGAACTCCTCCTGCTCGGTGAGGAAGCCCGCAGACGGGATGCCGCGCTCGAGGAAGACCGGCTCGCCGTCGGGCGTGCGCTGGTTGCCCGCTGCGACCACCAGGCCGTAGCCGTGGGTGTAGACGGCGGCGCGGTTGTTCCAGTTGCTGACGTCGACGCCTTCCATGTCGAGGTCTCGCACGGACACCACGGTGTCCTGCATCTCACCGTCGATCTCGTAGCGATCGACATCGAGGTTCTGCTGGAACTGGTAGTACCCGCGGTACTGCTCGAGCTGGCGGACGGCCGGGCTGATCACGGCGGGGTCGACGATGCGGATGGACGCCGTGGTCTCGGCATCCTCGCGCAGCTGACCGGCCTCGGCGTCGGTCTCGGCCTCGAACGGCGTGGTCTCGAGATTGGCGACCCCGTACGCCTCCTTGGTGCCGTCGATGTTCCGCTGATAGAACTCGGCCTGGTAGGCGTTCTGGTTGGGGGCCACCTGGAAGGTGGTCACCGCCCAGGGGAAGCCGACGCCCACGACGAGCGAGGCGACGATCAGCAGCGCGGTCGCGGCGAGCGGGAAGCGCCAGCGACCGATGACGGCGGTGACGAAGAAGAGGATCGCCACGATCGCGGCGATGATCGTGAGGATCGCGAGACCGGGGATCGTCGCGTTGACACCGGTGTACGCGGGACCGACGATGCGGTCGTCCTCGGCGACGAGGGTCTTGTAGCGGTCGAGCCAGAGGCTCGCCGCCTGCACCAGCAGGTAGAGACCGGCGATGATCGCGAGCTGGATGCGAGCGGGCTTGGAGATGCGCAGCTCGCCCTGGCCGATGCGGACGGACCCATAGAGGTACGACACCAGCGCCGTCACGATGAGCGTGAGCAGCAGGACCGCCGACACGAAGGCCAGGAGGATCGAGTAGAAGGGCATCGCGAACATGTAGAAGCCCGTGTCGACGCCGAACTGCGGGTCGACCGTGTCAGTCGCGACACCGTTCACCCACAGCCAGACGGTCTTCCACTGGCTCGCCGCGGAGAAGCCCGCGAACAGGCCGAAGAAGATCGGCATGCCCCACATCGCGAGACGCCGGAGCGGCTCGATGACCTCCTGGTACCTGTCCAGCTGCGAGCTGAGCCGCACGTAGACGGGGCGCAGACGGTACGCGAGCTGGATGGCCACGAACAGAGGCACTGCCATCCCGAGGAATCCGACGACGAACATCACCGCCGTGGCGATCCATTGGGTGGTGAGAACTCCCTCGAAGCCCACCTGGTCGAACCAGAGGTATTCGGTGTAGAGCGACGCGAAGACGAAGAAGGCGGCGATCAGCGCGGCGATGATCGCCAACGAGATGCCGAAGATTCGTCGCGAGGTTCGGGGAGTGGCCGGGTTCGGTGCAGAAGTCGAGGTCACCTTCCCATCCTAGGCACGCCTTACTGTGCTGCGGCTGTCATCCCTGTCACGGGGAGGTCACGACGTCGCATGACGGGAGCGATCCTACGTCGCCGCCCTCGGCGATCACGTCGAGCGCCGCGAGCGATTCCTCCAGCGTCGACGTGCTGATCACGGTGAGGCCGTCCGGCACATGGCCGACGACCTCGTCGCAGTTCGTCGACGGTGCGAGGAAGTAGTCCGCTCCCGCATCACGAGCGCCGTAGAGCTTCTGCCGGATGCCGCCGATCGGTCCGACGGTGCCGTCGGCTTCGATCGTGCCGGTACCGGCGACGTTCTCTCCGCCGTTGAGCTCTCCCTCGGTGACGGTGTCGATGATGCCGAGTGCGAACATCATGCCGGCGCTCGGCCCTCCGACGTTGTCGAGCTGGAGTGTCACATCGATCTCGAAGTCGTAGTCGGTGCGCAGGGTGACCCCGATCAACCACGTCGTCACGTCTCCGTCGGTCTGCTTCGCGGGTGTCACCTCGACGACCTGGTCTTCGCCGGCCCGCTGCACCGTGAGCTCGACAGGTGCGCCGGCTGCATCCTGGATCGCCTGACGCAGCTGCTTGGCCGAGGTCACCGCGGCGCCGTCGACAGCGGTGATGACATCTTCCGCCTCGAGAGCGCCCTCGGCCGGAGCGTCCTCGATGACCTCCTGCACGACGACCTCGGCTCCGGTGTCGTAGCCGAGCTCGTTGAGCGCCGCGGCGGTCGCCTCGTGCTGCGAGTCGACCATGAGCGTCGCGTTGCGTTCGTCCCGCTCCTCTGTCGTGACCCCCTCGGGGAACACCGAGTCGAGCGGGACCACCGCTCTCGAGGAATCCGTCCAGGCCAGAGCGAGCTCGAACCAGCTCGGCGTGCGCTCGCGGTTGCCGACGACCTGCACGGTCGTGAGGTCGAGCGACCCGGCGGTCTCGAAGGTCTCGGTGCCCTCGACCTGAATCAGGGGAACCTGCTCGCCGTCTGCACCGGCCGCCGTGCCGAGGGTGTCGTAGACCGGGCCGGGACGCTGGATGACGTACGGCGTCGGGAGGAAGGTCAGCACGACGAGCGCGATCAGCGCGACGACCAGCGCCCAGACGCCCAGTCCGAGCTTCACAGGCCGGGTTCGATCCACAGGGTTCCTCCGTCGTTCGCGGGCGGCGTACAGCGATCTGCCCGCTTCGGGGTCTCGCGGCCGATCCTGTGACTAGCGTAGATGGCACGGCTTTAGGCGTGCTGAGAGGCGAGCGACATGTCAGACAACGACCCGACCCCCGAGGACTTCCAGGAGTTCCTCCGACGAATGATGTCCGGCCAGGGTGGCGGCGATATCGACCCCGAGGCGCTGCAGAACGCCTTCGCGGGCATGGATGGGATCCAGCTCGACCCGGCGATGATGCAGACGATCATGTCGCAGCTGCAGGGCGCGTTCGGCGGTGACGCCTGGGAGAATGCGCTGCGTCAGGCCCTGCACATCGCCAACCGCGACGGCCTCGGCATCACCGACGGCTCACGGAGTTCGCTCGTCGACTCGTTCGCACTCGCCGACCTGTGGCTCGGCGAGGCGACGACGATCTCCGAGCTCGCCGAGTCGCCCAAGGCGATGACGCGCGGCGAATGGGTCGAAGCGACCCTGCCCGTGTGGAAGGAGATCGCCGACCCCGTGTCGACGAGCATCGCCGATGCGCTCACCAGCGCCCTCGACACGCAGGTGCCCGAGGAGATGCGCGACGTCGTGCAGGGCGCGGGCAAGCTCATGCGCGGTCTCGGCGGCTCGGTGTTCGCCGCCCAGTTCGGGCAGGTGCTCGGCAACCTCGCGCTAGAGGTGGTGTCCGGCGGAGATGTCGGCATCCCCGTGCTTCCCGCCGGAACCGCGGCAGTCATCCCCCAGAACCTGACGGCGTTCGGCGAGGGTCTCGAGATCCCCGAAGACCAGATCACCCTCTACCTGGCGACGCGCGAGCTCGCCTATGCCCGGCTGTATCGCCATTCGAAGTGGCTGCACCTGCATGTCATGGCGCAGATCACCGATTTCGCCCGTGGGGTCACGGTCGATGTCGATGCACTCGAAGACGTCGCGAGCCGCCTCGACCCGTCGAACCCCGAGGAGCTCCGCGCAGCGATCGAGGGCGGCGCCCTGCTGCCCACGCAGACGGAGGCACAGCGCGAGGCACTCGCTCGTCTCGAGAATCTCGTGGCGACGATCGACGGCTGGGTCGACGTCGTGACCGCGCAGGCCACCTCTCGTCTGCCAGACGGGTCCCGCATCGCCGAGGCGGCCCGCCGCCGCCGCGCTGTGGGTGGCCCGGCTGAAGATGCTCTCGGCGCCCTCGTGGGCCTCAAGCTTCGGCCTCGGCGACTGCGCGAGGCGTCGGCGATGTGGCAGGCGGTGACCGACGCCGTGGGCATCGCAGGGCGCGACGCGCTGTGGGACTACCCCGACCTCATGCCCACCTCAGAGGACATCGACGACCCGTCTGCACTCGTCGCGCGGCTCCAGGCGAGCGCACGAGGAGAGCAGCCTGTCGCAGATGAGTTCGACGAGGCACTGGCGCGCCTGCTCGACGGCGACGATTTCTCGGGCGAGCAGCCCGAGGAGTCGGAGGGCGAGCAGGACTCCGACGGCGGTGACGGCCCGGGAGGCGACCGTCCGGTGTGAGCAGGATGCGCTGACTTTTCCACGGATGCCCGAGACTCCCCCATCGGGAGCTCGGGTTTCCGCAGAATCGAGGGATGTCTCCTCTGACACCCAAGACCATCACCCGCCTGGATCCCGCCGTTCCGCTGCTCTGGCGAGACGGTGAGACCCTGCAGATCGGCATCGAGGGCACACTGCGCATCGCGGCGTCCGAGCCGTGGGTCGAGCGTCTCATCGGTCGGATGGCCGCCGGGTTCCGGCGCACGGCGTTCGATGTGGTGGCGCACGCCGCCGGTGCACCCCGAGCGGAGGCACGGATGCTCCTCTCACGACTCGAGCCGCTGCTCGTCGACGATGCCCCGGCTCCGAGAGCCGCGTGGGTGGAGAGCATCGACGTCGCCGACGCCCGTTGCGAGTACCGGATGCGCGAAGCGCTCCTCGATGAGGGCATCGCCGCCGGAACACGTGAGAACCCCACCGACATCGGAGTGGTGCTGGTCGAGGGCGCAGCCGCCGCCCTGCACTTCGCCCGCTACCTTCGCGACGACACCTCCCACCTCCCCGTGGCACTCGAGCGAGGGCGGACGACCGTCGGCCCCCTGGTCGTGCCCGGCGAATCCCCTTGTCTCACCTGCCGCGACGAGCATGAGCGTGAGCGCGACGATGCCTGGCCGCGGATGCACGCTCAGCTCATCGGACGAGCGTCAGGTCCGATCAGCGCCGCGCGGATCGCGGACGCGGCGACGCTCGTCGCACGGCTACTCGCGGAGACATCGTCGGCGGGCTCGTTCGTCGAAGTCAGCGGCGATGGTCGGCGCGAGTGGCGCTCGGTGACATTTCACGAAGAATGCCGGTGCCGCGAGCAGTCGTTCCCATCTCTGCCAGGAACCGCGACGGTGCCCGCTCCCCTCGCCCCGCTGAGCGCGACCACGACAGCGAGAGAGTACGCGCGGCCCGCGTGACACCGACGTAGGCGAGGCGGCGTTCTTCATCGATCGCCTCGAAGCCGGTGGCGTACGAGATCGGAAGGGCGCCCTCCGCCCAGCCGGCGAGGTGGACGTGCGGCCATTCGAGGCCCTTGGCGGCGTGCAGGGTCGAGAGCGTCACGGTGCGCATCGTGGGCTCGTGCTGGTCTTTCGCTCGCGCCATGAGCGCATCGCTGAAGGTGCGCAGGTTCTCGTCCGGCCCGGCATCCTCCGCGAGACGCAGGATCGCGCGCCGAGCCTCCCATCCGTCGCGCTGCGCACCGCCGGCTGCGGGCGGCTCATCGGAGAGCCCCAGCTCGCGGAGGACGCGTTGCACGCCGGGGAGGAATCCCTGCTCCGTCGGAGCGACGGCTGCGGCCCGCAACGCCAGGATCGCCTGACGCACCTCCGGCATCGCGAAGAACCGCGTTCCGCCCAGCACCGATGTCGGGATCCCCTCTGCGGCGAGCGCCTGTTGCAGCACGGCAGATTGCGCATGGGCGCGATAGAGCACCGCGATCTCCGAGGGCGAGGCCCCGGCTTCGATTCGCGCCGCCACGGCAGCGGCGATCCCCTCGGCCTCGTCGCGCTCGGAGTCGTACGCCGTGACCGTGGGCGATTCCGCGTTGAACGTCTCCCTCGCCGGGATGAGCTCGAGCGCACCCGGCCGGCCCTTCATGAGGGCGTTGGCCGCTTCGAGGATCGGCGCCTGCGAACGGTAGTTGGTCTCGAGCCGCACGACCGTGGCATCCGGATGCCGCCGCTCGAACTCGAGCAGGAATCGCTGTTCGGCTCCGGCGAACGAGTAGATGGTCTGGCTCGCATCTCCGACGACGCAGATGTCCTTGCGGTCGCCCAGCCAGAGCTCGAGCAGTCGGTTCTGGAGCGGCGAGACGTCCTGGTACTCGTCGACTGTGAAGTGGCGATACTGCTCGTGCACGGATGCGGCGACGCGCGGCTCCGCTTCGAGCATGCCGGCGCATGCCAGCAGCACGTCCTCGAAATCGAGTTGACGCCGCTCGTCCTTCAGCGCCTCGTAGCGCTGTTGCAGCTCGACGAACTGCGCGGAGTCGATTCCGCTCATCGTTCGGCCGAGCAGCGAGTGCTGTTCGATCGAAAGCATCGACACCTTGCGCCATTCGATCTCCGAGGCGATGTCACGGAGAGTCGCAGTGCTCGGGCGCAGACGCATCGAGTCCGCGGCCTGACCGAGCAGCCTCACCTTGTTGTCGATGATCGACGGAGCGGGCGAGCCGGCCAACGTCGGCCAGAAGAAGTTGAGCTGGGCGAGCGCGGCGGCATGGAACGTGCGTGCGGCTACGCCCTCGACCCCGAGAGCGCGCAGGCGCCCCCGGAGCTCCCCCGCCGCCTTCGCGGTGAAGGTCACCGCCATCACCCGTGACGGCGAGTACGCGCCTGTGTCGACACCGTGGGCGATCCTGTGCGTGATCACACGGGTCTTGCCCGTCCCCGCGCCGGCCAGCACGGCGACAGGACCGCGCAGAACGGATGCCGCCTCCCGCTGTCGATCGTCGAGGGCTTCGAGCGCGCTCACGCGCGCTCCTCGAACCATTCGAGGATGAGTGCACGCGCGATCGATGCGGGCCCAGGCAGGCCGACCGGTCCGTCGCCGGCAAGGGCGGACCCGATCTCGTCGCGGGTGAACCAGCGCACATCGATGATCTCCTCGCCGTCCGGGCGAAGCACATGGTCGTCGAGCGCCACCGCGCGGAACCCGAGCATGAGCGAGCGCGGGAAGGGCCAGGGCTGAGACGAGACGTAGCGCAACGATGCCAGGCGGACGCCCGATTCCTCCTCGAGCTCCCGGTGCACCGTCGACTCCAGAGACTCTCCCGCCTCGGTGAAACCGGCGAAGCAGGAGTACATCCGTCCGCCCCAGTTCGCGTTCGCGCCGAGGAGCAGTCGTTCGCCGTCCGAGCTCTCGACCGCGACGATCACCGCGGGGTCCGTGCGCGGGAAGTGCTCGCGCCCGCAGACGAGGCATCGGCGCGACCACCCGGCCTGACGCACCTCAGTCCCTCCCCCGCAACGCGGGCAGAACGGCGCATCCCGAAGCCAGCCGCCGAGCGCGAGGGCCTCGATGAGCAGCTCGGTGTCACCGGAGCTGAGACGCGCTCCCAGGTCGCGGAGACCCAGCCAGACCTCATCAGGAGTGGTGTCGACGGTGTCGCCCTCCGGCGGCAGAACGGCGAGAAGCACGGCAGTCCCGTCGCCGTCGCGACCGAGAAGCGCCCAGGTCGCGTCGCCGATCTCGGAGGCGGGAACCCGCAGCAGCGTGGCCGGATCGAGCTCGGCGCCGGAGATACGCACCCGACCGTCGCGGACGGCGATCACCCTCGTCGACTCCTCGGTGCGGAGCCGATCGAGGATTCCGGGTTCGACACGCAGATCTGCGGCGCGGTCGAGGGAACTGCTGCTGTCGGTGACCATCGGCTCCCTCTCTCACGGGCGTGGCGGAAGCGGGACCGCCCCCTCGTCCACCTACCCTGGAGGCATGGGACGCTCTCCATTCACTCTAGCCGCGGCGGTGACTGCCGCACTGCCCGGCGCCGAGGTGACCGGGGCGCGCGCTCTCAGCGCCGACGGCGACGGACGTTTCGACTCCGCCGTCGCCACCCTCGCGGACGGACGCGAGCTCGCGATCCGCGTGGCCGACGACGATGAGACCTCGCGAGAGCTCGCCGCGGAGGCCCTCGCGCTGAGGGCCCTGACGGCCGGGGCGCGGGCGATGCTGCCCTTCAGAGCTCCCGAGTACATCGGCGAGACCCGACTCGCGGATGCACACGCACTCGTGACCGAGCTGCTGCCCGGATTCCAGATCGAAGCGGCGATGGTGCCAGCCGGGCGAGGCGCCGCCGAGTCGATGGGTGCGGCGATCGCCGCCGTGCACGCGCTTCCCACGTCGGTCGTGCGAGGCGCAGGGCTGACCACTCGGTCTGCGCAGGAGAGCCGCGACGAACTCGCTCGACTGGTCGACGTCGCCGCCTCGACCGGGCGCGTCCCCGCTCGACTCACGGTGAGGTGGCGCGACGCCATCGCCGACGACGACCTCTGGCGTTTCGAATCGACTGTCGTTCTGGGTGGAGTGCAGTCGACTTCGTTCATCTTCCGCGACGACCCGGAGCTCGGCCCCGAGGTCACCGGACTCATCGGATGGCATTCGCTGGCCGTGGGCGACCCTGCGATCGATCTGTCATGGCTCTCGACCGCCCCTGACGCGGCAGAAGACGTGCACTCCTCGTACGCGCGCGCCGCCGATCGCGGCCCGGACGCCGCACTCGAGGTGCGCGCTCGGCTGCTCGCCGAGCTCGAGTTCGCCCGCTGGCTGGTGCACGGCGACTCGCTGCACCGGCCCGACATCGTCGACGATGCTGCGGCTCTTCTCGAAGCTCTCGCCGAGGGACTGCACAGCGACGACCTCGGCGTGATCGCGTCGCGAAACGAGGGCGTCGAGTCTGCTCTGGATGCGCTCGACAGGGTGCCGGCGAGCGCCGTACCAGGCGTCGACACATCGATGCAGACCGACGCATACAACCCGAACGACCTCTGGCACGACGACAGCGACGCCCAGAGCACGAGCGATCTCAGCGACACTGCGGATGCCGCCCGTCGAGCCCAGCTGGGTGGTCTCGAGACCGAGGACCTGTCCGGGGTGCGCGATCAGGTCTCGGAAGATCTCGGTGCCGAGCGGAGCACTGCTGACGACACCCGTCAGGCCCACGCGTCCGACAGGGCCGATGGCTCCGACGAGGGTTCGCCTGAGGATGAAGCTCAGCGAGCCGCGCGGGCAGCGCTCCAGCGCTGGAAGAGCTCCGACTCGGAGTAGACCCGGTCACCGCGGATGACGAGGTCGTCTGCGACGTAGTAGAGCGCGACGTCGATCTCTTCGAGCGGCACTCCGAATCGGCGATGATAGGCGAGGCGGTACAGCGCGAGCTGCAGCATCCGCTCTTCCCGCTCCTGCGGTGTGCGCGGAGCCTTGCCCGTCTTCCAGTCGACGATCTCGATACGCCCACCCCGATCCTCGCGACGGTAGACCGCGTCGAGCTTGCAGATGACGATATGTCCGTCGTCGCCCGGCAGCGCCCCGCCGCCCAGCGCGAAGTCGATCTCGATCTCGACCGCGATGGGTCTGAGGGATCCCCATTCGCTGGCCTCGAAGATCTCCTGGAGCGTCGAGAGGTCGGCGGCATCGGCAGATGAGACCTCCGCAGCGCCGACGGCCTCACCGAAGGAGAGGTCGTCTGCGTCAACCTCCCAGAGTGCCTCGTCGACACGCTGACCGGCGCCGACGATCTCACTGCGTCGCTCGACCCATGCATGGAACAGCGTGCCGAGGCGAGTCTGCCGATAGGGCCGCTCCGGCATAGGGCGGACGATCGACGACACCGTGCCGCGGAAGTCGGTGACGTAGTCCTTGAAGCGAGAGGCGGGCACGCGAGTCGGCGGCGGCGCATCGGCGCCGCGAAGTCGCGCAGCGCGCTCCGCGAGCAGACGGACCAGCTCCGGGGAGGCCACCGGGTCGCTCTCGGCTGCAGCGCGCACGGCTGCGGCCGCGGACTCTACGACGCCCCGCCGAGCTCCGAGCGGGTCGAGTGGCCAGGTAAGCGTTGCACCCGGACCGTCGTAGGGGTTCTCATCAGGATCCACGGGCTCGATCTGCCCTCGCCCGAGCACCTCCATCGCCTCGATCAGATAGGGGCTCGGCGCCTTCGGCTGCTTCTGCCCCGCCCAGTGCGCTCCGGTCAGGAGCAGGTGGCTGCGTGCCCTGGTGACGGCGACGTAGGCGAGTCGACGCTCCTCTTCCTGCTGGTACTCGCGATACGCGTCCTTGAACACGGTGATCGCACCCGGTGCCGTCTTGCTCCTGCTCGTCAGCGACGCGATCCCGGCCTTCAGCCTCTTGGCAGGATCGAGCTCCTCGTCAGAGGGAGGAATCCAGCTGAACGTCGGCAGCGCCGCACTGTCGCCGCGCAGGGCGAACGGCAGCACCCCGAAGCCGAACCAGCCCGAGGTGTCCGTCGGGCGCGACGGCAGTTCACCCTCGACCATGCGCACCACGGCGACCGCATCCCATTCCAGCCCCTTGGAACCATGGATGGTCAGAAGCTGAACCACGCCCGGCTCCGGCGGCTCCGGGCGCGGCACCAGCTCGTCTGTGCTCTCGGCCTTCTCGAGCCAGGCGAGGAGGCTCGAGATGGTCCCGCGCTCGTCAGCGGCGAGGAACGAGCGGACCTCGTCGGTGAACGCACGCAGCTGGGTGGCCGCGATGCGGGCCGGCCCCCTCGTCTCGTTCGCAGCGAGCTCGATGTCCAGCCGCAGCTCGAGCTCGATGAGCCTCAGCAGGTCGGGAAGCGGCAGCGAGGAGGCTCGACGGAGACGTTCGAGCATCTCCCCCGCCGCGCGTATGCGAGAGCGCCCCTCTGGCGTGATGCCCGACAGAAGGCGGTAGTCGTCGCTGAGGCCTCGGAGCACATCGACGGCGTCGATGATCGACAGCGCCTCGTCAGCTCCGCGCGACGCGCGGATGCGCTTTCGAAGTTCGTCGTCCAGGGGCAGCAGCCCGCTGTCCCGCCGGGAGAGCTCCGCCGCAAGCTCCTGCAGGGCGGCCATATCGGCGACCCCGACCGAGAATCGAGGGCCGACGAGGAGTCGGATCAGAGCAGAGCCGGCGGTGGGATCGTGCAGTACCCGCAGCGTCGAGACGACATCGACCACCTCGGGCGTGGCCAGGAGACCACCGAGGCCGAGGATGCGGTGGGGAATGCCCTGCGCGGCAAGGGCTGCCGCGAAGGTCTGCATATGGCGCTTCGATCGGAACAGCACGGCGCCGGTGTGCGGCTTCGCGGGGTCGTCGTGTGCCGCGCGACGCGCAGCGAACCACTCGGCGACCGCGCGCGCCTCCTCGTCGACCGTGAGCGGGAAGCCCACCTCGACCGCCCCGGCGCCCGCACCCGGACGAGCCTCGAGGGGTGGCACGTCCAACCCAGGTCTGCGCAGAGGACCGAGGATGCGGTTGGCGACACCGAGGATGCTCCGGTCGTTGCGCCAGCTCGTCATCAGACTGTAGTTCCCGACCGTCTCATGCTCGGAGAAGGTCCGTGCGAACGCGTGCAGGTTGTCTGCGCTGGCGCCGCGCCAGCCGTAGATCGACTGGTGGGGATCCCCCACCGCCATCACGGCGGAGTCACGGAAGAGCCGCGCGAGGAACTGCGTCTGGATCACAGAGGTGTCCTGGTACTCATCCAGCAGCACGACCTGATGCTGCTGTCGCAGGTCGTCGCGCACATCGGGCGACGACTCCACGATGTCGTAGGCACCGCTCACCTGGTCGGCGAAGTCCAGCACACCGCGGCGCTCCTTCTCGGCGATGTAGTCGCGCACCAGAACCGACAGGGCGGGAAGGGCACGCAGGTTCGCCGCCGCGGTCGCGATATCCGCATTGCTCAGGTACGGAGCGAAAGCCTCGGCCTGACGCAGCGCGATCCGATCCGCGCGGTCGAGATCGACCCGGTGGTCGAGCGAGTCGCCGGCCAGTCGCTGGACCGCGTCGACCACCCCCGCCACCGATCGGTCTATCTCCTCGAGCTCTGGCAGATCGGCGCGCAGCACGACGTCGCGCACCAGCATCCAAGACGCCGCCTGGCTGAGCATGGCGACGTCGGACTCGCGGCCGATGCGCGCTGCGTGCTCTCGCACGATGCCGTCTGCGAACGCGTTGTACGTCGATACCTTCGGGCGGATCAGCAGATCTTCGGCCGATGGCGGGGTCGAGTCGCCCGCGGTCCCGAAACGCTCCGCGAGTTCGTCGAGCACCTGTGATCTGACGACCTCGCGCTGACGGCTGTTCGCGGCCTTCGACACGCGATCGAGCGCGTGGCTCGCGACGATCTCTGGCAGGTGCGGCAGCAGCCCCCTTCGTCCGTATTCGTCGATGAGCGCCAGCCGGATGCCGATCCGCTCCGCGAGCTCACCCGCGGCTTTGCGCGTGAAGGTCAACCCGAGAATCTGATCGCGACGCACGTGCCCGTTCGCAACGAGCCAGACGACGCGACCGGCCATCGTCTCGGTCTTGCCACTGCCCGCTCCCGCGACGACGAGAGCCGGTGCGGGTGGCGACTCGATCACCCGCTGCTGCGCCTCGGTGGGCGCCGGAAGGCCGAGCGCGGCGGCGACGTCCAGTGCAGAGATCCCGTTCCCCGCTCCGGTCCACGCCGTCACGCGCTCACCGCGGCGACGGTGTGGATACGGCACGGCTGGACGCGCCACTGGGTGTCTGCGCAGTGCGCCTCGACGTGGGCGGTGAAGCTCGAGGCAGACATGCCTCGAGCGGCCTCGGCGATGCGTCCGAGGAACTGCACCCGCTCTTCACCGGCGAGAGTGTGCTGGTGCGCGACGCGAAAGTCGCTCCCTGCCAGGGTCTTGGCGACCAGGACGAGCCGTGCACCGGCGAGCGCCGCCGGATCCGCTCCTGCGATGAGACCCTCCTGCACCGCCACCTGGTATGCGGCGAGCTGCGCGTGGTCCGCCACCTTCTGCTCGCTCTCCGGCTCGTACTTGCCCGTCTTCAGGTCGACGACCACGACTCGCTCTCCTCCCTGCGCATCGGTCATCCGCGTCCATCTCTGCCCTCGGGCCTTCGCGTGCTCGCCGCCCCCGGCGGTGTACGCCTCGACCCTGTCGATGAAACCGTGGACGATCGCGTGGTGCGGGTGGGGGTCAGGCTCGGTGGGCGCCGCGCGGACGGTCGGCGGAGTTCCGATCTCCTCGGGGACCTCGACCGCGAACCGGAACTCGACCTCGCCCGCGATCACGCGACCGCCCTCCTCGGCGACGTCCGAAAGATAACTGTGCAGTCGATCGATGTACAGGTCGGCCCGGCGGCGCTCCTTCCTGCCGATCCAGGCGGTCTCGAAATCGAGCTCGGGCCAGTGCTCGGCGAGAACGTCACGCAGGCGATCGAGTTCTCCCTCCGGCACCTGCTCCATCGCTTCGTGGATGATCGTGCCGATCCCCGCCGACGGCGGCATCACGGTGTCACCCCCGAGCGCGGAGACCGCCCAGTTCAGCTCGCATTCCTCGAAGGACTCCATGCGCGACGGCGACACTCGGGCCGCGTCGACCGCGAGGTCGTGCAGCGGGGCGTCGGTCGTCGGCGGAGTCACGCCGTACCACTCGGATGGATCGGCGCCCGGCACTCCCTCCCTCGCGAGTACCGCCAGCTGGGCTGACGCGTGGTCTCTCGCGACAGGAGAAGCCGTGGTCGTCAGCACCCGGCGATGCCGCGCGACGAGGCCCCTCAGAGTGAGCGGATGCTCCGCCGAGGCATGCAGCTCCGGTGGATCGGGGGGTGGGAGGAATCCGAAGAACGGGCTGGGCGTCAGGTCGTCGTCGTCAACCGCGGTGATCAGGAGTCTGCGACGGGAGCGGGAGATCGCGCGAACGAAGAGACGCAGCTCATCGTGGAGGGCCGCGCGCCGGCGGTCGAGCGTCTCGGGCGGGTTCTCGGCCGTGCCGGTGCGGGCGGCGAGCAACGCATCTGCGAGACGCCAGGTCTGCAGCATCCCACCGCGCAGTCGCACGTTGGGCCAGATGCCGTCCTGCACTCCGGCCACCACGACGGCGTCGAACTCGGTGCCGAGCGCGGTCGCCGGCGTGAGCAGGGTCACCCGACCCGGCCGATCGGGACTCGAGAGGGAGTCTTCGGGCACCTCACTGTCGAGGATGTCACGCACGAACACCTCCGGCTTCTCGTTCGGGGTGCGCTCGACGAACCGCTTCGCCGCACCGAACAACGACACGAGAGCGTCGAGGGCTCTCGCGGTCTCCGCACCGCTCGGCTGCAGCGACATCTCGCGCCACGCGACCTGGAGCTTGCGTCCGTCGACTGCCCTGGACTGATCCCAGACCCTCCACAGGAGATCGTGGATCGTCTCGCCTGCGGCCGCCGCGGCGGCCACCTCGGCGACCGTCGAGGCGAAGCGTGCCGCCAGGCGGGATTCCTGCGCGTCGATGAGAGTGAAGTGATCAGGCGATGCCAGTGCCTGACGCAGCAGTTCCCGAGCCGGCGTGGAGCCGCCGAGGTCGAGCTCGATATGACGCAGACGTGCGCGAAGGCGCCGGAGACCGATCGCGTCCATGCCTCCGAACGGAGTGCGGAGGGCCTCCTCCCAGTCCTGGGGGGTCCGGTCGTCAGGCGGAGTGAGGGCCAGGCGCACGATGCCGACGATGTCGCGCACGATCGGCTCGGAGCCGAGGGGGCGCTGCACACCCGCGGCCCTCGTCGGGATCTCGCGTGCCGCGAGCTCGGACTCGAGCTGTGTCACCTGGCGGGTGTCGTGAGCGATCACGGCGATGCGATCCCAGGGAACATCGTCGGTGAGGTGCCATCCGCGCATGACACCGGCGATGCGGTCGAGTTCTTCGTGCGGCGACGGCGCGACGAAGGTGCTGACGTCGGTGGGGGCGCCCGGCGCCCGGGCCTCGAGCGGTTCGGGGGCGCGCCGGTGGTCGACGCGACCTGACGCCCCGATCGCCTGCGTGACGGTGCGGGTGAGGGAGGTGAGATCGGGCACCTGCCGGTGGGGCCGGTCGAGGACATGCACCTCGCCGAGCGCGGCCGCGAGCTGAGCGAAGAGCTCCGGGCTCGCTCCGCGGAACGCTCCCGACGAGATGTCGGGATCGCCGAACGCGAGCACCGCCGTACCTCGCGCACGCAGCGCCTCGACCACCGCGATACCGCCGCGTGTGAGCTCCTGTGCGTCGTCTATCAGCACCACCCTGAGATCAGCGAGGGGGCCGAGCGCGGCCGACTCTGCCGTCCGCAGGATCGTGCGCGCCTCGGCGAGCAGGTCTGCGGCGTCTCGGTGGGATGCCCGCGCCAGATCGAGCACCGCGCGGTACTCGATGAGGAAGTCGGCGACGGCCGACCACGCGGCATCGTCGGCCGCGCGCAGCTCGTCAGGCTGTGCGCCGAGCTCGACGCACTCGGCGAGAAACGCACGGAGCTCGGAACGGAAGCCCTTCGATGCGCGGACCGCGGGGCTCAGCGCCTGCGGCCACTCGATGCGCTCGTCTTCCGCATCGCCCGCGAGCAGCTCGGCGATCAGTCGGTCCTGGTCTGCCCCTGTCAGCAGGGCCGGCGGCTCTGCTCCTGCGCGCACCATCGCTCCGCGCACGATCTGGAAGGCGAACGACCCGAGCGACCGCGCCAACGGGCCGGGAGTGGCCTGACCGATCCTGACGCCGATGCGGTCGCGCAACGCGGTGGCCGCCTGCCTGCTCGGTGTGAGGACGAGGAGCTGCTCCGGACGCATCCCGACGGTGTCGAGCAGATGCACCACGCGCTCGGTGAGCGTGCGGGTCTTGCCGGTGCCCGGCGCCCCGATGATGACGCCGGATGCCGACGCGTCTGCGCCGATCACGGCGTTCTGCGCGGCATCCTCTGTCATGTCCTCCACGCTACTGCGGCGCACGGACATCGCCGCCCGCCGCCCTCCCGCGACGCTGTGCGCTCAGGGCGAAACCGGCCCGATCGGCGGATCCCGTCGTCTCGCCGCCCGGTAGAGTTGGGCGCAGTCGTCGGCCCCCGAGGTCGACTCGACCACAGCATCGTCGACTGGAAAACAGGAGTACGCGTGGAAATCCGCATCGGCATCATCAACACCGGCCGCGAGCTCAGCTTCGAGACCGCTTCGAGCGCGGACGAGGTCCGCACGCAGGTCTCCTCGGCTCTCGAGCAGAACACCTCTCACCTGAGCTTCGCCGATGTGAAGGGCAACTCCTACCTGGTTCCGACCGCGAACCTCGCCTACATCGAGCTCGGCACCGAGGAGTCTCGTCGCGTCGGCTTCTTCGCCTGACGCCACGATGTACATCCTCCTCGCTCTCGTCGGAGCGTGCGTGCTCGGCATCGCGGCCCACTACATGATCGGTGGCCGCGAGCTGCGCGGAGTCGCCCTGACGCCCGCGATCGCCACAGCCCTCGCCGCCCTCTTCTACACGGGCCTGCAATGGCTCGGCGTCGGAGAGGGCAGCATCTGGCTGTGGGTCGCGAGCATCGTCGGCTCCGTCGTCATCGCAGCAGGGGTCACCGTCGCGATCGTCGCCTCACGCCGCCGGTCGGACGCGTCGGCCAAGGCCGCACTCGGCATCTGAGCGCCAGTGAGCGAGCGTCGCACACTGCGATGGATCCGCATCAGCATCGGCGTGCTGATGCTGGGCCTCGTGGTCAGCGGTGTCACGGCTTTTCCGTTGCGGCTGGAATTGGAGTTCGCGTCGAGCGTTCTCCACGACTCTCCCGTTTCCGTCTGGCTCCCTGACGCAGTCGGGTGGGTCGACCGAGTGGCCGATGCCCTCTCCGATGTCGACGCGCGGTACTCGTTCATCGCATACGGCACGGACTGGCTCGCCTTCGCGCACCTCGTCATCGCGGTCGTGTTCATCGGCCCACTCATCGACCCGGTGCGCAACATCTGGGTCATCCAGTTCGGCGTCATCGCGTGCGTCGGTGTCGTGCCGCTCGCTCTCATCGCCGGCAGCATCCGGGGCATCCCGCTCGGCTGGCAGCTCATCGACATCTCGTTCGGCGTGGTGGGCGCCGTTCCCGCCGTCGTCGCATGGCGGCTGACCCGGCGGCTCGAGCGCATGCGTGCGCAGACCGCTGCGGTTTAGGAGGCGAGACCCATCGCATCCATGCGGCGGGCGTGCGCGCCCATGAGCTCGGTGTAGACCAGCTCGACGCGGTCTTCGCTCATGGCGGCGAGTTCGGGCTGCCGCAGCGCCGAGCGGCACACGAGAATCGTGTCCCCCACCAGGCGGCGCGCCCACATCGAGAGCAGCGACCGCCATTCGCCGTCGCCGTCGATGGTCTCCTGGATGATCGCGACGATCTCGTGGCGTGCATCGTCCTCAGCGAGGATGGCCGCCACCCGCTCGCCGGTCTCTCCGTAGCTCGAGGCGAGGGCGAAGTAGAAGTCGTCCAGCATGCCTGCGGTGATGTAGACGGCCAACAGCGTCTCGCGTGGACGCGCCCCGATCGTCTTGCGACGGAAGGCGTCGAGATTCTCGCGGAACGGGAGCATGAGCTGCGTCGGATCGTCACCGCGCTCGGCGATCAGGTCGACGATGGCTCGATGCTTCGTCAGGGCTGCACCGGCCGCACGAGACAGGGATTCCTTCTCGGAGAGCTCGGGCGTCGCCCTGATCAGTCGGGTGAGTGTCTCGAAGTACCCCAGCTGCAGGTACGCGGCCTGTCCGAGGAATCGTGGAAGCTCCGGCGCGAGTTCGGCGAAGTCGACACGCGTCGCCGCGCCTTGATCCCCTCGACTGCGCAACGTCAGTGTGCGCCGGGGCGTCCTACGCTTCCAGAACCAGTTCACCACGGGGTTCACAATACTCGGACGAAGGGGTCCTTCCGGGCGCCACCACCCCCTCGGGTAGGCTGTCGGTGTCCCCGCCGTCGGAGCGGGGCCCGCGCCTGTGGCACAAAGACGGCGTGGATCCGTGAACGTGGCGATCCTCGCAGGTCGCCGGACAGGCAATCTGAACATTGACAACCTTCGCTGATCTCGGAATCGATCAGGACATCATCGACGCACTCGCCGCCAAGGGCATCATCGACGCCTTCCCCATCCAGGAGCAGACCATCCCCCTCGGCCTTCCCGGCCAGGACATCATCGGCCAGGCCAAGACCGGCACCGGCAAGACCTTCGGATTCGGCATCCCCGTCGTGCAGCGACTGGGGCTCGACCCCGAGCACGGCGTCAAGGCGCTCATCGTCGTTCCCACCCGCGAGCTCGCCGTGCAGGTGTACGAAGACATCGACCTGCTCACGAGCAACCGCTCGACCAGCGTCGTCGCGATCTACGGCGGCAAGGCATACGAGGGTCAGATCGACCAGCTCAAGGCCGGCGCGCAGATCGTCGTCGGCACGCCGGGTCGTCTGATCGACCTCGCCGGCCAGCGCCTGCTCGACCTGTCGAACGCGACCGAGGTCGTCCTCGACGAGGCCGACAAGATGCTCGACCTGGGCTTCCTCGCCGACATCGAGAAGATCTTCCAGAAGGTCCCCGCTGTGAGGCATACTCAGCTGTTCTCGGCCACCATGCCCGGCCCGATCGTCGCGCTCGCTCGTCGATTCATGTCGAACCCGATCCACATCCGTGCCAGCGACCCCGATGAGGGCCTCACCCAGGCGAACATCAAGCACCTCGTCTACCGGGCGCACTCGCTCGACAAGGACGAGATCATCGCCCGCATCCTGCAGGCCGAGGGGCGAGGCAAGACCGTCATCTTCACGCGCACCAAGCGTGCCGCGCAGCGTCTGGTCGACGAGCTCAGCGACCGCGGATTCAACGTCGGCGGCGTGCACGGCGACATGGGCCAGGATCAGCGGGAGCGCTCGATGGCGGCCTTCAAGGCCGGCAAGCGGGATGTGCTGGTCGCGACCGACGTCGCCGCGCGCGGCATCGACGTCGATGACGTCACCCACGTCATCAACCACACGATCCCTGACGAGGACAAGACGTACCTGCACCGCGTCGGCCGCACCGGGCGCGCGGGCAAGACCGGCATCGCCGTGACGTTCGTCGACTGGGAAGACCTGCACAAGTGGGCACTGATCAACCGGGCCCTCGAGTTCGGCCAGCCCGAACCCACCGAGACGTACTCGTCGAGCCCGCACCTGTTCGAAGACCTCGACATCCCCGCCGGCACGAAGGGCCGCCTGGTGTCGGCACCGAAGACGCAGTCGGTGAAGACCGAGCGGACTCCGCGCCCAGAGCGTGCAGCGGACGTCGCGGCCGAGGGCACGGACGAGGGCGGCACCCGTCGCCGTCGGCGTCGCCGCGGCGGTTCGACCCCGGTCGGTTCGACGTTCGCAGAAGGCGCTTCCGAGGCGCCGGCCGATGGCTCGCAGTCCGCACCGTCAGCCGATCGCAGCGCCGAGGGCGCCGGCACCCATGACGGCGCAGGCAAGGAGCATCACGACGGCAAGCCTGCACCGGCGCGTCGTCGCCGTCGTCGTCGTGGTGGCTCGGGCGGCACGGGAGCAGCTCCGGTCACCGGAGCCTGATCTACCTCAGAGGGGGCGGATGCTGCAGCAGCGGCATCCGCCCCCTCTGCTGTCTCGCCCAGGCACCGCTCCGGAGGCGGCCCGCGCAACGACCGCCGTCAGGCGTAGCGCGGTGCGGTTCCGGTCGCGCGCTCGACGAGCCTCTGCACCATCTCGTCGGAGGTGGTGTTCTCGCCGGGCAGGTTGGGCTTTCCGGTGCCGTGGTAGTCGCTCGAGCCGGTGATGATCAGGTCGTGCTTCGCCGCGATCGTATGCAGCGCCTTCTTGCCCGCCGCAGTGTTCTCACGGTGATCGATCTCGAAACCACCCAAGCCCGCGGCGATCAGCTGCTCGATGAAATGCAACGGCATCATGTGGTCGCGCCCGACCGTCGCGGGGTGCGCGATGATCGCCACCCCTCCGGCATCCGTGATCAGACGCACCGCGGTGAGAGGGTCGGGGGCGTAATGCGGTTCGTAGTAGCCCTCGCGCGGGTGCAGGATCCCGTCGAACGCCTCGGTGCGATCCCGGACGATCCCCCGAGCGACGAGAGCGTCGGCGATGTGCGGACGGCCGACTGTCGCGTCCAGGGCGGTCTGGGCGAGCACGTCGTCCCAGTCGAGGTCGTAGTCGCGACCGATGCTGCGGACGATCCGCTCGGCTCGCCCGATCCGATCCCCTCGGATCCGATCGGTCTCAGCTCTGAGCGCCTCGTCGAGGGGATCGAACAGGTAGCCCAGAACGTGCACGCTGCGCCACTCGTGCTTCGCCGAGAGCTCCATGCCGGGGAGGAACGTCATCCCGAGCTCTGCCGTCGCCGCCGTCGCCTCGTCCCACCCCGTGGTGCGGTCATGATCGGTCAGCGCCATCGTGCGCACCCCGAACCGCTGCGCCTGACGCACGACCTCGGCGGGCGCCTCAGTGCCGTCCGAATGATTCGAGTGCATATGCAGGTCGGACGGACCGGCGAAACGGCGGGAGCGAGCGGAGGCCATGCTCCGAGCGTACCGACGACGGCAGACCCCGGTCGCGCATGCCCGTCGCTCTAGGGACTTCACAGCGAGGACTTCTAGGCTGGAGGGGATGTTTCGACTACTGGGGATCCTGTTCACCGTGCTGTTCGCGATCGCGACGGCAGTCGTGGTGTGGCCGCAGTTCTTCCACCTCGAGCAGACATTCCCGTTCGCTCAGATCGTGGCCGCCCGTGGAGTGGTGCTCGCGGCGTTCCTCGTCATCGCGGCGCTGTCGCTGTTCCTCCTCCTCGCGAAGCCGTTGCGCGGCTTCGCGGCATCGGTCCTGATCGTCGCACTGCTCGGGGCCGGGGCGACCGGAGCCATCGGCTTCCTGCGCGGGTTCGGCGCAGACACGCTCCCCGCCCCCACTGATTCGAGCCTCCGCGTGCTCACCTGGAACACCGCCGGTGACGAGGTGTCCGCCGAGGAGATCGCCCGGGAGATCCTCGATCGAGGCGCCGATATCGTCGCGCTCCCCGAGACCACGGAGGAGGTCGGCGAGCAGGTCGCCGTGCTGCTTCGTGATCAGGATCACCCGATGTGGGTGCACCACGTGCAGTTCAAACCCGACGTCGTCGACGGTCCGAAGTCGTGGCACACGACCGTCCTGGTCTCCCCCGACCTCGGCGAGTACTCCGTGATCGCGTCATCGGAGGACGGCTCGAACAACACCGGCTCGGTGCCCAGTGCGGTGCTGATGCCGATCGATGGCGCAGGTCCGACGATCGTCGCCGTGCATGCTGTCGCACCGCGCATGGACGACATGGCGCAGTGGCAGAGCGATCTGCGCTGGATCGCCGACCAGTGCCCCGCGGGCGACTTCATCCTCGCCGGAGATTTCAACGCGACGATCGACCACATGGCGGGACTCGGCGTCGACGGCGGCGACATGGGCTACTGCCGCGACGCAGCCCCCCGATCGGGCAACGGATTCAGCGGAACCTGGCCCAGCTCGTTGCCGGCACTGCTGAGCACGCCGATCGACCACGTCATGGCATCGCCCAGCTGGACGACGACCGGATCGGTCGTGATCGGCGGCGGCGGTGGCAGCGATCATCGTGGCCTCGTGGTGCAGCTCGAGCCCGCAGGCTGACATCCCGCGGTCGTCACGCAGGTGACAGACTGGAGGGATGAGCACCGCAGAACGCGACACGATCGCAGAGCCCACCACTGAGACCCCCGTCGAAGCCACCACCACGAACCGGAAGCAGCCCTTCCCCCGTGGGTTCCTCGACACGATCTCGACCGGATGGGCTGAGCGCCCCGAGTCGATCCCCGCTCCCCGCGCACAGGCGCCGTTCGCTGCCGTGCGCCGCGCCGCCGTCTCAGCCGCATTCCCGGGCAAGCGCCTGGTCATTCCGGCCGGGTCGCTCAAGCAGCGCAGCAACGACACGGATTACCCGTACCGCGCCCACTCGGCCTTCGCGCACCTCACCGGCTGGGCATCGGATGCCGAGCCCGACTCGATCCTGGTGTTCGAGCCGACCGACTCCGGCCACGACGTGACGCTGTACTTCCGAGAGCGCGCCGACCGCACCACGACCGAGTTCTACGCGGATGCCACCGTCGGAGAGTTCTGGATCGGTCCGCGCCCTTCGCTCGCCGGGGTCGCCGCAGACCTCGACGTCGCGACCGACCACCTCGAAGCGTTCTCGAACGCCGAGGGCGAGCTGGTGCTCGAAGAGGACGATGACCTCACCCGCTTCGTGTCTGAGCTGCGCCTCGTCAAGGACGAGTACGAGATCGCTGAGATGCGCCACGCCGTCGACGTCACCGCAAAGGGCTTCGAAGACGTGATCCGCTCGCTTCCCGAGGCGATCTCGCACGCCCGAGGCGAGCGGGTCGTCGAGGGCGTCTTCCATCGCCGCGCTCGCGAAGACGGCAACGGCGAGGGCTACGACACGATCGCCGCATCCGGTCCCCACGCCTGCTACCTGCACTGGACCCGCAACGACGGAACGGTCGTGCCCGGAGACCTGATCCTCGTGGATGCCGGCGTCGAGGCAGACAGCCTCTACACCGCGGACATCACCCGCACCCTGCCGGTCTCCGGCACCTTCACCGAGGTGCAGCGCCGGGTCTACGAGACGGTGCGCGAGGCCGCGGATGCCGCGTTCGCCGCCGCGCGGATCGGCGTGCGCTTCCGCGAGGTGCACGAGGCCGCCATGCGCGTGATCGCCGCCCGCGTCGCCGAATGGGGCCTGCTTCCGGTGAGCGCGCAGGAAGCGCTGGACGCGGATGCCGGTGGACAGCACCGTCGCTACATGGTGCACGGCACGTCGCACCATCTGGGCATCGATGTGCACGACTGCGCTCAGGCCCGTCGGGAGATGTACTACGACGGCATCCTCGCCCCCGGCATGGTGTTCACGATCGAGCCCGGCCTCTACTTCCAGATCGACGACCTCACCGTGCCCGCGGAATACCGCGGCATCGGAGTGCGCATCGAAGACGACATCCTGATGACGCAGGACGGTCCGGTCAATCTGTCGGCCGACATCCCGCGCACCGCCGACGAGGTCGAGGCCTGGATCGCTCGCGTCCAGAGCTGAACCCGCTGCATGCACGAGGGCCGGCTCGCACTCACCGAGGAGACCGCTGCGCGAGTGATCGCGCAGCGGTTTCCCGCGCTCGCCCACCTGCCGATCGAGCGCGTGCGCACCACGGGCACCGTGAACACGATCGTCCGAATCGGCGACGGCTTCACGGCTCGGTTCCCCCTCGTCACAGAATCGGCAGAGACACTCGCCGCTGAGGCTGCGGCGATGGAGGAACTCGCAGACGTCTGCGTCGTGCCATCGCCGCGCTCTCTCGGCATCGGTGCGGCGACGGCGCAGTATCCATCGGCGTGGTCGGTGCAGACGTGGGTGCCGGGCGAGACGTGCCCTGCGCGACCTCCCGCGCTCCGGGCATACTCGACGACGCAGAGCTCACGTCGCTCGGATGATGTCTACGCGGGCGGATCCGCGACGATCTCGACCTTGAAGCCCTGGTCGTTCTCGACCCACCCGGCATAGTGATCCGGCCCCCCGGCGTACGGGTACCGGTCCTGATACAGCGGGCGCCACCCCTGTGCCTCAGCGTCGCTGATGATCGCGTCGACCTCTGCCCGGGCGCCACCCCAGAACGCCAGGTGATTCATCCCGGCGCGACGGCGGTCGTGCTCGGCGCCTGTGAGATTCGGTGACGTCGTCACCGTCACGTACGCGTCCTCCGCCGACCAGGTGCGCCCACCTGGCCACTCGCCAGTGAGGTCGAGACCGAGCCGTTCCAGCAGCCAGCCCCAGCTGTCCGAGGCTTCATCGATGTCGGGCACCCAGATCTCGATGTGGTGCAGGCCCTTCACGAGTGCTGCACGAAGTCCGCGACGAACGGTGCGAGCGACGCGCCGATCTCGGACGGTGGGCGCTTGCGCCCCTTCACCTCGAAGGTGTGACCGCCGCCTTCGATCCAGATGACACGCGCGTCCTGACAGGTCGAGACGACCTCCTCGAACTGCGTCACCGGCTGGATGAACGGATCGTTCGTGCCCTCGATGAACAGCTGCGGAACACTGATGGCCGGAAGGTGCTCGGCCCGAGGCTTCTCCGGCTTGCCCGGCGCGTGCAGCGGGTATCCCAGGTACGCGAGCCCGTCGACAGAGAGTCCCTGTGCGACCGCCATGGATGCCATCCGCCCGCCGTACGACTTGCCGGTCGCCCAGATCGCCGCGGCCGGGTCCTGCTCGCGCGCGAAGGCGACCACGGCGTTCCAGGTCGCGATCGCGTGCGTCGCCGGCCCCGGCATCCGACGCCCCTGCTCGACGTACGGGAAGTTGAAGCGCAGCGTGGCGTGTCCACGGGAAGCGAGCTCTTCGGCGAAGCCGGTGAGGAAGGGGTGGTCTTTGCCGGTGCCCGCGCCGTGCGCGATGATCACGGTCGATCCGCTGTCGCCCGCCGACCAGTCAGCCGAGACGGCGGTCGGTCCGGCGGGCAGATCGACCATGATCTCGACCATCAGGCGCGCAGGTAGGGAATCGCGAACGGTACGCGCATGACCTTGCCGCTCGAAGCCTTCACCATGCCCATGATGACCAGGACGACATGGAAGACCGACAGCGCGAAGTAGATCGTGATCGGAATGCCGATGGGGTAGAACCCGCTCGACGGAGAATCGGCCGTGAGTGAGAACAGGATCACGAAGTGCGAGATGAGCAGGACCGTCGACACCAGCAGGTATGTGAGTCCCCAGTTCGCGGCTGCCCGAGCGTTCTCACCGGCCACGCCTCCGAAGCGACGCGAAGAGCCGCCGCTGACGGCCATGGCGATCCCTGATGCGAGTCCGCCCACGAACGGGAACGGCACCAGGATCAGAAGGCCGAGAGCCCACGGGAGCAGGCCGCGCGGTGGCACGGCGGCGGGATAGGTGCCGGCGGGGTAACCCTGTGCCGGATAGCCGGGTGCCGGATACCCCTGGGAAGGAGGCGTCTGCGGCGGGGCGTATCCGACCGGCTGCTGAGGCGCCGGAGCGTGACCAGGAGCTGCGGGCGGAGCGTATCCCGGCGACTGCGGCGCAGGCTGCTGCGCATAACCCGGACCCTGGGGCGGAGCGTAGCCGTACACGGGCGCCGGCGGCACCGACCCCTGTGCGGGAGGTGCGGGAGGTGCGGGAGGCACCGCGGGGTGTACGGGTGTTCCGGAGGAGTCGGTCTCGCGCTGTTCGTCGGACATCAGATGGTTCCCGCCGAGGTGGGCGGAAGACCGGGCTTGCCGGGGTCGGGCGTGTCGATCGGAGGTGCGGTGGGTGGTGCAGTGGGATCCGCGGGGCGCGGCGGAACCGTCGGCTCTTCGGGAGCGGCCTCAGGGCCGCCGAGCGGCGGGGTCGGCCCGGGAGTCGGGTCCTCGGGCGAGACGGGAGGCGCCGCCGGAGGCGCAGGGGCAGGGGCGGGCTGGCCACCGGGAGCGATGCGCTCGCCGTACCTCGGCGGCTCGTCGAGGTCGACGGGCGCCCGCGCCGGCGCAGGCTTGGCCGCGCCCAGGGCGAGACGCGCCTTCGCGAGCGACGTCGCCTGCACTCGCACCTCGTAATGGTCTGCGGCGAACTGCGTGACGCTCGCGAAGTCGCGGCGTCGGCGCACGATCGCGTAGGTCACGAGGCTGAGGAGCATTCCGAGCGCGACGCCGATGAAGACGAACCCGACGAAGAGCTGGATCGGCACCTCCGGGTTGCCGATCACGAGGATCGCGGAGAGGAAGAGGCCGATGAGCACGCCGTTGATCGCTCCCGATCGTGCCGCGGCGGCATAGCCGAGTCGCCCGGTGATGCGCTCGACCGTGCGGACGCTCTGCCCGATGATCGCGATGTCTCGGGCCGGCACCTCCTGGGCGATCAGTTTGGACACCGTCTTCTGGGCGCCTTCGTAATCGCGGGTCGAGGCGACGATCTCGCCCTCATCGCGGCTGTCAGCTGGACGGTTCAGCATGCTCATCCCGCCATTGTTCCATGCCTTGTGGTGACAGGGCCGGGAGTGTGTCCGGCCGCGGCCCCGCCGGGGGCCGCAGGAGTACCCCGCGCACTACGCTGGACGAGTGAGCACACAACGGGTATTCGCCGCGCGCCTGGCAGGCTGCGCCGTCTTCGATCCCGTGGGCGACCGGCTCGGCAAAGTCCGAGATGTCGTCATCGTCTACCGAAGTACGGCCGCTCCACGCGTCATCGGCCTCGTGGTCGAGATCCCCGGGCGGCGACACGTCTTCCTGTCGATAGGCCGGGTGACGTCGATCCGCGCAGGCCAGGTCATCAGCACCGGACTCATCAACGTTCGACGCTTCTCTCCCCGTGCCGGCGAGGTGAGGGTTCTCGCAGAGCTCCTCGGTCGACGGGTCAGCCTCGTCGACGGCACCGGCACCGCTGTCATCGAAGATGTCGCCATCGAGCCGAACCGCCTGGGCGAGTGGGCCGTCAGCCAGCTCTTCCTGCGTCGCCCGAAGACCAGCGCGTCGCCGTTCGCCAAGGGCCCGACGACCTTCGCCGCCTGGAGCGAGGTCGCCGAGCAGCACTCCCCCGGCGAGTCGCAATCGGCCGAGCAGCTCGTCGCCTCCTACTCCGAACTGCACGCCGCCGACCTCGCGAACACTCTGCTCGATCTGCCGCAGCAGCGAATGATCGAAGTCGCAGAGGAACTCTCCGACGATCGCCTCGCCGACGCCCTCGAAGAGATGCCCGAGGACGAGCAGGTGCACATCCTCGACCGCCTCGGCGACGAGCGAGCCGCCGACATCCTCGACCAGATGGAGCCGGACGACGCCGCGGACCTCCTCGCCCAGCTGCCGCCGAATCGCCTCGAGCAGCTGCTCGAGCTGATGGAGCCGGAAGAGGCCGAGGACGTCAGGATGCTGCTGCGCTACGGCCCCGACACCGCCGGCGGTCTCATGACCCCCGAGCCGATCATCCTCTCCGCCGACGCCACTGTGGCCGAGGCGCTGGCGCTCATCCGGCGTCACGAGCTGCACCCCGCCCTTGCCGCGGCCGTGTTCGTGACCCTGCCGCCCTTCGAGACGCCGACAGGCAGACTGCTCGGCATGGTGCACTTCCAGAGGATGCTGCGCTACCCGCCGCACGAGCGTCTCGGCGCGATCATGGACGACAGCCTCGACCCCGTGCGCGTCACCGCCTCGGCGGCCGAGGTGGCAAGGATGCTCGCGAGCTACGACCTGGTCTCGCTTCCGGTGATCGACGCCGCCCATCGCCTGGTCGGCGCGATCAGCATCGACGACGTCCTCGACTACCTGCTGCCCGACGACTGGCGCACGCATGACAGCGACGAGCCGTCGGTCCCGAAGGAGGTGCGCTGATGCCTCGCTCTCGCTCTCGCTCCCCTCAGCTCGACGCCCCGCTCGGCCGTGGCGCCCCTCGGCAGCGGCCGACGTCGCGAGACCGCTTCGGCCGTTTCACGGAGTGGGTCGCTCGCGCCATGGGCACGCCGGCGTTCCTGCTGATACTCACGCTGTTCTGCGTGCTCTGGATCTGCTGGAACACCCTGCTGCCCGACCACCTGCGCTTCGACGACGCCGCGCTCGGCTTCACGGCTCTCACCCTCATGCTCTCGCTGCAGGCGTCGTACGCCGCCCCTCTGATCCTCCTCGCGCAGAACCGTCAGGACGACCGCGACCGCGTGCAGATCGAGCAGGATCGCCAACGTGCCGAGCGCAACCTCGCCGACACCGAGTACCTCGCGCGGGAGATCGTCGCACTGCGGATGGCGCTCGAAGAGCGCAACAACCAGGTCGTGACCCGCGATGTGCTGCGCCACGAGCTCAAGTCGCTGCTCGCCGAGCTCGGCGAGCACGACGACGAACCGGCCGATCGACGCCCCCGCGGTCGCTCCACGTCATCATGAGCTCAGCCGACTCCGTCCGAGCCGCCGTCGCCGCAGTGACCGACCCCGAGCTGCGCCGACCCATCGGCGATCTCGACATGGTCAGAGAGATCAGCGTCGACGGAGCGCACGCGCACGTCGCGATCGTGCTGACGATCGTGGGCTGTCCCGCCGCGGCTCGCATCGAATCCGATGTCCGCATCGCGGCCGCTTCGGTGCCCGGCATCGCCGAGGTGGACGTCGAGCTCGGCGTGATGACTCCCTCCGAGCGCAAGGCACTCACCGAGAAGCTGCGCGATGGGCGGCCTCCTCGCCAGATGCCCTTCGGCCCGGACTCGCTCACACGGGTGATCCTCGTCTCGAGTGGCAAGGGCGGCGTGGGCAAGTCCACCGTGACGGCGAACCTCGCCGTAGCGCTCGCAGCTCAGGGGCTCTCGGTCGGCCTCGTCGACGCCGATGTGCACGGATTCTCGATCCCGGGGCTCCTCGGCATCCCCGGCGGAACCCAGCCCACGCGCATCGACGACCTCATGCTTCCGCCCGTCGCCCACGGCGTGAAAACCATCTCGATCGGCATGTTCCTCCGCGACGGCGAGGCTGTGGTCGCCTGGCGCGGACCGATGCTGCATCGCACCGTGCAGCAGTTCCTGACAGACGTGTTCTTCGGCGATCTCGACATCCTGCTGATCGACATGCCTCCCGGCACCGGCGACATCGCCATCTCGATCGGGCAGCTGCTGCCCCACGCCGAGGTGCTGGTCGTCACGACGCCGCAGGCGGCAGCATCCGACGTGGCGATCCGCAGCGGGCTGGTCGCCCGCCAGACCGGGCAACGAGTGATCGGCGTGGTCGAGAACATGGGCGCCCTCACCCTTCCGGACGGCACGGTCGTCGATCTGTTCGGTTCCGGGGGCGGCGCAGCCGTGGCCGACGCGCTGTCGGAGACGCAGTCCGTGCCGCTGCTCGCATCGATCCCCCTCAGCCCAGCGCTGCGCACGGGAGGCGATGAAGGGGTGCCCGTGGTACTCAGCGCCCCAGAGGACGCAGCCGCCGTCGCGATCCGCGACCTCGCGGCTTCCCTCGCGACTCAGGGGCGCGGCCTCGCTGGTCGTTCGCTCCCAATGACCCTGGGCTAGCACGATCGTGGCTCTCACCGTCGACGGACAGCTGCTGCGGGGCATGGCACGCGACGCGGCGATCTACGCCCTCACCCGCCCCGTCGCGATCGTGATGTGGATCGCCCTCGTCGCGGCGTTCGTCGTCAGCATCGTCAATCTCGCCGCCGCGGGCGGCGCCCAGGGGCTCGCCGGTCTGCTGCCCGTCGCGAGCATCGCCCTCATGCTCTACGCGGTCGTCATGACGGTCGCCGGCGCCAGACGCGCCGTCCGGGCCGCCACCCCTCCCGGCAGCGCCGTGTGGGTTCGGCTCGATGACACCGCTCTGCACGTCGGCGCCGGCAGCCGATCATCGGACATCTCGTACAGCACCTTCCAGAGCGTTCGTGCCGGGAGGTATGCCGTGCTCTTCAAGCTCCGAGGCGCGTCTGCGATCACGGCGGTCCCGCGTGCCCTGTTGTCCGACGACGACATCGTGACGCTGCGGTCCAGAATCGGCTGACCGCGATCAGGGGCCGAATGTCATCCGGTCTCAGCCCCGCAGCCGAATCGGGTCGTTCTTCCGCCTCAGGTGGCTTCGGGATCGAACGGCGGCGGACTCGCGACGGAGAACTCCGGTCGCACCCTCGGGGTCCGCACGGGCTTCACCGTCGGCTCGGCGACGACCGCGTCCGCCCTGGCGGGCCCGGGCGACGCATCGTCTTCGAACAGCGCGTCGCGGATGATGCGTCTGGGGTCGTACTGCCGAGGATCGAGCTTGCGCCAGTCGACGTCGTCGATGTCGGGGCCCATCTCGTCGCGGACGCGCGATTTGGTGTCGCGGAGGAACTCGCCGGCACGCCGAGCGAGCTTCGCGACGCTCTCGGCGTAGCGGGGCAGCCGCTCCGGTCCGATGAGCAGCGCAGCGATCAGACCGATGAGCAGCAGCTTCTCGAAGGTGATCCCGAACTGCATGTGTCCAGGCTACCGCCGCGCCTGCCGTTGTGCCGCGCACCGAGCGCATACGCTGGGAGAACACATATCTCAGTCGGGAGAATCAGTCAATGAGCGAGAACGATGCGAACGCACGTTTCATCCGCGAGTCGATCGTGGACCCTTCGCCGATCGCCCGCGCGCGTGCGCACGCCATCGAACTCGGCGCGTCGCCGATCAGCGCGGCCGTCGGCTCGCAGATCGCTGTGCTGGCCGCCGCGACCGGCGCCAGGTCGATCGTCGAGATCGGCACCGGAGCCGGCGTCTCAGGACTCTGGCTGCTGCGAGGGGCGCCGCAGGCCGTACTCACCTCGATCGACAACGAGCCCGAGCATCTGGCCGCGGCTCGTCAGGCGTTTTCCGACGCTCGGGTCCCCGCGACGAAGGCTCGGTTCATCACGGGTCGCGCGGCCGACGTGCTGCCGCGCATGAACGAAGCATCGTATGACATCGTGCTCGTCGATGCAGACCCCGAGAACGTCATCGACTACGTCGAGCACGGTCTGCGGTTGGTGCGCACGGGCGGAATGGTCCTGGTCCCCCGGATTCTCGGTGGCGGACGCGTGGCCGATCCGGTGCAGCGCGACGAGGTGACCTCGGCCTATCGCTCGCTCGTGCAGGAGACCCAGGAGTCGTCAGCGGTGCTCGCGACCGTCTCGACCTCCGGCGAAGGCCTGCTGCAGCTGATCAGCGTCGGCGAGGCCTGAGCCGCCGACACCCCGTACAGACGGAAGAGGGCGACGGATCGATGATCCGTCGCCCTCTTCGTGAATCCGCGTGCGCGAATTCGAGTTCTCTCAGGCGGGCTTCACGACGGCTGAAAGCACGTCGTGGAGTTCCTTCGCCTCTGCGTCGTTCACGGAGACGACCAGACGGCCGCCTCCTTCGAGCGGGACGCGCACGATGATGAGTCGTCCTTCTTTTACGGCCTCCATGGGTCCGTCTCCGGTCCTCGGCTTCATCGCTGCCATCGTGGGCTCCTTTTCCTCCGGTGGTATGCGATCAGTTTATCGGGTGTTACCGGAACCTGGATGTCCCCTATGAAGAAATGCATCAAGCCTTAACATTCACGGCACCTGCCAGAACGTGTTCCCCAGGGCGTATATGTGATAGATCCAGAGCCACTGACCCAGCAGGCAGACCGCCAGAACCCCGAGCCGCCACGCGCGTGAGCGCGGCACGGCGAGCGCTCCCCAGGCAGGACTCAACGGCAGCAGCAGCCGGAAAGTGCTCGACTGGGGGAAGAAGACGGCGAGCAGGTAGAGGAGGTAGCTCGCGCTCCAGAGCCTGAGATCGGGACCGAGCGCACGCAACTGGGGCAGGTAGAGCAGAGCAGCACCCGCAGCCACGACGAGAAGCGCCAGGGCGACCGGGCCCCACGCTCCGGGAAGCCCCCACTGGGCGAACCAGAACTGGGACGCCTGGATCCAGCCTTCGAACGGCACGAAACCCTCGACGCCGCCGACGAGCCAGTTCCTGCGCCAGGCGAGCTCGGTCGCGAGGTACGCGCCGGGGTCTCCGGTGACGAATCCTGCGATCACCTGCCACGAGAAGCCGGTGATCGTGGCGAGGACGCCGAGCGCCACGATGTGCACGATCTCCCGCGGGGCGAGCGGGTCGTCTCTGCGGCGCCACCAGCGAAGGATGCCGTGCAGACCGAGGTAGAGCGCGAATGCGAGGATCCCCGGTCTCGTGAAAGCCATCACGGGGATGAGCAGATAGAGCCAGACGTAGTTCCTGCGCACTGTGGCGTCGAGCGCCAGGAAGAGCAAGAGGAGGAACAGCGTCTCGGCATACCCGACCTGGAACATCGCCGCGATCGGACCAGAGGCGAAGAACACCACCGACCACATCGTCGCCCGCGCGCCGATGCGATCGCGCAGCAGTCGGTGCAGCGCGAGACAGGCGAAGTAACCGGCCACGAACGACAGCAGGAAAGCGCCCATCCCCCACGAGCCGAACACGAACCCGACCGCCTTGGCAGCGAAGGCGAACACCGGCATGAACGCCCAGGCGTTCTCTGCGACCTCACCGGATTCCGTGAGGGGGAGCGAAGAGGGATACCCCTCTTCGGCGACGAGCCAGTACCACTGCGCATCCCACCCGACGATGAAGTCGGCGAGCCCCGGCTCTGCACCGAACCTCGACAGCGACGTCGACTGCGTCGCCGCCGCGATCATCATCGCTGTCGTCACGACGCGGGCAGCGAGGTAGATCACGGCGATCCGCAGCGCCAGCGGCGCCCCCGCCCACCGGCGGGTCGCGGTCAGCGCGAACTGAGCCATGCGCGCAGTCCTCGCTCGACGGCGTCGATCTGCGCGAGCGGAACGCGCTCCTCGTCATGGTGCGCGAGGTGCGGGTCTCCCGGTCCGTAGTTCACGGCGGGGATGCCGAGAGCCGAGAAGCGTGCGACGTCGGTCCACCCGTACTTGGGGCGCGGCTCGGCGCCGACGGCAGCCACGAACTCCCGGGCGATCGGCGCATCGAGACCGGGCCGGGCGCCTTCGGCGGCGTCGGTGATCTCGACGTCGAAGCCGGCCAGGAGGTTGCGGATGTGCGCTTCCGCATCCGCCGCAGACTTGCTCGGAGCGAACCGGTAGTTCACTTCGACCTCGCACGCGTCGGGTATCACGTTGCCCGCGACCCCTCCTGTGATCCGGACGGCGCTCATGCTCTCGCGATAGAGCAGTCCGTCGACCGCGATCTCTTTCGCACGGTACTCGGCCAGACGCGCGAGGATCGGAGCGGCCCTATGGATGGCGTTCTCACCGATCCAGGCACGGGCGGCGTGCGCGCGGACGCCGGTGGTGCGCACGATCGCACGCATCGTGCCGTTGCATCCGCCCTCGACCTCACCGTTCGACGGCTCACCGAGGATCGCGAAATCGGCCCGGAAGAGATCCGGCCGCACCGCGGCGAGAAGCGCGAGTCCGTTCTTCGACGCCTCGACCTCCTCGTTGTCGTACCACATCCAGGTGATGTCGACCGAGGGCTCGGTGAGCTCGGCGGCGAGTTTGAGCTGCACCGCGGTGCCGCTCTTCATGTCGACGGTCCCTCGGCCCCAGAGGTAGGCGACACCGTCGATCTCGAGGTCCTTCGTCGGCACGTTGCCGTTGATCGGCACGGTGTCGATATGTCCTGCGATCGCCACCCGCTGGGCTCGTCCGAGGTTCGTGCGGGCGACGATCGTGTTGCCGTGGCGGATCACCTCGAGATGCGAGTAGGCAGAGATCGCCTCCTCGATGGCATCCGCGAGCGTCGTCTCGTCACCCGAGACACTCGGGATGTCGCAGATCGCACGGGTCAGGTCGACAGAGGACGCTGTCAGATCGAGCATCATGCACCCAGCCTACTTACCCCGACATCTGTGCGATCGTCCACCCCCGCTCGCGATACCGTGGAGGCATGACTGAGGCGCGCACCGTGTGGGGTACCGGACTTTCGACGATCGCCGGCGACGGCACAGTTCTCGACGCGTGGTTCCCCGAGGTGCTCACCGAAGCCCCGTCGACCGAAGACGCCGCGGCCGCACTCGTCGCCCTCGGCGCTCTGACCGGTCCAGATGAGCGCCGCAACGTCACCGTCGAGACCGTGCAGCTGCACATCGATCTGGATGCCGCGCCCGCATCGACCGTGGACGCGTACCTGCGACTGCACGCGCTCTCCCACCTGGTCGTGCGACCGAACGAGCTCAACCTCGACGGCATCTTCGCCCACCTGCCGAACGTGGCCTGGACAAACGCCGGCCCCGTGCACCCCGATGACGCCGCGCGACTTCGCCCGCTGCTCCAGCGGGCAGGGATCCAGGTGCAGGGGCTCGACAAGTTCCCCCGGCTCACCGACTACGTGCAGCCGGCGGGCGTGCGCATCGCTGACGCCTCGCGCGTCCGCCTCGGCGCTCACCTCTCCCCCGGCACGACCGTGATGCACGAGGGCTTCGTGAACTTCAACGCGGGCACGTTGGGTGCGTCGATGGTCGAAGGACGCATCTCTCAGGGAGTCGTGGTCGGCGACGGCAGTGACATCGGCGGTGGCTCGTCGATCATGGGCACGCTCTCGGGCGGCGGCTCGCACCGGGTCTCCATCGGAGCCCGCACACTGTTGGGCGCCAACGCGGGCATCGGCATCTCGCTCGGCGACGACTGCATCGTGGAAGCCGGGCTCTACGTGACGGCGGGCACCAAAATCGTGCTCCTCGACGGCCCGTCGACTCCCGACGGCGGCAGGAAGACGGTCAAGGGTGCCGAGCTGTCGGGTCAGGATGGGCTGCTGTTCCGCCGCAACTCGCTGAGCGGAGCAGTCGAGGCCGTGCGGCGCGCGGGTGTCGGCGTCACGCTCAACGAGGCGCTGCACGCCTGAGCGACGCGCTGAGCGAGAGCGCGTCCCAGGCTTCTCCCCCTGACGCGTGATAGTGTCGAATCGACGATCCTCGCAGTGCGAGACGTCTGCGTCGTCGACACGCTCCCGCGCCACTTGCCTGGTTCTGGCCATTTCGAACGGCGAAACGATGCGCGATCCCGCGCCGTCGCCCACCCTTCCGCACCCGGCCCGTTGGTACGTGCGTGCATTTTCACGGAGACACACCCCTATGACTTCCTTCCTCGATCTCGGCGTGCCCGCCGACCTCGCCGCCGTCCTCACCAAGGACGGCAAGACCGAGGCGTTCGCGATTCAGCGCGACACGCTTCCCGACTCCCTCGCCGGTCGTGACCTCCTCGGCCGCGGCCGCACCGGCAGCGGCAAGACGATCGCGTTCGCCCTTCCTCTCGTCGCCCGCCTTTCCGCGTCTTCGCGCAGCAGCCGCCCCGGCCACCCGCGTGGTCTCGTGCTCGCCCCGACCAGGGAGCTCGCCACCCAGATCGCAGCGACCATCGCACCGCTCGCCGAGGCCAAGGGCCTGCGCGTCACGACCGTCTTCGGCGGCGTCAGCCAGCGCCCGCAGGAGCAGGCGATGCGCAACGGCGTCGACATCGTCGTCGCGTGCCCCGGCCGCCTGGAAGACCTGATGAAGCAGCGGGTCGTGCAGCTCGACGCCGTCGAGGTCACTGTCCTCGACGAGGCCGATCACATGGCCGACCTCGGGTTCCTCCCGGGCGTCACCCGCATCCTCACCGCCACGCCGGCCGGAGGCCAGCGTCTGCTCTTCAGCGCGACCCTCGACCGCGGCATCGACACGCTCGCCCGCCGCTTCCTCTCGAACGCCGTCAGCCACGAGGTGGACGAAGAGAGCGTCCCCGTCGGAGAGATGACCCACCGCGTGCTGGTCGTCGACTCGACCGACAACAAGACCGAGCTCGTGCGCGAGCTCGCGTCCGGCACCGGCCGGCGCATCCTCTTCACCCGCACGAAGCACCAGGCCAAGAAGCTCGCGAAGCAGCTCACCGCGGCCGGCATCCCGGCCGTCGACCTCCACGGCAACCTGTCGCAGAATGCGCGTGAGCGCAACCTCGGAGCCTTCTCGGCAGCCCCCGAAGACGGCGGTGTCCGCGTCCTCGTCGCCACCGACGTCGCCGCACGCGGTGTGCACGTCGACAACGTCGATCTCGTCGTCCACGTCGACCCGCCGATGGAGCACAAGGCGTACCTGCACCGCTCTGGTCGCACTGCTCGCGCCGGGGCCGCAGGAACGGTCGTCACGGTGGTGCTCCCCGAGCAGCGCCGCGATGTGAAGGACCTGCTGCGCAAGGCAGCGATCAGCGCCGCTCTCGAGCCCGTCACCACGGCCGCCGTCAGCGAGCTGGTTCCCGAGCGCGCCGCACACGTGCGTCCTGCTCCCATCCAGCAGCAGCAGCAGCGCCAGGCACCCAAGCAGCGCCCGGCGGGCGGTGAGCGCAACTCGGCAGCCAACCCGCCGTCGCGTCGCAGCCGTCGTCCCCGCTCGGGCCAGGGCGGCCAGGGTGCACCGGCAGCGCAGGCCGGTTCACGTCAGGGCGGATCCCGCCAGGGCGGTCAGTCTCGCAGCCAGGGCGGCCGCGGCTGGAGCTCGCAGGGCCGCTGACCCCAGCTGTCATAGAGGCGGGTGCGCCGATGCTCAGGCATCGACGCACCCGCTTTTCTGCGCCCCGTATTGAAGCTCGAGAGTACGGAGAGCGCCGTGGTCAGCGCCTCACCGCCGCCAGAGCCTGCGGATCCGAGCATCCGCGGACGAACCAGGGCCCGCGCTCCATCACCATGCCCACGTTCGTGGGCGGGGCGTACGACACGTAGCGGCTGACCATCGAGAGACCGAACCGCTGCCGGGTGAAGGTGCGCACGCCCTTCGCAGGGGCATCCGCGTCGTCCATGAGATGCTGCTCGCTGATGAAGCGGTCCCAGCGTCGGCGCACCGCTCCCGTCGTCTGAGACACCGCGAAGGCGATCGCCAGGTCTACCGGCACGACTGCCTCAGCGCTGACGACAGGCATCGTGCTCGATGTCAGCGGGTCTGGAAGGTGCGCTCGGGAGATCCCGTGTAGAGCTGCTGCGGGCGGCCGATCTTGGTCTGCGGGTCGAGCTGCAGCTCACGCCACTGCGCGAGCCACCCGGGCAGACGACCGATCGCGAACAGCACGGTGAACATGCGCGTCGGGAAGCCCATCGCCTTGTAGATGACGCCGGTGTAGAAGTCGACGTTCGGGTAGAGACGACGCTCCTTGAAGTAGTCGTCAGCGAGAGCGAGCTCTTCGAGCTCCTGAGCGAGGTCGAGCAGCGGGTCGGTGACGCCGAGTTCGGCGAGCACCTCACCCGCGGCCTCCTTGACGAGCTTGGCGCGGGGGTCGTAGTTCTTGTAGACCCGGTGCCCGAAGCCCATGAGCTTGACGCCCTCTTCTTTGTTCTTCACCCGCTCGACGAAGCGAGAGACGCTCTGACCCGAGTCACGGATCTGCCCGAGCATGGTGAGGACGGCCTCGTTCGCACCACCGTGCAGCGGCCCGGAAAGGGCCTGGATGCCCGCGGAGATCGACGCGAACTGATTGGCGCCGGTCGAGCCGACGAGACGCACGGTCGAGGTCGACGCGTTCTGCTCGTGGTCTTCGTGCAGGATGAGCAGCAGCTCGAGAGCCTTCGACATGACCGGGTTGACCTCGTACTCCTCGGAATGCACGCCGAAGTTGAGCTTGAGGAAGTTCTCGACGAAGCCGAGGGAGTTGTCGGGGTAGAGGAACGCCTGGCCGACGCTCTTCTTGTGCGCGTAGGCGGCGATGACCGGCAGCTTCGCCAGCATCCGGATCATGTTCAGCTCGACGTGCTCGGGGTTGTGCGGGTCGGTCTGGCCCTCGTAGTAGGTCGAGAGCGCGGCGACGGCCGACGACAGCACCGACATCGGGTGCGCGGTGTGCGGAAGGGCCGAGAAGAAGCGCTTCAGGTCTTCGTGCAGCAGCGTGTGCCGACGGATCTTCTCGTCGAACTCGGCGAGCTCGGCGGCGGAGGGCAGCTCGCCGTAGATGAGGAGCCATGCGACCTCGAGGTAGCTCGTCGATCCGGCGAGCTGCTCGATCGGATATCCGCGGTAGCGCAGGATGCCCTTGTCTCCGTCGATGAATGTGATCGCGGACTTGGTCGATGCGGTGTTGACGAAACCGTAGTCGAGCCCCGTGTAGCCGGTCTGTCGCGTCAGCGTCGAGAAGTCGATGCTGTCATTGCCCGCCGTGCCTCGCACGAGTGGGAACTCAGCGGTCGTATCGCCGATCGTCAGCTTCGCTGTCGCCTGCTGCTCTGCCGCTGCGCTCACGCGGGCCTCCTCATGGATCTTCATCAAGTCGGATGTGGCGATGTCACGGCGCTGTGCACCAGGTCTGTTCGAGATCATCGATACATGACCGAATCGCCTTTACAGCCTAGTAGGCGCACAGGCCTACTGTGACAACCGACAAAAGAACCATCGGTCTGAGGCGAGAACCTACACGGCCTGTTCGCGCAGGCGCCGCGCGCCCTCGGCGATCCGTTCGGAAGGTGCCGTCAGCGCCAGCCGTACGTGCTGACTCGAGGAGGCACCGTAGAACGGGCCGGGGCCCGCGAGGATGCCGAGATCGGCCAGCCTCTCGATGCTCGCCCAGGCATCCTGCCCCTCGGTCGCCCACAGGTAGAGACCTGCTTCCGAGCCGTCGATCCGGAACCCCGCGGCTTCGAGCGCCGGTCGCAGCATGTCGCGCCGCGCACGGTAGAGCTCCTTCTGGACCGCGACGTGCTCATCGTCGCCCAGGGCCAAAGCCATCGCGTGCTGCACCGGCTCCGGCGGCATCAGCCCCAGGTGCTTGCGCGCGGTGAGCAACTCGCCGACGATGCGCGCGCACCCCGCGACGAAGGCCGCCCGGTAGCCTGCGAGATTCGACTGCTTGCTCAGCGAATAGACGCTGAGCAGGTTCGCCCTGCTGCCGCCCGTGACGCGCGGGTCGAGGATCGAGGGGATCGACTCGGTCGCCCACTGGCCCTCCCACCCGAGCTCGGCGTAGCACTCGTCACTCGCGAGCACGGCCCCCAACTCACGGGCCCGCAGCACCGCGGCTGACAGCTCCTCCACCGTCCAGGTGCGGCCGTCGGGGTTGCCCGGTGTGTTGATCCAGATGAGCTTGGTGCCCTGAGGCCAGTCGGCAGGATCGTCGGAAGGCAGCGGTGTGGCCCCGACGACGCGGGCACCCACCTCGTAGGTCGGGTACGCGATCCGCGGATGCACGACGATGTCACCGGCGCCGAGACCCAGCAGGGTCGGCAGCAGGGCCACGAGCTCCTTCGAGCCGATCGTGGGCAGGACATTGTCGACCGTGAGGTCGGCCACTCGCCTGCGGCGGGCGTACCACGCGATGATCGCCTCACGCAGAGCGGGCGTGCCGACGGTCTGCGGGTATGCGTGCGCGTCCGTCGCGTCGGACAGCGCTCTGCGGATCAGTTCGGGCGTCGGGTCGACCGGCGAACCGACGGACAGGTCGACTATGCCCCGCGGATGCAGGGCGGCGCGCTGGCGGTAGGGAACGACCGCGTCCCACGGATAGTCGGCGAGATCGCGAACGCTCACGGACTACTCGCCCTGTGGCGGAAGAGCGGCGATGATCGGGTGATCGTGCGCGATGACGCCGACCTTGGCGGCACCACCCGGAGAGCCGACCTCGTCGAAGAACTCGACGTTGGCCTTGTAGTAGTCCTGCCACTCGTCGGGCAGATCGTCTTCGTAGTAGATCGCCTCGACGGGGCACACCGGCTCGCACGCCCCGCAGTCGACACATTCGTCGGGGTGGATGTACAGCGAGCGTTCGCCCTCGTAGATACAGTCAACGGGGCACTCGTCGATGCAGGCGCGATCCTTGACATCGACGCACGGGAGAGCGATCACATACGTCACTCCCCCAGTCTACGACTCGCTGCCCGTCCGATCGCCCAGGACAGGGGCACGCCGGGCACCCGTCGCGTCGGCATCGGAGGCCTCGGACGGCACTGCGGGCACGGACGCCTGCGCCTCGGTGCGTGCGGGTAGCCGGGAGAACGACGGCCACGCCACGGCGAGCAGTACGAGCCCAGCCACGAGATAGGTCCAGATGCGACCGCTGAGCGTGTCTTCGACCACGACCGATCCGCCTGGGCCCACACCGGAGATGAGCACCAGCATGCCCAGCATGCCGAGCCCCGCGGCGAGAGTCGCGCCTCGGTCGTGGGTGAGTGCGCGGATCGCGACGAGGATCGAGCCGCACGCGATCGCTCCCACCAGGAGCCCCACAGGCACCGGCCCCCACATCAGGCTGTGGCCGATCGTCCCTGCGACGCCGAAGACGCCGCCGACGAGAGCCGCGGCGATCCATGAGAGCACCCGGGAGATCCATCCGTTACGCACGAGTCGATCCTACGCGCGCCGATGATCTGCCCAGCTCAGGCAGCGAGACCGAGAAGCCGCAGGAGAGCGGCCACGAGCGCAGCGGCGAACACCACGATGAGGAACGACTGACGCAGCCACAGCAGACCGGCCGCGACGAACAGGGCGGGAACCCGGGCATCGACGACCACAGCCTGCCCGGCTCCGAGGGTCTGCACCGCCACGAGTGCGGCAAGGAGCGCCACGGTCAGAAGGTCGGAGATGCGCGCCGGTCGTGGAGCCTCGAGCACGCTCGGCGGCACGAGGTACCCGGTGGCCTTGAGCGCCAGGCAGATCACCGCGGCGAGCAGGATCGCACTCCAGACGCTCATCACCCCTCCTCCCCTGTCTCGGCCGTCGAGCCGTCGATTCTTCCCAACCAGTTGAACCACCCGACGACGATCGCGACGACCGCGGCGAGCAGCACGGGCAGCCCGGGCATGATGAACGGAGTGAGCGCCGCCGCGACGACCGCAGCCGCCGCGCCGACCGCGATCGCCTGGCGTTGCTTGAGGCGCGGCCAGAGCAGGGCGAGGAAGGCTGCGGCAGCGGCAGCATCCAGCCCCCAGGTCTTCGGGTCCCCGAGCACGTCGCCCACGAGTGCGCCGATCAGGGTCGTGATGTTCCACCCGACGAAGATCCCGATTCCGGTGACCCAGAAGCCGACCTGCCTCAGGCGGGGATCGTTCTGCGAGATGGCCACCGCGGTCGACTCATCGATCGTGAAGTGCGCTGCCGCGACGCGGCGCGCGGGCGTGGTGCCGACGATCGGTGACATCCGCATGCCGTACGCGACGTTGCGCACCCCGAGCAGCGTCGCCGAGGCGATGGCCGAGGGAAGCGCCGACACTCCCCCGGCGGCGAACACGCCGACGAAGGCGAACTGCGATCCGCCGGTGAACATCAGCAGGCTGAGCACGCACGACTGCCAGACATCGAGACCGGATGCCACGGCGAGCGCGCCGAACGAGATGCCGTAGGCGCTGGTCGCGAGGACCACCCCCAGCGCCTCGCGCCAGACTTCACGCTCGGCGCTCATCGCAGGACCGTTCGCTGCACTGAACACATGATCATCATTCTGAACAACACGAATCGGATAGTCAAGCGAACGAGCGTTTGACATACTGAACAGATGGAGGATCTCCGCACCCGCATCGCCCGCACCCTGCGCAGGGAGCGTGCGAAAGCCGCCCTGTCGGTCTCCGAGCTGGCACGACGGGCGGGAATCTCGAAGGCGACCGTCTCGCAACTCGAGTCGGGCTCGGGCAACCCCAGCGTAGAGACCCTGTGGGCTCTGGGCGTCGCACTCGGAGTGCCGTTCGCCGTGCTCGTCGACCAGCAGACCAACGCTCCGACCCTCATCCGCGCCGACGACCTCGCCGGTGTGCCGTCGTCAGCGGCGGCGTACAGCGCCACCCTGCTGTCTGCGAGCCCCCCGGGCGCCCGTCGGGACGTCTACCTGATCCAGGCGGAACCCGGCGATCCGCGCCGCTCCGATCCGCATCACCCCGGGACCACCGAGCACGTGGTCCTCATCTCCGGCCAGGCTCGGATCGGCCCGAAGGACCAGCCTGTGCTGCTGAACCCCGGCGACTACCTCTCGTATGCCGGAGACGCACCGCACGTCTTCGAGGCGATCGTCTCCGGAACCAGCGCCGTTCTCATCTCCGAGCTCCGCTGAGCGTCACTCCCTGCCCGGCGCCGCCCCCGAGATCGGAGACGGGTCGGGAATCTCGTCGGGCTTGTACTTCGGAAGCCTCGATGCGGGCAGGATCGCCACAGCACTGAGACCGGCGAGCAGCAGCAGTCCGAGGCGGAGCGTGCCCAGGCGCGATTCCTCGTTCACGGCGACCGCCGCGTCGATCTGCTCGGGGGTCGCATCGGTCTGCTCGAGGGCCGCCCGGAGGTCGTCGTTGCTGACGAAATTCAGGTTGTCCATGTCGACCTGGCCGACGAGAGAGGGCGGCAGCTCAGGATGCTCGACGACCGCGCGACCGATGCTCAATCCGAGTAGTGAGACCAGGAGCGCGCCGGCCAGAGCGGTGCCGACCGCGGAGGCGAGGTTCTGCGTGGTCCCTCGGAGCGAACCGACGTCCCCCGCGAGCTCAGCGGGCGCCGAGGTGACGAGAACGTTGAACACGAGTGTCACGAGCGCCCCCTGACCGATGCCGAAGACGACCAGCCCGAGGATCGTCGGGAGTGTCTCCCAGTTGTTGTTCACGACGAAAGACAGCCAGACGAGCGCGACCGTGGTCAGGATGAACCCGAAGACGCCGATCACCCGCGGCGGGTATCGCTTGTAGAACCGGACGACGAGCGTGGCGGTGATGAAGACCGTCAGATTGAACGGCATCATCGCGAGCGACGTGTCGAACGGCGTCCTCCCCTGCACGATCTGGATGTACAGCGGGATGGTGAAGTTCACGCACGCCTCGAGCGCAACGACGATGAACATCGCGTAGACGGCTGCTCGCTCCTTCGAGGAGTCCAGGATGCTGAGATCGATCAACGGCACCTTGCCCTCGGCCATGCGCTTCCTCGTCCAGACGAAGAAGCACTGACCGAGCACGATCCCCACCACGACGAAGGCGGGAGCAGGCGAGAGCCCGAGGATGCTGAAGGGCGCGGCCTCCGTCGCGGCGACGGCACCCCACCCGTTGAGATTGTTGAAGCCGAGGGTGAGGAGGACGATCGCCCCGCCGATGAGCAGCGACGCCACGAGGTCGATGCGGATCGACGCGTCGCCGCGATCGCCACGGAGAGTGAAGCTGAATGCGAACACGACCACCGCGATGCCGAACACGATGAAGAACATCGGACGCCACCCGACGAGCGTTCCCAGGGTGCCGCCGATCAGGAAGGCCGTCACCCCCGAGATCGCCCTCGCCGAGCCGATCGCACCGATCGCCGTGGCCTGTTGCGGTCCGCGATAGTTCTCAGCGATCAGCGCCACGATCGAGGGGACGATGATCGCCGCCGCCGCGCCGGCGACCGCCTGCCCTGCGATGGCCCAGCCCACGCTGGGAGACACGATCATCAGCACGGCGGATGCGGCGAAGAGGCCGATCACGATCCGGAAGATGAGCACCCAGCCGATGCGCTGGCCGAGCTTCGCACCGGTCATCACCAACGCGGCGACGGCGAGCCCGTACATCACGATCGTCGTGCTGGCGACCGTCGGCGGCACTCCGAACTCGCTGACCATGCCACCGAGCGAGATCGGCAGGGCGGCCACGTTGAACGACATGAGCACTTGGGCGAGGAAGAGGCTGACGAGCGGCATCCAGGAGGTCTTCGTGGGCGCCGGAGCAGTGTGTGTCATGACAGGGTCCTCCGAACGGTCAATGGGGTCAGTCCGTCGAGCGAGTGATCGCCGAGGGTGCAGAAGCGAAGAGATTCAGGCCGAGCGCACGCGAGAGGTGTCCGATCGCGAGCTGAGACCGCACCGAGTTTCCGGCCGGGTCGAGACGAGGTGAGAATCCGGCGACTGCCCCCTTGCCGGGTGCGACGGCCACGATGCCTCCGGCGACCCCCGACTTGGCGGGCAGGCCGATCTCGAACAGCCACTCCCCGGAAGCCTCGTACAGGCCCGTCGACGCCACCACGGCGAGGGTGTCGCGACACACGTCCGCCGAAACGACGCGCTTGCCCGTGATCGGGTTCACGCCGCCGTCGGCGAGCGTCGCGCCCATCACCGCGAGGTCATGAGCGGTGACGCTGAGAGCGCACTGCCGCGTGTAGACGTCGACCACCTCATCGGGGTCACCGGTCAGCCGTCCGTAGCTCCGCAGCAGCCATCCCATCGCACGGTTCCGCTCGTTCGTCTCCGCCTCGGACGCATAGACTACCCCGTCGAGGCTCAGCGGGCGCCCTGCGAACGCCGAGAGCCCCTCTCGCACCCGCTCCCACTGCTCGACGGCCGTCTGCCCCGGCATGAGCGCCGTGGTGGCGATGGCACCGGCGTTGACCATCGGGTTCATCGGATGCCCGGCGTTGAGCTCGAGCGCCATCAGCGAGTTGAAGGCGAGTCCCGTGTTGTTGACGCCCACGATGTCGCGCACCCGCTCATGGCCGTGCTCCTGGATGGCCAGCGCGTACACGAACATCTTCGAGATCGACTGGATCGAGAACGGATGCAGCGCATCTCCGGCATCGTGCAGACCACCATCGACCTCGATGACCGCGAGACCGAACAGCTCGGGGTCGGCCTCCGCGAGCACCGGGATGTAGTCGGCGACTGCGCCGCTGCGGTCATTCACGTAGCGGCCGTGGGCTTCGCGCACGAGCTGGTCGACGCTGTCCCACCCCGGCATCCCTCCTGTCGACACCTGCTGGGGGATGTCTGCCAGTGCCGCGACGTCCATGCGTTCTCCTCCGAGTTCACGACCCCCCAGCCGTCACCGATCACCGTAGTGGCAATGCGCCGCGCTGCCTAGAGCACGCAGTGCCAGTCCCGATGCGCGCCCGGAGACGTCGAGACCCACCGCCGCACGCATGCGGGGTGGGTCTCGGTGGGAAGGGATCAGCCGCGCGGCGACTCAGTACCAGTTCACGGACTGCGAGTGCCCCCAGGCGCTGCACGGGGTGCCGTACACCGATGAGATGTACCCGAGACCCCAGCGGATCTGCGTGGCCGCGTTGGTCTGCCAGTCGGATCCGGCGGCTGCCATCTTGCTTCCGGGCAGAGCCTGCGGGATCCCCGTCGCGCCACCCGAGGCGTTGTACGCCTGGTAGTTCCAACCGGACTCCTTGGTCCAGAGCGATTCCAGGCAGGAGAACTGGTCGTCACCCCATCCGTACTGGCTCGCCGCGATGTCGCGGGCCGTGGCCTTCGCGCCATCGACGGTGTTCGTCTGCGCGAGTGCTGCGGCTTCGGCCGCAGCCTGCTCCGCAGCGGCATCCGCAGCCGCCTTCGCCTGCTGAGCCGCCACGTACGACTCCTGCAGGGCGGCGGTCTCAGCAACGATCTCATCCGTCCCGGTGACCGCATAAGCCGTGAGGCTCGAGAGCTCCCTGTTCGAGAACTCAGCGCGGTCGGCGAGCTGACCGACCCAGGCGGTGACGTCGGCGGTGTCGACCGAAGAGGGCGCGGTGCCGAAGTCGAGTCCCGATGCCGCCGCCTCGGCGTTCAGCGCTTCAGCCGCAGCGACGGCATCCTGAGCGGCGACCATGATGAGCGCCGAGTCGTCGGCGCTCTTCGCCAGCGTCTCGGGCTCACCGGTGACGAAGGACGCGACGTCGGCGACGGCGTCGGGGACCTCGGCACCCGCGGCGGGAGCAGACACCAGGCCGACGGTGAGTGCGATGCCGAGCACACCTCCCGCGATCGTTCCGAGGATCAGTGTGGGGCGACGTGCCGTGATCGCGTTGCGAGCTGATGCCGCGGCGTGGGCGCGCCGAAGCGCACGGGTGTTCTGAAGCATGGGTTCGACTTTCGGGTCGTCGTACGCCCGTCACAGGACACTCATCGGGAGAATTGCCCCAGGCGCAAGGTAACGATTCTGCAACGGCGCGCCTGGACGTTTCGTGAGAAAGGGGCCCTGTACTGCCGTTTCCGGCGGTACAGGGCCCCTCTTCTAAGACGATTCTCAGACGTTGGCGTCCTGGCGCTTCAGGCGAGCCGTCTCGCGCGCACGCGTGTTGGCGTCGAGGTTGACCTTGCGGATGCGGACGACCTCGGGAGTGACCTCGACGCATTCGTCGTCACGAGCGAACTCGAGGCTCTCCTCGAGGGTGAGCTGACGCGGAGGGGTCATCGACTCGAAGGTGTCGGAGCTCGCCGCACGCATGTTGGTGAGCTTCTTCTCCTTCGTGATGTTGACGTCCATGTCGTCGGCGCGCGAGTTCTCGCCGATGACCATGCCCTCGTAGACCTCCTGAGTGGGCTGCACGAAGAACGACATGCGCTCCTGCAGAGCGATCATCGCGAACGGAGTCACGACGCCCTGACGGTCGGCCACGATCGAGCCGTTCTGGCGGGTCGTGATCGAGCCTGCCCACGGCTCGTAGCCGTGCGAGATCGCGTTGGCGATTCCGGTGCCGCGGGTCGTGGTGAGGAACTCGCTGCGGAAGCCGATGAGGCCACGGGACGGGACGATGAATTCCATGCGTACCCAGCCGGTGCCGTGGTTCGTCATGTTCTCCATGCGGCCCTTGCGGTTCGCCAGAAGCTGCGTGATGGCACCGAGGTGCTCTTCAGGCGTGTCGATCGTGAGGTGCTCGAACGGCTCGTAGGTCTTGCCGTCGATCTTCTTGGTGACCACCTGCGGCTTGCCGACGGTGAGCTCGAAGCCCTCGCGACGCATGTTCTCGACCAGGATGGCGAGAGCCAGCTCACCGCGACCCTGAACCTCCCAGGCGTCGGGGCGTCCGATGTCGACCACCTTGAGCGAGACGTTACCGATCAGCTCCTTGTCGAGACGGTCCTTGACCATTCGAGCGGTGAGCTTGTGCCCCTTGACCTTGCCCATGAGGGGCGAGGTGTTCGTGCCGATCGTCATCGAGATGGCGGGGTCGTCGACCGTGATCGCGGGAAGCGGGCGGACATCCTCGGGGTCGGCGATGGTCTCACCGATCGTGATGTTCTCGAAGCCGGCGATGGCGACGATGTCGCCGGGGCCGGCGGACTCGGCGGGGTAGCGCTCGAGCGCACGCGTCTTGAGCAGCTCGGTGATACGCGCGTTCTGGTGCGTGCCGTCAGCACGGACCCAGGCCACGGTCTGGCCCTTCTTGAGCGTGCCGTTGAAGACGCGCAGCAGGGCGAGGCGACCGAGGAACGGGCTGGAGTCGAGGTTCGTGACCCAAGCCTGCAGAGGCGCCTCATCGTCGTACGCCGGAGCGGGGACGTGCTCGAGGATCGCCTCGAAGAGCGGCTCGAGGTCGTCGTTGTCGGGCAGCGAGCCGTCGGCGGGACGGTTCTGCGATGCCGCGCCGGCACGACCGGACGCGTAGACCACCGGCACGTCGAGCAGAGCGTCGACGTCGAGGTCGGGCACATCGTCGACGAGGTCGGACGCGAGGCCCAGCAGCAGGTCGTGGGCCTCTTCCTCGACCTCGGCGATGCGAGCGTCCGGCCGGTCGGTCTTGTTGACCAGGAGGATGACGGGCAGCTTGGACTCGAGAGCCTTGCGCAGCACGAAGCGCGTCTGCGGGAGCGGGCCCTCGCTGGCGTCGACGAGCAGAACGACACCGTCGACCATCGACAGGCCGCGCTCGACCTCGCCGCCGAAGTCGGCGTGGCCGGGGGTGTCGATCACGTTGATCGTGATCTCCTTGCCCTGAGCGTGCTTGCCCTTGTAGGTGATCGCCGTGTTCTTGGCGAGGATCGTGATGCCCTTCTCACGCTCGAGATCGTTCGAGTCCATGGCGCGCTCATCGACGTGGGCGTGTTCACCGAAGGAGCCCGTCTGACGCAGCATGGCGTCGACGAGAGTGGTCTTGCCGTGGTCGACGTGCGCGACGATTGCGACGTTGCGGAGGTCAGAGCGAAGGGCGTGCGCCATGCAGATGTCCTAAAGAGTGTGGGGTTTTGCCGAGAAGCCGACGTTCCAGACTATCGTATGCGGGTGAGTCGTTCCTGAGCGCTCGAAGTACGATCAAGAACGTGACCGCCGTCGACCTCTCTCCTGCCCCTTCTCGCAGTCGCCTGTGGTGGGAGATCGCGATCGTCCTCGCACTCGGTCTCGGTCAGTCCGCGGTCTACGCGATCGTTCAGCTGGCCTATCGACTCACCGACGAGACGCCGCTTGCCGACCAGACCGCGACCCTCAATCCGCCCCGGAGCGACCGCGAGGTCTTCGACCTGATCTACCAGGTCCTGTCGATCGGTTTCTCCCTCGTCCCGGTGCTGCTCGTCTGCTTCCTGCTGTGGCAGCCGCACAGACCGCATCTGGGCAGGCTGGGTCTCGACGGCACCCGGGTCGGACCGGATGTCGGTCGCGGGATCCTTCTGGTCGCGGCCATCGGCATCCCCGGTCTCGGTCTGTACCTCGCCGGGCGCGCCCTCGGACTCTTCGTCGCAGTCAACCCCGCAGGGCTCGACACGCACTGGTGGACGATCCCCGTCCTTCTGCTCGCGGCCGCCCGCGCATCGCTGCAGGAGGAGTTCGTCGTGCTCGGCTATCTCTTCGCCCGACTCCGGCAGCTGGGCTGGGGGCCGTGGGCGATCATCCTCACCACGTCCGTGCTGCGCGCGAGCTACCACCTCTACCAGGGGCCGGGAGCGTTCATCGGAAACCTTGCGATGGGCCTGCTGTTCGGCTGGCTCTTCCAACGCAGCGGTCGACTCATGCCTTTCCTCGTCGCGCACTTCCTGATCGACGCGACGGTGTTCGTCGGCTACCCCTGGGCGGCGGCGACCTGGCCGATGCTGTTCGGGCTTCCCAGCTGACGGCGTTCCGCGCGATCAGGCGTTCGCGATGACGATCGACGCCACGGCCGCGAGCACGATGACGCCCAGCGTGATGAGCGCCTGAGAGTCCCAGGTGCGACGGATAGGAGCATCCGCGGTCGACGGAGCCACCTGCCAGCGATCACGGATCTCGGTGAGCTCTCGGAGTCCGGCGGGCGCTTTGGCCTCGTCGTCCTCGCGCACCTGGCGCCGAATCGGACGCGCTCGCGCCGGTCCCCCATAGCTCGAGACATCCGAGCCGTCCTCGAGCGAGAAGACGAGCTGCCAGCGCAGGTCGATGTCGCGGACGCGGCTCCATCCGAACGACGTGCGGCGCAGCATGTTCTGCACCATGGCCCCATCGCCGTCGACGCGCACGACGGAGACGAAGGCGATCTCGTAGACGACCCAGAGTCCGAGCAGCACCCAGGGGGCGAGCAGGAGCATCTGCCCCCAGCCGGCGCGCACCGCGGCATCGCCGAGCAGGAAGATCGCCAGCAGCGAGCAGAAGACGAGGGAGACAGACCCGGAGGCCGCACGGAATGTCCGTGCGGCCTCCGGTCGAGGTTCGGTGCTCACTCTCAGTGACCGCCGAGGGTGATCGATGCACCCGGGATCGCCTTCAGCAGGCGATCGGTGTACTCCTGCTGCGGGTTGGCGAAGATCTCGTCGACAGTGCCCTGCTCGACGATCTTCCCCTTCTCCATGACGCACACGAGGTCGCTCGACACGCGGACGACGGCGAGGTCGTGCGTGATGAACAGATACGTGAGCCCGAGCTCGGACTGCAGTTCGGCGAGCAGCTGCAGCACTTGGTCCTGCACCAGCACGTCGAGCGCCGAGACGGCCTCGTCGAGCACGATGATGTCGGGCTTCAGTGCCAGTGCACGCGCGATCGCGACGCGCTGGCGCTGTCCACCCGAGAGCTCGTTCGGATACCGGGTGGCGAGCACGCGAGGAAGCGAGACCTGGTCCAGCAGCTCCTCGACGCGTTCGCGCCGCGACGCGCTGTCGCCCACACCGTGAATCTGAAGGGGCTCGGCGATCGTGTTGCCGATGTTGCGCAGCGGATCGAGCGATCCGTACGGGTCCTGGAACACCGGCTGCATGCGCCTACGAAGACCGAACGCCTGAGCGTTCGAGAGCTTCGACACATCCTGGCCGTCGATCTCGATGGTTCCGCTGGTCGGCTCCTCGAGCTTCAGCACCATCTTCGCAACGGTGGACTTGCCCGAACCCGACTCGCCGACAAGGGCGAGGGTCTTGCCGCGAGGGATCTCGAAAGACACGTTGTCGACCGCACGGAACGCTTCGCTGCGGAAGTTTCCCTGGCGGATCTTGTAATCCTTGGTCAGTCCCGCCACACGCACCGTCGGCGGGATGTCAGCGAGGTCGTCGAGAGTCTCGATGCCCCGGTCCTCTGCCACCGCCTGGATGCGCTGCGATGCGACGCTGGGCGCCGCAGCGACGAGACGCTTCGTGTACGGATGCTGCGGATTCTCGAGGATCTCGCGGCTCGGACCGGCCTCGACGATGTTGCCGCCGTTCATCACGATGATCTTGTCGGCACGCTCGGCCGCGAGGCCCAGGTCGTGCGTGATCAGCAGCACCGACGTGCCCTTGTCGCGGGTGAGCGAGGCCATGTGATCGAGGATCACGCGCTGCACCGTCACGTCGAGAGCCGAGGTCGGCTCGTCGGCGATGAGCAGCTTGGGGTCGGCCGCGAGGCCCATCCCGATCAGCGCGCGCTGACGCATGCCACCAGAGAACTGGTGCGGGAACTGGTGCAGACGCTTCTCGGCGTCAGCCAGGCCCGCCTGCTGCAGCACCTCGACGGTGCGCGCTTTGGCGGCGTCGCGCCCCTGGGCGATGCCGTTCGCACGGATCGCCTCCTTGACCTGGAAGCCGATGCTCCAGACAGGGTTGAGGTTCGACATCGGGTCCTGCGGCACGAAGCCGATGTCCCGACCGCGCACGGCCTCGATCTCGCGACGGTTGAGTGTCGTGAGCTCGCGCCCCTCGAGGGTGATCGAACCTGCGGTGACCTGACCGGTGCCGGGAAGCAGGTTCACGATGGCCGTGGCCGTCGTGGACTTGCCCGAGCCCGACTCGCCAACGATCGCGACGGTCTCGCCCGGCAAGATGTCGAAGCTGACTCCGTGGAGGACTTCGCGCAGGCCTTCCTGCGTACGGAACGCGACCGTGAGGTCGCGAATGCTCAGCAGCGGGACCTGTTCGGTGATTCGCTCGCTCATCGGCGTGCCCTCGCCTTCGGGTCGAGGGCGTCTCGGATGAGCTCGCCCAGGGTGACGAACGCCAGCACCGCGAGGGTGAGCGCGATCGACGGATAGATGAGCGCCATCGGGGCGACGCGCAGGGAGGCCTGGGCCTTGGCGATGTCGTTGCCCCACGACATTACGTCGCTGCCGAGACCGACACCGAGGAACGACAGGGTCGCCTCTGCGACGATCGCCGCGGCGAGACCGAGGGTGGACACGACGAGCAGCGGTGCGATGGCGTTCGGGACGACGTGATTCAACAGGATCTTGAACTTCGACTGGCCGAGAGCCTGCGACGCCATCACGAAGTCGGCCTGGCGCACACGAAGCACTTCGGCTCGCACGACTCGGGCTGTGGATGCCCAGGCGAACGCGCCGATCGCGAATGCGAGGGTCCATACGGAACGAGCATCCCGGAACACCGTCATCACGACCACAGCCGCGAGGATGTACGGGATCGCGAAGAAGATGTCGCCGATACGCGACAGCAGGCCGTCGAGCCATCCGCCGTAGAAGCCCGCGAGGGCACCCATGATGAGGCCGAGGAGCGACGAGATCACCGTGGCGATCAGACCGACCGCGAGCGACGTCTGGGATCCCCAGACGATGCGTGCGTAGATGTCGCAGCCCTGGAAGGTGAACCCAAGGGGATGCCCCTCGGTCGGGCCACCGTTGCTGTTGGACAGCTGGCAGTCGTCGTTCGGGAGCGTCGAGGTGAACAGGGTCGGCCACAGGGCCATCACCAGGAAGAAGACCGCGAGCGCGACCGAGAACCAGAACAGCGGACGACGACGCAAGTCGAACCAGGCGTCTCGCCACAGGTTGCTGGGCTTGTCGGAGATGCGGATGGCATCGACTGCGATCGACTCTGTCTCGACCGGGGCGACGTAGTGCTTCTGAGAAGTGGGATCAGGCATAGCGAATCCTCGGGTCGAGCAGACCGTAGAGCAGGTCGATGAGAAGGTTCACCAACACGTACAGGATGACGAACACCGTGACGAACGAGACGACCGTGGGCCCCTCGCCGCGCTGGATCGCCTGGAACAGGGTGTTTCCGACTCCGGGGACGTTGAAGATGCCCTCGGTCACGGTCGCACCTACGAGCAGGACACCGAAGTTCGTCGCCGAGTTCGTGATCACGGGGATCAGCGAGTTGCGGAGCACGTGCACGGGTAGCACGCGGTTGCGCGACAGGCCCTTGCTGTAAGCGGTGCGCACCCAATCCTGGTTGAGCGTGTCGATGACGGAGCTGCGCATGAGGCGCATGCTGACGGCATACAGGCTGAAGCCGAGCACGATCGCCGGGAGCCACAGGCCGCCCCAGTCGTTGTCTGCTCCCACGGTCGGCTTGAACCATCCGAGTTGGATCGCCAGGAAGTACTGGGCGAGGAACGCGACGACGAAGATCGGGATCGCGATCGCGACGAGTGCGACGACGAGCGACACGTTGTCGAACAGCTTGCCCTTGCGCAGTGCGGAGATCGTGCCGATGATGATCGCCAGGACGAACTCGATCGCGATCGCCATAACGGCGAGGCGTCCCGTGACGGGAAGCGTCGCGGCGAGCACGTCGGACACGGGCCGACCTGAGTAGGTGGTGCCCAGGTCGCCCTGGAACACACCGGTGATGTAGTACCAGTACTGCACGATGAACGGGTCGTTCAGGTGGTACTGCTCTCGCAGTTGCTCGAGAACCGCAGCGTTCGGGGTCTTGTCGCCGAACAGCGCGAGGATCGGGTCGCCTGGCATGGCGAACACCAGGAAGTAAATGAGCAGGGTGGCTCCGAAGAAGACCGGGATCACCTGCAGAAGACGTCTCAGAATGTAACCGAGCATCCGCTTGTCCCTTCTTTGAGGGGAAAGAAAGTGAGGCGAACACAGCCTGTGAGGCGGTGACGAAGAATCGTCACCGCCTCACAGGTGAAGTGCCGTCAGACTTTACTCGCCGGCCTTCGTGATCTCGTAGTACAGCGGAACCGAGTTCCAGCCGAACGTGACATTGTCGACGTTCTCGCTGAAGCCACCGGTCACGTTCGAGTACCACAGCGGGATCGCGGGCAGGTCCTGGAACAGGATCTCCTGCGCCTTGGTGAAGTCCTCGATCTGCGCGTCGGCGTCCGGGTTGCTGATGCCGGCCTTGATGAGGTCGTCGAACTCGGGGTTCGAGTAGTCACCGTCGTTGGATCCGGCACCGGTCGCGTAGAGCGGTCCGAGGAAGTTGTACAGACCGGGGTAGTCGGCCTGCCATCCCGAACGCGCTGCGGTGGTGATCGTACGATCGTTCACCTTGGTGCGCAGGTCCTGGAAGGTCGGGTACGGGTCACCCGAAGCCTCGATGCCCAGCGTGTTCTTGATGCTGTTGCTCACCGCGTCGACCCAGGCGTCGTGCCCGCCGTCAGCGTTGTAGGCGATCTTGAACTCGCCGTCCCACGGGGCGATGGCGTCGGCCTCAGCCCACAGCTCCTTCGCCTTCTCGGGGTCGTAGTCGAGGACCTCGCTGCCGGGAACCGAGTCCGACCAGCCGTCGATGACCGGCGAGGTGAAGTCGGAGGCAGGGGTGCGCGAGCCGGAGAAGATCGTCTCGGTGATCTCTTCGCGGTTGATCGCCATCGACAGCGCCTGACGACGCAGCTGGCCCTCTTCGCCGCTGAAGTGCGGGAGGAACTGACCGATGGTGAACGACTGGAACACGGCGGACGGCTGGTTCACAGCGCGGTCGCCGAGCTCGTCGGTGAAGACCGCGAGCGAGTTCGTCGGGATCGCGTCGATGACGTCGACCTCGTTCGAGAGCAGGTCGGCGTATGCCGCTTCCTGCGTGGCGTAGAACTTGATGGTCAGACCACCGTTCTTCGCCTGGCGTCCGCCCTCGTAGTCGTCGTTGCGGACGAGGTCGATCTGCACATCGTGCTGCCACGCGTCTTCGCCGTCGATCATGTACGGACCGTTGCCGATCGGGTTCTGTCCGAACGCCTCCATGTCCTCGAAGGCGACATCGGGCAGCGGGTAGTAAGCGGAGTACCCGAGACGCAGAGCGAAGTCGGAAGCCGGCTTGTTCAGCGCGATCGTGAAGGTGTAGTCATCGACCTGCTTGAGGCCGGTGAGCTCGGAGTCCGTCTCGTAGCTGAAGCCCTCGATGTCCTCGAAGAAGTAGCTGGAGTAGTGGGCGTTCGAGAGTTTTGCACCCTCGTTCCATGCCTTGATGAAGTTGTCGGCGGTGACCTCTTCACCATCGGTGAAGGTCATGCCCTCCTTGAGCTTCACGGTGAGGTTCTGCGGGTCCTCGGTCGTGATCTCTTCAGCCATGTCGTTGACCGGCTTGCCGTCTGCGTCGTAGTAGATCAGGCCTGCGAAGATCTCGTCGAGGATCTTTCCGCCGCCCACCTCGTTGGTGTTGGTGGGGATCAGCGGGTTCTCGGGCTCCGAGCCGTTCGTCGTGATGATGGCATCGGCGTTGACATCGCTGCCGGCGTCGCCGCCGTCGTTGCCGCTTCCACCGCTCGCGCAGCCCGCGAGCGCCAGGGCGCCGATCGCGAACAACGCGGTGCCCGCAAGGGCGATCTTGTTGCGCTTCACTTTGTGTCCTCCTGTGGACGGGTATTCATCAGACTGCGCGCTCATCGTCGAACGCGTAGGGATAGTTGACTGTAACCCGCGATTCAGGGCACGCCGCACTCGGCTAATGAACCGTTACTGAGTGGTGACCAACTGAAACATCCCCGAAACACGCGGAAATGCACGGAAACGAGAAGCGGCGCCGCGTCCTTTCGGACCCGGCGCCGCTTCAGGGCGATCGTTCGTTCAGGCGAAAGCCTCGATCGGCGGGCAGGCGCACACGAGGTTGCGGTCGCCGTAGGCCTGATCGATGCGGCGCACCGGCGGCCAATACTTGCCTGCGACCAGGGCGTGCACCGGATAGGCGGCGTCCTCGCGGGTGTAGGCGTGGTTCCACTCCCCCGCGATCAGCGAGACCGCGGTGTGCGGTGCGTGTACCAGCGGGTTGTCGTCGGCAGGCCAGCGCCCGGCGGCGACGGCATCCGCCTCAGCCTTGATCATGATCATCGCCTCGATGAACCGCTCGATCTCGCCGAGGTCCTCGGACTCCGTGGGCTCGACCATGAGCGTTCCCGCGACGGGGAACGACATGGTCGGCGCGTGGAAGCCGTAGTCGATGAGGCGCTTGGCGACGTCATCGACGGTGATCCCGGTCGCCTCTTTGAGCGGACGCAGGTCGAGGATGCACTCGTGCGCGACGCGGCCGTCCTCACCCGCGTACAGCACCGGGTAGTGCTCACCGAGGCGCGCGGCGATGTAGTTCGCCGACAGGACGGCGGCGGCAGTGGCGTGTCGGAGGCCGTCGGCCCCCATCATGCGCACGTACGACCAGGAGATCGGAAGGATGCCGGCCGATCCGTAGGGCGCCGCGGATACGGCGCCGCCCTCGAAGACGTATCCGCCCGCGTGCTCCGCCCGCTGTGCGAGAGGGTGCGACGGCAGGTACGGAGCGAGGTGCGCCTTCGCCGCGACGGGACCCACGCCGGGGCCACCGCCACCGTGCGGGATCGCGAACGTCTTGTGCAGGTTGAGGTGCGAGACATCGCCGCCCAGGTCGCCGAAGCGGGCGTACCCGAGCAGCGCGTTGAGGTTGGCGCCGTCGACGTACACCTGTCCGCCCGCATCGTGCACCGCGGTGGTGATCTCGACCACGTCCTGCTCGTACACACCGTGCGTGGACGGGTAGGTGATCATCAGCGCGGACAGCTCGTCGGCGTGCGCCGCGATCTTCGCCCGCAGATCGTCGAGGTCGACGTTGCCGAGCTCGTCGCACGCCACGACGACGACCTTCATGCCGGCGAGCACCGCGGAGGCCGCGTTCGTGCCGTGCGCGGACGACGGGATCAGGCACACGGTGCGCTGCGTGTCGCCGTTCGCGAGGTGGTAGCCGCGGATCGCGAGCAGGCCGGCGAGCTCACCCTGCGAACCCGCGTTCGGCTGCAGGGAGACGGCATCGTATCCGGTGACCTCGGCGAGCCATGCCTCGAGCTGCGTGATCATGTCGAGATACCCCTCGACATCGGATGCCGGTGCGAACGGGTGGATGCCCGCGAACTCAGGCCAGGTGATCGATGCCATCTCGGTCGCGGCGTTGAGCTTCATCGTGCACGACCCGAGCGGGATCATGCCGCGGTCGAGCGCGTAGTCGCGGTCGGCAAGGCTCTTGAGGTAGCGCATCATCGCCGTCTCGCTGCGGTGCGCGTGGAAGACGGGGTGCGTGAGGTACTCGTCCTGACGCAGCAGGTCGCCGGGAAGGCCGCCCTGAGACCCTGAGCCGAAGAACCCGAACGCCCGTTCCCGAGTACCGCCGAACACCTGTGCCACCTGGTGGAGCTCGGCGACTGTCGTGGTCTCGTCGACCGAGATGCCGATCGTGTCGGCGTCGGCGGCGTGCAGCAGGATGCCGAAACCGTGGTGCGCCTGCTCCGCGTACTCCGGCGCGCGCCCCGGAACCCGCACCTGGATGGTGTCGAAGAACGAGTCGTGGACGATGTCAGCGCCCGCGTCGGCGAGCCAGTCGCGCAGCATCGCGGTCTTCGCCGCGACCTCCCGGGCGATCGCCTTCAGGCCATCGGGCCCGTGATAGACCGCGTACATCGAAGCCATCACGGCGAGCAGCACCTGAGCGGTGCAGATGTTGCTGGTCGCCTTCTCGCGGCGAATGTGCTGCTCGCGGGTCTGCAGAGACAGCCGGTAGGCCGGCTTGCCGTCTGCATCGACCGAGACGCCGACGAGGCGCCCCGGCAGCTGCCGCTCGAGTCCTGCGCGCACGGCCATGTAGCCTGCGTGCGGACCGCCGAAGCCGATGGGCACGCCGAAGCGCTGCGTGGTCCCGACCGCGACGTCGGCGCCGAGCGAGCCGGGCGAGGCGATCAGTGTGAGCGCGAGCAGGTCGGCCGCGACGACGGCGAGCCCGCCTGCGAGGTGCGCGGCATCGATCACGGCGCTCGGGTTCCAGACCCGCCCGGAAGCCCCGGGGTACTGGATGAACACGCCGAACAGCTCGGAGGGAAGCTCCTCACCGGCGGCGAAGTCGACCGACACCAGCTCGATGCCCACTGCTTCTGCACGGGTCTCGAGCAGCGCCTTCGTCTGCGGGAACGCATCCGCGTCGACGGCGAAGACATTCGACGCCTTCTTCGACGCACGGCGTGCCAGCAGCATCCCCTCGACGACGGCCGTGGATTCATCGAGCATCGACGCGTTCGCCGTCGTCAGACCGGTGAGCTCTGCGACCATGGTCTGGAAGTTGATCAGCGCCTCGAGGCGACCCTGCGAGATCTCGGGCTGGTACGGCGTGTAGGCGGTGTACCAGGAGGGGTTCTCGAGCACGTTGCGCTGGATCACCTGAGGGGTGACCGTGCCGTAGTAGCCCAGGCCGATCATCGGACGGTTCACCGTGTTGCGCGACGCGAGCGCCCGCAGCTCGGCGAGCGCCTCGGTCTCGCTCGCAGCGCGCGGGATGATCGAGTCCGCGGAGGCGGGGGTGAAGATCGAGGCGGGCACGGCCTGGCGCATCAGCGCCTCGACAGGGCTCCAGTCCTGGAGCCCCGACTCGACGCCCAGGGCATCGAGCATCTGACGCTGGGCGGCAGCGGTGGTTCCGATGTGACGATCGGCGAAAGAGACCACTGGTCGATCAGCCCTCCGTGAGAGCGACGTACGCGTCGCGGTCCATCAGGCCGTCGAGCGCACCGGCGCCGACGGAGACCTTGATGAGCCAGCCTCCGGCGAACGGCTCGGCGTTCACGAGCGAGGGGTCGTCGACGACGGCGTCGTTGATCTCGACGACCGTGCCCGTGACGGGGGCGTAGAGCTCGCCGACCGACTTGGTCGACTCGATCTCCCCCACGACCGAACCTGCGGTGACGTCGGTGCCGACGGCCGGGAGCTCGACGAAGACGACATCGCCGAGCTTGTCGGCCGCGTAGTCGGTGATGCCGATGGTCACGGCATCGCCGTCAGCGGCGATCCACTCGTGCTCGTCGGTATAGCTGAGTGCGTTGAGATCAGTCATTTGGTCCTCCGATAGAAAGGCAGGGCGGTCACGGTCGCGGGGATCCTGGTTCCCCGCACATCAAGGAATACTGCGGTTCCCGCCGCAGCGGAAGAAGGGGTGACGTAGGCCATCGCGATCGGATGACCGAGTGTCGGGCTCAGGGCGCCACTCGTGATCTCGCCCAGGACGACACCGTCTGCGTCGACCACCGAGTAGCCTGCGCGTCCGGCGCGCTTCCCCTCGGCGACGAGACCGACCAGCACGGGAGCATCGGATGCGGCATCCACCGATCCCTTGCCGATGAAGTCGTCTTTGTCGGAGACCACCACTCGCCCGAGACCTGCCTGCGACGGTTTCGTCTCACGCGAGAGCTCGTGGCCGTACAGCGGCATGCCGGCTTCGAGGCGGAGAGTGTCGCGCGCCGCGAGACCCGCGGGGACGAGCCCGTGCTCCTGGCCCGCCTCTGCGAGTGCGTCCCACAGAGCGGGAGCATCGGCGACTCGCACGAGCAGTTCGAAGCCGTCTTCGCCGGTGTACCCGGTGCGGGCCAGGAGCAGCGGCGCACCGAGGAACGTCGCGTCGGCCCACGCGTAGTACTTCTGCTCGGCCCACGGCGTGCCGAGGTCGGTGATGCCCGTCGTGGACGAGACGATCGCCTCAGAAGCCGGGCCCTGCACAGCGAGCAGCGCGTACTCGTCGGAGACGTCCTCGACGTCGACTCCTCTGTCTCCGATGAACCCCGCGAAGCTGCGGTCTTCGCCCTGGGCACGGGCGGGCATCTCGCGCTCGATCCTCGACGGGAACGAGCGCACTCGTGAGGCGAACGCCGAGTCGACGAACCCACGGTTTCCCGCGTTCGCGATCACCAGGAAGCGGTCTTCGGCGAGCCGGTAGACGATGACGTCGTCGATGATCCCGCCGTCCTCGGCCAGCATCAGCGAGTACTTCGCCTTGCCCACCGCCATCGCCGAGAGTCGGCCGGCGAGCGAATAGTCGAGGAAGTCGCCGGCGAAGTCGCCGGTGACGAGGAACTCCGCCATGTGGGAGATGTCGAAGATGCCTGCGGCCTGCCGCACGGCATGGTGCTCGGCGAGATCGGACGTGTATCGCACCGGCATCTGCCATCCGCCGAAGTCGGTGAACGATGCGCCGAGCGCCTCGTGGCGATCACGCAGAGGGGTGTAGCGAGGGTCGGACATGGAGTTCTCCCGGGCTGGGTCGGGTGGAACAGCGACGACGCTGCTCCTGGGAACTCCCCCTCTGTCATGGGCCTGAGAGCTTCGCCCAGAGACTGGGCTTTCACCGTCGGCGGATCACGTGAGCGAGGAAGAAGAGGTGGAGACTCGCGGAACTCGTCTCACCAGGGTTTCGGCTCGGGCGGGGACGCCCTCGCTCAACCCGACTTCTTGCTTCGCTCGAAATCGCTTTTCAGAGTGGCCGGAACCGCGCGGTACGCGTACCTGAGAGATTGGCGGGGAGGCTTGCTCCTTCGGTGCCCGGCTGCGTTCGCCGGGGCTCTCCCGCGTGGGTCATTCGGCCTGTCTTCAGTTGTGGCCTCAGTCTAGCGGGTCGATGCCATCCGCACAGGCCTCAGAAGGCCGCGCTCTCCTGCGACCGTCGACCGGACGGCGACAGGAGAGCACAGGGCGAGAATGCCGTCAGCGGCCTGCCAGTTCGGCCCTGACCTCGTCGCGCAGGCGCCCGAGATTCTCGGGTTCGGGCGCGGCGCCCAGAAGCGTCTTCGTGTACTCGTGCTGCGGGTTGAGGATGACGTCGTCGGCGGGGCCGCGCTCGACGACATCGCCCTTGTACAGCACCATGATCTCGTCACTGAAGTGGCGGGCCGTGGCAAGGTCGTGCGTGATGTAGAGCACCCCGAGGTTCTCCTCACGCTGCAGATCGGCCAACAGGTTCAGCACTCCCAAGCGGATCGACACGTCGAGCATCGAGACCGGCTCATCCGCGACGATGAACCGCGCTCCCGGCGCCAGCGCCCGCGCGATCGCCACGCGCTGTCGTTGGCCACCCGACAGTTCATGCGGACGACGTTCCGCGAAGCTCTCGCCTGGTGACAGCCGCACGCGTTCGAGCAGCTCGATGGCGCGCTCACGCACCTGCTTGCTCGAGAGCTTCGGGTGGTGGAGTCTGATCGGGCGCTCGAGGTGATGGATGATCGTGTGGAACGGGTTCAGCGAGGCGAACGGGTCCTGGAACACCATCTGCACCTGCGAGCGGTAGTCCTCGACCGCGCGGCCGCGCATCCCCGAGTCTGTGCCGTCGAGCAGGATCTGACCGCTCGTCGGCGTCTCGAGCTTCATCAGCATCCGAGCGATCGTCGACTTGCCCGAGCCCGACTCCCCGACGAGGGCGACCGTCTTGCCCGCCTCGATGGTGAAGGACACATCCTTGACCGCGTGCAGGACCGACGTCTTCAGCCCTGATCGCAGAGTGAAGTCCTTCACCAGGTTGCGGGCCTCGAGGGTGTGAGCGCTCATCGGATCTCCTCCTGGCTGGGCTGGTTGCCGGTGCGGACGAAGTCGCCGCGCTCACCGGTCAGACTCGGGAAGCTCGACAGCAGCTTCTTGGTGTACTCGTGCTGCGGCGTGCGGTAGATCTCCTCGGCCGTGCCCTCTTCGACGATCTGCCCCTGCAGCATCACGGCGATGCGGTCGCTGATCTCGATCAGCATCGGCAGATCATGGGTGATGAAGATGACGGCGAAGCCGAGACGCTCGCGTAGCCGCATGATCTCGCGGATGATGCCGCGCTGCACCACGACGTCGAGCGCCGTGGTCGGCTCGTCCATGATCATCACCTGCGGATCCAGAGCCAGCGCCATCGCGATCATCATGCGCTGACGCATGCCGCCCGAGAGCTCGTGAGGGAAGCTCGTGAGCCGTGACGGGTCGACGCCGACGAGAGTCAGGAGCTCTTCGGCCCTCGCCTGCTTGTCCTTCTTGGACATGCCCGGTCGGTGGGTGTCGAAGATGTCGAAGATCTGCGCACGGACGCTGATCACCGGGTTGAGCGAGTTCATCGCGCCCTGGAACACCATCGAGATCTTGTCCCAGCGGAACGCCCGCAGCCCGTCTCCGTCGAGGGCGACGATGTCGATGTCGTGGCCATCGCGATCGTGGAACACGATCTCGCCGCCGGTCATGAGCGCCGGCGCCTTGAGCAGCCGGTTCATGCCGTAGGCGAGCGTCGTCTTGCCGCAGCCCGATTCGCCGGCCAGTCCCAGGATCTCTCCTCGGTTGAGCGTGAGCGAGACATCGCGAACCGCCTTGACGGGCGGGTCGACCTCGTACTCGATCGACACGTTGCGTGCGGTCAGAACCGCGTCCGGAGCGCTCATGCGGCGAGTCCCTTCATCTTGGCCGCCTTGCGCACACGGCGAGCCGCATCCGGCGCGTTGCGGAGCTTGGGGTTGATGACCTCGTCGATCGCGAAGTTGATGAGAGCGAGTCCCGCACCGAGCAGGGCGATCATCACTCCCGGCGGTACGAACCACCACCACGCGCCTCGGCCGAGAGCCTGGCCCGACTGCGCATCGTTGAGGATGGTCCCCCAGGTGATCGATGAGGTGGGGCCGAGACCGAGGTACGAGAGACCGGCCTCGCCGAGGATCGCGAAGATGATCGCGAACAGGAACTGCGCGGTGAGCAGCGGCAGCAGGTTCGGCATGATCTCGACGAGGATGACCCGGAAGGACCTCTCCCCCGCGACCTTCGACGCGTAGACGTAGTCACGGGTGCGCAGCGATCGAGTCTGCAGACGCAGCACATAGGCGGCGCCGGCCCAGGACGTGATTCCGAGCACGAAGGCGACGAGCTGCCAGTTGCGCTCCGGGACGAACGACGCGATCACCATGACCAGCGGCAGTCCGGGAATCACGATCATGACGTTGGTCAGCAGTGCGAGCGCATCCTCCCGCCATCCGCCGAGGTATCCGGCGAGAACCCCGAAGAGGAGGGACAGGATGATCGCGATGCCGCCGGCGACGACGCCGACCAGCAGTGAACCCTGAGCGCCGATCGCGAGTTGGGCGAACATGTCGTTGCCGAGCTTGGTGGTGCCGAGCCAGTGCTCCGGCGACGGAGGGAGCAGGGCCGGGTTGTCGGTACTCCGCGGATTCTGCGAGAAGATCGGCGCGATGATCGCGAAGAGCACGATCGACAGGACGATGACAGCGCCGACGACGAACTTCGGCGAGGTGATCGGGAGCACCCGGCGGCGCTTGCGCCCCCGCTGGGTCGCCAGCGAGATGGTGCTCGCGGGCTGGGTCGTGGGCTGATCCTTCGTGATCAGCACTGCGTTCTCGGTGTCAGACATTCTGGCGAGCCCTCGGGTCGATGAAGCCATAGACGAGGTCCATGATGAAGTTGGCGGCGAGCACCGTGATGGTGATGACGAGGAAGAGCCCCTGCATCAGCGCGTAGTCGTTGTTCGTGACCGCCTGGAACATCAGCTTGCCGATGCCCGGGTAGGTGAACACCTGCTCCATGACGATCGATCCGGCCACGACGAAGCCGAGAGTGATCGAGAAGCCCGCGATCGAGGGGATCGCGGCGTTGCGGGCGGCATAGGTGGTCATGATGCGGCGCGGACGGAGTCCCTTCGCCTCGGCCGTGAGCACGTAGTCCTCGGCCATGGTCTGCACCATCATGTTGCGCATTCCGAACATCCAGCCGCCGACCGACGAGATGACGATGGTGATGGCGGGTAGGAGTGCGTGTGAGAGGGCATTCGTGAAGAACGCCCAGGTCGGTTCGGGGCCGTCGGGGAACTCGAAGACGTCATAGCCGCCGAAGATCGGGAACCAGCCGAGTCCGACAGCGAACACCGAGACGAGGAGCAGCGCCATCCAGAAGTACGGGATCGACTGCAGCACGGTGGTCGCCGGGATCAGGTGGTCGACCCAGGTACCGCGCTTCCACCCCGCCCAGGCACCGAGCGCGACGCCGAGGATGAAGGAGATCACCGTGACCGTGCCGACGAGGATGAGCGTCCAGGGCAGCGCCTGGCCGATCAGCTCGCTCACCGGCGCGGGGAACTTGGTGACGGAGATGCCCAGGTCGCCCTGGAGCATCCGCCCCCAGTACGCGATGTACTGCTCCCAGAGGGACGAGTCATCGCCGCCGAGAAGCAGCTTGATGTTGCGGATCGTGGTCTCGGAGACCTCGCCGCCCGCACGCTGCATCTTGGCGATCATGATGTCCGCCGGGTTCCCCGGCATGAGCCGGGGAAGCAGGAAGTTGAGTGAGATCGCAGCCCACAGCGTGAACGCGTAGAACCCGATTCTTCGTGCATAGAACTTCATGTCACTGACCTTGCTTCCTGCTCCCCCGACCCCATTGCGTTACTTGACCGGCTCGAGCTGCGTCAGGACGTAGCCCGCCGCGATCGCTCCCCAGGACGGCGGGAAGGCGTAGAGGTCCTCCTCCGTCGGCCAGCCCGTGAAGTCCTTCGTGTTGTAGAAGGTCTGCGTCGCGTTGATCACGAGCGGGATGTAGGGCAGGTCGCGCACGATCTCGGTCTGGATCGTGGCGTACAGCTCCTTCTTCTCGGTCTCGTCGTTCGTGCTGACAGCGGACTGGATTGCGGTGTCGACCACGGGGTTGCTGTACCGGCTGAAGTTCCAGCGGCCGGCAGGCACCTCGGCGCCGACCGGGCTGGTGGACTCCACCGCCGTGCCGCCGAACCAGTCGCGGTAGATCTGGAACGGGTCGGCCACAGACGTGCCGATGACACCGCCGACGATCAGCTGGAAGTCGCCGCCCTGGCGGGCGTCTGAGAACTCCTGCCACTGCACCGTGGATGCCGTGACCTTGATGCCGGCCGCCTCTGCCTGCTCGGCGATCAGCTTCGCGGCGTCGTTGTAGTCGGTCCAGCCGTCAACCGAGATCAGGCTGAGCTCGAGCGGCACGCCGTCCTTCGCGTAGTAGTCGCCGTCCTTCGTGTAGCCGGCAGCCTCGAGGATCTCGCCCGCCTCCGCGGCGTCGGCCTCCTGGGGGCTGACCTCGTTGGCGGAGTCCGCGACCCACTTCTCATCACGCGGAAGCAGAGCGAAGGTGGGCGAGATGTCTCCGGTCAGACCGACGAACGCCTTGTCCTTGATCGCCGCACGGTCGATGGCGACGTTGAGCGCCTGGCGAACCGCGACATCCGTCTGGGGACCGGTGCAGCCGAGCTCGGCGTTCGAGCAGGTGTAGAGCACCGTCGGGTCCTGCGGGGTGTTGATCCAGTCGATCGCGCCGTTGCCCGTGACGTCGTCGGGGTTCGGGATGAACATGCCCGTCCAGTCGAGCTTGCCCGCGGCGAGCAGGTCCTGAGCGGTCTGGTTGTTGTCGACCGCGATGTACTGGACCTTCTTGACTCCGAGCTCGTCGGCGTCGCGGAAGTTCTCGTTGGCGACGAGCGTGTAGGACTCGCTCGTCGTCTTGTCGACGACGTAGGCGCCGGAACCGACAGGCTCCTCGTTGGCGAAGTTCGCGAAGTCGGCGACCTCCGACCAGACGTGCTCGGGAAGGATGTAGGTCGATCCCAGACGCTGGAACTCGGTCGTGTACTGCGCGGTCGTGTAGGTGAGCACGACCGTGGTGTCATCGGTCGCCTCGGCGGAGACCAGGCCGTTGCCCTCGGGGTTATTGGCCTCGTACGAGAAGGAGAATGCGACGTCGGCCGCGGTGAGCGGCTCTCCGTCGCTCCACTTGAGGTCGGGCTTGATGGTGATCGTGATCGCCGTGCCGTCCTCGTTGTACTCGAACGAGTCGCCGATCAGGCCGACCGGTTCGGCGTCGGCCGTCTTGTTGAAGAAGAACAGCGGCTCGAAGATCGGCCCGAGCGCACCATGGAGCACGGTCGGGGCGAACGGGTTGTAGTTCGCGGTGATGGGGGTCTGGCTGCCGGCCCACACGCGAAGAGCCCGGTCGCTGTCGCCGCCGCTCCCCTCGTCGCCGCCGCCTGCGCCACAGGCCGTCAAACCCAGGGCGAGGACGGATGCCCCCGCCACAGCGGTGAGCGCTATCTTGCGCCTTCCGTTACGGATCATTCTGTATTTCCTCTCGGTGCTGCACTGCAGGAGGGATCTCCGGATGGAGCCGAGCCCCGAGTGGGACTCGCGACAGATCCCCCGAAAGGGATTTGTTAGGACAGTAACCTAACAAATAGCCAACAGGGCAACAAGACTCCGGAACGCTGGTATATAACGTTTCGGCTTCAGGTGTGCCGCATCGTCACATGCGCGCACTAATGGTCGCGATGACACTAAGATCGATCTCGGAGGATAAGGTACCCATGACTCAAACCAGAGGCATCGATGTCGCCGTGTCGACCGTGATCCTCACGCTGCGTCGCACCGAGGACGGCGCTGCGGTGCTCGCGTTGCCGCTGGTGCTGCGCACCCGAGAGCCGTTCGCCGACCAGTGGGCTCTGCCCGGCGGATGGCTGACTCCGACCGAATCACCGGTCGACGCCGCCGCCCGCACGCTCGCCGAAACGACGGGGCTCACGCCCAGCTACCTCGAGCAGCTCTACGCCTTCGGAGCCGTCGACCGCTCCCCCACTCGTGTGGTCTCGATCGTCTACTGGGCGCTGCTGCGTCAGGACGACGTCGACGCGCAGAGCGCCGCGCATCGAGCATCCGGTCTCGCTCCCGAGAACGTGCGCTGGTTCGATCTCGGCGACCTGCCGCCGCTCGCCTTCGATCACCGAAAGATCGTCGACTACGCGCTCTGGCGTCTGCGCAGCAAGGTCGGCTACAGCCGCGTCGCCCACGGGTTCCTCCCTGCGGAGTTCACCCTGGCCGACCTCCGCGAGGCATACGAGGCGATCCTCGGAAAGCACCTGGATCCGGCTAACTTCCGCCGTCAGGTCGAGTCCGCCGGCAACCTGCTCCCGACCGACCGGTTCCGCACCGGCAGTCACCGCCCCGCCCGCCTGTACCGCTACAACACCGATGTCGAGCTGGCCGATCGCGGCCCTCTCGGCCCTGAGGAGACGAGCACCCGATGAGCATCACCTTCGTTCCGACGCCGGTCGTCCAGCCGATCGACGCCTCCGTCGACCACGCGATCCAGTCGATCGTGTCGGGCGCATCGACAGATGCGACATGCACGACCGATCTCGCCGTCGGGCCCTGGGACTTCGACTCCCGCCCGGGCTATGGCCCTGGTTCGTCTATGGGTGACGTCATCCCGACCGGGGCACCGCGTCAGGGAGAGCTCCCTGCCGAGTACCGCGAGGCGAGCGAGGACGACCTCGACGAGCGCATCCGCGCGGCGAAGGCGACGCTCGGCGACCGTGCCGTCGTCCTCGGACACTTCTACCAGCGCGAAGAGGTGGTGCGGCACGCCGACTATGTGGGCGACTCGTTCCAGCTCGCGACCGCCGCGAAGGAGCGCCCCGATGCCGAGGCCATCGTGTTCTGCGGCGTGCACTTCATGGCCGAGACGGCCGACCTGCTCTCCGGCCCCGATCAGGCGGTGATCCTGCCGAACCTCGCGGCCGGGTGCTCGATGGCCGATATGGCCGACATCGATCAGGTCGAGGACTGCTGGGAACAGCTCGCCGACGTGCTCGGCGACCTCGACGCGGAGGACGAGGACGGTCGAGTGCCGGTGATCCCCGTCACGTACATGAACTCCTCCGCCGCGATCAAGGGCTTCGTCGGCCGACACGGCGGGATCGTCTGCACCTCGTCGAACGCGCAGACCGTGCTCGAGTGGGCCTTCGAGCGCGGGCGACGAGTTCTGTTCTTCCCCGACCAGCACCTCGGACGCAACACCGCGAAGGCGATGGGCGTGCCTCTCGAGCAGATGCCGATGTGGAACCCTCGCAAGGCGCTCGGCGGCTCTTCCGCGGCGGAGCTCGTCGACTCCCGGGTGATCCTGTGGCACGGGTTCTGTTCGGTGCACCGCCGGTTCACCGTAGACCAGATCGACCAGGCGCGGGCGGAGCACCCCGGCGTCCGGGTGATCGTGCACCCGGAGAGCCCCATGGCCGTCGTCGACGCGGCTGATGAGGCGGGTTCGACCGATTACATCCGCCGAGCGATCGCCGCGGCGACCACCCCGACGACGTTCGCGATCGGCACCGAGATCAACCTCGTCCGCCGCCTCGCGGCGCAGTTCCCGCAGCACGAGATCTTCTGCCTCGACCCGGTGGTGTGCCCCTGCTCGACGATGTATCGCATCCACCCCGGGTACCTCGCCTGGGTGCTGGAAGAGCTCGTCGCGGGTCGCACCCCGAACCGGATCACGGTGACGGCCGATGTGGCCGATCCCGCTCGCATCGCTCTCGAGCGGATGCTGGCGGCGAAGCCGCCCGTGGTGGCGAGCGCACGATGAACGTCATCGTCGTCGGATCGGGGATCGCCGGACTGACCGCAGCGCTGCACGCGCGAGAGGCCGGGCACTCGGTCACCGTCGTGACGAAGGGCGCGATCGGCGACGGCTGCACGGGGTACGCGCAGGGTGGCGTCGCCGGGATCTACGGCGCAGGCGACTCGGCGGCGCAGCACGCGGCCGACACGATCGATGCGGGGGCAGGGCTCTCGGATGCGGCCGCCGTCGAGGTTCTCGTGCGAGACGGCGCGGCACGGATCGCCGAGCTGATCGCCCGAGGCGTCGCATTCGACCGGTCGCCGGACGGCGAGCTCCTGCTCGGACGCGAGGCTGCTCACCGTCACGCCCGCATCGTCCATGCCGGCGGGGATGCCACCGGAGCGGCGATCGCCGAGGCGCTGGTGGCCGCTGTCCGCAGCGCCGAGATCACCGTCGTCGAAGGCGCCTTCCTCGCAGACGTGATCGTCGACGACGGCACCGCGCGTGGCATCCGCGTCGTGGTCGACGGCGTGACTTCCGACCTCTCAGCCGATGCAGTGATCCTCGCGACGGGCGGCGCCGGTCACCTCTTCGCGCACACCACGAACCCCCTGGGCGCCACAGGAGACGGCATCGCCGCCGCACTGCGCATCGGCGCCGCGGTCGCGGACCTCGAGTTCGTGCAGTTCCATCCGACGATCCTGGCCGAGGGCCCCGCGTTCCTCGTCTCCGAAGCCGTGCGCGGCGAAGGGGCGACCCTGATCGACGCGGCCGGTCGGCGATTCGTCTTCGACACCCACCCCGACGGCGAACTCGCCCCGCGCGATGTCGTCGCCCGGGCGATCGCCCGACAGACCGCCCGGCAAGGCTCCCCCGTGCATCTCGACGCGACGATGATCGGCGGACCCCGGCTCGCAGATCGGTTCCCGACCATCGATCGGGTCACGCGTGAACGGGGTTTCGACTGGGCGTCCGAGCCGATTCCCGTGACACCGGCCGCGCACTACCTTATGGGCGGCGTCGTCACCGACCTCGACGGCCGCACGTCCATCCATGGCCTGTTCGCGGTGGGCGAGGTCGCGCGGACGGGCGTGCACGGAGCGAATCGCCTCGCCTCGAACTCCCTGCTCGAAGGCGCCGTCTTCAGCGCACGAGCGGCAGCGGCGCTCGATGCACCCTGGCAGCATCCCCAGACGGACACCCGTGTCGAGCCTGTGAACGACGCGATGCGCGACGATGGCCGGGGCTCGGACGACGTGGACGCCGACGGCACCGCGTTCGATCGCGCAGCACTCCAGCGCTTGATGTGGGACCACGTGGGCCTGCTGCGCTCGGAAGACGGTCTCCGGCATGCCGTGATCACGGTGCGTCGCTGGCTCGCCGCCGCCCCCGACCCCACGACCGTCGCCGAGCGCGAGGACGCGAACCTGCTCCTGCTCGGCGAGGCGACGGCATCCGCAGCTCTCGCCCGCACCGACTCGATCGGTGCGCACTTCCGCGACCCCGTCACCGCACCTCTCCTGGAGACCGTCTGATGCTCACCCCCGCCCACATCACCCGCGTCGTCGGCGCAGCGCTCGAGGAGGACGCTCCCTGGGGCGACCTCACCAGCACCACGCTGCTGCCCTCGGATGCCACCGCCACCGCCGACCTGGTCGCCCGTGAAGCGGGGATCTTCAGCGGAGGAGAGGTGTTCTCGGCCGCGTTCCGTCTCACCGATCCGACGATCGCGATCGACGTGCACGTGGGTGACGGTGACGCCTTCTCTGCGGGTGATGTGCTCGCCTCGGTGTCGGGATCCGGCCGAGGGATCCTCACAGCCGAGCGCATCGCGCTGAACTTCACGCAGCGGATGAGCGGCATCGCGACAGTCACCGCCGCGTACGTGCGCGCGATCGACGGAACGCCGGCACGCATTGCGGATACTCGGAAGACGACCCCGGGACTCCGCGCCTTCGAACGGCATGCCGTGCTCTCGGGAGGCGGACACAACCACCGCCACTCACTGTCGGACGCGGTGATGGCCAAGGACAACCACCTCGCGGTGCTGAAGCGCTCGGGCGTCGACCTCGCCACCGCTCTGCGCGATGCGCTCTCGCGCCTGCCGCACACCACCCATGTGGTCGTCGAGGTCGACCGGCTCGATCAGATCCCGGTGGTGCTCGACGGCGGCGCACACACCGTGCTGCTCGACAACTTCTCGCTCGACGAGCTGCGCGCGGGAGTGGCGCTGATCGATGGCCGCGCGCAGGTCGAGGCCTCGGGCGGCGTGAATCTCGACACGGTCGCCGGCATCGCGGCGACCGGGGTCGACGTGATCTCGGTCGGAGCGTTGACGCACTCGGCGAGGGCGCTCGACCTCGGCCTGGACGTGCGGATCGACTGACGCGGATGCTCTATCTCGACCACGCCGCGACTGCCCCGGTCCGCCCGGAGGTGCTCGACGCGATGCGCCCCTTCCTCACCGGCGTGTTCGGCAACCCGTCGAGCCATCACACATACGGCGAGGCTGCGGCGAGCGCGCTCGACGAGGCACGTTCACGGGTCGCTTGCGTTCTCGGGATGCGCTCCGGCGATGTGATCTTCACCTCCGGCGGAACAGAGTCGAACAACCTCGCGGTGAAGGGGATCGTGCTCGGAGCCCTGGTCCGTGGCCGTCGGCACTTGGTCGTCTCGCCGATCGAGCACGAGTCGATCCTCGAGTCCGCCGACTACCTGCGTCATTTCCACGGCGTCGAGGTCACGGCGGCTCCGGTCGACGCGCTCGGCAGGATCTCCGCTGCCGCACTGTCGCAGTCCCTGCGCGATGACACCGCACTGGTCGCCATCGGGCACGCCAACAACGAGATCGGCACGATCCAGGACGTGCCCGCACTCGCAGCAGCGGCCCGCAGCGCAGGCGTAACGCTGCATGTCGACGCCGTGCAGTCGGCGGGGTGGCTGCCGCTCGCCGACCTCGGAGCGGACGCGATAGCGGTGGCCGGACACAAGCTCGGGACGCCCAAGGGCATCGGAGCGCTCGCCGTGCGGGGGCGCATCGCGCTCGAACCCCTCATGCACGGCGGCGGCCAGGAGCGGGGCCGCCGCTCGGGCACCGAAAACGTCGCGGGGGCGGTGGCCCTCGCCACAGCGCTGGAACTCGCCGACGCCGAGCGCGATGAGGTGAACACTCGGCTCAGGGCTTCGACCGGACGATTCATCGCGTCGGTGCAGGCGCTCGTGCCGCGGGCATCGCTCACCGGTGACCCGGTGGCGCGGCTTCCCGGCACCGCGAGCTTCGCGTTCGCCGGGGTGAGCGGCGAGGCAGTTCTGCTTGAGCTCGAGCGACGGGGAGTCGTGTCGTCGAGCGGCTCGGCGTGTGCGGCCGGAAGCGATGAGCCTTCGCACGTGCTCCTCGCGTGCGGGGTGTCCCCTGCTGTCGCACAGACCTCCGTGCGCTTCACATTCGGACGCGAGGCGCTTCCCCCCGATCTGCCTGAGCGGCTCGCCGCGCTGGTGGCCGAGGCGGTGCGTGCAGTCGCCCATCACTGAACGGCGTGAGCAGCGCGTGCGGCCATAGACTCGGCTGGTGACCGCATCCGCCCCGATCGTGACCCTGATCGTCCCCGGCCGCGACATCGGCGCCTTCGCTCCCGCCGCACTCGACTCGCTGCTCTCGCAGTCAGAGACACGGTGGCGCGCTCTCCTCATCGACGATGGCTCCGTCGACGACACCGCAGAGATCTTCGCCGCAGCGGCCGCGTCGGATCCACGGTTCCGAAGCCTGCGGCACGAGGCGTCACGAGGACTCGGCGCCGCACGGAACGTGGGTCTCGACCTGGTCGACACGCCCTTCGTCGGTTTTCTCGACGGTGATGACGAACTCACCTCCACGGCACTCGAGCGCCTCCTCGGCACCGTCACCGAGACCGGCAGCGATTTCGTCGCCGGCGCCTACGTGCGATCGCGCTTCGACGGCGAGCGCTATGTCCCTGGGCGGGTGCAGCCATGGGTGTCGGCGGCGACATCTCCGGCGCGGCTGCGCACCACGATCATGGAGCACCCGCGTGCGAGCGCCAACATCGTGGCGTGGTCGAAGATCAGCCGCACCGACTTCTGGAGCGATCTCAGGTTTCCCGAGGGCGTGGCGTATGAGGATCAGGTGGTCGCGCAGCTGATGTACACCCGCGCACGCAGCTTCGACGTCATCCCCGACACCGTCGTGAACTGGCGTCTGCGGGCTGACGGAACCTCGATCACGCAGGGCCGGGCACAGCTCCCGGTGCTGCGCGACTACCTGGACGCGCTGCGGGGCGGAATCCGAGTGCTGCATGAGGCGGGCGCCCGCGCCGCCGTCACGGCCAGGCTGGAGCTGATTCTCACCATGGACGTGCCCCCGCTGCTCGAGATAGCACGCACCCACGACGATTCCGCATATTCGGCGGAGATCGATGCGTTCGTCGCCGAGATCGAAGCACTCCCCGAGCGCTCCGCCGCCCGCCCCGACCCCGCACTCACCGCCGCCCTGGCGTGGTGAGCCGCGCCATGAGGAGACCCGTGAACCAGTACCTCGCCGACCTCTTCTCGCTCGAGGGCCGCACAGCGGTCGTCACCGGCGGGAGCTCGGGCATCGGACGAGGCATCGCGACCGCCCTCGCGAGGGCTGGTGCGTCCACGGTGATCGTCGCGCGCGGCGAAGCCCGGATCACCGAGACCGTCGCCGAGCTCACTCGCGCGGGATGCCGCGCAGCCGGCGTCGTCGGGGATCTCAGCTCTCGTCAGGGAATCCGGGCTCTCGCCGAGGCTGCCATCGAGCCGTTCGGCGAACCCGACATCCTCGTGAACTCCGCAGGGATCAACATCCGCCCGCCGTTCGCCGAGATCACCGAGGAGGACTGGGACGCGACGATGACCGTCAACGCGCTCGCCCCCTTCCTGCTCGGGCAGCGCTACGCCACAGGCATGGCCGAGCGCGGCTTCGGGCGCCTGATCCAGATCAGCTCGCAGCAGGCGCATCGTGCCTTCGTCGGCAGCGGTGTCTACGGGGCGTCGAAGGGAGCCGTGGAGTCGCTGATGCGCTCTGAGGCCGAGGCGTGGGGTGGAACCGGAGTCACGAGCAACACCCTCGTGCCCGGATTCGTGCTCACCCCGCTCAACGCGCGGTTGCAGGAGGATCCGGAGCAGATCGCGGCACTCGCCGCTCGGACGATGATCGGCCGCAACGGGCTGCCCGCAGACTTCGCGGCGGCAGCCGTGTTCCTCGCCGGTGTCGGCTCGAGCTACGTCACAGGGCAGTCATTGTTCATCGACGGCGGCCTGTCGGTGCACTGAGCGCGTCTCACCCCTCGGCCGGGTACACCCGCTCGTCCGCGCGAGGCACCTCGAGCAGCGGAACCGGCGCGGTGAGGGCATCGACCGCATCCGCTCCGGCCGAGTCCTCCGGCGCCCGGTCGGCTCGGCGGTCGACGAGTGCGGCACGCATGCCTCCCGAGACCGCCGTCTCGATGACCATCTCCGTGTCGAGCACGCGCGACGCGGCCACCTGCTGCGCGGCGAGCTCGGCGTAGAGACCTCCCCGGGCGAGGAGTTCGGCATGGGTGCCCGACTCGACGATCAGCCCGGCCTCCACCACGTGGATGACGTCCGCACCCATGATCGTCGAGAGTCGGTGCGCGATCGTGAGGGTCGTGCGCCCCTTCGCCGCTTCGTCCAACGCCTCCTGAACGACGCGCTCCGACACGGTGTCGAGGGCGGAGGTCGCCTCGTCGAGCAGCAGCACGGGTGGATCCTTCAGCAGCACGCGGGCGATCGCGATGCGCTGCTTCTCGCCACCCGAGAGGCGGTAGCCCCGCTCTCCGACCACCGTGTCGTAGCCGTCTTCGAACCCGCTGATGATGTGGTGGATGTTGGCCGCGGTGCAGGCAGCGATCATCTCCTCGTCCGTCGCCTCCGGGCGGGCGTAGAGCAGGTTCTCGCGGATGGTGGCGTGGAACAGGTAGGTCTCCTGAGACACTATGCCGACCTGATCGATGATCGACTCCTGCGTGAGGGTCTTCACGTCGGCTCCCGCGAAGAGCACAGCGCCGCCATGCGCCTCGTACAGCCTCGGAGCAAGGTACAGCACTGTCGTCTTGCCGGCGCCCGACGGACCGACGAATGCCACATGCTGCCCCGGTTCGGCGACGAACGACACGCCCTGCAGCGTGGGACGAGCGTCGGGCGCCGCATCCGGGTAGCGGAAGACGACATCCGCGAACTCGATCCGCCCGCGCGGCCCCGGGGCTTCGGAGACTGCGATCGCATCCGGCGCGTCCTGGATCTCAGGCACGAGGTCGAGGTACTCGAAGATGCGGGCGAACAGCGCGGATGACGTCTGCAGGTCGAGCGACACCCGCATGAGACCCATCAGCGGTTGCAGCAGACGAGCCTGGACGGTCGTGAACGCCACGACCGTACCGGCGGTGATCGCGCCGGTGCCGCCGGCGATGAGGTACCCCGAGACGAGGTAGATGACGGCCGGGACGCTCGCCATCAGCACCTGGACGACGGCGAAGAAGCCCTGACCGCTCATCGCCCGCCGCACCTGCAGGACCACCTGGTTGCGGTTCTCGGCCTGGTAGCGCTGGGATTCGGTGCGCTGGCGATTGAACGCTTTGGAGAGCAGCATCCCCGAGACGCTCAGCGTCTCCTGCGTGATCGAGGTGAGCTCGGACAGCGACTCCTGCGTCTCTCCGGCGATGCGCGCACGCACCTGGCCCACGCGGCGTTGCACGATGATCAGGAACGGCATCAGCACGACGGCGATCAGTGTGAGGCGCCAGTCGAT